>NZ_JBDIMF010000001.1:0-1321484 GCF_039614825.1 Sphingomonas qilianensis | reverse complement strand
CCCCCCCCCCCCCCCCCCCCCCCCCCCCCCCCCCCCCCCCCCCCCCCCCCCCCCCCCCCCCCCCCCCCCCCCCTCCCCCCCCCCCCCCCCTCCCCCCCCCCCCCCCCCCCCCCCCGGGGCATGATCTGGTCGACGCCAAGGCGGCGGATATCGCGCTCAACCGGCTGGAGGTCGATTCGCTCGGGCTCGACGCGATGGACCGGCGCTACCTGATGATGATCGCCGATATCTATCGCGGCGGCCCGGTCGGCGTGGAGACGCTGGCGGCGGGCCTCAGCGAACCGCGCGACACGGTCGAGGAAGTGATCGAACCATACCTCATTCAGCTCGGTTTGATCGCGCGGACGGCGCGGGGGCGCTGCCTGAATGCGCAGGGTTGGAAGCATCTCGGGCTCAATCCGCCGGCGGGCAGCCAGGACGGGCTGTTCGATGTTTAGCGAAACAACCCGCTTTGAGGCGGAACAGAAATGCTTCTGGGGCTATGTGATGGCTCCCTGCCCGCCGATCTGTTAGCCCTTGCCTATGCCTTCCGCCGTTGCCTCCGCTCGTGAAATCCTGGTTCGACTGCACGACGTGATGGCGTCGCGCACGCCGGCGCAGGCCAAGCTCAATGCCGTGGTCGGGATCGTCGGCGAAGCGATGTCGAGCGAGGTCTGCTCGATCTATCTGCTGCGCGATGGCGTGCTGGAGCTTTACGCCACGCGCGGGCTGGCGGAAGAGGCCGTGCACGTCACCACGCTGGCGCTGGGCGAGGGGCTGGTCGGCACGATCGCCGAGCAGGGCGAGACGCTCAACCTCGACGAAGCCGCCAGCCATCCCGATTTCGCCTATCGCCCCGAAACGGGGGAAGAGAAATTCCACAGCTTTGCCGGCGTGCCGATCATCCGTCGCGAGCGCTCGGTCGGTGTGCTGTGCGTGCAGCATGCCGATCCGCACAAATATGCCGATGTCGAGATCGAGGCGCTGCAGACCGTGGCGATGGTGTTGAGCGAGCTGATCGCCAATGCCGATCTGGTCGATACCAGCGCGGCAGCCAATCTGCGCCCGCAATCCACCGCGACGATCCGCATCTCGGGCCTGAAGCTCGTCGAAGGCATGGCCAGCGGCGCTGCCGTCTATCACCAGCCGCGTGTGACGATCGAGCATACCGTGGCCGACGATACCGAGGCCGAACGCCAGCGCGTCTATACAGCGTTCGACAAGATGCGCGAGCAGATCGACCGCTTCGCCAGCCAGGCCGAGTTCGGCGTCGGCGGCGAGCATGACGAGGTGCTCGAGACCTATAAGATGTTCGCTTATGACGAGGGCTGGGCGCGGCGCATCAACGAGGCGATCGATTCCGGGCTGACCGCCGAGGCGGCGATCGAGCGCGTCCAGCAGCGTACGCGCGCTCGCATGCGGCAGATCGACGACCCGTTGCTGGCGGACCGGATGCACGATCTGGAGGATCTGTCGAACCGCCTGCTGCGCATCGTCTCGGGCCAGATGGGCACCGCCGCGCAAGGGGGCTTGCGGCAGGACACGATCCTGATCGCGCGCAATCTCGGGCCCGCAGAACTGCTCGAATATGATCGCCGCCGCCTGAAGGGCGTGGTGCTGGAAGAGGGCTCGCTCACCGCGCATGTCACGATCGTGGCGCGCGCGATGGGCGTGCCGGTGCTTGGCCGCGTCAAGGGCGTGCGCCGTGCCATTGCCGAGGGCGATATGCTGCTGCTCGATGGTACCGCCGGCACTGTGCTGGCGCGGCCGACCGTGGCCATGGAAAAAGCGTTCGAAACCAAGCTCGAACTGCGCCAGCAGCGCCGCGCGGTATTCGCCGCGCTCAAGGACGAGTTGCCGATCACCAGGGACGGCCACCGCATCACCGTGATGGTCAATGCGGGCCTGCGCGACGATGTCGCCGCGCTCGACGTAACCGGCGCGGACGGCATCGGGCTGTTTCGCACCGAATTTCAGTTTCTGGTTTCGGCCACGCTACCGGCGCGCGCGCAGCAATTGCGGCTGTACCGCGACGTGCTCGATGCAGCGGGCACGCGCCCGGTGATTTTCCGCACCGTCGATATCGGCGGCGACAAGGCGTTGCCGTATCTCAACCGCGAGGATGAGGAAGAGGAGAATCCGGCGATGGGCTGGCGCGCGCTGCGGCTCGCGCTGGATCGCGGCGGGCTGATGAAGGTGCAGGCGCGCGCCCTGCTCGAAGCGGCGGCGGGCCGGACGCTGAGCGTGATGTTCCCGATGGTGTCCGAGCCGTGGGAATTCGAGGAAGCGCGCGCTTTGTTCGAAGCGCAGCGCGAATGGATGCGCGCGCGCGGCAAAATATTGCCGAGCGAGATCCGCTACGGCGCGATGCTTGAGGTGCCGGCGCTGGCCGAGATGCTCGATGTGCTGCTGCCGCGGCTCGATTTCCTGTCGATCGGCACCAACGATCTGACGCAATTCCTGTTCGCCGCTGATCGCGCGCATCCCAAGCTCGCCGAGCGATATGATTGGCTCAGCCCCGCGATCCTGCGCTTTCTGGCACGGGTCGAGGCGCCGGTGCGCGCGGCGGGCAAGCCGCTGGCGGTGTGCGGCGAAATGGGCGGGCGGCCGCTGGAGGCGATGGCACTGATCGGGCTGGGCATCGAACGCTTGTCGATCACTCCCGCCGCGGTGGGTCCGATCAAGGCGATGGTGCGCTCGCTCGATCGTGCCGCCCTGCAGGCCCATATGGCCACCTTGCTGACCACGCCGCCACGCGACATGCGCACGACGTTGACTGCCTGGGCGGCCGACAATGGGGTTGAATTGGCCTGATCGCATGCCGTGCCGCGTGTAGCGGGCGTTGACAGCGGCGCGCCCCTTTGAGACACGAGCGCCGAGACACGCAGGACCCTGTAACAGGTCAACTTTCCTGCCGGAGACCCTCATGACCGATACCGTTCCGGCCGACGACGTCACCCCGACTGCCAAGACCGCCGGGGAGCGGTTGCGCGAGGCGCGCGAGGCACAAGGGCTATCGCTGGCCGAGGTCGGCGCGCGCACGCGCGTCCCGCTGCGTCAATTGGAAGCGATCGAGCGAGATGATTATACCGGCCTGCCCTCGGTGACCTATGCCGTGGGATTCGCCAAGGCCTATGCCCGCGCGGTCGGCGCGGACGAGGCCGCGATTGCACGCGATGTGCGCAGCACCAGCGACCAGACCGTCCAGCGCACCAATTACGAAGCTTATGAGATCGACGATCCCAAGCGTACGCCGACGGGCGGCGTGCTGCTGACCAGCATCATCGTGGTCGTGTTGCTGCTGATCGCGATCGGTCTGTGGTACGGCACCAATCTGTTCCGCGGTGAGGAAAGCGCGCCTGCCGCGCCGGTTGCCGAGACGGTGGCGCCGATCGCGGCGCCGGCCCCCGCACCGGCGCCTGCGCCGACCACTGGCCAGGTCGTGCTGACCGCCACCGACGAAGTGTGGCTGCGCGTGTATGATGCGGCCGGCAAGACGCTGTTCCAGAAAACGATGACGGCGGGCGAGCGCTACGACGTCCCCGGCGATGCCAATGCCCCGATGATCAATGTCGGACGGCCGGATAAGCTTTCGGTTACGCTCAACGGCTCCGGGCTGCCCCCGCTGGGCGACGGGCGCGTGGCCATCAAGGACGTGCCGATCAGCGCTGCAGCGTTGACGGCTCGTGGCAACGGCGCTGCCCAGCCTGGCGCAACGACCACAACCACGCCGAGCACCGGACCGTCCGATGCGCCGCCGGCCTTCCGCCCCGCCGGTTCGTCGGCCCCCACTCCTTAAGGCTGGTGACAGGATGGTTATGGCAGATCCTGCACATGGTTCATTTGCACCGGGGGATTCATGCGTAAGGTTGTGATCGCGGCACTGGTTGGCACGGCGGCATTGTCCGGCCCTGTGGCGGCGCAATCCGGCGTCGAGGTGCGCGTCGAGCGGCTCGAGGGGCAGATGCGCGCGGTGCAGCGCAAAGTGTTCCCCGCTGCTGGCGGCAAGCTGATCGAGCCGGAAATCACCGGCACCGCGCCCGTGAGCGAGATCGGCGCGCCATCGACCAGCGCGGTGATTGATCTCACCGCGCGCGTCGCGGCGCTCGAATCGCAGCTGCGCACGATGACCGGGCAGGTCGAGCAGAACCAGTTCAAGCTGCGTCAGCTGGAAGACGGGTTCGCCGCCTATAAGCGCAGCACGGACGCACGGCTGACCGCTGTCGAAGGCGCCGGACCCGCGACCGGTTCGGGCGCGGAGACGGAGGCCGACGGTGATACCGATACGTCGGCACCCGCGCCGACCCGCGCGACGCCGCGCCCGGCCACATCGGGCGCCGGGGGCGCCGGGGGCGCGCGGCCCGCTACACCACCCGCGATAGCGTCGAGCGCCGGCAAGGACCCGGCGCGCGCGCAGCGGGTGGCGGCGATCGAGAAACCCTCGACCGGGGATGCCGGCGAGGATGCCTACACTTATGGGTATCGCCTGTGGGAAGCGAAATTATATCCCGAGGCCGAAACGCAGTTCCGCGGTCTGGTGAAATCCTATCCGCAGCATCGGTTGGTCAGCCGTGCGCAGAACCTGCTCGGCCGATCGTTGCTGGATGAGGGCAAACCCAATCTCGCCGTGCTCGCCTTCTATGACAATTATCGCGCCAACCCGAAGGGCGATCGCGCGCATGAAAGCCTCTATTATCTGGCGCAGGCGCTGGCCAATTTGAAGAAGCCCTCGGGCGAGATCTGCAAGGTCTATGACGAGCTGACCGACGTCTATCCGGACAAATTGTCGGACGCGATGAGGGCGGGCGTTGCCAAGGGGCGCGCAACGCAGAAATGCGGGAACTAGCATCGACCGGGGCGCGGTAAGCGCCGCCCCTACGGGCCTGCCGCCGGCGGCGGTGGCGCGCCTTGGCGCCGATGCCGCGCTGGCGCTGGGCCGGGCGATCGCGCCGGCGGATGTGATCGCCATTGCCGTGTCGGGCGGGCCGGACAGTATGGCGTTGCTCGCATTGGCGTCCGCCGCCTGGCCGGGGCAGGTGATCGCCGCGACGGTCGATCATGGCTTACGCATAGCGGCAGCAGAGGAGGCTGCGATGGCCGGCGCGTATTGCGCTGCGCTTGGCAGCGCGCCGCGATCGGTTCCGCACACGATCCTCACTCCTGCCAAACCAATCGGCAGCGCCAATGTGCAAGCCAACGCGCGCACCGCGCGATATGCCTTGCTGACGGATTGGGCGATCGCCGCGCGCGCCACCATCCTCGCCACGGCGCACCATGCCGATGATCAGGCCGAAACCTTCCTGATGCGCGCTGCGCGCGGTTCGGGCTTGGCGGGGCTCGCCGGAATCCGCCCGCGTCGGCGCTTGAACGATGCGCTGACCGTGATCCGCCCGCTGCTCGGTTGGCGCCGCAGCGATCTGCGCGCGCTGGCGGTAGGAGCGGCGGTGCCGTTCGTCGATGATCCGAGCAACACCGACGAGCATTATGATCGGACGCGCTTCCGCGCGCTGCTGCGCGACGCGCCGTGGCTGGAGACGGCGCAGATCGCCCGAACGGCAGGCCATCTGGCCAAGATCGATGCCGATCTCCGCGCGCTCGATGCGTGGTTGCTGGAAACACGGCAACAGCCGGCCAAGGCCGGCGACTGCGCGATTGATATCACCGGTCTGCCGCGTGAAGTGCGTCGACGCCTGACACGCAGCGCGATCGCCCGCGTGCGCGCGGCGCGGGCGATCATCGATCCAGCATGGCGCGACTCGGCCAATATCGAAGCGCTGCTCGACGCGCTGGAGGCGGGCAAGCGCGCGACTCAGGCGGGCGTGATGGGCAGTGCGCACGGCGAAATCTGGCATTTTACCGCCTCTCCGCCGCGCCGGACGGTCTGACAGCCGCAATCTGGCGTCTGTTCCATTGCCATTGACGTACGTGCGCTTATCTTGGTGGGGACGAAAGGTACCGATACGCTCATGAACGACAACGATAAGCCGCAGTCAGGCCAGGACGGCAATGGCCCCAATCCGTGGATGAAGAGTCTGCTGATCTGGGTCGGCATCCTGCTCGCGCTGGCGATGTTCGTCGCTTTGTTCGATTCGCCCGGTCGCCAGCCGGCCGGTACCGCGATCGCTTACTCGTCGTTCCTCGACAAGGTCGAGGAAGGCACGGTGCGCGAGGTCAATGTTTCGGGCGAGGTGATTTCTGGCGCGCTGACCGATGATAGCCGCTTCAAGACCTACGCCATCGCCGACCCGCAGCTGATCGATCGACTGCGTGCGAAGAATGTCGTGATTACGGCGAAGCCTGAGGAAGGCCCGGCGATCTGGCAGGTGATCATCGTCCAGTCGCTGCCGTTCCTGCTGTTCCTCGGCATCGCGTTCTTCGTGCTGCGCCAGATGCAGAAGAATTCGGGATCGGGCGCGATGGGCTTCGGCAAGAGCCGCGCCAAGATGCTGACGCAGAAGGAAGGTCGCGTGACTTTCCAGGACGTGGCCGGCATCGACGAGGCGCGCGAGGAGCTGGAGGAAATCGTCGAATTCCTCAAGGATCCCACCAAGTTTGCGCGACTGGGCGGCAAGATCCCCAAGGGCGCGTTGCTGGTCGGCTCGCCCGGCACCGGCAAGACGCTGCTGGCGCGCGCCATCGCTGGCGAAGCCGGCGTGCCGTTCTTCACCATTTCGGGCTCGGACTTTGTCGAGATGTTCGTCGGCGTGGGCGCGAGCCGCGTGCGTGACATGTTCGAACAGGCCAAGAAGTCGGCGCCGTGCATCGTCTTCATCGACGAAATCGATGCGGTCGGTCGTCATCGCGGCGCCGGGCTCGGCAATGGCAATGACGAGCGCGAACAGACGCTCAACCAGCTGCTGGTCGAGATGGATGGTTTCGAGGCCAATGAAGGCATCATCATCATTGCCGCGACCAACCGCCCCGACGTGCTCGACCCTGCCCTGCTGCGTCCTGGTCGCTTCGATCGTCAGGTCGTCGTGCCGCGGCCGGATATCGAGGGCCGGATCAAGATTCTCGAAGTGCATATGAAGAAGGTGCCGTTGGCGCCGGACGTCGACGGCCGCGTGATCGCGCGCGGCACGCCGGGCTTTTCGGGTGCCGATCTCGCCAACCTCGTCAACGAGGCGGCGTTGCTGGCCGCCCGCAAGGGCAAGCGGCTGGTCGCGATGAGCGAGTTCGAGGAAGCCAAGGACAAGGTGATGATGGGGGCCGAGCGGCGGTCGATGGTCATGACCGATGAAGAGAAGCGTATGACCGCCTATCACGAGGCCGGCCACGCGATCGTCTCGGTGCACGAAGCGGCATCGGATCCGATCCACAAGGCGACGATCATTCCGCGCGGTCGGGCGCTCGGCATGGTCATGCGGCTGCCGGAGCGGGACAGCTACAGCTATCACCGCGACAAGATGTACGCCAATCTCGCCGTATCGATGGGCGGCCGCGTCGCCGAGGAAGTGATCTTCGGCTATGACAAGGTCTCGTCGGGCGCCTCGTCGGACATCCAATATGCCACCAATCTGGCGCGCGACATGGTCACGCGCTGGGGTATGTCGGACGTGGTCGGGCCGCTCGAATATGGCGAACCGGAGGGCGAGAGCTTTCTTGGCTATTCGTCGGGTCGTCCGGCGCGCATGTCGAACCAGACTGCCGAGCTGATCGATGGCGAGATCAAGCGGATCGTCGAAGGCGGGCTCAACCGTGCGAAAGAGCTGCTCAACAAGCATCTCGATCAGTTGCACCTGCTGGCCGAAGCGCTGCTCGAATATGAGACGCTGTCGGGCGACGAGATCAAGGCGCTGATTGCGGGCGAGCAGATCGATCGCGACAGTGGCCCCAAGACGCCGATCGTCTCGGCCGGTGGCACTTCAATCCCCAAGACGCGGCGCCCCAAGGGTCCGTTCGGCACGCCGAGCCCGCTCGGCGCCTGATCGTCCAAGCGCGTCGATGACCAAAAGCCCTCCCGCGACGATCGTCGCGGGAGGGCTTTTGGTATCAGCGGCGATGGCGAGGCGCAGCCCGTCAGTCCCACGAACGAGAACGGCGCCAGCGGCGGCACAAGCACGGGGCGTTTGCCGACGGTAACGATGTCACGCCGCGACTGAAAGTTATAGCGCTTTGGCAGGGGGGCAGTGGCGTGATAGCTGATGGCGCATGAGTGAAACGATCGATCCGCACATGCTTATCCAGGACATGGGGCGTCGCGCGCGCGCGGCGAGCGCGATGGTCGCCGGCCTGGCCAGCGAGGTGCGTGGCGCGGCGCTGTCCGCCGCCGCGCGGCATCTGCGCCAGACGGCGCCCGCAATCCTTGCCGCCAATGCGCAGGATATGGCGCATGGCGGCGAGATCGGGCTGTCTGCGGCGATGCTGGACCGCCTGATGTTGGACGAGACACGGATCGAGGCGATGGCGGCGGGCGTGGCGGCGATTGCCGAACTGCCCGATCCCGTCGGCACGGTGATCGATCGCAGCGCACGACCCAATGGCCTGCAGCTATCGCGTGTGCGCGTGCCGATCGGGGTGATCGGCATCATCTATGAAAGCCGCCCCAATGTGACCGCCGATGCCGCCGCCCTGTGCGTCAAGGCGGGCAATGCGGTGATCCTGCGCGGCGGCTCCGAAGCGCAGCACAGCAATCGCGCGATCCACGCCGCCTTGGTGGCGGGGCTGGTCGAGGCGGGATTGCCTGCCGATATCGCGCAGCTTGTGCCGACCACCGATCGCGCCGCCGTGGGCGCGATGCTCACCGCCGCGGGCGTGATCGATCTGGTCGTGCCGCGGGGCGGCAAAAGCCTGGTCGCCCGCGTGCAAGCGGAAGCGAAAGTGCCCGTGCTGGCGCATCTAGACGGGATCAATCACGTCTATGTCGATGGGTCGGCGGATCCGGGGATGGCGGCGGCGATCGTCGTCAACGCCAAGCTGCGCCGCACCGGCGTGTGCGGCGCGATGGAAACGCTGCTGATCGATCGCGCGTATCCCGATGCTGCAGGATTGGTGGCGGCGCTGGCCGATGCGGGGTGCGAAGTGCGGGGCGATCCCGCTATCCTGGCGCTCGCGCCGACCGTTACCGCGGCTGACGCTGCCGATTGGGACACCGAATATCTCGAGGCGATCGCTTCGATCGCGATCGTCGACGGCGTGGACGCGGCGATCGCGCATATCGCCATACATGGTTCGCACCATACCGATGCGATCATCGCCGAGGACGAGGCCGTCGCCGAGCGTTTCATCGCTGCGGTGGATAGCGCGATCGTGCTGTGGAACGCCTCGACGCAATTCGCCGATGGTGGCGAGTTCGGCCTGGGCGGCGAGATCGGCATCGCCACCGGCCGTCTCCACGCGCGCGGGCCGGTCGCGCTGGAAGGGCTAACGACGTACAAGTGGGTCGGCCGGGGGACCGGGCAGGTGCGGCCTTGAAGGCGGCACCAAGGGCGCGTATCGTATTTACATGAACCACCCGGCGCCTGTCTCGTCGACGATAACGGCGGAAATCGATACTGCGACGCTTACGTTGCTTGAACAAGCGTCTGAGCGGCGTGGCATCAGCCCTGCCGAGTTCGCCGCGCAGGCGATCCGACGCGCTGCCGAAAGCGACGCCGATTTCGATGCCTTCATTCAAGTCGGTATCGATGCGATCGAGCGCGGCGATGTCGTGCCGCATGATCAGGTCATGGCCGAGCTTGATACGATGATAGAGCGACACCGCGCGCGATGCTCGACATAGAATGGTCGGGTCCGGCGCTGGGCGATCTGCGCCGGATCAATAGCTGGCTCGAAGAGAATGCGGCACCCGAATATGCCGTGCGCCTCCTCGCTGCGATCCGCTATCGCGCCGAGTGGTTGCGCGATTTCCCGCGCGGCGGGCGACCGTTTCGCGGCGATATGCGTGTCCTGCGTGTTTACCAGACACCCTATCTGATCCGGTATCGCGTCGTCGAGGCGCTTCAAAAGGTCTATGTGCTGCGGGTCCACCATGAACGCGAAGACTGGTCGATCGAACCTTGAAGCGTATCGGTCTGCTCGGCGGCTCTTTCAATCCGGCGCATTCGGGGCATCGCGCGATCAGCCTTGCCGCGATCCGTGCGCTGGGGCTGGATGAAGTGTGGTGGCTGGTGTCGCCGGGCAATCCCCTGAAGGATGGCGCGACGGACATGGCGCCGCTCGCGATCCGGCTGGCCTCGGCGCGCACGATGAGCCGCCTTGCGCCGATCCGGCCGAGCGATATCGAGACGCGACTGGGCACACGCTACACGATCGATACGCTGCGCAAACTCGTCCGGCTGTATCCTGACAATCGCTTCATCTGGCTGATGGGCGGCGACAATCTGGCGCAGTTTCACCAGTGGCGCGACTGGCGCAAGATCGCCCGCGAGGTTCCGATTGCGGTTATCGCGCGGCCGGGTTATGAGCATGCTGCCCACGCGGGCGTCGCGATGGGTTGGTTGCGGCGCTGGCAGCGGCCCGCACACCAGGCGAAGAGCTGGACGACGTGGAGACTGCCGGCCCTCGTGCTGTTGCGATTCCGCCTTGACCCAACCTCCGCGAGCGGCCTGCGCAGGGCCGATCCCGCCTGGCAGCGGCGTTTCATGCCGACAACCCGATCAACCTAGGAATCATCTTGGCCTCAACTCTCCCCGTCATCCGCGCGACCGATCCAGCCGAAGTGGCGGCGCTGCATGCGCTGATTCTCGCCAGTCTCGATGACGACCAGGCGGTCGAGACGATCTCGATCCCGCTGGCCGGCAAATCGAGCATCGCCGACTTCATGGTCATCGCCAGCGGTCGATCGACGCGGCAGGTGGCGTCGATGGCGCAGAAGCTGCAGCAGAAGATCAAGGCCGATCTCGGCCGCCAGACGCGCATCGAAGGCCTGCCGACAGCGGATTGGGTATTGATCGACGCCGGCGACGTGATCGTCCACCTGTTCCGCCCGGAAGTGCGTAGCTTTTACAATCTCGAGCGCATGTGGGCGTTCGGCGACGCGCCGGAAGCACCGCCGACGCCGGCCAAGCATGGAGATTATGCCGCGTTCGAAGACGACGACGATTCGGACGACTGAAGCCGGCGATCACTTAGCCGCCGTCATCCTGAACTTGTTTCAGGATCCATTGTGCCGGGTTGGCGACGCTGGCCCTCTGGTGCGGGGCTTAGCCGCCCGGTGGATCCTGAAACAAGTTCAGGATGACGGTGCGGAGAAATGCGGGTGCGCTGGCGGACGCGAACGTTGCGCTATTGGCGTCCCTACACCCCACACCAGTGAACCGCGCAAATGCTGATTCATATCCTGGCGCGCGGGCGGATCGGGCGGAGCCCCGAGGCGGAACTGGTCGAGCGTTATCTCAAGCGCGTGCCCTGGCCGACGCGGATCACCGAACTGCCCGACACGGGCGGCAAGATTCCCGCGCTCGAGCCACAGACCAAAATCGTCATGCTCGACGAGACGGGCGAGGTGCTGCCCTCCAAAAGCTTCGCCGAGAAGATCGGCCGCTGGCGCGACGATGGGGTGCGCGAATTGCGCTTCATGATCGGCGCAGCGGACGGCTTTGACGAAGCGGATCGCGCGCAGGCCGATCTGTTGCTGTCGTTCGGCCGCGCGACCTGGCCGCACATGCTGGCGCGCGCGATGCTGGCCGAGCAATTGTGGCGCGCGGCCAGCATCCTGGCCAACCATCCCTATCACCGCGAAGGATAGCGGGATGAGCCGGGCCGCACGACGGTGGACGGCAATCGCACTGGCCTGCGGCATCGCGCTGATGGCCGCCTCCGTGCCGGCGCAGGACCAGCACAGCCGTCTTGCCGATGCCAAGCGACAATCCGCCGCCGCCGCCGCGCGCGCGGTCGCGCTCGATCGGCAAGCGGCGGGGGAACGCGACCAGGCGCGGCAGGCACGCGCGCAGGAGGCGGCAGTGGCGGCGCGTATCCAGCAAGCCGAAGCCGATATCGCCGCCGAGCAGGCGCGTATCGCGATTCTCCGCCGCCTGATCGATACGCAACGCGCGCGGCTCGCCGCCAAACAGGCCCCGGCCGTGCGGCTGATCGCCGCGCTGCAATCGCTGGCGCGCCGCCCGGCACTGATCAGCCTCATCCAGCCGGGATCGGTGAGCGATATCGTCCATGTCCGCGCGGTGCTGGCGACCACGCTGCCGGTGATCCGGCAGCGCACCGCCGATGTGCGCGCCGATCTCGCCCGCGCGCGCCGGCTGGAGGCCGATGCCGCGCTGGCCGCGCAGAACCTGGCAACCGCGCGCGCGCAACTTGAGCGGCAGCGTTTGGCGCTGACCCGCATGGAGGCGGCGCATCGCCTGCGCGCACGCGCGCTGGGGCGCGAATCGCTGTTCGAATCCGATCGCGCCATCGCGCTGGGCGAGCGCGCGCGCGATATCGTCGATTTGATGGACCGTTTGGGCGATCAGGCCGGCGTGCGCGACAGCCTCGCCGCGCTGCCCGGCCCGCAATCGCGCCCGCCGCGCGCCGGCGAGAGCGCGCTGCCGATAGATACGGTGCCGTGGTCGGGAGGCAACGCGCCGTATCGCCTGCCGGTGATCGGGCGCGTGGTCACCGGCTTTGGTGAACTCTCCGATGCCGGCGTGCGCTCGCGCGGGTTGACGCTGGCCTGTGCGACGCAGGCGCTGGTGGTGGCGCCGGCGGCGGGGCGGGTGGCGTTTGCCGGCGCGTTTCGCGGCTATGACCGGATCGTGATCCTCGATCATGGCGACGGCTGGACCTCGCTCGTCTCCGGCCTGGGCTTGACGGCGGTGCGTGTCGGCGATCGCATCGGCCAGGGCGCACCGATCGGGCGTGCAGCACAGCGCGATGCCGCCCGCCTCACGATCGAGCTGCGCCGGCGCGGGCGCGCGGTGGATATGACGCCGCTGCTCGACTGATCCGCTCATCGCCGGTTCACGCGTGATCCGCTTTGATCGCACCGCATAAGGCGCTAGTGTCGTTTCTCAACACTTCACAGGTATTCACCCCGACATGGCTCGTCCCTTCATCCAGGCCACCGCGATCGCTTTGGTGCTCGCGCTCGTCCCCGCCGGCACCGCGGCGATGGCGCAGGTCGATACCGATGCGTATCGCGAGCTCGATCAGTTCATGGACGTGTTCGCGCGGATCAAGGCGACCTATGTCGACAAGGTCGACGACAAGACGCTGATCAAGGGCGCGATCGACGGCATGCTGGCGGCGCTCGATCCGCATAGCGGGTTCGAGGCGGGGCTGGATTACGACAATCTGCGCATCCAGACGATGGGCAGCTATGGCGGGCTCGGGCTGACCGTCACCGCCGAGGACGGCGCGGTGAAGGTCATCTCGCCGCAGGAAGATACGCCGGGCTATCGCGCCGGGATCAAGTCGGGCGACTATATCACACATATCGACGGCAAGCTGATCTACGGGCTGACGCTGGACGAGGCGATCACGCAGATGCGCGGCGCGCCCGGCAGCAAGATCAACCTGACGATCGTCCGCCCCGGCCGCGACAAGCCGATCGAGATTGCGCTGGTGCGCGAGAAGATCGTGCAGCGCCCGGTGAAATGGGAGGTCAAGAACGGCATCGGCATCCTCAACATCAACACCTTCTCCGACGGCACTGGTGCCGCGGTTAAGGCGGGCATGATGAGCGTCGAAAAGTCGCTCGGTCATCCGCCGCTCGGGTGGATCGTCGATCTGCGCGACAATGGCGGCGGCTTGCGCGACGAGGCCATCACCGTCTCCGATCAGTTCCTCAATTATGGCGAGATCGTTTCGGAGCGCGGGCGCGAGAAGAACGATATCGAGCGCTTTTATGCCAAGGCCGGCGATCCGTCGCGCGGGCTGCCGACGATCGTGCTGGTCAATTCGGGCTCGGCCTCGGCCTCCGAGATCGTCGCCGGCGCGCTGCAGGATCATCACCGCGCGCTGGTCATGGGGGTTAAATCGTTCGGCAAGGGCTCGGTGCAGACCGTGCTCGATCTTGGCAACAACACCGCGTTGCGGCTGACAACGTCGCGTTATTATACCCCGTCGGGCCGTTCGGTGCAGGAAGGCGGGATCGAACCCGATATCCGCGTGCCGCAGATCACCGACCCGGATTTCAAAACCCGCCCGGTGTTTCGCGAGGCCGATCTGCGCCGCCATTTGATCAACGAGGTCAAGGCCGACGACAAGGTGCTGGAGGAAGACACCAAGGACGATCCGCGCTTCACCGCGACGCCCGAGCAGTTGAAGGCCCGGGGCGTGGAGGATTTCCAGCTCGATTATGCGTTGAAGACGCTGGCGCGGCTAGGACCGATCAAGCCCGCGACGCGGACGGCGGCAAAGTGAAGATGGCGCATGGGATGACAATTTGACCCGCAACTTCACCACCGCCCGTCTCATCGCCCTGCTGCTTCCCGCCGCGCTGCTGGCCGGCGCCTGGGGCTCGCAGCTGATCGGGCAGCTGTATCCGTGCGAGATGTGCCACTGGCAGCGCTGGCCGCATTATGCCGCCGTCGTGCTCGCCGCGCTCGGCTTCGTCACGCCCAGCCACCCCGCCAAACGCGCGGTGGTGTTCGCCGCTGCGCTCGCCATCGCGCTCAGCGGCGCGATCGGCGTGTTTCATGCCGGCGTCGAATATCATTGGTGGAACGGCATCACCGCCTGCACCTCGACTGTCGCTGGCAGCGGCGGAACCGCTGAGGAGATGCTGGCGCGGATCATGAACGCGCCCGTGGTGCGTTGCGATGTGGCGCAATGGTCGCTGTTCGGCATTTCGCTGGCCGGCTTCAACGCCATCCTGTCGCTGGGTGGCGCCGCGACGATCCTTGCCCTGTTGTTCGGAGACCGCACATGACCCGTTGGAAACCAGGCGACTCCAGGCGTGCCACCGGACCGATGGTGCGTGTCGATCAGGCCGGCGAATATGGCGCGATCCGCATCTATGGCGGGCAATTGGCGGTGATGGGCGATCGTATTCCGGCGGCGCGCGAGATTGCCGGCATGGCCGTGCAGGAAGAGCGCCACCGGGCCTTTTTCGATGCCATGATGGCGCGCCGCGGTGTGCGCCCGACCTTGTTGCAGCCCGCCTGGAAAATCGCCGGCTTCGCGCTCGGCGCGATCACCGCGGCGATCAGCCCGGCGGCGGCGATGGCCTGCACGGTTGCGGTGGAGACCGAGATCGACAAGCATTACGAAGATCAGCTGGTGGCGCTGGGCGACAGCGATCCCGAACTGAGCGCCGCGATCCTCGATTTCCAGGCCGAGGAAGTCGAGCATCGCGAGACGGCGCTGGCGGCGGGTGCGGAAAGCGCGATCGCTTATCCGCTGCTCAGCGGGGTGATCCGGCTGGGCTGTCGGGTAGCGATCGCCACGGCGCAGCGGATATGACATTAAGGGCGTTGGGTGGCGCGCAGGCGTCGGGCTGGGAGTAGAATAATGAAGCTCACGATCGGTGCAGGCGCGGCCGCAGCGGTGTTTGCCGGCCTGCTCGCCAGCGGCGCGGCGGTGCCCGCGGCAGCGCAGAACGCGCCGCAGAACGGCGTGCTGGTCATCTATGGCGAGCAGAAATGCCCGACTACGCAGGAAGGCAATGAAGTGGTCGTGTGCGTGCGCCGCAAGGCGAGCGAACAGTTCCGCATCCCCAAGGAGCTGCGCGAACTGGAAGTGACGCCGGAAAACGAAAGCTGGGCGGTGCGCGCCAAGGCGAACGACAATGCCGGCGCCAGCGGCATCGGCACGTGTTCGACGGTGGGGGTAGGCGGCGCGACGGGCTGCTTCGCGCAAAATGCCGATCAGTATCGTGCATATAAAAAGAAGCGCGCGGCGGACGCCAAGCAGGTCGAGGAATCGCTGCCGTAAGCCGCTCATGCTGATTTCTTCAGCGATGACGGCGTGACACGTCGTGACGACGTAGGTGTTGGGGAAATCCTATGACGTTCATTAGTGATTATGACGCCCTGATCACGTGGGATCCCGACAGCGGCATCAAGCTGTTGCGAACGTTTCGTGGACCGGACGGTGAATATGGCTGGGAGCTGCGTGCGGGCGAAGAAATCGTGGCATCCTTTGGAGGACAATTAGAGACGCTGGTCCCACCTGGCGGGTCTGAGCGCAACCTTGTGCAATGGAAAATCATCGGCTTGCAACCTAAGCGAGGTGTGCTTTCATTTGATGATGCCAAGCAGTTGGTTGGCGATGCGATGAGGTCTTACAAGACTCTTCATAGCGCAGGCGGAGAAGCCGGCGTTATTGTCATTTTTCAATGATTATCGGCAACGGAAAAACGGTGGTCGCAATCTATCTAGAAAGCATCTGCCGGGGACGGATCGCGCCGACATTGTTCGAACCGCGCATCGGGCGTAGGATAGGGGCGGTCGCGTGACTGGCGAATCGTGGGGCACCACAAGGGAGCGCCGACCATAGCAACGCCGTTCGCCTGGGCACCCCTCTCGATGGAAGGAGTGTCCGTATGTCCGAACTGTCCCCGATCCGCGTGGCTTTTCTGCTGTTCCCGGATGTCACGCAACTGGATCTGACTGGCCCGGCGCAGGTCTTGTCGCGATTGGGCAACGCCACGGTAGATCTCGTCGCGAAGACGCTCGATCCGGTGATGACCGATGCCGGCTTTGCGCTGGTGCCCACCGCTACGTTCGGGACGGCGGTGCAGCCCGATATCCTGTGCGTGCCCGGCGGCATGGGGATCAACGATGCGATTGACGATGCCGATACCATGGCGTGGGTGCAGCGCGCGGCGGCGGGGGCGGGCTGGATCACCAGCGTGTGTACCGGATCGCTGCTGCTCGGTGCGGCGGGGTTGCTCGAAGGCTATCGGGCGACGTGTCATTGGGCGCAGCATCAGCATCTCGCGGCGTTCGGGGCGATCCCGGTCAAGGACCGCGTGGTGATCGATCGCAACCGGGCGACCGGCGGCGGGGTGACCGCGGGGATCGACTTCGCGCTGTCGCTGATGGCGGCGATCCGCAGCGAGGCGCAGGCCCGCTTCGTGCAGCTCAGCCTGGAATATGATCCGTCGCCGCCGTTCGATGGCGGCGCGCCTGAGCGCGCCGACCCGGCGATGCTGGCGCGCTATCACGACATGGCAGCGCAGCGCGCGCCCGATCGCGATGCGCGCACGCTGGCCGCCGCAGCGCGGCTCAGGAGGAGCGCGCTTTCCTGATCGCGCTGATACGGTGCCAGACATACCAGACGATGGCGATGACCAGCACCACGCCGATCAGCGCATCGGCGCTGTGGAACGCCGCCTTGACGCGCGGATCGCTGTGCCATGCCTCGCCCAGCTTCATGCCGAGCCAGGTCAGCGCGAAGCAAAACGGCCAGGAGCCGGCGAAGGTATAGATATGGAACGGCACCAAGGGCATGCGCGCGACGCCCGCCGGAAAGGCGATGAACGTGCGGATCACGGGGAGCAGCCGGCCGACGAACACGGCCGATTTGCCCCAGCGCGCGAAGAAACGATCGGCGGCGTCGAGTTCGTCCGGGCCGATCAGCAGATATTTGCCCCAGCGCTCTACCAGCGGCCGGCCGCCGCGCTTGCCCGCTTCATACGCCACGATCGAGCCGAGATTGCAGCCCAGGGCGCCGGCGGTGGCGGCGAGATACAGGTTCATCTTGTCCTGCGAGACGAGATAGCCGGCGAACGGCATGATCAGCTCGGAGGGCAGCGGCACGCACATGCTCTCGATCGCCATCAGCAGCATCACGCCGAGATAGCCGGTGGCCTCGATGATCGAGATGACGAAGGTGGCAAGGATGCCCAGTATGTGTTCGACCATGGGCCGAAGCGATGCGCGAAGCGGCACGCGAAGGGAAGCCGAAAACGTGTGGGGCATGGCCGGCAATGATTCGTCACGACCGGTTCAGGCGGGCGCGGGCAGGATCGTGTGGTGAGCGAACGATATGGTGATCAGCGGGGCGGGCGCGAGCGCTGGATAGCCGGCGCCGGTGTGGTGCTGGTCCATGCCGCGATCGGCTGGCTGCTGGTGACCGGGCTGGCGCCCGCGCTGGTGCGCCAGGCCTCCGAGAGCTTGCGGTTGTTCGAGGTGTTGCCGGTGCCACCGCCGCCGCCCGCGCGACGGGCGCCGAGGCCGGCCGTCGATCCGCGCAAGAGCGGCGCGGCGGCCCCGGCCAATCGTGGTGCACGGCCGAGCGAGATCGTCGCACCAGTGCGGCCGGCGATCGTCCCGCCCCCGGTTATCGCCGCGCCCGTGGCGGGGCCGGAGGTGGCGCCAGCGTCCGGCGCCGCGCTCCTGCCCGGGCCGGGCACGGGCGGCGGGGGGAGCGGGCAGGGGACGGGCAGCGGCGGCGCCGGCAACGGGCAGGGCGCGGGCGGGCGCGGCACCTTCGCGCGCAAGATCGCCGGCCAGATCCGCGACGGTGATTACCCCAAGGCGGCGGCACGCGCGGGGATCGGGGGCATAGTGTGGGTGCGCTACACCGTCACCGTGCACGGCCGCGCGCAGGATTGCCGCGTGACGCGCAGCAGCGGCAATGCCGAACTCGACGCCGTGACGTGCCGGCTGGTGACCAAGCGCTTTCGCTACCGGCCGGGTACCGACGCGGCGGGAAGGCCGGTATCGTCCGTGGTGGAGGAAGATCATGTCTGGGTGATCGACGGCGCGGACGATTGAGCCAAAGCGGCGATTGACCCGCGTCGCGAATGCCAGCACCAGCCGGGCATGACCCGCAGGATCAACCCCGGCATTCTCTATGCCGTCATCGCTTATACGATCTGGGGTTTGCTGCCGGCGTTTCTCAAGCTTCTGAAGCCGTTGCCCGCGCCGGATATTCTGGCGCATCGCATCCTGTGGTCGCTGCTGCTGCTGGGCGGGCTGGCGATCGTGCTGAAGCATGGCCCGGCGCTCAAACGCATCGTCACCACGCCCCGGCTGATGCTCGCGCTGACGGCGTCGGCGCTGCTCATCGCGGTCAACTGGCTGTGCTACATCGTCGCCGTGAACAGCGGCAACGTGGCGCAGGCGAGTCTGGGCTATTTCATCAATCCGCTGGTCAACGTGGCGCTTGGCGTCGTCATCCTGCGCGAGCGGCTGGGGCGGATCGAGCTGGCCGCGGTGGCGCTGGCGCTGCTCGGCGTGCTCTTCCTCGCTTTTGAGCAAGGTGGCGTGCCGGTCATCCCGCTGACGCTGGCGTTTTCGTTCAGCATCTATGGCCTGATCCGCAAGATCACCCCGGTCGATGCGTTGGATGGATTGCTGATCGAGACCGCCATCCTCTCACCGCCGTCATTGTTGTGGCTGTTGCTGGCCGGCACATCGCTTGCCGCCGGCCCAGCCTGGCCGTTGCTCCCCGCCGCGGGTTTGGTGACGGCGATCCCGCTGGTGTTGTTCGCCGCCGCGGCCAAGCGCGTGCGCTACAGCGATCTCGGGCTGCTGCAATATATCGGCCCGACGCTGCAACTGGTGCTCGCGGTGGCGGTGTATGGCGAACGGCTGCAGGTGTTCGAATGGGCCGCGTTCGCATTGATCTGGATCGCGCTGGCGATCTACGCCACCGGCATGGTGATCGGCGCGCGGCGCACTGCCGCTGCATCCTAAAAGGTCGCCGGCGTTCTCAGCGCCCTCCAGGCATAGAAGAATACCGCCACCAAGGCGGCGCTGGCGATCAGATAAGGCAGCGCATGCTGCGCTTCATACAGCCCGACGCCGATCGACGGCCCGAGCACGAAGCTCGCGCCGTTGACGCTGGTCACCTTGCCCGCCACCGACCCTTGCGCGGCCGGCCCCACCGCCAGCGAGGATCCGGCGGTAAAGCCCGGGCGGGTGAAGCCGAACCCCGCGGAGGCCAGCGCATAAGCCAGCGCAATGCCGTAGAGCGAGGTGGCGAGCCCGGTCAGCGCGCAGCCGATAGCGGACAGCACCAGCCCGGTCAGCACCAGTCGTTTGGGATCGAGCTTGAGCAGCGGAATCAGCCCCCATTGCACCAATAGCGCGGAGCCAGCGCCCATCATCAGCACCAGGCCGGTCGGTTTGAGCGCATCGATCGGCGCCACGCCCAGCCGGTCGATGACGAGGAAGCCGATCGCCTGGCCGGTCATCGCCTGCGCATGCCCCATGATCAGCCCCAGGATCATCCAGGTGCGAATGCGCGGATCGAGATAGCCGACCGGCTCACCCCCCAGATGCGTCGCTGCGGTGACGCTGGCGCCGGATGATTGCCCGCCGACCGAAGGATAGGCGATCGCCGCGCCGTGGCTGGCGGGATCGGCCGGCCCGGCGCTGGCGACGCGATCATGCGGCAGCACGCGGTACACCGTCAGCAGGATGATCGCGCCGAACAGCGCGCCGCAAAAGGCCGGGCCGGCCAGCCCGATCTCGATCCCGCCAATCGCGCCCAACGTGAGATAAGGCGCCACCGCCGGCCCCAGGATCGTGCCCAGGCCGAACGCGGAACCGAGCAGGGTCAGCGCGCGCGTGCGCTCGGCGCGCGTCGTGCTGCCCGCCACCAGCGCCTGCACCGCCGGCGGCGCGGCGGAGCCGAACGCGCCGTACAGCAGACGCCCGGCAATGAAGGCCAGGAACGCCGCGGTGCCGCCGATCCAGCCGTTGATTCCCGCGGTCAGCGCGACGCCGCACAGCAATAGCGAGGCGGTGAAGCCGCACAGGCCGAGCAGGATCATCGCGCGGCGACCATGATGATCGGACCGATTCGCCCAGAACGGCGCCGAGATCACCCACAGCAAGGCAGAGACGGAAAACGCAGCGGCGACCGCGCTATCGGGCACGCGCAGCGATCGGCCGAGCGCGGGGAGCACCGATTGCAACGCGGTGTTGCCCGCCGCGATGGTCAGCATCACCACGAACAGTAACAGGAAATCGCGTTCGAGCCGGCGTTCACGCTGCGCTACACTCGCCGGGCTGACGCCGGCCGTCGGTTCCTGATCCATGCCCCCGGCTTACGGGTTTTGGCCGCGCGCGCAAACCCGCCCGACGCGCGCCACGCAACCCGATCCTTGAATGTTCGTTACAAGTTTGCGACGGAACGGCTAAAGACCATCGTGAAGCCCGGCCGAGGGCCAGAATCAAGGATCATCAGTGCCAGTTTCCACCCTCGCCACGCGGCGCCAGCGCCGTCAGCTTCGACAGGCTGCCGGTGTTCCTTCTCCCTGGGGCATGTTCCTGCGCGGCTTCGTGAAACATCCGGTCATGGTCGGGTCGATCGTGCCGTCTTCGCCGCAGCTGATCCGCAAGATGCTGAAACCCGTCGATTGGGCCAACACCAAGGTGTTCGTTGAATATGGCCCGGGCGTCGGCACCTTCTCGCGCGCGATTCTCGATCAGCTGCCCAGCGACGGCCTGTATATCGCGATCGATACCAACGCCGATTTCATCCAGTATCTGCGCCACGAAATCGTCGATCCGCGCTTTTCGGCCGTGCTGGGTTCGGCCGCCGATGTGCGCCAGATCGTCGCCGATCACGGCGCGCCGCATGCCGATTTCGTCCTCTCCGGCCTGCCCTTTTCGACGCTGCCGGCCGGCGTCGGCGATGCCATCGGCCAGGCGACGGCCGACGTGCTGCGCCCCGGCGGCGCTTTTCTGGTCTATCAATTCTCGCCCAAATGCCGCGACTTCATCGAGCCGTATCTGCCCAAGATCGATCACGCCATGGAATGGTGGAACGTGCCGCCGGCGCAGCTTTACTGGGCGTGGAAGGAATAGCGGCGAAGATTCTTTCGCGCGAAGACGCGAAGACGCTAAGCATGGACCGTCATCCCAGCGCACGCTGGGATCTTGTGCGGCTGTCGTCACGCGTTATCGATGGAGACCTCAGCTTGCGCTGGGGTGACGCCGTGGGTTCATTCCTCCAGACCGGACTCGTCTACCGTTGCCCGCGCCCGAAATTCAGGCTTTTCGTCACGTTATAATCCAGCACGGTGATCACGAAATACGCCGCCGCTTGCTTCACCCGGCGCCACGGCGTGGTGCGGGATTTGTAGAGCGCTGGGGTGATCAGTTCGGATTGCGCGATCTCGCCGTCGACATAGGCCCGGGCATGCGCGGCGAACGCCGGATCGTCGATGCGCAGCATGATTTCGAGATTGAGGAACATGCTGCGAATGTCGAAATTGGCCGATCCGACATACACCACATCATCGATGACGAACAATTTGGTGTGCAATTTGGTCAGCAGATATTCGTAGATCGCCACGTTCTTGCGCAGCAATCCGGCATAAGTGAAGCGCGAGGCCCAGATCGCGCCTTCGTGATCGTTCTTCGAGGGCAGCACAATGCGCACGCGCCCGCGCCGGCCCAATTTATCGAGCCGGCGGAGCATCGCCGGGTTGGGCGCGAAATAGCCGGCGATCAGATCGAACGCTTTGGCCCGCCGCAGATCCTCGCGCACTGCCTTGGCCCAGGGGCTCAGATGCCGCGTCGGCCCGCCAAGCAGCCAGCGCGTATGCCCCTGGCGCTGGCTCCATTGCGCGAGCACGCGGCGCAGCGCGCGGATCGGCGCCTTGGGGGTCTGGATCCAGCGATTGAGCGTATCGAAATAGCCGGTCAGCGCGGCGGCCGAGGGGCCTTCCACCAGCAGCCCGAGATCGCGCCAGGCCTGCTCGGCGGGCGTGCCGAAATAGGAATCCTCGATATTGAACCCGCCGATGATGACGCGTGCAGTGGCCGTCTCCCCATCGGCCAGCGCGAGCTTCTGGTGGTTGCGCAACAGATAGCGCCGCCCGAGCCGCGGCTCGAACCGGCAGACCGAGGCGCCGGTGGCGATCAGCGGATCGAAGAAGCGCTCGTTCGTCGCCGGCCCGCTGCCCATGCCATCGACGATCACCGATACGGCCACGCCGCGCGTGGCGGCGGCGATCATCGCCTGGCGCACCTGCGCGCCGGCGGCATCATCGACATAGATGTAATAGAGGATGCGCAGCGAGGTCTGCGCGCCATCGATCAGATCAAGCAAGGCGGCGAGCCGCCGCGGCCCGGTATCCAGCATGGTCAGTCGATCGCCGTCGACGGTGAAGCTCGGCTGCGCGGCGGGTTCGGTCATCGCGCGGCGTGATGGCGGGGCGCGGCCCTGCGCGCAAGCCGGATTCCTTGACTCTGGCGGGGGCGCGCCGTACAGCGCGACGCTTCATCTATCCTGCCGTTTACCGAAGGAAGCCATTCATGGCGCGCGTCACCGTCGAAGATTGCGTCGACAAGATTCCCAACCGCTTCGATCTGGTCCTGCTGGCCGCGCAGCGCGCCCGCCAGATTTCCGGCGGCGCCGACCTCACGCTGGATCGTGATCGTGACAAGAACCCGGTCGTCGCGCTGCGCGAGATCGCCGAGCAGAACGTGAAGCCCGCGCATCTCGAGGAATCGGTGATTTCGGGGCTGCAGCGCGTGCAGGTCGACGACGAGGACGAGGCCGATGCCGTCGGCAACCTGGCGCAGTCGGCCGAGGCCCTCCGCCTCACTGCCGCTGCACCGCCGCGCAACCAGAATCTGGGTGCTGATTACGAAGGCTAAAGCAGCGGATTAGCAGCGCTAATCCGCGTTTCAGCTTTAGCCCGGCCGGCGGGCTGCAGGCCCGACCGACGACGCGGCTTTGCCGCGGCGCTGCCCCAAACGAACAGCCCGCCGAGCGATCGGCGGGCTTTTTCGTGAGACCCGGCCGTTGCCGGCCAATAAGAGCACCGATCGCGCGTCAGGCCGGCGGCGGCGATTCGGCCAAGCGATGGCGTGCGATCGGCGAATGTTGAATTCGGCCACCGAGGTGTTGGCGAACATGAGCGACGTGGGTTGCCAGATCATCGCGGTCGCGCTCCAGCGACGATGGCGAATCGAAAGCTGATCGCCAACCTCCCCCTCCGTCGCCTTCGGCGCCACCTCCCCCTGGCGGGGGAGGATTTATTGGTCTGCTTGGTGCCCCCAACACCATGCGCGTGAAGAACGCGAACGGTCCCCTCCCCAGGTGGGGCAGGAGTTTCGTTTACTCTGCCTTCGCCTCCGCCACCGCGCGCCGGCCCTTGAAGCCCTGCGCCACGACGAACCATTCCACCGATCCCTTGCGGCTGGCGGGCGGCTTGGCGTGTTTCACGGTGGTGAAGTTGCGCTTCATCTCCGCTACCAGCTCCGAATCGGCGCCGCCGGCAAACACCTTCGAGACGAACGCGCCGCCCGGCTCGAGCACCTCGATCGCGAACGCCAGCGCCGCCTCGACCAGCCCCAACGTGCGCAGCGCATCGGTCTGCGGATGGCCCACCGTGTTGGCGGCCATATCGGACAACACCAGATCCGGCGCGCCGCCCAGATCGGCGATGAGCTTGTCCGGCGCGGCGTCGTCCATGAAATCCATGTGCAGGATGGTCACGCCGTCGATCGGATCGACCGGCAGCAGATCGATCCCGACGATCGCCGCCTTAGGCGATTGACGCCGCACCACCTGGCTCCACCCGCCCGGCGCCAGCCCCAGATCGAGCACGCGCTTCTTGCCCTTCAGAAAGCCGAACCGCTCGTCGAGCTCGATCAGCTTATAGGCCGCGCGGCTGCGATAGCCGTCGGCCTTGGCGCGCTTGACGTACGGATCGTTGAGCTGGCGTTGCAGCCAGCGCGTCGATTGCGGGGTGCGCTTGCGCGCGGTCTTGACGCGGACCCACAACCCGCCGCCATCCTTGCTCATATAGGGGCCTTACTCATAATCGTTCCTTGCCCATCAGGCGGCGGAGAATGCCTTCGCGAATGCCGCGATCCGCCACGCCGAGCCGTTCGGCCGGCCATAAATCCATGATCGTCTCGAGGATCGCGCAGCCCGCCACGACGAGATCGGCGCGCTCGGTGCCGATGCAGGGCAGGGTGGCGCGCTCGGCCAGGTCCATGCCCGACAGATCGGCGCTGATCCGGCGCATCGAACTGGCCGGCACGATCAGCCCGTCGACCTCGGCGCGGTCGTAGCGCGACAGCCCGAGATGCACGCTGGCCAGCGTCGTTACCGTGCCCGAGGTGCCAAGCAGCCGCGGGCGATCGATCCCGCGCGGCAGCCGCGCGGTGAAGGCGGCGAAGCTTTCGGCGACGATATCGCGCATGCGCTGATAGGCATCGAGCCGCCCCTGCCGGCTGTCAGCATAACCGATATGCTCGGTGAGCGAGACGACGCCCCATGGCGCACTATGCCAATCGAGCACGCGCGGCACCTCCGAACGCGTATCGACCAGCACCAGTTCGGTCGATCCGCCGCCGATATCGAAGATCAGCGCCGGATCCTCGCCCGGCTCGATCAGCGCATGGCAGCCGAGCACGGCAAGCCGCGCTTCCTCCTCGGCGGAAATGATGTCGAGATGGATGCCCGTCTCGTCGAGCGCGCGGGCGATGAACGCGGCGCCATTGTCGGCGCGGCGGCACGCCTCGGTGGCGACCGAGCGCGACAGCAGCACGTTACGGCGCTTCAATTTATCCGCGCAGACTTTCAGCGCGGACAGCGTGCGCTCGATCGCCGCGTCGCTCAATTTGCCCGTGGCGGCGAGGCCCTCGCCCAGCCGCACGATCCGCGAAAAGGCATCGACGACGGCAAAGCCATCGCCCTGCGGCCGCGCGATGAGCAGCCGGCAATTGTTGGTGCCGAGATCGAGCGCGGCATAATGGCGCGGCTCGCTCCAGCCCTTGCGCTGGCCGGTGGCCGCCGCAGCGGAGGGCGCAGCCGGGCTATGGCCGGCGCGCGAGGCCCGCTGCGGGCTCCCGGGGGCTGGTGCCGGACGGGCAGGGTATTGCTGCCGGTACGGCGTTCTGGGCGACTGATCCCCCATGCCGTTCTCACTTATTATGTTCTTCCGTCACGCTGAGGGCAGTGCGCCCGGCGCTCGGTGCTTGGCGGCATAGGTAGCGCAGGTGCGCGGCAGCGGCAAGCGATGCGCCTTGCGTTGTTGACACCGCCGAACCCGCCGCCTATCTCGCGCGCTCGCTGATGCCCCGTCGTCTAATGGTAAGACTGCGGTTTCTGATACCGTCTATCGAGGTTCGAATCCTCGCGGGGCATCCAGCGCTTCCGCCATCATCGATCGCTTGCCGGCTGGTCCTTCGCCAGGGTTGCGGCCCAGGCCGCATAAGGCGTGGTGTGCGCCATGTGGCGGTTGAGATCGGGCGCAGCATCGTGCCACCAGACGGGGCCGCGCTCGCCCAGCGCCACCTTGGCCTGCTGCACCGCCGCGCGCGCCGCGGCGATGGCATCGCGATCATCCGCCTTCCTGCCCCGGGCGACGGCGCGGCGCGCGTCCATCAGCGCCGCGACGAGTGCCGCGCGCGTCGGCTCGGGCAAAGCGGGGTTGGCGCGGCGCCAGAGACGGCCGCGCACCATCAGGTAGCGGCCGTCGGGCGTCACCGGCGCCGGCATCGCGTCAGCCCTTGATTGCCGCCTTGATCTTCTTGGCCGCGCGCGAGACGATGCCTTCCTCGGCCGCTTCGGCATCCGCCTTGGTCTTGTGCGCGACGCCGGCGGGTTCGGCCGGCGGGGCATAGACCGAGAACAGCTTGAGCGGCCCGCTGCCCTTGTTGATGATATTGTGCTCGGCGCCCTTGGGGATGACGATCAGATGGTTGACCGAGACCTTGGTGTGCCCGCCATCGACGGTCGCCTGGCCGTCGCCGCTAACGAAGAAAGTCGTCTGGTCGGCGGGGTGCGTTTCCATGCCGATATCCTCGCCTTCGGGAATGCTCATCAGCACGATCTGCACCTTGGCATCGCGGTAAACTTCCTTCTGGAAGAAGTCGTTCTTGCCGGCCAGTTCGATCATGTCCTTGTTGAAGATCGCCATCGTTTTCGCTCCTGTGGTTTGCCAGCATAACCAGCAGCGGCGCGTTTGGATGCGTGGGGGCAATCGCTCCGGGCGCCAGCCGTCAGTCGAGCGTCGCGCGCAGCGCGGCGCCGGCGATGAACGGCGCGCCGGCGAGCAGCAGCAGGCTGACCGCGGCGAGCAGCTTCACCGCACCGGCGCCGCCCTCGATCGATCCCGCGCCAAAGATCAGCAGCGGCACGGCCAGCGGCAGCATGACCAGCCCGGCCACCGCGCCCGCGCCGCGCACGCCGCTGACCAGCCCGGCGGTGGTCACCGCCAGCGCGGCGAGCCCCGGCGTGCCGATCAGCAGACCCAATTCGACCGCGAGCAACACGGGCAGCGACAGATCGAGCAGCCCGGCGGCGGCAACGCCCGCGAGCATGATCGGCGGGCCGAAGCTCAGCCAGTGCGCGACGATCTTGGCCGCGGCGACCGTCGCCATGCTCACCCCGCGCACGGCGAACTGATCGAGCAGCCCGGCCTCGCTGTCCGGCACGATCAGCCGCTCCACCGGGAGCAACGCGGCAAGCAGCGCCGCCGCCCAGATCACCCCGCCGCCGACCCGCGCGAGCAGTTTTGCGTCGGGGCCGATGGCGAACGGAAAGAGAATCGCGGCGAGCAGAAAGAACGCGACGAGGAGCGTCACCCCCCCGCCGGCCCAGGCGCGGCGCACGTCGCGCGCGATCAGCGTGGCGATCAGGCGCATGCCGCGGCCAAATCGATCTGCTGCGCGTGCGGCAGCGCGAGCGGCTGATGCGTCGCGACCAGCGCGATTCCGCCGGCGGCGCGGTGGCGCGCGATCGCTGTTTCGAGCAAGCCGACAGCGGCGGCATCGAGGCCATTGGCCGGCTCGTCGAGCAGCCAGGTCGCCGCCCCGCTCGCGGCGATGCGTGCGAGCCCAGCGCGTTTGCGTTGCCCGGTGGACAGCAGCCGCACCGGCACTGCCGCCAGCGCGGTCAGCTCGAACGCGGCGAGCGCCGCCCCCACGGCATCGCGCCGGTGATCGATTCGTGCCCAGAAATCGAGCGCCGCAGCCAGCGGCAGTTCCGTATCGAGCGCATGCGCCTCGGTGAGCAGCGCGCGATCGCCGGTGGTGATGACCGTGCCCGCCGCCGGGCGCAGCAGCCCCGCCGCGACACGCACCAGGCTGGACTTGCCGATGCCGTTGGGGCCGATCACCGACGCGGCGTCGCCCGGGGCGAGCGCGAAGGACAGATGCTCGAACAGGGGGCGTCCGCCGCGGTCGCAGCGTACCTGCTCGAACGCCAGCGCCGCGCTCAAGCGACTGCGTCTTCCAGCGCGTGCATGTCATCGTCGGACAAGCCGAAATGATGCCCGATCTCATGGATCATCACGTGTGCGACCAGCTCGTGCAGCCCGACATCGGTGTCGATCCACTCATCGAGAATGGCGCGGCGATACAGGTGGATGCGATCGGGCGGCGCGCCCGATTCGCTCGACGATTTCTCGCCCAGCGGACGGCCATGATACAGGCCGGTGAGATCCAGCGGATGGTCGATACCGAGCACGGTGAGCGTATCCGCGTCGGCCAGATCCTCGACGATCAGCACGACATCGCCGAGATGCGCGCGGAATTCGGCGGGCAGCGCCTCCAGCGTGGCCAGCGCGATCTCCTCGATCACCGCGGCGCTTGGCGCGCGATCGGCGGGTAAATCGGCGGGTTGATCCGGGGCGGCCATGCGCTAAGCCTTACGCAATGGGGGCGGGGCGCGCCAGCGGGAGCAAGCGGTGACGATCGAACAATTGAGCGAGGCGGACCGCGCTGAGGCGCTGGATGCGCTCGACGAATGGGATTTCGAAGAAGCGCGCGAAGCGATCACGCGCAGCTTTACCTTTGCCGATTTCAGCCAGGCGTTCGCCTTCATGACGCGGGTCGCCCTGCTCGCCGAGAAAGCGGATCATCATCCCGAATGGTCCAATGTGTGGAACCGCGTCGACATTCTGCTCACCACGCATGACGCGGGCGGGCTGTCGCACCGCGATATCGACATGGCCGAGGCGATCGACGCGCTGGTCGAGCCCTAGCGCGCGCCACGGCGCATCATCTGGCGCAATTTGCCTGGCATCCAGCGCGCGGCAAAGGCCATGCGATGCGCGGTTTTGCCGACATAGGTTAGCACCTTGCCGCCGTGCACCGCCGTCCACGCCGCTTCGGCCACCGCCTCCACCGGGGTCAGTTCCAGTCCTGCCGCGGTTACCGTCTCGCGGATCGAGCGGTTGGAGCCGGCGGCCGGCGACGCCAGCAGCGGCGTATCGATAAAGCTCGGCAGGATTGCGCGCGCCTTGATGCCGTCCGCCGCCCATTCGCCGTCCAGCCCCTCGCTCAGCGCGCGCACCGCGAACTTGGTCATCGAATAGGGCACCAGCCCGGCCGAGCCATAAATGGCCGAGGCTGACGATGTGTTGAGCAGGCACGATCCGGGCGTGCGCCTGAGATAGGCATGGCCGATCCGCGCGCCGTTCAGCGCGCCCATCAGGTTGATGGCGATGACGCGGTCGAGCTCGTTGAAATCGGTGTCGGCAAGCGGCCCGCCCGATCCGATCCCGGCATTGTTGAACAACACATCGAGCCGCCCGCCGGAGGTGGCGGTGAACGCATCGAGCGCCGTTACCCAGGCCGCACGATCGCGCACGTCCATGTGATACGTGCTGGCCATGCCGGCGGGCAGCGCCGCGGCGGTCTCGGCCAACCCGGCGGCATCGACATCGGCGAGGCCGACGCGCCAGCCGCGCGCGGCGAACAACTGCGCCGTCGCGCGCCCGATGCCGGAGGCACCACCGGTGATGAAGATCGCTTTTGGGTGCGGTTCGGTCACGGTCTCTCCTATGCTCCTGCTAACGGCGCGCCGTTCCGTTTGACCCGTCCAGTTTGCTCCCGCACAACGCTCCGATGCAACCATCATCGCCCGGCCCCACGGTCGCCTTTGCCGGCGTCACCAAAAGCTACGGCGCCACGATCGCGGTCGACGCGGTCACGCTCGACATCGCCGGGGGCAGCTTCGTCGCCTTGGTCGGCGCGTCGGGCTCGGGCAAGTCGACCTTGCTCAAGATGGTCAACCGGCTGATCGAGCCCAGTGCGGGGCGCATCACGATTGCCGGGGAAGACGTCACCACGACCGAGCCCCACGCGCTGCGCCGCCGGATCGGCTATGTATTCCAGAATATCGGCCTGTTCCCGCACATGACCGTGGCGGAGAATATCGCCATCGGGCTGCGCCTCGCCGGGACCACGATCAACGGTCGCGTGGCCGAGCTGCTCGCGCTGGTCGATCTGCCCGCCGATGTCGCCACGCGCCTGCCCGATGCGCTATCCGGCGGGCAGCGCCAGCGCGTCGGCGTGGCGCGCGCGCTGGCCACGCAGCCGGGGCTGATGCTGATGGACGAGCCGTTCGGCGCGCTCGATCCGGTGACGCGCGATCAATTGGGCGTGGCGATCCTAGCGCTGCACGATGCGCTGGGCCTGACCACGATCATGGTGACGCACGACATGGCCGAAGCATTGCTGCTGGCTGACCGCGTGCTGGTGATGGAGCGCGGCAGGATCGTCGCCGATGCCACCCCGCGCGAATTGCTCGCTGGGGAGGGTGGGGCGGCGGCGGATGCATTGGTCGCGGTGCCACGCGATCAGGCGCGGCGGCTGCAGGCGCTGGAGCGCGGCGCATGAGCGCGTTCTGGGAGGCGATGGGCCGCGTGCCGGATCTGCTCGCCGCGCATCTGTTGCTCGCCGCCTCGGCGCTCGTGCTCGGCCTCGTCATCAGCCTGCCGCTCGCGGTGTGGTCGGCGCGGCACGCGGGCGTGGCGCGTGTCAGCCTGGGGTTCGCCAGCCTGGTGCAGACCATTCCCAGCCTCGCCTTGCTCGCCTTATTCTATCCGCTGCTGCTGTCGCTCTCGGCGCTGGTCGGCGGCGGGATACCGGTGCTCGGTTTCCTGCCCTCGCTGCTGGCGCTGACGCTGTATGCGCTACTGCCGATCCTCCGGAACGGCATCACCGGGCTGAACGGCATCGATCCGGCGGCGATCGAGGCGGCGGACGGCGTCGGCATGACGCCGGGGCAGAAATTGCGCCTGGTCGAGGCGCCGCTCGTCGCGCCGGTGCTGATGGCCGGGATCCGCACCGCCGCGGTGTGGACGATCGGCGCGGCGACGCTGTCCACCACGGTCGGCCAGCCGAGCCTTGGCGACATGATCTTCGCCGGGCTGCAAACGCAGAACTGGGCGCTGGTGCTGGCCGGCTGCCTCAGCGCGGCGGGGCTGGCGCTGGCGGTCGATGCGCTGCTCGGCATGATCGAACACGGCATCCGCCACCGCCGCCGGATGCAGATCTGGATGGCCGCCGCGGTGCTGGCGCTGGGTGTCGCGATCGCGCTGGCACCGCTTTGGCCACGCGCGGGCGACGACACCGTAATCACGATCGGCGCCAAGGGCTTTTCCGAACAATTCATCCTGGCGCGGCTGATCGGTCACCAGCTCGAGCGGGATGGCTATACCGTGCGGTACCGCGAGGGGCTGGGCTCGGCGGTCGTGTTCGGCGCGCTGAAGAACGGCACGATCGATGTCTATGTCGATTATTCGGGCACGGTCTGGGCCAACGAGATGCGCCGCCGCGATGTGCCGACGCGTCCGGCGATGCTGGCCGAGATCGGTGCCTGGGCGCAGCAGACGTTCGGCATCACGCTGCTCGGCTCGCTGGGGTTCGAAAATGCCTATGCCTTTGCCATGCGCGGCGATGACGCCAGAAGGCGCGGCATCGTCTCGCTCGACGATCTGGTCGGCGCGGCGCCGGCGCTGAATTTCTCGGCCGATCTCGAATTTCTCGAACGCCCCGAATGGGCGGCGGTGAAGCGGGCTTACCCGCTAAAATTCAAATCGGCGCATGCGTATGCGCCCACCTTCATGTATCGTGCGCTGGATAGCAGGCAGGGCGATGTGATTTCCGCTTTTTCCTCCGATGGGCGCATCGCGGCGCAGAAACTGACGGTGTTGACCGATCCGCGGCGCGCCATTCCCAGTTATGACGCGATGCTGCTCGTATCGCGCACCGCGGCACGCGACCAACGGCTGGTACATGCGTTGAAGCCGCTGATCGGGCGTGTCCCGGTGGCAGCGATGCGGGAAGCGAATTACATGGTCGATCGAGACGACAACAAGACCTCGCCCGAGCAGGCGGCGCGCTGGCTGGAGCAGCGGATCGGGCTGCGCTGATGGCGCTGGCCGATCTCTCTCCCTTCGCGCAGGTCAAGCGCCGCATCATCGGCGAGGTGCGCCAGGTGTTCAACGATCAGCAGCGCGGCCAGCAGCCGGTGCAGCGGCGCGCCGACGGGTTGTTCGGGCCGGGCTCGGTCGCCTGGCAGGTCCACGGCGATGTCACGACGATGATGGTCGGCGGCGTTGCGTCGCTGCTGTTGCAGATGCTGCACCCCGGCGTGCTGGCGGGCGTATGGGATCACAGCGACTTCCGGCGCGACATGATCGGGCGGCTCAGGCGCACCGCGCGGTTCATCGCGCTTACCACTTATGGCTCGCGCGAGGAGGCGGAAGCGGTGATGGCGCGCGTGCGCAAGATCCATCACCATGTTGCCGGCACCTTGCCCGATGGCACGGCCTATAGCGCGGATGATCCGCGCCTGCTCGCCTGGGTGCATGTCACGGAAATGACGAGCTTTCTCGACGCCTGGCTGGCTTACGGCAATCCGGCCATGCCGCTGGCCGAGCAGGACCGCTATTTTGCCGAGGTGGCGGTGATCGGCGAGCGGCTCGGCGCGGATCCCGTGCCGCGCAGCAAGGCCGAGGCGCTGGCGCTGATCGCGGCGATGCGCCCCGAGTTGGTCGCCGATGCGCGCAGCCGCGAGGTGGCGCAGATCGTGCTGTCGCAGCGCTCCCCCAAGCTCGCTGCGCAGCCGATCCAGATCGTCACCTTCCAGGCGGCGGTCGATCTGCTGCCGCGCTGGGCGCGGGAGATGCACGGTTTGCCCGCGTCGGGGCTGGGCCGGCCGCTGGTCGCGGCGGGCACGTTCGGGCTGGCGCGGATGTTGCGCTGGGCGTTTCAGGCCTAGCGTGGTCGTTGTGTCGCCGGGGTGAACTCAGGCGAGACCGGCGACTTCGGTGAGATACCGCACCATCGCCTCATTGCCTTGTTCGCTGAGCGAAATATCCACCCGCCGGCGATCGATCGGATCGGTTACGCGATCGATCAGCCCGGATTTGTGGAGATGATCGATCCAGCGTTGCGAGGTCGTGGCGGGCGCGTCGCTGCATGATACCAGCGCCTTTACGTTCATGCTGTGATCGGTTTCGTAGATCACGAACAACGCGATCAGCATTTCCCATGCCGGTTCGTGGAACAGATCGGTCGGGAAATGGCGGCGGCGCGCCTTGCGTACGGCAAGGTGATGTCGCGCCTGCGCGACGAGGTCGTGGTGTTCCGCTGCCTGCCCGGTGCTGGCGCCATTGCTGAGGCACCCGGAGGCAATGATCCGGTCGGCGCGCGAACTGAACTCACCGGCGACGGCACCGAGTTTTGAACTGAAATCGCGAATCAGGTCCTCAACGGTTTCCATCCCACGCGCTCCTGCACCGAAACAATACACTGCAATGCGGTCCGGCCCTCCGCCTGCCAATTTGGCTTTTGCCCAATATACCTTGGGTATCTAAACATGGATCATATTGCAAAGGTCATGCATCGCACAATGGTGCATCTTTGCCAGCCTTGCTGGGCCAGTACTTTCAGCCACGGACGGTTTTTTTACGCCTCCGTTTCGCATGTTATCGTTAACCTCGATTAAGAGCAGGATTCCGCCGGGCAATCCGACGCTACGGATATTGCCAAGATCAACCCATTGCGGTGCCTATTGTCTGACCGATGGGACATCGCATCACGCGGCGGCACCCAATTCCGCGTTTGATGGTCGCCGCCGCCATGTATAGGCCGGCGCTTGCCCGGAATGCGACCGGGGTCGACGGTGGCGGAGACGAGAATGGACCCCTTGCAAGTGTATGCGCTGCTGCAGGAGGCGTGCCGATCGTTGGAGGCGGCCGGCGATTTCGCCATTGCCGCGCATATCGGCCATTCAATGGCGCTGATCGAACAGAAATACGCCGTCGGCCACGATCATATCGAGGCCGATTGGCGCGGATAGTATCGCCGCGATGGCGGTAACATGGCCGCCGGTGCCGCGCGCCCGGCACCGGCGGCGGCACGTTATTTGACGCCGTGCATCCACTTCTTGAGCGGCCAGGCGAGCAGCAGCAGCAGGATGCCGAGCGCGATCGCGACATGCGAGATGGTGGTGAACACGCCCGAATAAGTATCCAGGCTGACCTTGAGGTTGGTCACCTCGCCGCCCACTGTCTCGACGCTGGCGACCTGCGCGACGATCCCGGCGACATATTGCGCGACCGAGATCGACAGGAACCACACGCCCATCATCAGCCCGACGATGCGCGCGATCGACAGCTTGGTGATCATGCTGAGCCCCACGGGCGAGATGCACAATTCGGCGAAGCTGTGGATGAAGTAGAGCCCGGCCAGCCACCACAAGGCGACCTTGAAGTCCGGCCCGGCAAACGACGTGCCCCAGACGAGGAACAGGAAGCCGAGCCCGACGCCGATCAGCGCGATGCCGAACTTCACCGGGATCGAGGGCTCCAGCCCGCGTTTGGCAAGGCTGGTCCATAGGAAGCTCATCACCGGTGCCAGCGCGACGATGAAGAAGGCGTTGAAGAATTGCGTCTGCCCGGCGGAAATCGGAATGCCGAGCAACGACAATTCGGTGTTGCGATCGGCAAACAGCGTGAGCGACGAACCGGCCTGTTCGAACAACGTCCAGAACACCACGTTGAACACGACCAGCACCATCGCCGCCAGCATCATCTGGAATTCCTTGGCGGACCCTTTCAGGAACGACCAGATGAGGATGCCTGGAACGGCGATGAGGAACGTGCCGAACAGCAATTTGCCCATCAGCGACAGCGAGGCGATATAGCCGACGATGCCGGATCCCGGCACTTGCGGCGCCATGTTCATCAGATTGACGAACAGCAGATAAAAGGCCGGCACGCCGAGCAAAGCGAGCGCGAAGATACCGAGCGCGGGATCCTTCTGCCCTGCCGCGATCGGCGATTCACCATAGCCGGCAAGCTTGCCGCCATCGAACTGGATCAGCGCGAACGAGAACAGCATGCCGATCGCGGCAAGCCCGAACCCGGCCCACCAGCCGACCGCATCGGCCAGGAACGGGCACAGGATCTGCGAGCCCAGCGATCCCAGGTTGATGCCCATGTAGAAGATCGTAAAGCCCGAATCGCGGCGTCGGTCGCCTTGCTGATACAGTTCGCCGACCATGGTCGAGATATTGGGTTTGAAGAAGCCGTTGCCGACCGAAACCATCGACAGTGCGAGCAGCATCAAGGCGACGTAGAACGGGCTGCGATCGGCATCGGAGACGAAGCCGCCCTTGGCCACGGTCTGCGCGACGCTGCCATCCGCGCGCGTCAGCGTCACGGTGCCGTCGTCATTGCCCTTTACCTTGAGCGGCGCGGCGATGGCGCCGGGCGCGCTGTTGGTGACATAGCGCGTCTCGCCGCCATTTTCCTGGCGCACCTCGACCGCGTAGCGCTGCCCGTCGATCGTGGCGAACGGCGTGGCGGTCTGCCCGCCGAAACACAGCACGAAATAGCCCAGCGACATTAGGACCGCGCCGAATTTCACCGCGCGCTTGGAGCCGAGATATTGATCGGCGAGATAGCCGCCGATCAGCGGGGTGAGATAAACGAGCGCGGTGAACCCGCCATACAGGCCGGTGGCCTGGCGATCGCCGAACACGAAATGCTTGGTGAGATACAACGTGAGCAGCGCGCGCATGCCGTAATAGCCGAACCGCTCCCACATTTCGGTGGTGAACAGCCGCGCGAGTTGGGGGGGGTGGCCGAACCAGGTCTTTTGCTCGGCGGGATTAACGTGGCTGATATCCGGCTCGCCGCGGGAATCCGCGGTGGGGGTGTCGACCATTCTTAAAACGCTCCCTGATACTCTGGGGCGCCGTCTGAGGATGCGGCGCGTTGGATGGCGGCGAGAGTAGCGGCTAACGCAGCAGTGTAAATACGCGCTCGCCATGCCTAGATGGCGGGTATGACCTTCAATGACCGCTCCACGCCGCTCTCGCTGCTCGCCACCCGCCGTTCGGGCAAACCGCGCGACCTGGTCGCGCCGGGCCCCGATGCCGCCGAACTCGATCAGATCCTGACGATCGCCGCGCGCACGCCGGACCACGGCAAGATCGCGCCGTGGCGCTTCGTGATCGTCGATGCCGGCGCGCGCGATGCGCTCGCCACGGTGATCACCAATGCCTACCGCGCCGAGCGACCGCAGGCGACCCGCAGCGAAATCGACTCGCTCGAGCAATTCGCGCATCAGGCGCCGACTTTGGTGGTGGCGCTGTTTTCCCCCAAGACCGAGAGCCATATTCCCTTGTGGGAGCAGGAATTGTCCGCCGGCGCGGCGTGCATGAACCTGCTCCACGCGGTGCATGCGCTGGGTTATGCGGGCGGCTGGCTGACCGGCTGGCCGAGCGTCAGCGATGCGGTGCGCGATGCCTTCGGTGCGGCGCCCGAGCGGATCGCCGGCTTCATGTTCATCGGCACGCCGGGCCGGCCGCTCGACGAACGCCCGCGGCCGGCGCTGGCGCGGATCGTGTCGCATTGGTCTCCGCCAGTATAATCGAGATCAAGCCACTGGACGGAATGGCCCATTGCTGTATTAAGGCGCTATGACAGCGCTCAACAGCGAAGACAGCCCGGTATACCTGAAGCTGCGCGCGACGATTTCCGCGGCGATCCTGCGCGGCGATTTTCGTGCGGGGGATCAGCTGCCCTCGGTGCGCGCGCTCGCCGCCGAACATGGCGCCAATCCGCTGACCGTGGCCAAGGCCTATCAGAGCTTTCAGGATGACGGCTATGTCGAGGTGCGCCGCGGTGTCGGCATGTTCGTGCTGCCGGGCGCGGCGGAGAAATTGAAGCTCGCCGAGCGCGACCATTTTCTCACCACGAGCTGGCCGCGCATTCGCAGCCATATCGATCTGCTCGGGCTCGACGTGGCGGAGTTGCTGGAGCGCGAGCGGGCTTAGGCTTTCTGTCGTCGCCATCTTGTCACCCTAGCGCAAGCTGGGGTCTCGTGCGGCTCTTGTCCCGCGCCACCGCATGAGCTCCCAGCTTACGCTGGGATGACGCGCATTTGGCTGGCAGCGCTCAGTCGAAAACGCGCAGCGCCGCCACCGCGTCCGCGCTGAGATCGATCCCGAACAACATGCTGAGCCTGAGCTTGTACACGCGCGGATCGCTGATTTCCGCGCTCGCCTCGTCTGCGCCGTTGCGCCGGCGATAGGCGTTGCCGTTGAGGCTGGCAAAGCCGCCCGGCAGCACGATGCTGACGATGGCGCTCTGCGTGAAGCGGCTCGCCGGCGCGGTGGCGCACCAGTGATTGCCGATCTGCAGATCGGCGTCCCACACCTCGGCCAGCGTGAAGCTATATTGCCGCTGCCAGCCCTCGCCGGCATCGCGCGACAGCATCCAGCCATACACCGCGTCCGCCTCCAGCCGGAACGTCGCGCCATCGGGCGCCACGGCGGTCGCGCCGTCGAGCAACGGCATCGGCGGGGTATAGCTGCCGCCGAACCCGGGATCGGCGATCCAGTCCTGCCCGTCGATCGTCACCAGGCTCAGCGTATGCGTCAGGCCCGGCGTCTGTTCCGGATTGAGGATCCACACGCGACCGAGCAGCGGCCGTGCGGTAAAGCCCAGCGCCGCCAGCGCATCGCCGAACAGCCGGTTATGCTCGAAGCAATAGCCGCCGCGCCGCGCCGTCACCAGCTTGGCGAACACGGCATCGCTGTCGATGGCGATGCCGCGACCGAGCATCACGTCGAGATTTTCGAACGGAATCGCCAGCCGGTGCGCGCGTTGCAGCCGCGCCAGGCCCTCGGCATCGGGCGACGGCCGCGCGCCCAGCGTCAGGCGCGCGAGATACGCGTCCAGGGCGAAACTCATGCCGCGAATGCCTCGGCCTCGACCGAATACAGCACGTCCGCCCTGGCCGTCGCCGCAGCCTTGAGGCCCAATGCCTCGGGCACGATCTGTTCGACATAGAAGCGCGTCGCCGCCGTCTTCATCGCCAGGAAACTGGCATCGCCCTCCGCGCTGTCGGCTACACGGCCAAGACGCTCCATCAGCCAGCCGCACGTCGCCACCGACAGCATGGTGAGGAACGGATACGACCCGGCCAGTTTGTCGTCGGCATCCAGCGCCATCATGCCGCGCCCGATTTCCTCGCAGGCATCGATCAGCGCGATCAGCCCGGCATTTTGCGCCTCGGCGCGCATGTCGGCGATCAGCGCGGCAAAGGCGGCGCCATTGTCGAGCCCGAGCTTGCGCCCGACGAGATCGGCGGCCTGGATGCCGTTGGTGCCCTCATAAATCGGGGTGATGCGCGCATCGCGGAAGAACTGCGCCGCGCCCGTCTCCTCGATATAGCCCATCCCGCCGAACACCTGCACGCCGATCGAGCTGACTTCGCAGCCGATATCGGTGCCGTGCGCCTTGGCCAGTGGCGTCAGGATCTCCAGCCGGTTCTGCGCGCTCGCTTCGCCCAGCGCCGCGCGATCGACCTGCGCCGCCGCGAGGTAGACCAAAGCGCGCGCGGCCTGCGTTTGCGCCTTCATGCGCATCAGCATGCGGCGCACATCGGGATGTTCGACGATGCGGACGGAATCGCGCGATGCCCCGCCGGCGCGGGCCGATTGCACGCGATCCAGCGCATAGGCCACCGCCGCCTGCGTCGCGCCCTCGGCGATCTGCACGCCCTGCAGGCCGACGTTCAGGCGCGCATTGTTCATCATCGTGAACATCGCGCGGATGCCGCCGAACTCGCCACCGATCAGCTCACCGATGCAATCGTCGTTATCGCCGAAGCTCAGCACGCAGGTTGGCGAGGCATGCAGACCCATTTTATGCTCGATCGAAACGACACGGACATCGTTGAAGTCGCCCGGCGTGCCGTCCGCGTTCAGCCGGTATTTCGGCACCAGGAACAGCGAAATGCCCTTGGTGCCGGCGGGTGCGCCCGGCGTGCGTGCGAGGACGAGGTGGACGATGTTCGGGGCCATGTCGTGATCGCCGAACGAGATATAGATCTTGGTGCCCTTGATGGCGAATTTGCCCTCCCCAAGCGGGGTGGCCGTGCTGCGCAAGGCGCCGACATCGGATCCGGCCTGCGGCTCGGTCAGGTTCATCGTGCCGGTCCATGCGCCGGTGGCGAGATGCGGCAGATACAGCGCCTGTTGCTCGGGGCTGCCATGATGCGCCAGTGCCTCGATCGCGCCGACGGTCAGCGTCGGGGCGAGCGCAAAGCCCATATTGGCGCTGCCCAGCGTTTCCAGTACCGCGGTCTGAATCGCAAAGGGCAGGCCCTGGCCGCCGAATTCCTCCGGCACGCCGATCGTGCCCCAGCCACCCTCGACATAATCGTGATACGCCGCGACATAGCCGTCGGGCATGACCACGCCCTCGGTGGTCCATTTCGCGCCGACCGTATCGCCGATCCGCTGCAGCGGCGCCCATTCGCCCTCGGCCAGCTGCCCGACGCCGTCGAGCACGGCATCGACGACATCGTCGCTGGCGGCGGCGAAGCGTTCGCTTTGCGCGAGCGCGGCAATGCCGGTGATGTGATCGAGCACGAAGCGTTGTTCGGTGGTGGCGGGGGTGAAGGGCATCGCTCTTATCCTGACAGTGTGCCGGCGCTATAGCCCCGGCTTATGGCCAATCCAAATCCCTCGCATGCGACGCGCACCTTACCCTACGGCGCGGCGGCGATCGCCGATGCGGCGCGGGTGATCGCCGCCGGCGGCTGCGTCGCGGTGCCGACGGAAACGGTCTACGGCCTAGCCGCGGACGCCACCGAGTCGGGCGCGGTGGCGGGGATTTATGCCGCCAAGGGCCGGCCGAGTTTCAATCCGCTGATCGTGCATGTGCTCGATCTGGCGGCGGCTGAGCGGATCGCGGTGTTCGATGCGGTGGCGTTGCGGCTGGCGGCGGCGTTCTGGCCGGGGCCACTCACGCTGGTGCTGCCGGTGAAGCCCGATGCGGGGATCGCTTCGCTGGTGACGGCCGGGCTGGAGACGGTCGCGATCCGCGTGCCGGCGCACCGCGCGATGCGCAGCGTGCTCGCGGCAAGCGGCGTGCCGCTGGCCGCGCCCTCCGCCAATGCCAGCGGCGCGATCAGCCCGACGCGCGCGGCGCATGTCGTGGCAAGCCTGGGCGGGCGCATCCCGCTGGTAATCGATGACGGGGCCACCACGGCGGGGGTGGAATCGACGATCGTGTCGACCGCCGGGGGGATCAGCATCCTGCGCGAAGGGCCGATCACGCGCGAACAGATTGATGCACTGTTCTCCCGCGAAAGCGGGAGGCCAGTATCGCACGCGCTGCGCGCCGTTACCCTGGACCGCGGTCGGGGGAGCGCGGTGACCGCGCCCGGGCAGCTCGACAGCCACTATGCGCCGAGCAAACCGCTGCGCCTCGAAGCCCGCGAAGCGGGCGCAGACGAATGGCTGATCGGTTTCGGCGCCATCCCCGGCGACGACACGCTCTCTGCCACCGGTGACCTCACCGAAGCCGCCGCCCACCTGTTCGATGCGCTCCACCGCGCCGACGCCAGCGACCGGCGGACGCTGGCCATCGCGCCCATTCCGCACACCGGCATCGGCGCCGCGATCAACGATCGCCTGCGCCGCGCGGCGCATCGCTAGTCCCAACCGCAACCTCCCGTCATCCCGGATTTAATCCGGGATCCAACGTGCCACATAGCCACCGGCCGATTGTTCTGGGGCACGTTGGATCCCGGACCAAGTCCGGGATGACGGAAGTATTAGGCGACCATAGTGGCGTCGCGCTCCCTGCGCTGTTAGGCGGAAGGCCAAGGGAGCAGCACATGCGCGACATGACGGTAATGGTAACGGGCGGGGCCGGATATATCGGCAGCCATGCGGTGCTGGCGCTGCTCGATGCCGGCTACCAGGTCGTCGTGATCGACAATCTCGTCACCGGCTTTGCCTGGGCAGTCGATGACCGCGCCACGCTGATCGAATGCGCGATCGAGGATGAGGGCCGCGTGCGCGCGGCGCTGCGCGGCTATCACGTCAAGGCGATCATGCATTTCGCCGGCTCGGTGGTGGTGCCCGAATCGGTCAGCGATCCGCTCAAATATTATCGCAACAATACCGTCGCCAGCCGCTCGCTGCTCGAAAGCGCGGTGGTCGAGCATGTGCCGCATTTCATCTTTTCCTCGACGGCGGCGACCTATGGCACGCCGACCACCGAGACGGTGTCGGAAACCAGCCCGACCGTGCCGATCAACCCTTACGGCACCTCCAAGCTGATGACCGAGATGATGCTGCGCGATGTCGCCGCGGCGCATCCGATCAATTATGCCGCTTTGCGCTATTTCAACGTCGCCGGCGCCGATCCACAGGGCCGCAGCGGCCAATCGACCGACGGCGCGACGCATCTGATCAAGGTCGCGGTCGAGGCGGCGACGGGCAAACGGGACTCGGTGGCGATCTTCGGCACCGATTTCGACACGCCCGACGGCACCGGGGTGCGCGATTATATCCATGTCAGCGATCTTGCCGCCGCGCATGTCGCCGCGCTCGAGCGGCTGATCGCCGAGCCGCACCGCAGCCACACGCTGAATGCCGGTTATGGCCGCGGTTATTCGGTCAACGAGGTGCTGGATGCGGTCGATCGTGTCACCAATTGCACCATCGTGCGCCTGCCGCAGGGCCGCCGCCCGGGTGATCCCGCCGCGTTGGTGGCGGACAATGCCGCCATTCTGCGCACGCTCGATTGGGTGCCCGAGCGCGCCGATCTCGATCTCATCGTCAGCGATGCCCTGGCGTGGGAGCGGACTCTGTCCGAACGCGATTAATGGATCAGCCAGCGCCGCAATCCACCCGGCTGACGGTGCTGATCCCGTTCGCCATCGTCACGTTGATCTGGGGCTCGACCTGGCTGGTGATCAAGGATCAGCTCGGCGTCGTGCCGCCGAGCTGGTCGGTCACCTATCGCTTCCTCGTCGCCGGGGTGACGATGCTGAGCTATGCCGCGGTCAAGCGCGAGAAGCTCAGCCTGGATGCGCGCGGCTGGGGCTTTGCCGCGTGCCTGGCGTTGGCGCAATTCTGCCTCAACTTCAATTTCGTCTATCGCGCGGAAAGCTATGTCACCTCGGGGCTGGTGGCGGTGGTGTTCGCGTTGCTGCTGGTGCCCAATGCCATTCTGGCGCGGATCTTCCTCGGGCAGCGGATGGGCGCGCAACTGCTGATCGGGTCGCTCGTGGCGATGGCCGGCGTGGCGCTGCTGTTCCTGCATGAAGCGCGCGTCAGCGGCAGCGGGTCGCACGCCGTGCTGATCGGCATCGGCATCACCCTGCTCGCGGTATGCTCTGCCTCCACCGCCAATGTCATGCAGGGCACGCAGACCGCGCGACGCTATCCGATGGCGACGATGCTCGGCATATCGATGCTGATCGGCGCGGTCTTCGATGGGCTGCTCGCCTTCACGCTGACCGGGCCGCCGGTATTCGAGTTCCGCGCCGCTTATGTGCTTGGCGTGCTGTATCTCGGCGTGTTCGCCTCGGCGATCGCCTTTACGCTCTATTTCGGGCTGATCCGCACGATCGGGCCGGCCAAGGCGGCCTATTCGGGCGTGCTCACCCCGGTGATCGCGATGATCCTGTCAACGCTGTTCGAGGGCTATCGCTGGTCGGTGCTGGCCGGCGCCGGCGCGGCGCTGGCGATGGTCGGTCTGGTCATTGCGTTGAGAGCGCGCAGACCCACCCGGTAATCGGGATAGCGCAATTGCCAGCCAAGCACGCGCTTGGCCTTGCCGTTCGCGACGCGGCGGTTCTCGGCATAAAAAGCGCGCGCCATCGGGCTCAGCGTCTCGAGCGCGACGAACGGGGGCGGGGCGAGGCCTAGCAACGCGGCGGCAAAGGCGATCACCTCGTTCTGCCCGCAGGGTTCGTCGTCGGAGAGATTGTAGGCGCCTGCCGGCGCATCGCGCGCGGCCAGCACGCCGCTGACGATGTCGTCGACATGCACGCGGCTGAACACCTGGGTCGGCAGATCGACACGGTGCGCGCGGCCCTCGGCAACGCGGTCGAGCGCCGAGCGGCCCGGGCCGTAAATCCCCGGCAGGCGAAATACGCGCGCGCCGAGCGCGAGCCACGCGCCATCCGCCGCCGCGCGCGCGCCGCGCCGCCCGCGGATCGGCGCGCTTTCGTCGACCCACGCACCGGCGGCATCGCCATACACGCCGGTGGAGGAGAGATAACCCAGCCAGGCGCGGCTGTGCGCGAGCTGCGCGCCATAGGTGGCAAGCACCGGATCCTGCTCCGCGGCGGGCGGCACCGAGGACAGGATGTGCGTGGCCAGCGCGATCTCGCGCGTGATCGCCTGGCCGTCGGCAAAGGCGATCGTGCCGTTGCGGCCGTCGCGGCTCGTGCCGCTAACGTGCCAGCCCTGCGCCGCCAGCGCGGCGGCGATGCGCTCGGCGGTATAGCCGAGGCCGAAGATCAACAGGCGCGCCATGGTCAATTCTCACCGTCACCCCGGCGAAAGCCGGGGTCTCACGCGGCTCCTGTCGCACGCCGCCGCCTGAGATCCCAGCGTTCGCTGGGATGACGGGCTTACTTCCCCGTGATCGGGCTGGGCGTCACCATCGTCGCGCCGGGCACATGATCCTTCTTCCACTGCATCGAGCGCCGCACGCGGTTTTCGCCCGACGGGTGATCGAAGAACAAGATTTCCTCCACCGCCCCCGGCGAAATCTTGCGATATTCGGACAAGCGCATCGCCGTCTTGGCAAAGCCATCGGGTTCGCGCGCCGCATCCAGCCCGAAAATATCCGCCTCGATCTCGTGATGGCGGATGATCGAATTCTGCACCGGCGTCAGGATCAGGCCGCCGATCCCGGCGAGCAGCAGCAGCACGGGCGTCGCCGCCGGATCGGCCACGTTGCGCACGCCCCAGCGCGGGTTGCGCGCGATCAGCGCGGGCGCAATCCGGCTGACGACGAAGAACAGCAGCAGGACCACCAGGCTGAAGGCGAGGATCAGCCTCCACACGTGATTGAGCACATAATGGCCCATCTCATGCCCCATCACCGCCACCACTTCCTCAGGCGCGGTGCGCTCGAGCAGATTGTCGTTGAGCGTGATGCGGATCGTCGGCCCCAGCCCCGAGACATTGGCTGAGATGCGCTCGGTCTGGCGCGAGGCATCCGAGACGTAGATATGCTCGGCCGGGATCTGGTTGGCCGCGGCGATCGCCACGATGCGCTCACGGATCGGCCCGGCGGGAAGCTCGGTATAGGTGTTGAACAAGGGCGCGATGAACACCGGCGTGACCAGCGCGCCGAACAGCACCACCGCCACCATCACGCCGCTGCCGATCAGCCACCAGCTGCGGCGAAACCCGCGGATCACCGCGAACAGCAGAATGGCCAGCAGCGCGTTGAAGATCAGCCCGATGCCGAACGCCTTGGCCGCGTCGATCGCCCAGCCGGCGAAGCTCTGGTTCATCAGGCCATACTGATTCTCCCGCAGGAAACCGGCGTAGATCGACCAGGGCAGCGTCAGTACCGTCGTCAGCACAACCAACGGCAGCGCGTAGATCCCCGGCACCAGCCAGCGTTTGCGCGTCTTGCGCTCGGCCCAGGTGCGCAGCCGCGGCGACACGCCGGTGAACAGCAACGCCAGATAGACCAGGCTGGATACCAGCGTACTCCACAAGGGCAGCCAATAGCCGCCCTCGAAATAGGCGTCGGATTGCGCACGGGACGGGCCTTGCAGCAACGCGAGATAGGCGCGCGTCGCCGCGTCGACATCGAACCCCGGCGTGGCGGCATGCGCCACGGCAGGGAGCGTTAACGCCGCAATCAATCCGTATCCCAAAGCCTTGCGCATCAAATCCCCCGAACCGCCGATTTCTCAATCAAGCGCGAGATGTTAACGCGCGCCATAGCCATTATAGAGCAGCCCGAAGAAATCGCCCTTGTTCCAGCGCGGGCGGGCATCATCATCGGCGATCGCGCGGGCGATGGCATAATTGGCATCGACGAAGCGGATGCCCTGCGCCCAATCGAGCGCGGGCTGCTGCGTCAGATCGTCCGACGGCTTGTGATAATGCCGCGACAGGAAATCGGCATAGGCCGCCTTGCCCGGCCCGGCCTGGCCCGGCCACAGGAATACCGAGGGCACGCCCTGCTGCACGAAACGGTAATGGTCCGAGCGCACGAAGAAGCCTTGCGCAGGATCGGGATCGGGCCCCATCGTGACCCCCAGCGTGCCCACCGCCTTGGCCACGATCGGCCCCAGCGTCGAGCGATCCGCGCCGTACACCGTCATGTCCTCGAACGCGAAGGTCAGGATCGGCATGTCGAGATTGACGTCGGCCACGATCGTATTGATCGGCACGGTCGGGTGGCGCGCGAAATAATCCGCGCCAACCAGGCCCTTTTCCTCCGCCGTTACCGCCAGGAACATGATCGTGCGGCGCGGTGCCTTGCCGCTCGTCTTGAAGCGCTTCGCTTCCTCGATCAGGCTGGCGATGCCGATCGCATTGTCTTCCGCGCCGTTATAGATCGTGTCGCCGCTGGCATCGGGCTTGCCCACGCCGATATGATCGAGATGCGCCGACAGCACCACGACCTGCTTGCCAAGCACGGGGTCGCTCCCCGGGATGATGCCCGCCACGTTGCTGCTGAGCACGGGCGTGAAGGTGGTTTTAGCTGCGACCGCGAGCGTCACGGGCAGCGTCTCGGCGGTGAAGCGCGTTTCGCTGTTGCGCGCCTGTTTGGCGATCCGCGCCCATTTGGTCTTGGCGCCAGCGAACAGCTTCGCCGCGCCGCTGGCGCTCAGCGTGCCGAGATTGGGCGCGCCATCCGGCTTGCCTGTGCCATCGGCCAGCGCCCAGGTCGTGCGCGCGCGATCCCATTCCGCCGCCAGCCGCGCGAACGGTTGCGCCCGTTGCGCCCCGGCGCGCTCGATCGTGATCGTGCCCAGCGCGCCGTGCTGGGCGGCGATTGCCTGCTTGGCGCTGCCGCCCGAGAAATGCGCGCGCTCCTCGCTTTGCAGGCTCTCCGGCGCGCCGCCGAAATAGGCCACGATCTTGCCGCGCACATCCACGCCGGCATAATCATCGCGCCCGGCATGCGGCGCGACGATGCCGAAGCCGACGAACACCACCGGCGCATTCAGCGTCGTTTCGCGCGCCGCCGGATTGGCGGCGGGGACGACATCCTCGCCGAACAGCAGCGGCTGGGGCGCGCGGCCCGCGCGGGTCAGCACGAAACTGCCCTTGTCCGCCGCGCGGTACGTGGTCAGCGGCACCTTTTGCAGATAGCCGCCCTCGTCGCCTGCGGGCCGCAGCCCGGCGGCATAGAATTGCGCGGCGACATATTGCGCGGCGATATCGAATTCGGCGCTGCCCGCCTCGCGCCCGCGCATCGCGTCGGAGGCGAGGAACATCACATGCGCCTTCATCGCCGCCTGATCCTCGGGCAGCGGCGCGGTGATGATCGCGTTGATCGCCAAATTGTCGCGCGGCTTGGGCGCTTCCTCGGCGCCCGCAGCAGTGGTGATCGTCGCCAGCGCCACGGCGCCCAAAATTCGAAGCATTACAAATCCTTTGCGCGTTGCAGCGTGTATTTGGGCGGTAGCATGCGGTTTCGCCTGCGCAAACGCCGCCGAGTCCGGTGACAGGCGGGCGTCGCGTCCCTACATTCAGCGCATGCTCGACGTTCAGGCCATCGCCCATCCGCCCCTCGCTCCCCTTGCTGCCGCCGGGGTCATCCGGCGCGAGGATTATACCCCGCCCGATTGGCAGGTGCCCGAGATCGCGCTCGATTTCGCGCTTGATGCGGCGGCCACGCGGGTCCGCGCCACGCTCCAGGTGGTGCGCAGCAGCGCGCATGATCAGCCGCTGGTGCTGGATGGCGGCGGGCAGACGCCGCTGTCGGTCATCGTCGATGGCGTGGCGATCAACGATTGGCGGCTGGAAGGCGGTGCGCTGATTGTCCCGCTCAGCGGCGCGGCGCATGTTGTTGAAACCGAAGTGGAGATCGCGCCGGAGCGCAACACGCAGCTGATGGGGCTGTATGCCTCGGGCGGCAATCTGTGCACGCAATGCGAGGCCGAAGGCTTCCGGCGCATCACCTTCTTCCCCGATCGCCCCGATGTGCTGAGCGTCTACACGGTGCGCCTGGCGGCGGATAAAGCGCGCTATCCGGTGCTGCTCGCCAATGGCGATCCGATCGCTGCGGGCGATCTGCCCGATGGCCGGCACTGGGCCGAATGGCGCGATCCGTTCCCCAAGCCTTCGTATCTGTTCGCGCTGGTCGCCGGCGATCTCGTCGCCAACCGCGCCACCTTCACCACCATGTCGGGGCGCGATGTCGCGCTGGGCATCTGGGTGCGCGCCGCCGATCTGCCCAAGACGGAACATGCGCTGGCCGCGCTGCAAACCTCGATGGCGTGGGACGAGCGCGTCTATGGCCGCGAATATGATCTCGATGTGTTCAACATCGTTGCGGTCGACGATTTCAATTTCGGCGCGATGGAAAACAAGGGGCTGAACATCTTCAACAGCCGCTACATCCTCGCCGATGCCGATACCGCGACGGATTACGATTTCGATGCCATCGCCGCGGTCGTCGCGCACGAATATTTTCATAATTGGTCGGGCAACCGCATCACCTGCCGGGACTGGTTCCAGCTGAGCCTCAAGGAAGGCTTCACCGTGTTCCGCGATCAGGGCTTCTCGGCCGATCAGGGCTCGGCCGCGGTCAAGCGGATCGAGGATGTGCGGGGCTTGCGCGCCGCGCAATTCCCCGAGGATGCCGGCCCGCTGGCGCATCCCATCCGCCCGGATGAATATCAAGAAATCTCCAACTTCTACACGGCCACGATCTACAACAAGGGCGCCGAGGTGATCCGCATGATCGCCACGATCCTGGGGCCGGAGCGCTTCCGCGCCGGCACTGATCTGTATTTCGACCGTTTCGATGGCACGGCGGCGACGTGCGAGGATTTCGTCGCCTCGATGGAGGCGGGCAGCGGCGTGGACCTGTCACAATTCCGCCTGTGGTATGCGCAGGCGGGAACGCCGCGCGTCACCGCCAGCCTGCACCACGATACGGGCAGCGATCGCGCCACGCTCACGGTGTCGCAGCGCACTCCGCCAACGCCGGGCCAGCCGAGCAAGCAACCGATGGTGTTGCCGCTCAAGCTCAAATTGTTCGGCGCGCAAACCGCGCAGACGCTGGCGCCGGAGCAGCTCGTGTTGCTTGATCAGCCGACCGAACACATCGTGTTCGAAGGTGTCGGCGAGCGCCCGATCCTGTCGATCAATCGCGGCTTTTCGGCGCCGGTGGTGATCGAAACGGATCGCAGCGCGGCCGATCTCGCCTTTCTCAGCGCGCATGATGACGATCCGTTCGCGCGTTATGAGGCGATGCAGCAATTGATGCTCGATACGCTGGTGGAAAGCGCCGCCAACGGCACGGCGGATCATCAGGCGGTGATCGCGGCGATCGCTGGCACGCTTGATAATGCCGCGCTTGATCCCGCGTTTATTGCCGAGGCGGTGTTGCTGCCATCGGATGCATTTGTCGGCGATCAGATGGCGCGCGTCGATCCGGAAGCGATTTTCCGCGCGCGGGAAGCGTTGCGCGCGGATGTCGGGCAGCGCCTCGCTGGCCGCTGGCGCGCGGCCTATGATGCCGCGCAGGTCGATCGTTTCGAATATACGCCCGCCGCCAAGGGGTTGCGCCGGCTCAAGACGGTGGCGCTGGGCTATATCGCGGCGAGCGGCGTGGACGATGCCGCGGGGCTCGCCTTTGCGCAGTTCGAGGGCGCGGACAATATGACCGATCGGCAGGGGGCGCTCGCCACCCTGGTCGCCGGGGAGTCGCCCGAACGCGTCGCCGCGCTTGATATTTTCTACAATCGCTACGGCGATAATGCGCTGGTGCTTGATAAATGGTTCCAGGTGCAGGCGCTCAGTTCACGCGCCGATACGCTGGCGACCGTCGAGGAACTGGCGCGGCACCGTGATTTTACGCTGGCCAACCCCAATCGTGCGCGCGCGCTGATCGGCGCGTTCAGCGCCAACCAGCGCGCCTTTCACGCGGCGGACGGCGCGGGCTATCGCTTCGTCGCCGATCAGCTGATCGCGCTGGACAAGCTCAACCCGCAGACCGCTGCTAAGATGATTCCCCCGCTCGGCCGCTGGCGGCGTTTCGACGAGGCCCGCGCCGCGCTGATGCGCCAGGAACTGGAACGCATCGTGGCAACGCCAGGTCTGTCGAAGGATATGTTCGAACAGGCATCGAAGAGCCTGGCGGGGTAGGCGGGTAGGGGCGCCGCGCCGCTATTTCATCAGCCCCGCGGCGCGCAGCGCATTTTCGATCACGCCTTGGATGCCCGCGATCGGCTTTGCTGCCGCCTTGGGCGCCGCGGCGGGCTTGGCGTGGCGGGGGGCAAGCCGCTTGGGCGGCAGAATCTTGGCGCTGGGCTTGGTGGCTGGCGCGACGCGCGCTGCCTTGGCGGGCAGCAGGCCCCAGGATTTGGCGATCATCGCCGTGCTGTCGATCCCCGCGGCCAGCATATATGGCCCCACCGCGCCGAGCTGCTCGGCGCCCTCGGGGTCGATCGGCACGCCGTGGCCCATGCCCGTGATGCGCCATGTTTCGACCAGCGTCTCGCCGCCGCTGATCCAGCTTTCCTGCGTCCAGCCGGCGCCTTTGGCGATCATGCCGGGGGCATCGCCCAGATCATGCGCGCCGCGCCATTGCGCGGCCAGCCGATCGAGATTGCCGATCACCACGGTATGATCGGCGCTGCCGTGCCAGATCGACACGCGCGGTCGGCGCGTGCCGGGCGCGGCACGCATCACCGCCGCGGTATCGCCGCCCGCGGCGAAACGCCCGGCCATGCGCGCCATTGCCTCCGACACGCCGTTGGCGCAATCATAAGGCAGCCCGCCGATGATCGCCCCCGCGGCAAACAGATCGGGATAGGTCGCCAGCATCACCGCGGTCATCGCGCCGCCCGCCGACAGGCCGGTGACGAACACGCGCGCCGCATCAAGGTCATGCGTGGCGATCATCTGTTCGGTCAGTTCGGCGATCGATTCCGCCTCCCCGCCGAGCCGCGCGATGTCGGCGCTCTGGAACCAGTTGAAGCACAGGTTCATGTTGTTGCCGCGGCGTTGTTCGGGGAATAGCAGCGCAAAGCCCGCGCGCTCGGCCAGCGTCGACCAGCCGGTGCCGTAATCGAAGCCAGCGGCGGTCTGCGTGCAGCCATGCAGCACAACGACGAGTGGCGCGCCCGGCGGCAGATCGGCGGGCACGTACATCCAAGCGCCCAGCGCGCCGGGATTGCGCCCCGTCGGCGTCAGCGGCTGCAACGCATCGCTTTCGCGCGTCGCGCCCGCGCCGCCCGGCAAACGGGCGGCGGCCAGCTCCGCCAGGGTTTCGGAAATGCGTGCCATGATCGTCTCTTCCTCCGGTCGGGAAGATCGACCTGGCTGCTAGAACGCAGCACCGGGCCAAGTTGTTGCTGCGATGCAGCAGAAATCTTGGGCGAGGGAACCAGGAGCCGCTGCCGGGCGCTCAGACAGCGAAACCATTCGGGACAAGATCATGAGCATCGTATTGACCGCCACGTTCGACACGCGCCGTGAGGCGGAAATGACCGTCGAACGCCTCGTGCAGGAATTCAAGTTCGATCGCGCGGCGATCAGCGTTACTGCCGGTGGCGATGCCAACAGTGCGGGCGTCGAGCCGGCGGGCGCCGACGATACCGGGCGGGCGTCGCCGGACGATGCGGCGCTGACCGGCGCGATCGTCGTCTCGATCGACGTTCCCGACGAAGCCGCCGCGGCTCAGGTGCGCGATGCGTTTGGCGAATTCAACGCCTCGGGCGTGGTCGAAACCGATACTGACGAATGACCCACCAGGTCCTCGCCGGGCGCCGCGCGCGTCCGGCGGGATAAGGTCAGCGTGGTCGCCAGATCCATCATCACGTTGCCCAGCGTGCGCATGATGTCGGGGATCGTCTCCACCGCCACGAGCAGTCCGAGCGGCGCGACCGGTGCGCCGATCGTCGCGGCCACCGGCGCGATTGCGCTGACATAGCTGACCGTCCCGGGCAGGCTGACCGATCCCAGCGAGGTCAGCGTGGCCACGATCGTGCCCACCGCCAGCGTCGCCGGGCTCAGCGGCACCTCGAACCACACGGCGATATAGATCGCCACGGCGAAGTTCATCGCCGGGCCGGTGGCGCGGAAGATCGCCACTGCCAGCGGCAGCGTCACGCCCGATGTTGCCACCGGCACGCCCAGATCGGTCGCACCCTCGACCATCGCGGGGAGCGAGGCGAGCGAGGATTGCGTGCTCACCGCCACTGCCTGGCTGGGCAGCGCGGCGCGCGCATAGGCGCCCAGCCTGGTGCGCCCGCCGAACACGGCGAGCGGATAAGCGGCGAGCGACACGGTCAGCCCGACCGCGACGACCGTGGCGATGTAATGGATCAGCGCGCCGAACGCGCCCGATCCGGCGCGCGCGCCGACCACCAGCGCCAGCGCGAACACGCCGACCGGGCCGATCCACAACACCCATTCGATCACCACCAGCATGGTATCGCGGATCGCGGTGAAGAATTGCGTCAGCAACACGCGCAACTCGCCGGCGATGCGCGTCATGGCAAAGGCGAAGATCAGCGCGAATATGATCAGCGACAGAAACGAATTCTCCGCCGCCGCCTTCACGACATTGCCGGGGATCACATCCGCGAAGAACTGGCCCAGTGGCGGTACCGTCGGGATCGTCTCGGCGCCGATCATCGCCGCGCGCAACGCCGCGGCGGACTCACGGGGCAACGGCACGATCTCCAGAAACAAGGGCGTCAGGATCGCCGCCGCGAGCGCCGAGCAGAACAGCAGGCCGATATATAAGGCGATCGCGCGCCCGGCGAGCCGCCCGGCCTGCGCCGCCGCCGCCGTCGCCGCCACGCCGGTGATCAGCAGCGAGACGACCAGCGGCACGATCGTCATCTGCAGCGCGTGCAGCCAGGCGGTGCCGATCGGCTGCGCGATCGCAATCGTTCCCTCGACCGCGGCCGGTTGCACGGCGGCAAGCGCAATGCCCCCGCCCAGCCCAACCACCAGGGCCATCAGGATACGGGTAGCTTGCGACATGCTGATCCTTCGATATGGCTACGCGGACACGCGCGGCGCTCTTCACGCCTAGGCGAACGCATAGCGGACAGGAACGCTTGACATGGCAAGGAAATATTTCGGCACCGATGGTATTCGTGGGGTCACCAACGGCGCCAACATGACCGCGGCGATGGCCATGAAGGTCGGCATGGCGGCGGGCGCGCATTTCCGCCGCGGCGATCACCGCCACCGCGTGGTGATCGGCAAGGACACGCGGCTGTCGGGCTATATGCTCGAAAACGCGATGGTCGCGGGCTTCACCTCGGTCGGCATGGATGTCGTGCTGCTCGGCCCGATGCCCACCCCGGCAGTGGCGATGCTGACGCAGTCGATGCGCGCGGACATGGGCGTGATGATCTCCGCCAGCCACAATCCCTATGGCGATAACGGCATCAAATTGTTCGGGCCCGATGGCTACAAGCTCAGCGACGAAGACGAGATGGCGATCGAGGCGCTGATCGACGGCAGCGACGTCGCGCTCGCCGCCCCGCCCGAAATCGGCCGTGCGCGCCGCGTCGAGGATGCGCGCGGGCGCTATATCCATTTCGCCAAATCCACCTTTCCGGAAGAACTGACGCTGGACGGCATGAAGATCGTCGTCGATTGCGCCAATGGCGCAGGCTATCAGGTCGCGCCCGCGGCGTTGTGGGAACTGGGCGCCGAGGTGATCTCGCTCGGCGTGACGCCCAATGGCAAGAACATCAACGACGGTGTCGGCTCGACCGCGCCGGAGCTGCTGCGCGAGACGGTGGTGGCGGCGGGCGCGCAGCTTGGCATCGCGCTGGATGGCGATGCCGATCGGCTGATCGTGGTCGATGAACTCGGCCGTGTCGTCGATGGCGATCAGTTGATGGCGACGATCGCCAGCGGCTATGCCCGCGCCGGGCGGCTCAGGAATGGCGGCCTCGTGGCGACCGTGATGTCCAATCTCGGGCTCGAGCGGCATCTCGCCACGCAGGGCATCGGGCTGGTGCGCACCGCGGTCGGCGATCGCCATGTGCTCGAGGCGATGCGCGCGCAGGGCTATAATGTCGGCGGCGAGCAAAGCGGGCACATCATCCTGTCGGATTATGCCACCACCGGCGACGGGCTGGTCGCCGGCCTGCAGATCCTCGCCGAGCTGGTCCGCGCCGGCGCCCCCGCCAGCCAGGTGCTGCACCGTTTCGAGCCGCTGCCGCAATTGCTCAAGAACGTGCGCTTCAAGGGCGGCAAACCGCTCGACGATGCGGCAGTCAAGGCAGTGATCGCCGAGGCGGAGGCCGAGCTGGCCGGCACGGGGAGGCTCGTGATCCGCCCCTCGGGGACGGAGCCGGTGATCCGCGTGATGGCCGAGGGCGACGATGCAGGCCAGGTGACCCGGGTGGTGGATCGCATCTGCGACGCGGTGCGCGTGGCGGCGGCCTGAATTCGCCGAACGCCCCGCCGTCACCCCAGCGCACGCTGGGGTCTCCCCGAGGCGCGCGGCGCGCCCGCCCCACAAAGACCCCAGCCTGCGCTGGGGTGACGGGGCGGGACCGGGCGGCTAAAGCAGCCCGATGCTCGCCATGCACCCCGATTGCCAGCGCTGCGGCGCGGATCTGCCCGCGCCCGCGCCCGGCGCGTTCATCTGTTCGTTCGAATGCACCTTCTGCGCCGAATGCGCCGATGCGCTCGATGAGCGCTGCCCCAATTGCGGCGGCGAATTGATGGATCGCCCGACGCGCACCGGCAAGGCGCTGGTCACGCATCCCGCGGCCACCGCGCGCAAATTCGCCAGCTAGTTCATCACTCCCGCAGCGGAACAAAGGCGAAACTGCTGTCCTACAAGCTGCCGGTTATGGCATAGCCCAGCGCCATGAACCGTCGCTCCCGCCATCGTCTCGACAGTCGCGTTGTCGCCGCCCACCAAACCGTGCCGGCGTCTCAACATTGTCAACATTCGCGCCGCGCCGGCGGGCAAAACCGCGCCGGCGTCTCAACATTGTCAACATTCACGGCGCACCCGGCGTGATGAAGACCCCGCGCATCCTGATCATCGCCGGCTCCGATTCGGGCGGCGGCGCGGGCATCCAGGCGGATATCAAGACCGTCACGATGTTCGGCGGCCACGCCATGACCGCGATCACCGCGATCACCGCGCAGAATACCTTGGGCGTACAGGCCGTGATGCCGGTGCCGACCGCGATGGTGCTGGCGCAGATCGAGTCCTGCGTGTCCGATATCGGCGTGGATGCGGTGAAGATCGGCATGATCGGCTCGGCCGAGACGGCCAATGCGCTGGCCGATCGGCTCGCGCAGCTGGACGTGCCGATCGTGTTCGATCCGGTGATGGTGGCGACCAGCGGTTCGGTGCTGGCGGATCCAGCGACGATCGCCGCGTTCGGGCGGCTGATGACGGTCGCCACCCTTACGACGCCAAACTTGCCGGAATTGGCGGTGCTGGAGGGACGATCGCAACGGCGGAAGGGTGAGGGTGACCCGGATCGGGTGCCAGACGATAACTTCAATCCTCCCCCGCCAAGGGGAGGTGGCGCCGAAGGCGACGGAGGGGGAGGCGAGCGATGCCCATTGCGACAGGGTGCGCCGCTTCCGCCCCCTCCGTCACGCTACGCGCGCCACCTCCCCCTGGCGGGGGAGGATGTTGAGCGTCCATCCGGCCTGGGCCACCTCCTCATCAAAGGCGGCCACGCCGAAGGCCCCGACATCATCGATCGCCTCCTGCTCAACGGCGAGGAAATCGCCCGCTGGCTCAATCCCCGCATCGTCACGCGCCACAGCCACGGCACCGGCTGCACGCTTGCCAGCGGTATTGCCGCCGGGCTCGGCGCCGGCCTGCCGCTCCCCGACGCGATTGGCCGCGCGATCGCCTATGTTCGCGCCGCGCTGGCCCATGCCCCTGGCCTTGGGGAAGGCCACGGCCCGATGGGCCACGCGCTTGGCCGCGTGCCCTATGACGTGCTGACCAATGCCTAGCCTCAAACACGAGAAACGCTGCCTCGCCCCCGTCGTCGGGGTCGATGAAGCCGGCCGCGGGCCGCTTGCTGGCCCCGTGGTCGCCGCCGCCGTCATCTTGCCGGCCAAGGGCATCCCGCGCGGCATCAATGATTCCAAAAAGCTTTCCCCCGCCGAGCGCCTGCGCCTGCACGATCGCCTGCAGGGCTGCGCGATCGTCGGCGTCGGCATCGTCGAGGCGGACGAGATCGACAGCCTCAACATCTATTGGGCGACGATGAAGGCGATGACGCTGGCGGTGGATGCGGTGGCGGCAGCGGGGGGCTGCGCGCCCGGCCATGTGCTGGTCGATGGCAATCGCCTGCCGCGCTGGGGCTATGATGCCACGCCGATCGTCAGCGGCGATGCCATCAGCCTGTCGATCGCGGCGGCCTCGATCATCGCCAAGCATACGCGCGACACGATCATGATCGGGCATGCCGAATCATATCCGCACTACAATTGGCATTCGAACAAGGGCTATGGCTGCCGAACGCATCTCGCTGCCTTGCGCGAACATGGGCCGTCGCCGCTGCATCGGCGGAGCTTTTCGCCGGTCGCGCAGCTGTTCCTCGATCTGTGAGTCTTTCGCGCCACACCCCAGCGCTGGTGGGCTGTGGATAAGGCGGGACTCAACATCTGGGTGCGCCCCCGAAATGTTCTCGCAGGCCGAGGTCGCAGGGGCAATTGGCGTTAACGAATGTTCACTTGACCGGAGTCCGCGCATCCGCAGGGATGCTGCCGACAGAGACAGGGGCAAGGTTAATGGGCGTCATCGAAAAAGTCCGGGCGGCGACACGCGCCCCGGCACAGCCCGTCGGGATTCCGGCGGCAGAACTGCCGCTCGATCAGATCCTGATGGGCGAATGCATCGCCACGATGCGTGCGCTGCCCGCCAAATCGGTCGATCTGATCTTCGCCGATCCGCCCTATAATCTGCAATTGGGCGGCGATCTCTCGCGCCCCGATGGCAGCCATGTCGATGCCGTCACGGATGAATGGGACAAGTTCGATTCATTGAGCGCATACGACAAGTTCACCCGTGAATGGCTGGCCGAGGCCAAGCGTATCCTGAAGGATAATGGCGCGATCTGGGTGATCGGCAGCTATCACAATATCTACAAGGTCGGCGCCGCGATCCAGGATCTGGGCTATTGGATCCTCAACGATATCGTGTGGCGCAAATCCAATCCGATGCCCAATTTCAAGGGCACGCGCTTCACCAACGCGCATGAGACGCTGATCTGGGCGTCGATGGGCGAAAAGGCGCGCTACACGTTCAACTATCGCAGCATGAAGACGCTGAATGATGAGCTGCAGATGCGCAGCGACTGGGAATTTCCGGTGTGCGGCGGGCAGGAGCGGCTCAAGAAGGACGGGGTCAAGGTCCATCCGACGCAAAAGCCCGAGGCGCTGATCTATCGCATCCTGCTCGCCTGCACCAAGCCGGGCGATGTGGTGCTGGATCCGTTCTTCGGCACCGGCACGACCGGCGCGGTGGCCAAGCGCCTGGGCCGGCGCTGGATCGGCATCGAACGCGAGACGGCGTATGTCGCGGCGGCGCGCGAGCGGATCGCCGCGGCGCTGCCGCTGGATGAGTCGGCGCTGAAAACGATGCAAAGCCCCAAGGCGGCGCCGCGCGTCGCGTTCGGCACGATCGTCGAGAATGGCATGCTGGTGGCGGGCGCGGTGCTGGTCGATGCCAAGCGCCGTTATAGCGTCACGGTGCGGGCGGATGGCTCGGTATTGTCGGGTGACGTGACCGGGTCGATCCACAAATTGGGCTCGGTGCTGCAGGGCGCGCCGGCGTGCAACGGCTGGACCTTCTGGCATTACGAGACGCCCGAGGGGCTGAAGCCGATCGACACGCTCCGGCAGACCTATCTGCTGGCGACGCAGCCGTAACGCCGGCCCCAATGACACGTCACCCCGGGCTTGTTCCGGGTGAGGGCAGGGAGTTGAATGACTGATCGCATGCTCCACCTCCGCCCCACGCACTTCGTCGACAGTCCGATCGGGCGCGACGGCGAAGTCGCGCGCCTCGCCGGCGGGCTGCAATGGTTCGCCGCCTATGACGTGCTGGAAGGCAGTGCGCGCCGCACGGTAACGATCGCCGAGTTCGATGCCGTGCTGGGCACCAGCGCGCGTGCGCGCCAGCTCCACGCCGCCATCACCGCGCCCCGCGCTCCCCTTGCACTGGGACACCGCATGCTGCGCTTCGACCAGCCCGGCGTCGCCGCGATCCTCAACATCACGCCCGACAGTTTCTCCGATGGCGGTGCGCATCTGGGTGACGCCGCCGCTGCCGCCGGCGCCGGGTTCGACCTGACGGTGCAGGGCGCCGCGCTGATCGACATCGGCGGCGAATCCACCCGCCCCGGCGCGCCGATCGTGTGGGAAGGCGACGAGATCGAGCGCGTCGTGCCCGTTATCGAGCGGCTGGCCAAGGGCGGCGCACTGGTGTCGATCGACACCCGCAAGGCCGCGGTGATGGAGGCCGCGCTGGCTGCCGGCGCCGCGATCGTCAACGATGTGTCGGCGTTGTTGTGGGATGATCGCGCGCTCGATGTGGTGGCCAGGGCGGGCTGCCCGGTGATCCTGATGCACTCGCCCGATCCGGCCAAGGGCCCGCATGGTGGCAACGGTTATGCCAATGTGCTGACCGACGTGTTCGACTGGCTCGAGGCGCGGATCGCCGCGGTGGTGGCCGGCGGCGTCGAACGGAGCAGGATCTTGGTCGATCCTGGCATCGGCTTCGGCAAGACGCTGCAGGAGAACCTGGCGTTGCTCAACGGGCTGGCGCTGTTCCACGGCTTGGGCTGCCCGATCATGCTCGGTGCGAGCCGCAAGCGGTTGATCGGCGCGCTGTCCAACGAAGCGCCGGCGGGTGAACGGCTGGGCGGCTCGGTCGCGCTGGCGCTGAAGGGCGCGGAGGCTGGCGTGCAATTGATGCGCGTGCATGATGTCGCGGAGACGGTACAGGCGTTGCGGGTGTGGCGCGGTTGCAAGGATCAGGCGCTCGTTGGCGGCTGATGCACCCGAGACTTGGCGTGATGCGTTCGGGCCGGCCAAGTGGAGGATTATATGATCATCGATTCTGTGCCGCGGGTCCGGCACATCATCACTGAGGTGTGGCGGCCGCTGATCGGCCTGTTCGTGTGGGACGTTATCGTAACGATAACGTATTACGTCATGCCGTTCAAAGCGCCGTCGCTGCCGTTGACGCTGTTCGGCTCGGCGCTGGCGCTGTTTCTCGGTTTTCGCGGTACCTCGGCCTATCAGCGCTGGTGGGAAGGCCGCGTGTTGTGGGGGGCGATGATCAATTCATCGCGTAGTCTGGCGCGCGCCGCCCGCAGTTATTTGCCCGACGATGAAGGGCGCGATCTGCAGCGCGCGATCATCCTGCGGCAGATCACTTACGCCCACGTCTTGCGCTGCCAGCTCCGGCGGCAGGATCCCACGACGGAGCTAAACCGCTTCCTGTCGCCGGACGAGGCGGCGCCGTCGCTGGCCCGCACCAACCGGGCCAATGGCATTCTCGACGGCACCGGTCGCCGCGTCGATCAGGCGCGTGCCCAAGGCTGGATCGATACCGTGCAGCAAGCCTCGATCGAGCGTACCCTGGTCGATATCGCCAATTCCCAGGGCGGGATGGAGCGGCTCAAGAACACGCCCCTGCCCAACCAGTATCGCTTCTTCCCGACCTTTTTCACGCGATTGTTCTGCGTGTTGCTGCCGATCGGGCTGGTCGAAACCTTGGGCTATGCCACGCCGATCGGCTCGACCGTCGCGGGGCTGATGTTCCTGGCGGTGTTGCAGATCGGCGATGATCTGGTCGATCCGTTTGCCGATAGCGTGCACGATGTGCCGCTTACCGCGATGACGCGCACGATCGAAATCGATCTGCTGCAGGCGCTCGGCGATCCCGCGCCGGAGCCGGTCGTGCCGGTCAAGGGCGTGTTGTGGTGACGCCTCAGGCGGCAGCGTTATCGATCCCGAGTTCGCCCAACTTGCGGTACAGCGTCGAGCGGCCGATCCCCAGCCGCCGCGCTACCTCGGTCATGCGGCCGCGATAATGGCCGATGGCAAGGCGGATGACATCCGCCTCGATGTCCTCCAGCGCGCGAAGATTGCCGTCCGCGTGGAACAGCGTAACGCCGCCGCTGGTCGCCATCGGCACCGGGCCGGGCGTGCTGTGCCGTTGCTGGCTGAGCGCGGCGATCTGCGGGAAATCGGCGCGCGTCAGTGCGTCGCCGTCGCACAACACCGCGGCACGGAACAGCGCGTTCTGCAACTGCCGAACATTGCCCGGCCAGTCATACCCGCCGAGCAGTGCCAGCGCATCGTCAGTGATGCCGAGCGGACGTAGCCCGGGTTGCTGCGCGACACGGGCGAGCAGGTGCCGGGTCAACGCTGGGATATCGGCGGTGCGTTCGCGCAGCGGCGGGATGGTTACCTGCACCACGTTGAGCCGGTAATACAGATCTTCGCGGAAGCGGCCGGCCTCGACTTCTTCGATCAATTTCTTGTTGGTCGCGGCGATCACCCGGACGTCGACTTCCTTAGGATGGCGCGCGCCGATCGGATGGATCTCGCCCGATTGCAGCACGCGCAGCAGCTTGACCTGCGCCTCGAGCGGCATCTCGCCGACTTCGTCGAGCAGGATCGTGCTGCCATCAGCTTCTTGGAATCGCCCGATTTTTCGCTCGAACGCGCCGGTAAACGCGCCCTTTTCATGCCCGAACAGTTCCGATTCCACCAGATTGGCCGGAATCGCCCCGCAGTTAACGGTCACCATCGTCCGCTTCGAGCGGGGCGACGCAGCGTGGATCGCCTCCGCCACAACTTCCTTGCCCACGCCGCTCTCGCCTTCGAGCAGCAGGGCAACGCGCGCGCGCGCCGCCTTGGCGGCGATCGCCAGCGCCGCGCGAAAATCAGGCGACGATCCGACAATCTCGTCGAACGCGAGCAAAGCAGGAATCTTTTCGCTCAACGGGCGCAACTCGCCGGCCGTCCTGCCGGCAACGGCGGCGTCCAGTGCGGCAAGCAGCCGTTCGGGGGCAAGAGGCTTGACCAGGAAATCGGTGGCGCCGGCGCGCATCGCCGCAACGGCGTGCGCGACCGAGCCGTTGGCGGTGAGCATCAGCAACGGCAGCGCCGGGCGGCGCGCGCGAATCTCCGCGATCAGCGCCGCCGCGTCCGTCTCTGCGGCCCAATGATCGAGCAGGATCGCGTCGAGCTGCATGCCGTCCTGCGTGCCGAGCATGGCGATGGCCATTTCGGCGTCATCGGCAAACACTGCGCGCCAACCGCGCCGCGCGGCGATCGCCGCGATCAGCCGGCGCTGGGCGGGCTCGTCGTCGATCAGCATCAACAGGCGCTGTCCGTTGCGCGTCATTCTTTTGTCCTGTCCCAATCGCTGCGGACAGGCATAACCGCGTAGGGTAAAGACGGGCTTAAGCGCAGGCGTGGTCAATCGCTAGGCACTTGAGAGACGCGCGGCGGGCGGCTAAGCGAGACATATACAAAGCTTACAGGGATCAGAGGATATGGCCGGTAACGGTGACATCAAAGCGCACGAAGGCACCTACGCACAGGTGATCGGCATGCTGAAATGGGGCGCTGTCGCCTGCGCCGTGGTCGTCGCGGCGGTCATCTATCTGATCTCGGGCTGAGCATTCAGCGGATGAAAATCGCCGTCCTCAAGGAGCAGGCCGCCGGGGAAAGTCGCGTCGCAGCTACGCCCGAGACGGTGAAAAAGTTCGTCGCGCTGGGCGCCGACGTTGCCGTCGAGGCGGGCGCCGGGAGCGCCGCTTCCTATGCCGATGGCGATTATGCGGCGGCGGGCGCACGGCTCGGCGATCGCGCGGCGACGCTGGCTGGCGCGGAGATAATTCTCGGCGTGCAGGGGCCGGATGCGGCGTCGCTCGCCGGCGCCGCATCCGGCGCGTGGCTTGCCGCGAGCCTCAATCCCTTTGTCGAGCGCGCCCGCGTCGATGGCTATGCCGCGGCGGGGATCGAGGCGCTGGCGATGGAATTCATGCCGCGCATCACGCGGGCGCAATCGATGGATATCCTGTCGTCTCAATCGAATTTGGCCGGCTACAAGGCGGTGCTGGATGCCGCGGCGGAATATGGCCGCGCGTTTCCGATGATGATGACCGCCGCGGGCACGGTGTCCGCCGCGCGTGTGTTCATCATGGGTGTCGGAGTCGCCGGGTTGCAGGCGATCGCCACCGCACGGCGGCTGGGCGCTCAGGTTTCGGCAACGGACGTGCGCTCGGCGACCAAGGAGCAGATCCAGTCGCTTGGCGCCAAGCCAATCTTCGTCGAGAATGTCGCGGGCATCGAAGGCGAGGGATCCGGTGGTTATGCCGGCGAGATGTCTCCTGAATATCAGGCGGCGCAGGCCGAATTGGTCTCGGGGCATATCGCCAAGCAGGATATCGTCATCACCACCGCGCTGATCCCGGGGCGCCCCGCGCCGCGGCTGATCTCCGCCGCACAGGTCGCGAGCATGCGGCCGGGCAGCGTGATCGTCGATCTCGCGGTCGAGGCAGGCGGTAATGTCGAGGGCGCGGTGGCGGGCGAGGTCGTCACGGTCGGCGGGGTCAAGATCGTCGGGCATCGCAATGTTGCGGGCCGATTGGCGGCGGATGCCAGCGCGTTGTTTTCGCGCAACCTGTACAATTTTCTCAACGCGTTTTGGAATAAGGACGCGGGTCGGCCAGTGCTCGATGCGGAAATTGGCGATGCGATCCGGCTGACCAAGGATGGTCGGGTGGTGAGTGCGCGGTTGCTGGGCTGATGGGCCTGCTTAACGCCACCGCCGCGGATCCGCGCGAACTGATCGACAAGCATGGCGACGCGCTGACCGATGGCGAGACGGTGTATTTCGCGTTCAAGGCGCTGCGCGATTATATCGCCTTCACCAACTGGCGCGTGCTGTACATCAACGTACAGGGCTTGACCGGCAGCAAGCGCGATTATCTGACCGTGCCGTATCGCTCGATCACGGCTTTCTCGATCGAGACGGCAGGGACGTTCGATCTGGACGCGGAGCTGAGCATCTATCTTTCAGGTCATGACGGGATCCAGTTCAAGGTCGGGCGCAATACCGATGTGCGCAGCCTGCAAAGCTTCCTCGCGCAAAAGCTCGATCGGTAAGGGAACGGACACATGGATTTTATCAGCATCCTGTCGATCTTCGTGATGGCCTGTTTCGTGGGCTATTATGTCGTGTGGTCGGTGACGCCGGCATTGCATACGCCCTTGATGGCGGTGACCAATGCGATCTCTTCGGTGATCATCGTCGGCGCACTGATCGCTGCGGCGGCGACGGGAATCGGGGGCACGGGGGCCACATCGAAGTGGCTCGGGCTGCTCGCAGTGGTGCTGGCGAGCGTCAACATCTTCGGCGGCTTCGCGGTTACCGCGCGGATGCTGGCGATGTACAAGAAGAAGCCGGCGGCGGCGGCGAAACACTAGCCGTCACCCCAGCGAATGCTGGGGTCTCGCGCGGCATTGTCCCGCGCGAGCAATGGGGAGATGCCAGCGTTCACTGGCATGACGAATGAGGCGGGCGAGCACTATGGAACATCTGAGCGTTAATCCCTGGGCGGCGTTGGCCTATCTGATTGCCGGGGTGTGCTTCATCCTCGCGCTGCGCGGCCTGTCGTCGCCAGCAACCTCGCAGCGCGGCAATCGCTATGGCATGATCGGCATGACGATCGCCGTGGTGACGACGCTGCTGACGCATGTGCCGGTCCTGCTCGACGAAACCTTCGTCACATCGCCTGCCGGAAATGCGACGCTATGGCCCGGTGGTGTCGATTTCATCACCATCGTAGAAATCCTTGCCGCCATCGGCATCGGCGCGGCAATTGGCCTCACCACCGCACGCCGCATCGCGATGACCGATATGCCGCAGCTTGTCGCGGCGTTCCACTCGTTGGTCGGTCTGGCCGCGGTGTTGGTCGCCGCTGCTGCGTTCCTGAACCCTGCAGCATTCGGCATCGTCGATGGCCTCGGCAATATCCTTACCGTCTCCCGCATCGAAATGGGCCTCGGCATCGCCATCGGCGCGATCACCTTTTCCGGCTCGGTTATCGCCTTCCTCAAGCTCAACGGCAATATGGGCGGCAAGCCGATCATGCTGCCCGGCCGCCACGTCATCAATCTCGCGGTGCTCGCCGCGATCATTGGGCTGGTCGCGTATTTCACGCAGGATCAGAGCGCCTGGGTATTCTGGACGATCACCGCGCTCTCCTTCGCGATCGGTTTCCTGCTGATCATCCCGATCGGCGGGGCGGACATGCCGGTCGTCGTGTCGATGCTGAACAGCTATTCGGGTTGGGCGGCGGCGGCGATGGGCTTCACGCTGCACAACACGGCGATGATCATCACCGGCGCCTTGGTCGGCTCGTCGGGCGCGATCCTCAGCTATATCATGTGCAAGGCGATGAATCGCAGCTTCATCAGCGTGATCGCCGGCGGCTTCGGCGCCGAAGCGGTGGCGGGCGACGGCGAAGCGAAGGAGCAGCGGCCGTGGAAGCGCGGCAGCGCCGAGGATGCCGCGTTCCTGCTGCAGCAGGCCGAACAGGTCATTATCGTTCCCGGCTACGGCATGGCGGTGGCGCAGGCGCAGCATGCGTTGCGCGAGATGGGCGACAAATTGAAGGCACACGGCGTGCGCGTGAAATACGCGATTCATCCGGTGGCCGGACGTATGCCCGGACATATGAACGTACTGCTGGCCGAGGCCAACGTGCCCTATGACGACGTGTTCGAGCTGGAGGATATCAACGGCGAATTCGCGCAGACCGACGTCGCGTTCGTGATCGGCGCCAACGACGTGACCAATCCGGCCGCCAAGACCGACAAGACCTCGCCGATCTACGGCATGCCGGTGCTCGACGTGGAGAAGGCCAAGACGGTGCTGTTCATCAAGCGCAGCATGGGCGGGGTGGGCTATGCCGGCGTCGATAACGATGTGTTCTATATGGACAATACGATGATGCTGCTCGCCGACGCCAAAAAGATGGTCGAGGAAATCGTCAAATCTCTGGAATGATATGCGGCGCAAAACACACGGCGATTATCGTTCCCCAGGATAAGCTGCTCGGGCAAGATTGCTCCGAAACGGTGATAAGTTAGGCGCACCGCGTGCTGTCGCGACGCATCGCGCGCTTACCGCCGATATGGATGGATTACGGCTCCCCGAACGCGGCGAAATGCGTATTTCGAGGCTGGAAACGCTGGGGGCGGGGATGATCGACGACGCACCATGTTATGATTCGCGGCTGGGCGCGGTTCTTGTTGCCGCGCCCGCTTCGATCCTCCCGGCAGAGGCGGTCGCACTGGCAGGCGCCAGAATCCTGCTGCGCGCTGATTGGGCTGATGCAGCGACGCTGCTGGCCCGCCCGCTGCGGCTCGATCTGCTCGTGCTCGAAGCGATCGGGGTCTGCGATGCCGTACTGGCGACCGCGCTGCCGCCGATCATCGGGGAAGCGCGGCGCCACGGGGCGAGGATCATTGTCGCGCTGGAGGAGGACCAGATCGATACCGTCGCCAATCATGCGTTTGGCCCGCACGTCGACCTGCTATGTCGCCCGAGTTTGACCGAACGCGTCGCCGCCCTCGCCGTCGCTGCGGCAGGGCGCCCGGATGCAGTGGTGGGCGAGGTTGGCCGAGATGCCGAGGCGGCGCGGTTGCGACGGTTGAACGAAGAAGTGGCGCGTATTGCCGAGACGCTGGCGCAACTGACGCGCGACGGTGGGCTGCCGCCAGACCGCGCGCCGCCCGGCGTCGGCGACCGCCACAATGGCTATGGCGCGCCGCCGCGCGAGGACGATGTCCGCGCCAGCGATCTACGGCAGGCCATCCGCGCGCGTCGGCTGCGCGGGCAGTTCTTCGATCCCACGCTGCTCGAAGATCCCGCTTGGGATATGCTGCTCGATCTTTACGCGGCCGAGCTTGAACGCGCGCAGGTCTCGGTATCGTCCTTGTGCATCGCTGCCGCTGTCGCACCGACCACGGCGCTGCGCTGGATTTCCAAGATGACCGAGGCCGGGCTGCTCGAGCGAGAGCCGGATCCGTTCGATCGCCGGCGCGCGTTCATGGCGCTCTCCGTCCAGGCGCGAGATGGCCTGCGTGGCTATTTTGCGGCGGTGCGACGCGCAGGTCTATCGATCGCCTGATGGGTTGCCAGGGGGGCGCTGCTTTGGCATGGAGCACGCGGGGGCGATTAGCTCAGTTGGTAGAGCGTCTCGTTTACACCGAGAATGTCGGCGGTTCGAGCCCGTCATCGCCCACCACCCCCGCCAGAACCCGCCATCGTGGAATTACGCGATAGGCCTGCACGACAGGGCCATCGAGCCCCAGCATCGCCACCGCGCGCAGCCCCCGCTGATGATTGCGGCTGGTTCACGCTCGATCGGTATGGGCCAAGCCTGCCACGACGAGCTCAAGGGCAGCGCGCTCGTGGGGCGAACCGCCTGCGGGCAAGCCGCCGTCAAGGGCCAGCGTTGCCATCCCGTGGACCGCCGCCCAGCACGCGAGCGTCGCCGCGTCCAGATTGACTGGCGCGAGTTCCTGTACCCGCCGGACCATCACGCCGTAAGCATTGTCCTCGACCGGTGGTGGGCCGTCATCGTGTCCGGCAAACATCAACCGAAACAGGGCGGGGCGGGCCCGCGCGAACGCGATATACGCTTCGCCCTGGGCGACCAAAGCAGTGCGCGCATCGGGCTTCTGATCCGCCATCAGCAGAACGTTGCGCAGATCGTCGAAGCCAGCCATTGCCACCGCGCCCAATAGTGCTGCCTTGTCGCGAAAGTGCCGGTACGGCGCCATCGCCGACACGCCGGCATCGCGCGCGATCGCCCGCAGGCCGACATCCTCGCCACGCTCAAGTGCGGCTAACGCCGCCGCAAGCAAGCGCGCATGCAGATCCAGACTATTTTCATTCGCCATGTTTACATCGTACACCAATTGTTTATGCTTACGCTGTAAGCAGCAGAAGGATGAAAGATGCAAGCGCCCATCGATCGGCAGTCTGTGGACCTGTCGGCCTATCCAGATCTGGTCATGATCATGCTTGGCTTCCAGTTGAAAGGGTGGCGCGGGTTGCTCGCGATGCGCCGGATCGGCCCGGGGCTGAACGAGATCGGACGGCGCGCGCCTGAAGGTCTGTTGGCGCACGAAGGCATGATGTTCGGTCTGACGCATTTCGGTTTCCGCCAGTATTGGCGCGATATCGACATGCTTGAGCAGTTTACGCGGAGCGAGCCGCACGCCGATTGGTGGCGTCGCATCCGCGAACTCTCGGCGGGGGCCGGTTTCTGGCACGAGACATACCATGCCAGGGGCGGCGTAGAAGCGCTGTATGTGGCAATGCCCGAGCCGGTGGGCCTGCAGAAATTCGCGCCGGGGCGGCGTCCGGTTGGCCCCTTCATGACCGCCAGAGCGCGCGTCCAGGGCGGCGTCACTCATGCGGCGTCGCCGCAATAGCCAAGCTGACGAGGATCGGACGCTAGCTGATCAGCCACATGCCGTCGCGTTCCATCATCCCCCCTGCGGCGGCAGCGCAATTTCGTACAGTTTGGGCCAGTTCTTGCCGGTGACGTACAGTTTGCGCGCGGTTCGATCATAGGCAATGCCGTTGGCGACGGCATCGCGGTCCACCACCCCCGCCGCGGCGACCAGCACGGATAGATCGATGATGCCGCGCACCACCCCCGTCGCCGGATCGATCCGCGCGATCGCAGGTGTCATCCAGATATTGGCGAGAATTTCCCCCTCCACATATTCCAGCTCGTTGATCTGCCGCAGCGGCTGGCCGGCATAGGTAACGGTCAGCCGCCGCACGACCTTCATCGTTACCGGATCGAGGAAGCGCAGTACCGGCGTGCCATCCGACAGGATGATGTGGCGCCCATCATCGGTCATGGCCCAGCCTTCGCCATCATACCGGAACGTGCCGAGCCGTTTCAGTTTAGGCAGCGACCAGCGATAGCCCTGGCCGCCATGCCACACGACGCTGCGCAGTTCGTTGTTCCACGCAACGATGCCTTCACCGAACAAGGGCGCGGGCAGCGCGATCTGGTGCAGCACCTTGCCGGTTTTGAGATCGACCTGACGGATATAGGAGGCGCCTTCGCGGCCGGTGCTTTCGTAGAGTTTGCCGTTGGTGATCAGCAGCCCTTCGGTAAAGGCGCTCGTATCATGCGGATAGGTAGCAACAAGCGTCGGCTGGATGGCGGGCGGTCGCGGCGGCGTTTCCTGTGTCGAAGACGTGGTGGCGACAAGCAGGACGGCAAGCGCGAGAGCGCGGATCATAACGTGCGGACCAATCGGATGGCGGGGGCGATCCAGGGCGGATCGGTAACGACCTGCTGGCGGCTGCCGGCGCCGAGCGGTAGGAGGTGCAGCTTGTCGCCTTCACGGCCGATCAATCGCCCGAAGAGGAAGCGGCCGGCGGGGCGGGGGACGAGCACATCGCGATTGAGCGCCCGCGCGAAATCGGCAGGGGCGAGCGTCTCGCACCACAATGCATCGCCGCTGCGATAATCGCCAATGCCCTGCGCGACCGTGACCGCGATCAGCCCGGGGCCGGGCGCTGGCGGGGCGACCGTGGCGGTGCGTTTGGGGGCGTGTGCGCCGCCGGCATCGAGGATGGCGGCGACCGGAAGGTCGGCGCGCGTCGGCAGTTTGACCAGATCGGCGGCGGTAACGCCGAGCGCATCGGCGATGCGATTAAGCCAGTCGACCGAAACGGTGCGCGTGCCCGTCTCCAGCCGGCCGATGGTTTGCGCGGTGGTCGGCGGGCTGCAGGCCCTGGCGACATCCTCAAGCGTCAGCCCCTTGGCGCGGCGAACTTCGCGGATTGCAGTAATCATCGTGGTTCCTAACCAGATTGGTTTTTGTGCTGTCCTACAAACATGACGTTGTGGCAAGCCGCGATTCGCACGGACGAGAGGAGAATGGCGATGCGGCACTTGGCAGAACGGGCGGTGGCGGGGAGCGCGCGGCGCGTGACGGTCAATCTGGCGGAGTCGCCCCTGGGCTGGTTGCGCTCGCGCGATCTTGTCGATGCGCGGCAGTTCGAGGCGGGGGAACGATTGCGCGGCGATTACGAGCGCGCGGCGATCGCGCCGCGAACCACGATGCGCTGGGCGCCGCGCGTCGACGGTGGTGGCGCGGCGCTCGATCCGGGCACGGCGCAAATCGCGGCCAAACGACGCTTCGATGCCGCGGTCGGCGCAGTCGGGCCGGGGCTTAACGACATATTGTGGCGCGTGGTGTGCGCGGGCGAGGGGCTGCCGGCGGCGGAACGGGCGCTGGGTTGGCCGGCACGCGCCGGGCGCGTCGTGCTAACGCTGGCGCTCGATCGGTTGGCCACGCATTATGGCTTGCGATGATCGGGTAACGATGGGGCAGTGATGACGGTAACAGCAGAGGTGATCGCCGTGGCGGCTGACGGCGCGCATCGGTTCGCCAAGCCGCGCCGCAACGAAATCCGGCTGATCGAGGGGCTCGGCGTCGAGGGGGACGCGCATCTGGGCGTCACGGTGCAGCATCTGTCGCGCCAGAAGAAGGACCCGGGGGCGGTCAATCTGCGTCAGGTGCATCTTATCCACGCCGAATTGTTCGATGAGCTGGCCGCAAAGGGCTTTGCCGTCGCGCCCGGCGAATTGGGTGAGAATGTTACGGTGCGGGGCATCGATCTGCTCGGATTGCCCGAGGGCGCGGTGCTCGCGCTGGGTAATGCGGCGCGTGTGCGCGTGACCGGGTTGCGCAATCCCTGCAAACAAATCGACCGCTTTCAAAAAGGGCTGATGGCAGCGCTGTTGAACAAGGCGGCGGATGGGACCCTGGTGCGCAAAAGCGGGGTCATGGCGGTGGTCGTTGCGAGTGGCGTGGTGCGCGCGGGGGACGCCGTGCGAATCGTGTCAGCCCCGGCGGCGTTCGTGGCGTTGCCCGTGGTGTGAAAGGGCAAAGCGGGCGTCGGCCGCTATTCAGATGTCATGCGGCTGTAAATGCCGTCCTCCTCCTTTGGCGAGAAAAAGTAAGGATACAGCGATCGAGATGTCGAGTTTTCTCCAATGCCGGCCAGTCTATTGATCTCCGCGCGGATCGTGGAGACTTTGAGATTAAGCAATTGGGCAGGAGCGGCAACGCTTGCATTGATCTTGAGATTGCCGACGCGCTTGAAGCCAAGCATTGCTTCATAAAATCGCGTGTGGCGAGGATTTACCTCAATGAATAGATCCGTACAATCATGCCGGCGCTGACCATATATAAAGACCAAATGGAACATTGATGCCAATAAGGGCTTGGATGGCGCGGTGGTATCGAATGCGAGCTTGGTAAGTTCGCACACCTTGGCGCCGGGGACCTGCCGGAACGTGTCTATCTCGTCTTTGAAAATAGCATCGGCTGCCAGACCGGCGCTGGAATCTACGGCGAGTGTGATCGTGCCAATCGTTTCTGGGCCAGCGGTTGCCGAGAAGGTGGTGTGCGTAGGTGTCTGTGGGATAACGTGCTGGTCGCCATAGCCGCGTGTAGAATACATCTTGTTAACCAGCATTCGCGCGGAATTTCGTTGCTCTCCGATATCAGCCAGACGCACCGTAATCGGATTTACCCCACTGACATTTTCCGACCACGGCAGTCGTATTCCCAATGTCGATGGTGGGTGTGATCTTTGTTGAGTATCTCCAGCCTGCAATGGCAGGAAACTTCTCTCGTGAGATTGCGGATCATGAAACATTTGCATTTTACGCTCCGATCTTTGACTGAGTTATCGCCTGTTGAAGTAATTCATAGCTAAATGTGCTTCTGCAGCGCTAATAACCTTGCGTCGGCAAGAGCATTAAACAGGATCTGACAAACGTCCGGAAAGATTTGCAGCGTAGTTGCTCAGATGTGTGGAAAAGTTCATCGAACGCATGTGTGCGATCGAAGCCTGCCAAGTGCTTCTCCAACTATCCGCGTACTGTTAAAGTCCCCCAGGAGTGATCGTCTCAGATCGATATTGGCCTGCCTGCCTCCGAATCGATGCCCCAATGCCAGCACGCTTTATTCTACGTCCGTTTGCGACGGCCGCCTGCGTGCAGGGCATTCGAGATCGCGCTGATGCCGAACCCACAATGACATTGTCCGAAAATTTTTGCCCCCCTCTTGGGCCAAGACGCTCCTAAAGTGCGGCAACATGAGCAATACGAAGAAATATCTCTTGGGCGCTGCTGCAGCAGCACGCCCAGGGACCTAAAACGACGATGATTAAAATATAAATATTATCTATTTGTGCCCGGTTGCGCCGCCCGGTCTGAATAAAAATTGCCGGCGGACGCAAGAATGAAATATAATGATTCGATTAATAAATTACTTAAGCCCCAAAAATGTTTTAATCGTAAAATTAAACAACAAATAGGTATATTCGCATTGCCGATATTGAACGGCGATCCGGTTCTACATTCAAATACTGTGCCAGCTGCTCGTTGTTCGGGAAGGCGGTCCAGAAATGGCCGCGCGCGCGGGCGTCGGCGCCGGATTCACGGCTCGAGCATCGCGCTGGGACGCCATTGGAGCCAACAATGCGCGACGGGATCAGTTCGCTATATCATCATTATATCCGGCGCGGTCCTGCGGCGGATGCTTAGGCCATGCGCAAATGCTGATCCCGCCCCGCCGCCTTTGATTGACTCGGGTTGAGCGCTCCCGCAAGTTAGCGCCGCTTCCTGTTCGCGTCACGACGCCGGCCCCGCCGGCATATCGACCTCGACTTCCTCCGCGCCACAATGCGGTGCGTGAAGAAGGATCATGCGATGACGCTCGACCATATCGGAACCCCTGCGGACGGCAGTTCGCAGCTATGCCCCGGCCTGCCTGCCGCCCGACGACCATTCGATCTCGCCGAATTGGAAACGCGCTTCGATCCCGAGCTCGGCACGCTGTGGACCTATATGCGCCAGCGAGTCCGCCCCAGCTTCACGCCGAGCCTGCTGCGCGAATTCGAACAGTGGCAGGCTGATATCGTGGATGTGCGCTCCTCGGGGGCGATGCCGATCCGTTATCTGGTGCTGGGATCGCGCTTTCCGGGTATTTTCTCGCTGGGTGGCGATCTCGATCTGTTCGCCGCCCACATCCGTCGGGGCGATCGCGAGGCGCTGGTCCGCTATGGCCGCGCCTGCGTGCAAATCCTGCACCGCAATATGTTAAGTCTGGAGCAGCCGATCATCACCATCGGCTTGGTCGAGGGCGATGCGCTGGGCGGGGGCTTCGAGGCGCTGCTGTCATTTAACGTGGTGATCGCGGAGCGGGGCACGCATTTCGGGTTGCCCGAAACCAATTTCGGGCTGTTCCCGGGGATGGGGGCGCATTGTTTCCTGTCGCGCCGGCTCGGGGCGGCGCGCGCGGAACAGATGATCCTGAGCGGCCGCAGCTACAGCGCGGAGGAATTATACGATCTGGGCATCGTCCACGGCCTGGCCACCAAGGGTCAGGGGCGCGCCGAGGTGGAAAGCTATATCCGCCAAAACAGCCGGCGCCACAGCGGGCATTGCGCGATTTATGAAGCGTCGCGCTCGGTCAATCCGCTGCCGCTGAGCGAGCTGCAAGCCGTGGTCGGGTTGTGGGCCGATGCCGCATTGCGCATCAGCGATGCCGATCTGAAGCTGATGCGCCGGCTCGTCAGTGCCCAAACGAAGTTGATGGATAAGGCGTTGAACTGAATTGCGCCGCGTCCGGCGAGAAGCCGTCCAGCGTATTACGACCGCTCAGCATGGAGGTCACCATGCTGGGCGGCATGGGGTGCGCGAGCAGATATCCTTGCACGGCGTCGCAGCGCGTACGGCGCAGCTGATCCAATTGCGCCTGCGTTTCGATCCCTTCGGCCACGGTTCGCATGCCCAATTTGGCGGCCAGTTCGATCACGGTTTGCACGATCGCCACCGAAGCCGGGCATTGTTCGAGATTGGCGATGAACGAGCGATCGATCTTGAGCGTCTGGAAAGGGAATTTGGTCAGATAGCTGAGCGACGAATAGCCCGTGCCGAAATCGTCCAGCGTGGTGCGTACCTCCAGCCGGTTGATCGCGTCCAGCGCGGCCAGCGATGCGTCGATATCATCGAGCAGTACGGATTCGGTCACTTCCAGCTCGAGCCGGTCGGCCGCCAGACCGCTCGCCGCCAGCGCGCTCAGAATGATGATCGGCAGGTTGATTGATTTCAGTTGCACCGGTGACAGGTTTACCGCGATCTTGACCTCGACCGGCCAGCGGCTGGCGGTGCGGCACGCTTCGCGGATGACCCAATTGCCGATGCCGACGATCAGGCCATTATCCTCCGCAATGGGGATGAATTCGGCCGGCGCGATCGCGCCGTGGCGCCGGTTGGTCCAACGCAGCAGCGCCTCGCAGGATAAGATGCGCTGACCAGCCAGATCGAAAATCGGCTGGAACAACAGGTGAAATTCGCCCCGTTCCAGCGCACCGTGCATTTCCGCGGCAATATCGCGGCTGCGTTCGATTTTCTCGTCCATGAGCGGCTCGTAAAAGCACATCTGCCCGCGGCCGCCATCCTTGGCGCGATACAGTGCCAGATCGGCGTTCTTAAGCAGCGTATCCGCGTCCACCCCGTCGCTGGGGGCAATCGCAACCCCGATCGACGCGCTGATCTGCAACAATCGCCCGTCATGATCGACGGGCCGTTTCACTTCGGCCAGAATTTCGCTGCCGATGCGGTGCGCGTCGCAGCTGTGGCGTATCGCGCTGATCACGGCGAATTCGTCGCCGCCCATTCGGGCAACGATACAATCGCCACCGCTAAAGCGATGCGCCAGCCGGCCGGCGACTTCGACGAGCAGCGCGTTGCCCGCCAGATGCCCAAACGTGTCGTTGATCTCCTTGAAGCGGTCGAGATCGAGCCAGTGGATGGCCAGCGTTTGATCGCTATTCTGCAATGCCTGCAGACGTGCGTCGAATTGCTCGTGAAACGCTTTGCGATTGGCCACGCCGGTCAGATCGTCGCGCCGCGCGATCGCGGCGTGATGCTCGGCCAAAGCGGTCTTCTCGCGCGATGCCACGGTCGCGGTGAGGATCACACTGTAGGTTTGCAGCGTGATCTCCATCATCGCTGCCACGAACAGGATGATCACCACCGCGAGCATCATCTTGAGCGGATCGAGTGAAAGGAAGAGCCCGGCGGACAGCGGCAGCGATGCCAGGCACAGCTGCGACAAGGCAATCCACGGGCGGCCGGCATTGCGACCGGCAATGCCCGCCGCGTAACCGATCGCGGTGGTCACCGCGAGCATATGCAGCACGCCGTCCTCAGTCTGCAGCAGCGTGAGAAAGCCAAAGGTGCCGAGCAGCCCCGCATAAACGAGCGCACCCGAGCGATAGAGGCCTTCCTGCCGTCTGGCCCAGGCGCCGCGCGACATGCTCCGAGGAGGACGCTGCAGCAGCACCGCATCGGCAATGCGGACCGCCCCGACGATGGCGATCGCCGCAGCACAGGCCAGCATGAGCCGGTGTCCGCTGACGATCGCGACAATGATCGCGATCGCGCTGCTGGTGACAGCGCCGATCACCAGCGATTGCGGAGATGTGTACAGCGATTCCACCAGCGTGCGGCGCACGTGTGCCACGACCGCCTGATCGGTATGTCGTAGCTTTCTCAGCCGGGTAATGAGGCCCATCATCGCGTTTGTATGACTGGCAATAGTGTAGAAGACACGAAGAAACGCGGAGTGTTCACCGCAAAAGTATTTCGTTGTTCAGCGAGACATGTTGTCTTTAGCGAGCGGGAGGGGGGCTGGACCACGTCCATCGGTGCGGCCATTATTCCCCGCATAGATGTATCGGGGGGGAAGACGATGAGAATGATCGCGGCAATATTGCTGGCGGGCTCGCTGATCGGATCGGCGGCGGCGCAATTGCCCGGCGCGTCCTTGCCGTCTTACCGTGACACTGGGAAGTCCGCGCCGGCGCGCGCCGCCGATCTGGTCGCGCGCATGACGCTGGAGGAGAAGGCATCGCAATTGGTCAACGATGCCACCGCCATTCCCCGGCTTGGCATTCGCGAATATAATTGGTGGAACGAAGGCTTGCACGGGGTCGCCGCCGCCGGCCATGCGACGGTCTTCCCGCAGGCAATCGGGCTCGCTGCCACCTTCGATGCGCCGCATATCGGGCAGGTCGCATCCCTGATCAGCACCGAATTTCGCGCCAAATATCTCGCCGCGCAGCATCGTTTTGGCGGATCGGACTGGTTTGGCGGGCTGACCGTGTGGTCGCCCAACATCAACATCTTTCGGGATCCGCGCTGGGGGCGGGGGCAGGAAACCTATGGCGAGGATCCCTATCTCACCGCGCGGCTCGGCGTCGCTTTCGTGCGCGGGCTGCAAGGTACCGATGCCGATTATTTCCGCACCATCGCCACGCCCAAGCATTTCGCAGTACATTCGGGGCCCGAGGCGAGCCGCCACCGCGACGATATTCGCCCCAGCGCGCACGATCTGGCCGACACGTATCTGCCCGCGTTTCGCGCGACCGTGATGGAAGCGGGCGCGCAATCGGTGATGTGCGCCTACAATGCCGTGAACGGAATGCCTGCATGCGCCAATCCCGCGCTGCTGACGGACACGCTGCGCGGGGCGTGGAAATTCAACGGCTATGTCGTGTCGGACTGCGAGGCGGTGGCGGACACCTATCTGCCCGACCATCACGGGTTCCGGCGTACGCCCGAACAGGGCGTCGCCGCGGCGTTCGATGCCGGGATGGATCTGATCTGCGGCGGGGCGGTGGAAAGCGAGCATATCGTGCGCGCGGTCAACAGCGGCGTGCTGCGCCAGGCAGTGATCGATCGTTCGCTGGTGCGGTTGTTCACTGCGCGGATCAAGCTCGGCCAGTTCGACGAGGCGGCGACAGTTTTTCCCGGCATTACGGCCAAGGATTACGATACCGCGGCCAACCGCGCGGTGGCGCTCGATACGGCGGAAAGGTCGCTGGTGCTGCTCAAGAATGACGGGCTGTTGCCGCTCAGGGCCGCCCCGCGGCGGATCGCGGTGATCGGCCCCAACGCCGATAGCCAGGCGGCGCTGGTCGGCAATTATAACGGCGATCCGTCGCATCCCGTCACCATCCTCGATGGCCTCAAGCGGCGCTTTCCCGATGCCGCGATAAGCCATGTCGAGGGCTCGGGGCTGATCGATCCGGCGCTGCAGCCGGTGGATGGCAACGATTTGTGCGTCGATGCGGCGTGCCGGCGGCGCGGGGTGACGATCGAGCATTTCGTCGATCGCACGTTCGCCGGGCGGCCGGATACCACGGCGGTCGTGGAGCGCGCCGATCATGCCTGGTCGGGCGCGCTGCAAAGCGGCGCGGTGCGCTTTACCGGCTATCTCACCGCGCGTGAGAATGGCGATCATGTGTTTCGCTATGAAGCCAATGGCGGTTATCGCATTTTCCTCGATGACAAGCCGGTGGTCGACGCCTGGAATGTCGATTGGCGACCGTCGATCGCCGCGGGCAGAGTGCGGCTCGAGGCCGGTCACACCTATCGGTTGCGTGTCGAGGCGTTCCAGCGCGCGACCGAGGGGCGCGAGCGGCTGTTGTGGAGCCCGCCCGCCGATCCCGGCGCTGCGGCCGCCGTGGCGGCGGCGCGCGCTGCCGATCTCACCGTGTTCGTCGCCGGGTTGACCGCGCAGCTCGAAGGCGAGGAGATGCCGATGGCCGTGCCCGGTTTTGCCGGCGGCGATCGCACCAGCCTGGATCTCCCAGCGCCGCAACAGGCACTGCTGGAGCGTGTCCACGCGACCGGCACCCCGCTCGTGCTGGTGCTCGTCAACGGTAGCGCGCTCAGCGTCAATTGGGCCGATGCGCATGTCCCCGCGATCCTTGAAGCCTGGTATCCCGGCGGGCAGGGCGGCGACGCGGTGGCGCGCGTGATCGCCGGGGACGTCAATCCCGCCGGGCGCTTGCCCGTGACATTTTACCGCACCGCCGCGGATCTGCCGCCCTTTACCGATTATGCCATGGCCGCGCGGACCTACCGCTATTTCGATCGCCCCGTGCTGTATCCCTTCGGGCACGGCCTGTCGTACACCCGCTTCGCCTATAGCGGCGGGCACGTGTCGCAGCGGCGCATCCGCGCCGGCGCACCGCTTACCGTCAGCGTGACCGTGACCAACAGCGGAGATCGCGCCGGTGACGAGGTGGTGCAGCTGTATGTCAGCCGCCCGGGACTTCCCGACGCCCCGATCCGCGCGCTTATCGGCTTCGAGCGGGTTCATCTGGCGCCCGGCGAACGCCGGCGCGTGTCCTTCGCGCTCGATGCGCGTGCGCTGAGCACGGTCGACGCCGGCGGCGTCCGCCGGGTGATGCCGGGCAAGGCGGATCTGTGGGTGGGGGGTGGTCAGCCCCTGTCGGGCCGCGACGTGGTCCCGCCGGGTCAGGCGTTGCACGTGGCCATCACCGGAACGGTCACGCTGCCGGAGTGATCGCGGAATGTGGCAATCGCCGAAACGCACCGTTGCTCGGACCCGAGCCAGGGGGTGCCGCGTTACACGCTTCTGATTGAGTTCCCGCAACTTCCGGAAGGCTTCCGCATGGCTATCCCCACCTCGCCCGTATGGTTCATCACCGGTTGCTCGACCGGCTTCGGGCGCGATCTTGCGCGGCTGGTGCTGGATCGCGGCTGGCGCGCGGTGGTCACGGCGCGTGGGCGCGATCGCGTCGCCGATCTGGTCGAGGGCAATGCCAACGCGCTGGCGCTCGATCTGGATGTCACCGATGCGGCGCAGATCGCCGCTGCCGTGGCTGCCGCGCACGACAGATTCGGCCAGATCGACGTGCTCGTCAACAATGCCGGCTATGGCTATCAGGCCACCAGCGAGGAAGGCGACGCGGCCGAGATCCGCGCGCAGTTCGACACCAACGTCTTCGGCCTGTTCGCGCTGACCCGCGCGGTATTGCCGATCATGCGCGCACAGCGCAGCGGCAACATCGTCAATTTCACCTCGCTCGCGGGGTTCGTCGGTCTGCCCGGTTCGGGCTATTATGCCGCGTCGAAGCATGCGGTCGAGGGCTGGTCCGATGCGCTACTCGCCGAAGTCGCGCCGCTCGGCATCGGCGTCACCTGCGTCGAGCCCGGGCCGTTTCGCACCGATTGGGCGGGCCGCTCGCTGCGCCAGACGCCGAGCACGATCGACGACTATGCGGCGACGGCGGCGGCGCGGATGGATGGCACCAAGGCGTATAGCGGCGCGCAACCGGGCGACCCGGTGCGCGCCGGCGAAGCAATCATCGCCGCGGTCGAACGCGCCGTGCCGCCGCGGCATCTGGTGCTGGGCAAATTCGCCTTCGAGACGGTGACGAGCAAGCTGCGCGAACGGCTCGCAGCGATCGAAGCCGATCGGGCGTTGAGCCTGAGCGCCGACTTTCCTGACGCATGATCGCAGCGAAGACCTAACCACGCCATCGCCCATACCGCGCGCGACCAAGGGGCGTGCTGCATCGTGGATCGCGGTGCAGCGCGGCAGTCCATCATGCAACGCAGCACATGATTTGCATCAATTACGTTGTGTCGCCTCAACTGATACGAGTTATCGGTTGGGAGCAAATGGCTTGAATAATTGCACAACCGGCGTAGCCGGACTTGATGAAATCCTTGCTGGCGGCATGGCGCGTGGCCGGTTGTTCCTGCTTGAAGGCAAGCCGGGGGCGGGCAAGACGACGATCGCCACGCAGTTTCTGATGGCGGGTGCCGATGCCGGCGAAAAGGTGTTGTACATCACCTTGTCTGAAACCGAGGAGGAACTGCGCGATGGTGCGGCCTCGCATGGCTGGCAATTCGCGCCCTCGTTCGAAATTTTCGAACTTGTGCCGCCGGAAAGTCTGCTCGACGACGAGCAGCAGCAAAGCCTACTGTATTCCTCCGATCTTGAACTGGGCGAGACCACCAGGCGCATTTTCGACGCGTTCGAGCGGTTCAATCCGACGCGCGTAGTGCTCGATAGCCTGTCCGAAATCCGCCTTCTGGCGCAAAGCTCGCTGCGCTATCGCCGCCAGATACTCGCGCTGAAGCACTATTTTGCGCGGCAGAACGCCACCGTGCTGATGCTCGATGATCTGACCGCCGATATACTCGATAAAGCCGTGCACAGCGTGGCGCATGCGGTGATCCGGCTTGAGGAATTATCGCCTGATTATGGCGCGGAACGGCGCCAGCTGCGCGTGCTTAAATATCGCGGGCGTAAATATCGCGGCGGCTTTCACGATTTCGTTATCGAAACAGGCGGCATCCGCCTGTTCCCCCGGCTGGTGGCGGCCGAACATCACACCAGCTTTGTGCGTGAGACGGTGGTGACGGGCAATGCCGCGCTCGATGAGCTGGTCGGCGGCGGGTTCGAGCGTGGCGCCAGCACGCTGATTCTGGGGCCGGCGGGCACCGGCAAGTCGCTGCTGACCTTGAGCCTGATCAAGGCCGCGGTCGCGCGCGGCGAAAATGCCGCGATGTTTGTGTTCGATGAAGAACTCGGCCTGCTGTTCGATCGCGCCAGAAAGCTTGATATCGATCTGACCGCGATGGTCGATGGCGGTCATCTGGTTATCGAGCAGATCGATGCGGCGGAATTGACGCCGGGCGAGTTTTCACAGCGCGTGCGCGTGTGTGTCGAGAAATATCAGGCCAAGACGATCGTGATCGATAGCCTCAACGGCTATCAGGCGGCAATGCCGGAGGAGCGCGCGTTGATCCTCCACATGCATGAATTGCTGCAATATCTCAATCGTCAGGGCGCGATGACATTCCTGACCGTGGCGCAGCACGGATTGTTTGGCGACATGCATTCGCCGGTCGATGTTACTTATTTGGCGGACACGTTGGTTTTGTTAAGATATTTTGAGGTCGGGGGACGGGTCCGAAGGGCGATTTCGGTCGTTAAGAAGCGCACTGGTCACCATGAGGATACGATCCGCGAGTTCATGATCGGCAGCGACGGCATCACCGTGGGGGCGCCGTTGACTGCCTTCCAGGGCGTGTTGCGGGGCGTGCCCAGTCTGGTGGGCAGTGGCGATCTTTTATTGGATTGAATAAGGCTCGATGAACCGTTGAATCGCACTTTTGCCGAATGGGCCATCGTTCTCGCGCCGCGTGGTCGCGACGCCGCGATCGCGCAAGCCATGCTCCGGGAAGGGGGCCTTGAGGCGAGTGTTGCGCCTGATCTCGCCGCGCTGGTAAGCGCGCTGCGCACCGGCGTGGGCTTTGCCGTGGTTACCGAGGAAGCATTGCGCGGCGCAGATTTGCGCGATCTGGTGGGCTTCGTGGCCGATCAGGCGGGCTGGTCCGATCTGCCCTTCATCGTCTTGACCGAGCGCGGGGGCGGGTTGGAGCGCAATCCGGGGGCGGTGCGCCTGCTCGATACGCTCGGTAACGTCACGTTCCTCGAGCGGCCGTTTCACCCCACCACTTTGCTGTCACTGGCGCGCGCCGCGCGCCGCGCGCGGCGGCGGCAATATGAAGCGCGCAAACGGCTGGAAGATATTCATGAAGGGCAGGAGCGGCTCAAGCTGGCGCTGTCCGCCGGCGGGCTGGGCGCCTGGCGGATCGAATTCGATCCCATCAGCTTGCTCGCGGATGATGAGTGCAAGGCGCATTTCGGGCGACAGCCCGATCAGCCTCTTGCGTACGCTGATCTGCTGGAGAGTATCCATCCCGATGATCGCGCGAGGGTGCGCGCGGTGGCCGATGCGGCAATCGAGCGCGGCGAGGATTATGGCGCCGAATATCGCGTTATCTGGCCCGATGGCACGCTGCATTGGCTGCAGACCAATGGCCGGGTCGAAGTCGATCCGCACGATCGCCCGATCCGCCTGGTCGGCGTATCGCACGAGATCACCGAACGGCGCCAGATCGAGGATCGGCAACGCGCGCTGCTGATGCTCAGCGATCAATTGCGCGAGGCGCCGGACGCCGCCGAAATGTCGTATCGCGCGGCCGAAATCCTCGGCACCACGTTCGACGTCAGCCGCGCCGGTTATGGCACGATCGATCCCGCGCGCGAGACCATCACGGTCGAGCGCGATTGGAACCAGCCGGGGATCAAGAGTTTGGCCGGAACGCTGCAGTTCCGCGATTATGGCTCGTATATCGAAGATCTCAAACGCGGCGAGACGACCGTGATCGCCGACGTCCGGCTCGATCCCCGTACGATTGAAGGTGCGCCGGCGCTCGAGGCGATTTCGGCGCGTTCGTTCGTCAATCTGCCGGTGATCGAAAACGGGGCGTTCGTCGCTCTCCTGTATCTCAATCACCAAGCGTCACGGCACTGGTCGGCGGAAGATCTCGCGTTTATCCGCGACGTGGCCGATCGCACGCGAACCGCAGTGGAGCGGCGCAAGGCCGAGGAAGCATTGGCCACGCTCGCCGAAACGCTGGAACGGCAGGTCGAGGAGCGCACCCGCGAACGCGACCGTACCTGGCAGAACACGCAGGATCTGCTTGCCATCGTCGCGCCTGACGGCGCGTTCATTGCCGTCAACCCCGCCTGGACACGTGTGCTCGGCTGGTCGCCACAGGAGATCGTGGGCCAGCCGTACACGGTGTTCAATCATCCCGAGGAGCAGGCGGAAAGCGAAGCGGCGCACGCCAAGGCGCGGGCCGGGTCGCTGCGACGCTATGAACAGCGTCTGCGTCATAAGGATGGATCGTATCGCTGGGTGTCGTGGGTGGCGACGATGGAAGGCGATCGCATCTATGCCAGCGGCCGCCACATCACCGCAGAGCGCGAGGCGCGCGCGGCGCTCGAACAGACGCAGGATCAGCTGCGTCAGGCACAGAAGATGGAGGCGGTCGGCCAATTGACCGGCGGGCTGGCGCACGATTTCAATAATCTGTTGACCGCCATTTCAGGCAGCCTGGAATTGATCCAGACGCGAATTCTGCAGGGTGAGACGGATCGCGTCGAACGGTACGTCGCCATGGCGCAGCAAGCGGCCAAGCGCGCCGCTGCGCTGACGCACCGGCTGCTGGCTTTTTCGCGTCGGCAGACGCTCGATCCACGGCCGACGGACATCAATCGCCTGATCGCCAGCCTCGATGATCTGCTGCGCCGCTCGGTCGGCCCGCAGATCGACATCGAGATCGTCGGTGCGGGTGGCCTGTGGACGACCTTGATCGACCCCAACCAGCTCGAAAATGCACTACTCAATCTGTGCATCAATGCGCGTGACGCGATGCCCCAGGGGGGGCGGATTACGATCGAGACGGCCAATAAATGGCTCGATGCGATCGCTGCCAAGGAATGCGATCTGCCGCCCGGGCAATATGTTGCGCTCAGCGTCAGCGATACCGGTACGGGGATGGACGGGCAGACCATCGAGCGTGCGTTCGATCCGTTTTACACCACCAAACCGCTCGGCGAGGGGACCGGTCTCGGCCTGTCGATGATTTATGGCTTCGTGCGGCAATCCGGCGGGCAGGTGCGGATCTATTCCGAACTCGGCCAGGGGACGACGATGCGCCTGTATCTGCCCCGCGCGCATGGCGATGCCGAGGCCGAGCCCGTCGTCGAAGCCCGCATCGCGCCACGTGGAGCGCCCTCCGATAAAACCGTGCTGGTGGTCGACGACGAACCGGCAGTGCGGATGCTGGTTACCGATATCCTCGCCGATCTCGGCTATGCCGCGCTCGAAGCGGGCGATGGCCCGGCCGGCCTCGCCATTCTGCAAACCGATGTTACGGTGGATTTGTTGATCACCGATGTCGGGCTTCCCAAAGGGATGAATGGGCGCCAATTCGCCGATGCGGCGCGAATTGGCCGGCCCGGGCTCACCGTGTTGTTCATCACCGGCTATGCCGAAAATGCCGTAGTCGGCAACGGCCATCTTGATCCGGGCATGCATGTGATGACCAAGCCGTTCGGGATGGACGTGCTGGCCGGGCGGATCCGCGACTTGATCGGGGCGTAGCGAGGCGCGCCAGTTGTGGCGGAGTGATCGTGATCCTCGCGCCTTGCTGCGGACCAATGGTCGAGGCACCGCCAGCAGGATTGCAATCGCCTGCGCGGCCCGCGACATAATCTAGATTAATTTCGGAAAGCGGAACCTTTCTCGCGCGTTAACTGCTTTAGCCCGTTGCTGCGGGGGCGGAACGTGAGGCTTGGAATGGAATTCTGGTATATTGATGCGCTCGATTCGGCGCGTGCGGATCGCATGATGCGGGCCAAACAGTATGCGCAGGATTGCGTGCTGCTGGCCGTGGTGACGGCAGAGCCGCTGGCAGCCGAGTTGATCGACAAGGCGATCGGATATCATGCCGAGGCCACTCAAGATCGCGTCATTGCGTCCCCAACCCTGCGCGTTCGGTAACGACCCCGCTGCGGGCCTGTTGCGAAACTAAACGATCGGCCGCTTTTCCAGTTTGCGCGCCAGCGTGCGCCGATGCATGCCCAGCCGCCGCGCGGTTTCGGACACGTTGAAGCCCGTTTCCGCGAGCATTTCGTTGATCCGTTCCCATTCGATCGTCTTGATCGAGGTCGATCGCGCGCTGATCGGCACGTCGGCGTCGCCCAGCGTCATGCCAAACGCGCGTTCGATATCGTCGCTATTGGCGGGCTTGGCCAGATATGAGGTCGCGCCAAGCTTGATCGCCTGCACGGCTGTTGCAATGCTGGCATAGCCGGTCAGCACGATGATCACCGTTTGCGGATCATGCGCGTGCAGCGCCTCGACGCAGGTCAGCCCCGAGGATTGCGCGAGCTTGAGGTCGACCACGGCATAATCCGGCGTGCGCACCGAAAGCAGATCGGGCAGCTCGCCGGGGCCGCTGGCGTGGATCACTTCATAATTGCGGCGTTCGAACGAGCGCTGCAGCGTGCGCGCAAACGCCGCGTCGTCCTCGACGATCAGCAGCAGCGGTTTAGCCATCGTCATCCTCCGCCAGCCGGATCGCCGCCAGCGGCAGCCGCAAGGTGACTTCCGCGCCTTTGGCCAGATTGCGCGCGCCCAGCGTCCCGCCCAACGTGCGCGCGACATTGCCGACGAGGAACAGCCCCAGGCCCCGGCCCAGATCGGGTTTGCTGCTGTTATAGGGTTTGCCCAGATTGGCGAGCTGCTCCGCTGCAAAACCCGGCCCTTCGTCGCGCACGCTGAGCACGAGGGCATCGTTTTCGCGCGCCAGCCGGATGTGGATGGCGGCCGACACTTCGGCGGCATTGTCGAGCAGATTGAACACCGCTTGTTGCAGCACGACGTCCGACGCGATCGGCACGTCGCGGCCGAAATGGTCGGCATAGACGGCATTGGTGAAATCGCGCGCCACGCACCAATCGGCAATCACCCGGTCGAGCAAGGTGCGCACCGTCGTCGCCGCCGATTGCTCGCCACGCGCGTCGCCCGAGGACAGCAGGATCGAGGTGACGATCGCCTTGCAGCGCTGGATCTCGGCCTGCATCTCCTCGACATCGCGGACCAGATCGGGGTTCCGCGCGATCGTCTTGTTGCGCCGCCAATCGCCCAGGATCACCGACAGCGATGACAAAGGCGTGCCCAGTTCGTGGGCGGCGCCAGAGGCGAGCATGCCGATACGCACGATATGCTCCTCCTCCACCGCCTGGCGCCCGATCTCCGCCAGATGCGCGTCCTGCGCCCGCAGATTGCCGTTGATGCGTGTGACGAACATTACCAGCAGCACCGCGACCAGCGCGAAACAAACCCACATGCCCTGGATATGCAGCGCAAACAGATCGCCGGGGATTTCGGGCGGCAGCAGGATCGGGCGATACAGCGCGGTCAGAAAGGCAAAGGCGATGCTCGAGGCCAGCACCAGCAGCCAGCTCGACCATAGATCGAGCAACACCGCGCCGAGCACGACCTGCAACAGGAACAGCGAGACGAACGGATTGGTCGCCCCGCCGCTGAAATAGAGCTGCGCCGACAAGGCGGCGACGTCGAGCAGCATGCCGATGAACAGTTCTGCGTTGGTGATCGCGCGCGCCTGCCGCAACAGCCCGATGCTGGCGATATTGAGCGCCACCAGTGCCGCAAGCACGCCCAGCATGGGCACGAGTGGCAGCCGGATGTCGAACACGAAATGCGTCAGCAGGATCGTCCCCAGCTGCCCCGCCACCGCCAGCCAGCGCAGCTGCACCAGCTGCCGCATATTGTCATGCCCCGCCTCGGCATCGGCGGGACGCCCCGGCAGCGCCCGGATCACGCCGGTCGTCCGCGGCGGCGCACCAGTGTGATCCAGTAATAGAAGCCGGCGGCGGTCATCATCGCCAATACATACCAGGTGATCGCGTATACCAGATGGCTGTTGGGGAATTTCACCACGGTCAGCCCCCCGACCGGCTGGCCGGGCGCGTTGCCTGCGGCATCCGCATCGATGAAATAAGGGGCCGTGTCGGTAAGGCCCTGGCGCGCGGCGATCGCGGCCACGTCGCGCGAATGCCAGCGCTGGGCGACGGGATCGTTGCTGCGCAGGAACCCTCCTTTGGGTTCGGTCAAGCGCAGCAGCCCAGTGATCGTGACACGCTCCGTCGGCACCGGCGCGGCGCGGCGCTCCGCCACGTAACCGCGATTGATGAGGATGGTGCGGGGCGCGCGCTTATCCCCCAAAGCTTCCACCCGCAGCGGCGTCATGACCCACCAGCCTGGCCCCTGCACGGTGGAGGCCTGCACGAAACTGTCTTTGCCTGGCAGGAACCGTCCCGTTGCGCTCACGCGACTATAGGCGTCCTCGGTATCGGCTAGCGCGGGTGCCGGTACCGGCGGCGCCTTCAGCCGCGCATCAACGCGTGCAATCAGATCCAGCTTCCACGCCCGCCGTTGCACCTGCCATGTGCCAAGCGCCAGCAACCCGGCAATGACCGCGATCCACAGCACCGCCAGCGCAACATGGGCAACGGCGCGTATCATCCCATGCCGCCGCCCATATCCTGCATATCCATCGCCGGCATCATGTTGGCATTCATGTGATACATCACCCACAGGGATCCGGCGAGCGAGATGCCCACGATGACGATCGTAAACAGCAATGCCATCATCGACCAGCCACCCTCGGCGCGACGGTTCATGTGCAGGAAGAAGATCATGTGCACCACGATCTGCACCGCCGCAAACGCCATGATGATCAGCGCCGTGGTCTGCGCCGACAGCGGATTGGTCATCACCAGCCAGAACGGGATCGCGGTGAGCACGACGGAAAGCGCAAAGCCGATCCAATAGCCCTTGCGCGAGCCGTGCGCTTCCTCATCGTCGTGCGCATGATCCTGCACGGCGTGTTCGGGGTTGTCGTAACCGTCGCTGACAGCACTCATCGCAGCATTCCCATCAGATAGACGAAGGTGAAGACACCGATCCAGATCACATCGAGAAAGTGCCAGAACAGGCTCAGGCACATCAGCCGGCGGCGATTGGCGGTGATCAGCCCCTTGCGCGCGACCTGCACCATCAATGTCACCAGCCAGATGATCCCGAACGTGACGTGCAGCCCGTGCGTGCCGACCAGCGTGAAGAACGAGGACAGGAAAGCGCTGCGCTGCGGCGTCGCACCCTCGTGGATCAGGTGATAGAATTCATACAGCTCGATGCTGAGGAATGCCGCGCCGAACAATCCGGTGATGCCCAGCCACACGAGCGTCGCGCGCTGCTTGCCCTCGGTCATGTTGAGCATGGCGAAGCCGTACGTGATCGACGACAGCAGCAGCATCGAGGTGTTGAGCGCGACCAGCGGCAGCTCGAACAATTCCTTCGGCCCCGGGCCGCCGGCATAGCTCGTGCCGAGCACGCCATACGTCGCGAACAGCATCGCGAAGATCAGGCAATCGCTCATGAGGTAGATCCAGAAGCCGAGCATCGTGCTCGACCCCTCGGCGTGATGCGGCTCCTCTTCCGGGTGGAATAGGTCGCGATCGAATTCTGCTACCTGGGCGCTCATGCGACCACTCCTGCCAGCGCCGCGGTCCGCGCATCTTCCGTGGCCGTCACTTCGGCCGCGGGGATGTGGTAATCGCGCTTGTAGTTGAAGGTATGGCCGATGGCGACGGCGAGGATGCCGATAAAGCTCAAGCCCGCCAGCCACCACACATACCAGATCATGCCCACGCCAAAGGCCGTGCTGAGCGCGCCCAGAATCACGCCCGTGCCGGTGTTGCTCGGCATGTGGATGTCCTTGTAGCCGCTCACCGGGCGCTGATAGCCACGCGCCTTCATGTCCGCCCAGGCATCGCCGTCATGCACGATCGGCGTGAAGGCGAAATTGTAGTCGGGCGGCGGCGACGAGGTCGCCCATTCCAGCGTGCGCCCGTTCCACGGATCACCCGTCACATCGACCAGCTTCTTGCGATCGCGGATGCTGACCGCGAACTGGATCAGCATGGCAGCAATGCCAAGCGCGATCAGGAACGCGCCGAACGCCGCGATGATGAACCAGATCTGGTAGGACGGGTCCTCAAAGGTGCGCAGCCGACGCGTCACGCCCATCAGGCCAAGCACGTAGAGCGGCACGAAGGCGAAGTAGAAGCCGCTGACCCACAGCCAGAACGAGATTTTGCCCCAGAACTGGTTGAGCGTGAAGCCAAACGCCTTGGGCCACCAGTAGTTGATCGCCGCGAAGGCGCCGAACAGCACGCCGCCGATGATCACGTTGTGGAAATGTGCGATCAGGAAGAGCGAATTGTGCAGCACGAAATCAGCCGGCGGCACGGCGAGCAGCACGCCGGTCATCCCGCCGATCGTGAAGGTGATCATGAACGCCACGGTCCACATCATCGGCAACTCGAAGCGGATGCGCCCGCGATACATCGTGAACAGCCAGTTGAAGATCTTGGCCCCCGTGGGGATTGAGATGATCATCGTGGTGATGCCGAAGAACGAATTGACGCTGGCGCCCGACCCCATGGTGAAGAAATGGTGCAGCCAGACGAGGTAGGCGAGCAGCGTGATAACGCAGGTCGCGTAGACCATCGAGGTATAGCCGAACAACCGCTTGCCCGAGAAAGTCGAGGTCACTTCGCTGAACACGCCGAACATCGGCAGGATCAGGATGTACACCTCCGGGTGGCCCCAGATCCAGATCAGGTTGACGTACATCATCGGGTTGCCGCCCAGCGTGTTCGTGAAGAACGCGGTGTCGGCGTAGCGATCGAGGCTGAGCAGCGCGAGCACCGCGGTCAGCACCGGGAAGGCGGCGACGATCAGGATGTTGGTGCAGAGCGCGGTCCAGCAGAAGATCGGCATCTTCATCATGCTCATGCCGGGCGCGCGCATCTTGACGATCGTGCAGATCAGATTGACGCCCGATAGCAACGTGCCGACGCCGGCGATCTGCAACGACCAGATATAGTAATCGACGCCCACCCCGGGGCTGAAGCCGATGCCCGAGAGCGGCGGCATGGCCAGCCAGCCGGTCTGCGCGAACTCGCCGACGAACAGGCTCATCATCACCATCACCGCGCCCGATGCGGTCATCCAGAAGCTGAAATTGTTGAGGAACGGGAAGGACACGTCGCGCGCGCCGATCTGCAGCGGCACGACATAGTTCATCAGCCCGGTCACGATCGGCATGGCGACGAAGAAGATCATGATCACGCCGTGCGCGGTGAACACCTGATCATAATGGTGCGCGTTGAGATAGCCTTCGTTGTTGAACGCCATGGCCTGTTGCGCGCGCATCATGATCGCATCGGAAAAGCCGCGCAGCAGCATGACGATGCCTAGGATCATGTACATGATGCCGATGCGCTTGTGATCCACCGTGGTGAACCACTCCTTCCACAGATAGGCCCAGAGTTTGAAATAGGTCAGCGCCGCGATCAGCGCGATGCCGCCGATCGCCACGCCAACGAACGTGGCGACCACGATCGGTTCGTGCAGCGGCAGCGATTCCAGCGTGAACCGGCCCAGGATCGGGCTGATGGCGGGGTGGGTGGTGGTCTGCATGATCTGGCCGTTCACAGCGTTGTCGGGTTGGATGGCGAGGCATTGCTGCGCTGCTGCACATCCTTCGGATTCTTGGTCGGCGCTTCGGCGGCGTCGCCGCCGGTCAGCGCTTCCTCGGGCTTGGCGGCGGCCGGGCTGCCCTTGCCTGGCATGTGCTTCATCGCGGCGCTGTCGCCCCGATCATGCTGCATCATATCGGACATGCAGGTCGTGCCGGGGCGCACGCATTGATTGACCACCGCATCGAACAGGCCGGGTGCGACGCGCGCGAAGCGCATCACCGGCGTATTCTCGCTGGGCCTTTCGAGCTGCAGATAATTGCCGCGCGACAAGGGCAGGGCCGCCGCCTTGTTCTTCGCCACCCAGGCGGCGAAGCCGGCATCATCTAGCCCGTGGAAGCGGAAGCGCATGCCCGAGAAGCCCGCACCGCTATAGTTGGAGGAGAATCCGGCATAATTGCCCGGCTTGTTGATCACCGCGTGGAGCTTGGTCTCCATCGACGGCATGGCGTAGATCATCCCTGCCAGATCCGGCACATAGAAGGCGTTCATCACCGATGATGCGGTGATGCGGAAGCGGATCGGGCGATCGACCGGCGCGGCCAGTTCATTGACCGTGGCGATGCCGTATTCGGGATAGATGAACAGCCATTTCCAATCGAGCGCCACGACCTGCACCTCGAGCGTCTTGGTATTGGGCGCGACCGGCCGATCCTTGGCGATGCGCTCGATCGGGCGATACGGATCGAGCAGATGCGTCGCCGTCCAGGTCACCGCGCCAAGGCAGATGATGATCAGCAGCGGCGCCGCCCAGATCAGCAATTCGAGCTGCGTCGAATGGTCCCAATCGGGGGAATAGGTCGCTTCCTCGTTGCTCGCACGATAACGCCACGCGAACAGGCAGACGAGGAAGATCACCGGCAGCACGATGACCAGCATCAGCACGGTGGAGAAGATCACCAGATTGCCCTGCTGCTGCGCAACATCGCCCGCTGGATTGAGCACCACGGTATTGCAGCCCGCAAGCAAGGCAAGCGCGGCCACGGCAGCACCTTTGGCCAGCGCTGCACGTACAAAAGATCCGGGGTGGCGGGGAGGAGTGAGTCGGGTGACAGGCATGATCGCGAATTACTCTTCGATGCTGCAGTGCGACATTGGACATTTTGTCCAATGTGCCGTCCCGTGCGTTATGGTGCATTGAGCCTCATAGTGGCCAACCAACCCGGCACGCAGGATACCGAGATGACCGCCCAGACCGCTTCCCACACTGCAGAACGCGACGCGCGCGCCATCAACGCACGGCACGGCGATGTTGCGCCGAGCGAAATCGCGATCGGCGTGATCATCGGGCGAACATCGGAATTCTTCGACTTCTTCGTTTATGCCATCGCCTCGGTGTTGGTCTTTCCGGCGCTGGTATTCCCTTATGTCGATCGGCTTACCGGCACTTTCTATTCATTCGCCATTTTCGCGCTGGCATTCATTGCGCGACCGATCGGCTCGCTCATCTTCCTGCGCATCGATGAAGTGCTCGGCCGCGGCACCAAGCTGACCATCGCATTGTTTCTGCTGGGCATTTCCACTGTCGCGGTGGCCTTCCTGCCGGGGTACGAAACGATCGGCGCGTGGTCGGCGATCCTGCTCGCGGTATTCCGTATCGGCCAGGGAGTGGCGCTGGGCGGCCAATGGGATGGCCTTGCCTCGCTGCTCGCGCTCAATGCGCCGGAGAACAAGCGCGGCTGGTATGCGATGATCCCGCAATTGGGCGCGCCGCTCGGCCTGATCGTGGCGAGCGCGCTGTTCGCCTTCTTCGTGTCGTCGCTGTCGACCGCCGATTTCCTCGATTGGGGCTGGCGCTATCCGTTCTTCGTCGCCTTCGCGATCAATGTGGTCGCGCTGTTCGCGCGGCTGCGTATGGTGACGACGCCGGATTATATGGCGCTGTTCGAGAGCAAGGAGCTCGAACCATCGCGTGTGACGGATACGCTGCGCAGCGATTGGCGCAACATCGTCATCGGCGCATTCGCTCCGCTGGCCAGCTTCGCGCTGTTCCACATGGTCACGGTGTTTCCGCTGTCCTGGGTGGTGCTGTTCACGCAGGAGGACGCCGCACGCTTCCTGGTCATCGAAATCGTTGGCGGGGTCGTCGGCACGATTGCCGTGGTCGCCTCCGGGCTGATCGCCGATCGCGTCGGGCGGCGCTTCCTGCTTGGCGCGTCGGCGGCCGGCATCGCGGTGTTCAGCGGCTTTGCGCCGCAATTGCTGAACGGCGGCGATCTGGGTGAGATCGTGTTCATGGTCACCGGCTTTGGCCTGCTTGGGCTAGCCTTCGGCCAATCATCGGGCGCGGTGGCAGCCAACTTCGCCAGCGCACGGCGATATACTGGCGCCGCCTTGACCTCTGATCTGGCCTGGCTGGTCGGCGCCGGCTTCGCGCCGCTCGTTGCGTTGGTGCTGGCGAGCGAATTCGGCTTGCTCGCAGCGGGCGCGTATCTGCTATCGGGCGCGCTTGGCACGCTGATCGCGCTCGGCGTGAACAAGGAACTCGGCAAGCGTATTTCGTAAGCGGTGGCCATCCCTCTCCCCACGGGAGAGGGGGCGCTATCGGCCCGAAGTTATCCTTGCGCCATCTCGATTGCTGCGCCGATCCCGGCATAGACCAGCGCCAGATCGCCCTCGTCGATGCAGTAGGGCGGCATCACATACACCGTGTTGCCCAGCGGCCGTATCAGCAGATCGCGCTCGCGAAAAAACGCCAGCAACTGCGGCCAGAGCGCTGACAGATAGCCCTGCGCATTGCCCGCAATGTCCAGCGCCGTGATCGTCCCGATGGCTCGCGCGCCGGTCACGCCCGGCAGCGCGGCCAGCGCCGCCAGATGCCCCGCCTGCCGCGCTGCCAGATCGGCAATCTGCGCCAGTACCGGCTCCTCGCGCCAGATCGCGAGATTGGCATTGGCCGCGGCGCAGGCGATCGGATTGGCGGTATAGCTCGATGAATGGAAAAACATCCGCGCGCGATCGGTCGACAGATGCGCGGCGTAAATTTCCTCGCGCGCCATCGTCACGGCAAGCGGCATCGCGCCGCCGGTCAGCCCCTTCGACAAACAGAGAATATCCGGCACCACGCCGGCCTGTTCGCACGCCAGCAATGTCCCTGTCCGCCCCCATGCGGTCATCACCTCATCGGCGATGAACAGCACGCCGTGGCGCGCGCAGATCGCGTGCATCTCCGTCAGCACCCACGCGGGATAGATCAGCATCCCGCCCGCGCCCAGCACCAGCGGCTCGACGATGAACGCCGCCGGCTGCGCTCGGCACGCCGCTTCCAGCGCGTCCAGCGTCGCCTGTTCCCCGCCGGCCATGGGAAACGGGATCGTGCCGACATCGAACAGCAACGGCGCATAGGCCTGGTTGAACACGCCCCGCGCGCCGACCGACATCGCCCCGATCGTATCGCCATGATAGCTATGCTCGAGCACCAGGATGCGCTGCCGCGGCGCCCCGCGATTGGCCCAGAAGCCGAGCGCCATCTTCAGCGCCACTTCCACGCTGGTCGATCCCGAATCCGAAAAAAATACGCGCGTCAGCGGCTCGGGAATGATCGCCCGCAGGCCCGCCGCCAGCGTCTCGGCGGGCTCATGCGTCCAGCCGGCGAAGATGATCTGGTCGAGCCGCTGCGCCTGCGCGGCGATCGCCGCCACGATGCGCGGATGGCCATGGCCGTGCGTCGTCACCCACCAGGAGGAGATGCCATCGATGATCCGCCGCCCATCCGCGGTGAACAATGCCGCCCCCTCGGCATGCGTGACGAGCGGGATCGGCTCGCCCAGGCCATGCTGCGTAAAGGGATGCCAGATCGCGCTCATCGAAAATCATCCAGCGCGAAATTGGCCGCGAACGCCCGCGCCAGCGTCTCGCGATCGAGCGTGCTCAGCAGCGGCAGTCGGCCCAGGCGCTTCACCTGCCCGAGCCGCGCGATCGTCGCCTCGCTATCCTCCACCGCGTCGCCGACAAAGGCGATGCCCAGGATCGGCACGCGGCGCGCGCGCAGCGCCTCGATCGTCAGCAGGCTATGGTTGATCGTGCCCAGCCCGGTGGGCGCGACGATCACCACGGGCAACTGCCAGCGCGCGAACAGGTCCGCGAACAGCACATCGGGCGTCACCGGCACCAGCGCGCCGCCAGCGCCCTCGATCACCAGTGGGCGCTGCGCTGGGGGCTCCAGCCGCGCCGGATCGATCGTCACGCCGTCCAGTTCCGCCGCGCGGTGCGGCGAACACGGCGTCGCCAGGCGATACGCCTCGGGCAGCACGCGCTCCGGCGCCAACCCGCTCAGCGCCGCCACCCGCTCGGCATCGCTGCCGCCGTCCAGCCCCGCTTGCACCGGCTTCCAGTAATAGCCGCCAAGCGCACCCACCAGCGCCGCGGCAAACACAGTTTTACCGATATCGGTGTCCGTGCCGGTCACCACGCAACTAAAATCGCTCATAATGCATCCCCAATCGCCAGTGCCAGCGCATCGATCTCGCGCGGGCTCACATTCAACGTCAGCGAAATGCGCAGCCGGCTGGTCCCCACCGGCACGGTCGGTGGCCGCACCCCGCGCACGTCGAACCCTGCTTCCTGCACCGCGCCGGCAACACGCATCGTCAGCGCATCGTCGCCCAGCAGCAGCGGCATGATCGGCGATCCCGTGACCGCCACGCCAAGCGGCGCCAGCACCCGCCCGGCCTGCGCGATCAACGCGGCCAGCGCCGTGCGCCGCGCCGGCTCGTCACCCAGGATCCGCAAACTCTCGCGCACCGCGGCCGCGATCAGCGGCGAGGGGGCGGTCGAAAAGATGAACGCGCGCCCACGATTGACCAGCATGTCGCGCACGATCGTTGGCCCGCACAGCAATGCCCCCTCGCACCCCAGCGCTTTCCCGCAGGTCCGGAGCGTGACGACGTTGGGCCGCCCCTCCAGCCCCTCGGCCAGCCCCCGCCCGTCGCGCCCGAACACGCCGGTGGCGTGCGCCTCGTCGATCAGCAGCATCGCGCCCAGCCGATCCGCCACCGCGATCAGATCGTCCAGCGGCGCACGATCGCCATCCATGCTGTACAGGCTCTCGACCGCGATCCACGCCTGCCCGGTGGCGCCGCCGCGACGCCAGGCGGCCACCGCCTCGGCGATCGCCTGCACATCGTTATGCGGCGCCGATATGCAGTCTGCCCGCCCAAGGCGCATCCCTTCATGCGCGCTGGCATGGATCAACGCATCATGCACTACCAGGTCGCCGCGCTGCGGCAGCGTCGCGAACAAGGCGGCATTGGCGGCATAACCGGAGGAAAAGAACAGCGCGCTGTCGCTGCCGAAAAACGCTGCCGCCTCGGCCTCCAGCGCCTCATGCTCGGGATCGTTGCCGCGCAACAGCCGCGATCCGCCGGATCCCAAGGCGACACCCCGGGCCAGCGCCTCGGTCACCGCGCGGCGCAAGCGCGCCGCGTTGGCCAGCCCGATATAATCGTTAGAACAAAAATCAACGCCCGTGCGTGGCTGCAACCGCCGCAGCCGCGCGCGCGCCTCGAGCATGTGGAAATCGGCTTGCTGCGCCGCCAGAAAAGTCATCGCGCGCCTTTAAGACGCTCGGCGCCCCAGTGCGAGCCTCATCATGCCACAATAAAGGGCGCGGGCGGAAACCGCCCACGCCCTTAAATCACGCCCGGGCGTACGGCTTACGCCGCCGCTGCCTTTGCGTTGGCCTTGCTTTCGGCCATCTTGGTCAGCTTTTCGTCAGTAGCCTTTTCCTCGGCCAGCGTCTCGGCAAACAAGCCCGCCGCTTCCGTATGGCCCAGTTCCTTGGCCCAGGCGATCAACGTGCCATAGCGCGTGATCTCGTAATGCTCGACGGCCTGCGCCGCTGCGATCAATGCCGCATCCAGCACGGCCTTGTCGGCGACTTCGCCGATGATCTCGTTGGTCTCTTTGATGATCCCGTCGATCGCCGGGCAGCTTACTGCCTTGGCCTTCTGGTCGAGCGAGGCAAACACGCGCTCGAGCCGCGCGATCTGGCCTTCGGTTTCCGTCAGATGCGTCTCGAAACCCTTTTTGAGCCCCGGCGCCGTTGCCTTGTCGATCATCTTGGGCAGCGCCTTGAGAATCTGATGCTCGGCATAATAGATGTCTTGCACGGTGTGCAGGAACAGGTCGTCGAGAGTGGCGATATCTTTGCTGAACAAGCCCATAGTCTGTCTCCTGAAAAGTGGTGGTGAAACGGATCAGTCGTCGGCGGTGCCGGGTTCGGCCATCTTGCGATGCTGCTCGGCCAGGATCGCGTTCGGCGTGACATTGGCCACGGCGGACTGGATCTTGTTCTTCAGCCCCGAAACGACGCTGGCTTTGCCGGACATCAGCGCATCCCAGCCATTCTTGGCCGTGTCCGCCGGGTCTTCCTTCTTGGGATCAGTGCCGACCGAGGTATCCATCATGTCGCCGCGTTCGAAGAAATCGGTGTCCGTCGGCCCGGGCATCAGGTTGGTCAGCGTGATGCCGTCCGAATCCTTGATCTCGTTCTGCAGCGCCGCGACGAAGCTGTCGACGAACGCCTTGGAGCCGTTGTAGACCGCCTGGAACGCGCCCGGAATGTAGCCCGCGATCGAGCCCGTCACGAGCACCTTGCCGTCGTTGCGCGACACCATCTGCGGCAGCACTTTTTGCAGCAGATAGGCGGTGCCGACGATATTGGTATCGACGACATGTTTCCACTCCGCCGGATCCTGATCGAGGAACGCGCGGCCCAGGCCGTGACCGGCATTGGCGCACAACAGATCGATCTGGCGATGGCCCGCGGCCTCCAGCAGGCGATCGACGCCCTCGAAGGTCGAGAGATCGACATCCAGCGTTTCGGCGTTGCCCACGCTCTCGGTAAACGGCGTGTCGGCGGCGAGCAGCAGGTCGTAGCCCTCGGCAGCAGCCAGCTTGGCAAGCTCGGCACCGATCCCGGCGGAAGCGCCGGTGACGATTGCGAATTTATTGGCCATTTTATACGCTCCTGAAAGTAATTAGCGGCCCAGGCCGGGCTTGAGCACGACCTTGGTCACGTTGTTCTGATCGTTCTTGAACATGTCATACGCCTTGGGGGCGTCCTCCAGATCCATGCGGTGCGAGATCAGGAAGGTCGTATCGATCTTGTCTTCCATGATCGCGTTGAGCAGGGCCGGCATGTAATGCTGTACGTGCGTCTGCCCGGTCTTGAGCGTCAGCCCCTTTTCCATGAACGCGCCGAGCGGGAACTTGTCGACGAACCCGCCATAGACGGCGGGCATCGACACGCGACCGCCCTTGCGGCAGGCGATGATCGCCTGGCGGATCGAATGCGTGCGATCCGTGCCGAGGAAAGTCGAGGCCTTGATCTGGTCGATCACGTTGTCGACGAACAGCCCGTGTGCTTCCAGCCCGACCGCGTCGATCACCGCATCGGGGCCGATCCCGCCGGTCATTTCCATCAGCGCTTCATAGACCGCGCTTTCCTCGAAATTGATCGTCTCCGCGCCGAACTTGGCGGCAAGCGCCAGGCGCTTGGGGAAATGATCGATGGCGATCACGCGCTCGGCGCCCATCAGGAAGGCGGATTGCACCGCGAACAGGCCAACCGGCCCGCAGCCCCACACCGCCACCGTATCGCCCGGTTCGATCTGAGCATATTCCGCCGCCTGCCAGCCGGTCGGCAGGATGTCGGACAGGAACAGCACCTTGTCGTCATCTACGCCGTCGGGAATGACGATCGGGCCGACATCGCTGAACGGCACGCGGACATACTCGGCCTGGCCGCCGGCATAGCCGCCGGTCATATGGCTATAGCCGAACAGGCCGGACATCGGCTGGCCGTAAATGGTCTGCGCGATATCCTGATTGTCAGCCGGCAAACCGTTGTCGCACGCCGAATATTGCTGCTTGCCACAATGATAGCAGCTGCCGCAGGCGATGGTGAACGGCACGACGACGCGTTGACCCTTCTTGAGCGTCGATTTGGGCCCGGTTTCAACCACTTCGCCCATGAATTCGTGGCCGAGAATATCGCCCGCCTGCATCGTCGGGATGTAATGATCGTAGAGATGCAGGTCCGAGCCGCAGATCGCGGTCGAGGTGACCTTGATAATGCAATCGCGCGGGTTGATGATTTCGGGATCGGGCACCGTGTCCATGCGGACGTCGTGCTTGCCGTGCCATGCCAGTGCGCGCATCAGCGTCGCTCCTCTTTACAAAAACGCGCGCGCATCAGTTACGCTCCTCTTGGAGTTGTTCCTGGGTGAACGCCGCGGTGGCGATCTCGCCCGTTTCCATCAGCTGCTTGAAGCGCCGCAGATCGCGCCGCGCCTGGATCGCCGGTTCGCGCTGAAACAGCTTGGCGATTACCTTGCCGACCACGCCCAGCGGCGGATCGTACAGGATCGTGGCGGTGACGACGGTGCCGCGCGCGCCGGCCTCCTTGAAGTCGATCCGGCCGCTATTGGGCACATCGGCGCCTTCTTCCGAGGCCCAGGCGATGAAGCTGTTTTCGGCCTCATCGGTGACGACGGCATTCCATTCCACCGTCTTGCCAGCCGGGGCCTTGACCACCCAGTGCGAGCGCTTGGCATCGAGCGTCTCGATCGAAACGACATTCTCCATGAACTGCGCGAGGTTCGAAAAGTCGCGCCAATAGTCATAAAGCTCGGCGGCGGGGCGGTTGATCGTCACCGCGCGGCCGACCAGGCTGTCGCCCTTCGGCTCGATCAGCGTCTGCCCCGCCTGCTCGGCGGCATGACTGTTTTTCGATGCGGTCAGCGGCGCGTCATCGGTGGTAGCAAATTCGTTGGCCATGAAATCCTCCGGTCTTGCTGGTCGCCTGCTCAAGCAAATGGGGCGTGGTTAAGTTCCGGGTTGTTTCACCGGCGAAATCAAACGACGTGAGAGGTTTGTCTCGATCAGCATTATTGGGGGATAGGTTGCCTTGCCACCTTCCTCGTCACCCCGGACCTGGTCCGGGGGTCCACCAGGCGGCACACTAAGCGACTGCAATAGAAACCGAGCGGTGCGGCGTAGCGGACCCCGGACCAAGTCCGGGGTGACGAGGTGTTTTGGGGAGCGCCGCTAACCCCGCCAGGCACGCATCGCCGCGTCGTAATCGTCAGCCAGCCGATCCCGCGCGTCTTCCAGCGCGCCGTTCTCCGCGCGCTGCTCGCGCACCAGCGCGTCGCGTTCGGCCTGCAATGCGGCGATCCGCGCATCGATCTCCTGCCGCGCCTTGTCGTGCCGCTTCCCCGCCGCGCCGATCGCATCATCGGCATTGTCCAGCGCAGCACGATCGGGTCGTGGTTTGGGCGCCGGTTTCGGCTGAGGCTTGGGCTGGGGCTTGGGCTGGGGCTTGGGCGCAGGGGGCGCCGCGCGCTTCGCCTTGCGGCGGGTCGGCGCCTCTTCCGCGCTCTCCGTCGCCTGCGCCCGGCGCGGCGGGTCCGGCGGCAGCGCGGCGATCTGCTCCGCTGCCGTGCCGCGCGAGCGTTTGATCACCACACCCGGCTCGGCCAGCGGCGCTTTCGACAGCTCTGCGTCGGTGACCAGTTCGGCCGCGCCGCGCGCGAACAGATCCTTCTCGCTGCCCCAGGCGCGCAGCGCCGCCTTCTTGCTTGGCGCGGCAACATAGGCGTCATGAAAGCCGATCGGCGTGCGATACACTTTGAGCGTCGGCATGATCGGTACAATCCCCCGCCGCTTTACGTTGTTCCGATGCGGCCCGGCCCCATATCCAACGGATGACCGCCCAGTTCGATCTGTTTGCCGCTGCCCCGACGTTGCCGCCCGGCTTGGCCGCCGCCGATGACATCCTCACCGCCGCCGAGGAGACCGCGTTGCTCGCCCGCCTGGCCGAAGTGCCCGTCGCCCCGTTCAAGTTCCAGGGCTGGCTGGGCAAGCGCGAGACGGCGTCGTTCGGCTGGCGCTACGATTTCGACGATGCCAGTTTCGGCCCTACCGAGGCGATCCCCGATTATCTGCTCCCCTTGCGCGCCCGCGCCGCCGCCTTTGCCGCTATGCCCCAGGACGATCTCGTCCAGGCCATGGTCACGCGCTACGATCCCGGCGCCGGGATCGGCTGGCATCGTGATCGCCCTGTGTTCGAGCATGTCATCGGCATTTCGCTCGCCAATGCGGCAACATTACGCCTGCGGCGCCGCTCGGCGGACGGTTTCGAGCGCGCAAGCCTCCCGCTCCCGCCGCGCTCGATCTATTTGCTAAGCGGCGACGTGCGCCACGCATGGGAACACAGCATCGCCGCGATGGAGGTGCCGCGCTGGTCGATCACCTTCCGCACGCTGTCGTACAAGGGGCTCAGCGCGCTCGCGCGGCAATCAACCGGGTCAGGTCGTCCGGGCGGTTGATGTTGGCGATGTCGCCTCCGGCATCGATCGCCACCGCTCCCGCCAATGTGCCCCAACCGCGCACCGAGCGATCGGTATCCGTCGCCAGATGATCCGCCAGCCGCGCCGCCAGCGTCACCGGCCAGCAGCCCAGAATGGGCAACTGCCGCACATAACTCGCGCCGCCCGCCGCGATCAGCGCGCCGAGCACCGCGGGGGGCAATTCCGGCGTGTCGCAGCCAACCGTCAGCACCGCATCGAACCCGCCGGCGGCGGCATGGCGCAACGCCCCGCATAGGCCGCCCAGCGGCCCGAGCCCGCCCGCCGGCCAGTCCGGCACCGTCGCCAGCCCGGCCGGTGCCACGGCACGCCCGCATACCACCACGGCATCGCTCATGCTGCGCAGCACGTCTGCAGCATGGGCGATCAGGCTCTGCCCCTCCAATTGCGCGAGGCCCTTGTCGCTGCCAAAGCGCCGCGCTTCGCCGCCGGCCAGGATCGCGCCGAGGATCCTCATTCGGTAACGGCCAGCATGGCATCCGCGCGCGCCAGCATGATCAGCCGCAACCCCGCTTCCCGCGCCCGCGCGATCGCCAGATCGGTCGCCGCCGAGATCGTCACCAGCAAGGGGCAATCGGCGAGTGCGGCCTTCTCCACCAGTTCGTAGGAGCAGCGCGACGACAGCACGGCAAAGCCACCATCCCAGCCGAGCCCCTCGCGTGCCATGGCGCCGATCAACTTGTCGAATCCGTTATGCCGCCCGACATCCTCGCGCACCAGTCGCACGGTGCCGTCCGCCGAGCAAAACGCCGCCGCATGCACCGCCCCGGTCGCGCGGTTGAGCGGCTGCTGTGCGCGCAAGCCGGCCAGCGCGCGAAAGATCGCGGCTTCATCCGCCGCGCTGGTCGATGTCACGCGGGGCAGGGGGCGCAGCGCCTGTTCGAGATTTTCAATGCCGCACAAGCCGCAGGACGATTCGGATACGCGGTGCCGCACGCGCTCCAGCAAACGCGCGCCGCAAGACGGATCGAGCGTCACGCGCACCACCTCGCCGGCCGCGATACTGTGTACATCCACGTCGAGGATCGATGCGGCGCTATCGACCAGCCGCTCGCTCAGCGCAAAGCCGAAGGCGAAATCGTGCAGGTCGGCAGGCGTCGCCATCATCACGGCATAGCCGATGCCGTTGAACTCGATCGCGATCGGGCGTTCGATGGCAATCGCGCGATTGATCGGTTCCGCGACGCCATCGGGCGTTCGGCGTAGGAAGGGAAGCGGCAGCGAGGTCATGCGTGTCGTCCTACACGATCTGTCCCGCGCGCCAATACGGGCGGCGCCCGCTGCGCTGCGGCGCATTTGGCGTGAACCATTTCAGCGCCGCGCCGTTCCACCCTCAGTAAACTCGGCAAACGCATTACCGTGTTCGGGCAGGAAACATCATGGCCAAGCAGCATTCCGACAAACCCGAAATCACCCCGTTCGCCGGCCCCGCAGGCGGCTGGGGATCGGTGCGATCGCTGGCCGAGATCATGCCGCGCGAGCGCGCCTCGCCCGAGACACTTCGGGAATTGGTCCGGCAGAACAAGCCGGATGGCTTCGCCTGCGTCAGCTGCGCCTGGCCCAAACCGGCCAATCATCACCCCGCCGAATTCTGCGAGGAAGGCGCCAAGGCCACCGCCTGGGAACTGACCACCTATCGCACCACGCCCGAATTCTTTGCCGAGCATACGTTGACCGAGCTGCGCACCTGGCGCGATTACGATCTGGAGCAGAATGGCCGGTTGACGCACCCGCTGCGCTATGATGCCACGAGCGACAAATATGTCGCCTGTTCGTGGGATGAGGCGTTTTCCGAAATAGGCGTTGTGCTGCGGCCGCTCGATCCCAAATCGGTGGTCTTCTACTCGTCCGGCCGCACCAGCCTGGAGGCCTCGTACATGTACGGGTTGATGGCGCGGATGTACGGTAATCAGAACCTGCCCGACAGCTCGAACATGTGCCATGAATCAACCTCGGTCGGGCTCAAGGCGGCGATCGGCGTGCCGGTGGGCACCACGCGGCTCGAGGATTTCGAGCATTGCGACGCGATCCTGTTCTTCGGGCAGAATGTCGGCTCGAATTCGCCGCGCATGCTGCATGATTTGCGCGATTGCCGCAAACGCGGGGTGGAAATCATCACCTTCAATCCGTTGCGCGAACGCGGGCTCGAACGCTTTACCGATCCGCAGAACCCGATCGAGATGGCGACCTTGGGCGAAACGCGCATTTCGACGCAATATCACCAGGTAAAGGCCGGGGGCGACATCGCCGCGATGATGGCGATCGCCAAATTCCTCGTCGAATGGCACGATGCGGCCATTCTCGCCGGGCAGCCCGCCGTGCTCGATACCGCGTTCATCGAAGCGCACACGCATGGCTTCGAGGAGTTTGTGGCCGCTGTCCGTGCCGCCGATTGGGGCGCGATCGTTGCCGAATCCGGGCTGTCCAAGCTCGAATTGGAGGCGTCGGCGCGCGTTTATGCCAAGGCCAAGGCGGTGATGGCGATTTACGGCATGGGGCTGACGCAGCATGTGAAGGGCGTTGAGAATGTCCGCATGCTGGTCAATCTGCTGCTGCTGCGCGGCAATATCGGCCGGCCGGGCACCGGCCCATGCCCGGTGCGCGGGCACAGCAACGTGCAGGGGCAGCGCTCGGTTGGCATCACCGAAAAGGCCGAGCTGGTGCCGGTCGAGCGGCTGGAGGCGCAATATGGCTTTACCGCGCCGCGCGAGAAAGGCACCGACACGATCGATGCCTGCCGAGGCGTGATCGATGGCTCGATCAAGGCGTTTGTCGCGCTGGGCGGCAATTTCCTCCGCGCGGTGCCCGAAACCGGGCCGATGGAGTCCGCCTGGACCAATCTTGATCTGTCGGTGCAGGTCGCCACCAAGCTCAACCGCAACCATCTCTTCCCCGGCAAGGTAACGTATCTGCTGCCGTGCCTGGGGCGGATCGAAACCGACGTGCAGGCCAGCGGCCCGCAGGTCGTCACGGTCGAGGATTCCACCAGCTGCATCCACGCTTCGCGCGGCAAGGCGACGCCGGCGAGCGAGCATCTTTTGTCCGAGCCCGCCATCGTCGGCGCGCTGGCCAAGCAGATCCTGCCGGTCAATCCCAAGGTCGACTGGGATGCCTGGGTCGACGATTATTCGAAAATCCGCGACGCCATCGAGCAGACCTATCCGCAATTCTTCGCCGATTTCAACGCCCGGCTGTTCCAGCCCGGCGGCTTTTGGAAAGGCAACAAGGCGAGCGAGCGGATCTGGCAGACGCCCAGCGGCAAGGCGGAATTCCTCGCCCCCACCGGCTTGTGCGCCACCGGCTTCGACGATGCCGACGGTCGCTTCCGGCTGATGACGCTGCGTTCCAACGACCAGTTCAACACCACGATCTACGGCTATCATGATCGCTTCCGCGGCGTGAAGGGCACGCGCGATGTGCTGTTCATCAATCTCCAGGATATCGCCGCGGCGGGGCTCAAGGAGAACCAGATCGTCGCGCTGGAAAGCGATGCTGACGATGGCATCATGCGCCGGCGCGAGGGGCTGATCGTCACGCCCTACAGCATCCCGCGCGGCTGCCTTGGCGCTTATTATCCCGAGGCCAACGTGCTCATGCCGGTCGAGCATTTTGCCGAGGAAAGCCATGTCCCCGCCGCTAAATCGGTGCCGGTCAGGATCGTGGCGTAGGCGCGGCATCGCTCAAACACGACACCAGCGGGTGGACGCCAAGCCCGCTTTGTATTATACCGATCGGTATGCGGAGCAAATATTGCCTGCGCAATCGGTACCTTAACGTCATTTGCACGTTATCAAGATCATACCAACATCGGCCGCGCGCGGCCCTGCCAAGTGAGAAACGATACCGCCATGAGCGATAGCGGAGAATTCGAAGTGTCGCGTCGCGGCCTGCTCGGTGCGGGCGCGGCATCGGTCGCGGTCACTGCAGTGCCGGTTGGCGCGGCGGCCCAGGCGCCAGCGCCGGTGCCCGCCACCACCAAGCTCGGTTTCGTGGTCAACGGCAAAAGGCGCACGCTGCAGGTCGATACGCGCACCACGTTGCTGGATGCGCTGCGCGAAAATCTGCAGCTCACCGGCACCAAGAAGGGCTGCGATCACGGCCAGTGCGGTGCCTGCACCGTGCTCGTCGATGGCGTACGGATCAATTCCTGCCTCAGCCTCGCGGTGATGCACGAAGGCGACAAGATCACCACGATCGAAGGGCTCGGCCAGCCCGACAAGCTGCACCCAATGCAAGCCGCCTTCATCAAGCATGACGGCTATCAGTGCGGTTATTGCACGCCGGGGCAGATCTGCTCCGCCGTCGCCGTGCTGGGCGAAATCAAGGCCGGCGTACCGAGCCATGTCACCGCCGATCTTACCGCCCGTCCCACCGCCTCGAACGACGAGATGCGGGAACGGATGAGCGGTAATATCTGCCGTTGCGGGGCCTATTCGAACATTCTGGAAGCGATGACCGACGTCGCGGAGACCGTGGCATGAAGCCCTTTACCTATCAGCGCGCCAAGACGCCGGCCGAAGCGGCCACCGCCGCCGCGCGCACGCCGAACGCCAAGTTCATCGCCGGCGGCACCAATCTGCTCGATCTGATGAAGCTGCAGATCGAGGCGCCGGCGCATCTGATCGATGTCAACGCGCTGAAACTCGACAAGATCGAGGATAGCAATGATGGCGGGCTGCGCATCGGCGCGCTCGTCACCAACACCAATCTCGCCGCCGATGCGCGCGTGCGCCGTGATTATGGCGTGCTCAGTCGCGCGATCGTCGCGGGGGCCTCGGGCCAGTTGCGCAACAAGGCGACCACGGCGGGCAATCTGCTCCAGCGCACGCGCTGCCCGTATTTCTATGATACCAATCAGCCGTGCAACAAGCGCCAGCCCGGCACGGGCTGCTCGGCGATCGGCGGCTATAGCCGTCAGCTCGCCGTGATCGGCACCAGCGACGCCTGCATTGCCACCTATCCCGGCGACATGGCGGTGGCGCTTAGGCTGCTCGATGCCACCGTGCAGACGGTCAATCCCGAAGGCGTCGCGCGCACCATCCCGATCGCCGATTTCCATCGCTTGCCGGGCAACACGCCGCATATCGATACGGTGCTGCAGCGCGGTGAGCTGATCACTGCGGTGACGCTGCCCAAGCCGCTCGGCGGGACGCATATCTACCGGAAGGTGCGCGATCGTGCTTCCTATGCGTTCGCCCTGGTCTCGGTGGCGGCGGTGGTGCAGCCCGATGGCACGGGGCGTGTAGCGGTGGGGGGCATCGCGCCCAAGCCGTGGCGCGTGGAGGCGGCCGACGCCGATCTGCCGCGTGGCGCCAAGGCGGTTACCGCCAAATTGCTCGCCGGCGCACGCCCGACCGAAGACAATGCATTCAAGGTGACTCTGGTCGAGCGGACGCTCGGCGCGGTGCTCGCCGAAGCGAAGGGGTAATCCCATGAAGTTCGACACCCCCGCCGGCCGGAACCCGATCGATCAGCTGAAGGTCGTGGGCCGCCCGCATGACCGTATCGACGGCAAGCTCAAGACCACCGGTACAGCGCCTTATGCCTATGAACAGCATGATGTCGTCGCCAACCAGGCCTATGGCTATATCGTCGGCGCGGCGATCGCCAAGGGCCGCATCAACGCCATCGATCTGGCCGAAGCCAAGGCCGCACCCGGCGTGATCGCCATCGTCACGGCGGACAATGCCGGCAAGCTGATCAAGGGCGATTTCAACACGGCGATGCTGCTCGGCGGCCCGGAGATCCAGCATTACCACCAGACCGTGGCGCTGGTCGTCGCCGAGACGTTCGAACAGGCGCGCGCTGCCGCACACCTCGTTCGCGTCGATTATGCGCGTGGCAAGGGGCGTTTCGATCTCGCCGCCGAACTCAAGGTCGCGCCGCTTACCGGGGGCGACAGTGGAGAAGGCAGCAAGGCGCCGCCGGTCGATCGCGTCGGCGATTTCGAGGGCGCCTTCGCCAGCGCTCCGGTCACGCTCGATGCGCGCTACACGACTCCGGATCACAGCCACGCCATGATGGAGCCGCACGCGTCGCTGGCCGTGTGGGAAGGCGACAAGCTGACCTTGTGGACGTCGAACCAGATGATTGCCTGGGGCAAGGGCGATGTCGCCAAGACCCTAGGAATCCCCAAGGACAAGGTGCGGCTGATCTCGCCCTATATCGGCGGCGGGTTCGGCGGCAAACTGTTCGTCCGTACCGATGCCATCATGGCGGCATTGGGCGCCAAGGCCGCCGGTCGCCCCGTGAAGGTCACGTTGCAGCGCCCGCTGATGATCAACAACACCACGCATCGCCCGGCGACGATGCAACGCATCCGCATCGGCGCGACCAAGGCGGGCAAGATCACTGCCATCGCGCATGAAAGCGGCTCGGGTGATCTTCCCGGCGGCGGCCCGGAGACGGCGGTCAGCCAGACCAAATTGATGTATGCCGGCGCCAATCGGTTGACCTCGATGCGGCTCGCCGTGCTTGATCTGCCCGAGGGCAATGCGATGCGCGCGCCGGGCGAAGCGCCCGGCCTGATGGCGCTGGAAATCGCCATGGACGAAATGGCCGAAAAGCTCGGCATGGATCCGGTCGCCTTCCGCATCGCCAACGATACGCAGGTCGATCCGGAAAAGCCCGCCCGCCGTTTCTCCCAGCGTCAGCTGATCAAATGCCTCGAAATGGGCGCGGACAAGTTCGGCTGGAGCGCGCGCAGCGCCACGCCCGGCACCAGGCGCGAAGGGCAATGGCTGATCGGCCTCGGCGTGGCCGCGGGCTTCCGTAACAATCTGCTGATGAAGTCGGCCGCGCGCGTCGGCGTCGACCGCAAGGGCATCGTCACCGTCACGACCGACATGACCGATATCGGCACTGGCAGCTACACGATCATCGCGCAGACCGCGGCGGAGATGATGGGCGTCACGCTCGATCAGGTCGTGGTCAAGCTGGGCGATTCGGACAGTCCGGCCTCGGCGGGTTCCGGCGGTCAGTGGGGTGCTAACAACTCCACCGCCGGGGTCTATGCCGCCTGCGTCAAGCTGCGTGACCTGATCGCGCAGAAGCTTGGTTACAACGCCGCCGACGTCGCCTTTGCTGACGGCAAGGTAGGTTCGGGCAATCGCAGCATCGCCTTGGGCGAGGCAGTCGGCGATGCCGGGCTCACGGTCGAAGACGCGATCGAATATGGCGATCTCGGCAAGAAGTACCAGCAATCCACCTTCGCCGGCCATTTCGTCGAAGTCGCGGTCAACGCCTATACCGGCGAGACGCGTATTCGCCGCATGCTCGCGGTGTGTGCTGCCGGGCGCATCCTCAATCCCAAATCGGCGCGCAGCCAGGTGATCGGCGCGATGACGATGGGCGCGGGCGCGGCATTGATGGAGGAGCTCGCGGTCGACAAACGCTTCGGCTTCTTCGTTAATCACGATCTGGCGAGCTACGAAGTGCCGGTCCATGCCGATATCCCGCACCAGGAAGTGATTTTCCTCGACGAGGTCGATCCGATCTCCTCGCCGATGAAGGCCAAGGGCGTGGGCGAACTGGGCCTGTGCGGTGTGGGCGCGGCGATCGCCAACGCGATCTACAATGCCACTGGCGTGCGCGTGCGCGATTATCCGATCACGCTCGACAAGCATCTGGATAAGCTGCCGGTGATGACCTGACCGCCTCGGGCGGGAGCGCAGGGCTTGACCGTGCCTCCCGCCCGTCTATCCCCGCGCTCGAAGGAGAAGCCGGTGGAAGTCGTCGCAGTCGATATCGGTGGAACGCACGCCCGTTTTGCCATTGCCGAAGTGGAACAGGGCCGCGTCGTCTCCATGAGCGACGCGATCACGTTGAAGACCGCCGATTTTGCCAGCGTGCAGACCGCCTGGCAGGCGTTTGGCGCGCAAGCCGGGCGCGTGTTGCCGCGCAATGCGGCGATCGCCGTCGCCTCGCCGGTGGGCGGCGAAGTGATCAAACTGACCAACAATCCCTGGATCATCCGCCCGGCAATGATCCCCGGCCGGCTGGAAGTCGATCAGTTCAGCCTGATCAATGATTTTGGCGCGGTCGGCCATGCCGTAGCGCAAGCGCCGGCAAGCGACTTCCTGCATCTTGCCGGGCCCGACGTGCCGTTCAAGGATCGCGGCGTGATCACCGTCTGCGGCCCCGGCACGGGGCTGGGCGTGGCGCAGGTGCTGTGCACTGAGCACGGCTATCACGTATTGCCTACCGAGGGTGGGCACATGGATTTCGCCCCGCTCGATCGTTTGGAGGACGCGATCGTGCAGCATTTGCGCCCGATCTACCGGCGCGTCTCGGCCGAGCGTATCGTTTCCGGTCCCGGCATCGTCGGGATTTACGAAACGCTGGCCACGATGGCCGGCCGTGCGGTGCAGCGGCTTGACGACAAGGCGATCTGGACGATGGCGCTGGAGGGGACCGACAGCCTGGCGCTCGACGCGCTGGATCGCTTCTGCCAGGCCTTGGGCGCGGTGGCGGGCGATCTGGCGCTGGCGCATGGCGCGATGGGCGTGGTCATCGCCGGCGGCCTGGGCTTGCGGCTCAAGGATCATTTCGATCGTAGCGGCTTTGCCGAACGCTTTGCCGCCAAAGGCCGTTTCGAGGCGTTGATGTCGACGATCCCGGTCAAACTAATCGTCCACCCGCAACCCGGCCTGTTTGGCGCTGCCGCCGCGTTCGCGCAGGAGCATGCGCGCTAGGATCGCCTCCCGGCGCTGCGGCGGGCATCGTGGCGATCGGTTGCCCCTAGCAACGCGGCTCGGCGCACATACATATCGTTCATCCCATGACCGATATCCTGACCAGCCTTGCCAACGCCTTCAATGCCAATCCGCATTTCTGGTGGATCGTCGCCGGCGTTGCTGTGCTGGTTATACTGGCGCGTCGGTTCCGCATCCTCGGCACGCTGCTGACCATCGGGCTGATCGCGGTATCGCTGGCGCTGTTCACGCAGCGCGCGAATTTCGATCCCGGGCTTGATGGTGTCGCCAAGGCGCTCAACCTTGATGATAGCAGCCAGCGCGTGGTGGGCCGAGAGATGCGTGTACCGATGGCGCGCGACGGGCATTTTTGGGTCCGCGTCAAGGTCGGCGATACCGAGCAGCGGATGCTGGTGGATAGTGGTGCGACGGTGACGGCGCTGTCCAGCAACGTCGCGCAGGCGATGGGGCTTAAGGTTGAAACGCCATTAGTGCCCGTCGTGCTGCGGACCGCCAACGGGTCGATCAACGCGCAGACCGCGACGATTCCCGAGCTGCGCATTGGCAACGTGGTGGCGCGCGATCTGCCCGTGGTGGTGTCGCCTGCGTTTGGCGAGCTCAGCGTCGTGGGGATGAATTTCCTTTCGCGGCTGAAAAGCTGGCGTGTCGAGGGCAAGACGCTGATCCTCGAACCCCATCATCCGCAAACGACGACGTAACTCCTCGACGAGCTTGTCCCTGGGAGGTGGCACGCGAAGCGTCATGGAGGGTAAGTCGCAAATGCTGCGTACGCCGCCGGAACCCTCCCCAACTCAGCTGAAGAAGCGGAGAGTCGCCGGTGGGTCGGCCCCCGGGGAGAGCTTGAACAGCGGGGCTGTCGGACCCGCTACTCCCCCGCCCCCAGCAAAGCTGGGGGCGGGATCAGTTATGCATCGATGCTCGTCCCCAGCGCGGCATTGACCAGTCCGCCATCCACCGTGATCGTATCCCCCACGACATAATCTCCGGCGCGGCTGGCGAGGAATATCGCGGTGCCCGCCATGTCTTCGGCCACGCCGATGCGCCCGGCCGGAATGCTCTTGGCAATCGTCTCGCCATGATCGCGCGCCGCCTTGTTCATCTCGCTGGCAAACGCGCCTGGCGCGATCGACGTCACGTTGATTGCATCTTTCACCAGCCGCGCCGCCATGCGCTTGGTAAGATAGATGAGCGCCGATTTCGACGCGTGATAGCTGTACGTTTCCCATGGATTGAGCCGCTGGCCGTCGATCGAGGTGATCATGATCACCTTTGATGGCCTGTCCGGCCGGCCAGCGTTTTTGAGCGCGGCATGAAGCGCCTGGGTCAGGAAGAAGGGTGATTTCACGTTGAGGTCCATCACCTTGTCCCAACCCTTTTCCGGAAAATCCTCGAACGGCTCGGCCCAGGCGGCACCGGCATTGTTGACGAGGATGTCGAGGCTGTCGGTATGCTCGGCGAGTTGCGCGGCCAGCGCCTGGCACCCGGCGACGGTCGACACGTCCTGTGGCAACGCGATACAGCGCTCACCCAGTTCCGCCGCGGTGGCGAAGCAGGCATCGGCCTTACGCGCGGAGATATAAACGGTCGCGCCCTGCGCAATAAAGCCCGCGGCGATCATCTTGCCGATCCCGCGCGATCCACCGGTGACGAGCGCGGTGCGCCCGTCGAGGCGGAAAAGGTTGGTCGTGTCCATGGTATTTCTCCCAAGTTGTCACCCCAGCGCAAGCTGGCGTCTGCTTATTGTCTGGCGTGCCGCGCGCCATCACGAGACCCCAACCTGCGCTGGGGTGACGGCATCAGATCACCCGCCGCGCTTGATCGTTTCGCGCGCGATGATGATCTGCTGGATCTGGCTGGTGCCCTCATAGATGCGGAACAGCCGCACATCGCGGTACAACCGCTCGATCCCGTAATCGGCAATGTAGCCGGCGCCGCCGAAAATCTGCACCGCGCGGTCCGCCACGCGCCCGACCATCTCGGAGGCGAAATATTTCGCGGCCGCCGATTCCATCACCACGTCCTTGCCGGCATCCTTGGCCGCCGCCGTCTCCAGCACCATCGCGCGCGCTACCAGCGCCTCGGTCTTGGAATCCGCGATCATGCCCTGGATCAATTGATGCTCGGCAATCGGCTTGCCGAACTGCTTGCGCTCGGTCGCATAGGCCACGCAATCCGCGATAAGCCGCTCCGCCACGCCGACGCACACCGCCGAGATATGCAAACGACCGCGATCGAGCACGCGCATCGCGATCTTGAAGCCTTCACCCTCCGCGCCAAGCCGGTTCTCGGCGGGTACCACGACATCGTCAAAGATCACATCGGCGACCTTCGCCCCCTTTTGCCCCATCTTCTTTTCGGGTTCGCCGATCGACAAACCGGCCAGATCGCGCGGCACGAGGAATGCGGAGACGCCGCGCGCGCCGGGGTCGTCGCCGGTGCGCGCCATTACGGTGAACAGATCGGCCTTGTCGGCATTGGTGATGTAGCGCTTGGTCCCGCTCAGCCGATAGGATTGCCCGTCGAACACGGCGCGCGTCTTCACCGCGCCCGAATCGCTGCCCACGTCCGGCTCGGTCAGCGCAAAGCTGGTGATGATCTCGCCGCTGGCGATGCGTGGCAACCACGCCGCTTTCTGCGCATCGTTGCCGGCCATGACCAATCCCTGCGAGCCGATCCCGACGTTCGTCCCGAAGGTGGATCGAAACGCTGGCGTCGTCCGCCCCAGTTCGATCGCGACGCGCGCTTCCTCCGACATGGTCAGCCCGAGCCCGCCATACTCCTCGGCGATCGACAGGCCGAACAGCCCCATGTCGCGCATCTCCTGCACGATATCGTCGGGGATCGCATCGGCTTCCTCAACCGCGCCTTCAAGTGGCCGCAGCCGTTCGCTGACAAAGCGCCCTACCGTATCGATCAGCGCATCGAAGGTTTCGCGGTCGAGTGCCATCTTCATCTCTCCAATACCCGTCATGCTGAACTTGTTTCAGCATCGATGCGCGGTCAGGAACCCCATAGACGTCGCTCTTGTGACGAGTGACCGCGCATCGACGCTGAACGACGTCAGCACACAATAGTTGAAGGATCGATGCCTTAATCGCTTGCGGGCTGCAAACCCGAAATTCCAAAATCGCTCGGTTGACCGACGCAAACCCCATACTATGCTGTGCAAAACACAGGAGAAGCAGGATGCGGTTCACAGGCAAGCGCGCCGTCGTCACCGGCGGCGCTTCGGGCATCGGCAAGGCCACCGCACTCCGGCTGGTCAGCGAAGGCGCCGAAGTGTGGATCGGAGATATCGACGAGAATGGCGGGCGTGAGCTTGCCGCCACGTCCAATGAACGGATTCACTTTCTGCGCACCGATGTGACGCAAGCTGCCGACATCGAAGCGTTGATGACTACCGCTGATGCGCATGTCGTGTTCAACAATGCCGGTGCCGGCGGGTCGCGCAGCCCGATTCACGAAATCAGCCCGGAAGATTGGGATCGCACGCAGAGCCTGTTGTTGCGTTCGGTCGCGCTCGGCATCCGGTATGCCGCGCCGTTGATGATCGCGCGAGGGGAGGGGGGCGCAATCGTCAACACCGCCTCGATTGCCGCATTGCAGGCCGGCGCCGCGCCGACCGCTTATTCGGTGGCCAAGGCTGGCGTGCTGCATTTGACGACGATGGCGGCGGCGGATCTTTCGCAGTTCGATATCCGCGTCAACGCGGTGTGCCCCGGCTTCATCACCACCAACATCTTCACATCGGCGCTGGGCATTGCCGGCGATAAGTGTGCCGTGGCCAACGGCGCGATCGGCCAGATCGCGGCCAAGGCGCAGCCGTTGCAACGCGCCGGCCGCGCAGAAGATATCGCCGCCGCGGCGGCCTATCTGGCGAGCGACGATGCCGGCTTCGTGACCGGCACCCACATCACGGTCGACGGCGGCATGACGATCGGGCCGCGGCACGGCTGGGATCCGGCAACCCCCTCGCTGTTCACCGCGCTGGAGGCGTTTGCCGCTTGAAATCCCGGCTTTCAATAGGATGACACGGCAGTTGGGGAGGATCGAGCGACTAGCCCGCGACCAACCGCACGAACGCGCTCGCCACCCAGCCACTTTTGCACGGCCCGGTATAATCGCGCGGTGACGCCACCGGCGCGGTCACGCCGCAATCCGTATCGGGCGCATCAGCCGGCGGCACGACCACGCCCTGCCAGCGCTGGTCGATCGAGCGCGTGCAGGCGAACAGGCGCGCGTCGTGGGGCAGGCGCAGCACTTCGTCCGCTTCCTGAAACGGTGCCTGGCGCAGCGGCAGATCGGGTTTGCCGAAATTCACCACCCGCGCGGTATAGGCGCAGGCTTGGAAGCCGGGGCCGCCCTCGCCGATGCGTACCGCGCGCACGCCCGGGCGCATCGGCTCGGCTTGCTGAACGGTGGTGGCGAAATCGTTGCCCATCCCCGTGCTGTTCGAACAGGCGGCGAGCAACAGGGAAAGCGCCGGAAGCAGGTGTTTCATGGGCCATATAGTAGGTACTGCGCGGCAGATTAGCGAGAGGCAGGCGCCCCGCAGCGCCCATCGCATTGCCCTCCCACGGCGATTTCGCGTCGAGGGCTGTAAACCGCGCCCTCGATTGCTAAGGGTCGCGCCATGATCGACACCGTCGCCGCTCCGCCCGCCGCCCGCCCGGCGCTCGCCTATCACCTGACCGAGGGGACCGGCCCGACCATCGTGTTCCTGCCCGGCTATGCCAGCGACATGACCGGTACCAAGGCGCTCGCGCTGGAAGCCTGGGCCAAGGCCGAGGGCCGCGCCTTCCTGCGTTTCGATTATGGCGGCTGCGGGCAAAGCGAAGGCGCGTTCGAGGATCAGACGTTGGCCGGCTGGCGCGACGATGTCGTGTCGATGCTCGAACAACTGGCCAAAGGGCCGGCGGTGCTGGTCGGCTCGTCGATGGGCGGCTGGCTGATGCTGCTCGTCGCGCGCGACCGGCCGGCGCTGGTCGCTGGGCTGGTCGGCATCGCCCCGGCGCCCGATTTCACCGATTGGGGCTTCACCACCGACGAGAAGCTCGTGATGCTGTCGGCCGGACGGCTGGAGCGCGCGTCGCCTTATGGTCCCGAGCCCACCGTCTACACCAACGCCTTTTGGGCCTCGGGCGAGGCCAACCGGCTGATGTTCGGGCAGATCGCCATTGATGTCCCCGTGCGGCTGGTGCAGGGCCAGCGCGACAAGGACGTGCCCTGGGCGCGCACCGCGCGGCTGGCCGAATTGCTCCGTTCAGCCGACGTGCAGACGATACTGATCAAGGATGGCGATCACCGCCTGTCGCGCGATGCCGATATCGCGGCTGTCATCCGGGCGGTGGAGGATGTGATCGCACGCTTATGATCTTGCCGCTATTGTTGCTCGCCGCTCAGGCAGGCCCGCCCGCTCCCTCGCTGCAGGATAGGTTTAACGCGTGCGTCGAGCTGGCTGGCCGAGATCCGCATGCGGCGGCGGAAGAAGCAGGCCGCTGGCGGCTTGCCGGGGGCGGTGCGCTGGCGCGGCAATGTTTGGGCATGGCTTATGCCAATGACGGCAAATGGGCCGCTGCAGCGAGCGAGTTCGAGGGCGCGGCGCGCGCGGCGGAGCTGGCCAAGGACAAGCGCGCGGCGCTCTACTGGGCGCAGAGCGGCAATGCCTGGCTGGCCGCACAGGACGCCCCAAAGGCGCGCGCGGCGCTGGATGCCGCGCTGGCCGCGGGTACGCTGACCGGGCTCGATCGCGGCGAAGCGATGCTGGATCGGGCGCGGGCGCAGGTGGCGGCGGGCGATCTGGCCGGCGCACGCAGCGATCTCGATCCCGCGCTGATCGATGCCGCGGCGGATCCGCTGGCCTGGCTGTTATCGGCGACGCTGGCGCGACGCATGGATGATCTGCCACGGGCGCGGAAGGATATTGCCGAGGCGCTGCGGCTGTCATCCGAGGATGCCTCGGTACAGCTTGAGGCGGGCAATATTGCCGCCCTTGCTGGCGACGAAGCGGGCGCCAAGGCCGCATGGCGACAGGCGGCAAACCGCGCGCCGGCCAGCGAGGCGGGCAAGCGCGCGCAGGCCGCACTGGCGCAGTTTGATACCGCCACGCCCTGAAACGATACTGGCGGGCACCGTCGTCGCTTCCTATCTCGGGTGCATCATCTGCAGGAGCATCCCTTGATCTATCTCCACACCATGATCCGCGTCACCGATCCCGATGCCTCGATCCGGTTCTTCGAACTGCTCGGCCTCAAGGAAGTACGCCGCCTGGACAGCCAGCAGGGTCGTTTCACGCTGATCTTCCTCGCGACGCCGGAAGACATGAATGGCCCGGGCGAACGCGCACGCGCCGAGGTCGAGCTGACGTACAACTGGCCGTCCGATGACAAAGCGCCCGAAGTCTATACCGGTGGGCGCAATTTCGGGCATCTCGCTTACCGCGTCGAGAATATCTACGAGACCTGCCAGCGGCTGATGGATGCTGGCGTGACGATCAACCGCCCGCCGCGCGATGGCCATATGGCGTTTGTGCGCACGCCCGATAACATCTCGATCGAGCTGTTGCAGGATGGCGTGCTGGAGCCGGCCGAGCCGTGGAAATCGATGCCCAATGTCGGCGAGTGGTGACATGAGCGGGCTCGAGATTATCCGCATCGCGGTGCTCAGCGACAATTATGTCTGGCTGATGCACGATGCGGCGTCGGGCGAGACGGTGGTGATCGATCCAGCCGAGGCCAGCCCCGTGCTGGCCGAGGCGGACGCGCGGGGCTGGACCATCGGGCAGATCTGGAACACGCACTGGCACCCCGATCACACCGCCGGCAATGCCGAGATCAAGGCGGCGCATGGCGCCGTGGTCAGCGCGCCGACGGCGGAGGCGGCGCGCATCCCGACGCTGGATGTGGCGCTGGCCGAGGGCGATACGGTGCGGCTGGGGGATCATGTCGGCACCGTGCTGGAGACGCCGGGGCACACCGCAGGGCACATCACGTTTAGCCTGGCAGACGATGCGCTGCTGTTTCCCGGCGACACGCTGTTCGCCATGGGCTGCGGACGATTGTTCGAAGGCGATGCCGCGCAGATGTTTGCCAACATGCAGCGTCTGGCCGCGCTGCCGCCGGAGACGATGGTCTATGCGGCGCATGAATATACGCAGAGCAACGGCCGCTATGCGCTGACCGCCGAGCCTGACAATGCGGCGATCCGTGAACGCATGGTGGAGGTCGATGCGCTGCGCACGCACGGCGAGGCGACGCTGCCGACGACCATCGCATCGGAATTGGCGACCAACCCGTTCCTCCGCGCATCGTCTGCAGCCCAGCTTGCCGAGCGCCGCGCCGCGAAGGATGCATTTCGCGGCTAGCCGGCGATCGGTTATGCTGGCGGGGAGCGGGAGAGAGTCGATGCGCACGTTTATTCTGCTCCCGCTGCTTGCCGCGTGCACCTCATTGCCCGTCGACACCAGCAGCGCCGATCGTGCGCTGGCGGAGGCGACTGCAGGGCGGATCGCCGGTGCCCCACAACGTTGCATCGACCGGTCGAGCGCCGGCGGGCCGCAGATCGTGGGTGATCATACCTTGCTCTTCACCCAATCCGGGCGCCGGCTGTGGATCAACACGCTGCCCGCAAGCTGCCCGTCGCTGCGGCGGGATTCGACGCTGATCGTCCAGGCTTTCGGATCGCAGATGTGCCAGAATGATCAGTTCCAGCCGCGGCAGCCGGGCGACGTCGTCCCCGGCGCAAACTGCCGGCTGGGTACGTTTACCCCGTATGACCGGCCCAAGCGTTAGCGGGCTAACGATCGGGCCGGCATAGGTCACAGCACGAAGCGCGACAGATCGGTGTTGCGCGCGATGCTGGCGAGTTGGCTATCGACATAGGCGGCGTCCACCACCACCGTCTGCCCGCCGCGATCCTCGGCCTCGAAGCTTACTTCCTCGAGCAGTTTCTCCATCACCGTCTGCAGGCGACGCGCACCGATATTCTCGATCTCGCCATTCACTTCGGCGGCAATCTTGGCGACGGCGGCGATGCCGTCTTCGGTGAAGGTGACCGTCACGCCTTCGGTACCGATCAGCGCGGTATATTGCTGCAGCAGGCTGGCCTTGGTGTCGCTCAAAATGGCGACGAAATCGGCCTCCGTCAGCGCCTTCAGCTCGACGCGGATCGGCAGGCGGCCCTGCAATTCGGGCAGCAGATCGCTGGGCTTCGCGACGTGGAACGCACCCGAGGCGATGAACAGGATATGGTCGGTCTTCATCGGGCCGTATTTGGTGGCGACGGTCGTGCCTTCGATCAGCGGCAGCAGATCGCGTTGCACGCCTTCACGACTGATCGAGCCGCCGCGGACATCGCTGACCGCGATCTTGTCGATCTCGTCGAGGAACACGATGCCGTTGGCTTCCGCATCGGCGAGCGCGGTGCGGCTGACCTCTTCCTGATCCAGCCGCTTGTCGGCTTCTTCTTCGACCAGTTTCTCCCAGGCGGCGGGGACGGTGAGCTTGCGGCGCTTGAGCTGCGGGCCGCCAAAGGCCTTGCCCATCATTTCCGACAAATTGATCATCTGCGGCGCGCCGCCGGGGACTTCGAACGGCATGGCGGGCGCTGCCTCCATTTCGATCTCAATCTCGGTTTCGTTCAGATGTCCGTCGCGCATGCGCTGGCGGAATGCCTCGCGCGTCGCTTCGCTCGCACCCTTGCCGGTCAGCGCATCGAGCAGGCGGATCATCGCCGCTTCCTCGGCCTTGTCCTTCACCGCGACGCGGCGGCGTTCCTTTTCCAGCCGCACAGCTTCCTCGACCAGATCGCGCGCGATCTGCTCGACATCGCGACCGACATAGCCGACCTCGGTGAACTTGGTCGCTTCGACCTTGATGAAGGGCGCGTCGGCAAGCTTGGCCAGGCGGCGGCTGATCTCGGTCTTGCCGCAGCCGGTGGGGCCGATCATCAGGATGTTCTTGGGGCTTACCTCATCGCGCAGATCGGCGCCGAGCCGCTGGCGGCGCCAGCGATTGCGCATCGCGACGGCGACCGCCTTCTTGGCATCGGTCTGGCCGATAATGTGTTCGTCGAGTGCGGCGACGATGGCTTTGGGGGTGAGGGCGTCGTTCATGTGCGGGGCTTCTTATTGCCCTCTCCCGCACGCGGGAGAGGCTACGGAGACTTGGCCCGCATACTTCATGCGGGCCTAGGCGAAGTCGGTGAGGGTCTTCTTCTTCACCAGGGCGGAAGAAGAAGAAGAAGAAGACCCTCACCCAACCCTCTCCCGCGAAGAGCGGGAGAGGACTAGAAGGAAGTCAGGCGCTGGCTTCCAGGCTTTCCACGGTCAGTCGGTCGTTGGTGTAGACGCAGACCTCGGCGGCGATCGCCATAGCCTTGCGGCAGATCGTCTCGGCATCCTGCTCGTAATCGACCAGCGCGCGCGCGGCGGCGAGCGCGAAATTGCCGCCCGAGCCGATCGCCGCGACGCCCGCTTCTGGCTCCAGCACATCGCCATTGCCGGTGAGGATCAGCGTCACATCCTTATCGGCGACGATCATCATCGCCTCCAGGTTGCGGAGATATTTGTCGGTGCGCCAATCCTTGGCCAGTTCGACTGCGGCGCGGAGCAATTGGCCGTGATGCTGTTCGAGCTTGCGCTCAAGCCGTTCGAACAAGGTGAAGGCATCGGCGGTCGCGCCAGCGAAGCCGGCAATCACCGAACCGTCGCCCAGGCGACGGACCTTCTTGGCATTGGGCTTCATGACGGTCTGGCCTTGCGTCACCTGGCCGTCACCGGCGACGACGACGCGTCCATTGCGGCGCACGGAGAGAATGGTCGTGCCGTGCCACGTCAGTTTTTCGCTCATGGGCGGGATATGGGTGGGCGATCCGCGGCGCGCAATCACCCCCCATCCTTGTTCTCATCACGCGCCGGCGGGGAAACATTTCGTCACGCGCCGCGGCACGGCCGGCAGATTGGCTTCGCACTTTTCACGGCGATCGTGAAATTTTGCGTCCCCGGCCCGACATTAAAGTACGCCTATTTGTCCAGGCCCTTGGCCTTGCCCCAGCTCCGCGCGACCGTATAGCCAAGATAGCCGGTGCCAAAGAGCGCGTAGAGCGGTTCGGGAATCCCGGCGAGATAGGCATTCATCCCGGTGGCGATGTCCTTGGCCATTGCCGGCTGCACCGCCGCGATCAGGCCCATGGGGATCGACCACAGCAAAAGCGCATACATGACGTAGAGAAAGCTCGGGCGCGCGCGGCTGGTCCAGGGATCGACGGATTGCGCTTCGGCAACGATGGCCGACATCTGCGTCTTGACCTGCTCGAGCTCCTGGCTGCCTTGCAGCCGCAACAATTCCAGCTTCGCTGCGTCGCGCGCCTTGGGATCGGGGATAATCTTGTCGATCAGCCCGGCGATGGGGCCGATAATGCCGTCGAGAATGCCCATGAAACGTGCCTCCATGTACCGTCACCATTCGCGACGGTCGGGCAAGATAACCTATTTGGTTTCATGTAGGACAGCGTTTTATTAGGCCGAGCAAAATCTTCGCTAACGCCTTGTCGCTAAACTGGTTGGCGGCATCCTGCCGGGCGACGTTCTGCCCAAGCGCCGTTCCGCTTCCGGCGCCCTGCGTTGCCAGGGCGCCATAAGCGGGGAGGCAATCAGGAAATTACCGCGCGATGCCGCCGGCGGCGAGCACCGCCAGCGTTACCAATTCGCTGGCCGTGCTCGTCATCGGCGCGACCTGGACCGGCTTTTCCATGCCGATCAGCATCGGCCCGATGACCGAATCGCCGCCCAATTCGCGCAGCAGCTTGGCCGAGATATGCGCCGACTGCAGCCCTGGCATGATCAGCACGTTGGCCGGGCCGGAGAGCCGAGCGAACGGATAATTGGCCAGCTGCTTGGGGTTGAGCGCCACATCCGGCGCCATTTCGCCCTCATATTCGAAGCCCACCTGGCGGCCGTCGAGCACGGTCACGGCATCGCGGATATTGTCGAGCCATTCGCCCTTGGGATTGCCGAAATTGGAATAGCTGAGAAACGCGACGCGCGGTTCATGCCCCATCAGCCGCGCGACGGCGGCAGTCTGCTCGGCGAAATCGGCGAGCTGTTCGGCGCTGGGGCGTTCGTTCACCGTGGTATCGGCGATGAACACGGTGTGGCTTTGCCCGACGAGCAGATGGATGCCGAACGGCGTCTTGCCCGCCGCCGGATCGATCACGCGGTAGATCTGGCGCATCGTCTCGCCGTACGTGCGCGTGATGCCGGTGATCATCGCATCGCCTTCGCCGAGCTGCAGCAGCAGCGCGCCGAAAATGTTGCGATCCTGATTCACCATCCGCTCGCAATCGCGCCGCAGATAGCCGCGGCGCTGCAGCCGGCCGTAGAGAAAATCGACCATCTTGGGGACGAGCGGCGAGACGCGGCTGTTATGCAGCTCGAAGCTTTCCGGATCCTTGACGCCCAGCGCACGCAGGCGATCGGGCACATCGTCGCGCCCGACCAGCACCGGCGTACCATAACCGCCCTCGCGGAAGGCGATCGCGGCGCGCAGCACGACTTCTTCTTCGCCTTCGGCAAAGATCACGCGCTTGGGATGCGCGCGCGCGCCTTCATAGGCGAGCGTCAGCACCGACGTCGTCGGGTTGAGCCGCGCGCGCAGCGACTGGCGGTATGCCTCCATGTCGAGGATCGGCTTGGTCGCCACGCCCGAGGCCATCGCCGCCTTGGCCACCGCGACGGGCACGATTTCCATCAGCCGCGGATCGAACGGGGTGGGGATGATATAGGTCGGGCCGAACGTGTGATGCACGCCGTACACCAGCGCGACTTCCTCCGGCACACGCTCCCGCGCCAGTTCGGCGATGGCATTGGCGGCGGCGATCTTCATCTCGTCGTTGATCCCGGTCGCGCGCACATCCAGCGCGCCGCGGAAAATGAACGGGAAACACAGCACGTTGTTGACCTGGTTCGGATAATCCGAGCGCCCGGTGGCAACGATCGCGTCGGGGCGCGCCGCCATGGCCAGTTCGGGGCGGATTTCCGGCTCGGGATTGGCCATCGCGAAGATGATCGGCGCGGCATTCATATGCTCGACCATTTCGGGCTTGAGCGCGCCGGCGGCGGACAGGCCGAGGAACACGTCCGCGCCGACCAAGGCTTCAGTCAGCGTGCGGGCCTCGCTTGTCGTGGCATGTGCCGACTGCCACTGGTTCACATCGTCGCGACCCTGATAGATCACGCCGGTGCGATCACACATGATGACGTTATCGTTGCGCACGCCCATCGCCTTCATCAGCTCGGTGCAGGCAATGGCGGCGGCGCCCGCGCCGTTGACGACGAGCTTGATCTCGCTGAGCCTGCGCCCGGTGATCAGGCAGGCGTTGATCAGCCCGGCGGCGCAGATGATTGCCGTGCCGTGCTGATCGTCATGGAACACGGGGATGTTCATACGTTCGCGCAGCGTCTGCTCGATGATGAAGCATTCCGGCGCCTTGATGTCCTCGAGATTGATCCCGCCGAAGGTCGGCTCCATCAATTCGACCGCGTCGATAAAGCGGTCCACATCCTCGGTCTTCAGCTCGATATCGATCGAATCGACATCGGCGAAGCGCTTGAAGAGGACAGCCTTGCCTTCCATCACCGGCTTGGACGCGAGCGCGCCCAGATTGCCCATGCCGAGGATCGCGGTGCCGTTGGAGATCACGGCGACGAGATTGCCCTTGGCGGTGTAATCATAGGCCATGGAGGGATCGTCGGCGATCGCCTGAACGGGCACCGCCACGCCGGGCGAGTAGGCCAGCGCCAGATCGCGCTGCGTCGCCATCGGCTTGGAGGCGATGATCTCGATCTTGCCCGGGCGGCCTTCGGAATGGAACAGCAGCGCCTCGCGCTCGGAGAATTGCAGATTGGAATCTTCGGACATGGGGAGGCCTTTCGTGTCGCGGCTGTCCTTACGGAATGTGCGCGAGGATGTGAACCGGCTTGGGGCGGTTATCGCCGAAGCAGCATCGCGATGCGGGAGAGGGATTGGAGCGCCGCGCGCTTTTCGCTACCCCGCGGAAATGTCTTCACCCCCCACCCCGATGATGGCGCAATATCTCGCGCTCAAGGCGGAGGCGCAGGATTGCCTGCTGTTCTACCGGATGGGCGATTTCTTCGAGATGTTCTTCGCCGATGCGAAGATCGCCGCCGCGTGCCTCGATATCGCGCTGACCGCACGCGGCGAGCATGAAGGCGTGCCGATCCCGATGTGCGGCGTGCCGGTGCATGCGGCGGAGGCGTATCTCGCGCGGCTGATCAAGGCCGGGCACCGCGTGGCCATCGCCGAGCAGACCGAAAGCCCGGCCGAGGCCAAGAAGCGCGGCGGCAAGACCTTGGTCGAACGCGGCATCGTGCGGCTGGTGACGGCGGGGACGCTGACCGAGGAAGCGTTGCTCGACGCGCGGACGGCCAATTGGTGCGTCGCCGTCGGCGAGGCGGCGGGGGGCGTGGCGATCGCCGCGGCGGATGTGTCGACCGGGCGGTTCGAACTGATCGAGTGCAGTGCGGCGGGGCTGGGCGCGGAGCTGGCGCGGCTGGCGCCGGCGGAGACGATCGCGTGCGAGGGAAGCGCGTTTGCCGATACGGCGACGATGCTCCGCCCGCGCGCCGACTTCGATAGCGGAGCGGCGGAGCGGCGGATCAAGGAGCTATACGGCGTGGCGACGCTCGACGGATTCGGGCAGTTCAGCCGCGCCGGCCTTGCCGCGGCGGGCGGGCTGATCGCCTATCTCGCGCACACCGCCAAGGGATCGCTGCCGTTCCTGCGCCCGCCGCGGCTGCACCAGGCGAGCCACGCGATGGCGATCGATGCCGCGACGCGCGAAAGCCTGGAACTGACGCAGACGGCCAGCGGGCAGCGCAAGGGCAGCCTACTCGACGCGGTCGATCGCACCGTTACCGGCGCGGGCGCGCGCTTGCTCGCCGCCGATCTCGGCGCGCCGCTGATGGCGCGCGCCGCGATCGAGGCGCGGCTCGATCTGCTGCAAGTGCTGGTCGAGGATGGCGCGCTGCGCGAGGCGCTGCGCAGCACATTGCGCGGGCTGGCCGATATCGGGCGCGCACTCGGGCGGCTGGCGGCGGGGCGGGGCTCCCCGCGCGATCTCGGGCAATTGCGTGATGGGCTGGATGGCGCCTGGCGGCTGGGCGAGCGGCTGGAAAAGATCCAGACGCCGCCCGCCTTGCTCACCGAGCTTGCGCCGCAACTGCGCGGGCATGGCGCGCTGATCGATCTGCTCAACCGCGCGCTGGTGCCCGCGCCACCGATCGATGCCAGCGCCGGAGGCTATATTGCCGAGGGCTATGACGCCGCGCTGGACGATCTGCGCGATGCCGGCGCCGGCGGGCGGCGGGCGATCGCCGCGCTGGAGGCGGACTATCGCGCGCGCACCGGCATCGCGCAGCTCAAGATCCGGCACAACAACGTGCTCGGCTATCATATCGAGGTTGCGGCCAAGAATGCCGATGTGCTGATGAAAGCGGAAAGCGGCTTCACGCATCGCCAGACGATGGCGGGGGCGGTGCGCTTCAACGCGCCGGAATTGCACGACGTCGCCGCTCGCGTAACGCAGGCCGGCGCCCATGCGCTGGCGGCGGAAGCGGCGCATCTCGAGGATCTGATCGCGGCGGCGCTCGACAAGCGGGAAAATATCGCTGCGACGGCAGACGCGCTCGCTCGGCTGGATGTCGCGGCGGGGCTCGCCGAGCGCACGGTCGAAGGCGGCTGGGCGCGGCCCGCGCTGGTCGAGCATGCCTGTTTCGAGATCGAAGGCGGGCGGCATCCGGTGGTCGAGGATGCGCTGGCCAAGCGCGGCGAGCGTTTCGTGGCCAATGATTGCCGGCTATCCGAGGAGTCGCGATTGTGGCTGGTGACCGGGCCGAACATGGGCGGCAAATCCACCTTCCTGCGCCAGAATGCGCTGATCGCGGTGCTGGCGCAGGCGGGCGCCTATGTGCCCGCGACGTCGGCCACGCTGGGGCTGGTCGATCGGCTGTTCAGTCGCGTCGGCGCGTCCGACAATCTTGCGCGCGGTCGATCGACCTTCATGGTCGAGATGGTCGAGACCGCGGCGATCCTGGCGCAGGCCACGCCCCAGTCGTTCGTCATCCTCGATGAGGTCGGGCGTGGCACCTCCACTTATGATGGCCTCGCCATTGCCTGGGCGGTGGTCGAGGCGATCCACGAGGACAATCGCTGCCGCTGCCTGTTCGCCACGCATTATCACGAGCTGACTCGGTTGGCCGAACGCTGCGAGGCGCTGACCCTGCATCACGTGCGCGCGCGCGAATGGAAGGGCGAGCTGGTGCTGCTGCACGAGGTGAGCGAGGGGCCGGCGGATCGCTCCTACGGGCTTGCCGTGGCGCGGCTGGCGGGGCTGCCACCGGTGACGATCGCGCGCGCCAAATCCGTGCTCGCCAAGCTCGAGGCGGGGCGCGCCAAGACCGGCGGGCTGGCGGCGGGGCTCGACGATCTGCCGCTGTTCGCCGCGCTGCAGGAGGCGACGGAAGAGGAGTGCGACGCGATCCGCGCGGAGGTCGAGGCGATCGATGTCGATGCCCTGACCCCGCGCGAGGCGCTGGACGTGCTTTACAAATTAAAGGCGCTCAGCCGCGAGAGCTGAGCGCCTTTAAGGTTAGCGGCAGCGCACCTGGCTCTGGTTCTGCTCGACCGCCCGGCCGGCGACCGCGCCCAAAGCGCCGCCGAGCAACGTGCCGACGGTGCGCGAGCGGCCGCCATCGATGACGTTGCCAAGGATGCCGCCACCGGCCGCGCCGATGATCAGCCCGGTCGTGCCGTCGCTGCGCTTGCAATAATAGCGCCCGTCATTGCCGGCATAGACGCGCTCGTCGGCGCTCAGCGTGCGCTCCTGATAATTGCGGCCATCGCGATAATAGCGCGTCGGATCGTAATTGGGTTCGGCGCGCGAGTAATCGTCCTGGTCGTAGCGCGAGTCGTTGTAACGCGGATCATTGCGCGAATCATTGTACGGCGCGTCGCGATAGCCACTATTGCCGCCGCGGCGCTGGACGGCGGCCTGATAGCGATCGAATTCGGCGCGGAATGTCTGCATCTCGCTATTGAAGCGGTTTTGCGCGGCGGCGAAGCGCTGGCTTTCCTGCGCGGTTTGCGCGGCAGCGGGGGCGGCAAGCGCAAGCACGCCGGCGGCGAGGGCGGGAATCAACAGCAGGCTTTTCATGGCGAATCTCCGGTAGTGATGGCAACGTAACGACCGGGCGATGGCCTTTGTTGCCTGAACCGAAGCTTGTCGCTCAAGCAGCCTCGAGAATTGTGTAGATCATCTCGCGCCGGAAGCGGAAACCGAGCGCTTCGTACAGCGCAACCGCGCCCTCGTTATGGCCATAGACGTGGAGAAATGCCGCATCGCCGCGCGCCAGGATGCGCGCAATGGCGATCTGCATCAGCGCGCGGGCGAAGCCCCGCCCGCGATGATCGGGATGCGTGCACACGGCGCTGATTTCGGTAAAACCGGGCGGCCTGGTGCGCTCGCCCGCCATGGCGATGAGCTGGCCGTGATGGCGGACGCCGATGAACGCGCCGAGGCGATGCGTTTCAGCGAAGAACGGGCCGGGCGCGGTCAGCGTGGCGAGCGCGAGCATGTCCGGCGCATCGGCATCGCCGAGATCATCAAAGGCGATCGGCGCGCCAGCGGTGGTGAGCGCCGTCAGCACCATCTGATTGATCGCCACGCGCGAACGGATGTGCGTGCCGGGCGGTGCATCGATCGCATCCGCCTGAACCAGCCCGAGTGTGCCGTCCAGCGGGAGCAGCCGAGCAAGCGCGACAAGGCTGGCGCGGCAGTCATCGGGGGCGGCGGCGAAAAAGTGTGCTTCGGGCCGATAGCGCAGCGCGTCGCCGTAGCCGAGTGCGAGGGGCGCGTGGGCGCCGGTGAGCGAGTGCCAGATCGGGCGGTCGAGGGGATGGGGCATCATGGGCGTGATGATGGACCGGTCGGCGCGGCGAGGCATCCTGTTTTCTGTGGTTGAACTATAACCGCCGCATCACCGTTACCCCGGCGGAAGCCGGGGTCTCCCGCGGCTCTTGTGCCTTCCTGCCGCGTGAGATCCCAGCTTTCGCTGGGATGACGGGGAGTGGCTGAATGTCGCCTTCCCCTCCGAAGCCGGGTGACGCGCCCGCCAACACACCCTATCTGCAAAGCGCATGCACAATCGCTTCGACACGCTCCCGCAACGCCGCGCGATCATCGATCGCGGCCGCATTGCCGAACAACTTGCTGCCATCGAGGGCGACGATCGCGTGCTGCTGCGCCGCGCGACCGTGCCGATCCTCAAGGCCGCGCTTGAAGCGGGCCGCGTCGAGATCGAACGCCGGTTGATCGAGCACCCCTCGCGCGGGCTCGAATCGGCCGCGGCGCAGGCATACCTTACCGATCGGCTGTTGATGCTGATCCAGGATTTTACCCTCCAGCGGCTCTATCCGGTCGGCAATGCCACCGCCGGGGAACGGCTCACCTTGATTGCGGTGGGCGGTTATGGCCGCGGCGAGATGGCGCCCTATTCCGATCTCGATATCGGCTTCCTGACGCCCTGGAAGCAAACCGGCTGGGCCGAGCAGGTGATCGAGACCATGCTCTACACCTTATGGGATCTCGGTCTTAAAGTCGGCCATTCGAGCCGCTCGCTCGACGATATGGTGCGCCAGGCCAAAAGCGACATTACGATCCGCACTGCGTTGCTGGAAGCACGCTACGTCTGCGGCGACACCGAATTGTACGAGGAAGCGGCCCGGCGGTTCAAGGCCGAGGTGCAGACCGATACAGCCGGCTTCGTTGCCGACAAGCTGGCCGAGCGCGAGGTGCGGCACAAGAAGATGGGCGATACGCGGTATGTGGTCGAGCCCAACGTGAAGGAAGGGAAGGGCGGCTTGCGCGATCTGCACACGCTGTTCTGGATCGGCAAATATGCCTATAATGTGCAGCGCGCAGCCGAACTGGTCGATGCCGGATTGCTCACCGCCAACGAATATCGCCAGTTTCACCGCGCCGATAATTTCCTCTGGGCGGTACGCTGCCATCTGCACAGCATTGCGGGGCGCGGCGAGGACCGGCTGACCTTCGATCTGCAGCGCGACATTGCCGAACGCATGCGCTTCGCCGATCGCCCCGGCAAATCGAGCGTCGAGCGCTTCATGCAATATTACTTTCTGCAGGCGAAGACGGTTGGAAACCTGAGCGGCGTGTTCCTGGCGCATCTCGACGAGAAATTCGCCGCGCGCGGGCGGCGTTTCGGGTTGCCGATGCTGCGTCGTTCGCCGCGCAAATTGAACGGTTTCATGCTGGTGCGCGGACGCCTCGCGCTGCCGGCGGACGATTTTCTGATCAAGAAGCCGATGCGGCTGATCGAATTGTTCGCGCTGGCCGACAAGCACGGCCTGGAGATTCACCCCTTGGCGATGCGCATCGCCGCGCGCGATGCCAAGCTGGCCGACGACTTGCGGCCCGACCCCGAAGCCAACGCGCTGTTCCTCGATATCCTGACCTCACCGCGCGACCCCGAACTGGTGCTGCGCTGGATGAACGAGGCCGGTGTGCTCGGCCGTTTCCTGCCCGATTTCGGTCGCATCGTCGCGCAGATGCAATTCGACATGTATCACCACTATACCGTCGATGAGCATACGATCCGCGCGATCGGGCTGCTCAGCACGATCGAGCATGGCACGCTGGCTGATGACCATCCTCTGGTGACGGCGATCTTCCAGCAAATCGTGTCGCGCCGCGTGCTGTATGTCGCGGTGCTGCTGCATGACATCGCCAAGGGGCGGGGCGGCGATCATTCGATCCTTGGCGCCGAAGTGGCCGAACGGCTCGGCCCACGCTTCGGGCTGACGGCAGCGGAAACCGAAACCGCGGCGTGGCTGGTGCGCTATCATCTGCTGATGTCGGCCACCGCGTTCAAGCGCGATCTCTCCGACTTCAAGACGATCCTCGATTTCTGCGACGTCGTGCAAAGCCCCGAGCGGCTGCGACTGCTGCTGGCGCTGACCGTCGTCGATATCCGTGCGGTCGGGCCGGCGGTGTGGAACGGGTGGAAGCGGCAATTGCTCTCCGATCTGTACGAGGCGGCGGAGGAAGTGCTGCGCCTCGGTCACAAGCAAAAGGGGCGCAGCGAGCGCGTGGCCGCCAAGCAGGAGGCACTGCAGGCGACGCTGGGCTGGGACGATGCGACCTTCGCCACCCTGGTCCGGCGCTTGCCCGAACCCTATTGGGTGGCCGAGCCCGAGGACGTGCTGGCGCGCAACGCGCGGCAGATCGTCGCGGCGGGGGGCGCGCAATTGTCGATCGAGGCGCAGGTCTATCCCGATCGTGGCGCGACCCTGGTCACGGTCTATGCCGCGGATCATCCCGGGCTGTTTTACCGCATCGCCGGTGCGATCCATGCGGCGGGCGGCAACATCATCGATGCGCGTATTCACACCACGCGCGACGGCATGGCGCTGGATAATTTCCTGGTCCAGGATCCGCTCGGCCGGACGTTCGACGACGCCGGCCAGCTGCAGCGGCTCAAGACGGGCATCGAGGATGCGCTGGCCAATCGCGGGCGGCTGGCTGATCGGTTGCGCGCCAAACCGTTGCCGCGGATGCGCGCGGAAGCGTTCGACATCGCGCCCAACGTGCTGATCGACAACAAGGCGTCTAACCGCTTCACCGTGATCGAGGTCAACGCACGCGACCGGCCGGCATTGCTGCACCAGCTGGCTTACACCTTATTCCAATCGAAAGTGACGATCCATTCGTCGCACGTGGCGACTTATGGCGAACGCGCGGTGGATACGTTTTATTTGACCGATCTGACGGGCGACAAGATCCAGGGTGCATCGCGGCTCAAAACGCTTGAGCGGCGGCTGCTGGACGCTGCGGCGGGGATCGATATGATCGAGACCGGCTGAGGGAGACTCGACATGCCGGTGCTGGGAATTGGTGGGCTGTTCTTTCGCGCGAACGATCCCGACGCGCTGAACAGCTGGTATCGGGAGCATCTGGGCATCGGTGCGGGCTGCGTATCCACCGAGGGTGCCACGGCGGACGACTATAGCTGGCAGGCCGAAGGCGGCCCCGTGGTCTTCGCGCCGTTCCAGGCGGACAGCGAGTATTTCGCGGCGGACAAGCAGTTCATGCTCAACCTGCGCGTGCGCGATCTGGATTCGTTGCTCGAGCAATTGAATGCGAGCGGAATCGAGATCGTCACCAAGCCGGAATGGAACGACCCGGCGACCGGCCAATTCGCGCGCATCCACGATCCGGAAGGGAATGCGATCGAATTGTGGGAGCCGCCTGTTTGATTGGGGGAACCGGGTAAGAAGGTTTGTTCGCGCGGAGGCGCGGAGGCGCGGAGGCGCGGAGGAGGTTGCTCCATTGGCGCGCCTAGCGCCTCAATTTTGCCCCGGCGGCTTTGTGCAAGGCTCGATGATGAGTGCCGCTGCGCAGCAAGCGCACCATCTCCGCGCCTCCGCGCTTCCGCGCGAACAACCTTCTGCTTCACAGCGTCCCACACGAAAACGGCCGGCCCCTTTCGGAGGCCGGCCGCAAGCGCGGCGCTATGCCAGGCTCAGAAACGCGAGCGTAGCGTCAGGCCGTAAGTGCGCGGTTCGGCCAGATACGAGGTGAAGATCTGGTTGCCGACACCGCCGAACGCCTGCACCTGCGCCTGTGAGCCGGCGCCCTGGAACGGGGCATTGAAGCCGACCTGCTGATAATTGGTATCGAGCAGGTTCTGCGCCCAAAGTTCGAGCGCCCATTTCTTGTCCGCACCGCGCAGGCCGACACGCGCGTTCATCACGAAGAACGCATCCTGCTCCTTCTCGACGAACAGATCGGAACCGGTGTTGTAGTCGGACGACAGACGGCCATCGACATAGAACAACGCGCTCAGGCCATTGCCGCCGATGTCCGGCGTCCAGCTGACCGAGCTGGTCACCACGTTGCGCGGCGCGTTAGACAATTGCTTGCCCGCCAGCAGGAACAATGCCGGATCGAGCGCTTCGCCCGCATTGCTGCCGACCAGATTGTTGCGGAACTTGGTATCCGAGAAGGTGTACCCCATCGCTACCGCAAAGTTGCGCGCTGGATAGAAGCCGGCTTCCAGCTCGACGCCCTGCGACACCACGCCGTACTGCGTATCGCCATTGGCGCACGCGCCGGTCGCCGCACTCGCATCGCGGTCGCCGCCGTTCAGGCTGTTTTTGCACGACTGGATGTTCTGTACGACAAAGTTGGTGCCGTTGAACGTGTTGAGCTGGAAATTGGCGAATTCCTGGCGGAACGCGGCGGCGTTGAAGGTGAACTGGCGCGAGCTATACTTCAGTCCGATTTCATAGGCATTGACCGTCTCGGAGTCGAAGCGCAGCCGCGTGGCGTTCGGGTTGGCGAGCGTGGATGCCAGGAAGGCATCCCCGAGATCCGAACGATCGAGGTTATAGCCGCCGGCCTTATAGCCACGCGAATAGCTCGCATAGGTGAGCAGCGCGTCGACCGGCTTCCACGAGAGCACGCCGGTGCCGGTGAATTCGCCTTCGCTCAGGCTGTCGTTGAGCTTGACCGCATTGAGCGCCGAGCTCGAATTGCCCGTGCAGCCCAGCGTGATGATCCCGGCCGCAACCGATGCCAGCGCGGGGTTGGCGAGCAGGCCGCCCAAGCCGCCTTGCGCGGTGCCGGCCTGCAGCGCCGGGCAGACCGTATTGTTGTTCTGGAAGTTGGCGTCGAAATCCTTCTTTTCGCGCGTGTAGCGCAGGCCGGCCGTGATGCTCAGGCGATCGGTCAGCTTGAAAATATTGTGCGTGAAGAAGGCGTAATTGTTGCTCGTCTGGTTATAGACATCGCGGCTGCTGCCGAGATCGTTGAGCGTGCTCAGCCGCCGCAGATTGCCGATGATCAGCGACGCGGCGGCGCCGAACGTGCCGGTCACGGCGGCGGTGCCAGTGGCGCTGAGACAGCCCGGTGCGCTCAGATTGCGCAACGCCGGCGATGCACTGATCCCCGAGACGACGCGGCAGGCGGCGAACTGACCATATTCGGTGCCGAATTTGAGATTGTCGACGACCTGCAACTGCTCGTTGCTGTAATAACCGCCGACCAGCCAATCGAGCTTGCCGCCGAAGGCTTCGCCGTTCAGCCGCAGCTCCTGCGTGAAGGTGTGGAACTGGCGGTAATTGTTGCCGTCATCGGGGCGGTAGCCGATATCGAGGCTGCCATAATCGATGTCCGCCGCGCCTTCGGCGTTATATTCGCGGTAAGCGGTGATCGAGGTCAGCGAGGCGGCGCCGAGATTGATGTCGACCTGCGCCGAGCCACCATAATCCACCGTTTTGTTGCTATAGGCACGGCCCGGCGAATTGGCGATGCGGCGGTTATAGGGATCACCGGCGCTCGGGAAGACGGCGCCCAGGCCGGTCATGATATCGACGATGCGGTTGCCCGCCGGATTGACGGTGTAATCGCCCGGCACACCCGGGGTCGGATCGATCTTCTCGTTGATATCGGTATAGACCGCGCCGCAGCACTTTTCGTCGCGGCGGCTGTAATCGCCGATCAGCCGTACGCGTACGTCGCTTGAGGGCTCCCACAGCAATTGCGCGCGACCGAAGATGCGGTTGCGATCATTGTAATCGGTGTTGTTGACGACGTCGTAATAATAGCCGTCGCGCTTGGCGTAGATCCCGTCGATGCGGAAGCCCAGCGTCTCGCTGATCGGCCCGGTGAGCGCGCCGGCCAAGCGGATATTGTTGTAATTGCCGTAGGTGCCTTCGGCATAACCACCGAACTTGTTGAGATCAGGCGCCTTGGTGATCACGCTGATCGTGCCGGCCGAGGCGTTGCGGCCGGAGAGCGTGCCCTGCGGCCCGCGCAGCACTTCGATGCGATCGACTTCGCCCAGATCATTGAGGCCGGAGCCGGTGCGGCTGCGATAGACACCGTCGATGAACGTCGCGACCGAGCTTTCGAGGCCGGGATTGTCGCCCACCGTGCCGATACCGCGAATACGCGCCGATGCGTTCGATTCGCTGCCCGTGGAGCTGACCAGCAGCGATGGCGCGAGCTGGCTCAATTGGCGGATATCGGTGGCGCCCGAATTCTGTAGCGCTTCCTGGCTGACCGCGGAAACCGCGATCGGCACGTTGGACAGCCGCTCGCTGCGGCGCGTGGCGGTGACGATAATGTCGCCCAGGTTTACGTCTTCAGCGGCGGTGTCGGCGGCAGCGGTTGCTTCGGAGGCAACCTGCGCGTCCTGCGTCGTCGTCTCGGTGGTGGTGTTGGTGGCCGTCGCGTCTTGCGCGAAGGCGGGGGCGGCGATTGCCAGCGTAGCGACGGACAACAGTAACGCGGTCTTGCGCATCGTGAACCTCTCCTATGATATCTTGACCCGGCATTTTTGCCGTTAGCGTCCGATTGCATAGAGCGCGCACGCGCAACGTCCAGCTTAAAAAGCGACGGAAAACAGTCACTTTCGGCCGGATCGGCACAATTTTGCGGGATGCGACTGCGCTTTACGCAATCGGTAGGCCATTTTCCCTTACGGAAACGGCAAGTGGCAACGGGCCGGCAACAAAGACGATTGTCCTATTTGCAACCGGCCCGATTTCTTACTTGGGCGCGAGCACCATCAGCATCTGACGGCCTTCCATGCGCGGATAGGCTTCCACCTTGGCGGTTTCGGCGATATCCGTCTGCACGCGCTGGAGCAGCGCCATGCCGAGCTGGCCGTGGCTCAGCTCGCGACCGCGGAAGCGCAGGGTGATCTTCACCTTATCGCCCTCGTCGATGAACTCGGCGACCTTCTTCATCTTGGTGTTATAATCATGGTCGTCGATGTTGGGACGCATCTTGATCTCTTTGATCTCCTGCGTCTTCTGGCTCTTGCGGGCGAGGTTCGCCTTCTTCTGCGCCTCGTATTTGAACTTGCCGACATCGAGGAACTTGGCCACCGGCGGATCGGCGTTGGGCGACACTTCGACCAGGTCGAGACCGACCTCGCGCGCCTGCTCCATCGCCTCGCGGGTGTACATGACACCCAGATTCTCGCCCTCTCCGTCGATCACGCGGACCTTGGGCGATACGATGAATTCGTTGAAGCGAGGGCCGTTCATCGGCGGCGCCTGCCGGGTCATTGGGGGTCGGATAGGTATAGCTCCTGTAGTTGTGACGACTGTATATAGCGATTTAGGCGTTATAGCGAAAGGTGTGGCGCTAGGTTCTCTTGCCGCCCGCCGTCATCCCAGCGAAAGCTGGGATCTCAAGCGCTTGGCGCGGGACGGGAGCCGCTTGGGACCCCAGCTTTCGCTGGGGTGGGGCAGAGGCTTACAAATCCGGCGCCTTGGCATCCTCCGCGAGCTTTGCAATCACGTCGTCGAGCGCCAGGAATTGCTGCCGATCGCTGCCCAACTGGCGGAGCGCGACGGTGCCTTCCTCCGCCTCGCGTTTGCCCACCACCAGCAGGTTGGGCACCTTGGCCAGCGAATGTTCGCGCACCTTGTAGTTGATCTTCTCGTTGCGCAGATCGGTCTCCACCCGCAGCCCCGCCGCGCGCAGCTTCGCCGTCACTTCCGCTGCATAATCATCGGCATCCGACACGATCGTCGCCACCACCGCCTGCACCGGGGCCAGCCATAACGGGAAACGCCCGGCATGATGCTCGATCAGGATGCCGAGGAAGCGTTCGAACGTGCCGAGGATCGCGCGGTGCAGCATCACGGGGCGGTGGCGCTCGCCATCCTGCCCGACATAGCTGGCATCAAGTCGCTCGGGCAGCACGCGGTCGGACTGAATCGTGCCTACCTGCCAGGTCCGCCCGATCGCATCGGTCAGGTGGAATTCGAGCTTTGGCGCATAGAAAGCGCCTTCGCCCGGAAGTTCCTCGAACTTGGCCTTGATCGAGTCGCTGAGCGAGGATTGCAGCACCGCCTCGCGCAGTTCTGCTTCGGCCTGATCCCACATATCGTCGCTGCCGAAGCGCTGTTCGGGGCGCAGCGCGAGCTTGACGGCATAATCCTCGAATCCGAGGTGCTTGTACACGCTGTCGAGCAGGTCGATGAATTGCGCGACTTCGCCGATCAACTGGTCTTCGCGCACGAACAGATGCGCGTCATCCTGCGTGAACTGGCGCACGCGCATGATGCCGTGCAGCGCGCCATGCGGTTCGTTGCGGTGGCAGCAGCCGAATTCGGCGAGGCGCAGCGGCAGATCGCGATACGATTTGATCCCCTGGCGGAAGATCAGCACGTGCGCCGGGCAGTTCATCGGCTTCAGCGCCATCAGATCGGCGGTGCCGCTGAAGATCGCGGCCGCATCGTCCGTGTTCGGGATCTCGTCCGGCACGACGAACATGTTCTCGCGATACTTTCCCCAATGGCCGGATTGCTCCCACTGGCGCGCGTCCATCAACTGCGGCGTCTTGACCTCCTGATAGCCCGCCGCATCGAGCCGGCGGCGCATATAGGCCTCCAGTTCGCGCCACAGGATATAGCCCTTGGGGTGCCAGAAGACCGAGCCCTGCGCTTCGGACTGGAGATGGAACAGGTCCATTTCCTGGCCGATCTTGCGATGATCACGCTTAGCCGCTTCCTCGAGCATCAGCAGATGCGCATCGAGCTGCTTCTTGTTGAGCCACGCGGTACCGTAGATGCGGCTGAGCATCGCATTGTTCTGATCGCCCCGCCAATACGCACCGGACACGCGCGTCAGCTTGAACGCCTGCGGATCGAGCTTGCCGGTCGAGACCATGTGCGGCCCGCGGCACATGTCGAGCCACTGGCCCTGGCGGTAGATCGTCAGCTCCTCGCCATCGGGCAGTTCGGCGGCCCATTCGGCCTTGAACGTTTCGCCCTGCCTGGTCCACGTCTCGATCAGCTGCTCGCGGCTCCACACTTCGCGGATGAACGGCTCGTTATTCGCGATGATGCGGCGCATCTCCGCCTCGATCGCGGGCAAATCCTCGTCGGTGAACGGGCGGTCTTTAGGGGCGAAATCGTAATAGAAGCCGTCGTCCGTCGCCGGGCCGAAGGTGATCTGCGTGCCCGGGAACAGATGCTGTACCGCCTCGGCCATGACATGCGCGAAATCGTGCCGGGCGAGCTCCAGTGCGTCCTTTTCGTCGCGCGCGGTGACCAGCGCCAGTTGTGCGTCCTGCTCGAACGGGCGCATGATGTCGCGGAGTTCGCCATCGACGCGCGCGGCGATTGCCGCCTTGGCGAGGCCCGGACCGATCGCCGCGGCGATGTCCGCCGGGGTAGTGCCCGGCGCTACCTCGCGGACGGAACCGTCAGGCAGCGTTATGCGGAACATCTCGGACATCGGGAAACGGTCTTTCGTGACTAGGGCAGAGGGCGGGGCTTATGCCTGCAGCGGCTATATAGGCAAGCTTGCGTGTAGAGGCGAGTGTGGTGCGGGATGCGGCCGCCCCGTATAGCGCCGTCATCCTGAACTCGTTTCAGGATCCATGGTGCCGGAATGGCAATGCTCACCCCATGCCGCCGGACTTAGCCGCCCGATGGATCCTGAAACAAGTTCAGGATGACGGAAGGTGGAGGCGTTACGCCACGCCGAACGGCACGACGCAATTCGCCGCATAATGCCCGATCTGCGCGCGGCCCAGATAGGGTACCCCCATATCCGCGCACCAGCGCACGATCATCTGCTCGGGCGTGTCGTTGAACACCACGTCATTCTCGATCACGTCGCCCACCACGCCCAGCCGCACGCCGGCAATGCCCTTCAATTGCGTGGCATGCGCCATAGTGAACAGCATGCGATCGATGCGGTAGAGCGGTTCGCTGATTTCCTCGATCATCAACACGTGATCGGTGAGATCGGGGAGATATTTCGAGCCGATCAGCGCGGTCAGGATCGACAGGTTGAACGCGGCATGAGGCCGCGCGTCGATAGTCGGTTCGAGTGACCGGCGATCGCCGCTGATCAGCCAGGAGAGCGCGCGCGATACGCACGCAGCATGATCGTTTTTGCGGCGGATCTCGCTCGGCATCGGCCCGTGCGCCTGCCGCCCGATGCGGCTGGCATACAGTGCGCCGAGCAGAAACCCCATGTCGGAATAGCCGAGATAGGTCTTGCGGCGCGCGGCGTCATTCAGTTGCGGCAGCACCGTATCGAGGATGCGATTGGCGCCATAGCCGCCGCGCGCGAACCAGATCGCGTCGAACGCGGGATCATTGGCATATTCCAGGAACGCGGCGCTGCGCACCGCATCCGACCCGGCGAAATGCCCGTCGCTCAAAAAGCATTGCCGGTGGAACACGATATCCACTTCGGGAAAGCTGACCGCGACCAGCGCCTGCATCATGCTCTCCACCGACGGGTCGATTGGTCGTGCCGGGCTGACCACGCCGATGCGCATGCGGAAATTCGCCTTGTCTGTGGGGCGCTTGCCCCGTTGCCGAAATGCCGCGATAGCCCGCGGTCATGGAAACGCGCAAATCCTACTTCTTCGTTGGCGTCGGTGGCTCGGGCATGATGCCGCTGGCAATGATTCTTGCCGGCCGCGGCGATCAGGTCGCGGGCTCGGACCGCGCGCTGGATAGCGGCGCCTTGCCCGCCAAGTTCGCCGATCTCACCGCCAAGAGCGTGGCGCTGTTCCCGCAGGACGGCAGCGGGATCAGCTCGGCCGACCAGATTGTCGTCGCTTCCGCCGCGGTCGAGGCGACCGTGCCGGATATCGTCGCCGCCGAGGCGGTGGGCGCGGCGCGGCTGAGCCGCGCCGAGCTGCTCAGCCAATTGTTCAACGCCGGCGTGCTGCCGATCGGCGTGGCGGGGACGAGCGGCAAATCGACCGTGACGGGCATGATCGGCTGGATCCTGCACGCCTGCGGGCGCGATCCGACGGTGATGAACGGCGCGGTGATGAAGAATTTCGTGGCCCCGCAAGCGCCGTTTGCCAGCGCGCTGGTCGGGCAGGGCGAGGCGTTCGTCTCGGAAGTGGACGAGAGCGATGGCTCGATCGCGCTTTATCATCCCAAGATCGCCGTGCTCAACAATGTCAGCCTCGATCACAAGAGCCTGGAGGAACTGCGCGCGCTGTTCGGCACGTTTGCCGGCAGAGCGGTGACCACCGTGGTCAATGTCGGCGATGCCGAATCCGCGGCGCTGGCGATGAGCCTGCCGCGCGACCGGCTGGTGACCTTCGCGATCGATGCCTCGGCCGATCTGCGCGCGGAAAATCTGCTGCCGGAGCCGTTCGCCATCGGCTTCGATCTGGTCAAGGGCGGCGAGCGCCACAAGGTGCGGTTGTCGGTGCCCGGGCGGCATAACGTGTCGAACGCGCTGGCGGCGCTCGGCGCGGTGCGCGCGGCGGGCGTGCCGCTGGCCGAGGCGATCACCGCGATCGCCGGATTTGTCGGCCTGAAGCGGCGGTTCGAGCTGGTCGGCGAAGCCGGCGGCGTCGCGGTCATCGACGATTTCGGGCACAATCCCGACAAGATCGCCGCCACGCTGGAGACGTTGCACGCGTTTCCCGGCCGGTTGCTCGTGCTGTTCCAGCCGCATGGCTATGGGCCGCTCAAGGTCATGCGCCGCGAGCTGGTGGCGATGTTCGCCGAACGGCTGGCGGCAGGCGACGTGCTGGTGCTGCCCGATCCGGTCTATCAGGGCGGCACCGTCAATCGCGAAGTGACCAGTGCGGACATCGTCGCGGAGATCGCGGCGACGGGGGCGCAGGCGGCGCACATCGCCGATCGCGCAGGTGCGGCGGCGCATCTGGTGGCGCTGGCGCGGCCGGGGGATCGCATCGTCGTGATGGGCGCGCGCGATGATACGCTGAGCCTGCTGGCGGGGGACATGCTGGGGCAGCTGAGCTAGCCACATCTACTACAGCGCCGTCCCGGCGGTCGCCGGGTTGGCAGCGAGGTCGATGGCTGACACTCGTTATGCCGCGTGATATTCTGCGCAAGCATCAGCCACGAGGTATCCCATGTTCCGCCGCCTGTTCCTCGACCACCCCGAATCGGTCGGCGAGAGCTTCACCGAGCATTTCGGCGTCGCCTCCAGCTTCGGGCTGACGATGATCGCGGCGGGCTGCGCCAGTGTCGTGCATGCCTTCATTCCGGCACTGTTCAAGACCACGGGTAGCCGCACCGTGGCACGGCTCAATCAGCGGATCGTGGATATGCGCGCGGCGAAGGCAGCCGATGAGGCGCAGCGCAAGACGGTCGAATACGTCATCTGAGGCGCGATCGGGGACGGGCGAGGGGGCTTCGTCGTACGGTAAACTCACTTCGTCCGGAAAGGTTCCACACAAACCTGCGCGGGGGTTTCCACCCCGCCGCCGACCTGCTTTGTGACCCTCAGTGAACGATTGGACCTGAGGGGGTCATATGAAATTCCGGGCTTTTGCAGTGCGTTGTGCACTGGCAGTATCGTGCGTCCTGATGGGGGCGACCCCAGCCGCGGCGCAGTTCTGGCAGTGCGCGCCCTATGCCCGGTCGATCTCCGGCATCAATATCCATGGCAACGCGCACACCTGGTGGGCGCAGGCTGCCGGTCGGTATGACCGCGGCCAGGCGCCCAAGGTTGGCGCTGTACTGTCGCTGCAATCGAGCGGCCGCATGCGGCTTGGCCATGTCGCAATGGTCTCCGGCGTGATCAACGACCGCGAAGTCACGCTGACGCACGCCAACTGGTCGCGCCGCGGCGGGATCGAGCGCAACGTGCGCGCCATCGACGTGTCGGCCGCGGGTGACTGGAGCATGGTCAAGATCTGGTTCGCCGCCAATGGCGATCTCGGCACCACCGCCTATCCGGCCAATGGCTTTATTTATGCCAACGGCGCGACCACCGATGACGTCGCCCCGCTGCCGTCGGTAACGATGGCCTCGACCGACGCGGCCAAGACGATCGGCGTGCTTTCGCTGGTCAACCGGGTGGCGTTCTAAACCAGCGGATCGGGCCTAGCGCTTCGCCCGGAACGTCATCGCCGCGCCGTTCATGCAATAGCGTTTGCCCGTCGGCTTGGGGCCGTCATCAAACAAATGCCCGAGATGCCCGCCGCAGTTGCGGCAATGCACCTCGGTCCGGGTGAAGCCCAGCGACCCGTCGCGCCGCGTGCGCACCGCATTGGCCAGCGGCTGCCAGAAGCTCGGCCAGCCCGTCCCGCTCTCGAACTTGGTCGCCGACGAAAATAGCGGCAGCGCGCAACCGGCGCAGGAAAACACGCCTGCGCGATGCTCGGCATTGAGCGGGCTGCTGTACGGCCGCTCGGTCGCCTCGTGGCGCAGCGTTTGGTAAGCGGCGGGCGACAGCCTGGCTTTCCACTGCGCGTCGGTCAGGACATAGGCGAACTTCTCAGGCGCGGCCGTCGCGCCGCGGCAGCCGAACAGCGCGAAGGCGGCAGCGCCGGAGCCGGCTAGGGCGAGGAAGGTGCGGCGGTCGTGGGGCATGGGCGTTCTCGCATCGGGCATCTGGTGTGGATGTAAGTACGCGGGGCGGGGGTTGCGAGATGCAGCATTTCCCCACCTGTCACCCCGGCGAAAGCTGGGGTCTTCAGGCGGCGGGGAAGCGTCCGCCCCACATAGACCCCAGCTTTCGCTGGGGTGACGGTTTGGGGGGGCGATTGCATGCGGCATTTCAGTATTTGCTGATCGTCACCGGCAGCTTCTTATACCCATGCACGAAGCATTGCGCCACGCGCTCCGGCTCGCGCAGCACGTTCACGCGCATCCGTCGCTTGGCCATCTCTGCCAGCAGCGTCGCGATCTGCAGCTCCGCCAGCCGCGCGCCGACGCAGCGGTGGATGCCGTGCCCGAAGGCCAGATGCCGCCGCGCATTGGGGCGATCGACGATGATCCGGTCGGCATCCTCGAACACGCTCTCGTCGCGATTGGCCGAGAGATACCACAGGATCAATTTGTCCCCGGCGGCGATGTTCTGACCCATCAGTTGGACGTCGCGCGTCGCCGTGCGGCGCATATGCGCAAGCGGCGTCTGCCAGCGGATTGCTTCCTGCACGGCATTGGAGATCAGCCCGGGATCGGCTTCCAGTTTGCTGCGTGAATCAGGAAATTTGTCGAGCCCGTAGACCAGGCCGGTCATCGTGTTGCGGGTGGTATCATTGCCGCCGACGATGAGCAGGATGAGATTGCCGAGAAATTCGAGATGATCCATCTCGCGCATGGCATCCGAATGGACCATCATCGAGATCAGGTCCGGCGCGGGGGGCTGGCCGACTTTCTGGTTCCACAAGTTCTGAAAATAGGCACCGCATTCATACATATGGCCGAGCCGTTCGGCGCGCTTGTTCCCGTCCTTGATCAGCTCGATATCGCCCGCCCAATCAGACCAGAAGGTCAGCTTGCGCCGGTCTTGCCAGGGGAAGTCGAACAGGATCGCCAGCATCTGCGTGGTCAGTTCGATCGACACGCGATCGACCCAATCGAATTCTTCGCCCCACGGCAATGTATCGAGGATTTCGCCCGTACGGTGGCGGATGTCGTCGCTCATCCGCACCATTTCCGAGGGCGTGAAGGCGGGCGCGACGGTACGGCGCTGACCGGTATGTTTGGGACGGTCCATGGCGATGAACATCGGCATCTCCACCGTGTCGTCATATGCGAGGAAGTCGGCGATGGTGATGCCGCCGGCCTGGCTGGAATAGATGTCGGGCAGCGACTCGACCTCGATGATGGGATGGTAGCCGGCGATCGACCAATAAGGGCCATAGTCGCTGTGCTCGACGCGGTGGACGGGGCTGTTGGCGCGCAATTCGCGAAATGGCGCGTGCCAAAGATCGTCACGGTACAAAGCTGCGCGGCTCATATCGAACGGATCCGCGCGCATTTCCGGCTGCAGCATCGTGGCCATTGTCCCTCTCCTTTTGACGATAGAAGAACCCTAACTGACATCGAGGTCAATAGTGTTTGAACCGAATCCCGCTACCCGGTCGTCATGCTGAACTCGTGTCAGGAGCCAGGCGCGGTCAAACGATCCACGGAAGGTGCCGGTTTTGGCAACCAGCCGCGCCTGGATGCTGAAACAAGCTCAGCATGACGGAATGAGGTGGGGCGGGGCTATCGCCCCAGCAACGCCTTGATGCTGAACTTGCCGCTGCCCGATTGCAGCACGCCGCGGCGGAAGGCACGCGCGCCGAGCGTGATGACGATCGCTACCCACAAGGCTTGCCACGCCAGCGCCAGCAGATGCGGCCAGAGTTCCGGCCGGTTTGCCGCGCGCGCCGCCATGGCGAACGGCGACGAGAGCGGAAACCATTCGGCAAAGGTCGCCACGGCGGTCCCCGGCTGCGACGCGGCGACCGAGGCTAGGCCGAACATCGCCACCTGCACGATGGTGATCGGTAGCGACAGCATCTGGATCTCGCGCATCGTTGAGGCCTGCGCGCCGACGCTCAAGAAAACAGCGCCGAGCAGCATGTACGCCATGGTGAAATAAGCGAAGAACAGCATGACATAAGCGGGCATGCCGATCGCCGGGCCAATCGTGGCGAGATTGGCGGCGAGCCCCGGCGGCGCGATTGCGCTGATCTGGCTGACCAACGTGCCCCAGAAGGCGACGAACAACACCGCCACGCCGAACATGCCGAGCAATTTACCGAGAAAAACCGATTCGAGCGGCACGGCGGCGGCCAGCACCTCGATCACCTTGTTGCTGCGCTCCTCCGCCATCGTGCCGACCGCTTGCCCCGCCAGCAGCAGGGTAAGGAAGAAAATGCCGAATACGGTGAAGAACGCTGCCTGGTTTTTGCCGCCGATCGACACTTTGGCGCTGACCACGGATTGCTTGCTCGGCTGGCTCAGTGGCGTCGCCCCGCCGCTGCGCTCGGCGCGCAACGTGGCCTCGGCCAGTTCGGCGAGATAATCTGCGGTGCGCGATCCTTGCGCGCCGTACAGGATCGTCGGTGTCGCCAGCGGTCCATAGAGCACCGCCGAGACGTCATACTCCTTGGCCTGCAATTCGGCGCGGGCGCGGGCGGCCGAATCGGGGCCAGGCGCTTCAGTGACCAGCACTGGCGGGCGTTCGTCGCGGCCGCGGAAAATCCGGCGCAAGCGCGTATCGATCGCGTTCATCGTGCGCGCCTGCTCGGCCGTCACGATCGCGACGATACGATCCTTGTGGTCGTTACCATCGCGCAGGCTGGCCGCGCCCAGCCCGCCGATCGCGCCAAACGATCCCATGATCAGCGGCGCAAACAGGAACAGCAGGAAAGTGGGCGTGAACACCGTGGCGACGAAATCGCGCCGCGCGATGGTCAGTGTCTGGCGGATCAACCGCCGCGTGTTGCTGGTTGGCGTGGTCATGCCGCTTTCTCCAGCGATGCCGCTTCGTCGTCCTGCGCCGCCGCACCGACGATGCGCACGAACGCCTCGTGCAAGCCCGGCCGCTCGATCGAGAGCGTGGCGATGCCAAAGCCGGCATCGATCAGCCGCTTGAGGATCGCCTCGGCGCCGTCCTCCGGCACGGTAAAGCTCCAGCCCGTGCTGTCGCGCATCGCGTCCGCCGGCAGCAACGCGGCGATGCCGTCCCCGTCATGATGCGGCACATACAATGCCTTCATCGGCAGCGTGCCGCGTGCCTCCGCTACCGTGCCCTCGAAGCGGCGCTTGCCCCCGGCGATGATGCACAGCCGATCGCACAGCCGCTCGGCATGCCCCATCACATGCGTGGAAAAGAGGATCGTCGCCCCGCGATCCCGCTCGGCGATGATCAACGCTTCCAGCCGTTCCTGATTGACCGGATCGAGCCCGGAAAAGGGCTCGTCCAGCACCAGCAGATCGGGGCGATGCACCACCGCGCCCAGCAGCTGCACCAATTGCGCCATGCCCTTGGAGAGTTTGCGAATCTTCTGATCGACCGCGTGGCCGAGCCCCGCTGCCTCAAGCAGCTCCACCGCGCGCTTGCGCCCGGTCTGCCGATCCAACCCGCGCAGCGCGCCGAGAAAGGCGATCGCATCCTTGGCCTTCATCGCTGGATAAAGCCCGCGTTCTTCGGGCAGATAGCCGACCAGGTCACTTGCCTCGCGTGGTCGATCATGACCGAGCAACGTACGGCTGCCACCGTCCGGCTCGATGATGCCGAGCAGCATGCGCAGCGTGGTCGTCTTGCCCGCGCCGTTGGGGCCGAGCACGCCGTAGATCGCGCCCTTGGGCACGGCGATATCGACGCCGTCGACCACGCGACGGCCACCGAAATTCTTGATCAGCCCGGTGGCGCTGATCGCCAATGTGTCGCTTGTCACTTGGGCGCCCCTTACATCCGCTCTATCTCCGCCGTACGGCAAAGGTGTTGGCGTTTCCTCAACGTGGTAGCGGTGTGCGGTGCAGCAAGACAAGTCACTCACCGATCGGTTGAAAGCGAAAGCGGCGGAACTGGGGTTCGTCGCGTGCGGGGTGGCGCGCGCCGATGCCGCGCCGCAGACCGCCGCCCGGCTGCGGCAGTGGCTGGGGGAGGGGCTGCATGGCGGCATGATCTGGATGGAGGAGCGCGCCCACCACCGCGAATCGCCCGCCGGCCTGTGGCCCGAGGTGCGCAGCGTGATCGCGCTCGGCATGAGCTATGCGCCCGCGGTCGATCCGCTGGCACTGGCCGGGGCAGGGGAGGTGGGCCGCATCTCGGTCTATGCGCAAGGGTCCGATTATCACGACGTGATCAAGCGCAATCTGAAGACGCTGGCCCGCTGGCTGGTCGCCGAGCTACCCAGCGATGTGCCCCACGATCTCAAAGTGTTCGTCGATACCGCGCCAGTGATGGAAAAGCCGCTGTCCGAGGCGGCGGGGCTCGGCTGGCAGGGCAAGCACACCAATCTGGTCAGCCGCGATCATGGCAGCTGGCTGTTCCTCGGCGCGATCTACACGACGTTGGATCTTACCCCCGATCGCCCGGGGCTCGACACGTGCGGGTCGTGCGACGCCTGCCAGCGCGCCTGCCCCACCAGCGCCTTTCCCGCGCCCTACCGGCTCGATGCCCGGCGCTGCATCTCGTATCTCACGATCGAACATGCCGGCCCGATCCCCGAGGAATTTCGCGCGAGCATCGGCAACCGCATCTATGGCTGCGACGATTGCCTGGCGGTGTGCCCGTGGAACAAGTTTGCCGCCACAGCGAGCGCCAATTTGGCCTTTGTGCCACGCGCGGAACTGACCGCGCCGGAGCTGGCGGATCTGCTGGCCCTGGATGATGCGGGGTTTCGCCAGGTATTTGCGGGCTCGCCGATCAAGCGCATCGGGCGCGATCGGATGGTGCGCAACGCCGCGATTGCGGCGGGGAATAGCGGGTCGGCAGCGCTGATTGCGCCGCTGTCGCGGTTGTTAGAAGACCCATCGGAGGTCGTTAGCGACGCGGCGCGCTGGGCTTTGTCACAGTTGTCGCCCGCCGGGTGAACGCCGTCCGTTTCGGCTACCACTGTATAGCGCCGCCTGGATATCGCGGCGGCAGCGACTGCTCGCGCAAACGAAAAGGCCCCCTCCCGCGCGGGGAGAGGGCCTTTCTTTAGCCGGGCAGGTGATCAGGCCCCGAAGGTGCGCTGCCACCAACCGCGGCGCGGGCTGCCTGCCTCACCCGGATCGGCGTCGATCTCGCGTTCGGCGGGCATGACTTCCGGCTCCGGCGCTGCCTCCGGCTCGGCCACTGGGGCATCAGCCACCGGTGCGGTGACCGCCTTGGGCTTGCGGCGCGGCGCAGCCTTGGGAGCTGGAGCAACCGGTGCGTCCGCTTCGGGGCTCACCTCAGCTTCAGTCGCCTTCTTGCGCGGCGCGCGGCGTTTTTTGGGCGCTGCCTCTTCCGAGATCGGCGCATCCATTAGCGCCGGGCTTTCCATCGCGACGGTCTCGGTGGGAGCAACCTCGGCCTCCACCGTGTCGGCCTTTTTGCGACGGCTGCGCTTGGGCTTGGCCGGTGCTTCTGGCTCGGCTTCGGCAACCGGCGCTTCCACCGCAGACTCCGCTTCCACCATCGGCGCGGTCTCGGCAACGGGCGCGGTATCGGCGGCGCGGGCGCGCGGGCGACGACGGCCCTTTTTGGGCGCGTCCTCGACCTGAGCGACCGGCTCGGGGGCTGGCGCCTCGGCAACCGGCGCATCGTCGGCCACCTCGACATCGCCCTCGACAGCGTCGCCGCTGCGCTCGACGCGATCGCCCTCATTGCGGCGACCACCACGACGCCCGCGACGGCCACGCCGACGACGGCCTTCGCCGCCTTCTTCGTTTACCGGTTGCTCGTTGCCATCGACCTCTGGGGCTTCATCGGCGACATCGGCGTCGATCTCGGTGTCGACTGGCTCCTCGGTCGTCGCCTCGTCGCCTTCGCGCGCTTCTTCGCCCTCAGGGCGATTGCGCCCACGGCGCCCACGACGGCGGCGACGCTTGCGCCCGCCTTCATCGTCGGCCGAACGCTCGGTGCGTTCACGCGGTTCGCGCGGGGCGCGCGGCTCGGCCGCTTCCTCGACCTCGTCGTCGTCCTCGATCTCGTCGAATTCTTCCTCGATTTCCTCGGGATAGTCTTCCTCGATCTCGACGATCGGCGCGGCGAAGCGCGGCGCGTAAGCGGGCGGCGGGCCGGCCACTTCGACCGACATGCGCGCGCCTTCCTGCTCGCCATCCGGCGTCACTTCGATGGTCACGCCGTAGCGCTCCTCGATCTCGGCGAGATCGCTGCGCTTGCGGTTGAGCAGAAAGAAGGCGGCTTCGGCGCTCGCGTGCAGCGTCAGCACCGACCCACGGCCCTGCGCGGCTTCATCCTCGATCAGGCGAAGTGCCGACACGCCCGACGACGATGCCGTGCGCACCAGGCCGGTGCCTTCGCAATGCGGGCACTGGCGGGTGGAGGCTTCGAGCACGCCGGTGCGCAAGCGCTGGCGGCTCATTTCCATCAGACCGAAGCTGGAGATACGGCCGACCTGGATACGCGCGCGATCGTTTTTCAGCGCATCCTTCATTGCCTTCTCGACCTTGCGGACGTTCGAGCTGTTATCCATGTCGATGAAATCGATCACGACAAGGCCGGCCATGTCGCGCAGCCGCAACTGGCGCGCGATTTCGGTCGCGGCTTCGAGGTTGGTCGCGGTGGCGGTCTGCTCGATCGAATGCTCGCGCGTCGAACGGCCCGAGTTGATGTCGATCGACACCAATGCCTCGGTCGGGTTGATCACCAGATAGCCGCCCGATTTGAGCTGCACCACCGGGTGGTACATCGCGGAGAGCTGCTCCTCGACGCGCGCGCGCTGATACAGCGGCACGGCATCGGAATAATGCTTCACCTTGCGCGCATGGCTGGGCATCAGCAGCTTCATGAATTCGCGCGCCTGCTGATAGCCCTCGACGCCCTCGACGATGACCTCGTCGATATCCTTGTTATAGATATCGCGGATCGCACGCTTGAGCAGATCGCTATCGCCATAGACGAGCGCGGGCGCGGAGGATTCGAGCGTCTTCTCGCGAATCCCGTCCCACAGGCGGGCGAGATAGTCGAAATCGCGCTTGATCTCCTGGCGCGTGCGCTGGAGCCCGGCGGTGCGCACGATGCAGCCCATCGAGGGAGGCAGCTTCATGTCCGCCATGATCGACTTCAGGCGCTTGCGATCGCCGGCGTTGCTGATCTTGCGGCTGATCCCGCCGCCATGCGACGTGTTGGGCATCAGCACGCAGTAACGACCGGCGAGCGACAGATAGCTGGTCAGCGCCGCGCCCTTGTTGCCGCGTTCTTCCTTGACGACCTGGACGAGCAGCACCTGACGGCGACGGATCACGTCCTGGATCTTGTAGCGATGGCGCAGATTGGTGCGGCGCTCGCGCAGATCCTCGGCGGCTTCGTCATTGGCACTGCTGCGCTTGCGACGACGGCCGCGCGGTTCGGCCGCGCCTTCGGCGACGACTTCGGCCTCTACGCCGCCATCGTCCTCGAAACGCTCGACGCTGTCTTCGTCGATCTCATCGTCGTCGAGCTCGCCGCCCGAGGTGTAGCCACCATCGTCGTCATGCAGTTCATCGTCGTCATCGTCATGCTCGGCGCGCAGCGCCATTTCCTCGGCAGCATGCTCGGCCTCTTCGCGCAGCAACGCTTCGCGATCTTCCTTGGGGATCTGATAATAATCAGGGTGGATTTCGCTGAACGCCAGGAAACCGTGGCGATTGCCGCCATAATCGACGAACGCCGCCTGCAGCGATGGTTCGACGCGGGTAACCTTGGCGAGATAGATATTGCCCTTGAGCTGTTTGTGCTCGGACGATTCGAAATCAAATTCCTCGATTCGGTTTCCATTGACCACGGCGACCCGGGTTTCTTCCCGGTGGCGTGCGTCGATCAGCATACGCATTGTCATGTAATTCTCTCCGGGCGCGCGGTCCGGTGCCTGGGGCTCCCCGCGCGCGATTGTGATGCGGCGGCGCAGGGGGCGGAGTGCCGCCCGATTGCGTGCCGTCGATGGACAACATTGCCTCTGCACGCTGAGCACGCCCCGGCATCTGGCCCTGGGCGCCTGCCACGTCCGCGATCCCGCCGGCAAAAGCCGGTCGGCGCGGAGGGCAGGGGGAATGCATCATGCGTACGTCAACCTGGATCGGCCGCGCCTGGAACGGCGCGTGCCATGTGGACCGGTCGGCAGAATGCCATGCCGGTGCGCACCGATGACTAGCACCGGACTTTGTTTACAGCAACTGGGCTCAATGGCGGTGATGTTCAGCTTTTGGTATGGCCGTCGCGAAGTCGCGATAAGAACATGAGAATTCGGCATTAACCGTATCGCTTCACCACGCCGGAAGGCAGTGGGGCTATGACCACGGGCATGGTGTTTAACTTTATCACCCCGCCTGGCGCTCATGTCTTTTGACTGGACCGCGTCCGCATCGGCGCGGCAATACCATCGCGTGTCATTGTTTCTCACCCTTTTGGTCTGCTGGTTCACCGGCGTTCCAGCCGTGGCGGCGACGATCGAGCGCGTGGCGATCGCGCGCGATCGCATCGTCGTGCAGGCCGACGCGCGGGTGATCGGTGCTTCGGCGGTGACGTTGGCCGGGCCCAACCGCCTGGCGCTCGACGTTGCAGGCGTCCAACCGGGCAAGCGCAGCGCGCTCGGCGGGCCGGTCCGCGCGGTGCGGCAATCGGCGCGCCGGGATGGCGTGCGCATTGTGTTCGATCTGTCGCGCCCGGTGGTCATCAGTGGGGGTAGTTTCGGCGCTGATGGGCGCACGCTGACGCTGGAGCTGCGCGGCGTTGACGATGCGCGCTTTGCCCGTGCGGCGGCGCAAGGTCGGCTCAGCTTCCTGCCTCCGATCGGCCTCCAGGCGGCGGCCCCGCGGCGCAAGTATGAACTGACCATCCCGCTGCCGCGGCCGAGCAAGAAGCCGAAACTGCCGCCGATTTATGGAGATGACGCCAGCCGCCCCTTGGTGGTGATCGATGCCGGGCATGGCGGGGTCGATCCGGGCGCGATCGCGCCTTCCGATCAGTTGCGCGAAAAGGATGTGACGTTGCGTATCGCCAAGGCGATCCGCGACGAGCTGGTGCGATCTGGGCGGGTGCGCGTCGCGCTGACGCGCGAGGATGATCGCTTTCTCGTGCTGCAGCAACGTTACGGGATTGCGCGCAGGCTCAAGGCCAATCTGTTTATCTCGATCCATTGCGACAGCGTCGGTTCGGGCACCGCCAGTGGCGCCTCGGTCTATACGCTGTCGGAAGTGGCCTCCGACAAGCAAGCGGCGCGGCTGGCGGCGCGCGAGAACAAGGCGGATATTATCGGCGGGATCGATCTCGGTGGTACCACCGCGGACATTTCCTCGATCCTGATCGATCTGACGCAGCGCGAGACAATGAACGCCTCGGCCAATTTCGCGCGCTTGCTCGGCCGGGAGGCGCAGCCGCTGATCCCGCTTAAGGCGAATTTTCACCGGATGGCATCGCTGATGGTGCTGAAAGCGCCGGACATGCCCTCGATCCTGTTCGAGACGGGCTATATTTCGAACCCCGGCGACGCCGCGTTCATCGATTCAGCGGACGGTCGCAAACGCATCGCGCAAAGCGTGCGGCGTGCGGTGGAGGTGCATTTCGCGCGGCGGCTGGCGGGCAACTGATCGCGTATCCGACACAATTCGCGACACTTTCTGGCAGATCATGGCACATCCTGGCGACAGCCGGGTTTCATACCTGCACTCAGGCCGACGCGATCGGCCGGCACAAGGAGTTTAGGTTATGAACAAGATCATGCTCGCTTTGGCAGGCCTGGGCTTCGCTGCGGCCGCCGTTCCGGCCAGCGCCGCGCCGTGGCAGAACATCAACCAGCGCCAGGCCAATATGTATCAGCGGATCGATCAGGGCATTCGTACGGGCGCACTCAACCGCAATGAAGCAACGCGGTTGAAAACGCAGTTCCGCACGCTGGCCAATCTCGAGCAGCAATATCGTCGCAGCCGTCCCGGCCTTACCCAGGCCGAACGCCGCGATCTCGATCGCCGCTTCGACACGCTGAACCAGCGCATCCGCGTCCAGAAGAACGACCGCCAGGGCGCTCGTCGCTGATCCCGGCGCAAGCGCGTTAGCGGCAGCGGCCCCGCCAGTGATGGCGGGGCCGTTTCGTTTTAGCGGGGGTGTTTGTTTGCGGTGCCCGGGCGTCGCTATTACAGCGGTCTTGCCGAATTCTTCCAGCGATAGTCGGCAGCGCAAGCGCCGCCAATCGTGAACAAATCCGGCGTCATGCCGCGTCGCCGTTGCTCTTCATCCGCGCCGGCGCCGACACGGGATGTCGGACTGGCGCGTTCTCAGTCTTTCTTGCGCCCGGCGAACATCACCGCTGCGGCGACTGCGGCCGAGCCGATGCCGACGCCAAGCCCGATCGCGGCGATCGGCCAGTTCTTCTTGTCCGCATCGGCTGCCAGCCGCTCCTTGGCGGCCTTGGCACGTGCCGCCGCGGCGACGATCTCGTTGGGTTCCTGGTCGGACACGCTCACTCTCCGGATTTGGGTTCTTTTCGATATGCCTCGCGGAAGCCGTTGGCAAATACCGACAGCCGCCGATCGGCGATCGCGGCGCGCAGATCGGCCATCAGCGCCTGATAGAAATACAGGTTATGCTCGGTCATCAGCATCGCGCCCAGCATCTCGTCCGAGCGCACCAGATGATGGATATACGCGCGCGTCCAGGTGCCGCACACCGGGCATGCGCAAGCCGGATCAAGCGGGCCCTGATCCTCGCCGAAGCGCGCATTGCGCAGGTTGATCGGCCCGCCGCGGGTGAACGCCTGTCCCGTGCGGCCCGAACGGGTGGGCAGCACGCAATCGAACATGTCGATGCCGCGCTCCACCGCGCCGACGATATCATCGGGCTTGCCCACACCCATCAGATAGCGCGGCTTGTCGGCGGGCAATTGATCGGGCGCGAAATCGAGGCAGCCGAACATCGCTTCCTGGCCTTCGCCGACCGCCAGGCCGCCGACCGCATACCCATCGAAGCCGATGGCGGTAAGATCGCTGGCGCTCTCCGCACGCAAGCGCTGATCGAGCGCGCCTTGCTGGATACCGAAGATCGCTGCGCGCGCGGCATGCTCGCCGCCGCCGTCGAACGCATCGCGGCTGCGCCGCGCCCAGCGCATCGAGCGCGCCATCGCGGCGGCCTGCACCTCGCGCGTCGAGGTGGTGGGCACGAGTTCGTCGAACGCCATGACGATGTCGGAGCCCAACAGCCGCTGGATCTCGATCGAGCGTTCCGGGCTGATCGTGTGCTTGGAGCCATCGAGATGGCTGCGGAAAGTGACGCCGTTTTCATCCCGCTTGGTCAGATCGCTGAGGCTCATCACCTGATAGCCGCCTGAATCGGTCAGGATCGGCCGGTCCCAGCCCATGAAGGCATGCAGCCCGCCCAAGCGCGCGACGCGCTCCGCGGTCGGGCGGAGCATCAGGTGATAGGTGTTGCCAAGAATGATGTCCGCGCCGGACGCGCGCACATCGCCCGGCTTCATCGCCTTGACGGTGGCGGCGGTGCCCACCGGCATGAAGGCCGGCGTGCGGATCTCGCCGCGCTGCATGCGAATCGCGCCGGTGCGCGCCTTGCCGTCGGTGGCGGCGATCGTGAAATCGAAACGGGGGGTCATGGGGGTCCCATGCCGTCTTGGCTGGTACGTGTCGAGTATGCCTGCCGTTACCCGAGCGAAGGGTGGGGTCTCATGCGGCTTCTGTCTCGCCTATGCTGCGTGAGACCCCAGCGTTCGCTGGGATGACGGCGGAGCCCTTATTTGCGCTTGCCCGGCGGCCGTGGCGGGATGGCGCTGCGGATCGTCAGCAGCTCCGCACGGGTCAGCGTGCCGTTCTTGTCCACGTCATAACGATCGAACAGGCGATCGAATTCGGTAGTCAGTTCGGCCAGCGTGATGCGGTCATCATTGTCGGTATCGACGCCATATTGGCTGGGCAGCGCATTGGCGTCCCCCAGCCAGCGCAGCGCCCAGTCACCATAGCCGATATAACCGATATCGGGCTTGCCCTGCGCGACGCCGGCAAAGCTGCGCGCGAGGCAGGCGTGCAGCTCGACGCGTGTCACCACCGCATCGCCATCGCCATCTTCATCGCAGGCCGCGATCAGCAATGCCGCGGGTTCGGCGACGATCGAGGCGAACGGCTGCGGCTGGGCGCCCGGCACCGGTGGCGCGGGTTGCTGGACGGCGGCAAACAGGAGCGCGGCGAGCAGCATCATTGATCCTTCGTCGGCAGCAACAGGCTGGCATCGCCGTAGCTGTAGAAACGATAGTCGTTGTCGATGGCGTGCGCATAGGCCGCCTGCATGCGTTCGCGGCCCATCAGCGCGCTGACCAGCATGAACAGCGTGGAGCGCGGAAGATGGAAATTGGTCATCAGCCCGTCCACGCCGCGGAAGCGATAGCCGGGGGTGATGAAGATCGCGGTATCGCCTTCGAACGGGCGGACGAGATGGTCCTCGTCGCTCGCGCTTTCGATCAGGCGCAGGCTCGTCGTGCCGACCGCGATGACCCGGCCGCCAGCGGCGCGGGTGGCGTTGAGCCGGTCGGCGGTGGCGGGGTCGATGCGGCCCCATTCGGCGTGCATCTGATGCGCGTCGGTATCCTCCGCCTTGACCGGCAGGAACGTGCCCGCGCCGACATGCAGCGTGAGCGTGGCGTGGCCGATCCCCGCAGCATCGAGCGCCGCCATCAATTCGGGAGTGAAGTGCAGCGCGGCGGTGGGGGCGGCAACGGCGCCCTTTTCCGCTGCGAACATCGTCTGGTAATCGTCCAGATCGCTGGCATCGGCGGGGCGCTTGGCGGCGATATAGGGCGGCAATGGCATGCGACCGGCGCGGTCGAGCAGCAGCTCGACCGGCTCGTTACCGGCAAAGGTCAGCGCGACGCTGCCATCGGCCAGTTTATCGGAGGCGATCGCCGACACGCCCTGGCCGAAATCGATGCTGTCCCCCTCGCGCAGTCGCTTGGCGTTGCGCACGAAGGCGCGCCAGCGGCGGGGCCCCTCGCGCTTGTGCAGCGTCGCGCCGATCTTCGCCCCCGACGCGCCTTGCGCGTCGCGATCCGCGGCGGCGCGCGTGCCTTCGAGCTGCGCCGGGATCACGCGCGTATCGTTGAACACCAGCAGATCGCCGCGCCGCAATTGCCCGGGCAGATCGCCGACGTGAAGGTCGCGTGTCTCGGCGCCGTCGAGCACCAGCATCCGCGCGGCATCGCGCGGGCTGGCCGGGCGCAAGGCGATGCGCTCCGGCGGCAGTACGAAATCAAACAGATCGACGTTCATCGGTACGGTCCCCGCCCGCGAGCGGGGCGTTAGCTTATTTCTTGGCGGCAGGCTTTGCGGCGGCGGGCTTGGGCGCGGGCTTTGCGCCGGGCACGGGCAGCGGTGACGGCGCGGCGACGGGCGGGGGCGGGGCATAGGCCGGCGGGCCATCCGCCGCGATATAGGCATGCACGATCTTCGACGGGTTGGCCGGCGGTTCGCCACGCTCGATCGCATCGACATATGGCATGCCCTCGATCACGCGGCCGAATACGGTATATTTCTTGTCGAGGCTGAGCCGCGGCTGGAAGACGATGAAGAACTGGCTGTTGGCGCTGTCCTTGTCTTCGGCGCGCGCGGCGGAAACCGCGCCGCGCACGTGCGGCAGATAGTTGAACTCGGCCGGCACGTTGGGCAGCGGCGAGCCGCCGGTGCCATCCCCCTTGGGATCGCCGCCCTGCGCCATGAAGCCTTCGATCACGCGGTGGAACGGCAGACCATCATAGAAACGCTGGCGCGTCAGCGTCTTGACGCGCTCGACCATCTTCGGCGCGACATCGGTGCGCAGCCAGATCACCACGCGCCCGCCGGTGGAAAGATCGAGATACAGCAGGTTCTCGGGATCGGTGGCCGAGGCCGGCGCGATGCGCGGTGCGAACACCACGGGGGATTCGACATTCTTAAGCGGCGCGGCCTTTTCCGGGGCCGGCTGCTGCGCCAGCACCGGCGCGGCAAACAGCGCGCACGCAAACGCAATCATGGTGGCAATCGAACGCATCATATCCCCGCGACAATTTCGGCAGTAGCCCGGCGTCTAGAGCAAATCCCGGCTTGCGCCAATCTGAACGTCAGACGCGCCGCTCAGCTCCCTTTGCGGCCGATCGTGGCTACGCGGGCGGCAACTTCGGTCTGGACGCGTGGTGGCACGAACTTGCCGATATCCCCGCCGTACAATGCGATTTCCTTGACCAGCCGGCTGGCGATCGGCTGCAGCGCGACATCGGCCATCAGGAACACCGTTTCGACGCGCGGATTGATCTGCTGATTCATCCCCGCCATCTGATATTCATATTCGAAATCGGCGACGGCGCGTAAGCCCCGGACGATCACTTTGGCGCCTTGGCGTTCGGCGAAATCCATCAGCAGCGAATCGAAACTGACCACATCGATATCACCACCAATCTCCTCGACCTCGCGCTGCACCATCGCCATGCGCTCTGCGATGCTGAACATCGGCGATTTAGAGGCATTGGTGGTGACGCCGACGACCAGCCGATCGACCAGTTTCGCGCCGCGGCGGATGATGTCGGTATGGCCGAGCGTGATCGGGTCGAACGTGCCGGGATAAACGCCGATGCGGGTGGTCATGTCATTAGCTCCCAAACCGAGAAGCCGTCATCCCAGCGGACGCTGGGATCTTCGTGAGGCGAGCGCGACGTACGCCCCACAGAGACCCCAGCCTTCGCTGGGGTGACGGGAAGGTCAGTGATCGCGCGTCATCACGAAGCGCGCTATATCGCGCAGCACGTCCGCTTCCGGGCCGTAGGCGTGCAGATGCGCGATCGCCTGATCAACCAGCATGCGCAATTGCTCACGGGCCCGATCGAGCCCGAGCAGCGACAGGAACGTCTCCTTGCCCGCCGCCGCATCCTTGCGCAGCGCCTTGCCGGCGAGCTGTTGATCGCCCTCGACATCCAGAATGTCGTCGGCGATCTGGAAAGCGAGGCCGAGATCGCGGGCATAACCGCGCAGACTCGTGCGCCCCTCGATCGGCAACCGACCGAGGATTGCGCCGGCCTCGACCGACGCCGCGATCAGCGCGCCGGTCTTCATCGCCTGCAGGCGGGTGACGGTGGGCAGATCGAAGCTCGATTTTTCCGCTTCAAGATCCATCATCTGCCCGCCGGCCATGCCGTTCGGGCCGGAAGCGCGCGCCAGATCGGCGATCAGCTCGGCGCGGACGAACGGGTCGGCATGCGTCGCCGGATCGGCGAGCACGTCGAAGGCCAAGGCGTGCAGGCAATCGCCGGCAAGGATCGCCGTTGCCTCGCCAAACGCGACATGCGCGGCGGGCTTGCCGTGGCGCATATCGTCATTGTCCATCGCCGGCAGATCATCGTGAGTCAGCGAATAGACATGGATGCATTCGATCGCGAGCCCCGCGCGCCCGGCGCAATCGCGATCCACCGCGAACAATTGCGCGGTTGCCTGCACCAGCAACGGCCGCAGCCGCTTGCCGCCGCCGATCGCGGCATGGCGCATCGCGCGGTACAGATCGGCGCGCGGATCGCTCGGCACCTCGAGCAATGCATCGAAACGCGCATCGATATCGCGCGCGACCTCGGTCAGCGCTCCCTGCAGCACGGGTGATGCCCCCCCCATAGTGTCAGCCTGCGGCAAAGGGTTGCGTGCCCGCAGCGCGGCCGTCGGCGTCGGTACGGATTGATTCGATGCGCGATTGGGCGGCATCAAGCCGCTCCTTGCAGCGCAGCCGCAATTTGTCGCCACGCTCGTACAGCGCGATCGCGCCTTCCAGCGGCTCGTCGCCGGATTCGAGCCGGCCGACGATCGCCTCCAGCTCACGCAGCGCCGCTTCGAACGACAGCTCTTCGACGGGAGGTTGAACGGGGTTAATATCCATGGCCGCGCTATGGCCTGTGCGGGCGACGGGGGTCAAGGATACACGGCACGCGCGCTGCGTTGAGCAAGCGACGTTTCAGGAGCTTTTTCCATGTTTACCAGCATCAACCCTGCCACCGGCGCGCCTGGCGAGAGCTTTGCCGAGCTGACCGCGGACGAGATCGAGACCAAGCTGCAGCGCGCCGCGCAGGCCTATAAATCCTGGCGCGCGACCGATTATGCCACGCGCACGGCGCTGCTTTCGGCGATCGCCGAGCAATTCGAGGCCAACCGCCAGCGGCTCGCCGAGATCGCCGTCCGCGAGATGGGCAAGACGCTGAAATCGGCGCTGGCCGAGGTCGATAAATGCGCGGTCGGTTTCAGGCATTATGCGCAGGAAGGGCCGGCGATGCTCGCCCCGCGCGAGATCGCCACCTCGGGCGGCAGGGCCACGGCGCGCTGGCTGCCGATCGGTGCGGTGCTGGCCGTGATGCCGTGGAACTTCCCCTATTGGCAGGTCGTGCGCTTCCTCGCGCCGACGATCATGGCGGGCAATGTCGGGCTGCTCAAGCACGCCTCCAGCGTGCAGGGCGTCGGTGCCGCCATCGAGGAGATGGTGATCGCGGCGGGCGCGCCGGCCGGCCTGTTCCAGAATCTCGCGATCAAATCCGACAAGGTCGATGCGCTGATCGCCGATGATCGCATCGCGGCGGTGACGCTGACCGGCAGCGAGGGCGCGGGGATGAAGGTCGCCGAAGCCGCCGGTCGCGCGCTGAAAAAGGTCGTGCTCGAGCTGGGTGGCTCGGATCCGTTCATCGTCATGCCCTCCGCCGATCTCGATCTCGCGGCCAAGACGGCGGTCACCGCGCGGGTGCAGAATACCGGTCAATCCTGCGTCTGCGCCAAGCGCATGATCGTCCATGCCGATATCTATGATGCGTTCCTGGAGAAATTTGCCGCCGGCATGCAGGCGGTGAAAGCCGGCGATCCGATGGACGCGGCCACCGATATCGGGCCGCTGTCGAGCGAGGCGCAGCGCCAGACCGTGCTGGATCAGCTTGAAATGATCCAAAAGGAAGGCGGCAAATTGCTGTTCGGCGGCGAGGCCCTGCCGGGCAAGGGCGCGTATATGTCCACCGGCATCCTGGTCGACGTGCCGATCGATCATGCCGTCGCCAAGGAAGAATTGTTCGGCCCTGTCGCCATGCTGTTCAAAGTGGACGATATCGATGCGGCGATCGCGCTGGCCAATGATGTGCCATTTGGCCTCGGCTCGTCGATATGGACCAACGATGCGGCCGAGCGCGAGCGCTTCGAGCGCGAGATCGAGGCCGGGATGACCGCAGTCAATCAGATGCTGTCCAGCAGCCCCGAGGCGCCGTTCGGCGGAATCAAGCGCTCTGGACATGGGCGGGAACTGGGCCCCTACGGGCTGCACGAGTTCATGAATTTGAAGACCGTGCTGGGGTAAGCGAGCGCGCATAGCTACGTCACCCCGGCCCCCCGCCGGGGTGACGCGAGGTGTCAGACGCCTTCTGCCATCACCTCGGCGACCAGATCCTTGCGGCTCAATTTGCCGATCATCGTCTTGGGCATGGTGAGGCGGATCACCACCTGATCCACCCGCTCGTGCCGTCCCAGCTGCGGATTGATCCACTCGCGCAATTCATCAGGCGTCGCCGTGATCCCGTCGTTGAGCGTCACATAGGCGCGCGGTTGCTCGCCGCGATAGGCGTCGGGCAGACCGATCACCATCGCCTCTTTAACCGCCGGATGATGGTAGAGCAGCGCCTCGATCTGGCTCGGGAATACCTTGAACCCGCTGACCGCGATCATGTCCTTCAGGCGATCGACGATGCGGATAAAGCCGTCCTCATCGATCACGCCGACATCGCCGGTGCGCAGCCAGCCTTCCAGATTATTGAACGGCACGAACACCTCGTTATTGGCGTCGGGCTTGCCCCAATAGCCTTTCATGATCTGCGGCCCGCGCACGATCACCTCACCCGGCTCGCCTTCGGGTGCGGGGATCGTGGGATCGCCCTTGTCGACCAGGCGGACTTCGGTGGCCGGCAGCGGTTGGCCGATGCTGCCGGGCTTGCCTTCGTTTTCGTAAGGATTAGCCGAGACGACGCCCGAACTTTCCGACAGGCCATAGCCCTCGACCACGGTGGCGCCGGTGGTTGCCTCGAACTTGGCCTTCAGCTCAGCCGACAGCGGCGCGCCGCCCGAGATACAGATTCTGAGCGAGGTGAAATCGGTTGTCGCCGCCTGTGGATGATCGAGCAGCGCCTGATACATGGTCGGCACGCCGGGCAACGCCGTGGCCTTGGTGCGCCCGAGCGCGGCGAGCACCTGCCCGGCATCGAAGCGCGGCAGCATCACGATGCTGCCGCCGTTGAGGACGGTGCGGTTGAGTACGCAGGTGTTGGCGAACACGTGGAACAGCGGCAGCACGCCGAGAATGCGATCGGCCTCGCCCGGATGCGGATCGAGCGCCATCACCTGGCGCGCATTGGCCGACAAATTCTGGTGCGTCAGCATCGCGCCCTTGGGCACACCGGTGGTGCCGCCGGTATATTGGATCAGCGCGACATCATTGATCGGGTCGATCGGCGGTGTGCTGTGCTTGCCGTCATTGGCGATCAGCTTGGAAAAGACGATGACGCGCGGATCGTCCGGTCGCTTTACCGTCTCCTTGCCCTTGAACAGCCGGTACATCAATGATTTGCCCGCCGGTAGCGCGCCCGCCACCGAACCCACGACCAGCCGGTCGAGTCCGCTGCGGTCGAGCACTTTCAGCGCGGTCGGCAGCACTGCCTTGGCCGAAACGGTGAACAGCAACTTGGTGCCCGAATCTGTCACCTGATGGGCAAGCTCGTCGACCGTATAGAGTGGCGAGAAATTGACCACGGTCGCGCCGAGCTTGAGGATGCCGTAATAGGCCGCGAGATAATGCGGCACATTGGGCAGGAACAGCCCGATGCGATCGCCGGGGCCATAGCCAAGCGCTGCCAATCCCGCTGCAACGCGGTTGGCGGCTGCAAGCGTCTCGGCATAGCTATAATGCCGGCCGAGAAAATCGATCAGCGGCGCGGCGCTATGCGCGGCGGCGCTGCGGTCGAACAGATCGACCATCGACAGCGGAGGAAAATCGGTATTCCACGGGGTGGGATGGCGGTAAGCGTTGAGCCACGCGGTCGTCGGATCAGTCATTTACAACGGTGTAAGCAGGCAACCGTCGTGCTGCAAGTTCAGACGAGCCTTTTGCTCCAGGTAATCAGCACCGACACGCCGATCAGGCCGAGATCTAGCGCCGCCTGCATCCGCGCCGGTGCGCGGTCGGTGGCGTCATGCGTCAGGATCTGAACGTCCGCCGAGGGATGGCGCACGGCGAGCAGCAGGAGCATCGCGACGGCAATGATCAGACCGATCCGGCGTTCGCGCATGACATCGACTCCTTAGGCGTAGGCGTAGACAATACGCGCCAGGCCATCGTCGGGCAAGCCGAACGTCAGGCGGCGAGGGCACCAAGCCCTGCGCTGAGGTCTGCGATGCAGGCCCGATCGCGGCCGTCGCGCTTGGCCGCGAACAGCGCGCTGTCGGCGGCGCAATACAGCGTCTTCCAGTCGGCCTCCCGGGCCAGCGGGCCATGGCACACCCCGATGCTCGCCGTCACGGTCAGATCGAATGGCATCCGTGCGCTGCGCAGCGTCGCTAGCAATTCGCTGCTGTCGGGGGCGGCGTCGAGCGGACAAACGATGGCAAACTCCTCTCCGCCAATTCGTGCCAGCAGCCCGCCGGGGGGTAGCGCGGCACGCAGCACGCGCGCCACGAGGCGAAGCACCTCGTCGCCGCCATCATGCCCGATCGTGTCGTTGACGCGTTTGAAGTGATCAATATCGAGCAACAACAGCTTTTGCTCGCCGGGACGCCCAATGGCCTCGCGCAGGAAGGCGCGGCGGTTCAACAGCCCGGTCAATGGATCCGTATCGGCCAGCATCAAGGCGGCGATTTGCTGCGCGCGCGCGGTGTCCCGCTCCCGTGTGATCAGCAGAATGCGATAAGCGATCGCCCGGCTCGATAGCAGTGCCTCGAAAGTCATCGACAGGATGGTCGAATTATCCAGCCAGAAACTGTACGGCAGCAGATCCATGGCATAGCCGATGCGCAGGATGGCCAGCACGATCGGCGCCGTCCAGGCGATGATGAACAGATACAGAAAATCGCTGCGCTTGATCCAGGCGCAAATGATCATCGGGACGGCCAGCCCCAGCAGCAAGGCAAAGCTCATGGCGTACACCATGTCGAGCGCGCGGAACTCCCACGGCGCGAGCAGCACGATGGCCAGCGTTGACGTCGCCAGCACGATGCAGGCGAAATGGATCACCCGATCCAGCCAGCGCGGGATCACACCCTCTTCGAAAAAATGACGCAGGAACAGGATCGCGGCCACCCCGGTCATCGCCAGAATGACATAATTGAGCCGGAGGCGCTCGTTATTGCCCACGTCGGGCATGGCCCAGGCCAGTGCCCCGGATGAGGAAAAGGCATAAATCAGCATGCCCGTCATCATCGCGCAGTAATAGGGCAGGAACGCATGCTGCAGCGCGCGCGCAAGGCCCAGATTGTAGATTAGCAGCGCCAGGCACATGCCACCGAACGCGGCGTAAATCGCCGCCATCGTTACGTTCGACGATGCTGCTTGCAGATCGGTCGCGACGGTCGGTGCCAGCAAGATTCCGCGCGTGTTGGCACTGCCTTCGACGTGCCATAGCAGGCGGACCAACCTGGCCGCGCGGCGCGGCAATGCTTGCTGCATGATGGCGCCCAGCTGCAGGCCGCGGGTCACCGCTTGCGCATCCGTAACGACGCTGACCTGCGTGCCATCGTCATACAGGGCGTAAAGCGTCATGCGCTTCTGCCAAACGCTGGCAACGCGCACGTTCAACGGCTGATCGGCGGCAATCCGCAGTGGCTGGCTGATGGCCCAGAAATCGCCCGCGCCAAAGTCGCGTTGTCGGGTGGTGCAATCGAATCCGCGCGGATGGCGCAGCAGCGTGCTGGCATCGCTCCCAATCGAATCGGCGCGGATGCACACCTCAATGCCGGTCCCCACGGTGCCGGCGGTAACCACCGCGCCAGCGGGGGTCATGCCGGCACAAAGTGATGCCAGGTATAGCAAAGCGAAAAGATAGCGGCGCAACATGCGCATCGCCTAGACGCGATCAGCAAAGATAGTGTGAATGTGATGATCGCCGGCGGCAATGGATTGCCGACGACAGGCACGACCCCGGGTGGGGCCGCGCTGTCGTCAGCAAGGAACGATTACTTTGCTTCGACCGCCTCGGCCTTGCCCTTCTTGCGCGGCTTTTTGGGCGGTGCAGGGGTGATTTCGAACGACAAGGCGCCGTCCTTCATCTTCACGTTGACCTCGCCGCCATGGACCAACTTGCCGAACAGCAATTCCTCGGCCAGCGGCTGCTTGATCTTCTCCTGGATCAGGCGGCCCATCGGGCGCGCGCCATACAGCTTGTCATAGCCCTTGGTGGTCAGCCACGCCTTCGATTCGTCGTCCAGATTGATATGCACGTTGCGATCGGCCAGCTGCAGTTCGAGCTGCAGAATGAATTTGTCGACCACGCGGGCGACAACCTCGGTCGGCAGATACCCGAACGGCACGATCGCATCCAGGCGGTTGCGGAATTCCGGCGTGAACATCTTCTGCACCGCCTGCTCATCCTCGCCCTCGCGGGTGAGCTGACCGAAGCCCAATGTCTCGCGCGCCATATCCGATGCGCCGGCATTTGTCGTCATGATCAGGATGACGTTGCGGAAATCGACCGTCTTGCCGTGCTGATCGGTCAGGCGCCCGTTATCCATCACCTGCAACAGGATGTTGAACAGATCGGGATGCGCTTTCTCGATCTCATCGAGCAGCAGCACCGAATGCGGCTGCTGATCGATCGCGTCGGTGAGCAGACCGCCCTGATCGAACCCGACATAGCCCGGGGGGGCGCCGATCAGCCGGCTGACCGAATGACGCTCCATATATTCGGACATGTCGAAGCGCTGCAGCGGGATGCCCATGATCGTGGCGAGCTGCTTTGCGACCTCTGTCTTGCCCACGCCGGTCGGCCCGGTGAACAGGTAATTGCCGATCGGCTTTTCCGGATCACGCAAACCCGCACGGCTAAGCTTGATCGCCGAAGCGAGTTTCTCGATCGCCGCATTCTGCCCGAACACGACACGCTTGAGATCGATTTCCAGCGATTCCAGCGCCTTCGTGTCATCGGTCGATACCGACTTTGGCGGTATCCGCGCCATCGTCGCGATCACGGCTTCGATTTCGCGCGTGGTGATCGTGCGCTTGCGCTTGTTCGGCGCCACCAGCATCTGCATCGCACCGACCTCGTCGATCACGTCGATAGCCTTGTCCGGCAGTTTGCGGTCGTTGATATAGCGCGCGCTCAGTTCCACCGCCGATTTGATTGCATCGGACGTATATTTCACCTTGTGATGGTCCTCGAACGCGGTGCGCAGGCCGGTCAGGATCTTGATCGTATCCTCGATGGTCGGCTCGTTGACGTCGATCTTCTGGAAACGCCGCAGCAACGCCCGGTCCTTCTCGAAGTGGTTGCGGAATTCCTTGTAGGTGGTCGATCCGATGCAGCGGATCGTGCCGCCCGACAAAGCCGGCTTGAGCAGGTTGGAGGCATCCATCGCGCCGCCGCTGGTCGCGCCGGCACCGATCACGGTGTGGATCTCGTCGATAAACAGGATCGCGTCGGGCATCTTTTCGAGCTCGGTGACGACAGCCTTCAGCCGTTCCTCGAAATCGCCGCGATAGCGCGTGCCGGCTAGCAACGCGCCCATGTCGAGCGAATAGATCACGGCCGGCAGCAGCACCTCGGGCACATCGCCTTCGACGATTTTCCGCGCCAGGCCCTCGGCGATTGCCGTCTTGCCGACGCCGGGATCGCCGACATACAGTGGATTGTTCTTCGAGCGGCGGCACAGGATCTGCACCGTGCGATCCACCTCAGGGCCGCGCCCGATCAGGGGATCGACCTTGCCGTTCTTGGCCTTCTCGTTGAGATCGACGCAGAATTGCTTGAGCGCGCTCTCGCTCTTGCCCTTCTCGCCCGGCTTGGCCGGCTTCTCTTCCTCGGCACCCTTCACGTCGCGTGTCTCCGGTGCTGCGCCGCCCTTGCCGACGCCATGGGAAATAAAGCTGACCGCATCCAGGCGGCTCATATCCTGCTGCTGCAGGAAATAGACCGCATAGCTCTCGCGCTCGCTGAACAGGGCCACCAGCACATTGGCGCCGGTTACTTCGTCGCGGCCTGAAGACTGCACGTGGAGGATCGCACGCTGCACGACGCGCTGGAACCCGCTGGTCGGCGACGGATCGGTGGCTGCGTCAACCTTCAGCGCTTCCAGTTCGGTATCGAGATAATGCGCGACCGTCGTCTTGAGTTCGTCGAGCTCCACGCCACACGACAGCATCACCTTGCTGGCGTGCTCGTCATCGATCAACGCGAGCAGCAGATGCTCCAGCGTGGCATATTCATGGCGGCGCGATGAAGCGGCTTCGAGTGCCTTGTGGAGCGTGGTCTCCAGCGCAGAGGCGAAAGATGGCATGTCAAGATTACTCCCAGAGTACATTGGGGCAGGCCACAAACACTGTGCGGCCCTTTCCCACTATGTCGGGAGGCGAACCGCCCGCATCAAGCACTTGAAAAACACGCCCACACATTCTCTTGCTGGCGCGTTGCGCGTTCATCGCCTGAATAGGCCATCCGCGCTTGCGCGGTGATGAACGGCACGATCCTTTTTGCCCCGCGTGCGTGTGATCTCGGCCTCCAGCGCCGCGATCCGCGCGTCCAGCTCGGCGACGGACAAAGGATCCAGATCCTGCCGCGTCAGCGCGGTCAGCGGGTCATCGGGTTTGCCGGCGAAAATCTCGTCCAGATCCATGGGGAAGAAAGTTGACCCTCTGGATACCGATGTCAATAAGAACCGCCGCAGGGGATCCAGCGTCCCAAAGAATCTCAGTGGCAAATTAGGGCGGTGGACGAATGAGCGAGATACCAACCATGATGCGAGCGATCGATCCCGCATCGCCCGGCGGCCCCGAGGTGCTCGTTCTTGTTGAGCGCCCGGTGCCGAAGCCGGGGCCGGACGAGGTGCTGGTCCGTGTCGCTGCCGCGGGCGTCAATCGCCCCGAAGTGATGCAGCGCAAGGGGCTGTATCCGCCGCCGCCCGGCGCATCCTCGATCCTTGGCATGGAAATCGCCGGCACGATCGTCGCGGTGGGCGAGGGCGTGATGCCCGAAATGATCGGGCAGCCGGTTTGCGCGTTGATTACCGCCGGTGCCTATGCCGAATATGCCGTCGCGCCGTGGGGTCAGTGCCTCCCGGTGCCGGAGGCGCTGAGCATGGTCGAGGCCGCCGCGATGCCCGAAACCCTGTTCACCGTGTGGACCAATCTGTTCGAGCGCGGCTACGCCGCCGAGGGCGATACGGTGCTCGTCCATGGCGGCACCAGCGGCATCGGCACGATGGCCATCGGCCTGTGCAACCTCTTCGGGGTGACGATCATCGTGACGGCCGGTTCGGATGAAAAATGCGCGGCGGCGGTGGCGCTCGGCGCGGATCACGCGATCAATTACAAGGATCAGGATTTCGTCGCGTCGGTCAAGACGATCAACGAAGGGCGGGGCGTGCAGGTCGTGCTCGACATGGTCGGCGGCGAGTATGTGCCGCGCAATCTGCAATGCCTGGCCGAGGACGGCCGCCATGTGTCGATCGCCGTACAGGGCGGTGCGCAAGCGACGATCCCGCTGTTCGACATCATGCGCCGCCGCCTGACGCTGACCGGATCGACGCTGCGCCCGCGCGACACTGCGTTCAAGTCGCTCGTCGCCGAGGAATTGACGCGTACCGTGTGGCCGCATGTCGAAGCGGGCCGGCTCAAGCCCGTGATCGACGCAATCTTTCCGTTCGCGGATGCCCCGAAGGCCCATGAGCGGATGGAAGCGGGCGACCATGTCGGCAAGATCGTGCTGGTGATGGAGGGATAAGGCGGTCCCGCGATCCATGGCGCTACGAGTCGTATTGTAACAATGTTCGGGCATAGGCCTCGCATCACGAATGATGCGAGGCAGGCAGGATGAGCGTCGTCAGGATCGGGTTGGACAATCTCGCGGATTTGGCGGATTTCGCCAATTCGCAGCCGGCAATCCCCGAGCGGACCATTGCCGGTCGCCGGCAATTTCGCACGATCTGGATCTCCGACGTGCACCTCGGCACGCGGGGCTGCAACGCGGCGATGCTGATCGATTTCCTCGATCATGTCGACAGCGAGACATTATATCTGGTTGGCGATATCGTCGATGGCTGGCGGCTGCGCAAGAAATTCTACTGGCCGGTGGCGCATAACGATGTCGTGTGGCGGCTGCTAAAGCGCGCCAAACGCAACACGCGCGTGGTGTATATTCCGGGCAATCATGACGAGATGTTCCGGCAGTTTGTCGGGCTCGATTTCGGTGGGGTCGAGATTCGTCGCCAGGCGATCCACAACACCGCCGATGGCCGCGCGCTGCTCGTGCTGCATGGCGACGAGTTCGATGCGATCACATTGGCGCACCGCTGGCTGGCGCATGTCGGCGATGCGGCGTACAATCTGCTGATGGCGCTCAATCGTGGCCTCAACGCGTATCGCCGCTTCTTCAACCTGCCGTATTGGTCGCTCAGCAAGCACGCCAAGGCCAAGGTCAAGAAATCAGTCGAGTTCATCTCGAATTATGAGGAAGTGGTGGCGCAGGCCGCGGCGCATAAGGGCGTCGATGGGGTGGTATGCGGGCATATCCATACCGCTGAATATCGCGATATCGATGGCATCGAATATTATAACGATGGCGACTGGGTCGAAGGCTGCACTGCCCTGGTCGAACATTTCGACGGGCGGATGGAAGTGCTGCACTGGGCCGACGAGATCGCCGCGCGCGACGTGGTGCCGGCGCCGGAAATCGCGATGCTGGCGGCCTGAGCGCGGCATGCGCATCGCGATCGTCACCGATGCGTGGAGCCCGCAGGTCAACGGGGTGGTGCGGACCTTGCAGGCGGTGAGCGCCGAGTTGCGCGCGCAGGGACACCACGTGCTGGTCGTGTCGCCCGATCTGTTCGTGTCGATGCCCTGCCCGACCTATCCCGAGATTCGACTGGCCTTTGCGCGCACGCGCGCGGTTGGCCGGATGCTGGAAGCGTTCGCACCGCATGCCATCCACCTTTCCACCGAGGGGCCGGTCTGCCTTGCTGCACGCCGCTGGTGCCTGGCGCATCATTTCCCGTTTACGACCGCCTATCACACGCAATTCCCCGATTATGTCGCGGCGCGCACCGGCGTGAACCCGGAATGGATCTGGCGCTATATCCGCTGGTTCCACGCGCCGGCGCAGTCGATTCTCGCCTCTACGCGCTCGATTGCCGAGACACTGGCGGGGCACGGGCTGGGGCATGTCCGCCCCTGGGGCCGGGGCGTCGACCATACCATTTTCACCGCGCAGGTCGCGCCGGACCCGGCCATCGTCGTCTTGCCCGGGCCGGTCATGCTGCACGTTGGGCGCGTCGCGGTGGAGAAGAATATCGCGGCGTTCCTGGACAGCCCTCACCCCGGCAGCAAAGTGGTGGTCGGCGACGGGCCCGCGCGCGCTGCCTTACAGGCGCAATATCCGGACGCCCACTTTCTCGGCCCGCTCTACGGCGCGGCGCTGGCCGCCGCTTACGCCGCCGCCGACGTGCTGGTTTTCCCCAGCCGCACGGACACGTTCGGGCTGGTAATGATCGAGGCGCTGGCCTGCGGCACGCCAGTCGCCGCCTATCCGGTTACCGGGCCGATCGACGTGCTCACCGACGCGGTGGGGGCGATGGACGACGATCTCGACGCGGCGATCGATCGCGCGCTGACATGCGACCGCGCCGCCTGCGCCGCGTTCGGCGCCGGCTTCACTTGGGAAGCAAGCGCGCAGCAGTTCCTCTCCGCGCTGGTGCCGGTCTATCCCGAAGCCATCGCCGCCTGAGCGTTTCCGGCCAGCACGCGCCTTGCTAGTCCGGGCCAGAAGCAGTACATCACGGCGCAGCGCGGCCGCTCCGAAAGGGGCGGCCCTTTCTGTTTCTAGGAGTCTTGCCCGTGGCCCAGCCGCTCATGCCCCATGCCACCGCTTCGTGGCTGGTCGACAACACGTCGCTCTCGTTCGAGCAGATCGCCGAATTCTGCGGCCTGCACATCCTCGAAATCCAGGCCATCGCCGATGATACCGCGGCGACCAAGCTGACCGGGCGCGATCCGATCCGCGCGCACGAACTGACGCAGGACGAAATCGACAAGGGCCAGGCCGATCCGGATTACGCGCTGCAGATCATCAAGGGACCCGAGCAGGTTCGTCGTACCAAGGGCCCGCGCTACACGCCGGTATCGAAGCGTTCGGACAAGCCCGATGGCATCGCCTGGATCATCCGCAACCATCCCGAAATCACTGATGGTGCGATCGGCGTGCTGATCGGCACGACGCGCACCACGATCGCCGCGATCCGCGATCGCAGCCATTGGAACATCGCCAACATCACGCCGAAGGATCCGGTGACCTTGGGCCTGACCACGCAGCGCGAACTGGACGCGGCGGTGGCCAAGGCCGGCAAGGCAGCGGGCCTCGAGCCGGTGGTCGACACCAAGCTGGACGGCGACCGCGAGGCGCTGATCACCGAATTGCGCGCGCAGCGCGCGCAGGCGGCGATCGATGCCGAGGCCGCGGAAGCGGGCGAGGGCGTGGCCGCACCGGTGGAACGAACCGCGGAGAATTTGTTCAAGAGCTGAGCTTCTTGCGAAGCCCCTCTCTACAGGGGAGGGGCTATCGTTGCGGCAATCGCGTTGCTACTCGCAACCTATGTCGACCGAACCTGCCGCAGATGCCTTTACTCCCACCAGTCATAAGGGGCTGACCTACCCGTTCGGAGGCGCCGAGCCCGCCGCTGGCGTGGTCATGCCCGTTGCCGCCGGCATCCGATGGGTGCGGCTGCATATTCCCGGGCCGCTGAAACACGTTAATTGCTGGTTGCTCGATGATACCGATGCGCGCGGCGAGGGCGTCGCGCTGGTCGATACCGGGATGAACACCAGCGAAGCACGTGATGCCTGGAAGGCGATCTTTAGGGGGCCGCTGGCCGGCGTGCGTGTGACGAAGATGATCGGCACGCACATGCACCCCGATCATATCGGCTTGGCCGGCTGGATGTGTGCGCACCACGCGGCGCCCCTGCTCATGACGCGCGGCGAATGGCTGACCGCGCAGATGCTGATCGCCGATGCGCGCGATGCCGTGCCGGATGAGGTGACCGCGTTCCGCATCGGCTGCGGTTGGAGTGAAGAACAGATTGCGCACGCCGCTGTGCGCGGCTGGGCGGGGTTTCGCCGTATCGTCGCGCCGCTGCCGCTCAGCTACACGCGGATCAAGGATGGCGACACGCTCGATCTGGGCGGCGCGGCGTGGCGCGTGGTGGTGGGGTCGGGGCATAGCCCGGAGCATGCCTGTTTGCTGAACGAGGCAGCGGGCGTGCTGATCGCCGGCGATCAGGTATTACCTCGGATCAGCCCCAATGTGTCGCTGGGCGTGGCCGAGCCAAATGCCGATCCGCTCGGCGAATGGTTTGCCTCGATCGCCAGATTGAAGACATTGCCCGCCGATCTGCTCGTGCTGCCCGGGCATGGCGATCCGTTTACCGGGCTGCACACGCGGCTCGACGCGATGGATCGCGAGCATCGCGAACGGCTCGACGAGCTTCATGCGTTCCTGGGCGACGGCAAGCGCGCAGTCGATGTGTTTGGGCGGCTGTTCCGCCGCGCGATCGGGCCGGACATGCTGGGCATGGCGACCGGCGAGGCGCTGGCGCATCTGCGGCGGCTCGAGGTCGAGGGGCGGGCGGTGAAGGACGTGCGCGATGGGGTATGGTGGTATCGTTCGGTTTGAGAACGATTTTTTGCACGATGACACGAAGATACAAGGACCCAACGGAACACGGTCTGAGCTGAGGGAGTTAGCGATGAGCTGGTCCTTCCTGGTCTTCGTGGCGTCGTGCGCGCTCCCTTGTTCCGCAGAGCGCCGATCCCCGGCTGATGACGCGACCTCGATCAGCGGTTAGCCTCGCGCCATACGCCATACGCCAAACGGCGAATCGATCAGGAGAGCCCGCATGTGCGACGAACACACCGCCGACGATAACGCGACCCATCTTGCCGGTCTCTCCCGCCGCCAGTTCGGCGCCGCCGCTGGCGCTGTGGGGTTGGCGATGATTCTGCCCAGCCCGGCCAACGCCATGACGGTGAAGGGCAGGAACGTCACCATCGCCACGCCCGATGGCCAGGCCGACGGCTATTTCGTCGCGCCCACCAGCGGCAAGCATCCCGCCATCCTGGTGTGGCCTGACATCATGGGGCTGCGCCCGGCGTTCCAGCGAATGGCCGATCGGCTGGCGGAATCGGGTTATGCCGTGCTCGTCGTCAATCAATTCTACCGCAGCACCAAAGCGCCATTCCTCAAGGCCGGCGAATCGTTCGATCAGCCCGAGGTGCGCGCGAAAATCATGCCTTGGCGTGCGGCGTTGACCACGGCAGCGACGACGCGCGACGCGCGGGCCTTTACCGACTTTCTCGATGCGCAGAAATCGGTCGATACCAAAAGGGGCATGGCCAGCACCGGCTATTGCATGGGCGGGCCAATGACCATGATCACCGCCGCACTGCGCCCCGATCGCCTGCGCGCGGGCGCCTCGTTCCACGGCGGCGGGCTGGTGACGGACGCGCCGGACAGCCCGCATCTGTTGGTGCCCAAGATGAAGGCGAGCTATCTGTTCGCCATCGCCGAGAACGATGACGCGCGCAGCCCCGGCGACAAGGAGGCATTGCGCAGCGCCTTTGCCGCCGCCAAGCTGCCCGCCGAAATCGAGGTTTATCAGGGCGCGCTGCACGGCTGGTGCCCGCCCGATAGCAAAGTCTACAATGCCGCGCAGGCCGACCGCGCGTGGGGCCGGATGCTCGGCTTATTCGAAAGAACGCTTGCGTAACGACTTGACGCAGGGCGCACGATGTTCTACTAATGTTCTTGCAAATTGTGAGCCGGAGAACGCCCATGAGCCTGATTTTCTATACCAATCCGATGTCCCGTGGCCGCATCGCGCGCTGGATGCTCGAGGAAGTGGGCGTGCCGTATGAAACGGTGGTGCTCGATTACGCCTCGACGATGAAGGGCGCGGACTATCTGGCGATCAACCCGATGGGCAAGGTTCCGGCGATCGTCCATGATGGCAAGGTGGTGACCGAGGGGGCAGCGATCTGCGCCTATCTGGCGGATGCCTTCCCCGAGGCCGGGCTTGCCCCGCCGACCACGGAGCGCGCCGATTATTATCGCTGGCTGTTCTTCGCCGCCGGACCGGCGGAACAAGCGGTGACCAACAAATCGATGGGCTTTGCGCCGACCGCGGAGCAGGGGCGCATGGCTGGTTACGGCAATTTCGATCTGATGGTTGATGTGCTGGAGAAAGCCGTCTCGGCGCATGATTATCTTGCCGGCGATCGTTTCACTGCGGCGGATGTTTATGCCGGTTCTCAGGTTGCCTGGGGCAGGCAGTTCGGCTCGCTGCCGCAGCGCGATGCCTTCGATGCGTACCTCGCGCGAATCCTCTCGCGGCCGGCGTACAAGCGTGCGGGTGAGATCGATGATGCGCTGATCGCTGCCGCTCAGGCGCAGACGAAGGCTCCGGTGGAGACGGCATAGGATCCGACAAATATCACTGTCATCCTGAACTTGTTTCAGGATCAATTTTGCCGGGATGGCGACTCTCACCCTCCTTTCAAGACAGAGCCGCCCGGTGGACCCCGGGCCAAGTCCCCGGTGACGACGAGATGCTATCGGTATTGGGCATGTCAAATCAGCCCCAGCGCGCGCAGGCTGGCATGGCCGCTGCGGCCGATGATGACGTGATCGTGCACGGCGATATTGAGCCGTTTGCCCGCCTCGGCGATGCTACGCGTGATGTCGATATCGGCGCGGCTCGGGGCGGGATCGCCGCTCGGATGATTGTGTACCAGGATCACCGCGGCCGAACCGAACTCGATCGCGCGGCGGATCACTTCGCGGATATACACTGCGGCCTGGTCGATCGATCCCTTGCTCATCACTTCGTCGCGGATCAGCATGTTCTTGGTGTTGAGATGCAGCACGCGGAAACGCTCGATTCCGTCGTGCGCCATGTCGGCACGCAGATAATCGAGCAGCGCTTGCCAATTGGCCAGCACCGGGCGTTCGTCGATCTCGCTTTTGAGCAGGCGGATGGCCGCGGCATGCGCGATCTTCAGCGCGGCGATCGAGGTTTCGCCAAGCCCGGGGAAGCGCGCGAGCGCTTCGGACTCGGCATTGAGTAATCCGGCAATACCGCCGAATTCGGCAAGCAACGCCTTGGCGAGGGGCTTGGTGTCGCGGCGGGGGATGGCAAGTGCGAGCAGATATTCGATCAGCTCGTGATCGAGCAGCGCGTCGCCGCCGCCCTGGGTAAGCCGCTGGCGCAGGCGGGCGCGGTGGCCGGTGGTGGCGGGGTCGAGATCGCGCATCGGACCTGAGATTAGCAAGCCTGCAGCAACGTGCAATTGCATGACGCGGCGTGGCCCCTATGCTGGAGCTCGGGCGCGTGGGGCCCCGGGAGAATGCACGGCGTGACGGCGGACGACGAGGTTGAAGCACGCCCGCGCCGTCGCCGCCTCCCGCAACTGGGCCGTGGCGCGCGGATCATCGGCGGTATCGCGCTGCTTCTGCTTGTGGCGCTGATGGCGGTGTGGACCCAACGCAAGCCGATCGCGGCGGGCTATGTGAACCGCTATCTGGCGAGCAAGGGTGTTGCTGCGACGTATGACATCGCCGACCTGGGCTTCGGGCGGCAGCGGCTGACCAATGTGGTGATCGGCGATCCCGCGCGACCGGATCTGGTGGCGGACTGGATCGAGCTCAGTACCGATGTCGGGCTTTCCGGCGCGCGTGTGGATGTGGTGCGCGCCGGCGCGCTGCGGCTGCGCGGGCGGCTGGTGGACGGCCGACTGGTGCTCGGCGCGCTCGACAAATTGCTGCCCCCGCCAAGCGGCAAGCCGTTCGCGCTGCCTGCGCTCAATGTCGAGGTGGCGGATGCGCGGATGCGGCTGGAGACGCCGCACGGCGTGATCGGGCTCAAGCTCAGCGGGCGGGGCAAGCTTAACGATGGCTTTGCCGGGCGCCTGGCGGCGGTGTCGGATATGTTGACCGTCGGGGGCTGCGTGGCGCGGGGTGTCGCGGTGGCCAGCGAAATCGGCGTGTCCAAGGCGGCGCCGTCGCTGAGCGCGCCGGTGCGCGTGGCATTGGTCACGTGTGGCGGTGCCAAAGTGGCGGGCGTTGGGGCGGATGTTAGCGTGGCGCTCAGCGCGGGGCTCGATCGCTGGAGGGGGCAGGCGCGGCTGGCGACGCAGGCGGCGCGGCATCCGTTGGCGCGAACCGAATCGATCGCGGGCACCGTGTCGTTCGCCGGCACCGCAGCGGAAACCAAGGGCAGCATCAAGCTCGACAGCGGTCGCTTCGTCAGCGCCGAGGCTTCGGGGCGGCGGCTGGGGATTGACGGAGATTATGCGGTCGGCGCGCGGCTGGCGCTGGAGAATGCCACCGCCACGTGGAGCGGCGTAGCGCTGTCGCCCACGCGGCTCGCGGCGGTCGCACGGCTGGGGGCAAGCGGCGCAGGGACGCCGGTCGGCCCGCTGACGACCGCGCTGGCACGCGCGAGCGTGGCGGCGGGGCGGTCGCTGGACGGGCAGGCGCGGTTTTCGGCCAGCAGCGACGGGCCGGTGCATGTCCGCGCCGTGCAGTTGCGTTCGGCATCCGGGCTGCTGGCGGCGCCCGACGACGCCGACCTGCTGTATGATCCTAGTTCTGGAGCGCTACGCCTGGCGGGCACGCTGACGATGCACGGTGGCGGCTTTCCCGTCGCGACGGTGACGCTGGCGCAAGCAACGCCCGGTGCGCCGGTCACCGGCACCGCGCGGCTGCTCCAGCCTTATGCCGCGGGTGGGGCGCGCCTGGCCTTCACCCCGCTGCGCTTTAGCGCGACACCGGGCGGCAACAGCCGCTTCGCCATGCGTGTGACGTTGTCGGGGCCGCTGGGTGACGGGCGCGTGGAGGGGCTGGAGCTGCCGCTGCAGGGCATCTGGAATGGGCGAGGGCGGCTGGCGCTCAATCCCGATTGCACCGCGCTGGGCTTTCAGCGGTTGGCAGTATCGGGGCTGGTGCTGCGCCCGGCGACTCTCCGCTTGTGCCCGATCAGCGGCACCTTAGTCAGCATGGATGGAGCGCGGCTGCACGGCGGCGCCACAATCGCGGCGCCACGGCTGGCCGGCGCTTTGGGCAGCACCCCGCTGACGCTGGCGGCGAGCAGCGCGCGGTTGGAATTGGCCGATGGGACATTTGCGTTGCGCGATGTCGCGGCGCGGCTCGGCGCGCTGACGCGGGTGACGCGGCTCGATTTCTCCGCGCTGGATGGGCGGATCAGCGGTAGCACGATCGCGGGGCACTTTGCGGGTGGCGGCGGGCAGATCGGCAACGTGCCGCTGATCCTGTCGGCCGCCGCAGGCGACTGGGGCTTCAAGCGCGGCATGCTCGAGCTCGACGGCGGCATGATGGTCAGCGATGCGGCAACCGAGCCGCGCTTCACGCCGCTGGCGGCCGATGGCGTGACGCTGCGGCTCGCCAACGGCCGGATCACCGCGCAAGGCAAGCTGCTCACGCCGGGCAAGACGGTGACGGTGGCTACCGTCGCGATCGTCCACGATCTGGCCAAGGGCAGCGGCACCGCCGATCTGATTGTCCCCGGCCTTACCTTTGCCGATAAGGGCTTGCAGCCCGACGATCTCACGCGGCTGACCTACGGGGTGATCGCCAATGTCGTCGGCACGGTGGCGGGCGAAGGGCATATCCGCTGGTCACCGCAGGCTGTGACCAGCGACGGCGTGTTCCGCACCGGCAACATGGATCTGGCCGCAGCGCTTGGCCCCGTCTCCGGCATCGCCACCGAAATCCGCTTCACTGATCTGCTCGCGCTGCAGAGCGCCGCCGGCCAGATCGCCACGATCAAGGCGATCAACACCGGCATCGTCGTGAACGACGGCGTGATCCGGTATCAGACCTTGCCCGAGGCGCGCGTGCGCGTGGAGCAGGGGCGCTGGCCGTTTGCCGGCGGCACGCTGGTGCTGGAGCCCACGGTGCTCGATTTCTCCGCCGCGCAGGAACGGCGCATGACGCTGACGGTAAGCGGGATGGAAGCGGCGAAATTCCTGGCGCAATTCGACTTCGACAATCTCGATGCAACCGGCGTGTTCGACGGGCAATTGCCGATGATCTTCGATTCGGCCGGCGGCCGCGTCGACAACGGCCGGCTCACGGTGCGCGATGGCGGCGGGACGATCCGGTATCTGGGCGAAATCTCGAAGGAAAATCTCGGTTTCTGGGGCGATTATGCGTTTCAGGCGCTGAAATCGCTGCGCTATCGCAACCTGGACCTGACGATGAATGGCCCGTTATCGGGCGAGATGGTCACCGAAGTGCGCTTTGCCGGGGTCAATCAGGGCGCGGGCGCCAAACGCAATTTCCTGTTCGATCGGCTGCAGCGCCTGCCCCTGGTGTTCAATGTGCGCATCAAGGCGCCGTTCCGCGGCCTGTTCGATTCGGCGCGCTCGTTCTACGAGCCCAGCCGGCTGGTCGAACGCAATCTGCCCGCGCTGATCGAGGAACGCGATCGCCAGGCCAAGCCGCCGGCCGCGCCGCCGGCAAAACCCGTTCAGCCCCAAGAAAGCGAGATCGTGCCATGACCCTGACAGTGACGTGGAGACGATGCCTCACGGCGGCACTGGGAGCGACCGCGATCGCCGCGAGTTCGGGCTGCGTGAGTATCAGCGCGCCGGACAAGCCGATCGAAATCAATCTCAATATCAACGTGAAGCAGGAAGTCGTGTATCGTCTCGATGGTGAGGCGAAATCGACCATCAAAGCGAATCCGGGGATTTTCTGATGACCAAGCATGGCAAATTGTGGTTCGCGGGCGCGCTGCTGCTGGCAACTGCCTCGACCGCCGCGATGGCGCAGCGTGATCCGGCCTATGCCGCGGCGCGCGCCGCCGGGCAGGTCGGCGAGCAGCCCAACGGCTATCTCGGCGTGGTCAGCGGTGGACCCGCGATCCAGGCGATCGCCGACAAGATCAATATCCAGCGCAAGGCGACCTATGCCGAGAAGGCCGCCGCGGCAGGCGTGACGATCAACGATCAGGCGGTGACGTTCGGCTGCAATCTGATCGCGCAGACCCTGCCGGGGGAAAAGTATCGCCTGCCGGGGCCGGGCGCGGGCGGGGCATGGGCAACGCGAACCTCGGCGCCGCCGACCCGAAGCGATTCGTGCGTGTGAGGTGATTCGGTGCTCAACTCCCACCGTCAACCCGGACGAAGTCCGGGTTGACGGTGGGAGTGGCGCTCGGCCGCCACTAGAGTTGACTTGCAGCAACCCCTTTCCTAAACGGACCGCGCAACGGGGGCGTCGCTCCCCTATTCCCTCGTCGCTGCACCCTTGGTGTGGCGGCGTTTTCTTATCAGGACGTATCCAGCCTTGGCCGACCGCCGTTCCACCGATGATCTGACCAGCCGCATCGCCAAGGCGCGCGGCGGGGAGCAGGCGCGTGGCGGCGAGGCCAAGCAGGTCGGCAAGGGCTATTCGCAAGGTGGCCGCGTGCTGTCGCTGTTGCTCGGCGCGTTGCTGGGCGGTGGCATCATCGGCTGGGCCATCGACCAATGGTTCGGCACCACGCCCTGGGGGCTGCTGATCGTCCTCACCCTCGCCATCATCGGCGCGTTCATAAACATCATGAAGATTTCGAAGGAGCGCGCAGAGTGAGCGCCGGCAAAATCGATCCGATGGAACAGTTTCTGGTGGAGCCCGTGCTGGGCCGCCATCTGGAATTGTTCGGCTATGACGTGTCCTTCACCAATTCGGCGCTGTTCATGGTCGCCGTGTTCGTGCTGCTCGCCTTGTTCATGGTCGGCGGCATGAAGCGCGAGCTGATCCCGGGCCGTTGGCAGGTGATGGCCGAGGGCGCGGTCGGCTTTATCGACAATATGGTCAACGTGAATATCGGCGCCGGCGGCAAGAAATTCGCGCCGTATATCTTCTCGCTGTTCTTCTTCATCCTGTTCGCCAATCTGATCGGCGTGATGCCGCTGGCGGTGCTGCCCGGGCTGCACACCTTCGCGGTGACTAGCCATATCACGGTGACGGCGGTGCTGGCGTTCCTGTCGTTCGCGATCGTGCTGATCGTCGGCTTTGCCAAGCATGGCCTGAAATTCTTCAGCCTGTTCGTGCCACATGGCACGCCCTGGTGGCTGCTGTGGTTGATCCCCCCGGTCGAATTGCTGTCGTTCATGGTGCGCCCGTTCAGCCTCGCGCTGCGACTGTTCGTGGCAATGACCGCGGGCCACATTCTGCTCGAAGTGTTCGGCAGCTTCGTGGTGCAGGGTTTTGCGAGCGGCGGCCCGCTCGGCTGGATGGTCTCGATCCTGAGCTTCGTGATGATCGTCGGCGTCAGCGCGCTCGAGCTGCTGGTCTGCGCCATCCAGGCTTATGTGTTCGCTTTGCTGACGTCGCTGTATCTTCACGACGCGGTGCATCTGCACTAGTCCCCGTTTCCAACCACAAAATTGTATTTTCGTAGGAGTTCTTAACATGACTGATCTTGGTGCAATGTATCTCGGTGCCGGCCTGGCAGCGATCGGTTGCGGCATCGCGTCGCTCGGCGTGGGCAACGTGTTCGCAAAGTATCTCGAAGGCGCGCTGCGCAATCCGAGCGCGGCAGACGGCCAGCAGGGCCGCCTGTTCATCGGCTTCGCCGGTGCCGAATTGCTCGGCCTGATCGCCTTCGTCGTCGCGATCCTCATCCTCTTCGTCGTTCGCTAAGACCAGCGAACCGAAGGAAGTATCGCCATGCCACAGATTTCCCAGATCGGTGAGATTTACGCGTCGCAGCTGTTCTGGCTCGCGATCGTGTTCGCGCTGATCTATTTCGGGATCGGCAAGGCGATGGTGCCCAAGATCGAGCGCACGATCGATGATCGTGCCGCGCGCATCTCGGGTGACCTGCTTGCCGCGCAGACCGCCAACGATACCGCGCACGGGCTTGAGACCGCTTACCAGAGCGGCCTCGATGCGGCCCGCGCGCAATCGCTGAAAACGGTCGGCGCGGCCAAGGAACAGGCGATCGCCGCGACCGAGGCTACGCTGAAGACCGGCGACGCCGCGGCACATGACCGGATCGCCGCCGCCACCGTGCGGATCGATGCCGCCAAAGCCGCGGCCGAGGCTGAAATCGAAACCGCGACGGTCGATGCGGTGCAGGATATCGTTGCCAAGCTTTCGGGCGTGGCGGTGGATCGTGCGACGATCGAGCAGAAGGTAAGGGCGGAACGCGCGCATGGCTGAAGGACACGCAGTGGAAGCGGTCGCGGAAACCGGCGTGGCCGAGCTGCACCATATGCCGACAGCGTTCGGTATTTCGGCGCCGGGCTTCGTTGCCCTGTCGATGCTCGTCGTCATCCTGATCCTGTTGTGGAAAAAGGTCCCGGCGCTGATCGGGCGGATGCTCGATGCCAAGATCGCCACGATCCGGCATGATCTCGACGAAGCGGCCGCGCTGCGCGCCGAAGCCGAGGCGTTGCTCGTCGCGGCCAAGGCGCGTGATGCGGCCAGCGCCGGCGATGCCGCCGCGATCGTATCGCATGCCGAAGCGGAAGCCCGTCTGCTGATCACGGACGCGCAGACGCATGCCGCTGATCTCGTCGCGCGTCGCGGCAAGATGGCCGAGGACAAGATCGGCGCGGCCGAACGCATCGCCATCGCCGAAGTCCGCGCGCATGCCGCCGAGGCTGCAGCGCGCGCCGCGGCGTCGATCATCGCCGAACGGCATGATGCGGCGGCCGATCAGCCGATCATCGATCGCACGATCGCCGGGCTGGGGCGGCTGAACTAGCCTCGTCGACCGCCCAGCACGGCTCCGGCAGACGCCGGGGAAGTGCGGTCAATCCGACGCTTGATCCAGCACATTTCGGATCATTCTCAATCCCGCTACAGCTTCGCAGGCTGGCGAATCGCGCCACCGCTTCGGAGTGCCTGCCTCATGAAATTCGTTCTTCTCGCTGCCGCGCTGAGCCTGCCTGCCATCGCTTGCGCGCAGACCGCGCCCGCGCCCGCCGCGTCGATTGCCGCCAGCTCCAAATTCTCGCTCGATACCCCGCTCACCACGATTATCGCCGACCCCGTAGCCAAGGCCGTGCTCGACAAGAATATTCCGGGCGTCTCAACGCATCCGATGTTTGAACAGTTCAAGGGCATGTCGCTCAATCAGGTCGCGCCGATGGCGGGCGGGGCGATCACGCCGGAAATGCTCGCCAAGGCGTCGGCGGATCTGAGCGCGATCAAGTAACCCCGCATTGCCGTCATCCTGAACCGGTTCGGGATGACGGCGATTTGGCGGCGGGGAGGCGTGACAACGGCTGGTGTGGCGGGGCATCAGTCCCTAAATCAGCGGCAATGTCCGTGCCCAACGCCCCCGATCGCTTCAACGAAGAAAAATCCACCTTCGCCGTCCGCGGCAGCGGCGATGCGCCCGATCTCGAGGCGGGGGTGGCGGCGATCCGCAACGTTCTCGCCACGCTGCCGACGCGGCCCGGCGTATACCGCATGCAGGATGCGCGCGGCGACGTGCTGTATGTCGGCAAGGCGCGCGCGCTCAAGAACCGCGTGACCAATTACACGCAGGTCGATCGCCTGTCGAAGCGGCTGCAGCGGATGATCGCGCAGACGCGCAGCATGACCATCGTGACGACCAATAACGAGGCCGAAGCGCTGCTGCTCGAGGCGCAGCTGATCAAACGCTATCGCCCGCCCTATAACGTGCTGCTGCGCGACGATAAGAGTTTCCCGTTCATCCTGCTGCGTGGCGATCACGATTTCCCGCGCATCCAGAAGCATCGCGGCGCCAGGCGCGCGAAGGGCGATTATTACGGCCCGTTTGCTAGCGCCGGATCGGTCAACAACACGCTCAACGCGCTGCAGAAACTGTTCCTGTTGCGCAGCTGCACCGACGGCTTCTTCAAGACCCGCGATCGGCCGTGCCTGCTGTACCAGATCAAGCGCTGCTCGGCGCCGTGCGTCGGGCGCATCTCCAAGGAAGATTATGCCGAGCTGAACAACGACGCGAAGGCGTTCCTCGGCGGGAAATCGACGCAGGTGCAGGCCAAGCTCGGCGGGCAGATGGAGGCGGCGGCGGCCAACATGGATTTCGAGCTTGCCGCGATCCTGCGCGATCGGCTGCGTGCGCTGACCTTCATTCAGGGTAGCCAGGCGATCAACGCCGAGGGCGTTGGCGATGCCGATATCTTCGCGCTCGCCAACCAGAATGGCGTGATGGGCATCCAGGCCTTCTTCATCCGTGGCGGGCAGAATTGGGGCCATCGCAGCTTCTTCCCGCAGCACACCAACGAGGTGGGCGAAGAGGACGTGCTGACCAGCTTCCTGATGCAATTTTACGAGGAAGTGCCGCCACCCAAGGCGATCTTCGTCGATCGCGATCTGCCCGAGGCGGAATTGCTCGGCGAGGCGCTGGGCGGTGCGGTGGGCTATAAGGTGGCGCTGTCGGTGCCGCAGCGGGGCACGCGCAAGCGGCTGATGGAGCAGGCGCAGCGCAATGCGGTCGAGGCGCTGGAGCGGCGGCTGGCGGAAAGCACCACGCAGGCGAAATTGCTGCGCGAAGTGGCCGAATTGTTCGACCTGGCCGAGCCGCCCGATCGCATCGAGATATACGATAACAGCCATATTCAGGGCAGCGCGGCGGTCGGCGCGATGGTCGTCGCGGGGCCGGAGGGTTTCCGCAAGGGCCAGTATCGCAAGTTCAACATCAAGCAAGCGCAGACCAACGACGATTTCGGCATGATGAAGGAGGTGTTCCAGCGCCGCTTCGCGCGCGCACAAGCCGAGGATCCTGATCGCGACGCCGGTGACTGGCCCGATCTGGTGCTGATCGATGGCGGGCGCGGGCAATTGAACGCGTGCAAGGCGATCCTTGAGGATATGGGCATCGAGGACGTATGCCTGGTCGGCATCGCCAAGGGGCCGATGCATGGCCGCGACGGGCACGAAGTGTTTCACATGCTCGACGGGCGCGAGTTTCAGCTGCCGGTCAACGCGCCGGTCTTGTTCTATCTGCAGCGGCTGCGCGACGAGGTGCATCGCTTTGTGATCGGCGCGCATCGCGACAAACGCAGCAAGGCGATCGGCGCGAGCCCGCTGGATGAGGTGCCCGGCATCGGCCCGGCGCGCAAGAAGGCGCTGCTGATGCATTTCGGCACTGGCCGCGCGGTGCGCAATGCCAGCCTGGCGGATCTGCAGCAGGCGCCGGGTGTGTCGGCCGCGGTGGCGCAGCAGGTGTATGATTTCTATCACGGGCGGTAGCGCGCCGGCGATTCTTTACTGGCCCGCTTGCCGCCGATCTCGCCGCTGCTAGTCTCCGGGGCACGCGGGTGGGGGAAGTCTATGTTTCGGCCGGTTATCATTGTCGCGCTCGTAGCCATTGGCGGGGCGGCGCAAGCCAACGACGCGCCGAAGATCGCGCCAGCGCCAGCGTGGGTAAGACCAACTGCTTTGCCTCCTGCACCCAAGGCGGACGGTGCGGCGATCCAGTTGCTGCTATCCGATCAGCAAATTGCGTTTGAGGCCGACCAGCAGACAACGTACCTTGATATCGCTCTGCGAATACAGACGCCGCAGGGGCTGGCGGCGGGGAATGTGTCATTTCCCTGGAAACCCGATACCGATGACCTGATCGTGCACAAGCTGGCGATCCACCGTGATGGTAAAGTGATTGATGTGCTGGCATCCGGCCAGACCTTCACGGTTGTGCGGCGCGAAACCAATTTAGAAAGCGCTACGCTGGACGGTGTGTTGACCGCCAATATCCAGCCCGAAGGGCTTCAGGTCGGAGATATATTGGAATTTGCGGTATCGGTGGTGTCACGCGACCCGATCTTGCAAGGCCATGCCGAAGCAGTAGCGGCGACATGGAACGATGCGCCCATTACCCGTGCCCACCTGCGCATGCAGTGGCCTTCGTCGCTCGCGGTGCGGTTGCGGCAGAGCGGCGCCTTGCCCCCGCTAAAGCCATTGAAGGTGGGCGGCACGACCTCGGTTGATCTGTCACTGGATAATATTGTGCCGGTGCCCGGCCCCAAGGGCGCGCCGTTGCGCTATCAACTCAGCCGGCGCGTCGAGGCATCAGACTTTGCCGGTTGGCCGGATCTCGCGCAATTGATGGCCCCGCTTTACGTCAAAGCAGCCGTGCTGCCGGCGGTCGGCACGCTGACCGACGAGGTGAACAAGATTCGCGCGCTGTCGACCGACCCCACGATCCGTGCGGAAGCGGCGCTGGCGCTCGTACAGGATCGCATCCGGTACGTCGCGCTCGCGATGGGTGCGGGTGGGTTGGTGCCGGCGGACGCGGCGTTAACGTGGTCGCGGCGTTTTGGCGATTGCAAGGGCAAGACCGCATTGTTGCTGGCAATCCTTAGACAGTTGGAGATTGACGCGGTGCCGGTGCTGGTCAGCACTGGCATGGGCGACGGCCTTGACGAGCGTCTACCAATGGCCGGCGCATTCGATCACGTGCTGGTTCGCGCTACGATCGGGGGGCGCGCTTATTGGCTTGACGGGACGCGCACGGGCGACACCAGTCTCGCCCGCCTAGCCGTCCCAGGGTTCGGCTGGGGGTTGCCTTTGGTAGCGGGAGCGGCGCTGGTGCGGATGATACCGGCGCCGTTAACGCTTCCAATGTCCAGCACAACGATCCGCATCGATGCGCGTGCCGGGCTCACGGTGGCGGCGCCGATCGCGGTGGAAACAGTGCTACGCGGTGATGGCGCGATCAGCCTCAACGCAAGTGTTGCCAATCTCGTGGGAGACGCGCGTGATCGCGCGCTGCGCGATTACTGGAAGGGCCAATATGACTTTGTCGAGCCGACATCGGTTGGGGCAACGTTTGACCCCCAGACCGGCGTGCAACGTCTGACCATGTCGGGCACTGCCAAGCTGGACTGGAAGAGCGGTTGGTATGAAACTGACGGGACGGGGGTTGGCTACAAAGCCGATTTTTCGCGGGATGCTGGGCCCGATCGTGATGCGCCGTTTGCCGTACCCTATCCGTATTTTACCCGCGTCGAGGAAGTGATCCAATTGCCAGCGGGTTTCCCAGACATCAAGCCGGATGGAAAAAGCGATGTCGAGCGCACCGTCGCCGGTATCGCATATCGGCGCAAGTCCACGCTTGTCGGCGGCGTCTTTAGGGTCGAGAAGACCGAACGCAGTGTTGCCCCGGAATTCACTGCGCAAGAGGCGCCCGCCGCCCAAGCGATCCTGCGCGAGATGGCTGACGAGGCGTTGTATCTGCGTCGGCCAGGGACCTATCGCCGTACCGAGGCCGAATTAGCTGCCGCGCTGAAAGAGACTCCGAAAACCGCCAGCGCCTTCTTGGAGCGCGGCAATGACCTGATGGACCGCCAACGCATTGCCGAAGGAATCGCCGATTTCAATGCTGCCTTGGCAATCGAGCCGAACAATGCGTTGGCGCTTGCCGACCGAGCGATCGCGCACATCTGGCAAGGAGAACTGAAAGCCGCAGCGAGAGATCTGGACGCGGCGGCAGCAATCGAGCCTCATTTAGCGATCATATTCCGAGGTCGTGGGCTTATGGCGCTGCAACAGGGAGCATTGCAGGACGCAGTCGTGGCGTTTACCATGGCGTTGCAATCCGATCCCAAGGATGTTTTTGCGCTGTGCAAACGTGCCGCTGCTTATCGCGCGTTGGGCAAGGATAACGAGGCACTGAGCGACGCTGCGGCGGCGCTCACGGCCGATCCGGGTGTGGTCGACGCATACCTAATTCGCGTCAACATTCTGCTGGGGCAGGTAAAAACGGACAAGGTGCTGGAAGAGACGACGGCATTAATCGCGGCAAATCCGGATAATGTCTACGCGCTGGTGGCAGCGGCCAATGTCTATAATCGCGTGCAGCATCATGACGATGCAATGAAACTCTACGATCGAGCCCTCGTGCTCAAGCCGGAGGCTTATATCTATATCAATCGCGCGGTGGCGCGCGCGAAGAGCGATCGGGCTGGCAAGATCGCAGATTACGATGCGGCGCTGAAGCTAGAACCGAAATCTTCCAGCGCCATTGCGGGCAAAGCAAGGCTACAACAGGAATCGGGCGATCTGCCCGGCGCAATTATCAGCTATACGGCAGCGATCGCGCTGGAGCCGAACAGTCCTGGTTTGCTCGCCGCACGAGGCGTTGCCCGTGCCCAATCCCGCGACCTGGCTGGCGCAGAAAGGGATTTCGTTGCCGCGCGCGCGATCGCAACGGACGCGACTGGGCTCAATGCCGTGTGCTGGACGAGAGCGACGGCGGGTATCGCCTTGCCGTCCGCGTTAGAGGACTGCGACGCGGCGATCGCCAAGCAACCCGAAAATACCGCTATCCTCGATACTCGGGCGTTCGTCCTTTTGCGAATGGAGCGGCTCGATGATGCGATTGCCGCCTATGACAAGGTTCTGGCGCGCCATCCGGCTCAGGGCGCATCGCTGTACGGACGGGCATTGGCGTGGGCGCGCAAGGGAAACAAGGCCCAGGCCGCCGCCGACTTGGCCAGCGCGCTGAAAGTCTATCCCAACGTGCAGTCGGACTTTGAAGAATACGGCATCACCATGCCCTGAGCCGACGCCGGCTCATCCCTCATTTGGCATGTCTTCCCGGCTGGCGTGCTGCGCGCACATGGCGCGCGTATGCTCACCATAGATACTGAACTCGCCGGGCGACATCACGTTGGCGCGCTTGAAATGGCGAGCCTGTTCGATGGCCTGATCGGGCCGGCCCGGGCGCGGGGATTGCCTACCCCTTGGAGTGCTCGCGCGGTATCGATTGTAAGCGTGTTCCGCACCCGCCGTTCCGGCCGCCCGCCGATCCTTAGCAGCGAGGTGATTTTATAGCCGCTCGCACCGGACTGCCCCGCGTTGCGCCTCGTGGCGGTGCCGGGGAGAGCGAAGTGCGGAAGTTTTGGGGGTGGTGCCCTCCTTATCACCGATTGCCCGCACCGCCGTGACGTCGGCGCGGCCCCCTCCCTTTCCCGGAGGGAGCGGTGTAATGGGCTTTCCATGCATCTGCGCGCCGAAGCCCTGATCCTCGCGGTCCGCCAGCATGGCGAGAACGGCGCCATCGTGCGTGCGCTGACCGCCGCGCATGGCTTGCAGGCCGGCTATGTGCGTGGCGGGCGCTCGCGGCGGATTCGGCCGATCCTGCAGCCGGCCAATCTCGTGCTGGGGGAATGGCGCGCGCGCACCGATGATCAGCTCGCCGGGCTGACGCTGGAACTGATCCGCAGCCGTGCCCCGCTTTATGCCGAGCCGCTGCCCGCCGCCGCGCTCGAATGGGTAACCGCGCTCACCGCCACCGCCTTGCCCGAGGCGCAGCCTTATCCCCGGGTGCATGGCGCGCTCAGCGGCGTGATCGGCGCGATCGAGGCGGCGCCGGCGGCGCGCGGCTGGGCGGTGGCACTGGCGCGGTTCGAATTGCTGGTGCTGGCCGAGCTTGGCTACGGGCTGGAAAGCGATGATCTGCCCGATATCCTGCGGACGGGCGGCGAGGCGGACTGGGCGGATATTCTCGCTGCCTTGCGCGTCACCGGCCTCTCGCTGGAGGCGGATATTCTCACCGATCGCCGCCACGATACGCTGGCCGCGCGCGCGCGGCTGATCGAGCGGCTGAAAAGGGCGGTTGCGTGAGCGCAGGCGGGGCGGCAAAGCGCCGCTAGTTCATTTGAGGATCGTTCATGCCGCTGATCGCACTTCTCGCCGGGGACGGCATCGGCCCCGAAGTCACTGCCGAGGCGCGCCGCGTGCTGGATGCGCTGACGCTCGATCTGATCTTCGAGGAGGCGCTGGTCGGCGGCGCGGCGTATCACGCCACCGGGCATCCGCTGCCGCCGGAAACGCTGGCGCTGGCCCAGCGCGCCGATGCGATCCTGTTCGGCGCGGTCGGCGATCCGCTGTGCGACAAGCTGGAACGATCGCTGCGCCCCGAACAGGCGATCCTCGGCTTGCGCAAGCATCTCGGCCTGTTCGCCAATCTGCGCCCGGCCAAGCTGTTCCCGGGGCTGGAGGACGCCTCCGCCTTGCGCCCCGAAGTCGCCGCGGCGATCGACATGGTCATCGTGCGTGAACTCAATGGCGACGTCTATTTCGGCGAAAAGGGCATGCGCACCACCGTCGACGGCCTGCGCGAAGGCTATGACGTGATGAGCTATAACGAGGCGGAGGTAGCCCGCATCGCGCATCTCGGTTTCCAGACCGCGGCGCGGCGCGGCGGCAGGCTCTGTTCGGTCGACAAGGCCAATGTGCTGGAAACGTCGCAATTGTGGCGCGACGTGGTGATCGAGATTTCGGCGCACTATCCGCAGGTCGCGCTCAGCCACATGTACGTCGACAATTGCGCGATGCAGCTGGTGCGCAATCCCGGCCAGTTCGACGTGATCGTGACGGGCAATCTGTTCGGTGATATCCTGTCCGATCAGGCGAGCATGTGTGCCGGATCGATCGGCATGCTCCCCTCCGCGTCGCTCGATAGCGCGGGCAAGGGGCTCTACGAACCGATTCACGGCAGCGCGCCCGATATTGCCGGGCAGGGCCGCGCCAATCCGTGCGCGACGATCCTGTCGGCCGCGATGCTGCTGCGTCATTCGCTGGGGATGCGTGAGGCGGCGGACCGGATCGAGGCGGCGGTCGGCCGCGCGCTGGCGACCGGCGCGCGCACGTCCGATCTCGGCGGCACGCTGACCACGCACGCAATGGGCGATGCGGTGCTCGCGCAACTGTGAGCGAGTTGCTCGATCTGGCGGTCGTCATCCCGACGTTCAACGAATCCGCCAACGTGCCCAAACTGGTGGCGCTGCTGGAGGCGGCGTTGGTCGGGCGGCGCTGGGAAGCGATCTTCGTCGACGATGACAGCCCGGACGGCACGGCGGATGTGGCGCGTGCCATTGCCCGCGCCGACCCGCGCGTGCGCGTGGTGCAGCGTATCGGCCGGCGTGGCCTGTCCTCGGCCTGTATCGAGGGCATGTGCGCCACCGCCGCGCCGCTCGTCGCGGTGATCGATGGCGATCTGCAGCATGACGAGACGATCCTGCCGACGATGCTTGACGCGTTGCAGGCCGATCAGACGCTGGATCTGGCGATCGGCTCGCGCTTCGTGCCGGGCGGCGGGACGGGCGAGTGGGATAGTGACCGCGTCGCCAAATCGGCTTTCGCCACACGGCTGGCGCGCGGCGTGCTCAACGCCGAGCTGAAGGATCCGATGAGCGGCTTCTTCATGATCCGCAGCGCGATCGTGCGCGATCTGGCGCACGACATGTCGGCGATCGGCTTCAAGATCCTGCTCGACATCATGACGACGAGCAAACGGCCAATCGTGTTCCGCGAATTCCCCTACACGTTCCGCGTGCGCACCGAGGGCGAGAGCAAGCTCGATCATGTCGTGGCGATGGAATTCCTCATCGCACTCTATGATCGCATGTTCGGCCATGTCGTGCCGGTGCGGTTCGCGATGTTCTCGGCGATCGGCTTGCTTGGTCTGGGCATCCATATGGCGGTGTTGACCGCTTTGTATGTCGGGCTGGAAACAAGCTTCCGCCTTGGCGTGATCGTTGCCACGGGCGCGGCGATGACGGTCAATTTCTTCCTCAACAACGCGCTGACCTATCGCGAATTGCGGCTCAGGGGCGCGCGCGGTCTGTTCGGCGGCTGGTTGTCATTTTGCGCGGTCTGCTCGGTCGGCGCGATCGCCAATGTCGGCGTGGCGGAATTCCTCCACGACGCGCAGCGCCACGAATGGGCCGTGTCGGCGGTGATCGGCGTGGCGGTCGGCGCAGTGTGGAATTACGCGGTGTCGTCGCGCTTCGTGTGGGGGCGGTACTGATCCTGCCGATCGAACCTTGCGTTTACATTTTCGCCTTAAGCCGGGGTGATAAGCTTCAGGAAGCCCCCCAAAGCCGCCTACCGTCATGCTGAACTTGTTTTCAGCATCCACCGCGCCTCACCGACGACCGATCGCGGAGCGCGGTGGACCCTGAACAAGTTCCGGGTGACGGTTGGGGGGCGACTGGCGACGATCGCGCTCGACGTTATGGCCAGGTCGGGAACCACATCCAAAAGCGAAACGCCGCCGGGCCGGGCAGCGCGGTGGCCGAGATGATCGGGTAGAAATAAACGAACAGCAGCGCCACCACCGCCAGATATGCCGTCTCCCAGTGCAGCGCGCGATCGCGCCAGTGATGGCCGGCCACGGCCAGCGCAAGGCTCAGCCAGATGATCGAGGGATAGTAATAATAAAAGAAGCCAAGCGATTTGGGGATGATCGCCCAGATCAGCAGCGACACCGTCCATAAGCCGGCAATGCCGAGCAGTATCCAGGCGCGCTGCATGATCCCGGCCCAGGCGCACCACGCCACCGCCAGCAACCCGCCCCACAGGATCGCCGGATTGCCCAGCAGCAGGATGCCGCGCTGCGCATCGTCGGCGCGTTCGTACAGATACCAGATCGGGCGGATCATCAGTGGCCAGCTCCACCAGCTCGACTGATAGGGGTGCGGCGGCAGGATCTCGGTCTGCTGCAGATACATGCTCTTCTGAAACGGGATCAGCCCGGCCAGCGTCATCGGCTCCGCAGCGTAGAAGAAGGCCGGCGCGAAGGTCAGCAGATACGTCGCGATGCTCACCGCGCCGAGCGTGGCCAGCGCGGGCAGCGTGGCCATCCCGGCCCAGTGGTGCCGCGCGGCCCTGTCACGCCAGCGCACCGCGACAAAACCGAGCGCCGCCCATGCCACATAAGGCGCGGCGGCCCATTTCACGCCGACGGCCAGCCCCAAGAGCACGCTGCCGAGAATCCAGCGCCGCCAGACGCGATCGGGCGGCGCATAAGCCGATCGCAGCAGCGCGAGCACCGCCAGCACCAGGAACGCGGCCATGAACCCGTCGAGCATCCCGATCCGGCCCTGGATGAAGACGGTGATGTTCAGCATCGTCAGCACCGCGCCGATGATCGCCGTGCGGCGATCATGGAACAGCACCCACAGGATCCAGAACACGCCCAGCACCACCGCGGTGGAAGCGAGCGCGGAGGGCAGGCGCCACCCGAGCGCATTGTTACCGAACAGCGCCATGCCCGCGGCGATCAGGCTTTTGCCGAGCAATGGATGCTCGATATTGGCCGGGCCGCTCAGCGCCAGTAAGCGGCGCGCGGCGGGCACGTAATGCGTCTCGTCGAAAACGAGAATGCTCGGGCGGGCGATGTTCAGCGTGAAGAGGAATTGCGCCACCACGCCGATCAGGGTCGCAGTCAGAATGGGGCGGGGCGGGGTGACGCTGGGCATGCGGTTGTCTGCTTACCGGCCGCGAACTCTGTCGTCACTGGAGCAATCGCGTCATCCCAGCGACCGCTGCGATCTCAAGCGGCCGATGGGGCGCTGGAGCCGCAGGCGGCCCCAGCTTACGCTGGGGCGATGCGCGTGGAGATGGCGCATAGATGCAGCCTTAGACGCATAGCCATTGACGCGCACCGACCGCGCCCGGCAAAGCGGGCGGCATGAAACGCCGCACCGGACAAAATCGCGAAATCACCCGTAACTGGCGCCCCGCCACGCAGGCCGTGCGCGGCGGCACCGCGCGCAGCGAATTCGGCGAAACATCCGAAGCGATCTTCCTCACCTCGGGCTATGCCTATGATTCTGCCGCGGATGCCGCCGCGCGCTTCGCCGGCGAGCAGGACGGGATGACCTATTCGCGGCTGCAGAATCCAACCGTGCAGATGTTGGAGGAGCGCATCGCGCTGATGGAAGGCGCCGAGGCGTGCCGCACGATGGCGACGGGCATGGCGGCGATGACGGCGGTGTTGCTGTGCCAATTGCAACAGGGCGATCATCTGGTCGGCGGGCGCGCCGCGTTCGGCTCGTGCCGCTGGCTGACCGATACGCTGCTGCCCAAATTCGGCATCGAGACGACGATCGTCGATGCGCGCGATCCGCAGGCATTCCAGGATGCGGTCAAGCCCAACACCAAGGTGTTCTTTTTCGAAACGCCGGCCAATCCGACGATGGATATCGTCGATCTGCAGGCGGTGTGCGACATCGCCAAGCGGCACGGCATCACCAGCGTGGTCGACAATGCCTTCGCCACTTCCGCGCTGCAGCGCCCGATGGAGTTCGGCGCGGACGTCACCGCCTATAGCGCGACCAAGATGATGGACGGGCAGGGCCGCGTGCTGGCCGGCGCGGTATGCGGCACCAGCGCTTTCATCAACGATGTGCTGCTGCCGTTCACGCGCAACACCGGGCCGACGCTCAGCGCGTTCAACGCCTGGGTGGTGCTGAAGGGGCTGGAGACGCTCGATCTGCGCATCCACCGGCAAAGCGAGAACAGCCTCAAGGTCGGCGCGTTCCTGGAGAAGCGCGTGCCGCGCATCCTGCATCCGGGCCTGGCGAGCCACCCGCAGCACAATCTGGCGATGCGGCAGATGGATGCCTGCGGCTCGATCTTCGCCTTCGAGGTCGAGGGCGGGCGGCCGCAGGCGCATGGCCTGCTCGATGCGCTCGAGCTGGTCGATATTTCCAACAATATCGGCGATTCGCGCTCGCTGATGACGCACCCCGCCTCGACCACGCATTACGGCGTGGCGGAGGAGAAGCGCATCGAAATGGGCGTGACGGAAAATCTGCTGCGGCTGAATGTCGGGCTGGAAGATCCGCAGGATGTCATCGCCGATCTCGATCAGGCGCTGACAAAGGTCGGTTTGTGAAAGCGCTGTTCCCCAACGTCGCGGAGACGCGGGGGATCACCGTACGCGTCTCGGTCAGCTATCTGCCCGATCAATCCGAACCGCAGCGGGGGCGCTGGTTCTGGTCCTATCATGTGCGGCTGGAGAACGATGGGCCGCAGGCGGTGCAGTTGCTCAGCCGGCGCTGGATCATCACCGACGGCCGTGGTGCGACGCATTCCGTCGAGGGTGAAGGCGTGGTCGGCGAACAACCGATGATCGCGCCTGGCGCCAGCTTCGATTACGTCTCCGGCTGCCCGCTGGCCACGCCGACCGGGCACATGCAGGGCAGCTATCAGATGATCGGCGAGGATGGCGCCGCGTTCGACGTGGCGATCCCCAAGTTCGCGCTGCATGCGCCGGCGGTGGGGGCGTAAATGAAGCGTACGCATCTCCCGCTCAACGGCCTGCGCGTGCTCGATGCCGCCGCGCGCCATCTCTCCTTCACCCGCGCCGCCGACGAACTCGCCGTGACTCCCGCGGCGGTCGGGCAGCAGATCCGCGCGCTGGAGGATACGCTGGGCGTGGTGCTGTTTCGCCGCACCACCAAGGGGCTGGAACTGACGCCTGAAGGTGCTGCCGGGCTGGGCCCGCTGCGCCAGGGGTTCCTCGAATTCGAGGAAGCGGTGCGCGCGATGCAGGCCGGGCAGACGAGCAAATCGCTGACCATCGCCGCGCCGCGCGATTTCACCGAAAAATGGCTGATGCCGCGGCTGGCCGACATCGCCCGCGCCGATGGCGAGCTGCGCTTCGCACTGGTCTCGGCCGATGAGGATATCGACTTCACCGAGGCCAATCTCGATCTTGCGATCCGCTGGGGCGACGGGCCTGGCGCGCATGAGGGCGAAGCGCTGGAATCCGAAGGACTAGTGACCGTCGCGCGCCCCGGCGGCGGCGCCGATACGCGCATCTCCTGGCCTGGTTGCCTTAACGACGATGCCGTCTCGCTGGTCAGCGTCGGCGATGCCGGGCTCGCGCTCGATGCGGCGGCCGAGGGGCTGGGCCGGGCCACCGTGCCCGAATTGCTTGCCGCGCAGGACCTCGCGGCGGGGCGCGTGGTGCGGGTCGGCGCCGCGCAGCCCTCCGCCAAAGGCTATTGGCTGGTCGCGCCGCTGCCGCAATGGCGCCAGAAAAAGGTCAAGGCGCTGGTCGAGGCGCTGGCCACCTCGTGACGGCGGCGTTCGAGAGTGCGCGGCTGCGCATGCGCCCGACGCGGATCGAGGATGCCGAGGCGCTGCACGAGGCGTATCGAGACGAGGCATTGATGCGCTATTGGTCGAGCGGACCGCATGCCGATGTCGCCGCGACGCGCGCCTATATGGCGGCGCGGCTTGATACGGGCGATCAGCGCGGTTGGGCGATCACGCTGCACGATAATGACCATGCGATCGGCACCTTATGGGCCGGGGTCAAACGGCCCGGGCTGAGCGAGATCGGCTATATGCTGGTGCGATCCGCCTGGGGCCAGGGTTATGCGCGCGAGGCTGTGGCACGGCTGATCGATCTGTTGATCCGCGAGGAAGGCCATCGCCGCGTTTTCGCCGATACCGATCCCGACAATACCGCCTCCAACCGCCTGCTCGAACGCCTGGGCTTCGTGCTTGAGGGGCGGCTGCGCGGCGAATGGGAGACGCATATCGGGCTGCGCGATTCCTATATCTGGGGCCTGCTCGCCGACGACTGGATCAAACAATGACCCCGCCTGACCTCACCGATCCCGCGCAGCGCGTCGCTTATGGCCGCGAATTGCGCGCCATTGCCCGTCCCCTGCGGCTGACGGGCGTGGCATTCCTCCTCGTCGGCGTCGTGCTTGCCATCGCGCGGCGGCTATGGCTGCCCGAACTCCCGACGCTCGTCCCGCTCGCTGCACTGGCGCTGGGCGTGCTGAACATGCTGGCGGCGATGGCGATGCGCACGATCTATCACACGCGGCGGATGAAGGGCGAGTAGCGGCTCAACTAGTCAGATCCAGCATTTCGATTCGCGTCTCGGGGTCGCGCGAGCGCATGCGGGATCCCAGCTTGATGCTCCAGAACGCTGTGAGCGTGTAGCGCTCGACACGTTGCATCCCGGACGTGCCGGTCTTCGGCGTGAACGGCGTATAGCGCCGACCGATCAACGCCGTTTTTACCGGCTCGACCCATTTGCCCGACAGAGCAGGGCTCTCGCGCAGGACTTCAACGTCGCTGACCTTGCCATCGGTGCCGATCCAGAAACCGATGTCGACCCATTGTTTGTCGACGTTGGTGGTGAGTATGCGATTGGTCACACTCACCAACGGGCTATTTCCGGGCAGCCGATCCGGCACAAGCGGCGGCGCATATAACAATATCGGCGTAATTTCTGCAGCAGCTCTCAGGCCATCGACCAGACGATCGACCTGGCTCATGTCGCCGCGCCGCGCCGCTGTGCGCGCTTGCAGGACCTTTGCTGCGCCCGAAAAGCGAGCGAGTTTGGGATCGGTCCGGGTGGAAAGTGCCGCGAGTTCACGATCGGCCGCCTCACGATAGAGTACGTCCTGTTTTGCGAGCGACGAATATAGGTTGGCGATGCGCAATTGCGCGTAGGCCGCCGTCTGCGCCAGATCGTATTTTTGTGCCTGTTTGATAACCGAACGATAGATGCCAACCGCCGTATTGATGTTACCGATTTTCGCCTGGCTATCACCAACGGCAATGCGCGCATCGAGAATACGTGCGTCGCTGTCGGGAAGCCCGGCCTTGAGCGCGTCCACCACATCGCGCGTGCTGGACAGGTAGCTATTCTTTTCGCCGAGATGCACCGCCACGCGCGATTGCGCGCGCATCAGATCCGAGACGTCGACCGGCAGGGTGGCGGCATATTTCCTGTTGCGGCGGATCGATGCCAACAAGGTGGTGCGCGCAGTCGTATAATCCCCGGCCACGAAGGCATTTTCGGCATGCGCCAGGCTGGCGTCGATATCGTCCTTCGGCGGGCAGCTTCGCGCAAGGCATGCCCGCAGCAACGCGTCGCTGCGCTCCAGCGGCATTGCCGTGACGATGATGTCGCGTCGTACCGGCGGTGGCGAGTGCTGCGCGGTGGCGGGAAACGACAGCGCGGATAACGCCGATAACAGGATCCCACGAATCATCATCGCTGATCTCCCAATACGCCGCGTCAGGCGTCGATCGTTTCCTCGTCTATCCGCGCGGCGTTTTCCTGGATGAACGCGAAGCGATGGGCGGGGTTGTTGCCCATCAGGCGATCGACCAAGTCTTTCACACCGGCGCGTTCTTCATATTCCTGTGGCAGGGTGATGCGCAACATCGATCTCGTCTTGGGATCCATCGTCGTTTCGCGCAGCTGCATCGGGTTCATCTCGCCGAGACCTTTGAACCGCGCGACATCGATTTTCTTGCCTTTGAACACGCCGGCTTCGATCTTGGTGCGATCGGCATCGTCCATCGCGTAGAGCGATTTGGTGCCGGCGGTCAGGCGATAGAGCGGCGGCTGGGCGAGATACAGATGCCCGCGGCGCACCAGTTCGGGCATTTCCTGGAAAAAGAACGTCATCAGCAGTGTCGCGATATGCGCGCCGTCGACATCGGCGTCGGTCATGATGACGATGCGCTCGTAGCGCAGATTGTCGGGCAGGCAGTCCTTGCGCGTGCCGCAGCCCAGCGCCTGGATCAGATCGGCGATTTCCGAATTGGCGGCGATCTTCTGCAGCGTGGCGCTGGCGACGTTGAGGATCTTGCCGCGAATCGGCAGGATCGCCTGCGTCTTGCGATCGCGCGCCTGCTTGGCCGAGCCGCCGGCGCTGTCGCCCTCGACGATGAAGATCTCGGTGCCCTTGGGATCATCCGACGAACAATCGGTGAGCTTGCCGGGCAGGCGCAGCTTCCGCGCCGACGTGGCTGTCTTACGTTTGACTTCCCGCTCGGCTTTTCGCCGCAGACGTTCGTCCAGACGTTCGAGCGTGTAATTGAGCAGCGCCTTGCCGCGCTCCATATTGTGGCTGAGCCAGTGATCGAAATGATCGCGCATGGCCTTTTCCACCATCGCCGCCGCTTCCGGGCTGGTCAGACGATCTTTGGTCTGGCTCTGGAATTGCGGCTCGCGGATGAACACACTGAGCATCAATTCGCTGCCGACCATCACGTCGTCCGCCGTGATGTCCTTGGCCTTCTTGTTGCCGACCAGATCGCCAAAGCCGCGCAAGCCCCGCACCAGCGCGGCGCGCAGCCCCGCCTCGTGCGTGCCGCCATCGGGGGTGGGGATCGTGTTGCAATACCAGGAATAGGAGCCATCGCTCCATAACGGCCAGGCCACCGCCCATTCGGCGCGGCCTTGGTTCTCGCCGGGAAAATCCTGGCTGCCGGCGAAGAAATCCGCCGTCGCGCATTCGCGACCGGCGATCTGCTCGCGCAGATGATCGGCGAGGCCGCCGGGGAACTGGAACATTGCTTCTGCTGGCGTGTCGTCGCTGATCAGCTCGGGCGCGCATTTCCAGCGGATCTCGACCCCGGCGAACAGATAGGCCTTGGACCGCGCCAGTTTGTGCAGCCGCGCCGGCTTGAAGCTGAGCACCGGCCCGAAAATCTGTTCGTCGGGCACGAAGCTGACCGAGGTGCCGCGGCGGTTGGGCGTCGGGCCCAGTGCTTCCAGCGGCCCCAGCGTCACGCCGCGCGAGAAACGCTGGCGATACAGCGTCTTGTTGCGCGCGACCTCGATCACCGTATCGCTCGACAAGGCATTGACCACCGACACGCCCACCCCGTGCAGGCCGCCCGACGTGGCATAGGCCTTGCCGTCGAACTTGCCGCCTGAATGCAGCGTCGACAGGATCACCTCGAGCGCCGACTTGTCGGGAAATTTCGGATGCGGATCGACCGGGATGCCGCGGCCATTATCGACGATGGTCAGCCGGTTGCCTGGTTCCAGCGTGATCTCGATGCGGTTGGCGTGCCCCGCCACCGCTTCGTCCATCGCATTATCGAGCACTTCGGCCGCGAGATGGTGCAGCGCGCGTTCATCCGTGCCGCCTATGTACATGCCCGGTCGGCGCCGGACGGGTTCCAAACCCTCCAGCACCTCGATCGAGGAAGCATCGTAATCGGACGTTGGAGCAGTTTTGGAAGCGAACAGATCATCGGCCATGCCATCACTATAGGGCGGCGGGGGCAGCACTGCCAAGCGACCGCCGGTGTTGCTCGCCTGCAACATATTTTTGCCAAGAAGGATCGGCATGCGTCCAACCGGGCAGCGGCTCGTTCCTGCAGTCTGATGCCGGGCGTCCGCCTCCCGCCTTGGTCTGGCGTCCTGACTGGCGCCGGGGCTGGGCGCGGGGGACTCGTTCGTCCTGGTATCACCCAATGCGACCCTGCCGGCGATGGCAGGGACGGATCGGGGCATGGCTACCGCCGCGGCATGGGCCGCACGGGACCGCCAGCGTGACGACGACGTTGCGTAACCAAATGTAATTGTTTGCGTCCCAGGAAGAGTGGGCTCGCGATCGCTGCCGCGGAATGTTCCCGCCAAGGAGTGTGTAATGCGTAACAAAATGATGATTCTGCTGGCCGGTGGTATGGGCCTCGCCATGGCGACCCCCGCTGCGGCGCAAACGGAAGCCGCGCCGTTCGACGGTTTTTATGTCGGTGGGTCGCTCGGTTATGATTTTCAGCCGAAGGGCGGCAACGATACGATCGCGTTCGATCGCAACCTCGATGGCACGTTCGGCGATACGGTGACGCTCGCCGCGCCACAGGCCAATGGCAACAGCAACGCCTTTGCTCCGGGCTTCTGCCGCGGCCGCGCTACCGCGGCGACCGCCGCCAATGGCTGCCGCCCGAACAAGGATGGCACGGGCTATGCTGCGCGGATCGGTCTCGACAAGCAGTTTGGCGCAATCGTCGTCGGTGCGGTCGGCGAGTTCGGCAAGAGCGAGATTCGCGACAGCGTGACCGCCTTCAGCACCACGCCGGCCTTTTACACGATGACGCGTGCGGTCGATTATGACGCCAGCGCGCGTCTGCGGTTGGGCTTTGCGGCGAGCAACACGCTGTTCTACGGCACGGGCGGCGTCGCTTATGCCAAGGTCGATCACAGCTTCGAGACCAGCAATGCGGCCAACACGTTCAGCGCATCGGGCAAAAACGATGCCTGGGGCTATGTCCTGGGCGGCGGCGTCGAGCAGAAGGTCGGGCGCAATTTCTCGGTCGGTCTGGAATATCAGTACAAGACGCTGAAGGACGATGATTATACCGTCCGGGCCGGGGCCGGCGCGACCACGCCAGTGACCAACCCGTTCGTGCTGGGCAATGCGCAGGGCACCGATTTTCAGCGCAGCGATGACCGGCTGAAATCGCACAGCGTTCGCGCAGTTGCCGCATTCCGTTTTTAAGAGATGCGCGAGTTGCCTGGATCGTTCGCGATCCAGGCGCTTCCAATCGGATTTGCAGCCCGATTGGCGTGGCCCCAGGGATTAAATGACTCGGACAGCAATCTAGTCATCCCGGACAACCCACGTTGCCATGCAACATAAACCCCGCTGCGGCCTATCGGCTGCAGCGGGGTTTTTATTGGTTCGCGGCCGAAGTCAGCGGCCGCGCGCGCCACCGAACGGTAGCGGCGGCGGCGGGCGACGATCGCGGCGCGGCAGCTGCGCCTGATAGGCATGGCCGCAATGCGCCACGCAATACGGGAAGCCCGGGTTCACCTTATCCCCGCAGAAATGGAAATCGGGCTCGCCGGGATGGCCGAGCGGCCATTTGCACACCTTGTCGCTGAGATCGAGCAGGCTGGTTTTGTCCGCCATCTCGGGCGAGGGCTTGGCCGGCACCAGCCGGCGCGGCGGCGCGGGGGTGATCGGTGCCTGCTGCTCGCCGGGCGCCTGGCGCAGGAAGCCGCCGGGGCCGACCGAGCGCATGATCGGTGCCGGCGGTGCGGCGGGGGCCGCGATCACGGGCGCGTCGATCTCGTCGTCATCCTCGTCTTCATCGTCGAGATCAACCGGCGCGGGCACGGGCGCCGCGGCTTGCTCCACGGGCTTGGGCACGGGCGCGGCAACGACCGGCTTGGGCGCTGGCACGGCCTTCGGCTCGACCGGCTCGGGGGCGATCGGTGCCGCGGCCGCCGCGGGCTTGTCGGCGACGGGTTCGTTGGGCTTAACCGGCGAGGGGCGCGATTGCAGCCCCAGGCGATGCGCCTTGCCGATCACCGCGTTGCGGCTGACGCCGGTCAGTTCCTCGGCAATTTGGCTGGCGGTGCTGCCGCCTTCCCACATCTTGCGTAGCGTATCGATCCGCTCGTCAGTCCAGCTCATTCTTTATCCCATTCTTCTCTGCCGGGTTGCGGGCGGCGGCGCCACGCTTTAGCGCGAGTGCCATGAGCAGCCAGCCCCCATTCGGCCCAAATTCAGTCGATGTGCCATCATCGGTGATGAGCGCCCCCGGCGTTCCGGTCATTCGTAACGTCAATTGGGGCGGTCTTCGAACGCTCTATATCAAGGAGGTGCGCCGTTTCTTCAAGGTGCAGCTGCAAACCATCTGGGCACCGGCGCTTACCACCCTGCTGTTCCTGATCGTTTTCAGCATCGCCACCGGCGCCAAGCTGCCGGTGCTGATCGGCGGCGTGCAAATCCCGTTCGCCGAATTCATCGCTCCCGGGCTGATCATCACCCAGGGCATGATGGGGCCGGCCTTCGCCAATGCCAGCTTCTCGCTGATGGTGGGCAAGATCCAGGGCACGATCGTCGATTACCTCCAGCCGCCGCTCTCGACGATGGAGTTGCTCGTCGCGTTGCTCGGCGGCGCGATGACGCGCGCATTCCTCGTCGGCATTGCCGTCTGGGGCGCGATGATGCTGTACGGCGTGCATCTGATCCCGGTGCATTTCTGGGCCGTGGCGTGGTTCGGGTTCCTCGGTACGCTGTTTCTGGCCCTGCTCGGCGTGATCACGTCGATCTGGGCGGAGAAGTTCGATCATGCCGCTGCGGTGACGAATTTCCTCGTCACGCCGCTGGGGTTGTTGTCGGGCACTTTCTATTCGGTCGACCGGCTGGCGCCGGCGTTCCGCGCGGTCAGCCACGCCAATCCGTTTTTCTATATCATCTCGGGTTTCCGTTACGGTTTTCTCGGCACCGCGGATTCGCCGATCCTGATCGGCAGCATCGCCATCCTGGCGCTCGATGTGGCCTTGGCCATCGTCTGTTATGCGCTGCTGCGCTCGGGCTGGAAGATCAAGAACTAGCGGCATTGCGCTGCGCCCACGGTGGCCGTAAAACGGGCCTTGGGCGACCGTTTTGGTCGCCCTTTCCTTTTCGGGAGACCTGTCGTGCCGATCACCCCCCTGATGCCCGTGTACCCGCGTTGCGGCGTGCGCCCGGTGCGCGGCGAGGGCGTGTATCTCTATGGCGAACAGGGCGAACGCTATCTCGATTTCGCCGCCGGCATCGCAGTCAACGCGCTGGGCCACGGCCATCCGCATCTGGTGAAAGCGATTGCCGAGCAGGCCGCGACGCTGATGCACGTGTCGAACCTGTATGGCAGCCCGCAGGGCGAGGCGCTGGCGCAGCGCATCATCGATGTCAGCTTTGCCGATACGTTGTTCTTCACCAATTCGGGCGTCGAGGCGATCGAGTGCGCGATCAAGACCGCGCGGCGCTATCATTACGTCAATGGCAACCCTGAGCGGCACAAGCTGATCACGTTCAAGAACGCCTTCCACGGCCGCTCGATCGGCGCGATCTCGGCCACCGATCAGCCCAAGATGCGGGACGGGTTCGAGCCGCTGCTGCCGGGCTTTGATTATGTCCCGTTCAACGATCTGGCCGGCGCGCTGGCCAAGATCGATGGCGAGACGGCCGGCTTCCTGGTCGAGACGATCCAGGGCGAGGGCGGGATGACCGCAGGCACGCCCGAATTCATCCAGGGGCTGCGCAAGGCCTGTGACGAGCACGGCCTGCTGCTGATCCTCGACGAGATCCAGTGCGGCTATGGCCGCACCGGCAAGATGTGGGCCTATGAACATTACGGCATCGAGCCCGACATCATGACGGTGGCCAAAGGCATCGGCGCCGGCTTCCCGCTGGGCGCGTGCCTGGCGACCGAGGAAGCCGCCAAGGGCATGGTGTTCGGCACGCATGGCTCGACCTATGGCGGCAACCCGCTGGCCATGGCCGCGGGCATGGCGGTGCTCGATGTGATGCTCGAGGCCGATTTCCTGCCGCAGGTGGAACGGATGGGCGAGCGGCTGCGCGCGGCGTTCGAGCAACTTATCCCCAATCACGATCATCTCTTCGAGGAAATTCGCGGCAAGGGGCTGATGCTCGGCATCAAGATGAAGGAGCCGGCCGTCAGCCGCGATTTCGTCGCCCATCTGCGCGACAATCACGGGCTGCTGACCGTTGCGGCGGGCGAGAACGTGTTCCGCGTGCTGCCGCCGCTGATCATCGACGAAAGCCATATCGCCGATTGCATCGAGCGGCTCAGCGCCGGCGCGCGGAGCTTCGCGGGGACGAGCGATGATTGAGCTTAACATCCTCCCCCGCGCAGCGGGGGAGGGGGACCATGCGCAGCATGGTGAAGGGGGCCGCTCCACGAGCGTGGCGCCTGCGGGGGCGCCCCCTCCGTCAGGCTTCGCCTGCCACCTCCCCCGCTGCGCGAGGGAGGATTTTCAATGACCTACCGCAACTTCCTCGATCTTTCGGACGCCGGGCCCGATGGCATCGCGGCCATGTTGGCCGATGCGCTGGACCGCAAGGCGGCGCGCGCCGGCTGGCCCAAGGGCCGCGCCGATAGTGATGCGCCGCTCGCCGGGCATGTCCTGGGCATGGTGTTCGAGAAGAATTCCACGCGCACGCGCGTATCGTATGACATGGCGATGCGGCAGCTGGGCGGCGCGTCGATCGTGCTGGATGCCGGCACCACACAGCTCGGCCGCGGCGAGTCGATCGCCGATACGGCGCGCGTATTGTCGGGCTATTGCGATGCGATCATGATCCGCACCGATGATCACGCCAAGCTCGAACAGATGGCGCATTATGCGAGCGTGCCGGTGATCAACGGGCTGACCGATGCCTCGCATCCCAGCCAGATCATGGCCGATCTGCTGACCATCATCGAAAGCGGCAAGCCGCTGCCCGGCTTGCAGGTCGCCTGGGTCGGCGATGGTAACAACGTGCTCGCCTCGATCATGGAGGCAGCGGCGCTGATGCAGTTCGATGTCGTCGCCGCCTGCCCGCAGGGCTTCATGCCGAGCGATATCGATGTCGCGCGCGGGCAGGGCCGCGCGACCGTTGTCGCGAGGGCATCGGAGGCAGTCGCCGGTGCCGATGTCGTCATTACCGACAGCTGGATTTCGATGGGGCAGGAGCATGCCGAGACCAAGCTCGCCGCGCTCGCGCCCTATCAGGTCAGCGAGGCGCTGATGGCCGAGGCCAAGCCCGATGCCGTGTTCCTGCACTGCCTGCCGGCGCATCGCGGCGAGGAGGTTACCGATGCGGTGATCGACGGCCCGCAATCGCTGATCTGGGCCGAGGCGGCCAACCGGCTGCATGCGCAGAAATCGATCCTGCGCTGGTGCTTCGGGCAGATCGGTTGATCCACGGGCAATATTGCCTATTTCCATCATGCCGGCGGACGCTGGCAGCTCCACGTAACCAAGGGCGACCTTGCGGCATGAGATCCCGGCGTTCGCTGGGATGACGGAATTTATGAACGAAGCGATTTCCAACGATACCGACCGCGCGCTCGGCTTTACCATCCCCGCGCGGCATGCCCGTGGCCGCGTCGTGCGGCTGGGCGCTGCGCTCGACACGATCCTTGCCGCGCACGCGTATCCGCCGCCGATCGAGGCGTTGCTGGCCGAGGCGCTGACGCTGGCGGCGTTGCTGGGCTCGACGCTGAAGGATGTCGGCGGGCAATTGACCTTGCAGGCGCAGACCGAGAGCGGCGTCGTCAAGCTGCTGGTGTGCGATTACAAGGCCGGCGAATTGCGCGGTTATGTGCAATATGATGCCGAGCGGCTCGCCGCAGGGCCGGAAGATCCCAGCCTGTTCGCTTTGTTCGGCACGGGCTATCTCGCCATCACGTTCGATCAGGCGGCGACCAAGGAGCGGTATCAGGGCATCGTGCCGCTGGATGGCGACACGCTGGCCGATGCGGCGGAAAGCTATTTCATCCAGTCCGAACAGATCCCCAGTCTGGTGCGGCTCGGCATCAAGCGCCAGCCCGATGGGCGGCATGTCGCCGGCGGGCTGTTCCTGCAGCATTTGCCCGAGGGCGAGGAAGGCCGCGAGCGGCTGCACGTGCGGCTTGATCACCCCGAATGGGAGCATGTCGCGATCCTCGGCGGCACGATGGGGGCGGACGAACTGGCCGATCCCGCGCTGCCGCTGGAAACCTTGGTGTGGCGCTTGTTCAACGAGGAGCAGGAAGTGCGGCTGCTGTCCGACGTGCCGTTGGCGCGCGGGTGCCGCTGCTCGCCCGAGTACATCGCCGGGGTGCTGGGCCAGTTCCCGCCCGCGGAGCAGGCGGATATGGCGGACGAGCACGGGCTGATCCATGTCGATTGCCAATTCTGCTCGACCAAATTTCCAGTGCCGGTCAGCGCAATCGTTTCGTAAGCGTCATTGTCTGGCGTGCCGGGCATCCCCAGATAGCCAGCGGCCGGTTGCACAGCGCGTTCCGGCCCGGGGGCTGGCGAGATGCGGTATCGACAAGCGATGATGGGATTGCTGTTCGTGGCGGTGGTGGGCGGCGCGGCCAGCGCGGCGCAGGCGCCGCGCGTGGCGGCGCTGGATGCGCTCCAGCCGGGGCGGTGGGTGCTCAAGGAAAAGGATGGCACGTCACGCTCGCTGTGCATTGCCGATCCGCGCAACGTCATGCAGATCCAGCATGGCACAGCGCAATGTTCGCGTTTCGTGATCGCCAATGATCCCCGTTCGGCGACGGTGCATTATACCTGCCCCGGGGCGGGGCATGGCCGCAGCATGATCCATGTCGAGGGGCGCACGCAGTTCAGTTTACGGACGCAGGGCATTCTCGAAGGCGCACCGTTTGAAACCGAATATGAAGGCCATCATGTGGGTTTTTGCCACCAGACCGGGGCAGTTCGTTAAGCGATAATTTACGATGTCCGGCTAATAACAGGGTCGTGACCATATTCGTTCGGCCACGGTTCTCCCTAAACGGGCTGTCATCAGCCACCCCTGGGTCGCCTACGGGCGGCCCGTTTTTCGTTGCGCTGGCCCGATCATGGGCATAGCGGGGGCGCCATCATGACATCTGCCACCAGCTACGCCGTCGTCCTCGTCTCGGGCGGCCTGGACTCCATGGTTTCCGCCGCGCGCGCGCGCGAGGACGGGCATCAGATCCTGGCGCTCTCGATCGATTATAATCAGCGCCATCAGGTCGAGCTTGCCGCCGCGCGCCGGATCGTCGCCGCGCTCGGCGCCGCGCGGCATATCGTGTTGCCGCTCGATCTGTCGGCATTCGGTGGCTCCGCGCTGACCGCCGATATCGACGTGCCCAAGGACGGCGCGGGCACGCGCGATGGCGGCGGCATCCCGGTCACCTATGTGCCCGCGCGCAACACGATCTTCCTCAGCCTGGCGCTGGGCTGGGCCGAGGCGATGGGCGCGCGCGATCTGTATATCGGTGTCAACGCGCTGGATTATTCGGGCTATCCCGATTGTCGCCCCGAATTCATCGCCGCGTTCGAGCATCTGGCGGAACTCGCCACCAAGGCCGGCGTGGAGGGCGTGCCGTTCCGCATCCAGGCGCCGCTGCAGCATATGACCAAGGCGGATATCGTGCGCGAAGCGGCGCGGCTCGGGCTCGATGCCGGGCTCAGCTGGTCGTGCTACGATCCCACGCCCGAAGGGCTGCATTGCGGGCAATGCGATAGCTGCCGGTTGCGCAGCAAGGGTTTCGAGGATGCCGGCCTGCCCGATCCGACGATCTACGCCGCCTGATCATGAGTTACGCCGTTAAAGAGATGTTCCTCACGCTGCAGGGCGAGGGGGTGCATGCCGGGCGCCGTGCAGTGTTCGTGCGCTTCGCCGGCTGCAATCTGTGGTCAGGCCGCGAACAGGACCGTGCGAGCGCGATCTGCCAGTTCTGTGATACCGATTTTGTCGGCACCGATGGGCTCGGCGGTGGCAAGTTCGCCGATGCTGCGGCGCTGGCGACGGCGGCGGCAGAATTTTGGGGCGAAGCTGTGGAGCGCCGCTTTGTCGTGCTCACCGGTGGCGAGCCGATGCTGCAGATCGATGATGCGATCGTCGATGCGTTCCACGCGGAAAGCTTCGAGATCGCCATCGAGAGCAACGGCACGCTGCCGGTGCATCCCCGCATCGATTGGGTGTGCATCAGCCCCAAGGCCGGCAGCCAGGTGGTGCAGCGCAGCGGCGATGAGCTAAAGCTGGTGTGGCCACAGGCGGGCACCGATATCACGGCGCTGGAAACCTGGGATTTTGCCCATTTCCTGCTTCAGCCGATGGATAATGCGCAGGCGCAGGCCAATCATGCCGCCGCGATCGATATGGTGCTGGCACGCCCCAAATGGCGGCTGACCATCCAGACGCACAAATTGCTCGGTCTGCGCTAGGCTGCTCCCCGCATGAGAGCGGGGAGCAAGAGCCTTATTGCATCACCCACTGGACGCTGGAGCCGCACTTCCTCGCGTTCCAGCTGCTGCCCTTCCAGCACTGCGCATCGAGCCGCGGCACGAGCACGCGGCGATCCTCGAAACCGATGCCGCGCGGGAAGCGCTGTTCGCCATAAGGCAGCAAGGCATTGCGCATCTCGCGCAGGCGGTTTTTCGCCACCACGTGCAGCGAACCGCGTGGCGCAAAGATCGCGGCGCGGCCGATGTTCGACGCGGTCTGGCAGAAGCCCAATTGCGCAGAGGTGGTCGAATAGCTGCTGTAAACACGCGTGCCGAACTGATCGAGCGCCATTTGCGCGGCGCGGGGCGCCTTGTTCTTGCGCGCGAAATATTTGGTCAGCGTGGCATAAGTGGATTTCAGCTCGCCGGCGTGATCCAGCATGACCATATTATATTGCGGCACGGTGAGCAGATTGGGCGCGAACTGGCATTGCAGCGCAGCGATATTGAGCGCGGCGCGCAGATTCCACACCAGGCCGGCATCGAGCTCCGCCTCGGTCGCATCGGGCATGTTGAGCCCGATGATCGGTTCGTCGCCGCGCACCGGCGCGCCGCTGAAGTCAAAGGATTTCATGTAGAATTGTGCCGACGCCGGCAGCGGCGCGAGCGCCGACGCCGCGATCGTCGCGGCAAAAATGGTACGCAGCAACACCGTCATCGAAACCTCACCTGAATGCATTCGCGTCTGGTTACGGCCTTTTACGTTGCTGCCCAACTCTTTTCCGATGCGGAATCAAAAAGGCCGCCCGGTTTCCCGGACGGCCTGCCGTTAACCAAGCCGTGAGGCTGGATTACATCGTGGTGTTGGTCGTCGTGGTGTTCGACATCATCATGGTGTCGTTCGACATCATCGTGTCGTTGGCCATGCCAGCGCCCATGTCGTTGCCCATCGCGCCGTCAACGGCGGTCATGTTGTCGGACATCGTGTCCATGCCTTCGGTCGCGTTCAGATCGGTGACCATGGTGTTTTCGGTCGTCGTTTCGGTCTTCGGGCCGCAGGCCGAAACCATCAGCGCCGCGCCGGCGATCATCGAACCAGTGAGGACCTTGGAGATGAGTGCACGCATTTGAATAGCTCCCTAGAAAATGGATTGGTAACGCCTGTTGGCCAAATACCCAAACCAGCGTGGACGTTAGTCGGATTAACGAAACGCCTCAAGCACAGTTTTCTGCGCTGCAAGAAAGTGTTTCGAGAAACGCATTGCGGTGCAACGCGAGGGCGGCGTCAAAGGTTGCGAGGTCCGTTGCTTTTCCCAGCGCCGCCGCGCTGGTCACGCCGTAATCGGCAATGCCGCATGGCACGATGCCGCCGAAATGCCCGAGATCGGGCGACAGGTTGACCGAAAAGCCGTGCAGCGTGATCCAGCGCCGCACGCGCACGCCGATCGCCCCGATCTTGGCTTCCTTGCCCCCATCCAGCGTCCAGATGCCGATGCGCCCCGGCGCGCGGAACGCAGCGATGTCGAGCTCGCCCAGCGCCGCGATGATCCAGCCTTCGAGCGTGTGAACGAAGTGCCGCACGTCGCGCCCGCGCTTGGTCAGATCGAGCATGACATAGCCGACGCGCTGCCCTGGACCATGATACGTATAGCGGCCCCCGCGCCCGGCGCTGACCACCGGGAAGCGCGGATCAACCAGCTCGGCACTATCGGCCGAGGTGCCCGCGGTATAAACCGGGGGATGTTCGAGCAACCAGATCAGCTCGCGTGCGGCGCCGGTGGCGACCGCGCTGGCGCGCGCTTCCATCTCCACCAGCGCGGTCGCATAGTCCACCGGTGCGGGCGCCACGCGCCATTCGATATCGTCCAGCATCATCACACGTGGCAATTGCGCCAGTCGCGGGCGTGGCGCAAGCAGGCGGCTGTCACGTACTGGCAAGCACCGCCGGCTTGCGCTACGAGACGAGCCTAGGGACGGGGCGTGGGGAGCGGTGGTTCGATGAAGATCAGCATGGGCAATGTATGGGATCGAGCGACCGATTTCCTGAGCGACAATATGGGCGTGGTCGTGCCCATCGCCTTGCTGACGATCTTTTTGCCCAGCTCGCTATCGGCCAGCATCGCGCCGTTCGCAAAGCAATCGCCTACGGCCAGCATGATCGTGAGCGCGGTCGGGCTGGTGCTCACGCTGATCGGCTTGTGGGGGCAGCTGGCCATTATTGCCTTGGCGACGCAACAGCGCGCCGGTCGCGGGCCGGCGGTCCGGACGGCCAATGCCCGCCTCCTGCCGCTGATCGGCATTTCGCTGCTCGCGGTGATCGCGGGCTTCGCGCTGTTTGTGCCGATCCCGGTGGCGCTGAGCCTCGCCGGTTATGATTTTCGCGGCGCGATGGGCGGTCAGCGCGTGCCGGTATCGGGCGGTGTGGCCATGTTCGTGTCGGTTTACGGGCTGTTGCTCCTGCCGCTATTTCTGTTTCTCGTCGCGCGCCTGTCGTTGCTGACGCCGGTGGTGGTGCGGGAGCGGCGGGGGGTGGGGGCGTTCAAGCGGTCATTCGTGCTGACTCGCGGCATCACCTGGAAAGTGATTGGGGTGCTGATTCTCTATTGCATCGTCTTTGGTGTCGCGATGCTCGCGGCGCGCACCGTGTTCGGCTCGATCTTCCAGCTGATCGCCGGCGGCGAGGGCGAGATTTCGCTCGCCACCGTGCTCACCTCGGTAGTGGTCAGCGTGGTGCAGACCAGCTTCTTCGTGCTGGCCGCGGCGTTCGAGGGCAAACTCTATCTGGCCGTGCGCGATGCGCGTGAGGCGATCGTCGAATCGAGATGACCATTCCGTTATGAAATTTGATATACGAAGCGTGCTCGTCGATGCCTGGGCGATGGCGCGCGCCGATGGCGATCTGCTGCTGCGCGTGGCGGGCTTTTTCTTCTTCCTGCCGCAACTCGCCATGTTGCTGCTGTTGCCCGCCATGCCGCCGCTATCGGTGACGGCGGGAATGAGCGATGCCGACCAACTGGTGGTGGCGCAGAAGGTGGTCGCCTGGGTATCGGCCTATGGTGGCTGGTATCTCGTCGGCACGCTGCTGGTGCAGGCCGGGTCGCTCGTCGTGCTGATGCTGTATCTGCAGCGTGATCGGCCCGATGTGGCGGGTGCGATCCGCGCCGGCGTGCGCTTGTTCCCGCGCTACCTGCTGGCCATGATCGTGGTCGGCCTGCCGCTCGGCATCGGCGTGCTCACGCTCGTCTTGCTGGTGCCGGCTTTCTATCTGCTTGGCCGCCTGCTGGTGGTTGGGCCGGTGCTGGCGGCGGAGCCGGGCCTGAGCGTCGCGCGCAGCCTGTCGCGCAGCTGGGCGCTGACACGCGGCCATGGCCTGGTGCTGGCGGGGCTGGCCGCGCTAACGGTCGTCGGGGGCGCGTTGCTGGCGACGCCGTTCACGATGATCGCCACCGCGCTCGAGGCCGGCGCGCCCAATGTCGTGGCGATCGCCATGGCCGATGCCGGCGCGGGGGTGGTGACCAGCGCGGCGGTGCTGGCCACCATCCTGGTGCAGATCGCGGCTTATCGCCGGTTGATCGCCAGCACGGGGATCTGAGGCGCGGTGTCGGCCGGCAGCGTGCCGGTCAGCCGCGGATCGGCGAACGTCTCTACCGTGCGCGAGATCGCGGTAAAACCGGACGCGCGATAGAAGCCGAGCGCGGAGGGGTGATCCAGCGTGCAGGTATGCACCCACACCCGCGCCACATCCTTGCGCCAGGCCATGGCCAGCGCCTGCGCCATCAGCCAGCGGCCATGGCGCTGCCCGGTCAGCTCGGGAATCAGCCCGACATAGGCAAGCTCGCATACGCCGGCGCTGCGATAATCGAGCTCGAGCAGGCCAACCTCGATCCCCTGTCGGTCGACCACCGCGTGGATCGCAATCGCCGGATCATGGATGATGTCGGTCAGTTGCGCGTCGCTCATCACCAGCCGCGAGAACCATAGCCACGGCGCGCCGACGCGGCGAAACAGCGCCCGATATTTGTCCGGCGATGGCGCGTCCCAGCGCATCAGCCGCAGCGTGGAATCGGGCATCGGCCGGGCCGGGGGGCGGCACGTCATTTCCAGCGTGGTGACGATCGTCGCCACATCGCTGTCGGCGACGGGGATCAATGCCATCCGATCACGCCCACCCCGATCACTCCCATGTCGCGACCGGCGGCAGGCTCATCAGGATGGCGTCGATATTGCCCCCGGTCTTGAGCCCGAACAGCGTGCCGCGATCATAGACGAGGTTGAATTCGGCATAACGCCCGCGCCAGGCGTGCATCCTGGCCAGATCGGTGGCGTCGAACGGATCGTTCATGCGCCGCCTGACGATGCGCGGATAGGCATCCAGGAACGCACGGCCGACATCCTGCACGAAGGCGAAGTTGGTGGCGAAATCGCCTTCCAGATGATCGAAGAAGATGCCGCCCACGCCACGATGCACCTGGCGATGCGGGATGAAGAAATAGTCCTCGGCCCATTTGCGGAAGCGCGGATAATCGCCCGGATCGTGCGCATCGCACGCGGCCTCCAGCGTGGCATGGAAATCCGCCGTATCCTCGGCCACCGGCAGCGGCGGGTTGAGATCGGCGCCGCCGCCGAACCAGCGTTTGGTGGTGACGAGGAAGCGGCAATTCATGTGCACCGCGGGCACCTGCGGATTGGCCATGTGCGCGACCAGGCTGATGCCGGTGGCGAAAAACGCCGGATCGTCGCCCGCGCCGTTGATCGTCTTGGCGAAATCGCCTTCCAGCGTGCCGCCGACGGTGGAGACGTTGACACCGACCTTCTCGAAGACCTTGCCCTTCATCACCCCGCGCGTGCCGCCACCGCCCGGCCCGCCCGAGGGATCGATCCGGTCCCACGGGGAATATTCGAACGCGGCGTCGGAGCCCGCCTCGCGTTCGATGGCGGTGAATTCGGCGCAGATCTGATCGCGCAGCGATTCGAACCAGGTGCGGGCGAGGGTCTGTTCGGGGTCGAGGATCATGATGTCTTATTATCGTTTCGTGCCGGGTGGGGAACCAAAATTCCTTCCCCAGCTTGCTGGGAGCGTCGGGTTGGATTGCCCCCGGCAATCCAAGATCGTGCCGGGGGCACGATCGACCCGCCGCTGGGACCATTCGCTCCTTCAGCGAATGGTCCCCCTCCCCGAGCAAAGGTCGGGGAGGAATTAAATAGGCCATCCGCCGGTCTGGCGCAGCGCCTCGGCCGCCACGATCCCTGTCGCCACCGAGATGTTCATCGATCGCATGCCGGCGCGCATCGGGATGAGCACGCGCACATCGGCGCGCGCATGCACCTCCGCCGGCACGCCAGCGCCTTCGCTGCCCATCAGCAGCACGTCATCCTCCGCAAAGACGGCGGCATCCAGCCGCACCGCGCCCTTGGTGGTGAGCAGCACGATGCGCCCGCTCACCTGGGCGAGGAACGCGGCCCAATCCATATGTCGCACGACATCGACCTGCCCGACATAATCCATGCCGGAGCGGGCCAGCGCCTTGTCGCTCCAGGTGAATCCCATCGGCTCGATCAGATCGACGCCCAGCCCCAGGCACGCCGCGGTGCGCAGGATGGCGCCGACATTGCCGGCGATGTCGGGCTGATACAAAGCGATACGCATGGCTTCATCCCATCGCACATCGATCGCGCGTGCCGCAACCGTGCCAAAATGCAGTTGGCAAAGTCGCCCTGCCGCGTCTATCAGATCGGCAGCCCCCGCGGGAACGGGGGATAGGGGATGCGTATCTTGTGCGTTTGCGGATGCTACCCCGGGAATGATCGCCGGCTAAGTTGCAAGGGCAAGTGAATGGCAAGTATTGATACCGCTGTCCCACCCGGTGAGGCCCCGGCGCCACACCATGATGAGTCCCACGACCCCCGTCGTCGTGATTTCATCAACATCGCGGCCGTCGCCTTTGCCGGCGTTGGCGCGGGTGTGGCGGTGCTGCCGCTGATCAACCAGATGAACCCCAGCGCCGACGTGCTGGCGCAGGCGACGACCGAGATCGATCTGTCCAAGATCCTGCCCGGCCAGGCGATCAAGACCAGTTTCCGCAAGCAGCCGCTGTTCGTGCGCAATCTGACGCCGGCGGAGATCGCCGCCGCCGATGCCGTGCCGGTCAGCGAGTTGCGCGATCCGCAGTCGCTTGCCGATCGCACCAAGCCAAACAAAAAGAATTGGCTGATCACCATGGGCGTGTGCACGCATCTCGGCTGCGTGCCGCTGGGCGCGGGCGAGGGCGAGAATAAGGGCCCGTTCGGCGGCTATTTCTGCCCATGCCACGGATCGGCTTACGATACCGCTGCACGCATCCGCAAAGGCCCCGCGCCCACCAATCTGGTGGTGCCGGACTATGCCTTCTCGTCAGACACGACCGTGACCGTCGGTTGAGGATCCAGATATGAGCTTTCCCTGGGCCAAGCAGTATCAACCGGGCAATCCGGTGATGAAATGGGTGGACGAGCGTCTGCCCTTCCCGCGCCTCGTGTACAACGCGGTGGGCGCCGGCTATCCTGTGCCGCGCAATCTCAACTATTTCTGGAATTTCGGCGTGCTCGCGGGCGCGGCGCTGGCCATTCAGATCATCACCGGCATCGTGCTGGCGATGCATTATGCGGCGAACGGCGCGATCGCGTTCGATTCGGTTGAGCATATCATGCGTGACGTCAACGCCGGCTGGCTGCTGCGCTATGCGCACGCCAACGGCGCCTCGATGTTCTTCATCGTCGTCTATCTGCACATCTTCCGCGGCCTCTATTACGGATCGTACAAGGCGCCGCGCGAGATGATCTGGCTGCTCGGCGTGACCATCTTCCTGCTGATGATGGCGACGGCGTTCATGGGCTATGTGCTGCCCTGGGGGCAAATGAGCTTCTGGGGCGCGCAGGTCATCACCGGCTTCTTCTCTGCCATACCCGGCATCGGCGAAACGATCCGCGTGTGGCTGCTGGGCGGTTATGCGCCGGACGATGCCGCGCTCAATCGCTTCTTCTCGCTCCATTATCTGCTGCCGTTCGTGATCGCCGGCGTGATCATCCTGCACATCTGGGCACTGCACATTCCGGGCTCCAACAACCCGACCGGCGTGGAAGTGAAGGGCGAGCAGGATACCGTGCCGTTCCATCCGTATTATACGGCGAAGGACGGCTTCGGGCTGGGCGTGTTCCTGCTGGTGTTCGCGGTGTTGCTGTTCTTCTTCCCGAACTTCCTGGGCCATCCCGATAACTACATCCCGGCCAACCCGCTCTCGACGCCCGCGCATATCGTGCCCGAATGGTATTTCTGGCCGTTCTACGCGATCCTGCGCGCCTTCACGGTCGATTTCATCCTGCCTGCCAAGCTGTGGGGCGTGCTGGCCATGTTCGGCTCGATCCTGCTGCTGTTCTTCCTGCCCTGGCTGGACAATTCGCCGGTGCGCTCGAACAATTATCGCCCCAAGGCGCGGATCGCGTTCTGGATCCTGGTGCTCGACGTGCTGATCCTCGGCTATTGCGGCGGATCGCCGGCCGATCCGGTGTACGTCATCCTCAGCCAGATCTGCGGCGCTTATTATTTCGCGCACTTCCTGATCATCCTGCCGATGATCTCGCGGTCGGAACGGCCGGCGCCGCTGCCCAATTCGATCACCGAGGCGGTGCTCGCGAAACGTGGCGGCACCAGCCCGGCGCATACCGCGCTGACGCCGGCCCAGCCTTCCGCCGTGCAGTCGTAAGCGAACAAGAGGAAATACAAGCATGGTTCGCTTTATCGCACTGATCGTCGGGATCGCCTTTGCCGGCGTGCTGGCGCTCGCATTGTTCGGCACGGTCACCGGGCTGATCTCGGAGCCGCCCGCGGTTACCGCCGAGCACGAATTCCACGAGCATCCGAAAGAACTCGCGCTGGCCAGCAACGGCCCGTTCGGCAAGTTCGACAACCGCCAGGTCCAGCGCGGGCTGCAGGTCTACAAGGAAGTCTGTGCGGGCTGCCATTCGTTGCGCCTGGTGGCGTTCCGCGACCTCAAGGAAATCGGGTATAACGACGCGCAGGTGAAGGCCTTCGCCGGCAGCTACGACAACATCCCGTCGATCAATCCCGACACCGGCGAAGTCGCCACGCGCAAGGGCGTCGCATCGGATCGCTTCCCGTCGCCCTTCGCCAACGACGTCGCGGCGCGCGCCGCCAACAACAATGCGCTGCCACCTGATCTGTCGCTGATGGCCAAGGCGCGGCATGACGGCGCGGCCTATGTCTATTCGCTGCTCACCGGCTATCAGAACCAGCCGGCGGCGCTGCTCAAGCACTTCCCCGATTCCAAGACGCCGGAGGGGCTGTATTACAACCCGTATTTCGCCAACCTCAACATCGCCATGCCGGCGCCGATCACCACCGACGGGCAGGTGACCTATCTCGACGGCACCAAGGCGACGGTGGATCAGATGGCCAAGGACGTTTCGGCATTCCTGGTGTGGACGGCGGAGCCCAAGCTGCAGGCGCGCCACGGCGCCGGCATTGCCACCGTTTTGTTCCTGCTGATCTTCACCTTCCTCGCTTACGGCGCGTATCAGAACGTGTGGCGCAACGTGAAGCACTGAGCTGCTGCACGCCGTGCATCAGTGCCAATGCCGGGGGGCGGAACGAATATGTTCCGCCCCCCGTTTTGTTTCCATCTGCAGACGGCATCGGATTGCCGCGCATGTTCGGGAATTGGGAAATGGCGTTTTCACGGATGAAATTGGCCGCGCTCGGCCTGGTCGCGGCGATCGGCCTGGGTGGCTGCACCGATGGGTATGGCTATAGCGGGGTCGGTATCGGCTATGGTGCCGGCGGCTATGGTTATGACGACGGTTTCGGGTACGGCGGCCTAGGGTACGGCGGCTTGGGCTATGGCGGCGCGGGTTATGGCCTGGGTGGCTTCGGCAACAGCTATTACGGCTGGTATGGCGATTATTATTATCCCGGCACGGGCTATTACGTTTACGATCGTAATCGCCGCGCGCATCGCTGGAACGATAATCAGCGCCGCTATTGGGAAGGCCGCCGTGGTGGCCAGAACTTCCAGGGCCGTCCGGGCCAGAACTGGCAGGGCCGCCCGGGTCGCGATGGCCGGCCAGGCACGTGGCAGGGGCGCCCCGATCGCGATGGCCGGCCGGGCACCGACGGTCGCGGGCCGGACCGCGCCAATTGGCAGGGCTTCAACCGCGATCCGCGGCAGGCTGAGGGCGCCCAGGGCGATCGCGGGCCGCGCCAGGGCTTCCAGGGCAGTCGTGGGTCGCGCCAGGGGTATCAGGGCAATCGCGGCGCGCGTCCGGCGGTCCAGCCGGGGGCGGCCGATGCCGGTGCGGTCGCACAGCCGCAGGCGCGGCCCGACGGCGGACGGCAGAGCTCTCGGCAGTCGGGCGGCGACAACCGCGGCGCGATGCGTGGCGGTGGGCGTGGCGGTGGGCGCAGCGGTCGGGACACCCGTCCGGAATGATGTCGCCATGCTTTCCCCGGCGGTTGCCGGGGAACGCTATCGCCCGGCTTCGTCAGGTCGTGTGCGGATCAGCCCGATCGACACGAACGTCATCACCACCACATCGTCCTGATTGAGCACGGTCATGCGCGAGCGGAAGCTGCCCATTTCGGGGCGGCTCTGCGAGGCGCGCTTGTCGAGGATCTCGGTTTCGCAGCGCAACGTGTCGCCCGGATAGACCGGCTTCAGCCAGCGCAGCTCGTCGATCCCGGGGGAGCCCAGTCCCGCCTGCTTGTTGGCCGTGAGATTGGCGACGACCATCGACATCACCATCCCGCAGGTGTGCCAGCCGCTGGCCGAGAGCCGCCCGAAATGCGTCTGCGCCGCCGCCTCGTCCGACAGGTGGAAGGGCTGGGGATCGAACTTCTCGGCATAAGCGATCACCTCCTCACGCGTGACGGCATAGCGGCCGAAACGCTGGCGGGAGCCGATCTCGATATCCTCGAAATATTGCACGCGCCGCTCTCCTATTTCTTTGCTGCGTTCCACGTCGTCAGGCTGCCATCGGTCACGCGCGGCGCGATGCCGAGCAACGCCGCCAGCATCGGCTGCACGTCGACATTGTCAAATGCCGGGATGATGCGACCCCGCGCAAAGGCCGGGCCGTGGGCGATGAACAAGGCGGTCATGTCATCGGCCATATTGTCATAGCCATGGCTGCCGCCGCTCGATGCTTGCTTGGGGGCGCTCGGCGCGATCGTCCAGCCATCATCGGCGAGGCACAGATAGGCTGGCACGCGCGGATTCTTGCCATAGGCAAAACGCGCCGGGATCTCCGCCTTGCGCCAGCACGTCATATGCGCGCTCTTGCCCAGCAGCTTGCGTTCCAGCGCCGCCGTCTGCCCCGGCATGGCGGCGAGCGCGGCATAGGGGCCGCTCTCGATGACGCGATAGTCTGCCGGATCAGCGATCGTGTCCAGGGCGATGGTCCGCGCGCTGCTCGTCTCCGCCATGCCGTGATCGGCGACAAGCACTACATTGGCCGGCTGGCCGAGCGACGCCAGCCCGCCGACCAGATCGCCGATCCGCGCATCGACCTCGGCCACCGCCGCCGTGGTGCGCGCATCGCCCGGGCCGAAATGGTGCCCGGCGGTATCCACCGTATCGAAATAGAGCGTGACGAAGGCGGGGCGGATCGCCGCCGGGCGCCGCAGCCAATCGAGCACCGCATTGACCCGCTGCGGGCCTGTCACCGCTTCGTTATATTGCTGCCAGTCATCGGGCCGCACCCCGCCGGTCAGCGCGTGCGGCCACGCGGTCGCGCGGGTGCCGCCGATCGCGACATTGGCGCCGGGCCAGAACATCGTCGCCGTCCGCACGCCGGCGCGATCTGCTGTCACCCAGATCGGCTCCGCCTCGTTCCACCAGAACGGATCGTCGCTGGCCATGGTGAAGATCTCGCCCGGCCGGCGCGGATCCTCCATCCTGTTGGCGACGATGCCGTGGCGATCGGGGCGCAGCCCGGTGACGAGCGTATAATGATTGGGGAAGGTCTTGGACGGGAAACTCGGATGCATCGGCCCGGTGACACCCTCCGCCGCCAGCCGCGACAGCGTGGGCGTCACGCCGCGATCGAGATAATCGGGCCGGAAGCCGTCGATCGAAATCAGGATGGTGACCGGCGCGCGGGTGTCCGGCGCCGTCTGCGCGACAGGCGGGGGCGGAGGCGGGGCGGGCGCAGTGGCGCAGGCCGACAGGGCGAGGGCGGCCAAAAACCCCGTCATCGCGGACATGGTCCGGGATCCAACCATCCCCTTGGCGCGAACGTCTGCGAGCATGAGGCTAGGCTCCACCAAGGATAGAGTTGGATCCCGGACCGAGTCCGGGATGACGGGATTGGGTGGGCGGCTATTGCCCCAACATAAGCTTCGCGAACAGCGTGAAACTCACCGGCACTTTGCCATAGGCCGCATCCAGCGCAGCGGGCAGCACATAGGTGCCGACCGCCCCGCCGACCGCCAGCCCGACCGGCCCGGCGATCGGCATGCGATAGGCATAGCCCCCCTCCAGCTTGGTGACGCGGAAGCGCTGATGGTGCAGCGGGTCATCATCGTCGGGAAACAGCTCGTCATTGGCGACGTTCTCGACGCGGCCGAACACGCTGTGCCGTGCGCTCAGATCGTAATTCACTTCGCCCAGCCACGCCGTCAGCGTGCGCCCCGGCCCTTTGTCCTTGTTGGAGAAGGCAAAGGTCGTGGTCAGCGCACCCGTCGCGTAATTCACGCTTGCGGTGGTGCGCCGCTCGTTGCCCTCAGGCTCCAGTTCCTCGGGCGATTTGAGCCAGCCATAGCTCGCCTGCACCGCCCAGGCGGGGGAGGGGGTCCAGGTGCCGCGCACGCTCCACGAATCGAGCCGTGGCGTTTCGATCCCCCAGCGCCGCTCGTCCGGCTCGCGCCCGCGAAACGCCGAGGCCTCGAGCTGGAAGGTCGGCGCCGCAATGCCCGCCGTCACCACGCCGTACGTGATGTGCGTGCTGTCGAACCAGTGATGCGTGATCGGCGATAGCGGCTGATATTGCGCCGATTTGCGGTGCATGAACGCCGATGGCCCGAGCGCGGGCTCGCCGACCGGGCCGGCATACAGGAACAGGCTGGTATCCCGGGCGATGTCCACGTCGACCCGGGCGGACAGTTCCATGAACAGATCATGCGGATGCTGCCGGTCGATCAGCGGCCGGCCGTTCGCCGCCTCGCCGGTGGCGAACAGATTGGGGTAGCCGCGCGCGCCCATCAGCGGCTCCAGGCTGAGCATCGTCTGCAATTGCAGCCGTGCGCCATCGCCGAGCGGCCGCTGCGCGGTGATCATGCCCATGGATTGCACGACCGCCATATTGTCGCCGCGCGGGCCGCCCTGATCGGTATAGGCGCCCCAGACATAGCCGTGCAGCATCAGCATCCAGTCGCCCGGATGCAGCATCACCCCTCGCATCATGCCCTCGTTGGCGGGGAGGCGGGAGGTGCCCGAGCCGGCGGCATAGCCGGTCTGGCCCATCGCCATGGACATGCTCATGCCGGGCATGGCGGCCATATCATGGCCCATCGCGGCGTGATCCATTTCTGTCGCTTCCTGCCCCGGCGCCGGTCGCGGCACAGTAGGCACAGTAGGCGTCGTCGGATGCTGCGCGTGGTCACCATGGGCCCCGGCCTGCGCCGGGGAAGAAGCTTCTACAGGGGGGGAAGGGTGGGCAGGAGCAGGCATATGCATCGCGTGATCCATTGCCTGTGCCAGCACCGGCACAGGGCATGCCATCGCGGCGCCAGCCGCGAGCAGATATCGTTTCATCATCACATCTTTCGTCGAACGCATGAACAGGCGGAGGCGCAAAGCCTCCGGTCGGTCACGCGTCCAGACGCGGCGGGGGGGTGGCGGGCGGCGTCATCCGCCCGCGATCGAAGCGCACCAGCGCGCGCGCCGGTGGCAAGGCCACCAGCGGTAATGGCGCGGTCATGGCGGCGCGCAGCAACGTCGCCGGGGGGATGCAGCCCATGCACGCATGCACCGCCACTGCCTTGCGCTCATGCTCTTCCGTCGGCGCGGGCATGGCATGCGGCATCGCCATCCCGCTCATCGCGCCCGATTCGTCATGACACGGCGCGGCCGCCATTGCCGGCAGCGCCAGGCAGGCGAGCAACAGCATCAGGATGAGGCGCGCGATCATGCTTCGCGTGTAGCCGCTCTGTGCGGCCACAGGAACCCTATCGATCCCAGCAGCAAGCCAAGAAACCCGCTCTGCGCCACCAGTGCCGGTTCGAACGCGCTCATGCGGAGATAGGCCCAGGCATAGGAATTGGCTGCCACGTCGCTGAGCATGATGGCCAGTGCGAGCGCCAGCGCCAGTCGCCGCCGCCGGAGCACCAGCAGCAGCAGCACCGCCGCATCCAGCGCGACCAGTGAATTCCAGAATGCATTGAGCAATGGCGGCCCGAAATCATACGGCGCCCAGCCGAACCACCAGAAATCCAGCGCATGCGTGAGACAGCCGATCGCGAAGCCCAGGCCGATCACGGCCAGCAGCAGGCGCTCGATCGGCCGCCGCGCCATCAGCTGTGCAGGAAATGCATGACATCGCCATCCTGCACGACATAGGTCTTGCCTTCGGCGCGCAACTTGCCCGCCTCGCGCGCCTTCGATTCGCCGCCCAATGCAATGAAATCGTCAAACGCGATCGTCTCGGCGCGGATGAAGCCTTTCTCGAAATCGCTGTGGATCTCGCCCGCCGCCATCGGCGCAGTCGCGCCGACATGCGTCGTCCAGGCGCGTGTTTCCTTGGGGCCGACGGTGAAGAAGGTGAGCAGCTGCAGCAGCGAATAGCCCGCGGTGATCACGCGGGCCAAACCAGTTTCCTCAAGACCCAATTCGCCGAGGAACTCGCCGCGCTCGTCCGGTGCCATCGTCGCGATCTCGGCCTCGATCGCTGCCGAGACGACCACCGCCTGCGCGCCCTCCGCCTTGGCCTTCTCGAACACCTTGGCCGACAGCGCATTGCCGTGCGCCGCATCGCCCTCATCGACATTGCACACATACAGCACCGGCTTGGCGGTGATCAGTTGCGCCTGCGCGAACATGCGCGCCTCGTCCTCATCCTTGGGCACGGTCAGCCGCGCGGGCTTGCCGTCGCGCAACAGATCGAGCGCCTGGCCCAGCACCGAGGCGGCGATCTTGGCTTCCTTGTCGCCCTGCGTGGCCTTCTTGGCCGCCGCGGGCACGCGCTTTTCGAGCGATTCGAGATCGGACAGCATCAGCTCGGTCTCGACCGTTTCGGCGTCGGCGATCGGATCGACCTTGCCCTCGACATGCGTCACGTCCGTCTCGGTGAAGCAGCGCAGCACATGCACGATGGCGTCCACCTCACGGATATTGCCGAGGAACTGATTGCCCAGACCCTCGCCCTTGGAGGCACCGCGGACCAGCCCGGCAATGTCGACGAAGCCCAGCTGCGTCTCGATGATCTTCTGCGATCCGGCGATCGTCGCCAGCTGCTGGAGCCGCGGATCGGGTACCGCCACGTTGCCCACATTGGGCTCGATCGTGCAGAACGGGTAATTCGCCGCCTGCGCCGCGGCCGTTTCGGTCAGCGCATTGAACAGGGTCGATTTGCCGACATTCGGCAGACCGACGATACCACAACGGAAACCCATCTCACACGCCTTGCACTGAAAGAAGCCGGCCCCAGCCGGCGATATGGCGCGCGGGATAGAAGGTTCACGGCCGTTTTGCCAGCCATGTGTGCAGGCTCACCGCGGCACTGCCATGCGCAGCATCGGCCTGGTCGTTCCGCCCGCCGCGCGATCGTCATGCAGCGCAGCCAGCGCCAGATGCGCCGCCGCCGCCGCCGGATCGCTGCTGCGCTCGGCCAGCCAGCGCTGCGTCGCCGCGCGGCGCGCGTGATATGCCTTGTCGTCTTCCGACATTGTCGTTCCCTCCTGCAGCCCCGCGCTGCCGAATGGAGTATAAAGCGATGCGCCTCGCACGCCGATGATATCGCTCAAGCGGGGGGCGGCAGGGCGGGCGGCAGGGCGGGCGACAGGGCGGGCGACAGGGCGGGCGACGGTGGCAGATGCAGATAGTCGGCGGAAAAATCCGCCACGCTGCGCAACGCGTGCCAATCGGCCACCGTGATGGATCGTTTGGTGCGCAGGATCAGGCCGTCGTCCTGCAACGATTTCAACGTCCGGTTCACATGCACAGCGGTCAGCCCCAGCGTGTCGCCCAATTGCTCCTGCGTCATCGGCAGATCGAATGTTTCGCGCGGGCCGAGCCCGGCCGCTTCGCGCCGCACCGCGATCTCGCACAACATGTGCGCGGTGCGCGATCGCGCGTCACGGCGCCCGATATTGGTCAGCCAGACCCGCGATACGGCCGCATCGATCAGCGTTTCGCGCCATAATAATCGGGCGATGGCAGGATGCTTGATGATGGTGATGGTCAGCTGTTCGATCGGCACCATCGCTACCATGGCATAGGTCAACGCCTGGATATTATGGTCGGCATGGTCGAGCAGGAAATTCTGCGCATCGACGAAATCCCCCGCCACATGCAGCGACAGAACCTGCCGTCCGCCGTTACCGACGATCTTGTGGCGATAAACCATGCCATTCTGAAGATAGCTGCAGAATTTCGGGCGATCGCCTTCGCGGAGCAGATATTGCCCTGGATGATATTCGCGGCGGGTAACCGGCAGCGCCTCGAGCGCGCCGAGATCGGCTGATTGCAGCTGCGTATGCGGCCGTGACGGCTGTGACAGCCAATGGTCGTTAGTCTCGACTGACACGTCATCTTCGCCTCAAAGCGGAAGAGTCGGCTGGCCTCCTCGCGACGCCAGTCTGTTCCGTAGTGCGACCGTGACTAAATCATGTTGGCGCCATTGTCATTGATCTGAACTAATAAAATGTTTATAACATTTGTCTATCACGCAACATGCGCAAGTACTTTGACAGCGTCGGAAAAGTCGATCCGCCGGGCGCTGCCGTCGGGGCAGCGAATGTCGATCGCGCGATCGAGCGCGATCTGGCCAAATTCGACGATTTCGAGCGACAGCATACACCTGATCTGGCGGATGGCATCGGCCACCGCGGCGCTCACATCGGCGAAGGTGCGTCCCTCAAGGTCGTCAGTCACAGAATCGCATTCGATCAAATAGAAATAAAATCTGGGCATGGTCGCTCCACACAGGCGGGAGCGCGAAGGTCTCTCGGTTGACGGACGCCTGACGCGTTCAACCGGCAATGACAGCATAACAGCCGATACCGGCGTTCGTTCCACGCCGCGCCGGCTAGGACAATTCGGCCAGGCGATCCTGTTCGATCAGCTCGATGCGCACGGCAAACAATCCGCAACCCTCTTCGTCGCTCACTTCGACACGGAAATCCCTGCCCTCGTTGATCAGCTTGGGATGGTCGCGCAGATATTCGCCGGCAAAGACAATAGCCTGGATTCGCGCCGCCGCGACACTGGGCAAAACGGTGCCCTCGGGATCGGGCTCGCGGACATGATCGGCCAGGTCGAAATGAAACAAGGGCATCGGTCCACTCCGCGATAGTGAAGGTGACCTATAGCATTGATGGGGCCGGCCCGGCCATTAACTCGCTCAACTTGCCGGTTCTGCGGCAGCGCTCAGCGATAATTGAAGCTGATGCTGATGCGGTCCTCGCGCGCCGCGCCGGGTGGCACTTCGTGGCGCAACCAGCTTTCCCACAACAGGATCGTGCCCTCGGCCGGGGTAACATACACGAAGCGCTGCGCGTCCTCCGGCGCATCGGCGAGCGGCGTCGGCGCGGCCATCATCAGCGGCAGCCGCGGATCCTCCAGCTTCAGCCCGCCCGCGCCTTCCGGCACCTTCACGTAGATCGTTCCCGAAACGACCGAGTGCGGATGCAGATGCCCGGTATGCGTGCCCTTGGGCTTCAGCACATTGACCCACAAACTATCCAGCTTAAGCTTGCGCCCGCCCAGATCGAACGAACACTCCTTGGCGAACGCCGCGACATGCTTGTTGAGCACGCGCACCAGATCGCCGAACGCCGGATCGCGATATGGCAGATCGTCGAGCGAGGCATAGGAGGTATAGCCGCGATAGCCATGCTGCTTGGACCAGTTGCGCCCGGCATGATCCTCCTCGCTCAGCGACCGGCACGAGCGATCGAGCTCGGCGAGCAACGGGTCATTGGCGAGCTGGCCTTCGTAAAGGCGCGTGGCGAAAAGCGAACGACTGGTCATATCTGTCTGTCTTTCTTGAAACCTGCTTTGCCAGGCGGAGAGGGGGGCAGGGCGCTACTCCGCCAGCCGCACCGCCACGTCGCTCATGAACCGCCCGTCATCGCCCGCCGCCAGCCAGGGTGCCTCGGCCGCAACCGCGCCGAGCAGCTCGGCCAGCGGGTCCATCTCCGCCTTGGCATAATTGCCCAGCACGTAGCCGTGCACGCGATCCTTGTGCCCCGGATGCCCGATGCCGAGGCGCACGCGGCGGAAATCAGGCCCCAGATGCTGGTCGATCGAGCGCAGGCCATTATGCCCCGCGGTGCCGCCGCCGGTCTTCACCTTCACCTTGAACGGCGCCAGATCGAGCTCGTCGTGAAACACGGTCAGCGCATCGACATCGAGCTTGTAGAAGCGCAGCGCCTCGCCGACGCTGCGGCCGCTCTCGTTCATGAACGTGCCAGGCTTGAGCAGCAGGATCTTGCTCGTGCCGACACGGCCCTCCTGCGTCCAGCCCTGGAACTGCTTCTTTACGGGCGAAAAGCCGTACATGTCGGCGATCGTATCGGCGACCATGAAGCCGACATTGTGCCGGTTGAGCGCATAGCCCGCACCGGGATTTCCAAGACCGACCCAAAGTTGCATGCCGTACTATCGCCCGTCCCGATGAAAAAGGGCAGCGGAAACGGTGTGCCCGTCGCCGCTGCCCTCGATCGCATTCAATAGACTTAAGGCTTATTCGCCCTTGTCGTCGCCTTCGGCAGCATCGCCCTCGGCGGCATCCGCGTCGGCGCCTGCTTCGGCTTCAGCTTCGGCAGCGGCTTCGGCGTTCGCCTCGACCACGGCGGCATCGAGCTCTTCGTCTTCAACCGTCGGCACCGTCGGCGGCACGATCGTCGCGATGGTGAAATCGCGGTCGATGATCGCCGGCGTCACGCCCTTGGGCAGTGCGACGTCGCTGATGTGGATCGAATCGCCGATCTCGCGGCCCTTGAGCGAGATGGTGATCTCGCCCGGGATCGCCGAGGCGTCGCAAACCAGTTCGATCTCGTGCTTGACGATGTTGAGCACGCCATTGCCCTTGGTCAGGCCATGCGATTCTTCCTCATCGGTGAACACGACGGGCACCGAAACGTGCACTTCGGTATGCTCGCCGATGCGCAGGAAATCGACATGCATCGGGCGGTCGGTGACGGGGTGGAACGCGACGTCCTTGGGCAGCGTCAGCGTGGCGGGGCCGCCGGCCAGCTCGACCGAGACGGTGGAATTCATGAAATGCCCGGTCATCAAGGCGCGCATCAGCGCCTTTTCCTCGAGGTGGATCGAGACGGGGTCTTGCTTGTTGCCGTAGATTACGGCGGGTACGCGGCCTTCGCGGCGCAACAAACGGGAGGCTCCCTTGCCAACCAGTTCGCGCGTCTCGGCTGCGAGCGTCAATTGTTCGCTCATTATATTGCTCCGAAATGCAGGTTCAAATCTCGCGCCAAGCCTCCAGGGATGACCCTGACGCGAAGCGCGCGCCTATAGGCGAAAGGGGGGGTAATGGCAATCCTTGCGGCTCCCCTCCCTGCAAGGGAGGGGCGGGGGGTGGGTCGCGTCTTGGCGTACTGCCCGCCCAGCATAGGTCGGCAGCCGTACCGCGCGCATCGACCCACCCCCAACCCCTCCCTTGCAGGGAGGGGAGTTACTGGACCCGTTCCACCTTAAGCCCCCACGCGCGGAGCATCGCCACGACCGACTGTCGCCCCACCAGATGTCCCGCGCCGACCGCCACCAGCACGCGCCCCGGCGCCGCCATGCGCCGCGCGATCCACGCCGACCAGCGCGCATTGCGCCGCGTTACCAGCACCTGCTGCAACACCGGCGCACCGGCAAAGGCGCGCTCGAAATCTGCGGCCAACGTGCGCACGTCCCCCGCACGCCACGCCGCCAGCGTCTGGGCATAGCCCGCCGGATCGTCGATCGCGCGCGCCAGCAGCACGCGCTGCGCCGCCTCGGGCAGCGTATCGAACAGCGCCAGTTGCCCCGCCTGCGTCTCCAGCGCGACACGCCGCCGCCCGGCAAAGCGCGCCGCCAGCGCGCCTTCTAGGCCATGCTCGGCCGAGGCGCCCGCCGCCTGCATCGGCCCCGCCGCGATCGTCACCGCCGCCGCCCAGGTCTTGAGCCCGTCGAGCCGCGCGCCATAGCCTGCCGCCGCCGCGCGCTGCGCGGGCGCGACACGCTCGACCAGCGGCGGCAGGCCGGACCCTTGCGCCACCCGCTCGAACGTCGCGGTATCCCCGGCCGGAATCTCCGTCACCAGCGTATCCGCGCCGGCAATGGCGCGCGCCACTGCCGGTGTCTCCCACGCCACGCGGGGCGGCAGCGCATGGATCGTGCCCAGCAGCCAGATTTCCGTATCCGCATCGCTAACCCGCCACATCGCCGGCCGCGCATCGGTCGCGCGCGGCCCGCACGATGCCAGCAGCAGCGCCGCGACGAGGCCGAGCAGCCGGATCAATAGTTGATTCGCCGCGCCTTCAATTTGCGCTTCTTGAGTTGCGCGATCACGCTGTCCTTGCCCGCCAGATGCCCCGCGCCCACCGCGACGAACACCGTGCCCGGCTGCGTCATGCGCTGGTCGATCCAGTCGGCCCAGCGCAGATTGCGATCGGTCAGCAGGATGCGGCCGATCTCGGGCGTATCGCGCATCCCCTCGTTCATCGTCTTGCCCAGCCGCTCGGGCTTCCCCGCCGACCAATCGGCGACCATGTCGTTCAGCGATGTATCGACCTCGGGCAGATCCTTGACCGTGCTGTTGAGAAACTTGATCTGCAGCGGCTCGGGCAAGCTATCGAAATAGCCGATCTGCTGCTCCGCGGTTTCCAGCCCGATGACCTTCTTGCCAGCGGCCCTGGCCGCCGCGCTCAGCACCGTCTCGGGGCCGTTGCTCGCATCATAGCCCGATTTCATCACCGGGATCAGCGACAATTGCGTCGCCGCCAGCCACGGATCGGCGCGATCCAGCGCCGTGGCGGGCAACCCGAATCCGGTCAGCGCTTTCAGATAGGCGGCGCGATCCGGCGCGGTGAGTTTTTCCGGCAGCGTCGGGCCGGTGGTGGTGAAGCCCGCTTTCATGACGATCGCCTGCATCTCGGGCGCGGGCGGCTGGACCATTTCCAGCACCAGATCGTCGCTGCTATCAAACGCATTCTTCACCGCCGCGTCGAACCAGCTGAGGCCGGGCTTCAGCACATGGATCGTGCCGAACAGATAAAGCGTGGTGTCGGCATCTTTCACCACCCACAGCGCCGGATCGGCATCGTTGCCCTTGGCCGCGGCGGGCAGCGGCAGGGCGAGCAGGGTGGCGGCAAGCAGCGCGCGCAGTTTTTTGAGCAGCATCATGCCGCGCATATAGGTCGCGCGCACGGGGCGGGCAATTCGCGCCGGTTGACCCCCAAACCCGGCTGCGCCAAAGCCACCCGACGTTTCCACATCTGCCAGAGGTATCGTCCTTGAGCCGACCGCTCAGTTTCCAGCGCATGATTCTCAAGCTCCATGATTATTGGAGCGAACGCGGCTGTCTGATCCTCCAGCCGTACGACATGGAAATGGGCGCCGGCACGTTCCACACCGCGACCACGCTGCGCGCGCTCGGCCCCGAGCCGTGGAACGCCGCCTTCGTCCAGCCCTGCCGCCGCCCCACCGATGGCCGCTACGGCGAGAATCCCAATCGGCTGCAACATTATTATCAATATCAGGTGATCCTGAAGCCCAGCCCGTCCGATCTGCAGGAATTGTATCTGGGCAGCCTGGCGGCGATCGGCATCGATTTCACGCGCCACGACATCCGCTTCGTCGAGGACGATTGGGAATCACCTACGCTCGGCGCCTGGGGGCTCGGCTGGGAAGTGTGGTGCGATGGCATGGAAGTCACGCAGTTCACGTATTTCCAGCAAATGGGCGGGTTCGATTGCAAGCCCGTCGCGGGCGAGCTGACCTACGGGCTCGAGCGGCTGGCGATGTATATCCAGGACAAGGACAGCGTGTACGATCTGGCGTTCAACGATGCCGGCGTCAGCTACGGCGACGTGTTCCTCGAAAACGAGAAGCAGATGTCCAAGTGGAATTTCGAGGTGGCGAACACCGAGGCGCTGTTCGATCTGTTCCGCAAGCATGTCGCCGAATGCGAAAACTCGCTCGACGTCAAGCTGCCGATCCCGGCGTACGAGCAGGCGATCAAGGCCAGCCACGTATTCAATCTGCTGCAGGCGCGCGGCGTAATCTCGGTGGCGGAGCGCCAGGCCTATATGGGCCGCGTCCGCGATCTCGCGAAGGGCAGCTGCCAGGCGTGGATCGAGCACAATACGCCCGCCTGGCAAGCGAAGTACCCGGGGTGGACGGCATGAGCGTAACCCCCGGCGCGCAGCGCCCCTCAACCTTCCTCTCCGCGTCCTCCGCGCCTCTGCGCGAACCAACCTTCTTGTTTGCGCGCAGAGGCGCAGAGAGCGCAGCGCAGAAGTCCTTCTTTCTCCGCGTCTCCGCGTCTCCGGGTGAACAAGAAGAGCGGTTCACGCGGAGCCGCGGAGACGCGCAGCAGATCATATTAGCGCCTTGGCGTAATAGCGCTACGCGACCTTCTTCTCTTCGCGCCTTCGTGTCTTCGTGCGAAAAAATCATCCTCGCACGAAGCCACGAAGCCTCGAAGCAGGAGACGGCGAATGGCTGATTTCCTCTTCGAGCTGCGCTCCGAAGAAATCCCCGCGCGTATGCAGGATAAGGCGCGCGACGATCTCGCGCGGCTGTTTACTGCGGAACTGACCAAGGCCGGCCTCGCCGCGCCCGAGCTCGTGACTTACGCCACGCCGCGCCGCCTGGTGCTGATCGCCCGCGATCTCCCCACCGAAACTGCTGCGGTGAGCGAAGAAACCAAGGGGCCCAAGAGCAGCGCCCCGCCGCAGGCGCTGGAAGGCTTCCTGCGCAAGACCGGCCTCACGCGCGAGCAACTGATCGAACGCGATGGCGTGCTCTTCGCCGTCATCGACAGACCCGGCCGCGCCACCGCCGACGTGCTGGCGCACGCCATCCCGGCGATCGTCCGCGCTTTCCCCTGGCCCAAATCGATGCGCTGGGGGCAGGCAAGCACCACCACCGAGAGCATGAAATGGGTCCGCCCGCTGCAGGGCATCGTCGCGTTGCTCGGCGAGGAGATCGTGTCCGTAGAGTTCGCCGGCGTCACCAGCGGCGCGGCCACGCTCGGCCACCGCTTCCATCATCCCGGCATGATCACGATCGGGTCGGCCGCCGATTATGTCGAGAAAATGCGCGCCTGCCACGTCGTCGTCGATCACGAGGAACGCCGCCAGATCATCGCGCTTGGCGCGACGATGGCCGCGCGCAAAGCCGGGCTGGAGCTGATCCAGGACGAAGGGCTGCTGATCGAGAATGCCGGGCTCACCGAATGGCCCGTGCCGCTGCTCGGCCGCTTCGATGAAGCGTTCCTCGATGTCCCGCCCGAGGTGATCCAGCTCACCGCGCGCGTGAACCAGAAATATTTCGTCTGCCGCGGTGCCGATGGCAAGCTCGCCAATGCGTTCGTCTGCACCGCCAATATCGATGCCGCGGATGGCGGGCAGAAGATCATCGAGGGCAACCGCAAGGTGCTCGCCGCGCGGCTGTCGGATGCGAAATTCTTCTACGACACCGATCTTGCCGTGCCGCTCGACGCGCAGGCGCAAAAACTTGGGCAGATCGTGTTCCACGAGAAATTGGGCACGCTCGCCGACAAGGTCGACCGCGTCGCCAAGCTGGCGCGCTGGCTGGTGGAAGAGGGAATCGTCACCAATAAGCCCCTCCCCTTCAGGAGTTCGGCTGCAGCCCCGTCCCCCGGACGGGGCCAAAAGCAGCCGAACTGGGTTGGGGGTGGGGGCGTGCCTCACGATGTTGCGCCTGGGGACAACCCCCACCCCAACCCCTCCCCTGAAGGGGAGGGGCTCAAGAAGCTGGCCGATCAGGCCGAACGCGCCGCGCGCCTCGCCAAGGCGGATCTCGTCACCGGCATGGTCGGCGAATTCCCCGAGTTGCAGGGCCTGATGGGCGGCTATTACGCGGCAGCGCAGGGCGAAGACCCCGCCGTCGCCGCGGCGGTGCGCGATCATTACAAGCCGGTCGGGCAGGGCGACGACGTGCCGACCGATCCGGTCACGGTGGCGGTGTCGCTGGCGGACAAGCTGGATACGCTGATGGGATTCTTTAGGGTTGGTTTGCCACCAACGGGGTCGAGAGATCCGTTTGCTCTTCGGCGGGCAGCTTTAGGAGTAGTTAGCACTATTCTTCAAAATAATTTGCGCATTTCCTTATCTAAAACCATCTTCGTTGAGGTGATGGCACCTTACTTCGCGAGGGTTAGGGTGTTTGCAGAGGGTGAGCAGGCTGAAGCTGAGAAAGTAATCTCTATCGTACAAGAGTTTTTGTTCGATCAAGAGGCGGCCGCTTCGAAGGTTAGAAATGCTAAATACCTGGAGTTGTTAGAAGTAATTGTGCCTGAGGTCCAGGCCGCCCAAGAGTCTATTGAGGCTCTTTCACAATTCTTCGCCGACCGCCTCAAGGTCCAGCAACGCGAGGCCGGCGTCCGGCACGATCTGATCGACGCGGTGTTTGCTTTGGGCGGCGAGGACGATCTCGTCCGGCTGCTCGCGCGCGTTCATGCGCTGCAGGCGTTCGTCGGCACGCCCGATGGCGCGAACCTGCTCGCCGGATACAAGCGCGCGGCGAATATTTTGAAGAAGGAAGGCGTTGCCGACGCTGCCGCCACGCGGCCCCAAGGCGTCATCCCAGCGCAAGCTGGGATCTCAAGCGATGGCGCGGGACAAGAGCCGCACGAGACCCCAGCTTTCGCTGGGGTGACGGGGGAGGGTAGCGCGGGAAATTCTCCGCTGTCCTACACCCCCGAACCAGCCGAAGCCGATCTCCACGGCGCGCTCGATGCGGCCGCCCCCCGGGCCGCCGCCGCCGTCGCGCGCGAGGATTTCGAGGCCGCAATGGCGGCGCTCGCCACGCTGCGCGCGCCGATCGATGCGTTCTTCGAAACCGTGACCGTCAACGATCCCGATCCCGCCAAACGCACCGCGCGGCTCGGCCTGCTGGCCCGTGTGCGCGCCGCGGTGCATCAAGTCGCCGATTTCTCCAGGATCGAGGGCTGAACACCCTCGCCGCCTAACCTCCCGCCTCCCCAGGCCCACGACACTCATAAGGGACTGAGCAATGACGCAGTACGTATATCGGTTTGGCGGCGGCGTGTCGGATGGCGGCAAGGGTGATCGCAATCTGCTCGGCGGCAAGGGCGCGAACCTCGCCGAGATGGCCTCGATCGGGCTGCCCGTGCCGCCCGGCTTCACCATCTCGACCGAATTCTGCGACGTGTATTATCAGGAAGGCCGCGCTTTCCCACAGGGCTTGCGCGATGAAGTCGCCACCGGGATCGCGCATATTGAGGGCGTGACGGGCAAGCGCTTCGGCGACAACGCCGATCCGCTGCTCGTCTCGGTCCGCTCGGGCGCGCGCGCCTCGATGCCCGGCATGATGGATACCGTGCTCAATCTCGGGCTCAACGATCAGACCGTGCAGGGCCTCGCCGAAACCTCGGGCGACGCGCGTTTCGCGTGGGACAGCTATCGCCGCTTCATCCAGATGTATGCCGATGTCGTGCTGGAGCTCGATCATGCCGCGTTCGAGGATGCGCTGGAGATCGCCAAGGAAGATAACGGCTATTATCTCGATACCGATCTGACGGCCGAGGATCTGCAGAAGCTCGTCGCCGACTATAAGGCGCTGGTCGAGCAGCAGTGGCACAAGCCGTTCCCGCAGGACGTGCATGATCAGCTGTGGGGCGCGGTCGGCGCGGTATTCGGCTCGTGGCAGTCGGAGCGCGCGAAAGTCTATCGCCGCCTGAACGACATCCCCGCCGCCTGGGGCACCGCGGTCAACATCCAGGCGATGGTGTTCGGCAATATGGGCGAAACCAGCGCGACGGGCGTGGCGTTCACGCGCGATCCCGCCAAGGGCGACCGCGCTTATTACGGCGAATTCCTGATCAATGCGCAGGGCGAAGACGTCGTCGCGGGCATCCGCACGCCGCAATATCTCACCATCGCCGCGCGCGAAGCCGCCGGTGCCAAGCCCGCCTCGATGGAAGAGGCGATGCCCGAGGTGTACGGCGAACTGGCCAAGGTGTTCGATCTGCTCGAGACGCATTACCGCGACATGCAGGATATCGAGTTCACCGTGCAGCAGGGCAAGCTCTGGATGCTGCAGACCCGCTCGGGCAAGCGCACCGCCAAGGCCGCGCTGAAGATCGCCGTCGACATGGCCGAGGAAGGGCTGATCTCGCGTGAGGAAGCGGTCGCCCGCGTCGATCCGCAGGCGCTCGATCAGTTGCTGCATCCGACGCTCGATCCCTCGGCCACGCGCGACGTGCTCACCAAGGGCCTGCCCGCCAGCCCCGGCGCCGCCTCGGGCGCGGCGGTGTTCGACAGCGACACGGCCGAAAAGCGCGCTGCCGCTGGAGACAGCGTGATCCTTATCCGCACCGAAACCTCGCCGGAAGACATTCACGGCATGCATGCCGCCAAGGGCATCCTCACCGCACGCGGCGGCATGACCAGCCACGCCGCGGTCGTCGCGCGGGGCATGGGCCGCCCCTGCGTCTCTGGCGCAGGAACGATCTCGATCGACGCCAAGACCGGCGTGATGCGCGTGGGCGGCCGCGAGATCCACGCCGGCGATATCGTCACCATCGATGGCTCGACCGGCGAAGTGATGGCCGGCGCGGTGCCGACCGTGCAGCCCGAATTGTCGGGCGATTTCGGCACGCTGATGGCCTGGGCCGATGGCGTGCGTCGCCTGAAGGTGCGCGCCAATGCCGAAACCCCGCTCGACGCCCGCGTCGCGCGCGAATTCGGCGCCGAGGGCATTGGTCTCTGCCGCACCGAGCACATGTTCTTCGATGCCGAGCGCATCACCAACGTGCGCCAGATGATCCTGGCCGAAGACGAAGCCGGCCGCCGTATCGCGCTGGAGAAATTGCTCCCCGAACAGCGCAGCGATTTCGTCGAATTGTTCGAGGTCATGGCCGGCTTGCCGGTCACGATCCGCCTGCTCGATCCCCCGCTGCACGAATTCCTCCCCCACGAGGAAGCCGAATTCGCCGAAGTCGCCAGCGCCGCGGGGATCGATATCGAGGTGCTCAAGCGCCGCGCCGCCGAGCTGCACGAATTCAATCCCATGCTCGGCCATCGCGGCTGCCGCCTCGGCGTCACCTACCCCGAGATCTACGAGATGCAGGCGCGCGCCATTTTCGAGGCGGCGATCGAGGTGGCGGTGAAATCGGGTGCCGCGCCGATCCCCGAAGTGATGATTCCGCTGGTCGGCACGCGCCGCGAGCTCGAGCTGATGAAGCAGGTCGTCGACAAGGCCGCGCAGGCGGTATTCGCCGATAAGGGCCGCGAAATCGAGTATCTCGTCGGCACGATGATCGAGCTGCCGCGCGCCTGCCTGATGGCGGGCGAGATCGCCGAGGTCGGTGAATTCTTCAGCTTCGGCACCAACGATCTGACGCAGACGACGCTCGGCGTGTCCCGCGACGACGCCGCGCGTTTCCTCACCACCTATGTCGAGCGCGGCATCTACGCCAAGGATCCGTTCGTCAGTCTCGATGTCGAGGGTGTCGGCCAGCTGATCGAGCTGGCGGCGGAGCGCGGCCGGGCGGCGCGCCCGGGGATCAAGCTTGGCATTTGCGGTGAACATGGCGGCGATCCGGCAAGCATCGCGTTCTGCGAGCAGGTCGGGCTCGATTATGTCAGCGCCTCGCCCTATCGCGTGCCGATCGCGCGGCTGGCAGCGGCGCAGGCGGCGTTGGCCAGGCGCTGAGGCTACGCCATCGTCATCCCGGCGCACGCCGGGATCTCAAGCGGCTGGCGCGGGCCGCGTGAGACCCCAGCTTGCGCCGGGGTGATAGCCGATTGTTGCGCAAGGCCGTCGCCCCGCGCCGGATCGCTCACCCCAGCGCAAAGCGCTGGGCATGCTCGGCATCGTGGCCGTCGCGCAGCAACGCGGCCTGTTCGCGCCATGCCTCGCGCGCGATATGGCCGGGGGGCAGCGCCAGCCGCTGCTCCAGCGCCATTTCGTCCTCGGGCGAGAGATCGATAATATCCTCGTACCGCGTCAGCCCCATGCCGAACAGGCTGGTCTTCAATTCCGCATCGATCCCGCGGATGCGCCCCAGATCGGGCCGACCGACGCTGAACCAGGTATTGGTCTGCGCAGCGGCCGGCGCGCTTGGCGTGTCGGGCCGTGGCTCGGGGGGGGGCGCGGCCGAGACCGGCACCGCCTGGATCACGCCGGCGCGTGTGCCCCGCGCTGCGGCAGCGCGCGTTGCCTCGTCCTGCAGCGTGGCATTCTCGCGTTCCAGTTCGGCGATGCGGCGATTGGCCTCCGCGATCTGCTTGTCCGCGTCGCGGCGGAACTGCGCATAATTGCCGCTCTCGTCGCGGAAGCGTTTGCGCCACTTCTTGCCGCCGGGATGCAGCCCCAGGCCGAGCAGCAAACCGCCCACGAACAGGATGATGAGCACGATGAACTGCGGGGGAGTGGTAAACAGCATCGCCAGGCTCGCCTTGATCGGAAGCGGACCGACCGTTTGGCCCGCCCGCCGATCCTGACGCGATGTGCCGGCGCGATCAAGTCTCCGTGATCATCCGCCAATACCGTTCTTGAATGCATCGGCAATCGAGCACGCCGCCGGCCCGAGAATGACGACGAACAACACCGGCAGGATGAACAGGATCAGCGGCACGGTCATGATCGCGGGCAAACGCGCGGCCTTTTCCTCGGCGCGCATCATGCGTTCGTTGCGGAATTCGGCTGACAGCACGCGCAGCGCGGAGGCCAGCGGCGTGCCGTATTTCTCGGTCTGGATCATCGTCGTGACGACGCCTTTCACCGCCTCGAGATCGACGCGCATGGCGAGATTGTTGAACGCCATGCGGCGGTCGGCGAGAAAGCCCAGCTCGATCGCGGTCAGCGTGAATTCTTCGCCCAGTTCGGGATAGGCGCGGCCCAGTTCGCGCGCCACGCGCTGGAATGCGGCGTCCACCGTCAACCCCGCTTCGGCGCAGATCACCAGCAGGTCGAGCGCATCGGGCAGGCCTTTCTGGATCAATTTGGATCGCTTGCTGATCTTGTTCTTCAGCCAGAGATCCGGCGCTTTGTACGCCAGGACAAACACCCCAGCGACAATCCCGTAACGCTTGAGCGCGCCATAATCAGGAAACATGTCGGTGCCGTAGAAAATGTACAGCGCCAGCCCGCCGAACACGATCGGCAACATCATGCGCGCAAAAATCACTGCGACGGCATATTCCTTCGATCGGATGCCGGCCTGCATCAGCTTGGTCTGCGCGGCCTTTACCTGGCTGTCCTGCAGCACCTTCATGCCGCTCAGCAATGCCTTGATGCGGTCGGTCGTCTCGTTCGTCTTGACGAGTTTGGCGCGCCGCTTGGTCGAGGCGGTGATCCCCGCCTTCAATTGCTCGCGCCGTTCGTTGAGCGCTTTCACGCGTTTGGCCATCGGATCGCGCACCGTGGTCGCGGCATAGATCGCCAGCAGCACGGCAAACGCCGCCACCGCCGCCAGCATCGTCGCCACCATCATCACGTCGATGCCGAGGATCGTCGGGCCGGGAGCCTCACTCATGATTGGTGGTTCCCGCGCATCAGATTTCGAAACTGATCATCTTGGCCATCACCATCACGCCGATGGCCATCCAGCATAGCCCGCCCACGCCGGCGATCATCAAGCGCTCGTCGGTAAAGAATTTCTCCATATAGCCGCGGCTGACGATCCAGATGATTCCGAATACGAAGAACGGCAGCACGCCGATAATATAGGCCGATGCCTTGGCCTCGGATGACATCGCCTTGATCTTCAGCTTCATCTGCGCGCGCTGGCGCAGTACGTTGGCCAGATTGGCCAGCGTCTCGGCCAGATTGCCGCCAGTTTCGCGCTGAATGGCGATCGAAATGACGAAGAACTGGAATTCCGGCGTGCCCAGCCGGTCCGCGGTCTCCTGCAGCGCGACATCCATGGTGCGGCCGATTCTCATCTTGTCGGTCACGGCGCGAAATTCCACGCCGATCGGGCCATCCACTTCACTGCCCACCACGGCGATCGTTTCGGTGATCGGCAGGCCCGAGCGCAGCCCGCGCACCAGCAATTCGATCGCATCGGGCAGCTTCACGGTGAACTGGTTGACGCGCCGCTTGATGGTCCTGCCCACCACGAGATGCGGCAGCCCGGCGCCGAGCAGCAGGCCGAACAGCAAGGAAAATAGCAGCGGCGCGCCTTGGATGATCAGCCCCATCGTGGCGATAATGGCAATCCCGGCAGTGACCATGCCATATTGCCCCACCGTCCAGGTCTTGCCGGTCATCGACAGCCGCTTTTTGAGCAGCGCGGGCCGCGGCAGCAAGCGGGCGACGAGCCCGTCCACCTTGGTGCCGCGCGCCGCGCTGATCCGGCGCATCATCTGCTCCTCCACCATGACCTCGCCGCCATTGACGTGGCGGGCGCGCAGCCCGGTCAGCCGGCGGGCTTGCGCGCGCTTCGGCGACGGGCCGGCAAAGGCAAAGGCGAGCAACAACACGATCGTCACCGCGCCGCCGACCAACATGATGAATGGCATCAATTCCATGACGCTACCTTGCACACGGTTTGGTTACCGGACGGTCAATGGCCCGGCCACGCCGCCGTCTATTTCTTCTTGGACAACATTGTCTTGAAGGCGAACTTGCCGATCAGCGATCGGCCCCTGGCGGCTTTCTTGGCGCCCTCGCTGGCGCTGCCGGCGGCATCGCCGCACGCCATCAGTGCATCGGCCAGCTCGGCCAGCGGCACGATCGTTTTCGATCCCTTGCCCGCCTCGGCCAGCGGTTTGCCCAGCTTGGCCGCTTCCATCGCCAGCTTGGGATCGAACGGCAGGATGTAATCAATCCGGCGCTCGATCGAATTTTCGAAATCCTTGCGCGAAATTTCCAGCAATGCGGATGGCGGGACCCGGTTGGCGACGATATGAATCTGCGTTTGCGGGGCGTTGGTTTTGAACCAGGAAAGCAATCGAATGGTATCGCGCGCCGCCACCAGCGTCAGGTCGGTAACGATCACCGCCAGCTGGATATCGGCGATCAGCTGCGGGTATTGCACCAGCATGTTGCGCGGCAGATCGATGACGGTGCATTCGAATGCGGCGCGCATTTCTTCCTGCAACTGGAAGAACGCGCTGCCATCGGTGATCAACGGCGCATTGATCGGCGCTTCCGCTGACAGCACGGAAAGCGTGGCGCTCGATTTCACCATCGCGCGTTCGATGAACAGTCCATCGATCCGGCTCGGATTCTCGATCGCGTCGGTCAGCCCGCGGCCGGGTTCAAGATCGAGCGTCAGCGCCGCGGTGCCGAAATGCACGTCGAGATCGAGCAAGGCGGTGCTGCGCTTGTTCCGTTCGCTCAACAGCCACGCCACCGAGCTGGCCACGCTGGAGGCGCCGACGCCGCCACGCGCGCCGATCACCGCCGTCGCGCAATGCGCGCGTTCAACACCGGCGTCGTTGATCTTCGGCGCATGCAGCATGGCATGCGCCACCATGAAGGCATCGCGCAGCGTGTCCGGGCTGAGCGGCTTGAGCAGATAATCCTGGATGCCGCTGATGACCAGATCGCGGTACAGCCGCACGTCGTTAACCTGCCCGGTGGCGATCACCACCGTGCCCGGTTCGCACACTTCGGCCAGCGCATTGATGTCGCCCAGCGGGTCGATGGATTCGGATAGATCGACCAACAGGATCTGCGGGCTCGCTGATACGGACAAGGACTGAACGGCGTTGCGCAATCCCCCCTTGTGCACCTTCTCGACCGGCCACCCCATTTCGGCGACCACCGGGCGCAGCGCGTCGGCGGTGGCATCGTCGCAGACATAGGCGGTGAAGGGCACGCGCTGGCCGGCGCGCAGCGACGTGATCGGTGCGTTCATCTTATTGCCCCCCGTTCGGGCTGCCGCCGCCGCTCGCGCCGGGCCCCGATCCGCTGGCCGCCGCGCCGCCGCCTGCCCCGCCCGCTGCCCCGCCCGCTGCGCCCGTGGCGGCACTGCCGGTGCCCCGGCGGAAGGCGTCGATCGCCTTGTTGGCCTGGATCGGATCGGTGAACCCAGCGCCGCGTTGCCCCTGCACCAGATCGCTCGGGTTGGCGATCATCGCGGCCAGGTTGGAATTGATCGCGCAGCCGTGGTTGGAGGATGTGTTGCCGGCAAATTCGATGCCGGTGGCGCGGCTGAAATCGGGGCAGTTCGGCACGGTCGCTTTCATGCGGCTGACGATGATGCGCACCGTACCGGGGCTGATCGCCGCACCCGTCACGGGCGCGTCGTCCGCCACCAGCAGGCCATATTGCGCCGCCTGCGCCTGCACGGCCTCGCGCACGCCGCCGCCGGCATAGGCCCCGGCATCATCGATCGCGATCCGGTCGCCATAGCCGAGATTGATCGAGCGCATCCAGCCGGCCAGCCGCTGTGCTTCGCCCGGCGCCAGCGCGTCGCCGCTGGTCGCCACATCGAACAGATAATCGGCGCGCGTCACGATCGGCTGGTGGACCGATTCAAGGCCGCCATTCTTCGTCCCGCCGCACGCGCCGAGCAGCAGCGCGGGCGCCAGCGCGGCGGCGATCAGCATGTTGCGCATCACCATGGTCGTGTTCCTGCTTGCGAACGTCAAAACGAAAATCCGGGCGCGGCGCTGGCGCCCTGCTTGGGCGGCTTGGTCGGGGCCGGCGCGCGCTCCTCGCGCCGGCCCTCGGCGCGCGGCGCCGGCAGCGTCGGCGCGACCGCGCCAAAGGCCGGCGCGACCGCGACGGGCGGCGCCATGCTTGGCTTGGGGCGCTCGCCGGTGCGGCTGGTGCCGATCTGGCCGAGCAGGATGCGCTCGGCATCGTTGGGCGCCAGATAGCCATCGGTGGGCAGCACGATGTCATTGGCGTTGACCGGTTTCACCAGATACGGCGTCACCACGATCACCAGCTCGGTTTCGTTGCGGTTGAACGCGTTGGAGCGGAACAGCGCGCCGAGCACGGGCACGTCGCCCAGCCCCGGGGTCTTCTCGATATTGTTGTCATGCGTATTCTGCAGCAGCCCGGCCGTCATGAAGCTCTGCCCCGATCCCAGCTCGACCGTGGTTTCCGTGCGTCGCGTGCTGATCGCGGGGATGACGGTGCTGTTCATCGTCACCGCTCCCGTCGAGGTCAGCTGCGACACTTCGGCGCGCAGCCGCAGCGAGATGCGGCCATCGGCCAGCACCACCGGGGTATAGGTCAGGCTGATGCCATAGGGTTTGTACTCGATCGACACCGCGCCGAGCCCCTGGCTGATCGGGATCGGAATCTCGCCACCGGCCAGAAAAGTGCCGGTCTCGCCCGACATCGCGGTTAGGTTGGGGTTGGCCAGCGTCGCCACTTGCCCCGCGGTTTCGCCCAGATCGAGCGCCGCGAGAAAGTCGGTGCCAAGCGCGCGTCCGGCCAGGCCGAGCGTCGATCGTAATCCGCCGTCCGACACGGTCGAGGTCTTCTGCCCGGTCGTCGGATTGTAGGTGATCGTGCCGGCATCGCCATTGACGGAATTGAACAGCGAGCCGCGGCCATTCCCGTCCGACGTGTTCAGCCGCACGCCGACATTCTTGACGAAACTGCGGCTTACCTCGGCAAAGCGGACTTGCAGGTTGACCTGCAGCGGGGTCGCCGTGCGCAATCGGCTCAGCACCTTGGTCGCGTCGCCGACAAAGGATTGCACCAGTCGGGTGGCCTCCGCCCCGTCATCGGGCGACGCGACCGTTCCGGTCAGCAGCACCAATCCGTTCATCGGGGTCGCGGTGATCTGCGCTTCCGGCATGGCCAGTGCCAGCATCTGCTGCACCGAATCGAAATTGTTGATCACCCGCACGGTCGCCGAATAGACCACCGCGCCCGCCTTGGTGGTGGCCGAGATCGTCGTCTCGCCGGGCTTTTTGCCAAACACATACAATTGCGTCGGCGAACGGACCTGCACGTCGGCGATATCGTCGCTGGCGACGAACAGGTCGCTCATCGGCCGCGCCAGCGTGATCAGCCGGCCGCGCCCGGTGTTGATCTGCAGCACCGGCGCCGCGGCGGAGGATTGCGCGCCAAGCGGCGCCGCGCCGCCCAGCCAGGCGCCCGCCATCATCGCGGCGGCCAGCGGCCAGGCCACCGTGGATAACAAACGCATTACTTCTTCTCCCCGATGACCACGGCGGTCACCGTATTGCCCCGCGCCACGCGCACCACTGGTCCGCTGGCCGCGTCTCCTGCCGCCGTCGCCATGCCCGGATAGGCCCCCATCGGCGCCGGCGCGCCGCTGGGCGCGGATGCTGTGGGCGGCTTGCCCGGCACGGTGCGGCGCTGGAAGCGCGAGATATCCGCGCCCACGATATAGCTGCCGCCCCCCGACACGGGTTGCGTGGCGAGCTTCGCCAGCATCGCTTTCTCGGCCTTGGGGTCGTTCCCATCGGGCATGTTGATGTCGCCATTGGCGATCGCCTGTTCCAGTTCGGTGCTGTTGTCGGCGATCGAACGCAGCGACAGGGAGAGGCTGCCCAGCGTCTGCGCGATGGCGATCTCCTCGGCGATCTTGGGCGTCGCCTCCACCGTCACGCTGGTAAACGCCTGCACCACGCTTTTGCCGTCCGGCCCCACCGTATTGTCGGTGCGCTGGTCGGTGGCCAGCACGCGCAGGTTGCGGATCACCGTTTCCGAGGTCTTGAGTTCGGGGCCGTCGCCGCCGCCGACCACGCTCTGCGTCAGGATCAGATCGATGCGATCGCCGGGGAAGACGAACCCGGCCACCCCGGATTGCGCGGTGATCGGGATAGTCACCGCGCGCATCCCCGGGCCCAGCGCCGCCGCCAGGAAGCCGCGATCGCCGGGCTTGACCAGCGCGCCCTGCGTCACTGGCTGGCCGGCGGTGATCGCATTGCGCACCACCGTGCCCTGCAAGGCCTGCAGGTTGGTCGCGTCCTTCAGGTAATAGGCATTTTCGACCAGCTCCTTGGGCCAGGGCTGAAACTTCAGCGCCGTGGCATCGAGGATCGTCCCGACCGGCAGCGCGCGGGTCGCGACCAGCACTTCCGGCCCGTTGATCGGCGCGGCGCCGGCCTGCGCGGTTGGCGCCGGCGTCCCCGAGATCAGGCTGCGCGCCATGAACGCCGTGACCACCGCGACAAGCAACGCGCCGACCAGCAGGATGAGTTTACGGGTATCCATGACGCTTCGAGCCTCTCGCACCTGGATCAGTTGATCCGCGGTTAATCATCGGTGAAATTGGTTAAGGATCGGTTCGCTAAGCGTTGCGGCCGCCGCCACCGCGATCGCCACGCCGTAGGGCACTTCGATCGGCGCCGTGCTGCGGCGGCGCCATTGATCGATCACCAGCACCAGCGTCAGCACGCCGCCGATCAGCGACATCAGGATCAGCAGCCAGGCCAGCGCGCCCCAATCGACGCACCACAGGGCCACCGCGCCGATCATCTTGACGTCGCCGCCGCCCATCCAGCCGCGCGCAAAGGCGAAGCAGAACAGCGCGAACACGATCAGCGCCACCGCGATCTGCAGCGCGATGTCGGGCCATAGCTGCAGCCCTTGTGCCCACCACCACAACGGGGCGAGCAACGCGATCGCCGCGTTCTTGCCATTGGCGATCTGGCGCGATCGCGCATCCTCCACCGCGGCCGACAGCAGCAGCACCACCAGCACCGCCAGCAACACGAAAGTCGGATTTCCCCACACCATCGGGGAAACCCCTAGACGGCATGGCTTTCGAAAACGTAACGATCGCGCATGAAATTTCCCGCGATGTATCGCCGTGCGCTTCCCGCCGAAGCGCGGATCGGCACCTGGCTTGCGCCCGATGGCTGGGCCTTGCGTCGCTTTGATTGGCCCGCCGCGGCGCCGGCGCGCGGCAGCATCCTGTTTCAGGGCGGGCGCGGCGACGTGTTCGAAAAGTATCTCGAATCGTTTGCCGCGTGGCATGATGCCGGCTGGCATGTCAGCGCGTTCGATTGGCGCGGGCAGGGCGGATCGGGGCGTCTGTCGCCCGATCGGCATGTCGGCCATGTCGAGAATTTTAGTGAATATATCGCGGATTTCCGGGCCTTTTGGGCCGAATGGCAGGCGGTGACGCCGGGCCCGCACGTGCTCATGGGGCATTCGATGGGCGGGCATCTCGCGTTGCGCGCAATGGCCGAGGGGGTGGTGCCCGATGCCGCGGTGCTGATCGCGCCGATGCTCGGGCTGCACAGCCCGATCGGTGCGCGCTGGGGCGAGCGGCTGGCCAAATTCGTCGGCCGGCTCAGCAATCCCGCGCGCGCCGCGTGGAAAGGCAATGAGCGCCCGGCGACCACCGATACGCGTGAAGCACTGCTCACGCACGATCATGGCCGCTACGAAGATGAATTGTGGTGGCAGCATGAAAAGCCCGAATTGCTGATGGGGCCGCCCAGCTGGCAGTGGCTGATTCGCGCGTTCGAATCGACCCGCGCGCTGCGCGATGATGCGCGCCTCGCGACACTGCGCGTGCCGACGCTGCTGATCGTCGCCGAGGCGGATCAATTGGTCAGCCCCGTTGCCGCGCTGCAGGTCGCCGCGCGCCTGCCCGCCGCGCAGGTGCTGCGCTTCGGGCCGGAATCGGCGCACGAAATCCTGCGCGAGGCGGATGGCGTGCGCGATCGCGCGCTCGCCGCGATCGATCGCTTCCTCGCTGCCCACGCGCCCGGCCCGGCGCGCTGATGCGCTATGACATCGCCATCGTGGGGGCCGGCATCGCCGGCGCCAGCCTCGCCGCCGCGATCGGCGATCTCAGCGGCGGGGGCGCATCGGTGCTGCTGCTGGAGGGCGAAGACGCGCCGGGCTATCACGCCACGGGGCGCTCGGCCGCCTTCTGGTCGGAAAGCTATGGCGGCCCCGGCATCCAGCCGCTCACCACCGCCTCCGGCCCGGCGCTGCGCGATGGTGGCTTCCTGGCGCCGCTCGGCTCGCTGCATATCGGCCGCGCGCAGGATGCCGGCAGGATCGACGCCTTCCTCGCCGAATTCGCCGAAAGCGGCGTGGCGCTCACCCCGCTCGATCCGCGCCCGCTGGTGCCCGGGCTGCGCGCCGATTGGTCGCTCGGCGTGATGGAGGCGAGCAGCGCCTATATCGACGTGGCCGCCTTGCATGCCGATTGCCTCGCCCGCGCGCGCCGCCACGGCGCGACACTGGTCACCGGCGCGTCGCTCAATGCCGCCACGCGCGGCTGGACGCTGAAGACGGGGGCGGGCACGTTCGCGGCGGATATCGTGGTCAACGCCGCGGGCGCCTGGGCCGATGCGGTTGCCGAGCGCGCCGGCATCGGGCCGATCGGGATCCAACCCTATCGCCGCACGGTCGTGCAATTGCGCACCGATCCGCCATCCCCCGCCGATCTGCCGCACGTCGCGGACATATCGGGCAATTTCTATTTCAAGCCCGAAGGGGCCGGGCGGCTGTGGCTCAGCCCGCATGACGAAACCCCGGTCGATCCGCACGATGTCCAGCCCGAGGAGCTCGACGTGGCGATCGCCATCGATCGCTTCGAGCAGGCGGTCGACTGGCGCGTGGCGGCGGTCGAGCGGCGCTGGGCGGGCCTGCGCAGCTTCGCCCCCGATCGCCTGCCGGTTTATGGTTTCGAGCCGGGGCGGGGTGATTTCTTCTGGTGCGCGGGGCAGGGCGGCTTCGGCATCCAGACCGCCCCCGCCGCCGCCGCGCTGGCCGCGGGGCTGCTGCTGGGCGTGGCGCCCGAGGCGTTCGTCGCCGATATCGATGCCGGGGTATACGCGCCCGGTCGGTTCCGCTTCTAGCTTCTTCGTGTAGGTGCCCCGGTCAGCGAGCTGCGCCTCCGTCATCCGTCGCCCCGGCCTTGAGCCGGGGTGACGCTGTTCGGTCCGCAGCGTGCGAAGAAGGAGCGGGGCCCCGGGTCAAGCCCGGGGTGACGACGGCATTGCGCCGATTCCTGCCCCGAGCAAGCTCCGGGAGGAATTAAGAGCGCCCCGCCTTTACTGCGGCGTCGCTGGCCAGCTTGTCCACCCGCTCGTTATCCGCATTCCCGGCATGCCCCTTCACCCACACCCAATCGATGCGGTGCGGCTTGGCGGCATCCAGCAGCGCCTGCCACAGATCGGCATTCTTCACCGGCTGTTTGGCCGCGGTCTTCCAGCCATTCTTCTGCCAGCCCTTGATCCACTTGGTCAGCCCATCCATCACATAGCGGCTGTCGGTCGACAGCGTCACGCGGCACGGGCGCTTCAGCGCGTTCAGCCCCTCAATCGCCGCGGTCAGCTCCATGCGGTTGTTGGTGGTCAGCTTCTCGCCCCCGGAAAGCTCTTTCTCCTTATCGCCCGCGCGCACCAGCGCGCCCCAGCCGCCCGGCCCGGGATTGCCCTTGCACGCGCCATCGGTGGCGATTTCGACGCGGGACATTTCAGCTGTTTCAGTCATCGTAATGTGTTCATCAGACTTGCTAAGTTGCGATCATATTCTTTGAGCCGCCGCCAGAAGGCTAGCGGGTCTTTGCGGGTTACCAGCGCATCGGCTGGCGTGTTGAGCCAGTCCCAAGCGCGCGACAATGTGAACCGGAGGCAAGCGCCGCTGGCCAGCCCATAGAAATGGATTTGGTCATCATCGGTGAACGGGAATATCTCCGAATAGCCCGAAATCAGCGCGTCGCCCACGGATGCATCGTACTCATTGCCGCTCGCGTCAAACGACCAAGCCGCATGCATGATTGCCAAGTCATAGAGGCGGTAGTCCGTGCACGCGAAGTAGAAATCGATCAGCCCGCTGACGGAGTCGCCACGCATCAGCACGTTATCCGGGAAAAGATCGGCATGGATCGCGCAGCGCTCAAGCTCGCCTTGCGGCCAGGTCGCGGAAACGTCGCCGATGGCAAAACCGATGTCGTCGTAAAGCCCGGGTGCTATTTGGTCGAGGCTCCGACCGCACCGTTCCCACAGTGGCAGCCAACTCTCTATCCCCATCGAATTCAGCCGGTCTTCCTCGAAATCGGCGGTCGCTGCGTGCAGATCGGCCAACGCCCGACCGGCGGATCGAGCCTGGATCGGCGTGGGGCGGGTGAGCGATACTCCGGGAAGGAAACGGATCAGGCATGCCGGGCGCCCTTCCAGGGTTTGGATCGCATGGCCGGCGCGATCCTTGATCGCTGGTGGCACGGGCAAGCCTTTTGCGGCCAAATGGTCGAGCAGGCCCAGAAAATATGGCAGGTCGCCGGTATCAACGCGCTTTTCGTACAACGTCAGGATGAACCGGCCGGTGGTGGTGTCGACGAGATAGTTGCTGTTCTCCACCCCCTCGGCAATGCCTTTGGCGGAGACCAGCGCGCCGCAATCGTAGCGCGCGAGGAATGCGCCGAGCGCCTCGGCGGAGACGTGCGTGTAGACCGCCATATCAGCGCCGCATCGCGGTTGGGGAGCAGCCCCCGGTCGTCACCCCGAACTTGTTCCGGGGTGAGCCGTGCAGCCAGGCTTGCGCTAAAGATTCCATTCTCGTCCCATGCCGCTCCGCGGACCCCGGAACAAGTCCGGGGTGACGAGGGAGCGGGGATTACCTGTCTGCGCCCTTAGGCGGCGGCGGCTTCCAGCCCGCGCGGCAGCTTGAACGAGATCGTCTCGCGGTTGGTTTCCAGCTCGCGCTCGGTGATCGTGAAATGCTCGCCCAGCCGCGCGACCAGTTCGCGCACCAGGATCTCGGGGGCCGAGGCGCCCGCGGTGATCCCCAGCGTCCCCACGCCCACCAGAAACGCCAGATCCAGCTCATCGGCGCGCTGGATCAGCCGCGCCGGCGTGCCTTCGCGCTCGGCCACTTCCACCAGCCGGACGGAGTTTGACGAATTGGGTGCGCCGATCACCAGCATCGCATCGCACATCGTGGCGATCGCCTTCACCGCGGTCTGGCGGTTGGACGTCGCGTAGCAGATGTCGTCCGGGCGTGGCGCCTGGATCGCGGCGAAGCGGCGCTGCAAGATCGCCACCACCTCCGCCGTATCGTCGACCGACAAAGTGGTCTGCGTCAGGAACGCGATATTGGTCGGATCGGCGGGCTGGAACGCCTCGGCATCGGCCGCCGTCTCGATCAGCGTCATCACGCCCGTCGGCACCTGGCCGAACGTGCCGATCACTTCCGGGTGGCCGGCATGGCCGATGAACACGATATGCTTGCCCTGCGCCACCAATCGTTCGGCCTGGCGATGCACTTTGGAGACGAGCGGGCAGGTCGCGTCGAGATAATCGAGCCCGCGCCCCTGCGCTTCGGCGGGCACCGATTTGGGCACGCCATGCGCGGAGAACACCACTGGCTTGCCATCGGGCACGCCGCTCAGATCCTCGACGAACACCGCGCCCTGCGCCTTCAGCGTGTCGACGACATATTTGTTGTGGACGATCTCGTGCCGCACATAAACGGGTGCGCCGTGTTTCTCGATCGCCAGTTCGACGATGCGGATCGCGCGATCGACCCCGGCGCAGAAACCGCGCGGGGCAGCGATCAGCAGGTCGAGGGCCGGTTTCGGTGCTGGTGCCATGCGGCGATCCCTACGCGATTGCTTGCGCGCGCGAAAGCCGCTTCCTATGCTAACCGCCGTTCCAAAGGCAGGCCGCACGTCGCACCCGCCGTCCCAGATTAAGGTGCGTATGCCCGTGACAGCCCGGAAGATTCTTGCTCCCCTGATGCTTGCCGTTGTGGTTGGCGGCTGCGCCGGCAAGGGCCAGATCGATCTCGAGGGCGGCGTCGGCATCACCTCGGTGCGCTCGGCCTGCCCCAGCGTCGGCGTGCCCGCCTCGACCGGCGATATCACCATGTTCGATCCCCCCGCCAGCCGCGACGCCTCGGCGATCGACGTGACGGCGGTGATGACCAACGTGCGCTCGACCTGCGACGAGACGGGCGCCGATATCGTCACCACGGTGAGGTTCGACGTGCGTGCCAGCCGGCTGCGCGGCGATGCGCCGCGCGATGTCACGGTGCCCTATTTCATCACGATCGTGCGCGGCGGCACCGCGGTGGTGGCCAAGCGAATCGGCCGCGTGAACGTGCATTTCGATGCCGGCCAGACACGCGCGCAGACCAGCGGCACGGCCAGCGCGATGGTCGCGCGCAGCGCCGCCACGCTGCCCGAGGATGTGCGCAAGAAGCTCACGCAGAAGCGCAAGGCGGGGGACAGCAACGCCGCGGTCGATCCGCTGTCCGCGCCCGACGTGCGCCAGGCCGTGCTGCGCGCCAGCTTCGAGGCGCTGGTCGGCTTCCAGCTCACCGACGAACAGCTGAAATATAACGCCACGCGCTAATCGCGTTTGACAGTCATGCTGCGGCGCGTCACACCGGACGCGTCGATGACGGGCAACCGTCATGGTCGTGCGCGGGAGAGTGCAGGGTTCACCTGCCGCCGAAGGAGCAACCGCCCCGGAATCTCTCAGGCAACCGGACCGCGCAAGGCTGAAGACACTCTGGAAAGCGCGCCCGCAAGGGCGCCACCGAAGGTGTAAGCCGCGCGGCGAGCTGCGTGGTCAAAGCTCTCAGGTTCCGTGACAGAGGGGGCAACATACTGCGGCGCACGCGCGCCGGAGCGCTGTTGCACCGCTGCGGAGACCGAGATTGAGCGATTACGATAATGGTGGTGCCGAAGAAGGCCCCGAGATCGAGAACGAGCTGCTCCCGCTCGATGCTTGGCATCGCGCGCGGGGCGGCCGCATGGTGCCGTTCGCCGGCTATGAGATGCCGGTCCAGTATGACGGCATCATGGCCGAGCATCTGTGGGTGCGCGAGCATGCCGGGCTGTTCGATGTGTCGCATATGGGCCAGCTGTTCTTGTCCGGCGACGGGCTCGATGCCGCGCTCGAGGCGCTGATCCCCGCCGATGTGGCGAGCGTCAAAGTGAACGCGCAGAAATATTCGCTGCTGCTCGCTGACAATGGCGGCATCCTCGACGATCTGATGTTCACGCGCTGGGACGACGGCATCTACATGGTCGTCAACGGCGCGGTGAAATATGACGACATCACGCATCTGCTCGATCATCTGCCCGATGACGTGACGATCAACCACATGGCCGATGCCGCCTTGCTCGCGCTGCAGGGGCCCGAGGCGGTCACCGCGCTGGCTCGGCTCGTGCCCGGCGTCGAGCAGCTCGTGTTCATGACTGGCGGGCGCTTCACCTGGCAGGATATCGATCTGTGGATCAGCCGTTCGGGCTATACCGGTGAGGATGGGTTCGAAATCTCGCTCGATGCCGAGCATGCCGCGGCCTTCGCCGATGCGCTCACCGCCGAGCCGGAAGTGAAGCCGATCGGTCTCGGCGCGCGCGATTCGCTGCGGCTGGAGGCGGATCTGCCGCTCTACGGCCACGATCTGGATACCGAGACGACGCCGATCATGGCCGCATTGAACTTCGCCATCGGCAGCAAGCGCCGCCGCACGGAAGCCAATTTCCCCGGCGCCGCGCGCATCCTGGAGGAACGCGAGAACGGCCCGCCGCTGCGCCGCGTCGGCCTGGTCATCGAGGGGCGCCAGCCGGTGCGCGAAGGCGCCGCCGTCGTCGATGCCAGCGGCGCGGAGATCGGGACGGTCACCAGCGGTGGCTTCGCGCCCTCGCTGAACGCCCCCATCGCCATGGCCTATGTGCCGCCCGCCTTGGCCGAGATCGGCACCGTCCTCCAGCTGTCGCAGCGCGACAAGCGGCACAGCGGCATCGTCACCGCCATGCCCTTCATCCCCCATCGTTACGTCCGTGCGAGGAGCACCTGAAATGAGCCGCTATTTCACCCAGGATCATGAATGGATCGACGTCACCGGCGATGTCGGCACGGTCGGCATCTCCGATTATGCGCAAAGCCAGCTCGGCGACATCGTGTTCGTCGACGTGCCCGAGACGGGCAAGACGCTCGCCAAGGGCGATGACGCCGCGGTGGTCGAATCGGTCAAGGCGGCGTCGGATGTCTATGCCCCGGCCAGCGGCACCGTGCTCGAGGGCAATGCCGCGCTCGCCGACACGCCCGCCCTGGTCAACGAGGAGCCGGAGACCAACGGCTGGTTCTTCAAGATCACGCTCAGCGACCCCAGCGAGCTCGAGGCGATGATGGACGAAACCGCCTACGCCGCCTTCATCGCGGCGCTGTAATTCTCCCCTCCCGCTTGCGGGAGGGGAGGAGTAGTTCACCAGCCCCTCCCGCAAGCGGGAGGGGAGGAGTAGTTCAAATGCGCTACCTGCCCCTGACACCCCACGACCGTACCGAAATGCTCGCCGTCATCGGCGCGGCCTCGGTCGATGACCTGTTCGTCGATGTGCCTGCCGTCGCGCAGCTCGATGGCCCGATCCACGGCCTGCCGATGCACGCCAGCGAACTCGCCGTCGAACGCCACATGACCGCGTTGTCGCGCAAGAACATCGCCGCCAGCGATGGCCCGTTCTTCCTCGGCTGCGGCGCGTACAAGCATCACGTGCCCGCCAGCGTCGATCATCTGATCCAGCGCGGCGAATTCCTCACCGCCTATACGCCGTACCAGCCGGAAATCGCGCAGGGCACGCTGCAGATGCTGTTCGAATTCCAGACGCAGGTCGCGCGATTGCTCGGCACCGATGTCGCCAACGCCTCGATGTACGATGGCTCCACCGCGTGCTGGGAAGCGATCGGCATGGCGCGCCGCGTCACCAAACGCGCCAAGGCGCTGCTCTCCTCCGGGCTGCACCCGCATTACGTGTCGGTCGCCAACACGATGGCCAAGTTCACCGGCGACGTGCTCGAAACCGCCGCGCCGACATTGGCGGCCGACACCGACATCGCCGATCTGATCGCCCGCATCGATGGCGATACGTCGTGCGTGGTCGTGCAATATCCCGACATTCTCGGCCGCATCGAAGACCTGACCGGGCTCGCCGCCGCCTGCCAGGCCAACAAGGCGTTGCTGATTGCCGTGGTCACCGAGCCGGTGGCGCTCGGCGCGATCCGTTCGCCCGGCGAGATGGGCGCGGATATCGTGGTTGGCGAAGGACAGTCGCTGGGCGTCGGGCTGCAATTCGGCGGGCCGTATGTCGGCCTGTTCGGCTGCAAGGAAAAATACGTTCGCCAGATGCCGGGCCGGTTGTGCGGCGAGACGGTCGATGCCGATGGGCGCCGCGGGTTCGTGCTGACGCTCAGCACGCGCGAGCAGCATATTCGTCGCGAAAAAGCCACGTCGAACATCTGCACCAATAGCGGGCTGTGCGCGCTCGCTTTCTCGATCCACATGACCCTGCTCGGCGAAGCGGGCTTGCGCACGCTGGCCGAGATCAACCACGCGGGCGCGGTCGCCGCGGCCGAGCGGCTGGCGCAGATCCCCGGCGTGGAATTGGTCACGCCCAGCTTCTTCAACGAATTCACGCTCAAGCTGCCGGTCGAAGCGCGCCCGATCGTCCGTGCCTTGGCCGATCGGGGGATCCTCGCCGGCGTGTCGCTTGGCCGGCTCTATCCGGGTGAGGACGCGCTTGCCAACGGGCTGGTGGTCGCAGTGACCGAAACGACGACTGCGGAGGACGTGGAGACACTTGCCGCCGCACTGCAGGAGGTTCTGGCATGAGCATCAACGCAAGCGGCTGGCGCCCCGAAGCGCCCCAGCAGGGCACCAGCGCCGCCCCGACCTTCACCGGCAACAAGGCGCTGATGCTGGAAGAGGCCCTGATCTTCGAGATCGGCGATATCCATACGACGGGCGTCGATTTCGCCGAAAGAAGCCCATCCGCTGAAGGGGAGGGGCTGAAGGGGCGCTTGGGCAATCTCGCCCGTACCGCGGCGATCGGTCTGCCGGGCCTGTCCGAGCCCGAAGCGGTGCGCCACTATACCCGGCTCAGCCGCCAGAATTACGGCATCGATCTCGGCTTCTTCCCGCTCGGCAGCTGCACGATGAAGCACAACCCGCGCCTCAACGAGAAGACGGCGCGGCTTCCGGGCTTTGCCGACGTCCACCCGCTGCAGCCGGTCGATACCGTGCAGGGCGCGCTGGAAGTGATTCACCAGCTCGCGCACTGGCTGGTGACGCTCACCGGCATGGATTCGGTGGCGATGAGCCCCAAGGCCGGCGCGCATGGCGAGCTTTGCGGCATTCTCGCCATCAAGGCCGCGCTCGAAGCGCGCGGCGAGGGCCATCGCAAGGTCATCCTCGTGCCCGAAAGCGCGCACGGCACCAACCCGGCCACCGCCGCCTTTGCCGGCTACCGTGTCGAGGATATTCCCGCCACCAGCGAAGGTCGTGTCGATACCGCCGCGCTGATCGCGCGCCTCGGCCCCGATGTCGCCGGCGTGATGATCACCAATCCCAACACCTGCGGTCTGTTCGAGCGCGACATGCGTGAGATTTCCGACGCGGTGCATGCCGCCGGCGGGCTGGTCTATTGCGATGGCGCGAATTTCAACGCCATCGTCGGCCGGGTGCGGCCGGGCGATCTTGGCATCGATGCCATGCACATCAATCTGCACAAGACCTTCTCCACCCCGCATGGCGGCGGCGGCCCAGGCTCCGGCCCGGTCGTGCTGTCGAAGGCGCTCACCCCGTTCGCGCCGCTGCCGTTCGTCGAGAAGACGGATGCCGGCTTCCGCCTTGTCGAGGAAGAAACCGCCGAAGAACATCACGATCAGACCTTCGGCCGCATGGTCGCCTTCCACGGCCAGATGGGCATGTTCACGCGCGCGCTGACGTACATTCTCAGCCACGGCGCGGATGGGCTGCGTCAGGTCGCCGAAGATGCCGTGCTCAACGCGAATTATATCCTGCGCTCGCTGGGGGACACGCTGGTTGCGCCGTTCGGGCATTCGGGGCCGTGCATGCACGAAGCGCTGTTCTCCGATGACAATCTCGCCGAGGGCTTCTCCACGATCGATATCGCCAAGGGGCTGATCGACGAGGGCTATCATCCGATGACGATGTATTTCCCGCTCGTCGTCCACGGCGCGATGCTGGTCGAGCCGACCGAGACGGAAAGCAAGGCCGCGTTGGATCAGTTCATCGGCGCGCTGCGCTCGGTGGCGGAACGCGCCAAGGCCGGCGATGTGGCGCTCAAGACCGCGCCGCATTTCGCCCCGCGCAGCCGGCTCGATGAAACGCTGGCGGCGCGCAAGCCGGTGCTGGTGTGGAAGGAAGCGCTGCTCGCCGAAGCCGCGGAATAGGCGTGGCTGCGCCGGCGCGCCGTCAGGCCGCCGGCTGCATCCGTTGCATCACGCGGGCATATAGCGCGTCGCCGGTCACGCGGTGTTCGTACATCGGGTTGGCGGGGTCGGCGGCGATCCCGTCGCCCGGAAAATAGCCGATGCGATCGGTCACGATATGCGCGCCCTGCAGACGATACTGCGCGGCGAGCTGCTCCACCTGACGCTTGGCGCGGCCGTAAGCATGGTCGTGATCGATCCACATTGATGACGGCACGAAGATCGCGGCGTAGCGCTGCCACTCCTGCAAATGCCCGGTCACGCGCGCGACATGCGCATCGGGCTCGTCATGGCTGTACGCGCAATCGAACAGATAGGGTTTGTAGCCCGGCGCATGGCCGCGCCGCGGCTCGCCGATATCCACCGCCTCGACCTCGAATCCATCCCGCCGCAGGCGCTGCACGAAGGCGCGCCCCAGCCGGCCCTTGGCCCCCATCACGATGGCATATTTTAAGGTCGTGGGGGCGGTGGTCATCGTCCCCGCCTAGCCGGGCGGGGCGCGCGGCGATAGCGGGTCAGGAAGATTTAGCCTTGCGCCCGCGCCCGCGCGTCATCGGGTCGGGCTTGGCCGGCGGCGTCCAGCCGGGCGGCGGGGTGTAGCGCTGCTGGCTGGTGCCGAGCCCCATCTTGCCCGGCTGCTGCCGCGTCAGCCCGGCGGCGTCGATCGCCGCCGCATCCGCCGCGCCATCCTGCCCGCGCAGGATGCTGATCTGGTCGCGCAGCGTCGCCGCGAGCGCGAAATCCTGCGCCTCGGCGGCGGCTTCCATCTGCTGGCGGAGCGTGTCGATCGTCGTCATGCGAGAGGTAACGCGCCAACCCCGCTTGGGATGCGCGCCGACACCAACCGATCCGTCATCCTCGCGAACGCTGGGATCTCAAGCGGCACGAAAGCGTCGCCAGCCCCACGAGACCCCGGCTTTCGCTGGGGTGACGCCCCGTAGTGGGCGTTGCCCCGTTACCGCTTCCCCGCCCGATACGCCTTCACCGCCGCCAGCGTGCCCTCGACATGCCCCACCGGATTGCCTTGCGTCAGCGCAAAGATCACCTTGCCGCCCGGCGCGATGACATAGCTTGTGCGGTTGGTCATTTTGGCGCCGGGCGCCATCTGCACGTCATAGCCCTTGATCGTTCCCGCGCTTGCCGTGCCCACCGGGAATTTGTCGCGGCATGCCTCGATCGAGAATTTGGCGAGCTTGTCGATCGGATCGGCGGAAAGCCCGATCAGGCTCGCGCCATTGGCGGCAAAATCATCCGCCGCCTCGGCAAAGGCATGCGCCTCGATCGTGCAGCCGCCGGTAAACGCGGCGGGGAAGAAATATACCACCACCGGGCCCTTCTTCAGCGCCGTCTTGAGCGCGAAATCGAACTGCTTGCCGCCTTTCGCCGCCTTGGTGACGATATTCGGTGCGGCCGCACCCACCGGCAGGGCTGCATGCGCGGGCAGGGCGGTCAGCGCGAGGGCCAGGGCGGCGGAAAGAACAAGCTTCATCTGTCGATACTCCACTCGGTTTCACGCCGTAATAGGCCGCGATCGCGCCGCGCGATATGCCCGATTGCGCGGCATGCCCGCGCTCCCGGCTCAGTTCGACGGTGCCAGCTTGGTGTTCAGCACCCAGCCGACATTGTCGTTCTCGTCCGCCACTTGCCACCACAGCCCGTTCTTCTCGCCGGTCGGATAGACGATCGCGCCGGGCGGCAGCGTTCGCACCACGCGGCCGGCGGCCGAGGCGGTAGTGCGCATCGCCACCGGGCCTTGCGCGGTGAAGGTCTTGGCCGGCGCCGCCTCGGCGGTGCCCGCCGCGCCGGGCTGGACGAGGCCGAGCTCGTTGACCATCTTGGCATAGGCCTGGATGAACGCCAGCGTCACGATCCGACCGATATCGGTATTGTCATAACCGCCGCCCACCGCCGCCGCGCCGCCTCCCAGGAAACCGGCTCCGCCGCCCACGCCGAACGTCAGGCTGTTCTTGGCGGCATAGCCGTCCTGCACGGCGATCGTCTCGGTGGTGCGCACGTTGGTCAGCGACAGCACCGTGTTCGCCTCCATCTTGCGGCTGCCCACGCCGCCCAGCAGTCCGCCAAAGCGCCCGCCGACCAGGCCGCCAATCCCGGCGCCGACCGCGCTGCCGCCGGAATTGCGGTTGGCCGCCTGCACCTCGGCGACCAGCACGTAATCCGCCGCCTTGATCTGCCCCTGGCCGACGTTCGAGCGCCGCTGCAGCCCGAGATCGCCGCCGATATCGCGCTCGCGCTGCGCCGCGCTGAGGCCGGAGCCGCGATCGACCAGATTGAAACAGCCCGAACGCTGGATCAGCACTTTCAGCAGCTTCTGTGGCCCGGCCAGCTGGAACTGCGTCCAGCCCGAGGGATCGTCGCCATCCATCACCGATACCGTGCCCAATTTGCGGGTGCAGCGCGGCACGTCCGTCACGGCCTGTTCCTGCGCCTTTTGCACTTTGCTCGGCTTGTCGCGCGCCATCGCCTGAGTCGCGATCGTCAGTGCCGCCGCGGCCAGCAAGCCACTTATAATAAACCGGTTATTGCACAGCATCCGCTTACCCCCCGTTTTACTACCCGAAACCTTGTGCAATATCCGGCGACGCAAATAAACTGCCGATCAAATATTGCCTCGATCGCCGCGCCAACTTGCCGGGCGGCGCGGCGGTGGTGAAACGTCGCGGCCCCTTCGCGATTCCTCAGGTCGGTGCTATCGGCCCCTGAGACCTTTCACAGATTGACAGAAACACGTGGCCACTCCTCTCGATAAGATCCGCAATTTCAGCATCATCGCGCATATCGATCACGGCAAGTCGACGCTTGCCGATCGCCTGATCCAGGAGACGGGCGGGCTCTCCGCGCGCGAAATGTCCGAACAGGTGCTCGATAACATGGAGATCGAGAAGGAGCGCGGCATCACCATCAAGGCGCAGACCGTGCGCCTCGCCTACAAGGCGGATGACGGCGAAACCTACACGCTGAACCTGATGGACACGCCCGGCCACGTCGATTTCGCCTATGAAGTGTCGCGCTCCCTCGCCGCGTGCGAAGGCGCGCTGCTGGTCGTCGATGCCGCGCAGGGCGTCGAGGCGCAGACGCTCGCCAACGTCTATCAGTCGATCGAGCACAATCACGAGATCGTGCCCGTGATCAACAAGATCGATCTGCCCGCCGCCGATCCCGACAAGGTCAAGGCCGAGATCGAGGAAGTCATCGGGCTGGATGCGTCGCAGGCCGTGCTCACCTCGGCCAAATCCGGCATCGGCATCCGCGAGGTGCTGGAAGCCGTCGTCACGCGCATCCCGCCGCCCAAGGGCGATCCCGACGCGCCCTTGAAGGCCATGCTGGTCGACAGCTGGTACGATCCCTATCTCGGCGTCGTCATCCTCGTCCGCGTCGTCGCCGGCACGCTGAAAAAGGGCCAGCTGGTCAAGTTCATGGCCACCGGCACGCAGCATCTGATCGATCGCGTTGGCTGCTTCCGCCCGCGCATCGAGCAGCTCACCGAACTCGGCGTCGGCGAAATCGGCTTCATCACCGCGCAGATCAAGGAAGTCGCGCAGACCCGCGTCGGCGACACGATCACCGACGTCAAGCGCCCCGCGCTCGAGCCGCTGGCGGGGTTCAAGGAAGTCCAGCCGGTGGTGTTCTGCGGGCTGTTCCCGGTCGATGCCAACGATTTCGAGAAACTGCGCGAAAGCATCAGCAAGCTGCGGCTCAACGATGCCAGCTTCAGCTTCGAGATGGAAACCAGCGCGGCGCTGGGCTTCGGCTTCCGCTGCGGTTTCCTCGGGCTGCTCCACCTGGAGATCATCCAGGAGCGCCTGACGCGCGAATATGATCTCGATCTGATCACCACCGCGCCGTCGGTGGTCTATGAGATCGAGCTCAGCCATCCCGATCCCGCCGGGCAGACGCAGTTCGAGCTGCACAACCCCGCCGACATGCCCGATCCCAACAAGATCGCCACGATCAGCGAGCCGTGGATCAACGCGGTGATCTACGTGCCCGATGAATATCTCGGCTCGATCCTGAAGCTCTGCCAGGATCGTCGCGGCATCCAGAAGAACCTGACGTATGTCGGTGGCCGCGCGCAGGCGACTTATGAGCTGCCGCTCAACGAAGTCGTGTTCGATTTCTACGATCGCCTGAAATCGCTGTCCAAGGGCTATGCCAGCTTCGATTACACGCAGATCGGCTATCGCGAGGGCGATCTCGTCAAGATGAGCATCCTCGTCAACGAGGAGCCGGTCGATGCGCTGAGCATGATCGTCCACCGCGGCACCGCCGAAGTGCGCGGCCGCGGCATGGTCGAGCGCCTCAAGGATCTGATCCCGCGCCACCTGTTCAAGATCCCGATCCAGGCGGCGATCGGCGGCAAGGTGATCGCGCGCGAAACGATCAGCGCGATGCGCAAGGACGTCACCGCGAAATGCTATGGCGGCGATGCCAGCCGCAAGAAGAAGCTGCTCGAGAAGCAGAAGAAGGGGAAGCTCAAGATGCGCGAATATGGCAGCGTGAGCATTCCGCAGGAGGCGTTCATCGCGGCGCTGCGGATGGGCGATGATGCATGAGGCCCAAGGCTAAGCGCGAAAGCGCTTAGCCGCGGATCAGCCGAATGCCGGCCGGCGGTCGGTCGAGCGCGCCTCGACCGAACCGTCCGACGACGCGGCTTTGCCGCGGCGCAAGCCCGAGTGTCCCCCAGACCCAGCGCACCCCCCTCGTCACCCCGGGCTCGACCCCGGGCTCCCGCTTCTTCCTCGCCGCCCAAAAAGCGGGTCCCCGGCGCAACCCCGGTGTAACGGACGAGGGCACCCCCGCAACACCCCCTCAAGCCGCCGCCCGCGCATCAAACCCCTCGGTCGCCAGCATCACCGTCTTGGGCACCGGCTGTTCCCCGCTCAGATAATAAGCGATCGTCCGCCGCGACAGCCCCAGCGCCGCCGCTGCCACTTCGAGCGTCATCTCATGCCGCTCGATCCAGCCGCGAAAATCCGCCGCCGGCATCGTCTCGCCGGCCTGCTCATCGGCCCAGCGCCGCAATTGCGCGGCCCCGAAGTCGATCCCGCACGGCGGCCACTCGATCGACCAGCCATCCGCGGCCCGCTGCACGCCGGCGAAAACGTCCGGATCGGCCAGCGCCGCTAGAGCAGCGTGCCCGGCGATCACGCCCGCCAGATCGATCTCCGCCCGCCGCCCATCGTCCCACTGCACGGCCAGCCGTGTTCCCCCCGGCGTCACGACGCTATCGATTTTGCCAATGCTCACCGGCGTGTCCCAAGAACTCGACTGACATGGCTCTGAAATTATGGTGGGATCGTTCGGCCTTGCACAGCTCACTAGCTCTAATATCCGCGAAGGTTACAGTTTTCCACCACCTATTAGATTTTTGCCCGCTTCAACGATCTCTTTCATGTGGTCGGGCATCGGCAAGCCGGCATTGCGATCAGCCATAGTTTGAAATGCACCTTTGGTAACTGCGATGGTTATGATGACGCTGCCGGTAACGGTCGCCACTATAAGCGCAGTGAGCGCATGACCTGAGTTCCGATCAAAAATCGTATTCGCGTGGCGCAAAACTACAACTAATAAAATTGCGAAAAAGAGAACGATGATGGCGCATGCTACGGAAACAGCCAGGCGAATGCGCCGGTGCCAATCAACCTCGTCTCGAAATGCAGTGATATATTCAGCAGAGGCAGCCTTATAAGATTCCCATCGACCGAAATCAGCGGTCAGTAGATCGACGCGGTCAGCAAGGCTCTTCAGATCATCTGGTGCAAGTGATGCAGCCGCCCGCTCTGTTGCAGCAACCTCACCAATTATGTCGCCAATCGACGGCTCAGGCTTTAGGCTGTCGCTCATCTGCCAACTTTGTATAGTGCTCGCTAATAATTGCATTAGGAATTTCGTCGGAATTTCCGAGGCCGCCGCGGTATGTCTGAGACCAGGGCGTGCCCGGTTCATGCGTTATGCGCGACAGTGAGAACGCATGCATATCACCGTAGCTTTTTACCACAGACTGAATGACGGCGCTTTGCTGACTCGATAGTTTTGCTGTCGGCACCATGCCAAACGGTCCAACGGCATTTCCTACGATGGGCTGAGATCCAAAACGGCGAAATTCACGGTAAACTGACGGGAAGACAGGGCCGTGCTGCCATGCCTCCGGCTGCTGATCTACTAAGGGAGCTTTCAACAACGCAAGCGACCACCCATGGGCAATATAAACTAGCTTAAGAAGCTGCATAATCGTTAACGATTTACCCTGTACTCGAGCTTCATCGAGAACAGCGTTGGCGACTGCGAGGGGCGGGTATGCGGTCATTACACTTGCCTCCTTCTATCAGTCGTAGAGCTTGGAAATCGGCACGCCCCCGGCATGCCGCCTAGAGGGTGAATTTCGTAGTTTCTGCTGGCATTGTCAAATTCGGTCTTGACATTGAATTTATGCAGCATGGAAAATTTTACGCTTTGAGGCTCGCTGAGGCGTTTTTTGGGTTTGGCAGGTCCAACTGCCAAAAAAAATACTACTGCTCTTAGCGGCGTTCTGTGAGCCTCTATGAGGGCTACGATAGCGTTATCGAGGGTTGATCGCTTTTAAGTGGCCGCCCAGCGGGTTCAACAGGAATCGCTAGAGCATCACCCTAATACGGCACCAACAAATCCCCCTTCTCCAACAGCTCCGCCTCGCTCAGCAATCGCCCGTCCGCCCCCAGCCGCACCGCCGGCACCGCCGCCGGCGGTAGCGCCGCCACCCCCGGCGCGCTCCCCAGCCACGCCGCCCAGGCCGCTTCCGTCTCCGCCGCGCGCCAGATCGCCAGCGCATCCGTCGTTGCGTCGCCGGGCGGCGCGCGCAGCACGCGTTCGGCGGCGCTGCGCGCGCGCAGCCGTGCCTCGATCGTCGGGCCGCCACGGCAGTCCAGGCGGTCCAGCGCCGCCGCGATGTCGTCGCGCAGCGGGGTGACGATGCGCGGCCAGCCCGCCTGCGCGTCGGAGGCGCGCTCGACCAGCAGCAGCGCGCGCGCCGGGCTCCACGGCGGTGGTGGGGGCGGGGGCAGCGGAGTGCCCGCCTGCGCCGCCTCGATCCGCGCCACCGCCGCATCGATCGCGTCCAGCGCGGCATGATCGTCGAGCATCTGCCAGCCGACCTCACCCGCGGGCCGCTCCGGCTCCGCCGCCTCCATGCCGTGTTCCAGCGCGCCGACGAATGCCCCGTTCACCTCGTCCGCCGCCACGAACGCCCGCTCGGGATCATCCTGGGGCAAGGTCGCCCGCGCGCGCGCCGCGCATGCCTCCAGCGCGGCGCGGATCGCGGCCTGCGCCTCCTCGTCCAGCGCTACGCCCTCGAACGCGGCGATCGCCGCCGCCGCCTCGTCCGCGCGCACCCCGCTATCGCCCGCGGCGGCGCCGGTGATCACCGTGCGGATGCTGGTGTGCGATGTCTCGGCCTGCGCCGCCGCGCCGCTGGCGGGTGCGGGTGCGAGTGCGGGGGCGTGTGCCGCCACGATGGGGGTCTTGCGCCGCCGCCCGCGCTCGGCGCGCTGCGCCGGCGCCAGCGGCACGGTAAGCGAGCCGCCGGGTGTCGTCTCTGCCGCCACCGCTCCGGGCTCGGCCATGCCCCCGCCCGTCGCGGCCCCGCCCGTCGCGGCCCCGGCGCTCGCCCCGGCTCCGGCACTGGCCCCGGCCCCGGCACTAGCCTTGCTGCTGAAATAATTGATCGTCACGCGCCGCCCGTTGGCATCCACGCCGTAATGCCGCAGGCAGAACATCAGCAGCGCATCATTCTTCTTGCGGTGATAGCCGACCAGCTTGCCGCCCACGAACAGCGGCACCAGTTGCCCGTTGAGCGCGCGATCGAACGCCTCGTCCTTCAGCACCTGCAGCCCGAGATCGAGCGCCGCATCCCAGGCCCGGCGAAAGCCCTCCGCGCCCGGCTCACGGCGCAGCGCATAAGCGCGGCTCTTGGCCATGTTGACGATGCGGCACGCGGCGGGCACCGATCCGGTATCCGCCAGCGCGGCGATGAACGCCCGCTGCCGCTCGGGCGACCAGCCGCCATGCCGGATGATCTGACGCGGCACCGGCGCGAAGTCCGGCAGCGCTGGCTCGGGCGCAGGCTCGGGCTCGGGCGCTGGGGCGGAAGCGGGGGAGGGGGTCTCTGCCATGAGTCGCAGAATAACCCATATGGTTCGTTGTAGGACAGCGAAAAATGCGCATCGGTTCCGAGCTTGTGATCGGATGCAGTCAGCCGCGGCGGCCTAGGCGGCCTCGGCGGCCTGTCGATGACCCGCACGTCGTCCCCCCGGGCGCGGTCCGGGGGCAGCGGCATCGCAGGATAGCCGCTCCCCGATCGCCCCGCTATACCGCGCCGCATGCCCCGCCCGCGCACTCTCCTCACCACGCTCGCCGCGCTCGCCGCCGCGCTCCTCCTCGCGCTGGCCCCGGCGAACGCACAACCCCGCGCGCCGCTCGTCCTCGCCGCCGCTTCTTTGCAGGAATCGATGACCGCCGCCGCCGCCGCCTGGGCGCGGCGTGGCCATCCCCGGCCGGTCATCTCCTTTGCCGCTTCCTCCGCGCTCGCGCGTCAGCTGATCGCCGGCGCCCCCGCCGATCTGTTCCTGTCCGCTGACGAGCAATGGATGAATGCGGTCGCGGCGAAAAATCTGCTCGCCCCCGCCACGCGCGCAGATTTCCTCGGCAATCGCCTCGTCGTCATTGCGCCCGCCGGCAGCGCCACGCGCATCCCGCAGCGCCCCGCCGCCGCGCTCGCGCGCACGCTCGGCGCCGGCCCGCTGGCCATGGCCGATCCCGCCAGCGTGCCGGCGGGCAAATATGGCAAGCTCGCGCTGCAGCGGCTCGGCGCGTGGGGGCAGGTCGCGCCGCAGGTCGTGGCTGCCGAGAATGTCCGCGCCGCGCTGGCGCTGGTCGAGCGCGGCGCCGCCCCGCTCGGCATCGTCTATGCAACGGATGCGCGGGCGTCGCGCGCGGTGCGCATCGCCGGCGTCTTCCCCGCCGCCAGCCACCCGCCGATCGTCTATCCGCTCGCCCGCCTCGCCGCCTCGCGCAACCTGGAGGGCGAAGCCTTCCGCCGCTTCCTCCTGTCGCGCGCGGGCAAGGCGATCTTCGTGCGTTACGGGTTCATCGCGCGCTGATGCTGACGTCCGCGGAATGGGGCATCGTCATGCTGTCGCTGCAGGTCGGCGGCGCGGCGCTGCTCGTCACGCTGCCGATCGCCTTCGCCTTGGCCTGGCTGCTCGCCCGCGCCAGCTTCCCCGGCAAGATCCTGCTCGATGCCGCGATCCACTTGCCGCTGGTCGTGCCCCCCGTCGTCACCGGCTGGCTGTTGCTGCTCGCCTTCGCCCCCTCCGGTCCGCTCGGTGCCTTTCTCCAACAAGCCTTCGGCATCAGCGTGCTGTTTCGCTGGACGGGTGCCGCCATCGCCGCCGGCATCATGGCGCTCCCGCTCATGGTCCGCGCCATCCGCCTCTCGCTGGAAGCGGTCGACCGCCGGCTCGAGGGCGCCGCGCGCACGCTCGGCGCCAGCCCCGCGCGCGTCTTCCGCACCATCACTTTGCCCTTAGCGCTGCCGGGGGTGCTGGCCGGCACGGTGCTCGGCTTCGCCCGTGCGCTGGGCGAATTCGGCGCGACCATCACATTCGTCTCCAACGTGCCCGGCCAGACGCAGACGCTGCCGCTCGCCATCTACAGCGCGCTCCAGCAACCCGGCGGTGACGCGATGGTGCTGCGGCTCAGCGCGATCTCGGTCGCGCTGTCGCTTGCCGCGTTGGTCGCCTCTGAACTGCTCGCCAGGCGCGCGGGGCGGGGCGTTCATGTCCTTTGACGTCGATATCCACGGTAATGTCGGCGCCACCGAAATCCGCTGCCGGATCGAGCCGGTCGATGGTCTGACGGTGCTGTTCGGCCCATCGGGTGCCGGCAAGACGAGCGTGTTGAACATGATTGCCGGACTGATCGACCCGGGGGCAGGACATATCCGCGTCGCCGGTCGGACCCTGTTTGATGAGTCGTGGGATCCCTGGGATTTCAACAGCATGCCGCCCGAACGGAGGCGTGCCGGTTATGTCTTCCAAGACTCACGCCTGTTCCCGCATATGAAGGTTGTTGCAAACCTTCGTTACGCCGCACCGGATCGCCCGCTCGATCTCGCCCCGATCGCCTTTCTCGGCATCGATCATCTGCTCGATCGCTGGCCGCGCTCGCTCTCGGGCGGCGAAGCGCGCCGCGTCGCCATCGGCCGCGCGTTGCTCAGCGATCCCGCCTTTCTGCTGCTCGACGAACCGTTATCTTCGCTCGATGCCCCCCGCCGCGAGGAAATCACCCGCGCGATCGAGCATCTCCGCGATGTCGTGCGATTGCCGATCCTGATGGTCACGCACGACGCCGCCGAAGCCGAACGGCTGGGCACGCGGATCGTCGCGATGGGCGATTGACGCGGGCGCGCCGCGCCGGCGTTACTTCCCCCCGCGCGCCTTCATCTGCAGCGCCGAAACGCAGCTTGCGCGGTCGACCGGGCTGCCATCGCCCTGCCGCGCGTCGAGATACGTCACCACCGGCTCGGCGCTGCCTTTGGGGTACAGATAGGCGTCGAGCACGCACGTCCCGCTGGCGAATTGCAGCTTGCGCGCGTTGCCCTCGATCAGATCGGCAACCGGCGTGCCGAGCCGCGCCACCAGCCCGCGGGCGTTCTGCCCGATCACGCCTTCAAGCCCCAGCGTACCGGTCGGGATCGGCACGAACGCCGTGCGCGTCGGCCGCGCGGTGCCGCCCGCGGCACAGCCGGCGAGCACGAGGCCCGGGATCAGCGCCAATGCCAATCGCTTCATGCTTTGCGTCCCTGAAACCCTGAGTGAAACCAATGCGTCGCCATCGCCGCGACTATAACGGGCGCGGCCAGATTGACGATCGGCACGACGAACAATCCTGTTCCGATCAGCCCGAGCGCGAACCGGCTCAGCGCGGTCGTTCCGCGCCAGCCCTTCAGGTCCGTCGCGTCCATGTGCCGCGCCGCGACCATGTCGCCGAGATCGCGCCCCAGCAGCCAGCCATTGACGACGAAAAACAGGATCGCCGGGCCGATACCGGTGAACAGCAGCACGATATAGACCGGCAGCAACGCGAGATTGACGATCGCGAACCGCCCGACCGAGCCCAGCCCCATGGCGACCGACCGCGCCAGCAACACGTCGCGCGCGCTGGCCAGCGCCTGGGGATAGTGTTTCGCCTCGACCGCCTTGACCACGTCGTCGGCGAAGATGCCGATCACCAGCACCGCGACACCACGAAACAGGATGCCGGCGGCGATCAAGGCCAGCGCGACCGCCGCCACCCCGGCGATGCTTTGCGCGCCGCTGCCCCAGCCCCAATAGCCCGCGAGCCAGGTCAGCGTGTACCACGCGCCCCCGCCGAGCGCCGCCAGCAGGGCGATGGTCAGCGCCAGCGATTTGAGGAACACCGCCAGGATGCGCCGATCGCCGAGTTGCCCGACGGAAAGGAAGAAGGCACGGATCATTGGGGGCGGTGTACCGCGTGCCGAGGGCAAGTCCACCGGCGTGTCACGTTGCGCTCTCCCAACGTCGTCATGCTGAACTCGTTTCAGGATCCAGGCGCGGTCAGCAGTCGAAAGACGCGATCCGAGGGGCAGATGAGCGCGCCTGGATGCTGAAACAAGTTCAGCATGACGGACGATGGAGGAGGAAGCGCGGACCACCACCGGTTGCACGCAACGGGACGCCCCTTTACGGCCAAGCCAACATTATCCGCTCAGGAGCGCACCCTTTGACCAGCCCCACCTATGATGTCGTCGCGATCGGCAATGCCATCGTCGATGTCCTGTCGCATTCCGACGACGCCTTCCTCGCCGCCGAGAACATGGCCAAGGGCTCGATGCAGCTGATGTTCTCGCCCGAGGAAGCCGACGCCTTGTATGACAAGATGGGCCCCGGCATCGAGGCCTCGGGCGGCTCGGCGGCGAACACCGTCGCCGGCATCGCCGCGCTGGGCGGCAAATGCGGCTTTATCGGCCAGGTCGCCAAGGACCAGCTGGGCGACGTGTTCGCGCACGATATCCGCGCGATGGGCGTCACCTTCGGCACCGTGGCACGAGAGGGCGAGCCGACCACCGCGCGTTGCCTGATCTTCGTCACGCCCGATGGTCAGCGCACGATGAACACCTTTCTCGGCGCCTCGCAATTCCTGCCCGAGGCGGCGCTCGACCGCGACCTGATCGCCGATGCCGCGATCCTGTATCTCGAAGGCTATCTGTGGGATCCCGAGGAACCGCGCCAGGCGATGCGCGCGGCGATCGAGGTCTCGCGCAAGGCGGGGCGCAAGGTCGCCTTCACGCTGAGCGACGTGTTCTGCATCTCGCGCCACGGTGGCGATTTCCGCCGTCTGATGGCCGATGGCCTGATCGACATCATGTTCGCCAATGAGGCGGAGATCCTGGCGTTGATGGAGACGGAGGATTTCGACGCCGCCGTATCGGCCGCAGCGGCGCAGGTGCCGATGTTGGTGGTGACCCGCAGCGAACGTGGCGCGATCGCCGTGTCGGGCGGCAAGACCGTTGCGGTATCCGCCGAGCCGATCGATCGCGTGGTCGACACGACCGGCGCGGGTGATCTGTTCGCCGCCGGCTTCCTGTCGGGCCAGGCCAACGGTAAGAGCGTCGAACAGTCGCTCAAGCTCGGCGCGCTCTGTGCCGCGGAGATCATCAGCCATGTCGGCGCCCGCCCGCAGGTGGATTTGAAGGTACTGGCGGCAAAGCTTGACTGACCAAACGAGTCCGGGGTGACGAGCATATGAAAAAGGCCGGGGATCGCTCCCCGGCCTTTTTTTGTTGAAGATCGCCCCGCTCAGTGCGGGTAATCGATCCCGGTCAGATCCGCCGGCAGATCGGGGTTCGTCTCGACGATCCCCCGCGCGACATGGCTCGCGCGATAACCATAGGCGTAATAGATCACCAGCCCCACCGCGCCCCAGGCGGGCAACACCAACATGGCCTCCAGCGGCAGGTTGAAGAACAGGAATACGCAGCCGAAAATCGTCAGCGGCCCGATCAACCACAGCATTGGCGTCTTGAAGCTGCGCTTCACGTTCGGCGCGGTCCGGCGCAGGATCATTACCGCTACGGCGACCATCATGAAGGCGTAGAGCGTGCCGGCGTTGGCGATGTCGGCAAGCTTACCGACCGGCAGGAACGCCGCCGCAAACGCTACTGCGCCGCCGGTTATCGCGGTCACGATATACGGCGTCTTCCACTTGGGGTGAATGGCCGAAAGCTTCTCGGGCAGCAGACCGTCGCGGCTCATCACGAAGAAGATGCGGGTCTGCCCGAACAGCAGGATCAGGATCACCGACGGCAGCGCGATGAACGCGGCATAACCAAGGAAATTGCCGATCGTGCCAAAACCGATCTGGCGCAGCACGTGCGCCAGTGCCTCGTTCGAACAGACCAGCGCCTGGGCATGCTGTGGCAAGGCACATTGGCGCGCCAGCTCTTCCGATCCCGCAGGGAAGGGTACGCCGCCTGGGCCCATGATCGGCTGGCCACCGATCGTGCCAACCGCGCCGGCGGCGACCAGCATGTAGAATACGGTGCAAAACAGCAGCGAGGCAATCAGGCCGATAGGCACGTTGCGCTGCGGGTTCTTGGTTTCTTCCGCCGCGGTGGAGACCGCGTCGAAGCCGACATAGGCGAAAAAGATTGTTGCCGCCGCGCCGACCGCGCCCACTCCGCTGCCGAAGCCGCCGAACAGGCCAGCGGGCAGGAAAGGATTGAAGCGCGCCGCATCGAATTGGTCGGAAGGCAAGGTCAGCACGATGAACGCGGTGAGCGCGGTGACCTTGATCAGCACCAGTACCGCGTTGACCTTGGCGCTTTCGCTCGTGCCGATCATCAGCAGCCAGGTGACGAGCAGCGCGATAATGACCGCGGGCAGGTTGATGAGGCCGCCCGGCGATCCGCCCATCGCCAGCGGAGCGGTGGCCAGCCAGGCGGGCAGATGTATGCCCAGGGTCTGGTTCAAAATGGTCCCGGTGAAATACCCCGACCAGCCGACCGCCACCGCGCTTGCCGCGACGGCATATTCGAGGATCAAGGCCCAGCCCACTGTCCAGGCGAGCAATTCGCCCATCGTCGTATAGGTATACGTATAAGCGGAACCGGCGACCGGGATCATCGAGCCGATCTCGGCATAGCAGAGTGCGGCGATGATGCAGATTCCGCCGGCGATAGCGAAAGCGAGCAGCAGGCCAGGGCCGGCTTTCTGCGCGCCCGCGGCGGTGAGTACGAAAATGCCCGTGCCGATCACGCAACCGATGCCGAACAAGGTCAGCTGGAACCAGCCCAGCGAACGGTGCAGTGATTTCTTCTCGGCCGTCGCCAGAATGGCGTCGAGTGGCTTGATACGCCCAAATATCATGAAGTGCTTTTCCCAAAAGCGACCGGCGCTCGGGGCCGGCTCGTTATGGGGCGGAGCCTAATGACAAAATGAAGACGCGCAATCCCTTATCGGGCGGCGCGCCGGGGTTTAGCGTGCCAGCATAGGCCCTAGCGGCTGCCCGGCGAACAGATGGACGTGCAGATGCGGCACTTCCTGCCCCGCCTGGCGCCCGGTATTGGCAAGCAAGCGATAGCCACGTGGCACCAGCCCGGCATCGCGCGCCACCGTGCCGACCGCGCGAATGAAGCCGGCAATCTCGTCGGCCGAGGCGTTCGCGCTGAAATCGTCCCACGATACGTAAGGCCCACGCGGGATCACCAGGATGTGGATCGGCGCCTGCGCATTGATGTCGTGGAAGGCGATCGCCCATTCGTCCTCATAAACGCGGCTCGACGGAATCTCGTCGCGCAGGATCTTGGCGAAGATGTTCTGGTCGTCATACGGCTTGGTCGCGTCGATCGGCATTTTAAGAATCCCCCTCCCGCCTGCGGGAGGGGCTAGGGGAGGGCCTGTCCTAGCATCCCGGCGATAGTGGCTTACATGCCCTCCCTCAGCCTCTCCCGCAAGCGGGAGGGGGAGTTATGGCGTACGTGCCGCCTTCTCGTCGATCCCCGAAACGCCTTCGCGGCGCATCATCTCGGCGCGGATATCGTCCAGGCCGAGGCCGGCATCGGCCAGCAACACCATCAGGTGGAAGAGCAGGTCGGTCGCCTCGGACACCATTTCCTGACGATCATCGGCCACCGCAGCGATCACCGTCTCAACCGCTTCCTCACCCACCTTCTGCGCGATCTTCGCGCGGCCACGCTGGAACAGCTTGGCGGTGTAGGACGTGGTCGGATCGGCACCGCGGCGGCTGCGGATCGTCGCTTCCAGCGTATCGAGAAAATCTTCTGCCATGCGCCCTTCGCTGGCGTATGGCTGGGGTAAGGTCAATCCTTGCGCCGCTTGGCGAAGCGCGCCCGCAACGCCCGGCGGACGACGAACACGCCGATGCACGTCATCGCGAACAAGGCAATGTCTGACCATTCCGGGCTGGTACGGGCCTGCGGCACGCCAGTGTGCGCGGCGAACACGGCGGTGGGCACGACGAGGACCAGGAGCAGAAACAACGTACGCATAGGGTGTCGATAGCGCCGGGCAGTTAACATTCTGGCACCTCCTGCGACTATAGCTAAAGCGGTCGCCTGACAGCCACGCCGGCTTGCGCCAGCGCGGCATGCGCATCCGCAATGCTGGCTTCGCCGAAATGGAAAATGCTCGCCGCCAGCACCGCGCTGGCATGGCCTTCGATCACGCCGGCCACCAGATCGTCCAGCCCGCCCACGCCGCCCGATGCGACCACCGGCACCGCCACCTGATCGGCGATGGTGCGGATCAGTTCCAGATCATACCCGCCGCGCGTCCCATCGCGGTCCATCGATGTCACCAGCAATTCGCCCGCGCCGAGCCGCACGAGGTTCAGCGCATGGTCGATCGCGTCGATCCCGGTCGCGCGCCGGCCGCCATGCGTAAACACTTCCCAGCGCCCACCGCTGCGTCGCGCGTCGACCGAGGCGACACAGCATTGGCTGCCGAAGCGATCGGCGATGTCGGCGACCAGTTCGGGGCGCGCCACGGCGGCGGAATTGACCGCCACCTTGTCCGCGCCCGCCAGCAGCAGCGCGCGGGCATCGTCGGCCGAGCGTACCCCGCCGCCGACGGTCAGCGGCATGAAGCACACTTCGGCCGTCCGCCGCACGACATCCAGAATCGTGCCGCGCGCCTCGTGACTGGCGGTGATGTCGAGGAAGCAGAGCTCGTCAGCGCCCGCCGCATCATAGGCGCGGGCCTGTTCGACCGGATCGCCGGCATCTTGCAGATCGACGAAATTGACGCCCTTGACGACACGGCCGTTGGCCACGTCAAGGCACGGGATCACGCGCGCGCGGACCGTCATCTAATCCCCCTCCCGCTTGCGGGAGGGGCTAGGGGAGGGCGTGTCAGCGTAGTGCAGGTCATCACGTGGGCACATGCCCTCCCCCGACCCCTCCCGCAAGCGGGAGGGGAGAATCTCACGCCGCCGCCGCCACGCTGAGCGCCGCGGCCAGGTCCAGCCGCCCGTCATACAGCGCGCGCCCGGTGATCACGCCTTCCACGCCGTCTGCGGCATGCAGCGCCAGCACATGGATTTCGCCGATCCCCGCCACGCCGCCGCTGGCGATTACAGGGATGCGCACGCTGCGCGCCAGATCCACGGTCGCCTCGACATTGCAGCCCTTCAGCATCCCGTCACGCCCGACATCGGTGAACAAGAGCGCCGCCACGCCGGCATCTTCGAACCGCCGCGCCATATCGACCACCGCGACGGTCGAGACATCGGCCCAGCCACGCGTCGCCACCATGCCGTCCTTGGCATCCACCGCGACGACGATCCCGCCGGGAAAATCGTTCGCGGCCTGGCGCACCAGTTCGGGATTCTCCAGCGCCGCGGTGCCGATCACCACGCGCGACACGCCGAGATCGAACCAGCGCTCGATCGCCGCGCGATCGCGTATCCCCCCGCCCAATTGCACATGTCCGGGGAACTGCGCGACGATATCGCGCACCGCATCGCCATTGACCGACGCACCGGCAAACGCGCCATCGAGATCGACGACGTGCAGATAATCCGCGCCCTGGCCGGCAAAGATCATCGCCTGCGCCGCCGGATCATCGCCATAGACCGTTGCACGATCCATATCGCCTTCGGCCAGCCGCACGACCTGCCCACCCTTGAGATCGATAGCGGGAAACACGATCAGGGACGCCATGCGAGAAACCTTTCGAGGAGCGCCAGCCCGTAACGCTGGCTCTTTTCGGGGTGGAATTGCACCCCCAGCATATTGTCGTGCCCGATCGCCGCGGTAACCGCGCCGGCATGATCGGTGGTCGCGATCACATCGCGCCCGCGATAGGCATAGGAATGCAGGAAATAGGCCTCGCCCGGCTCGACCAGCGCGTGGGGCAAAGCATGGGGCAGGGCGGTCACGTCGTTCCAGCCCATATGCGGCACCTTGGCGGCGGGGTCGGTCGGCTCGAGCAGCGCGACCGTGCCCTGCATCCAGCCCAGCCCCTGGTGCACGCCATGTTCCTCGCCCGTCTCGGCCATCAATTGCATGCCGACGCAGATGCCGAGAAACGGCGCGCCGTCGTGCCGCACGCGCTGTTCCAGCGCTTCGATCATGCCGGGCACCGCGCGCAGCGCCGCGGCGCACGCGCCGAACGCGCCGACGCCGGGCAGCACGATGCGGTCCGCGCGCGCCACCGCATCGGCATCGGGCGTAATCAGAATGTCGGCCGCCCCCGCCGCCTTCAGCGCATTGGCCACCGAATGCAGATTGCCCGCGCCATAATCGATCAGCGCCAGCGTCATGCCAAACCCCTCATGCTAGAAGTGCCGCAATCTCCGGCGCGGCGAAGCTGGCGTTGAAGGCAATCACCCGCGCCGTCGCCACGCCGCTCGTCACGAACGGATCGCTCGCCGCCAGCGCTTCCGCCTCGGCCAGCGCCCCGCGCGCGACGATCACACCGCCGACGCGCGGATCCTGCCGCCCGGCGATCAGGAACACGCTCGCGTCGAACCCGCGCTCCAGCCAGGCGACATGCGCCGCCATCTGCGCATCGACCTCCGCGAGCGGCGCGACATAATCGAGCAGGATAAGGCACAATGGCCCGGCGGCGCGATGCTTGGCCATTACAGCACGCCCTTGGTGCTCGGGATCACGCCCGCCTTGCGCGGATCGATTTCCACCGCCTCGCGCAGCGCGCGCGCCACGCCCTTGAACGCGGCCTCGGCGATATGATGATTGTTCTGCCCGTACAGCGTCTCGATGTGCAGCGTGACACCCGCGGTCTGCGCGAAGGAATGGAAGAAATGCTCGAACATTTCGGTGTCCATCTCGCCCAGCCGCTTCTGGCTGAATTCGGTCTTCCATACGAGATACGGCCGCCCCGAAATATCGATCGCCACCCGGGCGAGCGTTTCGTCCATCGGGCTCAGCGCGTCGGCGTAGCGCCGGATGCCGCGCTTGTCGCCCAGCGCCTGGGCGATCGCCTCGCCGATCGCCAGACCGGTATCCTCCACCGTATGATGCTGGTCGATATGCAGATCGCCCACCGTCTTCACGTCGAGATCGATCAGCGAGTGGCGCGAGAGCTGCTCGAGCATGTGATCGAAAAAGCCGACCCCGGTGGAGACGTTATACGCCCCCGTGCCGTCGAGGTTGATGGAGACCGCGATGCTGGTTTCGCTGGTCGATCGATTGATGGTGGCGGTACGCATGGCACCCCAATAGCGTCATGCCAGACGCATGCAATCTTGACCCGCCCCCAAAGCGCGCTACCCAAGGGGCCATGAGTGATGGTCTGCCCGATAGCCTGATTCCCTATGACGAGATCGTGCAGGAGGCGCTGCGCGCGGTGGTCGGCCGTGTGCTCGGCTCCGTCGCGGAAAATGGCGGCCTGCCCGGCGAGCATCATTTCTACATCACCTTCAAGACGCAGAATCCCGGCGTGGATATCCCGCAGCGGCTGATCGAGCGGTTCCCGGACGAGATGACCATCGTCATGCAGAATCGCTATTGGGATCTGCTGGTCGATGACGAGCGCTTCTCGGTCGGCCTGAGCTTCAATCAGGTGCCCTCGAAGCTGGTCATCCCCTATTCGGCGGTCACCGGCTTCCATGATCCCAGCGTCAATTTCGAACTGCGCTTCCAGGCGCAGGAAGGCCCCGACAGCCCCGATCCGCACGATGAAGCGGAAAATGACGGGCCGACCGCGGTGCCGGTCGAGGATGGCTCGAACGTCGTCGCGGTGGATTTCAAGCGTAAAAAATAGGCGGGCAATCGGCCGCCACAAAACTAACCGTCACCCCGGACTTGTTCCGGGGGCCACCGCGCCGCACATCATGACCAACGGGCTAAGCGGCACAGTGGATGCCGGAACAAGTCCGGCATGACGGAGCAGCACATGACCGACACCCGCACCGAAACCGACTCGTTCGGACCCGTAGCCGTGCCCGCAACCGCCTATTGGGGCGCACAAACGCAGCGTTCGATCGAGAATTTTCCGTTCGGTGCGCGCGAACGCATGCCGATCGAGATCGTCCACGCGCTCGCTTTGGTCAAACAGGCCGCCGCCCGCGTCAATCGCCAGCACGGCCTGGAGGCGAGCCTCGCCGACGCGATCGACACCGCCGCCGCCGAAGTCGCCGCGGGGCGTCACGACGATCATTTCCCGCTGGTCATCTGGCAGACGGGCAGCGGCACGCAGAGCAATATGAACGTCAACGAGGTGATCGCCGGGCGCGCCAACGAACTGCTGACGGCCAAGCGCGGCGGCAAGTCCCCCGTGCATCCCAATGATCACGTCAATATGAGCCAGTCGTCCAACGACAGCTTCCCGACCGCGCTGCACGTCGCCGCCGCGCTCGCCGCGCGCGATCGGCTGATCCCCGCGCTCGAACAGCTCGAGGCCAGTCTGCTCGCCAAGGTCGAGGCGTGGGGCGACATCGTCAAGATCGGGCGGACGCATCTGCAGGATGCCACGCCGCTCACGCTCGGCCAGGAATTCAGCGGTTATTACGCGCAGCTCCGCCTCGCCCGCACGCGCATCCTGCCGCTGATCGAGCATGGCCTGAGCAAACTCGCGCAGGGCGGCACCGCGGTCGGCACCGGGCTCAACACGCCCGCCGGCTTTGCCGAGGATTTCGCGGCTGCGATCAGCGATCTCAGCGGCTTCGCCTTCGCAACCGCGCCTAATAAGTTCGAGGCGCTGGCCACGCATGACACACTGGTCGATTTCTCCGGCCGCTTGAACACGCTGGCCGTCGCGCTGACCAAGATTGCCAACGATATCCGCCTGCTGGGGTCCGGCCCGCGCTCGGGCATCGGCGAGCTCAACCTGCCCGAAAACGAGCCGGGCAGCTCGATCATGCCGGGCAAGGTCAATCCCACGCAGTGCGAGATGCTGACGATGGTGGCGGCGCAGGTGATCGGCAATCATGCCGCGATCACTGTCGGTGGCTTGCAGGGGCATCTGGAGCTCAACGTGTTCAAGCCGCTGATCGGCGCGGCCGTGCTGCGCTCGATCGATCTGCTCACGGTGGGCATGCAGAGCTTCGCGACACGCTGCGTCGATGGGCTGGAGCCGAACCGCGCGCGCATCGACGATCTCGTCGCCCGCTCGCTCATGCTGGTCACGGCGCTGGCGCCCGAAATCGGCTACGACAACGCCGCCAAGATCGCCAAGCACGCGCACGCCGAGGGGCTGACGCTGAAGGAGGCCGGGCTGGCACTGGGTCTGGTCGACGAACCCACCTTCGATCGCCTGGTCCGCCCCGAAGATATGGTGTGATCCATTTCGCCGTCCCCGGGGAGTAATTTGGCGGAACAACCTGGCCCGTCCCGCGCTATGCCCTCGAACAAGGGAGAAACTCGATGAGTGCAACGACGATAGGCGCGCTGATCGGTGGCGCGATCGATTCGATGAGCGGCGATGACGGCGCAGCCGATGGCGCGATCAAGGGCGCGATCGTCGCCAACGTGCTGAAGGTGGCGCTGCCTCTGGTGGTTACCTACGCAGTCGGCTGGGCCGTGCTGCGCGGCGCCGGCGAACTTAAGGCCGTCGTTTTCGGCGGTGATGATGTGAAGGAAAAACGAGCATGATTCGCGGTATTATCGGTGCATTGGTGGGTCGCGAGATCGATCGTCGCGATGGCAGCGGCGGACTCAAGGGCGCGGCGATCGGGTTGGTCGCCAGCCGCGTGCTCAGCCGGATGGGCCCGCTGGGCCTCGCCCTGGGCGGCGCCTATGTCGCCAAAAAGGCCTATGACCGTCGGCGCGACACGCGCCGCAATACGACAATCTGATAAAGGGTCGCCGGCGCGAGTGCCCCGGCGACCATGATTCTCGGATGCGTGACTTGACGCGGCGGCGCTCGCCACGCCACTAGCGCTCATGCTGACGTCCGAAACGCTCTCCGAACATCCTGAAGATCCCCATGGCTTCAAGCGCCGTGGCATGATGTTCGTGCTGTCTTCGCCCTCCGGCGCAGGCAAATCGACCATCGCCGGCAAGCTGCTGCACGCCAACCCGGAACTGCAGGTGTCGGTTTCCTACACCACGCGCCCGATCCGCCCTGGCGAAGTGGACGGCGTGCATTATCATTTCACCGATCTCGAGACGTTCCGCCAGATGGTCGCGAACCACGAGTTTCTCGAATGGGCGCACGTCTTCGATCACCGTTACGGCACGCCCAAGGCGCAGGTCTGGAATGCGCTGGAACAGGGCCACGACATCCTGTTCGACATCGATTGGCAGGGTGCGCAGCAATTGCATCAATTGGCCGGTGGCGATGTCGTCCGCGTGTTCATCCTGCCGCCCTCAATGCCGATCCTGCGCGATCGGCTGATCGGCCGCCGCACCGATTCGATGGACGTGATCGACGCCCGCATGGCGCGCGCCGCCAACGAGGTAAGCCACTGGGACGGCTATGATTATGTGCTGGTCAATGACGACGTCGAAGAGTGTTTCGAGTGCGTCAAAACGATCCTGGCGGCGGAACGGCTGAAACGCTCACGCCAGACCGGGATCATCGGCTTCATCCGTAAATTGCTGCGCTGATCAGCGTAGCAGCGCCAAAAATTCCGCCCCGCCGAAAAAATCGCGCCGCCTGGCCGCCAGTGCCGCCAGCGAAACCTCGTCGCGGCCCCATTGCTCGGTCTGCCAATCCTCGTCCGCCTCGGCCGCGCGCCATGCCGTCTCGGCACCCACCGCGCCTTCGAGCAGCGCCAGCCCCGCGATCAGCGAGCCGCCGATCGTCACCACCGGCGACAATCCCGCCAGCTCCCACGCCGAGCGCGCCGCCACCGCCTCGCGCAGCCGCGTGATCGTGGCCGTCGGTTGCGGTTGATGCATCACGCCGCCGACCAGCGCGAAATGCACGTCGTAGCGGTGCCGCGCCCAGGCCAGCAGCGGATCCCACAGCGCGGCCTGCCGCGCGACCAACGCGGGCGGTTCTTCCGCGCGATAACAGAGCAGATCGCTCTCGCCGAAGCGCGCCAGATTGGCCGCGAAGGCCGCCTGGTCCTGCGGCACGCGCTCGATCGCCGCGTTGGCCAGGCCCGTCAGCGGCATCGCGCGCGGATCGATCTCGCCCTTGACCGCGCGCCACTCGGCTGCCACCGCCGCGGCCAAAGCCGGGAAGGGGATAGCCAGGGGCAAGCGCCCGGGCGTGCGCACCGGCTTGCCGTCGAGCACCACGACGCCCGCTGCATCGACGCTCACTTCGGTCCAGAAGCGCTTCATAATTCAGGCGGCGTACGCCAGCGCCGCGCCAGCGCGCTCGGCACCACGGCGATGAAGATCATCGCCGCCAGCACCAGCGCGACGCCGATCACCTTCTGCTCCGTCGCCACGGCGCGGCCGATCAGCACCAGCCCGAGCATCGCGCCGGCCACGCCGACCAGCCGGCTGCCGGTCATCAGAAAGTAGCGGTTGCGCGCGGTCGTGTCGGGCTCGGGCATATCAGGCCTCCATATGCGCGGGCAGATCGGCGACATCCTCGGCCACGGCATGTGCCCCCGCCGCCAGCAATTCCACGGGCGGATGATAGCCCCAGGCGACGCCCAGTGCGCGCGCCCCCGCGGCGCGCGCCATCAGCATGTCGTAGCTCGTATCGCCGATCATCACGGTCGTCTCGGGCACCGCGCCGGCCTCCGCCATCGCCGTCTCGATCATCGACGGATGCGGCTTGGAGGGGTGGCGATCGGCCGTCTGCAGCGTCACGAAGCGCGCGGTGATATTATGCACGTCCAGCACATGCGCGAGCCCGCGATCCGATTTGCCCGTCGCCACGCCGAACAGCCAGCCCGCCGTCGCCAGCGTATCGAGCGCGGCGATCATGCCCTCGAACAACGGCTCGTCATCAAGCTCGCCGCTGGTGCGCATGCGGCGGAACGCGGCCTTGTAATCTTCCGCCATGGCGTGCGCGAGCGCGTCGGGCGCATCGGGCAGCAGCCCCTGCATCGCCTCGACCAGGCTTAGCCCGACGATGCGGCGGATCGCCGGTCGCCCCGGCGCCGCCAGCCCGTGCAGCTTGAAGGTCTGCTCCATCGCCTGGCAGATATTGGCCTGGCTATCGACGAGCGTGCCATCGCAATCGAACAAGGCGAGCCTGTTGGTCATGCCGCGCGCATCAGATGCGCAATCGCGCGCCGGCCCGCCGCATCGGCGCCGTCCGCCGCGCCGATCCGCGCCGCAGCGGGCTTGTGCTGGCCGAGCTTGCGCGTGCCGCGCCAGCCGCTGATCTCCATCCGAAAGCCGATAATGCCGCGCGTCATCTGCGCGAACAGCCTGGTGTCCATCTTGTCGCGCGTCCACGGCGTCTTGGGTGCCAGCTGCGCTTCCTGCGTGGCTGACAGGCGATCGAGCTGATCGATCAGCCCCGCCTCGTCCATCCGCCGCATCGTGCCCTCCAGCTCGACCGCGAGGTAGTTCCAGGTCGGCACTTCGTTGGGGCCCAGCCCGTACCAGTCCGGGCTGACATAGCCATCCGGCCCCTGCGCCACGAACAACGCCGTCGCGCCATCCAGATGCCGTGTGATGCCATTACCGCGCGCGACATGCAGCGCGATCGTCTCGTCACCGAGCCACACGATCGGCACATGCGCCACGCGCGGGCCATCGGGCGTGGCGGCGAACAGCGCGCCAAAGCCAAGCGCCGAGACGAGCTCGCGCATGGCCGCGCGGTCTTCCCAGTGAAAGGTGCGGTCGGGATGCATGCTCAGCCCAGCCCCGGCATCAGCCCTGCGTCCGCGGCCGCGGCTTGGGTCCCGGCTTTGCGCCCGGCGCCTTGGGCTTGGGCTTGGGCTTTGCCTTGAGCGGTGGCTTGGCACCGGGACGCGCCGCCGCCTCGCTGCCGCGATTGCGCCGTTCGCCCTTGCGATCCTTGCGCACGTTCTTGGCATGCTGCTTGGCCTGCTGCTTCTTCACCGCCTTGGACGGGGGCGGGGGCGTATCGAGCGGCATCATGTTGCCGAGCATCTCGTCAAAGCCGAGATGTTTCAGGCTCTCGGCGAAATGCGTCGGCAATTCCGCCTGCACGTCGATCTCGCCGCCATCGGGATGATCGATGCGCAACCGCCGCGCGTGCAGATGCATTTTGCGCGAGATGCCGCCGGTCAGGAACGCCGCCTGGCCGCCATATTTGCCATCGCCGACGATCGGATGGCCGATTGCCGCCATATGCACGCGCAGCTGGTGCGTGCGCCCGGTATGCGGGATCAGCTCGACCCAGGCGGTATTATTGCCGGCGCGCTCGATCACGCGGTAGCGCGTGCGCGCAGGGGAACCCTCCGCCTCGTCGACATGCATCTTCTCGCCGCCGCTGCCCGGCTGCTTGCCGATCGGCAGGTCGATCGTGCCATCCTCGATCGAGGGCACGCCGACGATCAGCGCCCAATAGATCTTCTTGGCGGTGCGCGAGGAGAAGGCCTTGGCGAAATAGCCCGCCGCGCGCGTGGTGCGCGCGATCAGCAGCACGCCGCTGGTATCCTTGTCGAGCCGGTGGACCAGTTTCGGCCGGCTCTCGCCATCGAACTGGATGCCATCGAGCAGCGCATCGACATGCTCGATCGTCTTGGTCCCGCCCTGCGTGGCCAGGCCCGGCGGCTTGTTGAGCACGATGCCCTGCTTGTCGCGGTGGATCACCAGCGCCTGGATGAACGCGGTCTGCTCGGGGCTCAGCTCGGGCCGGTCGCGTTTCTTCGGCGCGCCGGGCATTTCGGGGCGGGCGGCCTCTTCCGGCGGCACGCGGATCTGCTGGCCGGCGACGATCCGATCGCCCGGCGTGGCGCGCGCGCCGTCCACGCGCAGCTGCCCGCTGCGCGCCCACATCGCCACGGTGGTGAAGCTCGTCTCGGGCAGATGGCGCTTGAACCAGCGATCCAGCCGGATCCCGTCATCGTCGAACCCGACATTGAAATTGCGGACGTCTTGTTCGCTCATGCGACAGTTCCAAAAATCGATCGGGTCAGCATCAGCCCGGCAAACAAGGCGGCGATCGAGCCGATGACCGAGATCAGCACATACAGCGCCGCCGTGCCCAGCGCACCGCGCTCGATCATCATGACGGTATCGAGCGAGAAGGCGGAGAAAGTGGTAAACCCGCCCAGCGCGCCGACCGCGAGCAGCAGCCGCCAATTCTCGCTCGCGCTGCTGCGCGCCAGCACGCCGATCAGCGCCCCCATCAGCAAACCGCCGATCAGGTTCACCGCCAGCGTGCCCCAGGGATAGGCCGGCCCGAACGCGCCAAGCGTCGCCCGCCCGGTCAAATACCGCGCGCCGGAGCCGACCGCGCCGCCGGCCATAACAAGAAACAAGGAATACATGCGCGTTCCACTAGCGCGGATGGCGCTGAAATAGAACTGCCTCATTGAAGGGGGAAGGCGCGCCACGTTCTCTCGTGCAGCCTGCGCTCTGCAAATGGCGCCGGCGCCGCGCTGACATGCTTGGGCGTGCTACTTGCGTAAAACGCCTTATGCGGCCATGTTCTGCGGATGCTCAATATTCTCTCGATCCTGATCGGCCTCGTCGTCCTGCTCCTCGCGGTGGTAGGCTTTGTCCCGTTTCTCGGCTGGCTTAACTGGATGATCATCCCGCTCGGCATCGTCGGTGCCGCGCTCGGCGCGCTGTCGTCGAGCAATGCCGGGCGTAATCTCAACATCCTGCTGATCATCGTCTGCGCGGTTCGCCTCTCGCTCGGCGGTGGCCTGCTCTAATTCTGGTCCGCGCGCAGCGGCAGCAACCAAAAGGCCCGACGCTTGCGCGCCGGGCCTGGTCTGGTGGTGGATCGGCATAAGCCGGTCGCTCAGCCGTTCAGCGTGTGCGTCAGCGTCACTTCAGCGTTGAGCAGCTTGGACACGGGGCAATTCTTCTCCGCACCCTTGGCGAGCTCGGCGAACTGCGCGGCATCGATGCCGGGCACGGTGGCCTTCAGGTCGAGCGCCGATTTGGTGATCGTGAAGCCGTCGCCATCCTTGTCGAGCGTCACCTTGGCGCTGGTTTCCAGCGTGCCGTCGTTAAACCCAGCGCCGGCGAGCGCGAAGCTCAGCGCCATCGTGAAGCAGCTGGCATGCGCCGCGGCGATCAGCTCTTCCGGGTTGGTGCCAGGCGCGTCTTCGAACCGCGTATTGAAGCCATAAGGCGTGTCCGCGAGAATGCCCGACTGGGTCGAGACATGGCCCTTGCCGTCTTTGCCGAAGCCTTCGTACTTCGCCGAACCGGTGCGCGTCGTCATGTGCAGTCTCCAGATATGAAAAGGGGCGCGAACGGTTTCCCGCTCACGCCCCCTGTCAGATGGTGTCGCTAGCGCTTAGCGGCAACGGCGCTTGTTGTTGCTGTTGGTGCGATCGATCTCGCGACCGGCCAGCGCGCCCAGTGCAGCGCCGCCCAGCGTGCCGACCGTACGGTCGCCGCGCGTGTCGATCGTGCGGCCGAGCAGCGCGCCGCCCACGCCGCCGACGATCAGGCCGGTCGTGCCATTGCTCTTCTTGCAATAGGTCCGGCCATCCTTGCCGCGCCATTCGCGATACTTGCTGCGCGCCTCGGCCTGGCTGGTCGGGAAGGCCATCGTGGCAGGAACCGCCACCGAGAGGGCGGTGAGAGCGAGAATGAACTTACGCATGACAGAAATTCCCTTGGTCTTGAAACAGGTGATTGCAGAACGTCGGCTTTTTAGAATTCGTTGCATGAACGTAATACAACCTGTCGTTGTCGATTGTTCAGGTGCTCCGCGTGGCCGTTCTATCCACGTTATCCACGTTATCCACAGCCGGTGCCGAGCATTTGACAGTTGGCGGCGGCCTGATTCAGTGACACCTTCTCATGTGTAGGAAGCGGATGAAGAAGCCGTAAATGGCGGAAGCATTAGCAACCTATGCCGAGGCGGCGGTTGCGCCCGAAAGGGCCGTAGCGTGACGCATCGGGGGAGCGCCGATCCAGTGCGTTAGCCGCCACGCGAAAGCGCGCGCGCCGGAAAGCAGGGGGGTGGCACTCCACACGGTCTTTGCCTCTTGGCAGGCAAAGGGCGTCGGTCGCGGCAGCGCCGGGCAGCGCGGACGGTCCTGCGGGAACGCCCAAGCGGGGCCTGCGCGGGTGACGGGGCCGAAGGCACGTGCGCTCGGGCAACCGGGCATGCGCGCTGGTCATCTCGATCACGAGTCACCGATCGCCTCGCGGCATATCGACCTCGTGCCCGATGACCAAACACCGGATGTCGGCCGTTCGCGGCGGATGTCAGGCGTGCCGCCACGATGCGGGTGAAGCAGACGCGGGTCTTCCAAGACGGGCGTCGCGCGGACCCTCAAGTCGCGGCGACAGAGGGGGTCGGCAGCAATGCCGGCCCCTTTTGTTTGGGCGGCGGCGAAGGGGTGGGCTTTGGCTTCGCCGCGAAGCCAACCTGCGCTAAGCCGCCCTCATGCTGCCCGTTGCTCACGTCATTCCCGATTTCGCCCCCTGGTTCGATCTTGCCGGTCTCGCGGTGTTCGCCGCCTCCGGCGCGCTCGCCGCGGCCAAGCGCGGGCAGACGATCGTCACGCTTACCTTCTTTGCGCTGATCACGGGGGTCGGCGGCGGCACGATGCGCGATCTGCTGATCGATGCGCCGGTCTTCTGGATCCATGACAGCCGCCCGGCGGCGGTATGCCTGATCGTCGCCTTCACCATCTGGGCAACGCCCGAGCGCTGGTGGAAGGGCGCGGCGCTCGATTGGTTCGATGCCGTTGGTCTTGCCGCTTATGCCGTCTATGGCGCGGCCAAGGCGCTGAATTACGGCGTGCCGCCCGTGCCGGCCGTGCTGATGGGCGTGATCACCGGCTGTGTCGGCGGCATCATCCGCGACGTGCTGGCCGGCGAACCGTCGATCCTGATGCGCCCCGAACTATATGTGACGGCGGCGGCCTTGTCGGCCGCGCTCTATGTCTCGCTCGTCTCGCTCGGCCTGGCGCCGGCGATTGCCGCGACCATCGCCGCCGCCGCCGGCTTTGCGCTCCGCGCCGCCGCGATCCGCTATCATCTAGGCTTGCCGGCCTATCGCGGCCGCCGTTGACTAGGACGCCAGCCGCGCGCGCTTGATCCGCAGCGTGACGATCAAGCCACCCGCCGACCAGTTATAATCGATCGTCCCGCCCAATTGCCCCGAGATGCTGCGATCGACCAATTTGCTGCCAAACCCGGCCGGGCCGTCCGGTGTCTTTACCGTCGGCCCGCCATGTTCCGACCAGGTCAGCACGACAAACTCGGCCTCGGACTCACTGGTCACTTCGAGCGTGCCGGTCGGGCAGGACAAGGCACCGTATTTCATCGAATTGGTCGCCAGCTCGTGGACGATCAACGCGACCCCGGTGGCCGCGCTTTCGCCCACGCCGAGCCGCTCGACCGCCACGCGAATGCGCCCCTTGAAGGCGCCGAGATCGTCATACGGCGCAAGCAGGATCGACAGCAGATCACCCAGCAACGCCGCCGCGCCCTGGCCATTCGGCAAGGGCCGAACCAGATCATGCGCGCGGCCCAGCGCGGTCAGCCGCCCGGTCAGCTCGCGCGCCATTTCCTCGGTCGTCTCCGCCGCGCGTGAGGTGATCGCGGTCAGCCCCGAGGCGATGGCGAGCAGATTCTTGACGCGGTGGCTCATCTCGCCGGCGAGCAGTTCATGCCCTTCCTCGGCCTGCTTGCGCCCGGTGACATCAAGGAAGATGCCGAACATCGTCCGCCCCACAATCCCCGCATCGTCGCCCTTGCCGCGCGCCGCGATCCACCGCACTTCGTCACCGATCATGATGCGAAAGTCGGTTTCGTAATCGCCCAGCACGGCACGGGTGGCGTTGAATGCCGATCGCACCCGATCACGGTCGGCCGGATGGATATGCGATGACAATTCCTCGAACGTCACCGTGTCGCTCCACGGCATGCCCCACAGTTCGAAACCGCGTTTGTCCATGGTGAACAGATCAGTGTCCACGTTCCACGACCATAGCGCCACGCCCGCCGCAGTCACGGCCAGCCGCAGCTGCTCCGTCTGCCACTCATATTCGGCGGGCGGCTTGGTCGTCATGGTAAATGCGATCTCCCTTTATAAAGCCCTTTAGCGCGGAGGTATGGTAGAGCAACAGCTACCACGTTAACTCATGTCTATAACCGAGATAATTAACTTGCCCGCTTCAGCGGCTCGGGTTTTTTGCCGTCGGGCAGTTTCTCTTGCAGATGACCGATCACCATCTGGCTGTTGAACGGTTTGGTGATGAAAGTGGCCTTGTCCGGCATGTCGCCAAGCTCGGGCAAAAGGCGCCCGCTGGCGATGACGATCTCGATCCACGGCCAGTGCTCGGCGACATGCCGCGCCAGCGCGAAGCCGTCCGTTTCGCCCGGCATCTCCACATCGGAGAATAATAACGTCACTTCCTCGGCGTGCGCAGCGAGCAGCTCCTTTGCCTCATCCCCGCTGCCCGCCTCGTAGAAGCGGAACCCCGCTTCCTCCAAGATGTCGCACGCGTGCATCAGGATCAGCGCGTCGTCATCGACGACCAGGGCATAAGGGACGGTGGAGGTCGTCATGCACCTTTAACCCGCGCGCACCCGTTCTGTTTCAGTAAAGCACCGCTTTTCTATTGCGACCGGTGCCGTGCCTCGGCGCTGCGCCGCGGATCGAACGGCCCGGATACGAGATCGCCCAGATTGACGGTCAGCGTCGGCGCGGCGCGCGCGATCTTGGCCATCACCAGCGCGCCAGCCTGCTCACACGCGCACCAGCCCCACGTCGCTGAACGGCCGCGGCTCGGTCGGCGGCACGGTCGATCGGTTGAGCTCGCATTGCCAGAAGCCGACATCGATCCAGCGGCCGTTCTTGTAGCCGACCTCGCGGTACACGCCGGCGCGCCGGAAGCCGCTCGCCTCGTGCAGTCCGATCGATCCTTCGTTGGGCAGCGCGATCACGCCGATCGCCTGGGTAAAGCCCTGCGCGCGCAGCGTATCGATCAGCGCTTCGTACAGCAGCCGCCCGATGCCCTGCCGCTCCACCGTCCCGGCGACGTAGATCGAGGTTTCGACGACATAGCGGTATGCCGGCCGATCGCGGAACTTGGTGGCATAGGCAAAGGCCAGCACCCCGCCCGGCGATCCGTCGGCCTCGCCATTGGTCGCCACCAGCCACGGATACATGCCGTCCGAGGCAGTCATGCGCGCGCGTATCTGGCGTGCGTCGGGCGCCTCGCTCTCGAACGAGACGGTGCCGGTCAGCACGAACGGCGCATAGATGGCGGCGATCGCGGCGGCGTCTTCCGGGCGTGCCGGCCGGATTGCGATCACGAAGCGAATTTCGCAAACAGCAGGTCGATCAGGCGCAGATCGCTCGCCGCGGGCGTCGCCACCGGCCCCATGCCGACGCATTCGAGGCACTTGGCCTGCACCGAGGAGGAGCGCGTGAGGCGCTGCATGTCGCCCAGCGCGCGCGCCAGCACGGCCTTGTGATCCGCGCTGATCCGCGCGAACACGTCGCCTTCGGCGTCATCCTCGTCATTGCTCCCGCCGCGGAATTGCGCGGCAAGCTTGCCCAGCCAGCCCGGTTCCTTCTCCAGATACACGGCCTGCACATTGCCCTTCAGCCCCGCGCGCTTGGCCGCCTCGGCGATCGCGTCGTCCACCGTGCCGAAGCGGTCGACCAGCCCGATCTGTCGCGCGGTGCCGCCATCCCAGACGCGGCCCTGCGCGATTTCGTTGACGCGCTCCGGCGTCATCTTGCGCGCCTTGGCCACGCGGCCGATGAACTGCGCATAGCCATGCTCGATCGCCGATTGCAGCAGCCGATCCGTTTCCGGATTGGTGCCGCCGATCACGTCGGGCTGGCCCGAAAGCGGCGTGGTTTTCACGCCGTCGCTGGTCACGCCGATCTTGGCGAGCGTATTTTCGAATGTCGGGATGATGCCGAAAATCCCGATCGAGCCGGTGATCGTGGTCGGCTCGGCAAAGATCGTATCGCCTGCCGTCGCCACCCAATAGCCGCCCGAAGCGGCGAGCGAGCCCATCGAGATCACCACCGGCAGCTTGCGTGCCTTGGCCTCGAGGATCGCGGTGCGGATTTTTTCCGAGGCCAGCGCCGAGCCGCCCGGCGAATCGATCCGCACGACCAGCGCCTTGAGGTTTTTCTTGGCCAGCCCGTCGAGCAGCGCCTTGGAAATCGTGTCGCCGCCGGCCCTGCCGGCAGGCGCCTTGCCATCCACGATATCGCCCGCAACGGTCAGCACGCCGATCTGGTCGCCGCTCGTCGGCAGCGGATTGGCGGCAAGATACGCGTCGTACCGGATCGTGCGGAAATTGCCCGCGGCCTTGGCCCGATCGGTGCCGGCCAATTGCCCCACGCGCTTGTCGAAATCGATCCGCTCGGCCAGCTTGTCGACGAGGCCCGCCTGCAGATTGGCCTTGGCGATATCGCCGCTCGCCGCCGTGATCACCGCATCGGGCGCATCGAACATCGGCTGGAACTTCGCTTTGGGCCGCGCGCGCGCCACCTGCGTCTTCCATTGGTCGAACAACACGGATTGCAGCGCGCCGGCGGCCTGCTTGGCCTCGGGCGACTGATCGGCGCGGGTATAGGGTTCGACGAACGATTTGTATTTGCCCACGCGGTAGATGTGCGCGTTGACGCCGAGCCGATCGATCAGGCCCTTGTAATAAAGCTGCGATCCGCCCGGGCCGGTGAGCAGCGTGCCGCCCATCGGGTTCATCCAGATCTCGCTGGCATTCGCTGCCAGCCGGTAGCTGCTATCGGTATAAGCGGTGGCATAAGCCAGCACGGGTTTGCCCCCCTTGCCGTCGGCACCATCGCGCACGGCGCGGATCGCCTCGCCAACCTCGTTGAGCGCGGCGGGATAACCGCCGGTAAAGCTGCCGAGATCGAGCACGACGACCTTCACGCGGGGGTCGCTTTTGGCCTTGTCGAGCAGCCGCACCACATCGCGCAGGCGATATTCGCGCGTCGGCACGCTGCCGCTCAGCGCTGCGAACGGATCGGTTTCGCTCGGCTGTTCGACGATCTGGCCCTTGAGATCGAGCAGCAAGGCACCATCCTTGATCGTCGCCGGGCCGGGCCGCGTGGCGAGCCCCGCAAACAGCACGCCGAAAAACAGCAGCATCGCGGCGAGGACGAGCGCGTCCTTGATGCCGACCAGTAGCTTCCAAGCGCCCCGAACGAGTCTCACGATGCCGGTCTCCTTCACAGCCGCCCACGCGCGGCGGCCTGTCGTGCCAGCCTTACCGTGCCGTGTGTGGTTCGGGCAATACGCCTTGTGGCGGTATTGCTCCCCATCCTGTGCAGGGCCGGGGGGCTGTACGCGATACGGTGCCGGTGCCGGTGCCGCTTGCCGCTGTCGCTGCCGCTGTCGCTGCAACGTCCGCACGCCCGGACGCCATTTACCCCCAACCCCTCCCTTTCAGCGAGGGGAGTAAGTGGCTACACCGCGCCTCCCGATGGATCTGCCCCTCACCACGCCCGCCCTGACCGGGCCGCCGCCCGCCACCGCGCGGGATGAGTTGCGCGCGTTGCTCCGCCTCGCCACGCCGCTCGCCGCCGCCAATCTGCTGCAGATGGCGGTGTACGCCATCGACGTGATCTTTGTCGCACGGTTGGGCGCAGTGGCGCTGGCTGCGGCGACACTCGGCGTTTACCTCTATTCTGTCGTGATGTGGGCACTGACCGGGCTGGTCGGGGCATGCGCCCCGGTTATCGCGGCGGAGCTGGGTGCCAGGCGCCATGCCGTGCGGCAGGTGCGGCGCTCGTTCCGCATGGCGATGTGGCTTTCGGTGCTGGCCAGCATGCCGTTCGTCCTGCTGCTGTCGCAGGGCGAACGTCTCTTGCTGCTGGCCGATCAGGATCCGGTGGTCGCCGCGCAGGCCGGGCATTTCCTGCGCATCTTGCTGCTTGCGTTGATCCCGGCAGTGGCCAGCGGCGCGATGCGCGTCACCGCCGCCGCGCTTGGCCGGGCGGGCTGGGCCACCGCGATCACTGCGCTGGCGCTGGCGGTCAATCTCGCCGGCAACTGGCTATTGGTGTTCGGGCATTTTGGCTTCCCCGCTCTGGGGCTGACGGGGTCGGCGATCTCCAGCGTGATCACCAGCGTCGCCATGCTGCTCGCGTATGCCGCGATTCTCACGCTCGATCCGAAAATCCGCCGTTATCGTCTGTTCGGCCATTGGTGGCGTACCGAATGGAGCCGTTTTCGCGAAATCGTCCGCCTGGGCGTGCCGATCGCCCTGATCTTCACGCTGGAGGGCGCCTTGTTCAGCGCCGCCGGGCTGCTGATGGGGCTGATCGGCGTGGGGGAAGTCGGCGCGCACGCCATTGCGCTGCAGATCGCCGCGATCGCATTCCAGATTCCGTTCGGCGTCGGGCAGGCGGCAACGATCCGCGTCGGCATGGCGTACGGCGCGGGCGATCTCAAATGGATCACGCGCGCGGGCTGGGTTGCGCTGGGTGTCGGCATTGGCTTCATGGGGCTGACGGCGTCTTTGCTGTGGCTGTTCCCGCGGCTGTTCATCAGCGCCTATATCGATGTCGATGCGCCGCAAAATGCGCAGCTCGTTGCGCTGGCCTTGCAGTATCTCGTCATCGCCGCGCTGTTCCAGTTGTTCGATGGCGCGCAGACGGTGGCGGCGGGCGTGCTGCGCGGGCTGCAGGATACGCGTATGCCGATGGTCATCGCTGCGTTCGGCTATTGGGTGGTCGGCTTTGGCACTGCGATCGGGCTCGGCTTCGGCGTGCATTGGCAGGGGGTCGGTATCTGGATCGGTCTCGCGGTCGGGCTGGCCGTGGTCTCCGCGTTGCTGGTGTGGCGCTGGTCGATGCGCGCGCGGCTCGGCCTGCTCCCGGCTCCGGCTGGCTGATCAGGCCGATTTCGCATGGTCATATGGTTGACGCGCGCGACTGCTAGCATCATATGAGCGTTGCTGGCACTCACCTCGGGTGAGTGCTAACAAGCATTCAGTTTCATAATATAAGGATTGGCACGCATGAGCTTTCGTCCATTGCATGACCGCGTCCTCGTCCGCCGCGTAGAGGCAGAAGAGAAGACCGCTGGCGGGATCATCATCCCGGAGACCGCTAAGGAAAAGCCGCAGGAAGGCGAAGTCGTCTCGGTCGGCACCGGCGCTCGTAACGAGGCTGGCGAAATCCACCCGCTCGAGGTCAAGGCCGGCGACAAGATCCTGTTCGGCAAATGGTCCGGCACCGAAGTGAAGATCGACGGCGAAGACCTTCTGATCATGAAGGAATCCGACATCCTGGGGATCGTCGGCTAAGCCATTCCTGGTGGCGACCGCGGCTCTCCCGCCAACGGTCACTATCGTCTCTTTAGATATGAAAGGTCAGCCGAAACATGGCAGCCAAAGACGTAAAATTTTCGCGTGACGCACGTGAACGCATCCTGCGCGGCGTGGATATCCTTGCCGATGCCGTGAAGGTCACGCTGGGGCCAAAGGGCCGCAACGTCGTGATCGACAAGAGCTATGGCGCCCCGCGCATCACCAAGGACGGCGTCACCGTCGCCAAGGAAATCGAGCTCAAGGACAAGTTCGAGAACATGGGCGCGCAGATGCTGCGCGAAGTCGCCTCGAAGACCAACGACATCGCCGGCGACGGCACGACCACCGCGACCGTTCTGGCGCAGGCGATCGTCCGCGAGGGCATGAAGTCGGTATCCGCCGGCATGAACCCGATGGATCTGAAGCGCGGCATCGATATGGCCGTGATCAAGGTCGTCGAGGACATCAAGGCGCGTTCGAAGCCGGTCGCCGGCACCAAGGAAGTCGCGCAGGTCGGCATCATCTCGGCTAACGGCGATACCGTCGTCGGCGAGAAGATCGCTGAAGCGATGGAGCGCGTCGGCAAGGAAGGCGTGATCACCGTCGAGGAAGCCAAGGGCCTCGAATTCGAGCTCGACGTCGTTGAAGGCATGCAGTTCGATCGCGGCTATCTCTCGCCGTATTTCGTCACGAACCCCGAGAAGATGTCGGTCGAACTCGCCGATCCGTATATCCTGATCCACGAAAAGAAGCTCAGCAACCTGCAGGCGATGCTCCCGATCCTGGAAGCCGTCGTTCAGTCGGGTCGCCCGCTGCTGATCATCGCGGAAGATATCGAGGGTGAGGCGCTCGCCACGCTCGTCGTCAACAAGCTGCGCGGTGGCCTGAAGGTCGCAGCGGTCAAGGCGCCGGGCTTCGGTGATCGTCGCAAGGCGATGCTGGAAGACATCGCGATCCTCACCAAGGGCGAGATGATCTCGGAAGATCTCGGCATCAAGCTCGAATCGGTCACGCTCGGCATGCTCGGCACCGCCAAGCGCGTCACGATCGACAAGGACAACACGATCATCGTCGATGGTGCCGGTGATCACGAATCGATCAAGGGCCGCACCGATGCGATCCGTCAGCAGATCGAGAACACGACGAGCGATTACGACAAGGAGAAGCTGCAGGAGCGTCTGGCGAAGCTCGCCGGCGGTGTCGCAGTGATCAAGGTCGGCGGGTCGACCGAAGTGGAAGTCAAGGAGCGCAAGGATCGCGTCGACGACGCACTGCACGCCACCCGCGCAGCCGTCGAAGAAGGCATCGTCCCCGGCGGCGGTACCGCACTCCTCTATGCCACCAAGGCACTCGAGGGCATGAAGGGCGCAAACGACGACCAGACGCGCGGCATCGATATCGTCCGCAAGGCGCTGTACGCGCCGGTCCGCCAGATCGCGCAGAATGCCGGTCATGACGGTGCGGTGATCTCGGGCAAGCTGCTCGAGGGTAACGATGACAATCTGGGCTTCAACGCGCAGACCGACGTCTATGAGAACCTGGTGGAAGCCGGCGTGATCGATCCGACCAAGGTCGTTCGTACCGCGCTGCAGGATGCGGCCTCGGTCGCCGGCCTGCTGATCACCACCGAAGCGGCGATCTCGGAACTGCCGGAAGACAAGCCGGCAATGCCGATGGGCGGCGGCGGCGGCATGGGCGGCATGGGCGGCATGGACTTCTGATCGAAAACGGCCTGAGCTAAGCCCGCTTAGCTCAGGACTTGTTTCGATCCGGCCGGCGGGTCGGCGGCGTAGCCACCGATCCCGTCCGACGAAAGCCTCGGCTTTGCCGAGGCTCGGCCAGATCCACACCGACCAGCCACCAGCTGGACAAAGAAAAGGCCGGCCGGGAGCAATCCCGCCGGCCTTTTCCGTATCGTGGCGCCTCAGCCGTCCTTCATCGCCTCCAACAGCCGCTTGACCTCCTGGCTGCGCCCGCGCGGCAGGATCAACACATCGTTGCCGCTGGCCACCACGATCAGATCCTCCACGCCCAGCATGGCGATGCGCACGCCATCGCTGCGCACCAGGCAATTGGCGGTGTCGATCGCCACAATATCGCCGCGATGGGCATCGCCCTTGTCGTCCGCGTCGAGCGCATACAGCGCGTCCCAGCTGCCGAGATCGCTCCAGCCCATGCTCACCGGCACCACGGCGACACGGTCAGCCTTTTCCATCACCGCGTAATCGATTGAATCGGACGGTGAGGCGGCAAAGGCGTCTGCATCCGGGAATATACGGCGATCTTCGCGGCGCGCGCCGTCCATCGCTTTCTGGCACGCGGCCAGCATGTCGGGCGCGAACGCCGCCAGTGCGGCCAGATAGGTATCGGCGCGGAACAGGAAGATGCCGCCGTTCCAGGCATGATCGCCCGCGGCGAGCATCGCTTGCGCTTTCTCCAGCGGGGGCTTTTCGACAAAGGCGCGAACGCGGTTCACGCCGGGGGCGATCTCGTCCCCCACCTGGATATAGCCATAGCCGGTTTCGGGCGCGTCGGGCGCGATACCGAACGTCACCAGCCACCCATCCGCGACCATCGGCATCGCCGCATGGATCGCCGCATGGAAGGCGGGGACATCGGCGATGACGTGATCCGAGGGCATGATCAGCAACGGCTCGGCCCCGCCGCCGGCGGCAATCGCCGCCAGCGCGATCGCCGGCGCGGTGTTGCGCCCGGCGGGTTCGAGGATGATCGCCGCAGCACTCGCCTCGACCGCGCCCAATTGCGCGTCGATCATGTCCGCATGGCGCGCGTTGGCGACGACGATCGGCGCGGCGAACCGCTCACCGATGGCGCGCGTTGCCGTCAGCTGCAGCATCGTTTCCTCGGCGGTGAGCGCTAGCATCTGCTTGGGCCGCTCGGGCCGCGACATGGGCCATAACCGCGTGCCCGACCCGCCGGAGAGGATGACGGGGACGATCGGTCGGGAAAGCGGCATCAACTCACTCCTGAAGCGCGCCTTTTTGGCACACGCGCATGGTTACGAACCGGCCCATACATGAAAACTCGGTCCGGCTCTTCAATCTTTGTTCGTCAATTTCTGCGACATCGGGCGCGATATGTCGGAAAAGCTTACATCCGCACCGATCGGGCGCGCCGCAACATGATCCCGTTGCCGACGATCCGCGTCAGGCTTTGGCCCACAGGGGTACGCTGAGCCATGGCGCTGACCGTCACGCTGTGGGGCTATTCGCTGGCGGCCTTGCTATTCTGCATGATCGCGCTGTCGCAAGTGCGCGATGCGTCGACCGCGCTGCCGCGCTGGAGCTTCGTGGTCGCGCTGGTGGGCACTGCTTTATGGGCCCTCGCCGTGGCCGGGATCGATGCCAACGATATCGCGGCGCGCGTGACCGAAGGGATACGCAATGTCGCCTGGCTCTGGTTCATGCACGCGCTGCTGCGCCGTCAGCCCGCCGTGCCGCAGGCGCGCGCGATCACCGCCGTCTATATCGCGGTCGTGCTGACGTTATGCCTGGCGATCATCGTGCCGATCGTGCCCGCCACACGACCGGGCGAGGCCGCGACGCTGGCTTGGGTCAGCGTGCTGTTCGGCATGATCGTCGCCGTCAGCGCGCTGGTGCTGGTCGAACATCTCTATGCCACCGTCGCCCCCGCTGCGCGCGGCGGCATCCGCTTGCTGGTCATCGCGCTGGCGGCGATGTGGGGCATGGATCTGGTGGTTTACGCCATCACCTATGTAACGCACGGGACGGTCGTCGATTTGATCGCGGTGCGCGGGGTGATGATGGCGCTGCTCGCGCCGTTGTTTGCGGTGGCCGTGCTGCGGAATGGCGACTGGACATTGCATCTGTCGCGCTCGGTGGCGTGGCTGTCGCTCTCGCTCGCCGCTGTCGTGCTCTATTTGCTGACGATGATGCTGGCGACGAGCGCCCTGGCCGGGATCGGCGCAAACGCGCGCATCGTGCAGACCGCATTTGTGTTCGGCTCGACCGCCGCGATGCTCGTGCTCGCGTCGTCGCCGTGGCTCAAGGCCTGGGCCAAGGTTGTGCTGGCCAAGCATTTGTTCAGCCATCGCTACGATTATCGCGAAGAGTGGATCCGATTTACGGGAACGCTGGGCAAGGCCGGGGGCGATGTCGCGCTGGCGCTCGATCAGCGCGTGATCAAGGCGATCGCCGATCTGACCGATTCGCCCGCCGGTTTGCTGCTCGTGCCGGAGGGGCAGGGGCTGGGCATCGGTGCGGCATGGCAGTGGGAGCACGATACCGTGTCGCTCGCCGCCACGGACGAGGCGTTGCTGCTCGGGCTCGCCACCAGCAGCCGCATCATCGAGCTGGATGCGGTTCGGGGCGGGGCAGAGACGATGGTTACGCCGCCCACCTGGATGCTGTTGGATACGAATGCCTGGGTGATCGTGCCGCTGGTATATTTCGATCGATTGCAGGGTGCGGTGCTGCTGGCGCGTCCGCCGGTGGATCGCGCGCTCGATTGGGAGGATTTCGATCTGCTGCGCATCGTCGGGCGCCAGGCGGCGAGCTTTCTCGCCGAGGGTCAGGCGCAGGAGGCACTGGCCGAAAGCGCACGCTTCGACGAGTTCAACCGCCGTTTCGCGTTCATCCTGCACGATATCAAGAATCTGGTCAGTCAGTTGACGCTGACCGCGCGCAACGCCGAGCGGCACGCCGACAATCCCGCATATCGCGCCGACATGATCGCCACGCTGCATGATTCGGCGGGCCGGATGAACGATCTGCTCGCCCGCCTGTCGCAGCATCACACCGGGCGCACAGAGGAGCCGCGCCCGACCGAATTACGCCCGCTGGCCGAACGCGTCGCGCGCCGCATCGCGCATCCGATCGATGTGCGCGGTGCGGCGATCAGCGCGCTGGTCGATCCAGCGCGGCTCGAACAACTGCTCGTACATCTGATGCAGAACGCCAGCGAAGCCAGTGCGCCTGACGCGCGGGTAACGATTACGCTCGACAATGAGGACGGCCGGCCGGTTGTTGCGGTCATGGATACCGGCGCGGGCATGTCGCCTGCCTTCGTCCGCGACCGGTTGTTCAAGCCGTTCGTTTCATCCAAACCCGGCGGGTTCGGCCTTGGCGCGTTTGAGGCGCGTCAGCTGGCCGAGGCGATGGGCGGAACAATCACCGTCACCAGCCGCGAGGGCGAAGGCAGCATTTTTCGTGTCCGCTTGGCCCCTGTCGCAGCCCACCATTTGGAGCGGGCTGCATGACCGCCAAGCCCAAACTGCTCATCGTCGAAGACGATCTCGGGCTGCAGCGCCAGCTGCGTTGGGCCTATGAGGATTATGAGGTGATCGTCGCCTCCGATCGCGCCACCGCGCTCGACGCGATCCGTGCCGAAGAACCGGCGGTAGTGACGCTGGATCTCGGTCTGCCGCCAGACGTGGACGGCACCAGCGAAGGGTTCGCCACGCTGCGCGAGATATTGCGGTTGAAGCCCTCGACCAAAGTGATCGTCGCCTCCGGGCACGGCGCGCGCGATAGCGCGTTGCAGGCGATTGCGGACGGCGCCTGGGATTTCTACGCCAAGCCGATCGACATCGATCAGTTGGGGCTGATCGTCGCACGCGCGTTTCACGTTCATGCGCTCGAAACCGAGAACCGGCGGCTGTTCGCCGCGCAGGCCGGCCCCGCGCTCGGCGGAATGATCACTGCCGCGCCCGAAATGCTGAAGGTCACGCGCATGATTGAGCGTGTCGCGCCGGCAGATGTCACGGTGATGCTGCGCGGCGCGAGCGGCACGGGCAAGGAACTGCTCGCGCGCGGCGTGCATGATCTCAGCCCGCGCGCGGGCGGCGCGTTCGTCGCGATCAATTGCGCGGCGATCCCCGAAACGCTGCTGGAAAGCGAATTGTTCGGCCATGAAAAGGGCGCGTTCACGGGCGCGGTAAAGACCACCGAAGGCAAGATCGAACAGGCGCATGGCGGCACGCTGTTTCTCGACGAGGTGGGAGACATTCCGCTGCCCTTGCAGGTGAAATTGCTACGCTTCCTGCAGGAGCGCACGATCGAGCGGATCGGCGGGCGCAAGGCGATCGCGGTGAATACGCGGATCGTCTGTGCGACGCATCAGGATGTCGATGCGATGGTCGCGGCAGGCACGTTTCGCGAAGATCTCTATTATCGCCTCGCCGAGATCGTGGTGCGTATCCCTGTGCTGGCCGAGCGCGCCGGTGACGCCGGATTGCTGGCGCAACATTTGCTGCGCAAATATGCCAAGGCCCTGCAGCCGGCGGTTACTGGGCTGGCGCCCGATGCGCGCGCCGCGATCGCGGCATGGGGCTGGCCGGGCAATGTGCGCGAACTCGAAAACCGCATGAAGCGTGCGGTGATCATGGCCGAAGGCAAGTTGGTCACGGCGGCGGATCTGGATCTGGCGGCGACTGATGAGCTGCCGCTCAATCTGCGCGCGGCCCGCGAAGCGGCGGATCGCCAGGCGATCCGTCAGGCGCTCGCCCGCGCGGACGGCAACATTTCGAACACCGCCAAGCTGCTCGGGATCAGCCGCCCGACCCTGTATGATCTGCTCAAGAGCTATGATCTGCACGCCTGATCGGCGATGGCGCCGGGGGGCGGGCCTATCATGTCCGGTCGGAATGCCCGATCAGTTCACGCCGCCACGGGCCGCTCGGATGACGCGGCGCGCCGGAGCGGTTATGGCGGCGGCATGACCGACGCCCTAGACCGGATCGCCGCCGCATTGGAGCGCCTCGCGCCGCCTCCGCCCACGTCTGCCGATCCCCAGGCGCACGCTGCCTATGTCTGGCGCGGCGACACGCTGACCGCGGCGCGGGCGTTTGCCGCGCTGCCGCTCGCCCAATTGCACGGTGTGGCGGCGCAGAAAGCCGCCTTGGTGGCCAATCTCGATCGGCTCGCGCATGGGCATGCGGCGCACGACGTGCTGCTCTGGGGCGCGCGCGGCACGGGCAAATCGGCGCTGGTCAAGGCCGCGGTGGCGCATCTGCAGGCTGCCGGGGCGTCGCTTGCGCTGATCGAAATCGCCACGCATGATCTTGGCAGCCTGCCGCAGCTGTTCGCCAAGATCGCCGACGTGCCGCGCGCCTTTGCCTTGTTCATCGACGATCTCGGGTTCGACGCGGCGGCCGATGGCCGCGCCTTGCGTTCGATGCTGGAAGGGGGGGCGGAAGCGCGCCCGGCCAATGCCCGTCTGCTCGTCACCGCTAACCGCCGCCACCTGATCCCGCGCGATAGTGCCGAGCAAGACCCGACGGCGTCGGGGCAGATCAATCCGCGCGATGCGATCGACGATCAACTGGCGCTGGCCGACCGCTTCGGGCTCAGCCTCGGTTTCCACGTGATGGATCAGGATATGTATCTGGCGGTGGTCGAGGGTTACACGACTGCGCACGCTCTGCCCTTCGATCCCGCCGATGCGGTGGGCTGGGCGACCCGCCGCGGCAGCCGCTCAGGCCGCGTGGCGTGGCACTATATCGTCGATCTCGCGGGGCGGCACGGCAAGACGCTGGGTTGAACGCCTCAATCAGTGGCAAAATCTAGGCTCGCAACGTCACGCGCGGCGTGAAACACGCGGATGATCACGATCGTATCGTCGATCACGCGGTACACCACGACATAGGGTTTTACCGGAATGCTGCGGACGACGGGATGAAGATCGGGGCGTGCTCTGCCTATCAGCGGGAAATCGAGCAATTTGGCGATCGCCGTATTCAGACCGTCGATTTGGCGATCGCCGTATTCAGATCGTCGATAATGCGCTCGGCTGCAGCCGGATCATGCTGCGTGACATATAACCACAGTTCGTCGACGTCCGAAATCGCCGACGGCAAACGGCGCAGGCGCACGGGTCAGTTGGTGCGCAACGCCGTCAAACGTGCCTCGCTGCACCTTTTGATATCCGTGAGGTCGAAATTGCCGTCGATCGGCTCACCGCTGGCCAATCCTTCGCGGATCATCGCCCGAAGACGCTCCAGATTGGCGGCGGGGCCAGCTCGCTCGCTCGACCAGATCAGCAACAGCTCACGGATAACTTCCCCGGAGCTGTCATACTCGCCATTCGCGACCGCCTCGTCCAGCTCGACGGCGAGTTCGTCACTTAATGCGACATTGATTGTGCGTACCGCGTTCATCGGTCGGACTCCCCATCTATGCCCGAGAATATCATCCGAGACGCGGCATCGCAATCAGCCGCCCACCAACTCCGCCAGTTCGAGCCAGCGCAGCTCGGCCGCTTCCTTCTCGGCGCGCGCTGCCGCGATGTCCTTGTTCAGGCGCTCGAACCTGGCAAAATCCTTTGAATAGAGCGCCGGATCGGCGAGGATCTTTTCGTCGCGCACGATCGCCGCGTCGAGCTCCTCGATGCGCTTGGGGAGCACCTCGTAATCGCGCTGGTCCTTGAACGTCAGCTTCACCTTGGGGGCGGGCGGGGGCGGGGGCGCGGTGGCCTGCACCTTGCGGTTGCCGCCGCCGCGCTTGGGCGCCGCGGCCTTGCGCTTGCGCTCCCAATCCTCATAGCCGCCGGCCACGACATCGACCGTGCCCGAGCCATCGAGGCCCAGCGTGATCGTCACGGTGCGATCGAGAAAGTCGCGATCGTGGCTGACGATCAGCACGGTGCCCTCATAATCGCCGATCACGTCCTGCAGCAGATCGAGCGTTTCGAGATCGAGATCGTTGGTCGGCTCGTCGAGCACCAGCAGGTTGCTGGGCTTGGCGAATTCGCGCGCGAGCAGCAGGCGGGAGCGCTCGCCGCCCGACAGCGTGCCGACCTTGGCATCCAGCACGTTGGGATCGAACAGGAATTCCTTGAGATAGCCGACCACGTGCTTGCGATTGCCCTGCACCTCGACCCAGTCGCCGCCATCCGCCAGCACGTCGCGCACGGTCTTTTCCGGCGCCATCTTGCTGCGCTGCTGATCGATGACGATGCGTTCCATCGTCTTGGCGAAGCGGATCTCGCCGGTATCGGGCGCGAGTTCGCCGGTGAGCAGCTTGAGGAGGGTCGATTTGCCCGCGCCATTGGCGCCGACGATGCCGATGCGATCCTTGCGTGTCACCCGGAGCGACAGGTCGGTGATGATCGGCCGCTCGCCGAAGCTCTTGGAAATATGCTTGGCGTCGATCACCACCTTGGTCTTGGCGTCATCGGTGCCGATCGTCAGATTGGCCGAGCCCTGCGGCCCGATCATCGAGGCGCGTTCGGCGCGCATCTCGACGAGCTTGGTCAGCCGCCCCTGGTTGCGCTTGCGCCGCCCGGTGACACCGCGCAGCAGCCAATGCTCCTCCAGCTTCAACTTGGCATCGAGCTTTTCGGCATTGCGCGCTTCATCGGCATAGACCTGCTCGGTCCAGGCATCGAACCCGCCAAAACCGATCTCCGCGCGCCGCACCGCGCCGCGATCGAGCCACAGGGTCTGCTTGGTCAGCCGGGTCAGGAAAGTACGATCATGGCTGATCACGACGAACGCGCCGTTGAAGCGGCTAAGCCATTGCTCGATCCATTCGATCGCGGCGATATCGAGATGGTTGGTGGGCTCGTCGAGCAGCAGTACGTCGGGCTCCATCGCCAGCGCGCGGACGATCGCCGCGCGGCGGCGCTCGCCGCCGCTGGCCGAGGCGGCATCGCGCGACAGATCGATGCCGAGCTGATCGGCGATCGCATCCGCTTCATATTCCATCGGCGCATCGTCGCCCGCCAGCACATAATCGAGCAAGGTCTTGTAGGCGCGCAGATCGGGTTCCTGTTCGAGCAGGATCACGCGCGTGCCCGGCTGGATCGTGCGGCGGCCTTCATCGGCCTCGATCGTGCCGGCGATGAGCTTCATCAGCGTGGTCTTGCCCGCGCCGTTGCGACCGATCAGCGCGAGCCGATCGCGCGGGCCGACATGGATGTCGAGATTACGGAACAGCCAGCCCGAGCCCTGGATGATGCCGAGATTTTCAAACGCGAGGATTGGGGCGGGAGCGGCCATGACGATCGTATTTCTTGCTGGCCGTGCGGTTCGCAGCGGCGCCGCGCGGATCGAGCGACTCGACACGCGCCGCCTCTGATCCTCGCGAGCGGCTGGGGTTTGGCTTGCGCTACCGTTGCCGGGCGCGCCGCGCAAGTTTTGCCAGGCCTATTCACAGGCTGTTCAAGGCTGGATGCCTATGCGACACCCCGATGAAGATGTTTGCCCCCCTCGCTTTATGCCTGATTGCCGCGCCCGTCGTCGCCGCGCCTGCGCTCCCGGCGCAGCGCCGCGGCGATCAGGCGGAGGCGTTCGAGGCGCGCCGCCAGGGCAAGATCATGCCGCTACGCGAAATCGAGCGGCGCACCGTGCCACAAATGCGCGGCGCGCAATATCTCGGCGTCGAATTCGATAGCTATAGCAGCATTTACACGCTGAAATTCCTGCGCGATGGCACGGTGATCTGGGTGGATGTCGATGGCCGATCGGGCCAGGTGCTGCGCCAGACCGGCCCATAAGCACCAGCACAGAATAACAAGGGGAAGAAGATGCGCGTCCTGATCGTCGAAGACGAACCCAATCTCGGCCAGCAGCTGAAGAACACGCTGGAAGGCGCGGGCTATGCCATCGATCTCGCGACCGATGGCGAGGAAGGGCATTTCATGGGCTCGACCGAGAATTACGACGCCATCGTGCTCGATCTCGGCCTGCCCGAGATCGACGGGCTGACCGTGCTCGATCGCTGGCGGAAGGAAGGCCGCACCGCGCCGGTGCTGGTGCTGACCGCGCGGGATAGCTGGTCGGATAAGGTCGCCGGGCTGGATGCCGGCGCGGATGATTATGTCGCCAAGCCGTTCCAGTCGGAAGAACTGATCGCGCGGCTGCGCGCGCTGATCCGCCGCGCGAGCGGCAATGCCTCGTCGGAACTCACCGCCGGCGATGTGCGGCTCGATACGCGTTCGGGCAAGGTCACCAAGGCGGGCGAGCCGGTCAAGCTGACCGCGCAGGAATATAAATTGCTCAGCTATCTGCTGCATCACAAGGGCAAGGTGGTCAGCCGCACCGAGCTGATCGAGCATATCTATGACCAGGATTTCGATCGCGATTCGAACACGATCGAGGTGTTCGTCACGCGCATCCGCAAGAAGCTCGGACAGGATGTGATTACGACGATCCGGGGGCTCGGGTACAGCCTCGAGGATCCGGATGCCTGACCTCGCCTTTGTCGTCATCCTGAACTTGTTTCAGGATCCAGGCGCGGTCATTCGCCAAACGGACCCGGTCAGTGGGTCGGTTGACCGCGCCTGGATGCTGAAACAAGTTCAGCATGACGGATAATATGGAAGCGGCAACACTCCCCATCGATCCGGAAAACCCGCCCAGTCGCGGCTATGTGCGCACCACGGGATCCCTCTCCCGCCGCATGATCATGATCGCGGCGGTGTGGATTCTCGTGCTGCTCAGCGGCGGCGGCTTCGCGCTCGATCGCGTGCTGACTCAGGCGGTGACGCGCAATTTCGACGATCAGCTCGAATATGTGCTGACGGCCCTCATCGTCTCGGCCGAGATCGGCCCTGACGGCGAGGTCATGTTCAACCGCGAACCGGCCGATCAGCGCTTCCTGGAGCCCGGCTCCGGGCTGTACTGGCAGGTCTCGGCCAAGGGCCGCGAGGCATTTCCGTCGCGGTCGCTCTGGGATCGCCGGCTGGCCTTTGGCGCCACGCATGCCGATCGCGACGTGCATATCTACGACAGCAAACAATTTCCCAATGAGAGACTGCGCCTGCTCGAACGCGACGTCAAACTGCCCGGATCGGACGTCAATTGGCGCTTTTCCGTCGCGCAAAGCCGCGAGAATGTCGATGCGCAGATCAATGCGCTGCGCAAGACGCTGGTGCGCAGTTTCCTGCTGCTCGGGCTCGGGCTGCTGATGATGGCCGCGCTGCAGACTTTTTACGGGCTGTGGCCGCTGCGCAAGGTGCGCGAGGAAATCGCCCGGATGCGTTCCGGCCAGTCGCGACAGATCGAGCGCCCGATGCCGATCGAGGTCGCGCCGATGGTCGAGGAACTGAACGGGCTGATCGCGCATAACGAGCGCCAGGCCGAGGAAGCGCGGCGCCATGCGGGCAATCTCGCGCATGCGCTGAAGACGCCGCTCACCGTCATCATGAACGCGGCAACCGCGGAGGCCGAGGATCTCGGCGAGACGGTGATCCGCGAGGCGCGCACGATGCGGCGCCAGGTCGATCACCATCTGGCGCGCGCGCGCGCGGTGGGGCGGCGGGGATCGGCGCATAGCCGCGCGGATGTGTGGCCGAGCCTCGAATCGGTCGAGCGCGCGGTGGCGCGGCTATACCGGCATGTGCGCATCGACATTGACGGCCCCAAGACGCTGCAGGTCCATGTCGAGCGGCAGGATCTGGATGAGATGCTCGGCAATCTGATCGAGAACGCGGCCAAATATGGCGGCGGCAGCGTGTTCGTCACGGTCGGCCAGCATTCGGGGTTCGTCGAATTTCTCATCGAGGATGACGGGGCGGGGATTCCGGAGGAGGAGCGCGTGCGCATCTTCGATCGCGGCGTGCGGCTGGATAGCGGCAAGCCCGGCACCGGCCTGGGCATGGCCATCGTGCGCGATGTGGCGGAGATTTACGAGGGCACGGTGAGCCTGGAGGAGAGCGAGGATCTCGGTGGTCTGCTCGTTCGATTAAGGCTGCCGGCGGCGAATTGAGCGCCTTGCTTAAGGCCCTCTCCCGCTCTTCGCGGGAGAGGGTTGGGTGAGGGTCTTCTTCTTCTATTATCACGCTTAAAAAAGAAGAAGACCCTCACCCAACCCTCTCCCATGAAGAATGGGAGAGGGCTAAGAGGTCAGGCGGCTACCTTCAGCTCCGCCATCGCGTCCGCAGTAATTTCCAGACTGCGTTTGCGCGCCGCGTGATCATAGATCGAGCTCGCCACCATCAGCTCGTCCACGCCGGTTCGCGCGACGAACGCGGCAATCTCGCGCGCCACTTTGGCGGGGCCGCCAACCGCCGAGCATTGCAACGTGTGATCGAGGATCGCCTGGCCCTGCGCGCCCAGGCTCGCGCGATAACCGGCGACCGGCGGCTTGAGTTTACCCGGATTGCCGGTGCGCAACGCGACGAACGCCTGCTGCTGCGAACTGGCGAGCAATTCGCCTTCCTCATCGCTATCGGCGGCGAACACGTTGAACCCGGCCATGACATGCGGCCGATCGAGCGCGGCCGAGGGCTTGAAATCGCGACGGTAGATGGCGAGCGCGCTCATCAGCGCGTCCGGCGCGAAATGCGACGCGAAGGCATAAGGCAGGCCCAGTGCCGCGGCGAGCTGCGCGCCGAACGTGCTGGAGCCGAGGATCCACAGATCCACGTTCGCGCCGGCCCCTGGCGTCGCGGTGATGCCAGTCTGGCCGTCATCGGCGAACAGGCTTTGCAATTCGAGCACGTCCTGCGGGAAGGCGTTGGCGTCGCTGTTCAGCGTGCGACGCATGGCATGCGCGACGCGCTGGTCGGACCCGGGGGCGCGACCGAGGCCGAGATCGATCCGGCCGGGGAACAACGCATCGAGCGTGCCGAATTGCTCGGCGATCGCCAATGGCGCATGATTAGGCAGCATGATGCCACCGGCGCCGATGCGGATCGTGGACGTGGCGGCGGCGACATGGCCGAGCACGACCGAGGTGGCCGCGCTGGCGATGCCGGCCATGCCGTGATGCTCGGCGGTCCAGTAGCGGCGGAAGCCCACCTTCTCGGCATGCTGCGCGAGATCGGCGGCATTGGCCAGCGCTTGAGAGACGGTGCCGCCGTCGATGACGGGGACGAGATCGAGCAGGGAATAAGCTGTCATGCACCAGAGATAGGAAGCCCGGCTGATAACGCCACCCGCGGGCGCAGGAGTAGTTCTTGGGCACGGCGCACAACTTCTTCAGCCCGGCCCCTCCTCCCCCGAAGGGGAGGGGCTTATCAAGCCGCTCCCGCCTTGCCCCTCACGCCCGCCCCGCTTAGAGCCGCGCACATGGATCCCCGCCTCACCCATATCCGCAACTGGATCTTCGATCTCGATAACACGCTGTATCCGGCAAGCGCGCGGCTGTTCGATGGCATCGATGCCAAGATGGGCGCGTATATTGCCGAGCGGCTGGGTGTTGATCTGGTCGAGGCGCGCCGCATTCAGAAGGGCTATTTCCACGCGCATGGCACGACGCTCGCCGGGCTGATGGCGGATCACGATGTCGATCCACACGAATTCCTCGCCTTCGTCCACGATGTCGAGATGGACGCGCTGGAGGAAAACGCCCCGCTTGCCGCGGCGATCGCCAAGCTGCCAGGGCGCAAGATCGTCTTCACCAATGCCGATACGCCTTATGCCGCCAACGTGCTCGGCCGGCTGGGGCTGAGCGACAGTTTCGAGGCGATCCACGATATCCATGCGATGGATCTGGCGCCGAAACCGCAGGCGTCGGCCTATGCCGGCCTGTGTGCCGCGTTCGATCTCGATCCGCATGCCTCGCTGTTCGCCGAGGATATGGCGCGCAATCTGAAGCCGGCCAAGGCGATTGGCATGACCACCTTGTGGGTGAATAACGGCTCCGAGCAAACACCCGACGAAAGCCACGAGCACGTCGATTTCATCACGCATGACATCCGCCACTGGCTGGAAGAAATATTGGAGGCCGCATGAGCGACAATCTGCAGAACACGATCGATGCCGCATGGGAAGACCGCGCGGATCTGGGCTTCACCACCGTAGGCGCGGTGCGCAGCGCGGTGGACGACGCGCTCGAATTGCTTGATTCGGGCCAGGCGCGCGTCGCCGCGCCGGACGGGCAGGGCGGCTGGACGGTCAATCAGTGGCTCAAGAAGGCGGTGTTGCTGTCGTTCCGGCTCAATGACAACGAGGTGATCCAGGGGCCGGGCGGCTCGACCTGGTTCGACAAGGTGCCAAGCAAGTTCGAGGGCTGGGATGCGACGCGGTATCGCGCCGCGGGGTTCCGCAGCGTGCCGGGCAGCATCGTGCGGCGCGGCGCCTATATCGCCAAGGGCGCGGTGCTCATGCCGAGCTTCGTCAATATCGGCGGCTATGTCGGCGAGAATACGATGATCGATGCCTGGGCCACGGTCGGCAGTTGCGCGCAGATCGGCCGGAACGTGCATATTTCGGGCGGCGCCGGGATCGGCGGCGTGCTCGAGCCGTTACAGGCCGATCCGGTGATCATCGGTGACGGCGCGTTCATCGGCGCGCGCAGCGAAGTGGCCGAAGGCGTGCGCGTCGGCGAAGGCGCGGTGCTGGCGATGGGCGTGTATCTGGGGGCGAGCACCAAGATCATCGATCGCGCGACCGGCGAGATATTCAAGGGCGAGGTGCCGCCTTATGCCGTGGTCGTGCCGGGCTCGACCGGGGGCGATCTCGGCCTGTATTGCGCGGTGATCGTCAAGCGCGTCGATGCGCAGACGCGCAGCAAGACGAGCATCAACGAGTTACTGCGGGATTGATCCTCCTCCCCTCCCGCATGCGGGAGGGGGACTCGTCTCGACAATGTCACGCAGCCTGCCTAGGCCAAGCCAAACCCAAAGGGGAATCTCATGACCACCACCGCCAGCCAGGTACTCGATCGCGTCCTCGTCCTCGAAATGGTGCGCGTCACCGAAGCGGCGGCCATCGCCGCTTCCAAGCTGGTCGGGCGCGGCGACGAAAAGGCCGCCGATGCTGCCGCCGTCGAGGCGATGCGCGAGGCGCTCAATTCGCTGTATATGGACGGCACCGTGGTGATCGGTGAGGGCGAGCGCGACGAGGCGCCGATGCTGTTCATCGGTGAAAAGGTAGGCTCGGCGATCGGCAAGGGCCCCAAGATCGATATCGCGCTCGATCCGCTCGAAGGTACGACGATCTGCGCCACGGCGGGGCCGAACTCGCTCGCCGTGCTGGCGATTGCCGAACAAGGCGGACTGCTCAACGCGCCCGACGTGTATATGGACAAGATCGCGGTCGGCCCGGGCTATCCCGAAGGCATCATCGATCTGGACAAGACGCCAACCGAGAATATCCGCGCGCTGGCGGCGGCCAAGGGCGTCGATCCCAGCGAGATCATCGCCTGCGTGCTGGATCGTCCGCGCCATGAAAAGCTTATCGCCGAGCTGCGCGCGCTGGGCGTGGGCATCATGCTGATCGGCGATGGCGACGTCGCCGGCGTGATCGCGACGACTAATCCCGATACCACGATAGACATCTATATGGGCGCGGGCGGCGCGCCGGAGGGCGTGCTGGCGGCGGCGGCTTTGCGCTGCGTCGGCGGCCAGTTCAAGGGCCGGTTGCTGTTCCGCAACGACGACGAGCGCGGGCGCGCGGCCAAATGGGGCGTGACCGATCTCGACAAGCAATATGACCTGACCGAACTGGCGCGCGGCGATTGCATCTTCGCCGCCACCGGGGTGACCGATGGCTCGCTGCTAGAGGGCGTGAAGCGCAAGGGCGGCACGATGACCACCGAGAGCGTGGTGATGCGCGCGTCGAGCGGCACGGTACGCTGGGTCAAGGGCGAACACCGGATCTGAGGTTCGCGGCCATTCCCTTCTAAGCCCTCTCCCATTCTTTATGGGAGAGGGTTGGGTGAGGGTCTTCTGCTTCTTCTATTCTCGGGCGGCGAAAGAAGAAGACCCTCACCCAACCCTCTCCCGCGACGAGCAGGAGAGGGCTTTAGAAGACGGCGTTGGCCCCTCAACCTCAGCTCTTCATCCGGTACCCCGTCTTGAAGATCCAGGCGATCACCCCGAGGCACAGCAGCAGGAAGGCGAAGGTGAAGGCCAGGCTCGCGCCCACGCCGACATCGCCTTGCCCGAAGAAGCTCCAGCGGAAGCCGCTGACGAGATAGACCACCGGGTTGAACAGGCTCACCGTGCGCCACGGCTGCGGCAGCATGTCGATCGAATAGAACGCGCCGCCCAGGAACGTGAGCGGCGTGATCAGCAAGGCGGGCACAAAATTCAGTTGCTCGAACCCCTTGGCCCACACCCCGATGATGAAGCCGAACAGGCTGAAGGCGATGCTGGTCAGCACGAGGAAGGTGAGCATCATCAGCGGATGCTGGATCGGCAGATCGACGAACAAGGTGGCGGTGGCGAGGATGATCAGCCCCAGGATGACCGACTTGGTCGCCGCGGCACCGACATAGCCGATCACCATCTCCATCGCCGAGATGGGCGCCGAGAGCAGCTCATACATCGTGCCGGTGAATTTGGGGAAGTAGATGCCGATCGAGGCGTTGGAGATGCTCTGCGTCAACAGCGAGAGCATGATCAGGCCGGGGACGATGAAGCTGCCATAGCCGACACCTTCCACCGATTGCATGCGGCTGCCGATCGCCCCGCCGAACACGACGAAATAGAGCGAGGTGGTGATCACCGGGGTGGCCACGCTCTGCCACAGGGTACGTAGCGCGCGCGCCATTTCGAAGCGATAGATCGCCCACACGCCGTGGGCGTTGAAACCATGCGCGCTCATGCCGCGTCCTTCCGGCCGACCAGGTCGACAAATATGTCCTCAAGCGAACTGCGATGCGTATCGAGATCGGTGAATTCGATGCCCAGCTCATCGAGCTTGCGCAGGAAGGCGGGAATGCCGTCGCGATCGCCATCGGCGACGAAGGTGTGACGCATCACATACCCCTCGTCCCCCAGTTCGACGTCCCAATTGGCCAGCGCGGCGGGCACGGCGGCTAGCGGGCGGCGCAAGGCCACCAGCACCTGACGCTTGCCCAGCCGCTTCATCAACTCGGTCTTGCGCTCGACCAGCACGAGCTTGCCCTTGTCGATCACGCCGACCCGGTCGGCCATTTCCTCGGCCTCCTCGATATAATGCGTGGTCAGGATGATCGTCACGCCGCGCTCGCGCAGGCGATGGATCAGCTTCCACATGTCGCGGCGCAACGACACATCGACACCCGCGGTGGGCTCGTCGAGAAACAGGATATCGGGCTCATGGCTCAGCGCCTTGGCGATCAGCACGCGGCGCTTCATCCCGCCGGATAGCTCCATAATCTTGGCATGGCGCTTGTCCCACAAAGACAGATCACGCAGCACCTGCTCGATATACGCGTCATGGCCCGAGCGACCGAACAGGCGGCGGCTGAACTTCACCGTGGCGAGCACGGTTTCGAACATGTCGACCGACAATTCCTGCGGCACGAGCCCGACCAGGCGGCGCGCGGCGCGGAAATCCTTGATCGCGTCATGCCCCATCACGGTGATGGTGCCCGACGAAGGCGTGACGATGCCGCAGATGATGCTGATCAGCGTCGTCTTGCCCGCGCCATTGGGGCCGAGCAGCGCGAAAATTTCGCCTTTTTCGATCTGCAGGTCGATCGGTGACAATGCGGTGGTGCCGGAATCGTACGTCTTGGAGACGCCGGCGACGGACAGGATAGTTGGCAAGTGTATGGGTCCCCTTGGATGGCGTGGAGATGGGGGTGAGGGCGGTGGGGTGCAAGCGGGACGAATCTTAAAGCCCCTCCCCTTCAGGGGAGGGGAAGGGGTGGGGGCTCTCCCCAGGTGCAACGTCGTGAGGCACGCCCCCACCCCAACCCCTCCCCTGAAGGGGAGGGGCTTAGGAGGACGCGGCCCGCGCTTCCTTCACCGCCTTCTCCAGCTCCTCCAGCGGCAGTGCGGCGGAGACGACCTTCGTTCCGATCACCCAGCTGGGTGTGCCGGTCAGCCCCAGCGCCTGGGCCACCTGGCGGTTGGCGGCGATCTCTGCCTCGGCCCGGGGCGTCATCGCCGCCGCCTTGGCCAGATCGATCCCGGCCGACTTGGCCGCCGCCTGCATCGTCTGCGCGCTCACCGGCCCGGCCGCATAGAGCGCATCGTGAAAGGCCTTGAACTTGCCCTGATCCGCCGCCGCCAGGCTGAGCCGCGCGGCGGTGATGCTGTCCTCGCTCAGGATGGGGAATTCCTTGAACACCACGCGCACGCCCGGATCGCGGCGCACCAGCTCGGCGATTGCCGGCAGGCTGGAGCGGCAATAGCCGCAATTATAATCGAAATATTCGACCAGGGTGACATCGCCCTGGGGATTGCCGATCCACGCATCGCCAAACGGTTCGAGGATCGCGGCGCGGTTGGCGGCAATGGTCTTGCCGGTCTCGCGCTGTTGCAGACGCTTCATCGCCTCGGGAATGATCTCGGGATGCGTCAGGACATACTCGCGCACCGTTTCCTCGACACGGGCCTTGTCCGCCCCCTCTAATGCGCCCGGCGCGGCGCGTTGCGCCACCCACAGGATGCCGCCGCCGGCCAATGTCGCCGCCAGCAGCAGCGCGGCCAGCGTCAGCGAGGATTTGGTTTCGGCATAGATCATCGTCTGCGATACTTTTTCGGGTTGTCGTCCATGTCGTTCTGCGCGGTCATGGCGATGTCCTGCGCGCGGATCCAATCGGACGTGTTGGGGGTAAGCCCGGCCATCGCGCCGCGCGCGCTATAGGCTGCGGTGCGCGAATCGCCGTTCTGGCTGGCGCGCTCGGCGGTCGCCAGCAGGGCGCGGGGCTCATCGCCGATGCGCTCATAGACGGTACCAAGCTGATACCAGGCAAACGGGTTCTGATCGTCACGCTGCACGGCCTGGCGCAGCACGCGCACCGCCTCGGGGTAATTCTTGGCGTCCTCGGTGGCGATCAGCGCGTGGCCGAAGGTGGTGGCCACCAGCGGAGAATTGTTCGATCGATCGGTCGCTTCGCGCAACGGCGCGATCGCCTCGCTCGGCTTGCCCGCTTCCAGCAGGATCTGCCCCTGGATCTCCAGGAAATAGGGATCGTGCGGATCAGCCTTGATCAGCGCAGCCGCCTCGGCATCGGCTTTGGCGGGATAGCCCGATTTGTGCCAGGCATAGGCCCGCGCATAATGCGCGTACACGCTCTGATCTTCTTCCGGATAGGTGTTCAGCGTGGTCTTGGCATCGGCGACATAGCCGTTGAGCTTGGCCTTCACGCGCTTGAAGCGTTCCTCCAGCGCGAGATCGGGTTTGGCGTTCCATGATTTGCCGGCCATCAGATCGTTGCGCAGATTTTCGATGCGTTGCCCGCTCAACGGATGGCTCTGCGCAAACGGATCGATATTCCGCAGGCCATAGGCATATTCCTGGCTCTGCAACTTCCTGAAGAAAGACAGCATGCCGCGCCCGCTGACGCCGGAACCGTTGAGATATTTGGCGCCGGCGGCATCGGCAGTCGATTCCTGCACCCGGCTGAAGGCGAGGAACTTGCCCATGCCGGCGGCCTGGCCGAGCCCCATGATCGCCATCCCGGCATCGCCCGCGCCGGCCACCGCCGCGGCCAGCCCGACGACCATGCTCAGCAGCGTGATGCCCATCGCCGGCTTGCTGCCGGCATCCTGCAGCACGACATGGCCATCGGCGATATGGCCCAGCTCGTGCGCGATCACGCCCTGCACTTCATTGGCATTGTCGGCCGCGGCGAGCAGCCCGGAATGGATATAAACGGTCTGCCCGCCGGCGACGAAGGCGTTGATTGAGCCATCGTTGATCAGCACGACGCGGACATTGGCGGGCGACAGCCCGGCGGCGACCACCAGCGGCCGCGACATATCGGCGAACATCTGTTCGGTCTCGGCGTCGCGCAGGATCGATTGCGCCGCCGCGGGCTGCGCCCAAAGCAGCAGGGAGGCCGCGACACCGGCGATCCAGGACTTCGCGCTGCTGCGTTTCATGACGCACATATCGGGGAGTTTTCCAGCGCTGGCAATCGGAGGATGCAGCGATGCGTCGTGGCGCGTGAACGGGCCGTGAAGCGGGCAGGCGCCAATCGCCGCCGGCCCGCCGGCGACCGCCCCAACGAAAAACCGCCGCCCGGGACATCCCGGACGGCGCTTCTTTCAGTTCATGCCGATGAGGCGCGCCCCGATCACTCCTTGATCAGGTAATCGCCCGCATCCGCATCGGTGCCCGTGCCGCTGGTCACGACCGCGCCCAGCGCATCATCACCGGTATCGTCCGCCACGTTGCGCAGCTTTTCGGCAGCACGTTCCTCGGCGGCCGAATTGGCCATGGCGATCGACACTTCGGCCATCTTGCGCTGCGACACGCGCAGCACCGCATCACGGCTGGAGGCGGCGATGCGCATCCGGTTCATGCCCGCGCCGGTACCGGCGGGGATGAGCCGGCCCACGATCACGTTCTCCTTCAGGCCGGTCAGCGTGTCCTTCTTGCCCTGCACCGAAGCTTCGGTCAGCACGCGCGTGGTCTCCTGGAACGACGCCGCCGAGATGAAGCTGCGCGTTTGCAGCGACGCCTTGGTGATGCCGAGCAGCACGGGCTTGCCCTGTGCCTTGACCTGCTTCTTGTCGAGCTTGGAGTTATACTCGTCCATCTCGTCGCGATCGACCTGCTCGCCCGCCAGCAACGTGGTGTCGCCGCCATCGGTGATCTCAACCTTCTGCAGCATCTGACGAACGATCGTCTCGATGTGCTTGTCGTTGATCTTCACGCCCTGCAGACGATACACTTCCTGGATTTCGGACACGAGATATTCGGCCAAGGGCTCGATACCGAGCACTTCGAGAATATCGTGCGGATCCGGCGAACCGCCGATCAGGTTATCGCCGCGCTTGACGTAATCGCCTTCCTGCACGTCGATCACCTTGGACTTCGGCACCAGATACTCGACGACCTCGCTGCCATCCTCGGGCTGAATGCCGATCTTGCGCTTGGCCTTATAGTCCTTGCCGAACACGACACGGCCCGAGACCTTCGCGATGATGGCATTTTCCTTCGGCTTGCGCGCTTCGAACAGCTCGGCCACCCGCGGCAGACCACCGGTGATGTCGCGCGTCTTGGCACTCTCGCGGCTGACACGCGCCAGCACGTCGCCGCCCTGGACCGTCGCCCCATCCTCGACCGAGAGCGTGGCGCCCGCGACCAGCATGTAACGGCCGGCTTCTTCCGCGCTGTCGCCGGTCAGCGTCAGGCGAGGACGAAGATCCTCCTTCTTGGAGGCGATGCCGCGGTTTTCGGTGACGACCCGCTGCGAAATGCCGGTCGCTTCGTCGGCCTGCTCGGTGAGCGTCTTGCCCTCGATCAGATCGACATATTTCACCACGCCCGGGTTTTCCGTGATCACCGGCATGGTGAACGGATCCCATTCGGCCATCCGGTCGCCCTTTTCGACGATGTGGCCATCATCGAACAGCACGTATGCGCCGTAGGGGATGCGATGCACCGCACGCTCGCGGCCATCCATGTCGACGATCGCCACTTCGCCCGAACGGCTCAGCACCACGCGACGGCCGCGCTGATCGACGATGACGCGCAGGTCACGATATTCCATCGTGCCGTCGGCCACTGCCTCCAGGTTGGACGTTTCATTGAGCTGCGCCGCGCCACCGATGTGGAACGTACGCATGGTCAGCTGCGTGCCCGGCTCACCGATCGACTGCGCGGCGATAACGCCGACCGCTTCACCGATGTTCACCGGCGTACCGCGGGCGAGATCGCGCCCGTAGCACTTGCCGCACACGCCGATCTTCGTTTCGCAGACCAGCGGGCTGCGGATCTTGCACGATTGCGTGCCCAGCGCCTCGATCGTGGTGATCATCGGCTCATCGAGCAGCGTGCCCGATGGGATGACAACCTTATTGGTCTTCGGATCGATGATGTCCTCGGCCGTGGTGCGGCCCAGGATACGCTCGCCGAGCGACGCGATGGTCGAGCCACCCTGAACGATCGCGCGCATTTCCAGCGCGCGGGTCGTGCCGCAATCCAGCTCGATGATCACGCAATCCTGCGAAACATCGACCAGACGACGCGTGAGATAGCCCGAGTTGGCGGTTTTCAACGCCGTATCCGCGAGACCCTTACGGGCGCCGTGGGTGGAGTTGAAATATTCAAGGACGGTCAGGCCTTCCTTGAAGTTCGAGATGATCGGCGTTTCGATGATCTCGCCCGATGGCTTGGCCATCAGCCCGCGCATGCCGGCGAGCTGCTTGATCTGCGCCTGCGAACCACGGGCACCGGAGTGCGCCATCATGTAGATCGAGTTGATCGGTGCTTCGCGGCCGTTGGGCAGCTTCTTCACCGATTTGATCTCGTCCATCATGGCGTTGGCCACCTGGTCGCCGCAACGGCTCCAGGCGTCGATCACCTTGTTGTACTTCTCCTGCTGCGTGATCAGGCCGTCCTGATATTGCTGCTCGAAGTCCTTCACCAAGGCCTTGGTCTCATCGACCAGACCGATCTTGGCGTCCGGAATGATCATGTCGTCCTTGCCGAACGAGATGCCCGCCTTGAACGCATGCTTGAAGCCCAGTGCCATGATCGCATCGGCGAACAGCACGGTCTCCTTCTGGCCGGTGTGACGATAGACCTCGTCGATCACGTCGCCCACGTCCTTCTTGGTCAGCAGGCGATTGACGGTGTCGAACGGCACTTTGTGCGCCTGCGGGAGCGTCTCGCCGAGCAGCATGCGGCCCGGCGTCGTCTCGTAACGCTTCATGATGCTCTTGCCGTCGGCATCGATCTGCGGAACGCGGCTGATGATCTTGGTGTGCAGGGTCACCGCGCCAGCTTCCAGCGCCTGATGCACTTCGGACATGTCCGAAATCATCATGCCCTGGCCGGGCTCGTCTTCCTTGAGCATCGACAGATAATACAGGCCCAGCACCATGTCCTGCGACGGCACGATGATCGGCTTGCCGTTGGCGGGCGACAGGATGTTGTTGGTCGACATCATCAGGACGCGCGCTTCGAGCTGTGCCTCGAGGCTCAGCGGGACGTGCACGGCCATCTGATCGCCGTCGAAATCGGCGTTGAACGCGGAGCAGACCAATGGGTGAAGCTGGATCGCCTTGCCCTCGATCAGCACCGGCTCGAACGCCTGGATGCCCAGACGGTGAAGCGTCGGCGCGCGGTTCAGCATGACCGGGTGCTCGCGAATGACTTCGTCGAGAATGTCCCAGACTTCCTTGCGCTCCTTCTCGACCCACTTCTTCGCCTGCTTCAGGGTCATCGACAGACCCTTGGCATCGAGACGCGCGTAGATGAACGGCTTGAACAGCTCGAGCGCCATCTTCTTGGGCAGGCCGCACTGGTGCAGCTTGAGTTCCGGCCCGGTCACGATGACCGAACGACCCGAATAGTCGACGCGCTTGCCGAGCAGGTTCTGACGGAAGCGGCCCTGCTTGCCCTTGAGCATGTCGGACAGCGACTTCAGCGGACGCTTGTTGGCACCCGTGATCGTGCGACCGCGGCGACCATTGTCGAACAATGCGTCGACGGCCTCCTGCAGCATGCGCTTCTCGTTGCGGACGATGATGTCCGGCGCGCGCAGCTCCATCAGGCGCTTCAGGCGGTTGTTGCGGTTGATCACGCGGCGATACAGATCGTTCAGATCCGACGTCGCGAAACGACCACCGTCAAGCGGCACCAGCGGGCGCAGCTCGGGCGGGATGACCGGCACGACCTCGAGGATCATCCATTCGGGCTTGTTGCCCGAATCGATGAACGATTCGACGACCTTCAGGCGCTTGATGATCTTCTTGGGCTTCAGTTCCGACTTGGTAACCGCCAGTTCTTCCAGCAGCTCCTTGCGCTCGCCCTCGAGATCCAGATCCTGCAGCATGATGCGCACGGCTTCGGCGCCGATGCCGGCCGAGAAGGCATCTTCGCCATACTCGTCCTGCGCGTCGAGCAGCTCGTCCTCGGTCATCAGCTGATACTTTTCGAGCGGGGTGATGCCCGGCTCGATCACGATATACGCCTCGAAATACAGCACGCGCTCGAGCTGCTTGAGCTGCATGTCGAGCAGCAGGCCGATGCGGCTCGGCAGCGACTTCAGGAACCAGATGTGCGCGACGGGCGCCGCCAGCTCGATATGGCCCATGCGCTCGCGGCGGACCTTCGAAACGGTGACCTCGACGCCGCACTTCTCGCAGACGATGCCCTTGTATTTCATGCGCTTGTACTTGCCGCACAGGCACTCGTAATCCTTGATCGGACCGAAGATGCGCGCACAGAACAGGCCGTCACGCTCGGGCTTGAACGTGCGATAGTTGATGGTTTCCGGCTTTTTGATCTCACCGAACGACCACGAACGGATCTTGTCCGGGCTGGCGATGCCGATCTGAATCTGGTCGAAAGTCTCGGCCTTGACGACCGGATTGGCGAAATTGGTCAGTTCGTTCATTCTGATTCTCCAGTTCCCTCACCTTGCGGGAGGGCCCCTTAACTCCCCTCCCGCGTGCGGGAGGGGTTGGGGGAGGGGATGTCGTGAGGAAGCGCCTGACCCAACAGGCCCTCCCCCGACCCCTCCCGCAAGCGGGAGGGGGGAAGAAGGTGCTTACTCCGCCGCGATGGCGACGCCGTCGGTGTCGAACTGTTCCACGCTGGTCAGCTCGATGTTCAGGCCCAGCGAGCGCATTTCCTTGACGAGCACGTTGAAGCTCTCCGGAATGCCCGCCTCGAACGTGTCGTCGCCCTTGACGATCGCCTCATAGACCTTGGTGCGGCCGACCACGTCGTCCGACTTCACCGTGAGCATTTCCTGCAAGGTATACGCCGCGCCGTAAGCCTGGAGCGCCCAGACCTCCATCTCGCCGAAGCGCTGCCCGCCGAACTGCGCCTTACCACCCAGCGGCTGCTGCGTGACGAGCGAGTACGGCCCGATCGACCGTGCGTGGATCTTGTCGTCGACCAGATGGTGGAGCTTCAGCATATAGATGATGCCCACCGTCACCTTGCGATCGAACATATCGCCCGTGCGCCCGTCGAACAGTTCCGACTGACCCGACGTGTGCAGCCCGGCAAGGCTCAGCATGTCGGACACATCGGCCTCGCGGGCACCGTCGAACACGGGGGTGCCCATCGGCACGCCGGTCTTCAGGTTGCTTGCCAGCTCGATGATCTGCTCGGGGCTGCGTGCCTCGATCTCCGCCGCATAATGCTCGCCATACACTTCGAGCAGACGCGCCTTGACCGCTTCCGGCATCGCGCCGGTTTCGGGGTTGGGATTGGCCTCACGCCAATCTTCCAGCGCGGTGTGGATCTGCTGACCCAGATTGCGCGCCGCCCAGCCGAGATGCGTTTCGAAGATCTGCCCGACGTTCATGCGGCTCGGCACGCCCAGCGGGTTGAGCACGATATCCACCGGCGTCCCATCGGCGAGGAACGGCATGTCCTCCGCCGGCAGGATGCGCGAGATCACGCCCTTGTTGCCGTGACGGCCGGCCATCTTGTCGCCCGGCTGCAGCTTGCGCTTCACCGCCACGAACACCTTGACCATCTTGAGCACGCCTGGCGGCAGCTCGTCGCCACGCTCCAGCTTGTCGCGGCGATCCTGGAACTTGTCGACGATCACCTTCACGGCATCGTCATACTGCACCTTGACCGCTTCGAGATCGCTCTGCGCCTTGTCGTCGGCAACCGAGAATTTCCACCATTCGTGACGATCGACCTGGTCGAGCAGATCCTGATCGATCACCGCGCCCTTCTTCAGGCCCTTGGGCACCGAAGTCGAGGTCTGGCCGATCAGCATCTCGCGCAGCCGGCTCCAGGTCGCGCGGTTGAGGATCGAACGCTCATCGTCCGAATCCTTCTTCAGCCGCTCGATTTCCTCGCGCTCGATCGCCATCGCGCGCTCGTCCTTGTCGATGCCGTGGCGATTGAACACGCGCACCTCGACGACCGTACCGGCAACGCCCGGCGGCAGGCGGAGCGAGGTATCGCGCACGTCCGACGCCTTCTCGCCGAAGATCGCGCGGAGCAGCTTTTCTTCCGGCGTCATCGGCGATTCCCCCTTGGGGGTGATCTTGCCGGCCAGGATGTCGCCCGGCTCCACTTCGGCGCCGATATACACGATGCCTGCTTCGTCGAGGTTGCGGAGTGCTTCCTCGCCGACGTTGGGGATATCGCGTGTGATGTCCTCCGGCCCGAGCTTGGTGTCGCGCGCCATCACTTCGAATTCTTCGATGTGGATCGACGTGAACACGTCGTCCTTCACGATGCGCTCGGAGATGAGGATCGAATCCTCGTAATTATACCCGTTCCACGGCATGAACGCGACGAGGCTGTTGCGGCCCAGCGCGAGCTCGCCAAACTCGGTCGACGGGCCATCGGCAAGCACGTCGCCGGCGTTGATCACGTCGCCCACCTTCACCAGCGGACGCTGGTTGATGCAGGTGTTCTGGTTCGAGCGCTGGAACTTCATCAGCGTGTAGATGTCGACGCCCGATCGGCCCGCTTCCACGTCGCCGGTCGCCCGGATGACGATGCGTGCCGCATCCACCTGATCGACGATGCCGGCGCGCTTGGCCGAGATCGCTGCGCCAGAGTCACGCGCCACGGTCTCTTCCATGCCGGTGCCGACGAACGGCGCCTCGGCCTGGACGAGCGGCACGGCCTGACGCTGCATGTTGGAGCCCATCAGCGCGCGGTTGGCGTCATCGTTTTCCAGGAACGGAATGAGCGATGCGGCAACCGAGACGAGCTGCTTGGGGGAAACGTCCATCAGCGTGATGTTGGTCGGGATCGCCATCAGGAATTCGCCCGCCTGACGCGACGAGACCAGTTCCTCGGTGAAGCCGTTATCCGCGTCGAGATCGGCGTTGGCCTGCGCGATCGTGTGCTTGGCTTCTTCCATCGCCGACAGATAGACGACGTCATCCGTCACCTTGTGATCGACGACCTTGCGGTACGGCGTCTCGATGAAGCCATACTTGTTGACGCGCGAGAACGACGCCAGCGAGTTGATCAGGCCGATGTTCGGGCCTTCCGGCGTCTCGATCGGGCAGATGCGGCCATAATGCGTCGGATGAACGTCGCGGACTTCGAAGCCCGCGCGCTCGCGCGTCAGGCCACCTGGTCCAAGCGCCGACACGCGGCGCTTGTGGGTGACTTCGGACAGCGGGTTGGTCTGATCCATGAACTGCGACAGCTGCGACGAGCCGAAGAATTCGCGCACCGCGGCCACCGCCGGCTTGGCGTTGATCAGGTCGTTCGGCATGACGGTCGACACGTCGACCGACGACATGCGCTCCTTCACGGCGCGCTCCATGCGGAGCAGGCCGACGCGATACTGGTTCTCGAGCAATTCGCCGACCGAGCGGACACGACGGTTACCGAGGTTGTCGATATCGTCGATATCGCCCTTGCCGTCCTTCAGATCGACGAGCGTCTTGATCACCGCGAGGATATCCTCGCTGCGCAATGTCGTCACGGTATCCTCGGCATCGAGGTCGAGACGCATGTTGAGCTTGACGCGACCGACCGCCGACAGATCGTAGCGATCGGGATCGAAGAACAGCCCGCTGAACAAGGCTTCCGCCGTTTCCAGCGTGGGCGGCTCGCCCGGGCGCATGACGCGGTAGATGTCGCTCAATGCCTGCTCGCGCTCCTCGGCCTTGTCGACCTTCAGCGTGTTGCGGATCCATGGGCCCGTCGCGATGTGATCGATATCGAGCAATTCGATGCGATCGATCCCGGCCTTGTCGAGCAGCTCGAGATTGTCGGCCGATACTTCGTCGCCCGCCTCGATATAGATCTGGCCGGTCGTCTCGTTGATCAGGTCATAGGCGCTGTACCGGCCGAAGATTTCCTCGGTCGGGATCAGCAGATCGGTGAGACCGTCCTTGGCCGACTTGTTGGCGGCGCGGGGGGAAATCTTCTGGCCCGACGGGAACACGACTTCGCCGGTCTTCGCATCGATGATGTCGAACATCGGCTTCTGGCCGCGCCAGTTCTCGGCCTGGAACGGAATGATCCAGCCACCCTGGCCGCGGACGAAGGTCACGCGGTTGTAGAAGTGGTTGAGGATTTCCTCCGACGTCATGCCGAGCGCGTACAGCAATGCCGTCACCGGCAGCTTGCGCTTGCGATCGATGCGAACGTTGACGATGTCCTTGGCGTCGAATTCGAAATCGAGCCACGACCCGCGATACGGGATCACGCGTGCCGCAAACAGATATTTGCCCGAGGCATGCGTCTTGCCGCGGTCATGATCGAACAGCACGCCCGGCGAGCGGTGCATCTGGCTGACGATCACGCGTTCCGTGCCGTTGATGATGAAGGTGCCGTTGCCCGTCATCAGGGGCATGTCGCCCATATAGACGTCCTGCTCCTTGATATCGAGCACCGAGCGGGCATCGGTATCGGCGTCCACCTCGAACACGATCAGGCGCAGCGTAACGCGCATCGGCGCGGCATACGTGATGCCGCGCTGGCGGCACTCGTCCGTGTCGAACTTCGGCGGCTCAAGCTCGTAATTGACGAAGTCGAGCTCGGCGGTGCCGGCGAAATCGCGGATCGGGAACACCGAACGCAGCGTCTTCTCAAGGCCCGAAACATAGCCGGTCGCCGGATCGGAGCGCAGGAACTGCTCATACGATTCGCGCTGAACCTCGATCAGGTTCGGCATCTGCACGACTTCGTGGATATTGCCGAAAACCTTGCGGATGCGACGCTTCAGCGTGCCGCCGTCATATGCCTTGGATGCCATGTAGTCTTGCCCTCGGTCTTGGCCTGGTGAGGCCGAAATTAGGTGCCCGGATCGCCCGGGCGGGCACGCAGAAAACGCCAAAAAGCCGCGTGTTATCCTCCTCGGAAAACAGCAGCTTGTCGGCGTCTATGAAACCAAAATTCCCAATACGATCGATGCACTGCGCGACGGCACATCATTTCCCGAGGATTGTGGTGGAAGTCGGATATAGGCGCAGGGGCGGATTTAGTCAAACGCCCGAGGGAACAAAATCCCGCGAGGCCCGGCACGCGTTCCCGCCCGCTTTGGGTAGCACATGACCTTAAGATCGTCACCCCGGACTTGGTCCGGGGTCTGCCGCGCATCAAGCGCCGGCGGAGGTGATCGGAGGCCACCTTGCCGTTCGAGCTGCTGGCGATGAAGAGTGGTCCGCAATCGGGTCCCAGCGGCAGTGTCTCGTCCCTAACCAAAGTTCGCTCCAACGATCCTCCCCCGCCAGGGGGAGGTGGCGCCGAAGGCGACGGAGGGGGCGGACTCCCGCCGCCAGTGTCGCGAACCGCCCCCTCCGTCGTGCTGCGCATGCCACCTCCCCCTGGCGGGGGAGGATCACTGGTAATCGCGGGTCAGTCGAGCGTCCTTCCAGGTCGACAGCGCGCGCAAGCAGATGTCGCACGAAGCCACGAAGCCACGAAGCGGTGAAGATCCATCTTCTCTTCGCGTCTTCGCGTCTTCGTGTCTTCGTGCGAGTCTTACCTTCTTCCCCCGACGCCCGAACACCGCCAGCGACCCCGCCAGCGCGCCCGATCGTCCCTCCCGGCTTGCCGCGCCCGCCGCGCCCGCCCTATGGCGCTCGCGTGAACTGTTCGGGAAAAGACGCGTGGCCTGTCGCTTAGCTTTATCGTTGATCGCCGTCCCGCTGCTGCTCGCGGCGCTGCCCGCCGTGGCGCAGAACGAGCAGGGCCAGTTGGTGCCCGGGCTTGAAGGTTTCGATCTCCGCGGCCCGCGCCCCCGCCCGACCGAGGCGCCGCTCGCCCCATCCGCCGTGCCGACCGTAGCTCCCACGCCGCGCGCCACCCCCCGCGCCACCCCCCGCGCCACCCCCATGCCAGCGCCCACGCCGCGCGCCACGCCGACCCCGGCATCCGCCGCGCCGCGCCCCGCCGCGCCCCCGGTGGCCGCGCCGATCGCGCCCGCGCCGCTGCCGCCAATCGAAACCCCGGCCACGCCGCCCGCGCCCCAGCCGCGCCCCGTCGCCACGCCCGCGCTCACGCCCATGCCCACGCCCGCATCCGAGCCGCAGCAGGTTGCGGGCTCGCGCACCGATTCCCGGCTGATCATACTCGCCATCGTGCTGCTGCTGGCCGCGCTCGGCCTCGCCGCCTTGCTCTATCAGCGCTATCGCCGCCGCCAGCGCGCGGCTTTCATCGAGGCGGAGGAGATCGCGATCGACCTCAGCGATACCGCGCCGCCCCAGCCCGAGCGGCACGACCCTCCGGCGCCGCTGCCCACCGCCGCCGCCCCCATACCCGCCCCCATACCCGCGCCCGTACCAACGGCGCCGGCGCCGTCCTTCCTGCGCGTGGCGCAGCCCGAGGCGCCGCGCGCCCGGCTCGAGCTCACGCTGCGCGTGGTCCGCGCGGGCACCAATCTCACCAGCGCGGCGGTCGATTACGAGCTCGACGTGCGCAATATCGGAGACGCCACCGCCATCGGCATCCAGCTCGATCTGCGCCTGTTGAGCGCCAGCGCGGAGCAGGATGCGTTTCTCGCCGCGCTTTACGCCGCGCCGATCGGCCGCCCGGCCGTCGCGCCGTTCAATCTCGCCGCGAGCGAGCAAGTGTCGCTGGCCGGCATGGCGATGCTGCCGCAGGAGGCGCTCAACGTAATGACGGTGCAGGAACGCCCGTTCTTCGTGCCGTTGCTGTCGCTCAACCTCCTTTATGGCTGGGGCACCGCGGCCAGCGGTCAGGTCGCCGGCGCCTATGTCATCGGCATCGACAAGGGGGCGGAGGCCAAGATGGCGCCGTTCCGGCTCGATACCGGGCCGCGCATGTTCGATCGCGTCGGCGCGCGCCCGCACACGCTCGCGGTGGAGCGCTAGGCTCCTGCCCAAGTGATTGATCTCGCCCGGGCAATGGCGCAAGCTAGGCCCTCCAGGGAGTATCCGATGATCAACATCACGTCGCCGCGCCTTCTCACCCTTCTGGCCTGCACCGCGCTCGCCGTCTCCGCCACCGCGCAGCAGGCGCCCGTGCCCACCGGCGATATCCCCGCCAAATTCACCCCGCCCACCGCCGCCAACGATTTCGAGCGCCGCGACGTGATGGTCCCGATGCGCGACGGCACCAAGCTGTTCACGGTGATCGTCGTTGCCAAGGGCGCGAAGAACGCACCGATCGTGCTCACCCGCACGCCCTATGATGCGGGCAGCCGCGCCAGGCGGCAGGACAGCACCAGCATGCTCTCCACGCTGCCGCTCGCCGACGAGATGTTCGTGAAGGGCGGCTATATCCGCGTCTATCAGGACATTCGCGGCAAATACGGCTCGGAGGGCGATTATGTCGTCACCCGCCCGGTGATCGGCCCGCTCAACCCGACCAAGGTCGATCACGTCACCGATGCCTATGACACGATCGAGTGGCTGGTGAACAAGGCCAATCTTCCCGAAAGTAACGGCCGCGTCGGCATGATCGGCTCATCCTATGAGGGCTTCACGGTGGCGATGGCGCTGCTCAACCCGCACCCCGCGCTGAAAGTCGCCGCGCCGGAAAGCCCGATGATCGATGGCTGGATGGGGGATGACTGGTTCCATTACGGCGCCTTCCGCCTCGCCAACATCGCCTGGCTCGGCGGCCAGACCGGCTATAAGGGCGCGGGCAAGGCCCCGCCGACCGGCGGCTATGACGATTACGACAATTTCCGCGACGTCGGCTCGGCCGGCGCCTGGGCGGAGAAGTCCGGTTATGCGCAATTGCCCTATTGGCAGCGCATGGTCGCGCACCCGTCCTATGATGCCTTCTGGCAGGGGCAGGCGCTCGACAAATTGCTCGCCGCCAATCCCTCCAACGTGCCGACGATCTGGGAACAGGGGCTGTGGGATCAGGAGGATATGTACGGCGCGATCACCGCGTGGGAGGCGCTCAAGGCAAAAGGCAAGACCGGCAACAATTTCCTCGTCATGGGGCCGTGGCGGCACAGCCAGATCAATCGCGAAGGCCGCAGCCTCGGTGCGTTCCAGTGGGACGGCGATACCGCGCAGCAATTCCGCGAGCAGATGGTGCTGCCGCTGTTCAACCAGTATCTGAAGGACGGCCCGGCGGTCACGCTCCCAGCCGCGACGATCTACAATACCGGCGAGAATCATTGGGACAAATTCGCGACCTGGCCGCTGGCGTGCGAGCAGGGCTGCGCGTCACCGCTCAAGCCGATCTACCTGCAGGGCAGCGGCGGGCTCGGCTTCGAGCGTGGCGGGGCAGGGGGCGACAGCTACGTCTCCGATCCCGCCAAGCCCGTCCCGCATCTGCCGCGCCCGGTCAATTTCGGCGATGGCCGCTGGGGCGACTGGCTGGTCAGCGATCAGCGCGGCGTCGACGGCCGGCCCGATGTGATGACCTATGAAACGCCCGTCCTTAGCGAAGCGGTGCGCGTCTCCGGCGCGCCGATCGCCGATATCTTCGCCAGGACGACCGGCACCGACGGCGATTTCGTCGTGAAAGTGATCGACGTTTATCCGGGCGAGATGGCCAGCGACGCCAAGATGGGCGGCTACCAATTGCCCATCAGCCAGGACATCTTCCGCGGCCGCTATCGCGACAGCTTCGCGCACCCCAGCGCGATCCCGGCGGGCAAGGTTCAGCGCTACAAATTCCGTCTGCCGACGGTGAACCACGTGTTCCAGCCCGGCCACCGCATCATGGTGCAGATCCAGTCCTCGCAATTCCCCCTGTACGATCGCAACCCGCAGAAATTCGTCCCCAACATCTTCCTGGCGAAGAAAAGCGATTACCAGAAGGCCACGGTAACGATCGAACGCGGCGGCGCGGCGGCCAGCGCGGTGTGGCTGCCGGTGGTGGCGGTGGACCAGTCGGCGGCGCTGGCGAAGTAGCGGGTCGATCGCCCCGTCCTACCGTCATCCTGAACTCGTTTCAGGATCCAGGTGCGGCCAGCAGCCACATCGACACCGTCAGCGAGGCGGACGATCGCGCCTGGATGCTGAAACAGGTTCAGCCGGACGAGCGCTAAGAGCGCCCGCCTGGGTTGATAGCGGCCCGCGCAACCTATCTTCTTCGGCTCGGAGGTGCGCGATGACGGACGGCATCGATCTCGGCGATGAATCAGAAGCCACGCTCGACCGGCTGGTCGCGACGGGGCGCTACGGCACGCGTGACGACGTGTTGCGCGAAGGCATCCGCCGCGTCGCGATCGACGCGGCCCGCTGGGCGCGCTTCGAGATGGAGATTCAGAAAGGCCTCGACGATATCGACGCCGGGCGGGTCTATCCGGCGGAGGAGGTGTTCGCCGAGCTCAAGGCGAAATACCTTGCCATGGCAGCGGAGGAGCGGTCTGCGGCATGCAAGTGATCATCGGTTTCGGGGCGCGTGCCGGCCTTACCGAAATCGGTGATCATATCGCGTTGGGCAATCCGATGCGTGCTTTCACGTTCGTCGATGAACTAGAAGCACGCTGCGGCTCGCTTGATCGGCACCCGCAGCGCTTTCCGATCGTTGGCCGGTTCGATGGCAGGCCCGTGCACAAGCTGAGCCACGCCGGCTTTCTGATCCTCTACGTGCTGCCGGCATGCACATCGAAGTGCTGCGCATCCTCCACGGCTCCCGCGACTGGCTCGGCATGTTCGACTCCTGATCGCTAGAATGCTTGACCTTATCGATAAACGATAATATCGTTTATCGATAAGGAGTCGCGCATGAATGATCGTCTGTTGCGGGTCGGGGGTGTCGCCCTCACCCTGGCCAACATCCTCAACTGGGTGTGCGTCGCCGGATTTGCCGCCGGCTTGCTGTTGTCCTTCCCCTTCGCCCCGGCGATCCTGGCCATGCTGGCGGCGAAATATCCGTCGCAACCGGTGGAACCGGTGCTGGTCGCGCTGCGCGTCATCTTCCTACTCGGCGTCGTCGCCGGGCCGCCGCTGCACGTGATCCTGACGCGGCTGCGCGCGATGATTGCGACCACGCAGGCCGGCGATCCGTTCATCGCCGCCAATGCCGACCGGCTACAGGCGGTGGGCTGGGCCCTGCTGATGATTCAACTGCTCGATCTGGCGTTTGGTTTGGTCGCCTGGGTGCTGGCATCGCATGATATCGAAACCGGCGGTTGGTCGCCGTCGTTTGGAGGCTGGTTCGCCGTGCTCCTGCTGTTCATCCTCGCGCGCGTGTTCAGCGTCGGAACGCGCATGCGCGACGAACTCGAGATGACCGTCTGATGCCCGTCACGGTCAAGCTCGACGATCTGCTGCTGGCACGCGGCATGACGCTGACCGAGCTGTCGGCGGCGGTGGATATCACCTTGGCCAATCTGTCGATCCTCAAGACCGGCAAGGCCAAGGCAATCCGTTTTTCAACACTGGAAGCGATCTGCACCGTGCTGGAGTGCCAGCCGGGGGACGTGCTGCGGATCGAGGGGGAAGAGACATGATCAAGGCATTTTTCGTTAATTGGGGCGGCGCGTTCCGCGACAGCTGGGGCGCGGCGCGGGCGCTGCCCTGGCTCGTCGCACTGATGATCGGGATCGAGTTCGCGCAGCACATGGTGGAGCTGCAGGTCGGCTTTTTCTCGCCGGACAGCGCGGTGCGCAAGGCGGCGGGCGCAACGCCGATCCGCATGGCGTTCGCCTGGCCCAAGATGCTGATCCTCTATGCCGTCGGCTTCATGGCGATGCGCTATTACATCACCGGGGATGCGCGCGACGCGGTGCGGCCGACGCGGTCGGCGCTCCGCCGGTACGTCTGGGTGGTGCTGTTCCAACTCGTTCCGGCGGCGCTGTCGATCCATTCCGAGCTGGTCGTCGGCGTGGCCGGCGGCGGTCGGGACCAGGCGCTGTTGATGCGCACGGTGGTGGGCCTCGGCCAGCAGGTGCTCGAGCCGCTGCTGTTCCTGTGGTTCGTCAGCGCCGCGATGGGCACCGATCGGTACGGCCCGATCAGCTCTGCCAAGACGACGCGCTTCCTCTATCTCTGGGCCCTGCCGGTTATGTTCCTCATGCGTGTGCCCCTCGGCTTGCTCCACCAGATGCTCCACCGCTGGTCGATCGGGCAGGCGCCGGCCGTGCAATATCTGCTGCTGACGCTCGATGCGGTGGTCGTCGGCGTGCTGGCCCTGGCGCTGCCGGCGGTGCAGGTGCGCATCGCGCGCTTCATCGTGGCACGGCGGGGGGCGGCGGCGTGGGAGACGCCGGCTTGCCCGGTGGGCGGCCATCGCGCTATCGCCCCGGCCTGAACAGGGCGGTGCTCACCCGAAAGGAACCTTCGTGACGTTATCAGACGTTCTCGTGCCCACTTACGTACAGATGCTGCAGGCGCTGTCGGCCTGGCTCGGCAAGGCGGAGGCGCAGCTGACGCCAAGCGAGGCGGGCGCGCTGCTTGCCGCGCGCCTCGCGCCTGACATGTTCTCGTTGTCCACCCAGATCCGCTTCGCATGCGTGCAGGCGCAGGAGGGCGTGTTCCGGCTGCAGGGGCAGGCGTTGCCCGCCTCGATCCAGGTTCTGCTGGACGAGGGGCGTAACGCCGCCGACCATCCCGGCACCATCGCCAATGCTAAGGCGCGGATCGAGGAAACCGTGGCGATCGTCGAGACAGTCGCGTCGGAGCTGCGCGATATCGATCCCCAAACCCCGATCGCCCACGCGCTGCCGATGGGCATGGTGTTTGATCTCACCGCCGAACAATACGCGCGGGATTGGGCGCTGCCGCAGTTCTACTTTCACCTCGTCGCGGCTTATGCGATCCTGCGGCACCAGGGGGTTGAACTGGGCAAGGGGGATTATGTCACGCACATGTTCGCGTACCTGCGTCCCGGCACGATGCCCGCGCCGTAGTGACGTTAGGCGCGGCGCGGCCGCCAGCGCGCTCCGGCGGTCTCGGCGCTATAGCACTGACGCGAAAAGGGCGGCACCATCGCTGGGGCCGCCCATTCCTTTTGCTGCGGGCCAGTATGGGCAAAGCCCATGCTCGTCGGACAGCCTGACGGCTGCCGGCCGGCCTTGCGGGAGTGCGCTTTAGCCTTGGCTAAAGCGTCTCTCCGCGTGCGGCTTACTTGATTTCGACCGTGGCGCCGGCTGCTTCCAGCTGCGTCTTGATCTTCTCGGCTTCGTCCTTCGAAATGCCTTCCTTGATGGCCTTCGGAGCGGATTCGACCAGCGTCTTGGCTTCGGTCAGGCCGAGCGCGGTGATCGCACGGACTTCCTTGATGACGTTGATCTTCTTGCCGCCGTCGCCCGTCAGGATGACGTCGAATTCGGTCTTCTCTTCAGCTGCAGGAGCAGCTGCGCCGCCGCCTGCTGCAGGTGCTGCAACCGCTGCTGCGGCCGAAACGCCCCACTTCTCTTCGAGCATCTTCGAAAGCTCAGCGGCTTCGAGGACGGTCAGTTCGCTCAGGCTGTCAACCAGCGCGTTCAGGTCTGCCATGTGTAGTCTCCAGTATCGGGGCGCCCCTGGAAATTGGCGGGCCCCATCGGTTCAGTTCAACGAAATAGTCTCGAGTAAGCCCTGAGGTCTCCCGTGAGGGAGGTGGCTCAGGCTGCTTCCTTCTCCGCATAAGCGGAAAGCACGCGCGCGAGCTGCGCTGCCGGAGCCTGCGTGATCGTGGCGATCTTCGTGGCGGGTGCCACGATGAGGCCGACGATCTTGGCACGCAGTTCATCCAGCGACGGCAGCGTTGCGAGCGCCTTCACGCCTTCTACGTCGAGGGCAGTCGCACCCATCGCCCCGCCGACGATTTCGAACTTGTCGTTCGTCTTCGCGAAATCGACCACCACCTTGGCGGCCGCGACGGGATCGATCGAGCTGGCCAGGCCTACGGGGCCGGTGAGCATGTCGCTCAGCGAACCGTAATCCGTGCCATCGAGTGCGATCTTGGCAAGCTTGTTCTTCGAGACCTTGTAGGTCGCGCCGGCATCACGCATCGCGTTGCGCAGTTTGGTCGACTGCGAAACGGTCATGCCGAGATTGCGGGTGACAACCACCACGCCCACTTCGGCAAAGTTGCGGTTCAGCTCGGCGACGAGCTCGGTCTTTTGAGCGCGATCCATGCCATTCTCCACGTGTCTGGCCCGCATGCCGAAGCAGACGGGCCGGTTAATACCGGACGCATGGGAACACCCCGCGCATCCGGGTTGTCCGTCGATAGGGGCATGGGGATACTCGGCTGCTTTGGGGCAGCAAGCAGACCGTCAGCGCGGGAAACCACGCCAAGCGGAAAAATCCATTCCCCGTCTAGGCAGGACATTAAGACGGGGCAAATCCCCACCACCTGCTGTCTCGGACGGTTCTCGACTCCCGGCAAACCGGCAGCAGAGAGAGCGCGCCTGTTAGCGCAATGCCGGGCAAAGTCAAATCCCGGCGGGTCCGTGCGCGGCGAGAGAGGGCGCAAGGCATGCCCCGATCGAGGTCGTTATGGTTTGTCCAATCTGCCAACGGCAGGAGGTGGCGGAAAGCGGACGTGGCGATCTAACGTTTGGGGCCATCGTGGCCTCTATCTTGTTGCGCACGCGGCTTCGGGTCAGGGCAGCACAGGCGGCAGCCTTAGTGTCAGCGTCCGCCGCCCGTCGACCCCAGGAGCAATCCCAGTTACGTCAAAGGGTGCGCAACGCTGCAGCAGGTTGCTCCCGTGCTCGCGCACCTGCGCAACCGCATTCGGTTCGCCCGTCGATCGCACCATCTGGGGAGCGCCGACTGGCACGCCGTGCTGATCGAACGCGATCGTGAGCCAGACGATCGCGTCCGCGCCTACCTGTTCAGAAGACGCGATCCGGCAGCGCTTCAGCTGCGCCACAACGCCCGCCAAGACCGCCCCCATCGCCTCGCGATTCAATTTCGCCTTGATCGCCGGCGGAAGGGGCGCGAGCGCTGCCTGCTCACCGGGCTCAGGCGGCAACGGCACGAACTTCATCGCACGCGTGGCGAAGTCCCGCTCCATCACTTGCTGGCACTCGGGTCCCGGCGCCCCCAGCCGTATCTCGCGTAGCCGATTGCGCACCAACCGATAAAAGCGGCTCACGCCTGGCGCGTCGCCCATCGCCACCGGCAGCTCCGCTGGGGTCAGCACTAGCCGCGCCTCCGACCCCTCCTCAAAGGCAAGCAGCTTCGCTGCCGCGGGCACCCTCAGGTGTGCAATGACCTGCCCGCGCTCCTCTGCGGATAACTGATCGGCAATCCCGGCATAGCGCCGTTGTACGGCCCGCGCGGCGATCGTCCGAAAGCACATGTGATGCGTCGTCAACAGCGCCTCGACGTCGGGGACCTGTCCCCGGTTTAGAGCGATTAGATGGCGCTGTGTGATGCCCAAGATGCCGGCCTGAAATCGCGTCAGCCGCATGCCCTCGAGCGGCGGCAGCGCGGCGACCAAGGCGTCCGGCCCCGCTTGTGTGGCTCCCGCAGGCGCTTGCACCGCGATCAGGTCGAAGGATACGCACAGCATCAAACCCCAAGACGAGAAACGACTCATCGAAATCCTCCGAGGCAGTTTCTAAAGGCGCTGCATTTCATCAATACTGCGTCGGCCTAAACAGCAGCGATTTGAGCAGATGGTTTCAACGTCCGCAACTGGGCGATTCTGTTAAAAAAGTCGGGGTCGGCGCCGGGCAGGCCCGTGGTTCTAAAACAGAGCTAGGCGCGCGCGACGCCTCAGGCGGGTGCCATCTGCGTCGGCATCGGGATCAGTCTGGCCATCTTGCGGAGGTTTTGCGCGGTGGCAGCGAGGAGGAACTCGTCTTTGGCGCCGTTAGGACCTCGCAGGCTTAGTCGATCCAGCTTCAGGATGCGCTTGAGGTGCGCGAACAGCATTTCGACTTTCTTGCGCTCTCGACGAGACGTCACATAGGCGTCGGTGGTGGCAATATCGCGAGCGAGATCGCGGGCGCCTTCATGGACGGAGCGCAAGATCTTCCGGTGTGGTCCGTTCGGGCAACACCGAGGCCGCAGGTTGCAAGCGTCGCACGCGGCCTTGCGGGTCCGGTATCTGTACAGGCCATCGACTGGCGGTTGCTCCTTCGCGGCGCGGCCCTCAGCCAGTAACGGCGCAACTCTTCTCCTGCCGGGCAGGTGTAGACATCGCGCTCGATGTCATAGCTAAAGTCGGCGCGCTCGAACGTGCCGTCACGTCGGACCGACTTGTCGAACACCGGTATGTGAGGCTGGATATCGCGCTCGTGAACGAGCCACGCCAGCATCTCGGCCGAGCCATACCCCGTGTCCGCTGCCAGCCGTTCGGGCCAGACGCCAAACCGGTCCTGCACGCGCTCGATCATCCGTTTGCAGGCGGTCACCTCGGCCTGCCGGATCGCGGTGCTCGCCTCCACGTCCATGATGACGGCGTGGTCGAGATCCATGAGGTAGTTGGTCGAGTAGGCGTAATAGGCCTGCCCGCCATGCGCGCAGGTCCAGCGCGACGCTGGATCCGCCGGTGCCAGAAACTTCGGCACGACCGGCGTGGCCGCCCCGAATGCGGCATCGTCGAGAACGGCAAGATACTCACGAACGGCACGAGTGTCGGCGTCGGGCGACAGGCCCTCGCTCCCCGGGCCGCCAGTCTGGCGATTGGCATCGGCCCGGATCAAACTCGCATCGACAGCGAAGCCCTCGCCGCCAACCAACCCCTCGGCCATGCAGCGCTCGACCGTCGTTTCGAACAGCCGGCGCAGCAGGTCGCTGTCGCGGAAGCGGCCATGGCGGTTCTTCGAGAAGGTCGAATGGTCGGGCACATCCGCCTCGAGCCCCAGCCGGCAGAACCAGCGATAGGCCAGGTTCAGATGCACCTCGTCGCACAACCGACGCTCGGAACGGATCCCCATGCAGTAGCCGATGATGAGCATGCGGATCATCAGCTCGGGGTCGATCGATGGCCGTCCCATCTCGCTGTAGAACGGCTTCAGATGCTCGCGGATGCCCGACAGGTCCACGAACCGGTCGATCGAGCGCAGCATGTGATCCGCAGGAACATGCCGCTCCAGACTGAAGCTGTAGAACAACGCCTCCTGCGCCACTGTCCGCTCGCCCATCATCGGCCCGTCTCCGTTCACCTCGGAACGATTGAATCAGGCCTCCGCCAAGACTGCAAGCCAGCGTTTTTCAACACAATCGGACGATGCCAGCCGCTTCCAGAGCAGGGTGCAAACCCGTCCCCGTGGCCGGATTGTGTAGCGATCCGTTTATCAATTCCGGCACGCCCACCCTGCGTCACAAATCCGTCGCCAAACCGTCTCCCCCCTGTCGCCGTTGCGCAACGCGGCTGCCGCGATCCCACGTCACAGCGTCGTGCAGAGCCGCAGGGCCATAACAGGGGAAATATGCCATGAACGCGATCACCGAGACCAGCTTCGGCTATGACGATGGCGATATCGATACCAATCGCTCCGCCAATCCGCATCTCAACGATCTGATCGCGTCGCGCTATTCGCGTCGCCAGACCTTGTTCGGCGGCGTCTCGGCCATGGCCACTGCGGTATTCGGCGGCGCGATGCTGTCCGCCTGTGGTTCGTCGGAGCCCGATGAGGCTCCCAACGTTGCCGTGTCGGCCGGCGCCAATGGCACCGCGACCTCGGGCATGACGGTCACGCTCACCGGCTCGGTCACCGGCAATTCGCTGAGCTCGGGCTGGACCCAGGTCAGCGGCACGCCCGTCACGCTGACCACGGTCAGCCCCACCGTATCGACGTTCGTCGCGCCGAGCGTGACCACCGCCACGCCGCTGGTGTTCCGCTTCACCGGCACCAGCATCAGCAACAACCCGACCACCGCGGATACCACGGTCACGATCAACCCGGCCGTGCTCGGCTTCACCGCCGTGGCCAAGAACCGCGACGATATCGTCACCGTCCCGGCCGGTTACACCGCCACCGTGCTGTATCGTCTGGGCGATCCGATCGCCAACGGCGTCGCCGCCTATAAGAATGACGGCACGGATACCGAATTCTCCAAGCGCGCCGGCGATCATCATGATGGCATGACCTATTTCGGTCTCGCCGCCACCGGCACCGCGCCCGATCCCACCAGCAACACGCGCGGCCTGCTGGTAATGAACCACGAGAACATTACCTCTTCGTATCTGCACGCTGCTGGCCAGACCTCGGTCGGCGGTGTCCGCCCCGAGGCCGAAGCGCTCAAGGAAATCGAATGCCACGGCGTGTCGGTGGTCGAGGTAAACCGCGCGGCGGGCGGCGCGTGGAGCTATCTGCAGAGCGGCGCGCTCAATCGTCGCATCACTCCGCTGACGCCGATGACGTTCAGCGGCCCGGCCAAAGGCGATACGCAGCTCAAGACGCTGTATTCCACGGACGGCACGGCCGGGCGCGGTACGATCAACAATTGCGCCAACGGCACGATGCCGTGGAACACGTATCTCACCGCGGAAGAAAATTGGGCCGGCTATTTCCGCCGTACGGCGGGTGATGCCGCGGTGCGCATCGCCGCCGGTGCTGCCAAGGAAAATACCTCGCTTGCGCGCTATGGCATCTCGGAAGGTCGCGGCGGCAACAACAATTGGGCCACGGTCGTCGCGGCAGACACCACCAGCACGCTGTACACGCGCTGGAACATCACCGCGCGGGCCGGCACCGCTGCGGATGGCACGGCCGATTTCCGCCACGAAGCGTTCCAATATGGCTGGATCGTTGAAATCGATCCGTTCAACGCGACGTCGGTGCCGCGCAAGCGCACCGCGCTTGGCCGCATGAACCACGAAGGCTGCGTGATTGGCCGCACCGTGCCTGGCGTGTCGCCCGCTTTCTACATGGGTGATGATGCGCAGAACGAATATCTCTACAAGTTCGTGTCGACCGCCAAATGGGCCGCGGCGGATGCCACCAACGCCGACCGCCTGGCGATGGGCGATAAGTATCTCGATGCCGGCATCCTCTATGTCGCCAAGCTCAATGCTGATGGCAGCGGCACCTGGCTGCCGCTGGTGTTCGGTCAGAACGGGCTGACCGCGGCCAGCACGGTGTATCCGTTCGCCGATCAGGCCGATGTGCTGATCAACACGCGGCTTGCCGCCGACGTGCTCGGCGCGACCAAGATGGATCGTCCGGAATGGACGGCGGTCAATCCGGCGACCGGCGAGATGTACCTCACGCTGACCAACAACAGCTCGCGCACCGTCGCCAACACCGATGCGGCCAACCCCCGCGCCTATACCGACCCTAAGACGACAGGCGGCGGGAACAGTGGGAACCCCAACGGCCACATCATCCGCCTGCGCGAAACCGGCGACACGTCCGAAGCGCTGACCTTCAAATGGGACATCTATGCCTTCGGCGCGGGCAGCGATCTCGATGCTGCCAACATCAATCTGTCGGGCCTCGATGCGACCAACGATTTCTCGTCGCCCGATGGCCTGTGGTTCGGTCTGCCCAGCAACACCACGGGTCAGGCGACCCCGGTGATGTGGATCCAGACCGACGATGGCGCCTATACCGATGTCACCAACTGCATGATGCTGGCGGCGATCCCCGGCGTGGTCGATGATGGTGCGGTGAAGACGATCACCAATACGCTCGGCGCCGCGACGGGCACGCAGGCCACGCGCGTCGGCAAGGCACCGGGCACGGCGCTGCGCCGCTTCCTCGTCGGGCCGAAGGAATGCGAAATCACCGGCGTGTTCACCACGCCGGATGGCAAATCGGTATTCATCAACGTCCAGCATCCGGGCGAAAATGGCAATGCGGCGAACATTACCAGCAGCTGGCCCGCCAGCCAGTCGGGCACGCCCGCCACGCCGTCGCGCCCGCGCTCGGCCACGGTGGTCATCACCAAGAATGATGGCGGCGTGATCGGTCTGTAAGGATCGCTGTCGGACGAGGACGGGCCGGGAGCGATCCCGGCCCGTCTTTGTGTTTGCCTGGAATGGCCGGGGCGGGGGCCGGCCACCGATTGTCGGACACCTCTCGTCATGCTTGGGCAGATCGCTAAAAAGCAGCTACCGCCGGCTTGGCAAAATTAGTAAGAAAACTGATCTAGATTAAGAAGTCCATCATTGGCGGTATTAGCATGGGGTAATCGCTGGTCTTGGTGGTTGAGGCGGTCTCGAGCATCGTCCATCGGACGGAGAGCTTCATGTCGACTATATGTAATCCGCACGAATACGAAGCGCGCGCGGCCAGGGCACGGCAATTTGCCGAGTCGTCGATGGACGCCGAATGCTGCGCCATCCATCGTCGGACCGCAGCCAGCTATTCCGAGCTGGCCCGGCTCGCAGCTAGAATGGACCAGAGCAAGATCCGCGCCAGCATGATCAGCCATTCGGAGATGTCGACATCCACCTCGATGTTCGGCCTGCGACGATAACGGCGATCCTCGGCCACCTGGGCGATACAGCCGTTCCCGCGCGTGCGAAAGATGGCTGGCGGCACCGCAGGGCTGCCATCGTGCCGGATATAGCGCCCGCACGATAATCAGAAGCCGCCGCAAAACGGGCGGGGAGCAATCCCCGCCCGTTTTGCGTCACCCTCAATCGGCGATGAGATGACGGCGCAGGAACACGCGTGCGCGCGGCGAGATCAGCGCCGCGAGATAGGCGATTATCATGAGGCTCAGCGGCAAGCCCCACCCGATCAGCAAAGCGATCATCAACACATGCATAACAATTGTCCTGAACGTGTTCGTTTCGGTCTGATAGAAACCTCATATCAGTTTTATCCCCGTGATGCGCGCATCTATACCGCAGCTGCCAAGGAGATTTTTACAATCCCGATCAATTACGGCACCATATACCATCTATTGCAGGGGGCCGAGTCGGCCGGGTCTTGAGGGAGTGCCGCCGTGCATAACATTGATAGATCGGTTTTGGGTGAAACGCTGCCGACCGAACAGCGCGGGGCGGTGATCGGGCAGGGGAAGATGCTGGGCGGTACCAATTGTCCGGGCATCGCGGTCGATACGTTCGCTATGCCCCCCGGCATGTCGATCCGCTACGATCAGCCCGCCGACGATCTCGCCGATTATATCACCGGCTATCATGTCTATTGCGCGGATACGCGGCATCGCGGGCAGGTCGATTGGTTCCTGCCGGGCGCGGCCAGCATCCGCATTGCCATCGATGCGGAGCCCTTCTCCGTGTCGATCGCGCGGCGCACGTTCGATCCGGTGCCGCAGGTCAGCCTGTTTGGCCCCACCTCGCACGCGCTGCGGGCCGTCACCAATAGCGGCATCCTGATCGGCTTCGGGATCAGCGCGCTGGGCTGGAGCCGGTTGATCGATCAGCCCGCCGCGGTCTTTCGCGATCGCGTCGCGCCGCTCGCCACCGCCGTGGCGGGTGATTTCGGCCCCCGCTTGCACGCCGCGCTGCACGCCACCGATCGGGAGGGGCAGGTCGCCCCCGTGCTCGATGCGCTGCTGCGCGAACAGCTCACGCCGCTGCATCATCCCCGCGGCGCGGCCTGCGTGCAGCGCGATGATGCGCTGGTGCGTCAGTTGATGGCCTTTATCGCGCGTGATGGATCGACCGAGATCGGCCATGTCGCCGCGACGCTCGGGCTCGAGCCGCATGCACTGCGTCGGCTCGCGGTGCGTCATTTCGGTTTTCCGCCCAAGCTGCTGTTGCGCCGGGCGCGGTTCCTGCGGTCGTTCCTGCGGATCCTGGGGCCGGGGCACACGATCGATTATGGTAAGCTCGATCAGAGCTATTTTGATCTGCCGCATTTCCTGCGCGATGCGAACACGTTTCTGGGCACGACCCCGCGGCGCTTCCTCGCGCGCAGCACGCCGTTTCTGGATGCCAGCCTGCGCGCCCGCGCCGCCGTGCTGGGCGCCCCCACCCAGGCGCTGCACGACATCGACGCGCCCAAACCCGGCCAACGAAAAGGGGTCGCGAGCATGGCTCGCGACCCCCTCTACTTCGGCGGGGACGGGCATACGCCTGTCCCCTCGCCTGTGACCAACGCGCCTGCTGCCCAGGGCAGCGCCGGCGCGTAGCGTAAGGCTAGGCGTATCGCTTAGGCAGCAACGACGCCCGCCACATCGACCTTGATGCCCACGCCCATCGTCGAGCTGACGGCGACCTTCTGGACATATTTGCCCTTGGCGCCCGATGGCTTGGCCTTGACGATCGCATCGACCAGCGCGTCGAAATTGGCGCGCAGGTCTTCCGCCGGGAAGCTCGCCTTGCCGATCCCCGAATGGATGATACCGGCCTTTTCGACGCGATATTCGATCTGGCCGCCCTTGGCCGCTTCGACGGCGGCAGCGACGTTCATCGTCACGGTGCCGAGCTTGGGGTTGGGCATCATGCCCTTTGGCCCCAGGATCTTGCCGAGCCGACCGACCACGCCCATCATGTCCGGGGTGGCGATGCAGCGATCGAAATCGATCGTGCCGCCCTGAACGAGCTCCATCAGGTCTTCCGCACCGACCACGTCGGCGCCGGCCGCACGGGCTTCGTCGGCCTTTGCGCCCTTGGCGAACACGCCGACACGCACCGTCTTGCCGGTGCCCTTGGGCAGCGTCACCACGCCGCGGACCATCTGGTCGGCGTGACGCGGATCGACGCCCAGGTTCAGCGCGACTTCGATCGTCTCGTCGAACTTGCTCGTCGCGCCCGATTTGGCCAGCGCGATCGCTTCGTCGATGCCGTGGAGCTTCTCACGATCGATCGTGATTGCCTTCTGCTTCTTGCTCTTGAATGCCATGATCTTAGCCCTCCACCACGTCGAGGCCCATGGCCCGCGCGCTGCCTTCGATGATCTTCGTTGCCGCGGTCAGGTCGTTGGCGTTGAGATCCTTCATCTTCGCGGTCGCGATATCGGCGAGCTGCGAACGCGTGATCTTGCCACCCGAAATCTTGCCCGGCTCCTTCGAGCCCGATTTGATGTTCGCGGCCTTCTTGATCAGATACGATGCCGGCGGCGTCTTGGTCTCGAACGAGAACGAGCGATCGGCATAGACGGTGATCACGGTCGGCAGCGGCGTGCCGGCTTCCTGATCGCCCGTCGAGGCGTTGAACGCCTTGCAGAATTCCATGATGTTCACGCCGCGCTGACCCAGCGCAGGGCCGATCGGCGGGGAGGGGTTGGCCTTGCCTGCAGGAACCTGCAGCTTGATATAGCCGGTAATCTTCTTTGCCATGTGGCAGTCTCACTCTCTAGAGGGCGGCGGCGCACGAAGCGCCCCGCCCGGTTCAAGTTTAGCGGTTCAAGCGACGCCCCCGAAAAGGCGCCTCCCGCACGAATCCACCGATGTCTCGTTGGAAGGGGGCGCGCATACCGCAAAACCCACGCCGCGGCAACATCCGCACCTCCCCCTGCACTTTTTCCCGCGCGTAGCGCAAGCCACTCGTCTCCCCCGCGCCTTCGCGCCTCCGCGTGAACCACCCTTCTCTCTCTCTGCGTCCTCAGCGCCTCTGCGCGAACCAGCCTTCATGTCGCGCAGAGGACGCAGAGGACACGGAGAATCAGGGCGCGCCCGTCATGAGCCGCGCATTGTCTGCGGCGCGCCCTGCGATGGCGGCGCGATGCTGGCCCAATGCTGGCGCAATGTTGGAGCAATGTTGGAAAAGATTTGAGAACAGATCGGGCATGTCGCGCCCTTTCACTCGCCATCAGGCATTGCAGAACGCCGCCTTCCTCGCCGAGCTGCGCCGCACCGGCAACGCGCGGGACGCCGCCCGCACACTCGGCCTCCACCGCAGCACCTTGACCAAACGCCGCGCCAAACACCCCGCCTTCGCCGCCGAGTGGGATGCCGCCCTGGTGATCGCCAACGCCGCGCTAATTGCTCCCCGAGCTCTGCTCGGGGAGGGGGACCACCTGCAGGGTGGTGGAGGGGTAAGCCCCGGAAAGACCGGCTCACCACAGCCCGAACCCCGCCCCACCCGCACAAAGTCCGGCCGCCTCCAACTGCGCCGCGCACAGCCCGGCCGCCTCACTCGCGCCGCCGAACAGGCCTTCCTCGCCGCGCTCGGCGCCACCGCCAACATCCGCCTCGCCGCCGCCGCCGCCGGCTTCACGCACAGCGCCTTCTATCACCGCCGCAACCACAGCCCCGCCTTCGCACGCGAATGGCAATTGGCGCTTGAGCAAGGCTATGACCGGGTCGAGGAAGCCTTGCTCGCCAGCCAGCAGATCGAGGCGCACACCGACGACGCCTGGCGGCACAATGATCCGCCCGCCATGCCCCGCATGACGGTCGCGGAATCGCTGCAATTGCTCTATCTCCACCAGAAGGAAGCGCGGCTCCAGGCCGAGCCCGCGCATATCAAGCGCCGTCGCGGCGAATCCAGCGAGGCGCATTCGCATCGCCAGGCCGCGATGTACCGCGCCAATCAGGAGCGCGAGCGCGAGAAATACCGCCTCGCCGAAGCCGCCCGCGCCGAAGCAGCCGCGCGCAGCCCGCACGAGCCGCCGCCGCCGGTGCTGCCCGCGCTGGATCAGGTGACCGGCTGGAGCAAGGCGCGCGGGCGGGCGCCGCATCAGCAGGGGCGGGCGCTGTTTGGCGGGTGGCGGCTGGGGGATGGCAAGACGCGCGCATGAACGGCAAATATCATGCGCCAGCCATGCCTGCCGCGCCCGGCTAAGCCCCTGAACGGTAAACGATCTTCGGGGCGCGAAAAAAATGTGACATGATTCCGTCAAACGCGCGTCTTCACAGCGCCGTCGATCGGTCATTACGGTGCAACAACAACCGGTCACGCGCCGGGCGAGGCCGAACATCGGCTCGCCAGGGAGATACCGACTATGTCCGTTCGTCTGCACCTGTTCGCAGGGTCGTTCCTGCTTGCCTGCACCTCGACCGCCGCGATCGCGCAAAGCGCCATCGCCGCAGACGGACCCGCGCCGCTCGCCAGCGATGCCGCCGCGGCCACCGATCCGGCCGAGGGCGCCGACATTGTCGTGCTCGGCTTCGGCCAGGCGCGCCAGGTGCAGACGGTCAGCGCGATCGATATCAACCGGCTGACGCCCGGTTCCACGCCGCTCAAAGCGATCAGCAAGCTCCCCGGCGTCAATTATCAGGCGGCGGATGCGTTCGGCGCGTATGAATGGTCGTCGCGCATCACGTTGCGCGGGTTCAACCAGAACCAGCTGGGCTTCACGCTGGATGGCGTGCCGCTGGGTGATATGAGCTATGGCAACGCCAACGGGCTGCACATCAGCCGTGCGATCATTTCGGAAAATCTCGGCACCGCGTCGGTCGCGCAGGGCGCCGGTGCGCTGGGCACGGCGTCGAGCAGCAATCTGGGCGGGACGATCGAATTCACCTCGCTTGCCCCCAGGGACAAGGCCGATATCGTCGCCTCCGGCACCTATGGCAGCGACGAAACGTGGCGCGGCTTCGTCCGGCTCGAAAGCGGTGATCTCACGGGGCAGGGGCTCAAGGGCTATCTCAGCTATGGCTATCTCAAGACCGACAAGTGGAAAGGGTTTGGCGAGCAGCGCCAGCATCAGGTCAATGCCAAGATTGTGCAGGATCTGGGCGACCGGGGCTCGATCACCGGCTTCTTCAACTTCTCCGATCGCCGCGAACAGGATTATCAGGATCTGAGCCTCGGGCTGATCCGGAAATACGGCTATGATCTCGATAATATCTCGAACGATTTCGCGCTCGCCCAGGCCATCGCCACGGCTTACCAGGCGGGCCTGCCGCTGCCCGGGCCTTATGCCACGGTCGATGATGCCTATTTCGATGCCGCCGGCCTGCGCCGCGATTATCTCGCCGGGCTGACGGTCGATAGCCGCTTGACCGAGAATGTCTCGCTCGTGCTGACCGGCTATTATCATGACAATCACGGCCAGGGCCTGTGGTATCTGCCTTACACGCCGACGCCGGGCGGCTCGTCGCTATCGGTGCGCACCACCGAATATGATATCCATCGCGGTGGCGTGCTCGGCCATGTCGCGATCGATACCGGCGCCAACCATCTCGAAATCGGCGGCTGGTATGAATCGAACGATTTCCAGAATGCGCGCCGCTTCTATGGCCTCGCCAACCAGTCGACCGCTTCGCTGCCGACGCTCGAATTCAAGAAGAACCCGTTCGCCACGCAGTTCGACGTGAAATTCAACACCGAGACGATGATGTATTACGTCTCGGATAAATTGACCCTCGGCGATCTCACGCTGTCGGGCGGGTGGAAGGGCCTGCAGGTCAAGAACAAGGCGACGCGTATCGTCGGCACGCTGGCGGCGGGCGAGATCGAGGCGAGGGACTGGTTCCTGCCGCAGGCCGGCGCGCTCTATCATGTCGGCGAGGATGCCGAGCTGTTCGCGACGTTTACGCAGAACATGCGCGCCTTCACCTCGGCGGCGGTCGGCGGCTCGCCCTTCGCCACCACGCAGGCGGGGCTGAACGCGATCCGGGGCACGCTGAAGCCCGAACGCTCGACCAGCTATGAGCTTGGCGGGCGCGTGCGCAGCAGCGGGTTCCAGGCCTCGCTGGCCGGATATTATGTCGATTTCTCCAACCGGTTGCTGTCGCTGCCCAACGGCACGGGCGGTGCGGGCAAACCCACGACGCTGCAGAATGTCGGCTCGGTGCGCAATTACGGCGTGGAGGCAACCGTCATCTACAAGCCGCTGCCCCCCGTGTCGCTGTTCGCCTCCTATTCCTACGGCAAGGCGGAATATCGCGATGACGTGATCAGCAATGTCGCCGGCACGCCGGCCATCGCGACCAAGGGCAAGACCGTGCCGGACAATCCGGAGCATATGGTCAAGGGCGAGGCGGTGTATGACGACGGGCGATTCCTTGCCCGGGTCGGCGCGAACTATATGTCGAAGCGGTACTTCACCTATCTCAACGACCAGTCGGTCAAGGGCCGCGTGCTGGTCGATGCGACGATCGGCTACACGTTCCGCCGCGAAGGCGTGCTCAACGGCGTGGGCATCGAAGGCAGCGTCACCAACCTGACCGATCTCGATTATGTCGGTACAATCGGCTCGAACGGCTTCGGCTTCAGCGGCGACAACCAGACGCTGCTCGCCGGCGCGCCCCGGCAGTTCTTTGTGACGTTGAGAAAAGGCTTCTGAGGTTCGGGGCGCCGCGCGGTATGCCAGCCGACGTACCGCGCGGTGGCCGGCGCTTCATCGTGCCTCGGCGATCACCCGCCGTTGACGCGCGTGAACGGGCCGTCCAGCACCGCCGATCTCATAATCGACCTTCATCTTCTGCCTGGGCGCCGCGGCTTCCTCGCTGTTCAGCATGCCTCCAAGCCACCGCCCACCCGTCTGACGCACGGTCTCCAGCCTCGCGGTTGAATGGTCAGGCGAGGCGGCCGCACATCTCGATCGGCCGCGCCAGATTGAAGTAATTGGGCGAGGTCGCCATGACGGCCTCGTGGATCGCCTCATACTGATCCCGGCTGCCGTCGCCCTCGAGCGTGACGGTGTAATTGAGCCGCCGATATCCGGGCGGCACCGCATCGTCTAAACCAAGAAAGCCGCGCAGGTCGAGCTGGCCGTCGGTGTCGATCCGACACGTGGTCAGCGTGATACCGCGCAACGACGCCTGGGCGACATAGCCAACCGTCATGCACGCATTGACGGCCGTCATCAGCAACTCCTGCGGGTTGGGTGCCTGATTGGTGCCGAGCAGCTCGATCGGCTCGTCGGCGACGATGGTGAAGGCGCGCGCGATCTCCTGCCCGGCGAGCCGAAAGCTTTCCACGGTGGTTCGCGACCGCGTCTGGCCGGTCCAGTCGGTCCGGACGCGGAACTCCACAATGCCGAGGTCGGGATTGGCCTCGATGGCGGCGACGGTTTCCCCCAGCGCGGCAAGGTCGATGCCGTTGACTGATCGCTGTATCGTGGTGTCGAGCATGTCGTGGTTCCTTTCCAGAGTGACAGTTCAGCAGAAGGCGGGGGCGATGGCGGCGACCCGGTCGTGGGCATCGGGCGACAGCGCAGCGAGCGTGCCCAGCACCTTGGGGTGAGTCATGCCGGAGCCGATATAGGTCCAGCGCAATGCCTGATGCTGCGCGCTGGCCAGCGCATCGCGTTGCGCAGGCGCCAGCGCGCGGCCGGTGGCGCGTTCGAGCGCATCGAGGTTGAGCCCGGCCTGCGCCTGCAGGCCCGCGTCAAGAAAAGCGCCGAGCGCGAGGTAGCCGTCGACCGCAGCCGCGATGCCGGCGGCGTCGCGACCATCGGCCAGCGCCTCGACCATAAGCATATCGAGCCTGGCGTGCTGCGCCTCCTCGATCCAGTGGTGCTTCAACAGGCTTTTGAAGAGCGGATCCAGCGCGTGATCATCGCGTATGCTCTCGACATAATGGCGCTGGCTCATCCATTCGATATGGAGAACCAGCAGCGCTACCGAGAGCGGATCGTGGCGCAGTACTTCGGCGGCGATCACGCCCGGCGGTCCGATGACCTCACAGGGGCTGCCGAAGCCATCGGTGAAGCGCTGATGGAATAGCTTGAACAGGTGGATGTGTTTTGCCTCTTCGCCGGCGAAGTTGAGCAGTGCGCGGACGCGGTGATCATCACCATCCAGTTGCGGGCGGGCATGATCGAGCACGAACGGGAGGATGAATTCCTCGACCAGTCCGAACATCGACAGATATTCATGCGCGCGCACATGATTGAGCGTGCGCTGCTCGGGCGCGCTGAGCGCTTCCGCAGCGGCCGATCGTGCCAGCGATTCCGGCAGGAAAGCGCAGGAAAAGTCGAGCATGGCGCCGGTCGGAAGGACATCCTCGATCTGCCATGCCGAACGCAGCGATGTGGCAAGCACGTCGCCAAAGGTGAAGCTGTGCTTCATATTCTGTCTCCCATGATGTCTCAGGCCCAGAGCGGCCGGGGTATGACGGGTTGGATCGCGCCCATCACGACGACGGTGGCGCTCAAGACAGTCACACCACTGATGAAGCTCAAGACAAGTAAAAGGGCATGACGAAGTGCGCGTAATTTGCTGTGGAACATTCACTTTTCTCCGTGATTGCCTGTAGCGACGCCTCGAATTCGACGGCCATAGTGCTATTCTTCAGTAGTCAAGGCCCGGATCGGTGGCGGCCAACATTGGCCGCGCCGCCCGTTGGCGTTGTAATGGCTTTTACCGCGCGCTGCCGTGCCGTAGAATGACCACGACGCCGTGACCGTTGATCGAGACGCCGGAAGTGGACGGTGGAGATGCTGCATGGATACGCTGAACGCTATCGTGTCATCGATGAAATTGTCGGGGAGTGTATTTCTCTCTGCCGAGTTCAGCAGCCCCTGGTGCGTCACGTCGTGCATTCACCCGTCGGATTGCGCCGCCTATTTCCCCGAACCTCGGCACGTTATTTCGTACCATTATGTCCAGTCAGGCGAGCTTCTGTGTTCGGTGGCGACGGGCGCGCCGGCGCGGATCGCGGCAGGCCAGATCCTGCTATTGCCGCGCAACGATCGGCATCTGCTGGGTAGTGATCTCTCGATGGGTGCGATCGACGCGCGTGACCTTGTCATCCCGCAGGGCGACGGTCAGATGCTCCGCATCAAGCATGGCGGGGGTGGTGAGCGGACGCGAATCCTGTGCGGCTTTCTCGGCACGCTAACGCCGGTCGATCCGTTCCTGCTGAGTTTGCCCAGTATCCTCGTGATCGATGCGTCCGAAGGCGCCAGCGGTGCGTGGCTCGCGAGTTCGATCCGCTTTGCGTCGGAAGGGGGGCATGGCTCCCCCGAGTTGGTAAGCCGGCTCGCAGAACTGCTTTTTGCCGAAGCCGTGAGGCAGTATCTGGAAGCGTTGCCGCCCGGGCAGAGCGGCTGGCTGGATGGGTTGCGCGACCCGCATGTCAGCTGCGCGCTGGGCCTCGTCCACGCCCGCTATGCCGAAGATTGGACGACCGACACGCTGGCGCGACAGGCCGGCTTGTCGCGCTCCGCCTTTGCGGAACGATTTACCCGCTTTCTGGGCGATCCGCCGATGCGGTACCTCGCGCGGCACCGCATGAGCGTCGCCGCCGACCTGCTGAAAGACGGTCGTCACAGTGTCTGCAACGTCGCCTATTCGATCGGCTTCAATTCGGAAGCCGCTTTCAATCGAGCGTTCAAGAAAGAGTTCGGCGTGCCGCCCGGAGCCTGGAGAAGTGGCTGCAGGGGCACCCCGTCGCCAGCGCGATTGCCGGCCGACGGGTAGCCGAAATAGCATTCCGCCAGGGCCACCGGCATTTCCACGGCAAGGATTCAGCGTCGCGCCTGGGGGCAATATGGCACAGGATCAACCTGCGCTGATCCTGTGCAATCGCTGCGTAAGGCGCAGCCTTACTTGGCGCGCTCGACTTGCTCGAATTCCAGTTCCACCGGCGTCGCGCGGCCGAAGATCGACACGCTGACCTTGACGCGGCTGCGATCGAAATCGAGTTCCTCGACGATGCCGTTGAAGCTCGCGAACGGGCCGTCCAGTACCTTGACCGAATCGCCGATCTCGTAATCGACCTTCATCTTCTGCTTCGGCGCGGCGGCGGCTTCTTCCTTGCTGTTCAGCATGCGCGCGGCCTCGGCCTCGCTGATCGCCTGCGGCTTGCCCATGCTGCCGAGGAAGCCCGTCACCTTGGGGGTGTTCTTGACGAGGTGATAGACGTCGTCGGTCATGTTCAGCTTGGCCAGCACATAGCCCGGCATGAACTTGCGCTCGACGGCGATCTTCTTGCCGCGGCGCGCCTCGGTGATCGTCTCGGTCGGCACTTCGATCTGTTCGACGAGTTGCTCGAGCCCCATGCGCGTCGCTTCGGCCATGATCGCGTCGCGAACCTTGCCCTCGAAGCCGGAATAAGCGTGAATGATGTACCAGCGCGACATGATCTCAACCCTTGGTAGCGAGCGACAGCAGCAGCTTGACGATCCCGTCGAACATCTTGTCGATGCCGAAGAAGAAGATCGCCAGGATCGTCGTCATGATCATCACCATCACGCCGGTCATCACGGTTTCCTTGCGCGTCGGCCACACGACCTTCTTGGTCTCGGCCTGGACCTGACGGATGAACTCGATCGGTGTCGTTTTCGCCACGGTGCTGGTACTCGTTTGCTAAAAATGCCGCATCTGCGGGGCAGAGACCGCCGACCGGTGCCTCAAGAGGAACCGGCGAAAGTCTCATCCTCGCTATCGGATGGGTGATGCATCTAGCGCCGCGGGGGGGCGAACGCAAGCGCGCGGTGTCCCGGGGGGCAGGTGCTATACGTGGCGGGGAGGGGGATGGCAGGGGAGCACGGACTCGAACCGTGGGCCTTCGGTTTTGGAGACCGACGCTCTAACCAACTGAGCTACACCCCTATCCCCCCGCCATACCCAGCAATGGTGCGCTTCGCAAGCGCTGTCAGGCGGCGGCGCGGCGGCCGCGGCTGGCGATGGTGCGCGCTTCCGCCACCGGCAGCGGGCGGCCGAAATAATAACCTTGCACCTTGGTGCAGCCGAGCTGTTGCACCATGACATGTTCGTCTTCGGTTTCCACGCCCTCGGCGGTGGTGGCCATGCCCAGGCTGCCGGCCAAGGCGACCACTGCCCGTATGATCGCCACCGCTTCGGGGGCGCCGCCCGCGGCTTGCGTCACGAAGCTGCGATCGATCTTGATCGAGGAAAAGCGCGTGCGGCTAAGATAGCCGAGCGAGCTGTACCCGGTGCCGAAATCGTCAAGGCTGAGCCGCACGCCCATATCGAGGATCTTTTCCAGTACGCGCACCGCGCACGTGCCTTCGCGCATGAACACGCTTTCGGTGACTTCCAGTTCAAGCCGCTCGGCGGGCAGGCCGCTGTTCGCCAATGCCGAGGCGACGACCGTGACGAACGCCGGGTTGTACAATTGTTCGGGCGATACGTTGACCGCCACGCGCACCGGATCGTCCCAGCGCGCCGCTTCGGCGCACGCGCTGCGCAATACCCACTCGCCGATCGGCGCGATCATGTGGGTTTCTTCTGCCAGTGGCACGAATTTGGTTGGCGGGATTGCGCCGAATTGGGGATGCGTCCAGCGTAGCAGCGCCTCGAACCCGGTCAGCGCGCCGGTGCGCGCATCGACCACCGGCTGGTAATGGAGGTGCATCTCGTTATTGTTGAGCGCCTGGCGCAGCGCGAGTTCGAGCACGCGGCGTTCCTCGGCGTCGACATGCAGTTGTGGTTCGTAGCAATGGAACGTCCCGCCGCCGGCGTCCTTGGAGCGGTACAACGCCAGATCGGCCGAACGGATCAGCATCTCCGTGGTGCGCCCGTCGCGCGGGCCGACGGCGATGCCGATGCTGGCGCCAATAAACAAGGTATGCGCGTCGATCTCGTAAGGGCGCGAGAGCGTGTCGATGATCAAGCGGGCAAGCTTTTCCAGGCGCTCCAGCGAGCTCGCATCGCGCACCACCACGGCGAATTCGTCGCCGCCAAGGCGTCCGATCATCTCGTTTTCGGTCACCAACTGGCCCAGCCGCTCGGACACGCGGCCCAGCAGGCGATCGCCGATCGGGTGGCCGAGCGTGTCGTTAATGGCTTTGAAGCGATCCAGATCGATCATCATGAACGCGCACCGGCTGCTCCATTTTTCCGCGTCGCCCATCGCCCGCCCCAGCGCTTCGTTGATCAGCAGCCGGTTGGGCAGGCCGGTCAACGTGTCGAAACGCGCCATGCGATTGATCTTGTCGGTCGAGGCGCGCTGCTCCGTCACGTCCGAGCCGACGCCGCGAAAGCCGACAAACGCGCCGCTTTCGTCGAACCGTGGTGACGCCGCGATCGACCACCAGCGCTCTTCCTCCCCCACCGGCACGGCCAGCACCAGATCACGAAACGGCTCGCGGCCTTTCAATTTTTCCGACAGCAGCCGCAGGCCCGCCGTGAAATTGCCGGCCTCCCAAGTTCTCCCGGCCAGCACCTGCAGAAAGGGCATGCCGTTGACGGTAACCGGATCGAGCCCCACCGAATGCGCGAAGCGTGGGCTGGCGCGCACGATGGTGCGTTGCGCGTCGATTTCCCACAGCCAGTCGGCGCTATGGTCTTCGAATTCGCGCAGCAACAAGCTGATCGTGTCGTCGCGTTCGGCAAGCGCCAGCTCGCTGGCCCGGATGATGACGAGCGCGCGCGCGCGGGAAAAGCAACCAATCAGCAGCAAGGCGGTGAAAACGGTGATCGCGGCGGCAAATGTCGGCCCCGCGATCAGCCCCATCATGATCGCCGCGGCGCTGCCCAGAATGAGCAGGAAACTGATCGTTGCGAGCGGGAGCGCCGCCAACGACAGGGCGGACGCGGTCATCAGCACGGCGACCACCATCAATAGGCCGAACGCGCTATCGGCGTCGCCGCGCAACCCGACCGCCAATGGCGGGATCGCCCAGACGATCGCCAGCGCGGTTGCGTCCATCACCGAGGCGCGCAACTCACGCACCGTTGCGCTATGGCCGCTGCGACGGCGCCCCGCGCGCCGGCGCAGGCTTACCGCGATGGCGACGATGCCCATCATGATGGTCCAGCCGATCACCGCCCCGGCGGGTAGGACGGGCATCAGCAGCCACGCCACCAGCGCTGCGGCAAGGAGGTTGGCGCCGAGCAAAGCAGCGGCGAGAGCACCGCCGCCGTTCAATTGCGCGGCGCGAATCGCGCCCCATTCATGGGAGTCGGCTGGGTCGTACAGCCCGAGCAACGCGCGAGCGTCGATCCGCGGGGGTGCAAAATGGGGGCTGGGCTGCGTGTTCACCCGCTTGCCATACGCGACGCAGGTTAGCGGATCGTTAGAATAATCAGCAAATCGGATCGAATATTGCGAATTGTACGTTTAATTTGTCACTTCGCGATACCGCTGGAAAGCGATGTCGTCAGGCCGCGATATCATAGGGCTTGATGTCACCGCTCAGATACAGGTTGCGCGCCTTGGCGCGGCTCAATTTGCCCGAGCTGGTGCGCGGCAGCGTGCGCGGCGGGATCAGTTCGATCACGCAGTTCATGCCGGTGACCGAGCGGACGCGCTCGCGAATTTCCTCGCGCAGCCGGATGCGTTCGGCATCGTCCGAGCTGCGGCATTGAACCAGAACGGCGGGAGTTTCTTCGCCGCCAGGCGTCGTGATCGCGAAGGCGGCAATGTCGCCGGCCTTGAAGCCGGGCAATTGCTCGACCGCCCATTCGATGTCCTGCGGCCAATGGTTGCGGCCGTTGACGATGATCATGTCCTTGGCGCGGCCGACGATGTAGATATAGCCGTCGCTGAGATACCCCATGTCGCCGGTGTCGAGCCAGCCGCGTCCGTTGGAATCGGGGGCCATGCACGCCGCCGTTGCCGCCTCATCGCGGAAGTAACCCACCATCAGCGAAGGCCCGGTGCACCATACCTTGCCGATCGCGCGCTCGGGCAGCGGTGTGCCGTCTTCCTCACGGATTTCGATCGTCATGTCGCGCGCGGGCTTGCCGCAATTGACGATCGCGCGGAAGCGCTGCGGGCGATCCTGCCCGGCGGCCACGCCCGACAATTGCGTCTCCTCGACCAGTTCGACGCGGATCCCTTCGCCCGGCGGCATGATCGACACGGCCAGCGTCGCCTCGGCCAGGCCGTAGCTCGGCAGGAAGGCGCTGGCCTTGAACCCGGCATCAGCAAAGGCATCGACGAAGCTTTGCATCACGTCCGGCCGGATCATGTCGGCGCCATTGCCGGCGACGCGCCAGCGCGACAGATCGAAGCGGTCCGCCGCCTTGATCTGCGTGGAGATGCGGCGCGCGCAGATATCGTAGCCGAAGGTCGGCGAATAAGAGAGCGTGGTGCCGGCGTTGCGGCTGATCAGATCGAGCCAGGCAAGCGGGCGGCGCGCGAAATCCTCGGTCTTGAGATAATCGGTCGATACCTGGTTGGCCACCGGCGACAGGAAACAGCCGACCAGCCCCATGTCATGATACCAGGGCAGCCAGGAAACGCAGCGATCGCTGTCGACCACTTCCATGCCATGGCTGTGCGCGGCGAGATTGTTGAGCAGCGCATGGTGCGTGATGGCGACGCCATGCGGAAAGCGCGTCGAGCCGCTGGAATATTGCAGATACGCAACATCGCTGCCGCGCGCCTGGGGCAGCGCGACGTCGGGCGCGGCACGCGCGGCAAAATCGACCCAGTCGATCCCTTCGACACCGGCGCCGCGCGCGGCGGCGCCGGCCATCTCGGCCAGTTCGGGCGGGTAGACCAGCATCGTCGGATCGCAGCTGGAAAGCTGCACGCGCAGCTGCTCGATATAGGATTCCTTGCCGCCGAACGACGTCGGCAGCGGCAGCGGTACGGGCCAGGCGCCGGCATAGACCACGCCGAAGAACAAAGCGGCGAATTCCGGCCCGGTCTCGGCGACCAGCGCGATGCGGTCTTCGGGCGTAATCCCGGCAGCGATCAGGCGGCGCGCCATGGCCAGCGCATCGCGGCGCATCTCGGCGAACGGATAGGCGCGCACCAGCGTGCCGCGCGCATCGTGGAAATTCAGCCCGCGCTGGCCACTGGCGGCATAGTCCAGCGCCGCGCCCAGCGTGTCGAAATCGGCGAAACGCCGCGGCAACGGATCGGCGGTCGGGGTGGCGATCGGTGCCGCCACGTGCCCATCATCCTGCTGCAAAACGTCTTTCGTCATATTCTTACGCCCTTGGTGGCGGATCATGCCGCCGAAATTCCCAAATCATGCGCAATACACACCGCGCGCGTTCAAAATCCATGCCGACTGTGGCACAATGATGGCGCATGCCTGCTTACCCCTCTCGATCCGCCCCCAGGGAGCGCCGCCCGGTGCCGCCACTTGATGCCGCCGCGCTCGAGCGGCTGGCGCTGCGTTATGTCGAGCGCTTCGCCACCACGCGCGGCCGTCTGGTCGATTATCTCCTGCGCAAGATCCGCGAACGCGGGTGGGACGGGGCGGCGGCGGACCCGGTGGCGCTGGCCGAGAAATTGGCCGAACTCGGCTATATCGATGATCGCGCATTTGGTGAGGCGCGTGCTGCCGCGATGGCGCGGCGCGGGCTGGGGCAGCGCCGTGTCAGCGCCACCTTGCGCCAGGCCGGGATTGCCGAGGACGACGCCGCCGCGCTGGCGCCCGCGATCGAGGATCGCGCGCTGCAGGCGGCGCTGACTTTTGCCCGCAAAAAACGCATCGGGCCGTTCGCGCTGGCCGTGCCGGATCGCGCGGTGCGGGAGAAGCAGATCGGCGCGATGATCCGTGGCGGGCATGATTTTACGCTGGCGCGGCGCATCGCCACCATGGCGCCGGGCGCGCCGATTGAGGAATTGTCTCAAGATTGAAACGTAAATTGCGTGTGAGGGCCTTTTTTCTCAGGGGCCAGCCGTGCTAAGAACCGTTTTGGGGGAATTGACCATGCGTTCTACTGCGCAGCAGGCTGTTGGGGGCCACACTGGCGAGCCGGTACTGGCCGAGCCCGGCGGAGACGTGTCTTCCGCCGCAAGGCCTTATGCCGGCACACTAAAATGGTTCGATGTCACGCGCGGTTTTGGGTTCGTGGTGGGCGATGAACCGGGCGTGGGCGATATCCTGATTCACTTTTCGGTGTTGCAGCCGCACGGCCGCCGCAGCCTGCCCGAGGGCGCGCGCGTCGAATGCCTCGCGGCACCGCGCGATCGCGGGCTGCAGGCGACCGAGATCCTGTCGATCGATCTCAGCAACGCGGTCGAGCCCCCGGTGCGCGCCCGCCCGTCGGGCGACCGGGTCGACCCCACCGGGCTGCTCGATCAGGCCGGGCCATTCGAGGGCGCGAGCATCAAATGGTTTAATCGGTTGAAGGGCTACGGCTTCCTGGTGCGCGATAGCGATTCGTCAGATATCTTCGTGCATATGGAAACGCTGCGCCGCGCGGGGGTTATCGATATCGAACCCGCGCAACGGCTGCGCGCGCGGATCGTCGACGGGCGCAAGGGCCCGTTGGCGGTCGAGGTCGAAGAGGACAGCTAATGATCGTTCGCCGGATGATGCTCGCGCTCGCGCTTGGCGGGGCGATGCTCGCGGCCGCGTGTGAGCCAAGTGATCCCGGATCGACGGCCGGCGTGGCGCAAGCCAAGCTGCCGCTGACGATCACCAGTGCCGGCGGCGCGCATGGCTTTTCCGTCGAACTGGCCAAGACCGCGGCGCAGCAGGAAAAGGGCCTGATGTTCCGCACCGGTATCCCGGCGGATGAGGGCATGCTGTTCGCGCCGTATCCGCCCGAGGGCGGCCCGCCGCGCGAGGCGAGTTTCTGGATGAAGAACACGCCCAGCAGCCTCGACATCATCTTCATCCGCGCCGACGGCACGATCGCGCGGATCGCCGAAAATACCGTGCCCTTTTCCGAAACGCCCGTGGCCTCGGGCGAGCCCGTGGCGGCGGTGCTGGAGTTGAATGGCGGCCGTGCCAGCGCGTTGGGCATCGCCGAGGGCGATCGCGTGCGCTGGCCGGGCGGGCCCGCGGCGGAATGAGGCGCGGCGGCGAGTTGCCGATCCGCGGCCGCGGCGAACGCTAGCAGACCGAACGAGGCAGAGGCAGAAGTCGTTGAACAGCGGCGTGGCGTGTCGCGCCGATGGTGCGTGCTTCGCGCGCCCTAACCAATCCGCAACCTGCATGGTCTATCCGGGCGTTCATGCCCGCTTTGTCCCCCGTCGTCCCGCGCACGCCTGTGTCTCCGTTCTGGCTGGTCGTGCTGGTCGCCGGCGTCGCGCTGATCCTGCAGGCCGTGTCGTCGCTCGATTGCGACGTCTCCTGGCTGCTCACCGCGGCGGAGCGGGTGATCGATGGCGCCACGTTGTACCGCGATATCGAGGAAGTGAACCCACCGGCCTCGGTGCTGCTCTATATGCCGTTCGTGGCGCTGGCGCGCAGGCTGGCCATGCCCGTGGAGCCGCTAACGGTCGTGGCCATCACCGTGCTGGCGGCCTTCTCGATCGCCCAGGCGGGGCGGCTGCTCGATCCGCCTGCGGCTGCGCGCGGGTGGCTCGCGGCGGTTGCGGCAGGCGTGCTGCTGGTGCTCCCCGCGGATGTTTTTGCGCAGCGCGAGCATGTCGCGCTGATTGCCAGCCTGCCGATGCTCGCGCTGCTCGTGGCGCGCAGCGAGGGCCGCGACGTCCGCACGCGCGATGCTTTGAGCGCCGGGCTGGGCGCGGGGATCATGGTCGTGATCAAGCCGCATCTCGTGCTGGCGCTGCTCCCCGTGCTCGCCTCGGCGATCGCGCGGCGCGGCACGTTTTGGCGTGTGCTGGGCGTCGAGTGGCTGGCCTTTGCCATGGTGTGCACGGTCTATGCGGTCGTGGTGCTGTGCGTCTTCCCGCACTATCTGGCCGACATGGTGCCGCTGCTGCGGCTCGTCTATCTGCCCGGGCGCGATAGCTGGGCGCATTTGCTGTTGGGCACGATGGTGCTGATCCCGGCCGTGGCGGGCGCGCTCACCGTGCGGCTCGCGCGCAATCGGGTCGCGCCGCCGGCGATGGTGGCATTGCTTGCCGCCGCCGGGCTGGTGATCGCCGCGCTGGTTCAGGGCAAAGGGTATCTCAATCACGGCTATCCCGCGGTTGCACTGGCGTTGCTGGCGGTCGCGCTGCAGCTCGTGCGGCCCGGGCCGGGCCGACGCTTCGGTGCGCTATGCGGCATGATCTTGGCGCTTATCGCTTTGTTCGAGTATGCCCGCGTGCCCGAGCCTTATGCGCTGCGCGATGCGGTCGTCGGCATCGCGCCGGCGCATCCCAGGCTGATCGGCGTGTCGACCGATTTTGCGTTGGGCCATCCGCTGACGCGCTGGGTGCAGGGGCGCTGGGTCGGGCGGCGCGGCAGCCTGTGGGTCACCGGCAATGCGCGCCAGCAGCTGAGAGAATCCGGGCTGACCCCGGCGCGCCGCGCCGCCTTCGTGCGTGCCGAAGCGGAGGATGCCGCGATGCTTGCGGCGGACATCGTACGCGGCCGGCCCGATATCGTGCTGGTCGATGACGAGCCCGGCACGGCCTGGATCGGCGAGCATCCCCGGCTTGTCCGGGCCATGGCGGCGTATCGCCCGGCGGCGCGGGTGGGGGCGATCGTGTTGTGGGTACCGCGCTTTGCCCACCAATGATCCTCCCGGCCAGGGGGAGGATTGTGGCAAACGCCGTGGCGGGTCACCACGACGTCAACCTCCTTGCAATGTTGGATTTCATGTGAAATTCTCGTCACGATCTTTGACATCGTCGGTCCGCCAACCGCTACGCTCGCGTCTGCTGCCCCTGCGCGGTGCCTCGCCGGGGCGTAGGTGACGCGCAGGCGACGCGTAGCGCGCGCGTCAGCGTGCATAGGACGTGCTTCCCCGGCGCCTGCGGCACAAAACGTCGCCAGCGTGTCAACTTTCTCAACATTCGCCATCGCTGCCCGCGCGTCCCGCGTATTTGACGAATTGCCAGAGCCCCACTCGCCCGGCTATTGGCGTGCGCATGGGCATAAATCTCAATCCATTCACCTGGTGGAACGGCGCCACGATCGGCACCTGGTTCGGCCTGCGCGGCAAGGTCGTGGTCGGCGAGGATTCGCTGGGCAACGTCTATTATCAGGGCGGCAGCGATACCAACGGCAATCCGCGGCGCTGGGTGATCTATAACGGCGCCAATGATGCGAGCCGCGTCGCGCCCGAATGGTTCAGCTGGTTGCATCATCAGGTCGATGATCTGCCCGATCGCGCGCTGCCCGCCGCGCGCGCGTGGGAGCAGCCGGCCATGGCCAACATGACCGGCACGCCGCTTGCCTATCGGCCCGCCGGCGCGCTTGAAAAGGGCGGGAAGCGTTCCGCTGCCACCGGCGATTACGAAGCCTGGACGCCGGACGCGTGAATTTGCAGCGCTGGCTGGGGGTGACGGCGCTGGTCGCCGGGCTCGGCGCGGCTGGCTATTATGGCTATGAACAGCTGCAGGATCACCCTGCCGCGGTGCAGCCCGATATGCGCCCCGATATTCGCACCGCGCTGGACGAGGCGCCGCAGGCGAACGACGTGACCACGGTGGATGTGTCGGGCGGGCCGGACCCATCGCTCGGCGCGACGCCGATGGCGCAGCGCGTGGCGGTGCTGGGGCTGCTCAACAAGCGCAATGGCATCGCGCGCGAGGTGACGTTGAAGCCGGGTCAGGCGGTGCGCATCGGCGATGTGGTGATCCGGCTGCGCGCGTGCGAGCGCACCGCGCCGTGGGAGCAGCAGCCCTATACCGGGGCGTTCGTGCAACTCGATGTCGCCGGTACCGATCGGCAGTTTCGCCGGGTCTTTTCGGGCTGGCTCTATAAGGAACGGCCGGGGCTGAACGTCGTGCCGCACCCGGTCTACGATGTGTGGACCAAGAGCTGCGCGATGACCTTCCCCGAGGGGGGGCCGAATACGGTGAGCGGTGGGGCGGGTAGCGCGAACGGCACCGCGGCACCGCGATCGAGCGCGAAGAAGTCGCCGGCGGCATCTGTCGCGCCGGTCGCGCCCGCGCCGACCACGCCCGAGATCGCGCCGGACAGCAGCCCGAGATAGGCGCGGCGCGGAATCTCGATCGCGCCCAATGAGGCGAGATGATCGGTCATGAACTGGCAATCGAGCAGGCTGAACCCGCCGACGCGCAGCCGCGCGACCAAAGCGGCGATCGCCACTTTGGAGGCATCGCGCGCGCGGCTGACCATCGATTCGCCGAAAAATGCGCGCCCCAGCGCCAGGCCATAAAGTCCGCCAGCGAGCCGCTCGCCTTCCCACACTTCGATCGAATGGGCAAAGCCCTGCGCATGCAATTGGAGATAGACCTCTTCGATCTGCCCATTGATCCACGTGTCGGGGCGGTCCTCGGCGGCTTCGGCGCAGAGCTGGATGATGTCGGCAAAGGCCTGGTCCGCGGTGATCCGGAAACGATCGGCGGACAGTGTCTTGCGTAGTGATTTGGACAGATGAAAGCGATCAAGCGGCAGGATCGCGCGGTCCTTCGGCTCGACCCAGTGAATGCTGCGCGCATCGCGCGCATCGGCCATCGGAAACACGCCGATGGCATAAGCGCCGAGCACCATCTGCGGATCGAGCGGTGCGGCATCGGGTGTGGCACGTCCCGAGCGCCTCATGCCGCCAGGCGCTTTTCGATGTCTTGCCAGAGCCGCGCAAAGGCCTGGCCGCCGGCCGATCGCCCGGCAAAGCTGCCGACCGGCGCGCGCCGGACAGTCATCGATTCGATCACGCTGGCCATGGGGATGACCGGCCAGTCGGGGTGGCGTGCGAGCGCGTCGGCATGGAGCTTGCGGCGCTTGTCGACCATCGAATGGACCGGCAGCAACTGCGCCTTGGCGCCGAGATGCCGTTCCACCTCGGCGAAGGCGCGTTCGGAAAGCGGCGAGGGGATCACCGGCACGACGATCAGATCCGCCGCGCGCATCACCTGATCGCTGGTTTCGGTGAGGCCGGGGGGGCAATCGAGCAGCACGCGGTCATAGCTTTTGCGCAGCCCCGTGAGCAATTTGGCCAGCCGCTTCTTCTTGTCGAGCGTGTGAAACAGCAGATCGAGCCCGCGCAGCGAGGCATCGGCAGGCAGCAGATCGAGCCGCTCGATCTCGGTGCGACGGATCAGTTTCTCGGGCTCGAGATCCCTGGAGAACACCGCCTGCGCCTGTTCCTTGGCCCGTGCTCCCGACAGCAGATAGCTGGAGGCAGCCTGCGGATCGAGATCCCACAACAGGGTGCGCCGCGACGACTGCGTGGCCGCTGCCCAGGCGAGATTGACGGCAAGCGTGGTTTTCCCGACACCGCCCTTGAGGCTGTAGATAGCGATCGTCGACATGGCCGTATCGTGGCGGAGCAATTGGGCAGGCGCAAGACGGTCGGCATGCCTAAACGGCCGCGTGATCGTGCGCGATGGCTTCGGTGATCCAGCCGCGGAACGCCGTCATGGCAGGCGTGTCGGGCTGCTGTCGAGAAATGATGCTTGGTCACGATCCGCTGTTAGAGGCAATTTACCGATATTGATCCGGGTGAGGTGAGCGATGAGACGGATAGCGTGGCGCGGCATGAGCTTGGTTGGGGTGCTGGCGGTAGCGGGGGCGGGGGGCGCCGCATCCAACGGCGATGATCCGTTGCTGCGCCCGATCGCGGGCGATTATGCCGCGCGCTGGTTGTCTCCTCAGCCGCCGACGCGCATCTTCGGTAACAGCTATCTGGTCGGCTTCGGTGGCCTCAATGTCGCGCTGATCCGCACGCAGGCGGGGCTGATCCTGATCGACGGGGCAGTGCCCCAGGCAGTGCCGGCGATCGAGCGCAATATTCGCGCGCTTGGCTTCAAGCTCGGCGACGTCAAATATATTCTCAGCACCGAACCGCATTACGATCATGCCGGCGGCCTCGCAGCGCTGGCCCGCGATACCGGAGCGACGGTGGTGGCGAGCGGCGCGGCGGCGGCGGTGTTGCGGCGCGGGCGAAGTGGGGCGGGCGATCCGCAGGCGGCACAACTGCCGCCATTCCCGCCGGTTCAGCGGCTACGCATCGTGCGCGATGGCGCGCAGCTGAAGCTGGGTGACACGATCGTCACCGCGCATGCGACGCCCGGGCATACCGCCGGCAGCATGAGCTGGGCGTGGCGATCGTGCGAGGGCGCTCAGTGTGCCGCGGTGGTATTTGCCTCCAGCCTCAATCCGGTGGCGGCGGAGGGTTACCGCTTCTCCGATCCGGCGCATGCGGCGGTGGTGGCGGCATTTCGCGGGACGTTCGCGACGTTGCGGGCGATGCCCTGCGACATCCTGCTGACGGCACATCCCGACCAGTCGGGCGGTGACGTCGCCTTTGCGCGCTTGCAGCAGCAACGGACGCCGAACCCGTTTGTGGATCCGGGGGCCTGCCGAGCCTATGTCAGAAAATTTGAGCGGCTGCTCGATAAGCGCTTGGCCAAAGAGCGCGGTATGCCGCGCGGCTGATAAGCGGCAAAAAAAGCCAGCGGATCGCTCCGCCGGCCGATATTGTCGTCAACCGTGTGCGATCAGCCCTTGCAGGTGAAATCGCCCTTGCCCGGCTGGGTGATCTTGGCGCTGGTCGGCGTGCCGGTCAGCGTCCAGCCTTCGCCGGTCAGCGGCTCGCCCGCGGTCGCCGCAGTGACGGTGACCGGGGTGCCGCCCTTTTCGGTGCGCACGCGCGCCTGCTTGTCGCCTTCAAAGAAGGTGACGAAGAACAGCACGTTGCCCGGCTGGCAGCGCATCGACTTCTCGGCCTTGATCGCCGGCGGCAGTTCGACGGGCGCGCGGTTCGCGATCGCTGCGGCCTGCGGGTCTTCAGACACGCTGGAGACGACCTCGGGGGTCTTGTTGTCACAAGCCGTCAGCGCCAGGAGCGCGACAGCGGCGAGGCTGGGGAGCATGATTTTCATTACGGCCGCTGCTTCGCGCACGCGAAGGAAAACGTCAAGCGCAGGTACGGAAACCGTGCGTTTGATCGTGTGCAGTGCAATAATTATTGCTTTTGTTTGCGGCTCGTTGAGGCGCCGCCGCGCCACCGCCTATTCGTGAAATTCATCGAGATCGGGAATGCGGCCAAAAGCGATCTTGGTGCCGACGCGATCGATGCGGCCGCCCGATTGCGGGCCGAGGCTGACCGCGTTGCGACCGAACTTCTCGTTGATGCGATCCATTGCCCGACTGAGCGATAAGGTGCGCGTTTCGCGCGCCAGCGGATCGTCAGGATCGAGCAGGCCGAACAGGCTGGCCTGTTCCGCGCCGACCGGCTCGATCTCAGACAAGGTAACGCCGATCATGCGGATCTGGAAATCACCCGGCCGCGCGCGTCCGGCGGCAACCAATTGCGGGAACAGCGCGTCCAGCGCGGCGAGCACGGCGAAGCTATCCTGCGTGGGGGAAAGCTTGCGGCTGGCGCGCCACGACGATTTATCATGCTCGAAGCGGGCGTGGAGCACGAGCAGGCGGCTGCGATAGCCCTTGCGGCGCAGCCGGCTGGTGGCCTTGAGCGCAAGCCGGCGCGCGGTGAGCCGCACCGGCTCGACCCCGCGCTTGCCCGGCGAGAGCACGTGGCTGTGCCCGATGCTGCGGCTCTGCGTAGCCTTTTCGGGCAGATCGACGCCGTGGAGCAGATACCACAGCCGATCGCCATTGGTGCCGCCCCAGGCGCTGCCGGCGTCGCGCGGGCGGCGCTCGCAATATTGCCTAATGTCGTTGATGCCGTCCTGCGCCAGGCGCCGCTCCATCTTCGCGCCGATGCCGCAGATATCGCGCAGCGGCATGTCGTAAAGCCGCTGCGGCAGCGATTCGGCGTGGAGCACGATCAGCCCGTCGGGCTTCTGCATGTCCGACGCCAGCTTGGCGAGCAACCGGTTGGGGGCGATGCCGACCGAACTGGTCAGACATTCGCCGATATTGGCGCGGATCCCCGCCTTGATGCGGTGCGCAAGCGCAGTGGCTGCCTCCAGGCTGTTCTCGTTATCGAGCAGGCGACAGGCGACTTCATCGATCGAACAGACCTTGGTGACCGGGATGTGGCGCCAGATCTCCGCAACGATGGCGTCATGGAAAATGACATATTGATCATGGCGGGCAGGGGTGACGATCAGATCACGGCACAGCCGCTTTGCCTCCCACACCGGCGTGCCGGTGGAAATGCCGTAGCGTTTGGCCTCGATGCTGGCGGCAATCGCCACGGTGGTGTCGCTGTCGACCGGCGCGACGAGAATCGGTTTGCCGCGGAGCGCGGGATCGAGCTGCTGCTCGACGCTGGCGAAATAGGAATTGAGATCCAGGAACAGCCAGCGCAACGGGCGCGGTGGAAAGGAGTGCGCGACGGGCGGAAAGTCACGAAAGTCGCACGGACTCGCGTGCGCGCGCGCAACTGCGCACGAATCCTGAGGCAGCGGAGTGGCGTACGACTCGATCAAACGGTCCATAGCAGAACAATAGCAGAACATATGGCGGTAGGACAGTGGCGCGCGCCGGGCGCAGTCATCATCCGGAAACGTGAAATTCATCGCGCGGTAATGCATTAGCTGCTATGCGCTGCGGCGTGAGTACAGCAATCCCCCATAGCTTCCCGATCGGGATCGACCCCGCCGACATCGACTTCATGGGTCATGTCAACAATGCCTCCTACCTAAAATGGGTGCAGGACGCGGTGGTCAGCCACTGGCAGCGCTTTGCCCCGGCCGAAGCGGTGGCAGCGAATCTGTGGGTGGCGCTCAAGCACGAGATCACTTATCGCAAGCCCACCTTTCTCGATGACGAGGTGGTCGCCACGGTGTTGCTCGAAAAGGTCCAGGGCGCGCGCGCTTTCTACCAGACGATCATCAAGCGTGGCGAGGAAGTGCTGGCCGAAGTGCAATCCAGCTGGTGCTGTGTCGATGCCAAGACGCATCGCCCGGCGCGGATCGCGCAGAATGTGGCGGATCGGTTCTTTCGCAAGGATTGAGGCTGGCGCTCACCGCCGCAGTGGAATTTTGCGCAGCTTGAAACCGGTCACCTTGGTGCCGTAGGTGCATTCGAACGACTGGCGCGCGGCGCCGTCGCCGGCTGTGCCCCATATCTTGATCTTGTTGATCGCGACCTGTTGCATGTCGATGATGTGCACCGCGCCGTAGCGCGCGGCCTGGGCGCTGCAGGCGTCGCGCGCGTTGGGCGCGAGCGCGCTATTGTCCTGCGGCGCGGCGCGCGTGCCCCGCACCGCCATGCCGACCGCGCTCGTCGCAATTCCCGCAACGCAACCGCCGAGCGATACGGTGCTGATGAGCAGACCGCAGACTTGCAGGGGGTTCATGCGCGATCCTTGTCGGTCGGGTAGGGTGCGCAGCTTATGGCGCCGGCCCCGGTGGCACAACTCATCCGCGTCACAGCATGTCGCGCAGGCCGCGCCACGACGCCAGCTTGGCCTTGATCCCGATCGTGTGGAGCGGGCTGCTCGATGGCAGTGCGATCAGCGCCGCTTGCGTCTGGCCGGCAAGCTGGCGACTGCCGTGGCGGAAGGACGTGGCGCCATTGAACGCGATTGCGCGAAGATCGGGCAGGGTGGCGACCAGCCCGGGCAGATCGTTGCCGATCAGGTCGCGCATCGCCGCGTCGGTGCTGCCGGCGCGCGTGGCGCTGGCGACCACATCCCACAGCCCGACACGCGCGGCGAGGAGCGCGGCCAGCCGCGCATCGTAAGGCAGGCCGGGCAAATCGATATCGATCACCGCCGCCATCAGCCGCCAGAACTGGTTTTGCGGATGCGCATAATAACGCGCCACGGCAAGCGAAGCATCGCCCGGCAGGCTGCCGAGGACGAGCAGCCGCGTGCGCGCGTCGACGACGGGGGGGAAGCTGCGCTTGATCGTCATCGCCGTCCGGCGGGGCCGCTGTCGGCGGGGGTCGCATCTGCGCGCGGCGGCGGCTTGAGCGCTGGCGCGATCGCCGCGATCCAGGCCAGCACCACTTCGTCTCGCCGGATCATCTGATCGCGCAATGCGGCTTCGATCGCCGCGGTGACGGATTGCCCGGTGGCATCGGCCAGATTTCGCGCGAGCGAACCGTCTCTCCGCCCTTGATGCTGCGTTGCCCGCCCATGATCCATCTCCAACGATCGCCGCGATACCACAAGCCCCACTTCGCGGCAGTCAACATTGCGTGGATTGCCCGAGCGGCGGCATCGCCTATCTAGGGGGCATGCACACCACATCAGATACGCTCGCCTTGATTGGAAACACGCCACTGGTTCGCCTGAAGGGGCCGAGCGAGGCTACCGGCTGCGATATTTTCGGCAAATGCGAATTCACCAATCCGGGCGCCTCGGTCAAGGATCGTGCCGCATTGTCGATCGTCGAGGATGCCGAGGCGCGTGGCAGCATCCAGCCGGGCGGCACGTTCGTCGAGGGGACGGCGGGCAATACCGGCATCGGGCTGGCGCTGGTCGCCAATGCCAAGGGCTACAAGACGATCATCGTCATGCCCGAGACGCAATCACGCGAGAAGATGGACACATTGCGTGCGCTGGGCGCCGAACTCGTGCTGGTGCCTGCGGCGCCTTATGCCAATCCGGGCCATTTCGTGCACACTTCGCGCCGCCTGGCCGAGGAAACGCCCAATGCCGTGTGGGCCAACCAGTTCGACAATATCGCCAATCGCCGTGCGCACATCACCGGCACCGCCGAGGAGATCTGGGCGCAGATGGAAGGGCGGGTCGATGGCTTCGTATGTGCTGCGGGCACCGGGGGGACGATCGCCGGGGTGGGGCTGGGGCTGAAGGCCAAGGATGAGGCCGTGTGCATCGCGCTGGCCGATCCGCATGGCGCCGCGCTGTACGAATATTATGCCCATGGCGAGCTGAAATCGGAAGGATCGTCGGTCGCCGAAGGCATCGGGCAGGGGCGCATCACCGCCAATCTGGAAGGCGCACCGATCGATACGCAGTTCCGCATTTCGGATGCCGAAGGGATGGAATGGGTCGAGCGGCTGCTGGCTGAGGAAGGGTTGTGCCTGGGGCTCTCGTCGGGGATCAACGTCGCCGGCGCGGTGCGCCTGGCCCGGCATCTAGGGCCGGGCAAACGCATCGCCACGATCCTGTGCGATACCGGATTTCGCTATCTTTCAACGCTGTATAATCGGGACTGGTTGGAGGCCAAAGGATTGCCCGTTCCAGCATGGCTCGCGCGCAGTTGAGCGGTGGCATCGACACGACGAAGCGTTTCTGGTACATTTCTGCCACAGGCATGATGAAAACCAGCTCTCCCGCCAGTGATACAGCCCAAACGACCCAGCGCGTGCGGGTCGGCATGATCGGCCTCGCCGCCGTGCTGCTGCTGATCGGGCTGGCCGCGGCGATCCTCGCGACGGCCAGCCGCGAACGCGCCGTTTCGGGTGGCGCGCGTGCCGACATCGTGGCCAATCTGACGATGGGCAATGGCATGGCGGCGCTCGGCGATGGCAGCGATGGCAGCGAGCCGCTGGCCGATCTCGGCGTGACGCCGAGCACCGCTACCGAAAACAGCATGGCCGCGGCGCCCGGCACGGGCGCACGCTGACCGACGCTCCGGGCGCGCGCGCCGCGGGGATAATCGGGGAAAATATGGGCGCGGCATCGCGGCGCGCGCCAATTTCTTGGTGAACATCGCCTTAACCCGCGAACGTATGAAGAACGCGCTGATTTTGCACGGAAATATTGTGGCCAGAATATAGCGGGATAAGGTCATTTCCCCGGATATCCCGCGGTTTCCCCTTGAATCCCCGGCGCTCCCGCGATACCCCTATCATATCGAGGGGCATACTCTTTGGCCTGCACCAGTCAGGAACCCGGAATCGATTCAGCGTCGCTTCCAGGCCCGGGGAAGTCATGCCTGCTGAATTGGGGTAAGCGTGATCGAAAGGGTGGATTATCAGGGTGACGGACTTGGCCTTGTCGATGACAAGGGCCGGTGCGCCATTCCTGCTTCCCTTCGGGCGGCGCTCGCCATCAACAGTCCGCGACCCGATGGCAAGGATGGCGGCAGCGTCATCATCGGCGCGCACCAAAGCAGCCCCTGCCTGATCGGCTATGACGATGGCTATCGCGCGCTGCTGAAGGAGCGCGCCGCGCAGTTGCAGGCCGCCTATGTCGCCAAGCACGGCACGCATAACCCCAATCTGTTGCGCGAAATGGTGCAGGGCGAGCCGGTGCCGTTCGATGGCAGCGGTCGCTTCATCATGCCCGCCTTCGCGCGCTTTCGCGCCAAGATCGGTGCCAACGCCTTTTTCTACGGCACGTTCGAATGTTTCGAGATCTGGGATCCGCGCACGCTGATCGAATCCGACGTCGCCGAAGTGATGAAGGATTGTGCGCGCTTTCATTGCCAGCAGAAGGGGATCGCGCTGTGAGCTTTCCCGTGGCCGACGCCCCGCACATCCCTGTCCTGCTCGCCGAAGTGCTCGACGCGCTCGCCATTGCCCCTGGTGAGCGTCATGTCGATGCGACGTTCGGCGCGGGCGGCTATACTCGTGCGATGATCGAGGCGGGCGCGCATGTACTGGCCTTCGATCGCGATCCCGATGCGATTGCCGCGGGGCGGGCGCTCGAGGCTGAGCAGGACGCGCTGACGCTGGTGCCGGCGACCTTTTCAGCGATGGAAGCCGAGCTTGCCGCGCTGGATGCGCTGCCGGTGGACGGCGTGACGATGGATATCGGCGTTTCCTCGATGCAGCTCGACCAGCCCGAGCGCGGGTTCAGCTTTCAGGCCGACGGGCCGCTCGACATGCGCATGAGCCAGGAAGGGCAGACCGCGGCGGATTTCGTCAACACCGCGGATGAGGCGCACATTGCCAACGTGCTGTACGAATTCGGTGATGAGCCGCGCTCGCGCCGCGTGGCGCAGTTCATCGTTGGCGCACGGCCGATCACGCGCACCGCGCAACTGGCGCAGGTCGTGCGCCGCGCGCTCGGCTACAAACCGCATGACAAGAAGGATCCGGCGACGCGCACGTTCCAGGCGCTGCGCATCGAGGTCAATCGCGAGCTGGGCGAGCTCGAAGACGGTCTGGCGGCGGCCGAGCGCGTGTTGAAGCCAGGCGGCCGGCTGGCGGTGATCACGTTCCATTCGGGCGAGGATCGGCTGGTCAAGCGCTTCTTCCGCGAACGCAGCGGCGCGCTGCCCTCGGGCTCGCGGCATCTGCCCGAAGTGAAGGCGGCGCACGCGCCGAGCTTCGAAGCGGTGGCGCGGGCGGTGCGCGCCGGCGACGACGAGATCGCGCGCAATCCGCGCGCGCGATCAGCGACTTTACGCGTGGCGACACGGACGGCGGCGGCCGCCTGGGGCGCGGCGACGACGACCCCCGATACGAACAGGGAAATTTCGGCATGATGGCATTTGTTTGGAAGATGCTGGCCTGGTTCGGCGTCAGCGTGGTGGTCGCGCTTGGTGTGCTGATCGTGCCGCTGCATGTCGCGGCGGAGCGCAAGAAGCTCGACACCACGACGCGCGAGATCGCGCAGGCCAATCGCGATATCCGCGCGCTGGAAACCGAATTCGAGACGCGCGCCAATATCGCGCAGCTGGAAAAGTGGAACGGCGAGACGCTGCGGCTGGCCGCGCCGGTCGCCGGGCAATATGTCGCCGATGAAGCGCAGCTGGCGTCGCTCGACTTCAACCGTCCGCTCGTCGCTAGCGCCACGCCGGTCAAGACTGCGGCGCTGATCGTGCCGCAGCATAACAGCGGCGCCACCGCGCCTGCGCCGACCGCCGCACCCGCGGTGGTCAGCGTCGCCGTGGCCAGCGCCAAGCCGCAGCCCACCATCGCGCCCGTGAAGACCGCGGCGGTGCCGCGCAAGACGCAGGCGGTGGCGATGCTGGATCGCAAACTGCTCAGCGATTCGATGATCGGCGATCTGACCAGCGGCGCCAGCCGGGAAGCCGGCCGCTTGCGGTGAGCATCGCGCTCGCCCGTCCCATGCCGCATCGGCGCCCGACGGCTCAGCGCCAGGTGCTGATCCAGACGGTGCACACGCGTCTGATGATCCTGCTCCTGTTGTTCGCCGCCGCCATCGCCGTTGTCCTCATCCGGCTGGCGGTGCTGTCGTTTGCCGCTGATCCGGGGAGTGCGCGCGCGGCGATGCTGAGCGCGAGCTGGTCGCGTGGCGATATCGTCGATCGTAACGGCGAGCCACTGGCGCGCACGATCGAAGCCTGGGGTATTGGCGTGCATCCGGGCAAGGTGCTGGGTGACAAGCACGAGCTGGCCGCCAAGCTCGCCGCGCTGATCCCGACGCATGATCAGGCGTGGTTTTACGAGCGGCTGAACATGACCGCGTCGTTCACTTTCCTCGAGCATCACGCCTCGCCCTCGCTGGTCACCGCCGTGAACGCGCTGGGCGAGCCCGCGGTGGTGTTCGAGAAAGAACCCGAGCGGCTGTATCCGCAAACCACGCTGGCGGCGCATGTGCTGGGCTTTCTCAGCCCCGATGCCGCAGCGGGTCGTCTGGCGGGGGCCAGCGGGATCGAGCGCGCGTTCGACGAACGGCTGGCCAACCCGATCGATCGCGCGACGCCGCTCAGCCTGTCAATCGATTACCGTGTGCAGGCGGCAATGGAGAGCGAGCTCGGCGCGGCGATGAACGCCTATCAGGCACGCGGCGCAACGGGCGTGGTGCTGGATGTCGATACCGGCGAAGTGATCGCCATGGCGTCGCTGCCGGTGTTCAATCCCAACAAGGTGGGATCGGCCAATAAGGAATCGCTGCGCAACAACGTGACGCAGAGCGTGTATGAGCTTGGCTCGGCCTTCAAGCCGATCACCATGGCAACCGCGATCGACACCGGCGTGGTGACGAGCATGGCCAAGCGCTTCGATGCCACGCAACCGCTGCATGTCGGCGGCTTCACCATCCATGACGATCACGCGCAGAAACGCTTCCTCAATATCCCCGAAACGTTGATCCACTCGTCCAACATCGCCACCGCGCGGATCGCCGATCAGATCGGCAAGGAACGGCTGTCGGCGATGTTCACTAAATTGGGCTTCGGCACCAAGCCGGATATCGAGCTGCGCGAAAAGCAGAAGCCGCTATGGCCGGTATACTGGGCGCGCACCACGGTGATGACGACGGCCTATGGCCACGGCATCGCCGTCACCCCGCTGCATCTGGCCAATGCCTATGCCACGCTGGTGAATGGCGGAATCTGGCGTCCCACCACCCTGCTGCGGGTGGCACCAGGCCAGGCGGCCAAGGGGCGGCGCGTGATCGCGCCATCAACCAGCGCGCGCATGCGCCAGTTGCTGCGTATGATCGTGACGCAGGGCACCGGCCGCATGGCCGAGGCGCCGGGTTACCGCGTCGGTGGCAAGACGGGCACGGCCGAAGTGGCGGGCGGCGGCGGCTATCTGAAGAATGCCAACGTCTCGACCTTCGCCGCGGCCTTCCCGATGGATAATCCCCGCTATGTCGTGGTCGCCATGATGGACAGCCCCAAGCGCGTGAAGGAGAATTCCTTCCAGACCACCGCGGCGTATACCGCGGCGCCGGTGGTCAGCCGGGTGATCAGCCGCACCGGCGCGATGCTGGGCGTGATGCCGGATAATGCGCGCGATGTGGACGTATCCGACCTGCTGCCATTGCTGTGGCGTGCGCCGGGCGAATCCGCGCTGGATGCCGAATGAAGCTCGGCCTTCTCACGGGCGGCGATGAGCAAGCGACGGTCAGCGGCTTTGCCATCGATCATCGCAAGGTGGCCAGCGGCACCGTGTTCGGCGCGTTCGCGGGCAGCAAGGTGAATGGCGAAGACTATATCGCCGCGGCGGTAAAGGCGGGGGCGATCGCCGTGGTGGCGCGGCCCGAGGCACGTGTCGAGGGCGCGGTGCACATTGCCGATGCCAATCCGCGCCGGGCGTTTGCCGGGCTGGCGGCGCGTTTCTTCGCGCCGTTTCCCGCGGTGGCCGTGGCGGTGACGGGCACCAACGGCAAAACCTCGTGCGTGGAAATGACCCGGCAATTGTGGCGCATGGCGGGGTTTCACGCCGCGTCGATCGGCACGCTGGGCGTGACCACGGGCGATGACCGCGTATCCACGGGGCTGACCACGCCCGATGTGGTGACGTTCCTGTCCAATACCGCAGGGCTGGCGCGCGAGGGCGTCAGCCATGTCGCGTTCGAAGCCTCCTCGCATGGGCTGGAGCAATATCGCACCGAAGGGCTGCCCGTGCGGGCAGCGGGCTTTACCAATCTCAGCCGCGATCATCTCGATTATCACGGCACGATGGCGGCCTATTTTGAGGCCAAGATGCGGCTGTTTTCGGAAGTCGTTTCTGCTGATGGCGCCGCGGTGGTCTGGGCCGATGATCCGCTCTCCGCGCAGGTGATGGAGATTGCCCGCGCGCGCGGCGTGCGGGTCCTGTCAGTGGGAACACAGGGGGAGACGCTGAAGCTGGTGTCGCGCGATCCGACCTTGCTGGGGCAAGGGCTGGCGATCATGGCCGAAGGGCGGACGTTCGAGATCAATCTGCCGCTGATTGGCGCGTATCAGGCGGCCAATGCCATGGTGTCGGCGGGGCTGGTGATTGCCACGGGCGGCGATGTCGCGGCGACACTGGCCAGCCTGGCGCGGTTACAGCCGGTGCGCGGGCGGCTCGAACGGGCGGTGATCGCGCGCAGCGGCGCGCCGGTCTATGTCGATTATGCCCATACGCCCGACGCGCTGGAGGCCGCCATCGCCGCCCTGGCACCACACGCGAAGGGCAGGTTGATCGTGGTATTCGGCGCAGGCGGCGATCGCGATCAGGGCAAGCGCGCGGCGATGGGCGCCATCGCCGCCGCCCTGGCCGATGTGGTGATCGTGACCGACGACAACCCGCGCGGCGAGGATGCGGCCACGATCCGCGCGATGGTGCTGGAAGGCGCGCCGGGGGCGACCGAGATCGGGTCCCGCCGCGAGGCGATCGGCGCGGCGATCGCGCTGTCGGGGCCGGAGGATATCGTGCTGGTCGCGGGCAAGGGGCATGAGCAGGGGCAGATCGTCGGGGATCTGGTGCTGCCGTTTGATGATGTGAGCGTGGCGCGGGAGATGGCGGCGTGACCTTGTGGACCTCTGCCGAAATCGCCGCGGCGACGGGCGGCGCCGCCTCGGGCGTGTTCTCCGTTACCGGCGTCACGTTCGATTCGCGCGAAGTAGGGCCGGGCGATCTGTTCATCGCGCTGACCGGCGAGACGACCGATGGCCATCGTTTCCTCGATCAGGCGTTCGCCCAGGGCGCGGCGGGGGCGATCGTCAGCCAGCACACCGCGCACCCGCACGTCCGCGTGGCCGACACGATGGCCGCGCTGGAGGCGCTGGCGGTGGCCTCGCGCAGGCGCAGCAGCGCACGGATCATCGGCGTGACCGGATCGGTGGGCAAAACGAGCACCAAGGAAGCGCTGTTCGCCGCGCTCGATCGCGCGCAGCCCGGCGCGGCGCATCGCTCGGTGAAAAGCTACAACAACCATACCGGCGTGCCGCTCAGCCTGGCGCGGATGCCGGCGACGGCGCGCTACGGCGTGTTCGAAATGGGCATGAACCATGCGGGCGAGCTCGCGCATCTCACCACGCTGGTGCGGCCGCATGTGGCGATGATCACCGCGATCGCGCCGGCGCATACGGCCTTCTTTCCCGACGAATCGGGGATCGCCGATGCGAAGGGCGAAATCTTTGCCGGGCTCGAGCCCGGCGGCACCGCGATCATTCCGTACGACAGCCCGCATCGCGAACGGCTGCTCGCCGCGGCGCGGCCGCATGCGGCACATATCGTGACGTTCGGGCTCGACGACGGCGCGGATGTGCGCGCGATCGAGGCCATGCGCACGTCGCTTGGTGCGACCTTCGTTACCGCACGTCTCGGCGAGCGCGAGCTGAGCTTCACCATGGCGCAGCCGGGGATGCACTGGGTGTCCAACGCGCTGGGCGTGCTCGCCGCGGTCGATGCGGTTGGCGGCGATCTGGCCATGGCCGGGCTGGCGCTTGCCGAACTGGGCGGTCTGCAGGGGCGCGGCGCGCGTTTCACGGCGCCGCTGCCGGGGGGCGAGGCGCTGGTAATCGACGAGAGCTATAATGCCAACCCGGCCTCGATGCGCGCCACGCTTGCCGTGCTCGGCGCCGATGCTGCCACGCGCAAGATCGCCGTGCTGGGCGAAATGCGTGAACTGGGCGAGGGCAGTGCCGCGTATCACGCCGCGCTGGCCGATCCGATCGTCCAAGCGGGGGTATCCCGCGCCATATTGGTGGGCGCGGAGATGGCAGCGCTTGCGGAAGCGCTTGAGGGGCGCGTGCAATTCGTCCATGTGGCCGATGCCGCCGCTGCCCGGACAAGCCTGATGACAATCGTGGCGCCGGGCGATGCGGTGCTCATCAAGGGATCGAATGGCGTGGGGCTGGCGGCGTTGGTCGCCAGCCTGCACGCCGGGACACTATAATGCTGTTTATCCTCGCCGATTATCTGGGTTTTCCGGGGCTGCTCAATCTGCTGCGCTACCAATCGGTGCGCACCGGCGGGGCGGTGACGATGGCGCTGGTGATCGGGCTGATCATCGGGCCGCGCTTCATCGGCTGGCTGCGCGTGCGCCAAGGCAAGGGGCAGCCGATCCGCGCCGACGGGCCGCAAACGCATCTCGCCAAGCGCGGCACGCCGACGATGGGCGGGCTGATGATCCTGACCAGCATGGGTCTGTCGATCCTGATGTTCATGGATATCCGCAACCCCTATGTCTGGGCCTGCCTGTTCGTCACGCTGGGGTTCGGCGCGATCGGCTTCCTCGACGATTACGACAAGGTGCGTAAAGCCAGCACCGCGGGCGTGTCCGGGCGGACGCGGCTGCTGGGCGAATTCGCCATCGCCTTGCTCGCCAGCTGGATCATCGTCGGGCAGAACGGCACGCTTCTGTATCTGCCGTTCTTCAGCAACATCTCGATCGATCTGGGCTATTTCTACATCGTGTTTGCCGCGTTCACGATCGTGGCGTTCGGCAATGCCGTGAACCTGACCGACGGGCTGGATGGCCTCGCGACGATGCCGGTGATCATCGCCTCGGTGGCGTTCATGGTCATCGTGTATCTGTGCGGCAACGTGAAGTTCGCGACCTATCTCGGCATCCCCCATGTGCCCGGCGCGGGTGAACTGGCGATCTTCTGCGGCGCCATCGTCGGGGCGGGGCTCGCCTTCCTGTGGTTCAATGCGCCGCCGGCCGCGGTGTTCATGGGCGATACCGGGAGCCTCGCGCTCGGCGGCGCCCTGGGCGCGATCTCGGTCGTCGCGCATCATGAGATCGTGCTGGGGATCATCGGGGGGCTCTTCGTGATGGAGGCGCTTAGCGTCATCATCCAGGTGTTCTTCTACAAGCGCACCGGCCGCCGCGTGTTCAAGATGGCGCCGATCCACCATCATTTCGAACAGCTCGGCTGGGCCGAGGCGACGGTCGTGATCCGCTTCTGGATCATCGCCTTCGTGCTGGCGCTGGCTGGCCTCTCGACGTTGAAATTGCGGTGATCACCTCGCCCCTCTGGGCGGCCAAGAGCTTCGCTGTGCTGGGGCTGGCGCGTTCCGGCGCGGCGACGGTGCGCGCGCTGGTGGCGAGCGGGGCGCGGGTGGTGGCGTGGGATACGGATGCGGCGAAGCGTGACGCGCTTCTTGAAGCCCCTCCCCTTCAGGGGAGGGGTTGGGGTGGGGACATGCCGCATACGCCGCGCTTGGGGATAGCCCCCACCCCCAACCCCTCCCCTGAAGGGGAGGGGCTTTTGACGTTCGCAGACCCGGAGACGATAGATCTTTCCGGCTTTGACGCTGTGGTAGTCTCCCCCGGCGTCCCGCTCAACCGCCACCCGATCGCCGCCAGGGCGCGCGCGGCGGGGGTGCCGATCATCGGCGACATCGAATTGTTCGCGCAGGCCCGTGCCTCGCTGCCGGCGCACAAGGTGGTCGGCGTTACCGGGACCAACGGGAAATCGACGACGGTATCGTTGATCCACCATATCCTGCAGACCGCGGGCGTGCCGTCGCGGCTCGGCGGCAATATCGGGCTGCCGATCCTTGAGCAGGAGCCATTGCCCGAGGGCGGCGTGTATGTGCTGGAACTGTCGAGCTATCAGATCGATCTGACGCAGACGCTGGATTGCGATGTCGCGGTGTTGCTCAACATCACGCCGGATCACCTCGATCGCTATGACGGGTTGGCCGATTACGCCGCGTCCAAGGCACGGCTGTTTGCCATGCAGTCCCCGCAGCAACTCGCCGTCGTGGATGGCGAAGCCGAAGCGGATTTCGATGTGCTTGATGATGCGGAAGACCCGATCATCCAATTCGTCGCCGATGTCGATCCGGGCGCGGTGGCGGATTGGCCGGCCTTGCGCGGCCCGCACAATCTGCTCAACGCCAAAGCCGCAATTGCGGTGGCGCGGCATCTCGGCGTGGCGGATGCGGTGATCGATGCGGCGCTGGTCAGCTTTGCCGGATTGCCGCATCGGATGGAGCATGTCGCCACAATCAACGGCGTGGCGTTCGTCAACGACAGCAAGGCTACCAACCCGGAATCCGTCGCACCGGCGCTGGCCGCGTTCCCCCGCATTCACTGGATTCTTGGCGGGCAGGCCAAGTCGGATGATCTCGACGCCTGCGCGCCAGCGTTCGACCATGTCGTGAAGGCCTATACGATCGGCGCGTCGGGCCAGAGCTTTGCCGCGATCCTCGCTGGCAGGGTGCCGGTCGAACGGAGCGGCACACTTGCCACCGCCGTCGCCAGCGCCGCGGCCAATGCGCGTTCTGGTGAGACCGTGTTGCTCTCCCCGGCCTGCGCCTCGTTCGACCAGTTTCGCGATTTCGAGGATCGCGGCGATCAGTTCCGGGCGCTGGTGGAGGCCTTGGCATGACCGACCTGCGCACCCGCCCCAAACCCGGTTTCTGGACCAGCATGAAGGATCGCGGCGGGCGCGGCGATCGCTCGGCGCTCGGCATGTGGTTCTGGGATATCGATCGCGTGCTGCTGCTGCTCGCGCTGCTGCTGATCGCCATCGGGCTGGTCGCGGTCGGCGCGGCATCGCCCGCCGCGGCGCAACGCTATTCGGACGACAAGCATCATATTGCGCCGCTATATTATCTCTGGTGGCAATTGGGCTGGGTCGGCGTGTCGCTGCCCGTGCTGTTCATCACCTCGATGCTGCCGGTAACGGTCGCACGGCGCATGGCGCTGATCGGCGCGCTGGTCTGCCTGGTGCTGCTGATGGCCGTGCCGGTGATCGGCTTCGAGCGCAACGGCGCGACGCGCTGGATCAATTTCGGCGTGGCATCGATGCAGCCATCGGAGTTCCTCAAGCCCTTCTTCATCGTCACCCTGGCGTGGCTGCTGTCGTTGCGCGCCAAGGATGCGCAAGTGCCGGTGGTATGGATTACCGGCGGGCTGACCGCCTTGGTCGCGCTGCTGCTGATGCTGCAGCCCGATTTCGGCCAGACCGTGGTGTTCTGCTCGGTATGGATCGCCTTGCTGATGATCGCGGGCACGCCGGTGCGGGTGATGATCGGGTTGCTCGGCTGCGTGCCGGTCGCGCTGGTCGCGGCCTATCTGTTCTACGATACCGCGCGCGTGCGCATCGATGCGTTCCTGTTCCCGGGCACCGAGGGCGGATCGGACAATTTCCAGACCAACGCCGCCTATAACGCGATCACCAATGGCGGCTGGCGCGGCACCGGCCCCGGCGGCGGCACGATGAAATTCCGCCTGCCCGAGGGACATACCGATTATATCTATTCGGTGATCGGCGAGGAATTCGGCCTGATCGCCTGCGCCATCATCGCCATCCTGTTCCTCGCCATCGTGGTGCGCGTGTTCGTCAAACTGCTCGACGAGCAGGACGAGTTCCGCCTGTATGCCGCGGCGGGTCTCGCCACGCAGTTCGGCGCGCAGGCGCTGATCAGCATGGCGGTGAATACCGGCATGGCGCCAAGCAAGGGCATGACGCTGCCGTTCATCAGCTATGGCGGATCGTCGATGATCGCGCTGTCGATCGGCATGGGATTGCTGCTTGCATTCACACGGCGAAACCCGTTCGTGTCGCGCTCTCCCTATATCGCGCGGTGGAGCGGCGAATGAGTGTACAGAAGCATTTCGTATTGGCGGCGGGCGGCACCGGCGGGCACATGGTGCCGGCAGCATCGCTGGCTGCGGAACTGGGCAAACGCGGGCATCACGTTTCGCTGATTTCCGACGCGCGCGGCGTGCGCTTCCCCGGGTTGTTCGACGGCATACAGACGCATGTGCTCCCCGCCGGGCGGCTGTCGGGCGGCGTGATCGGCTGGGCCAAGGCGATCAAGGCGATGGTCGCCGGGCGGGCGCTGGCGATCGAGCTCTACAAGCATCAAAAGCCGTCGGCGGTGATCGGCTTCGGCGGCTATCCCGCGCTGCCGGCGCTGCTCGCGGCATTCAGCGCGGGGATCCCGACCGCGGTGCATGAGCAGAACGCCGTGCTCGGGCGGGTCAACCGGCTGGTGGCGGGGCGTGTGAATGCCATCGCCACGTCCTATGCCAATGTCGAACGGCTCAAGCCCAAATATCGCGGCAAGGCGCATCTGGTCGGCAATCCGGTGCGCGCCGAGGTGCTGGCATTGCGCGCGCAACCGTATCCTCTGCTCGAGGAAGACGGCATTTTCCGCGTGCTGGTAACCGGCGGGAGCCAGGGTGCGAGCATCCTGTCGCACGTCGTGCCCGATGGGTTGTCGCTGCTGCCGGTCAGCTTCCGCCGCCGCCTGCAAGTGACGCATCAGGCGCGCATCGAAGATATCGATGCCGCGCGGGCGAAATATGCCGAGCTGTCGATCGCCGCAGAACTGGCCACTTATCTGCCCGATATGCCCGAGCAACTGGCCTGGACGCATCTGGTGATCGCGCGCGCGGGCGCCTCTACGCTGGCCGAATTGACCGTGGCCGGGCGGCCCGCGATCCTCGTGCCGCTGCCCTCGGCCACCGACGATCACCAGACGGTCAATGCGCGCGAAATGACCGATGCCGGTGGCGCGCGGACGATCGATCAGCGCAGTTTCACGCCGATCGAGCTGGCGCGGCAGATGCAGCGGCTGGGGCTCGATCCCGAAGCGCTGCAAAATGCCGCCGGGCGCGCGCGCAGCTGCGGGCGGCCCGATGCGGTGCGCGATCTGGCCGATCTGGTCGAAAGTCTCGATAGCCCGCACGGCGACATGCCGATCGGGCTCAACCGGCCGATCAAGTTCGGCGACGCGGCGGCTTACGCATGAAGGATTCTGAAGCATGAGGGGTGTCGCCACCGATATCGGCACGATCCATTTCGTTGGCATCGGCGGGATCGGCATGTCGGGCATTGCCGAGGTGATGAAGAATCTGGGCTATGACGTGCAGGGCTCGGACGTGGCCGAGGGCTATGTCGTGCAGGGCCTGCGCGACAAGGGCATCCGCGTGGCGATCGGCCATGCGGCAGAGAATATTGGCGAGGCGGCGGTGGTCGTCACCTCCACCGCGATCGTGCGCAGTAATCCTGAAGTCGAAGCGGCGCTGGAAAAGCGCGTGCCGGTGGTGCGGCGCGCGGAGATGCTGGCCGAGCTGATGCGGCTGAAATCGACCGTCGCGGTGGCGGGCACGCACGGCAAGACGACGACCACGTCGATGATCGCAGCGTTGCTCGATGCCGGCGGGGTCGATCCCACGGTGATCAATGGCGGGATCATCAACTCCTATGGCTCGAACGCGCGGCTGGGCGCGAGCGACTGGATGGTGGTCGAGGCGGACGAGAGCGACGGCAGCTTCCTGCGCCTGGACGGCACGATCGCGGTGGTTACCAATATCGATCCCGAGCATCTCGATCATTACGGCTCGTTCGAGGCCGTGAAGGACGCATTCGTCGATTTCATCGAGAACGTGCCGTTTTACGGTGCGGCGTTGCTGTGCCTCGATCATCCCGAAGTCCAGGCGATCATCCCGCGCGTGCGCGATCGCCGAGTGGTCACGTACGGGTTCGCGGCGCAGGCCGATGTGCGCGGGGTCAATGTGACGCCGATCCCCGGCGGCAATCGCTTCGAATGCCTGGTGCGTGCGCGCGACGGATCGGTGCGCTCGATCGAGGGGATCGAGATGCCGATGCCCGGGCGGCATAACGTGCAGAATGCGCTGGCGGCGATCGGCGTCGCGCTGGAAATGGGCATCCCTGACGAGACGATCCGCACCGGCTTTGCCAAGTTCGGCGGCGTCAAACGGCGCTTTACCAAGGTCGGCGAGACCGGCGGCGTAACAGTGATCGACGATTACGGGCACCACCCGGTCGAGATCAAGGCCGTGCTGGCGGCGGCGCGCGAGGGCGTGGAAAACCGCGTCATCGCGGTGGTCCAGCCGCATCGCTATACGCGGCTGGGCAATCTGATGGAGGAGTTCCAGCAGGCGTTCAACGATGCCGATATGGTGCTGGTCACGCCGGTCTATGCCGCGGGCGAAGCGCCGATTGAGGGCGTGGATGCGGCGGCTTTGGTCGAAGGATTGAAGCGGCGCGGGCATCGCTCGGCCGCGACGGTGGCGGATGCGGACACGCTGGCCGGGCTGCTGGCCGAAGTGACCAGGCCGGGCGATATGGTGGTATGCCTGGGGGCTGGGGATATCACCAAATGGGCCGCTGGCCTTGTCGCCGGAATCGAGGCTGCACGGTGAGTGCCGTGCCCTCCTCTACCCCCCTTAAGCACATTCGTGGCCGCCTGACGGCAGACGCCCCGCTCGCCCCGCTCGTCTGGTTCAAATCCGGCGGTGCCGCCGAGTGGCTGTTCGAGCCCAAGGACATCGCCGATCTCAGCGACTTCCTTGCCGCGCTCGATCCCGCCGTGCCCGTCATGGCGCTGGGTCTCGGGTCCAACATGATCGTGCGCGATGGCGGCGTCCCCGGCGTGGTCGTGCGGCTGGGCAAGCCGTTCGCCAAGGTCGCGGCGCTCGATGCGACGACGCTCCAATGCGGCGGCGGGGCAAGCGGCATCCTGGTGTCCTCCACCGCGCGCGACGCCGGGATTGCCGGGGTCGAATTCCTGCGCTCGATCCCCGGTACGGTGGGCGGGTTCGTGCGCATGAATGGCGGCGCTTATGGCCGTGATACCAGCGAAATTCTTGTTGCGTGCGATGTCGTGCTGCGCTCGGGCGAGCAGATCACGTTGCGCGTCGACCAACTCGGCTACACCTATCGCCACTCCACGCTGCCCGACGGCTGCGTCGTGGTCAGCGCAACGTTCCGCGGCGCGCCGGGCGACACGGTGGCGATCCAGGCCGAGATGGATCGCATCGCCGCCGCGCGCGAAGCGTCGCAACCGCTGCGCTCGAAGACCGGCGGATCGACGTTCAAGAATCCCGAGGGGCACAAGGCGTGGCAGTTGGTCGACGAGGCCGGGTGCCGCGGGCTGAAGCGCGGTGACGCGCAGGTCAGTGAAAAACATACCAATTTCCTGCTCAACCTGGGGAATGCGACGAGCGCGGAGATCGAGGCGCTGGGCGAAGAGGTCCGGGCCAAGGTGAAGGCGCAATCGGGGGTCGAGCTGGAATGGGAAATTCAGCGGGTGGGGGTGACATCGTGAGCGTTCTGCATATCGCTGTATTGATGGGCGGCTGGTCGGCCGAACGCGCCGTGTCGCTGCTGTCGGGCGCGGGCGTGGCCGAGGCGCTGGAATCGCTCGGGCATCGTGTGACGCGCATCGACATGGGCCATGACGTCGCCGCGCGGCTGGCCGAGGCTGCGCCCGATGTGGTGTTCAACGCGCTGCACGGCACGCCGGGCGAGGATGGCGCCGTGCAGGGCATGCTCGATCTGATGGGCCTGCGTTATACGCATTCCGGCATGGTCAGCTCGGTCATCGCGATCGACAAGGTGCTGACCAAGCAGGCGCTGGTGCCGCACGGCATTCCGATGCCCGGCGGCCGGATCGTGAAAAGCGCGAGCTTGTACGAAGGCGATCCACTGCCGCGGCCCTATGTGCTGAAGCCGGTCAACGAGGGCTCCTCGGTCGGCGTGGCGATCGTCACCGAGGATGGTGATTACGGCAACCCGATCGCGCCGGGCGCGGTGGGCCCGTGGCAGGAATTCGATGAATTGCTCGCCGAGCCGTTTATCCGTGGCCGCGAACTGACCACCGCGGTGCTCGGCGACTGGGCGATGGGCGTCACCGAGTTGAAGCCCAAGAGTGGGTTTTACGATTACGATTCCAAATATACCGATGGCCTGACCGAGCATGTCTATCCAGCGGACATTCCGGACGAGATAGCCGAAGCCTGCAAGGCACTGGCACTGGAGTCACACCGCTTGCTCGGCTGCAAAGGCTGCTCGCGCTCGGACTTCCGCTGGGATGACGAGCGTGGCGTCGACGGCCTGTTCCTGCTCGAGGTCAACACGCAGCCGGGGATGACCGCACTCAGTCTGGTGCCCGAACAGGCGCGGCACAACGGGATGAGTTATCCCGAACTGGTGCAGAAGATCGTCGACGAGGCGCTGCTGTGAGCAGCCGCACGCTGAAACGCAGCCCGGCGCGTCGGCCGGTGCAGAAACGCAAAGCCCCGCGCGTCTCGGTGATCGACCGCATGATCGCGGCGCTGCCGATCAGCGAAGCCACGCTCCATCGTTTGGCGACCTGGACGATTACCGGCGCAGTGATCGCCGGCCTCGGGACCATCGCGGTATGGGCCGGCGTGCCCTCGGCGATCGGGACCGCCATGGCCGAAGGCGTCGGGCGCGCCGGCTTTCGCGTCGACAAGATCGAGCTGACGGGGGTCAGCCGGATGGATCGCATGTCGGTCTATGCCGTGGCGCTCGATCAGCAATCGACCGCCATGCCACTGGTGCGGCTGGAAGACGTGCGGCAGAAATTGCTGCGTTACGGCTGGGTACAGGACGCGCATGTCTCGCGTCGGCTGCCCGACACGCTGCTGGTCCATATCGTCGAGCGCAAGCCGACGGCCGTGTGGCAGGATAAGGGACAATTGTCGCTGATCGGTTCGGATGGCGTATGGCTGGAGCCGGTGCGCCCCGATGCGATGCCGGATCTGCCGCTGGTCATCGGGCCGGGCGCGAACATGCAGGAAGCGGCGTATCAGAAATTGCTCGGCGCAGCGCCGGCGTTGCGGCCAATCGTCAAGGCGGCGACCTGGGTCGGCAATCGGCGGTGGAATTTGACGTTCGAAAGCGGCGAGACGCTGGCCTTGCCCGAGGGCGAACAGGCCGCGGCGACCGCGCTGACCAAGTTCGCGCAACTGGATGGGGTGAAGCCGCTGCTCGGCAAGGGCTGGCTGCGCTTCGACATGCGTGATCCGGCCAAATTGGTGGCGCGCAAGCCGGGCGACAGCGCCGGTCGCGCGATCACCGATCCCAACCAGGCGGGGGCGGCGCCGCCACCGGCAGTGATCGAAGCGCATAAGCGTGGTAGCGTGGCGGGGCAGGGGTAAAGAACATGGCGAAGGTAGCACCAGAGGGATTGATCACGGCGCTCGATATCGGGTCGTCCAAGGTTTCGGCGATGATCGCGCAGAAGGGCGATGGCGGCGAACTGATCGTGCTTGGCACCGGGCAGCGCGAAAGCCGCGGCGTGAAGCGCGGTTACATCGCCGATGCCGATGCCACCGAAGCGGCGGTGCGCGAGGCGGTCGAGCAGGCCGAGCGCATTGCCGGGGTCAACATCCAGAATGTGTGGGTGAGCTTTTCCGCCGGCGGGCTGGTCAGCGATGTCGCGTCGATCGAATTCGAGCTGGGCGGCCACCGGGTCGAGCAATCCGATATCGATGCGCTGCTGCATGCCGGGCGGGAGTCGATCGACCCAGCGGGCCGCATGGTGCTGCATGCGCAGCCCGCGCTGTACACGCTGGATGGGCTGACCGGCGTCAAGAAGCCGCTCGGGCTGCATGCCGATCGGCTCGGCGTGCATATCCATGTCGTCGCCGCCGATGGTTCGCCGGTGCGCAATCTGGGGCTGTGCGTCGCCAACGCCCATCTCGAGGTGAAATCCATCATCGCCGCGCCGGTGGCGACGGGCATGGCGTGCCTGTCCGATGAAGAGCGCGAACTGGGCGTAGCGCTGGTCGAATTGGGCGCGGGCATCACCAATGTGTCACTGTTCGCCGGCGGCATGCTCGTCGGGCTGACCTCGATCCCGTTCGGCGCGCAGGATATTACCGACGATATCGCGTCGGCCTTCGGCACCAGCCGCGCGCAGGCCGAACGGATGAAATGCTTCTACGGATCGGCCAATGCCAGCCCCCGCGACAATCACGACATGATCGATGTCGCGCCGATCAGCGCGGAGGACGGGCAGGGCGATGGCACGCGGATCACGCGCGCGCAGCTGATCGCGGTGATCCGCCAGCGGCTCGATCATCTGATCGGCGAAGTGCAGAAGGCGCTGACCGAGCTGAAATTCTCCGGCCCTGTCGGGCGCCAGGTCGTGCTGACCGGCGGGGGCGCGGAATTGAAGGGCGTGGCCGATTATGCGCAGCAGGCGCTGGGGCGTTCGGTTCGGGTCGGGCGGCCGCGCGGGCTGACGGCATTGCCCGAGGCGCATTCCGGGCCGGCATTCACCACTCTGGCCGGGCTCGCCTTTTACGCTGCTTCCGATCCGGTCGATCTGCGCTCGCTCTCGAGCAAGCACCAGACGGTGCATCGGCAGAAGGGTTTTTCCGTGATCCGGCGGCTAATCGCCATGGCACGGGCGAATTATTGAGCTTTTCCGACAGCCTGCATCATTCGCGCTGGCACCGGCCAAGGCGATAGTGCAAACACAATGCAAATTAATCATGTGCGCCGGTGTATGGGCGCACGCTGGAGACAAGACCCATGAGCATCGAATTTCTGGCTCCGGAAGTTGACGAACTCACCCCGCGCATCGCCGTGATCGGCGTCGGCGGGGCGGGTGGCAACGCGATTGCCAATATGATCCGTGCCGAAGTGCAGGGCGTCGACTTTTTGGTCGCCAATACCGACGCGCAGGCGCTCAAGCAGTCGAGCGCGTCGCAGCGCATCCAGCTGGGTGCCAAGATCACGCAGGGCTTGGGCGCGGGCAGCCGCCCCGAAATCGGTCGCGCCGCGGCGGAAGAAACGATCGACCAGCTCGCCAAGACGCTCGAAGGCAGCCACATGGTGTTCATCGCCGCAGGCATGGGCGGCGGCACCGGCACTGGGGCAGCCCCCGTCATCGCCAAGGCGGCACGCGACATGGGCATCCTGACCGTCGGCGTGGTGACCAAGCCGTTCGCCTTCGAGGGCAGCCGACGCGCCAAGGCGGCGGATGCCGGCATCGAGGAACTGCAGAAGTACGTCGATACGCTGATCGTCATCCCCAACCAGAATCTGTTCCTGGTCGCCAACGCCAACACGACGTTCAAGGAAGCGTTCCAGATGGCGGACGAAGTTCTGCAGCAGGGCGTGCGCGGGATCACCGATCTGATGGTCATGCCTGGCCTGATTAATCTCGATTTCGCCGATGTCCGTTCCGTCATGCAGGAAATGGGCAAGGCGATGATGGGCACGGGCGAAGCATCGGGCGATAATCGCGCGATCGAGGCGGCATCGATGGCGATCGCCAACCCGCTGCTCGATGGCGTGTCGATGAAGGGCGCCAAGGGCGTGATCGTCTCGATCACCGGCGGCGACGATATGCGCCTGCTCGAGGTCGATGAGGCCGCAAACCATATTCGCGAACTGGTCGATGAAGACGCCAACATTATCTGGGGTTCGGCGTTCAACCCCGATCTCGAAGGCAAGATCCGCGTCTCGGTGGTCGCCACCGGGATAGAGGCTGTGGCGCGTGTTGAGACGCCCGCCACGACGACGCGCGCTTTCACCTTTGCAGCGCCCAAGAAGACCGAGGAGCCGGTCGCCGCACCGGCCCCCGCCGCGGTCGCGCCCTTGGTCGAGCCGATGCCGACGATGGATGATGCCTCGGGCCTTGCCGCGCCCGAAGCGCCGGCGGACGAGGACGAACTGGTGCTGGGAAGCGATGCCGTGGCCCCGCCGCGCGCGCCGCTGAGCTTCGGTAATGAAGCCGCCGCGGTGCCGGCGCAGGACGTGGCCGATGGCAGCCAGCGCCGCCGCTGGTTGTCGCCCGGCGCACCGCAGGCCGAGCCGGTAGCTGAGCCCGCGCCGATCGCTCCGGCGCCGCGCGTGAAGCTCGGCGGGACGCTGTTCGAGCGCATGTCGGGCGCGACGCGCGGCGCGGCGCGTGAGGACGAGCCGGAGAAGGATCCGCTTGATATTCCGCGTTTCCTGCATCGTCAGAACAATCAGTAAGGCAATCGCGGCGGGCGCCACCGGCCGGTCGCCGGTGTGCGTCGGCCCGTCGCGCCGGTGGGGTGACGGACATTGCCGGTTCACCTGCGCTGGCGTCTAGCATCGATTCCGATGACAGTATTTCGCACCCGCCGCCTTTTTGCCGCTGCCCTCGCTGCGCCACTCGTCCTGGCGCCGCTTGCGGCGCGCGCGCAGACCGTGTTCGTTCAGCCCGCCACGCCCGATGCCGATGCGCTGGCCGGCGAGATGCGCACGCTGGCGGCCAATCCCGGTGACCTCAATGCCATGGTGCGGGCGGGCGAACTGACGCTCAAGCTGGGCGACGCCACCGCCGCTGCCGGCTTTTTCGCGCGCGCCGAGCGGATCGATCCGAGCAATCCGCGGATCAAGGCCGGTCGCGCGACGATCCTTGTCCAGGCCGGGCGGCCCGGCGAGGCGCTACGGCTGTTTGCCGAGGCGGAAGCGCTGCGCGGCGACATGCGGCGTTTTGCCGCGGATCGCGGGCTGGCCTATGATCTGATCGGCGAGCAGGAGCGCGCGCAACGCGATTACCGGCTGGCGCTGCGTGGCGGCCCGGCGGACGAGACGTTGCGCCGTTATGCTTTGTCGCTCGGTATCTCGGGCAAGCGCGACGAGGCGCTGGCGATCATCGATCCGCTGCTCCGCCGCAGCGATCGTGGCGCGTGGCGCACGCGCGCCTTCATCCTGGCGATGACCGGCGATAGCCAGGGCGCCGAGCGCATCGCCGCCAGCATGATGCCGGGCGGGCTGGGGCAGGGACTGCAACCGTTCTTCAGTAGGCTTGCCACGCTGGGGCCGATCGATCGCGCTTTCGCCGTGCATTTCGGCGAAGTGCGCGCGACCCCGCAGCGGCTCGCCGATGCCCGGCTGACGCCACGCCTGCCCGTTTTGTTGCCCGAGCCGGGGCGGCCCGCACCGGTCGCGGCGGCGGTGGTCACGGTCGCCGCGGTGCCGGCCAAGGAGGATCGTCGCGCCCGGCGCGCGCGCGAAAAACGCGAGACGCAGGCCCGCAGCAGCATCCAGGTGGCGACGGTGCGCGCCCCGGCGCCGTCGCCGCAACCGCCATCCTATCAGGCTCCAGTAACGACCCCGACCAATCAAGCGGCCCGAATCTCGCCGCCTTATAGCGCGGCGGCGAGCCAATCGCAGAACGCGGGCGCGGCGGCGCGCGACGCGTCGGTGGCCGCGGTGCAGCCGATGCGTGCACCGGCGCCGACCGATCGCGCGGCGCCGAGCCCGGCACCGAGCACGGCGCCCGCTAACGGGGTGCCGGTGCGCGCCGTGCCGCCCGCTGTCAGCATCGCGCAGGTGGTTACCCCGCGGCCGGTGGTGGTCGCGGCCGAACCGACGCCTGCGCCAGTGCAACCCGGCGCAATGCCGCCAGCAGCGACTATGCCTCCCGTCGCGCAGCCCATATCGAGCAGTGCCGCCACGGAATCGACGCAGCAGGTTGCGGCCGTAACGCCGCCGATCCTGCCGCCGCCGATCCTGCCGCCGCCGATCCTGCCGCCGGCGCCTGGCCCGGCCCGCGGCGAGGATTCGATCCTGGCCAAGATCATCGCCAATATCACTGTGCCCGGTGCCGAGCTTGATGTTCCACCAGTCGGCGCCGAGCCTGTTGCCGCCGTTGCGCCGGTCGCGTCGCAACCGATCGCGGCGACGTCGCCCGCAACGGTTGCGCCGGTGTCCGACGATCAGCGCGCTGCGGATCGCCTGGCCAACGATAAGGCCGTCGCCGCCGCAAGGGCGCTCCGTGACAAGAAGCTGGCCGATGCCAGGAAGCTGGCCGAGGCCAAGAAGGCGGTCGAAGCCAAGAAGCTGGCGGATGCGAAGAAGCTCGCCGAGGCCAAGAAGCTCGCCGAGACGAAGAAGGCCGAAGAGCTCAAGAAGAAAAACGACCCCAAGTTGCTCGAACCGGCGCGCATATGGGTGCAGGTGGCGGGCGGCGCCAATGAGGGCGATCTGCCCAAGGAATGGGCGCGGGTGCGAACCAAGGCGCCGCTCGCCTTCAAAGGCAAGACGGGCTGGACTGCGGCGCAACGCGCCTCCAATCGCGTGCTGACCGGGCCGTTCAAGAGCGAGTCCGAGGCGCGCAGCTTCGTCAATACATTGTCTAAAGAGGGGCTTTCGGCCTTTACCTTTACCAGTGAGGCCGGGCAAAAGGTCGCCAAATTGGCGGCGAAGTGATCCCATTGTTCAGCGACACGAATGGATTGATGCAATGAGGCATCCGGCGCCCTGGGCGTCGGATCCATCGCAGAGCCGCGGTCGTCTGCATAAAGAACAAAGCGAGACTGTCGCCCAGGAAATTCGCGGGCCGCGCGATGCTTTTCAGCGCGATCGTGATCGTATCGTCCACTCGATCAGCTTTCGCCGCTTGCGCCACAAGACGCAGGTGTTCCTGTCGCCCGATGGCGATCATTTCCGTGTCCGGCTGACGCACAGCCTGGAGGTGGCGCAGATCGGCCGCACGATCGCGCGCACCTTGGGGCTGAACGAGGATCTCACCGAGGCGTTATGCCTGGCGCACGATATCGGCCACCCGCCGTTCGGCCATGCCGGCGAGGATGCGCTGCAGGAGGCGCTCGGCCCTTCCGAAGAAGAGGGGGGGCATGGCGGCTTCGATCACAACGGCAACACGCTGCGCGCCCTGATGATGATCGATTCGCCTTATCCACGCTGGTCGGGGCTCAACCTCACCTGGGAAACGCTGGAGGGGCTGGCCAAGCATAACGGGCCGATCCACCGACCGGGCTGGGCACTGGCGGCGGCGGATGCGGCCTTTCCGCTCGATCTGACGCGCTGGCCCAGCCTGGAAGCGCAGGTGGCGGCGATCGCTGACGATATCGCCTATGACAATCACGATATCGATGATGGTCTGCGCGCCGGGCTGCTGAGTGTCGATCAGATCCTGGCGGTGCCGGTGGTGGCCGAAGGATGGTCGGCAACGTGCGCGCGCAATGCCGATCTTCCACCCGAACGCTTGGTCGGCGAATTGATCCGAAGCCAGATCGGCCGAATGGTCAATGACGTGATTGCCGAGAGCGAGGCGCGGATCGCCGCAGCACGCATCGAAACCGCGGCCGACGTGCGGCTGGCGGATCAGCTGGTCGGTTTTTCGCCGGCCATGCGCGAGCATGAGCGCGATCTGAAGCGCTTCATGTATACCAATTTATATCATCATCCGCGCCAGTTGGAGGCGGCGCAGGCGGCGCATCACGTGGTCGCCGGGCTGTTTGCCGCTTATCGCGCCGATCCGGGGCTGATGCCGGCGGACTGGTCCGGGCGCTTGCCCGCATCGGAGCCGTATCGCAGCCGGCACATCGCCGATTTTATCGCCGGCATGACGGATCGCTATGCGGTTACGCGCTATCGCGAGGCGGTCGGGCCGGTGGATCTGCCCGAAGGGTTCTAATGCAGGGCAAAATGCACCGGGCCGGTCGCTGACCGGCCCGGTGCTGGGTACCGTTAGCGTGATGCCAGCGCGGTACCGGTGCTGCGCGGCAATGCGCTTTCGGCCACAAACGACACGGGAACGCCACCGGCATAGCCACGTACGCGCTTGCCGCGCACGGAGAGCGTGAAATCGCGACCCGATGGATAGGCATGGCCGCTGAGCACGGTTTTGTCGTCCTTGACGACTGAGGTGTAGACGAAGGTTTGGCCATCGCGCGTGAAGCTGCGCTGCGGCGCTTCTTCGGCCGAGGCGACGGCAGGGATGGCGATGGCGGCGAGCAGCGCGGCGGTGAGGAATTTGGTCATGTTTCTGGTCCTTTCGAATGGTCGAAGGCCGGATCCAGCACCCTGTCCTGAGGTTCGTGTTATCGCTAACTGTCGGCAATAATATTGCACTGCCACATAAAGCCAATCGCAAAGGGTGTGGGCGTGGTTGCATCAAACGCAATCGGCAACCGGCTTCTCGGGGATGCAGGCCGCCAGCACAGAATTCCCTTTCGCCGCGCATTGTTCTAAGCGCCCGCGCATGACGCTTTACACCAGGTTCGCCGCGCATCTCGATGCCGTTCTCGATACGCTCGTTGCTACGGGCGATCTGCCCGCAGCGCTTAACCGCACCGCCGTGACGGTCGAGCCGCCGCGCGACGTGACGCATGGCGATCTGGCGACCAACGCGGCGATGGTCCTGGCCAAGCCGGCAGGAACCAACCCGCGCGCGCTGGCGGAGAAGATCGCCGCCAAGCTCGGCGAGCTGGATGAGGTCGAGGCGGTGTCCGTCGCCGGGCCTGGCTTCATCAATCTTACGCTCAGCGAAGATACGTGGCGCGCCGAGCTGTCAGCCATCGTCGATGGCGGCGACGATTACGGTCGCTCCGCGCGCGGGCGGGGGACGACGGTGAACATCGAATATGTCTCGGCCAATCCGACGGGGCCGATGCATATGGGGCATTGCCGCGGGGCGGTGGTCGGCGATGCATTGGCCAGCCTGCTTGAATTCGCCGGCAATACAGTGATCCGCGAATATTATGTTAACGATGCCGGTGGGCAGGTCGATACGCTCGCGCGCTCGGTGCACCTGCGGTACCGCGAGGCGCTCGGCGCGACGATCGAGATTCCCGAAGGTCTGTATCCGGGTGATTATCTTGTCCCGGTGGGGCAGGCATTGGCGCAGGAATTCGGTGATCGCTACGTCGATGCGCCCGAGGCCGACTGGCTGGTGCTGTTCCGCAAAAGCGCCGTCGCGGCGATGCTGGTGCTGATCAAGGCGGATCTGGCGCTGCTCGGCATCCATCACGATCTGTTTTCGTCCGAGGCCGAGTTGCAGGCAGCGGGCAAGCCGCAGGCGGCCGAGAAGGAGCTGCGTGCGCGTGGGCTGATCTATGATGGCGTGCTGGAAGCCCCCAAGGGCCAGGAGCTCGAAGACTGGGAGCCAGTGGTGCTGCCGCTGTTCCGTTCGACGCAGTTTGGCGATGATCAGGATCGCCCGATCCGCAAATCGAGCGGCGAATGGACCTATTTCGGCGCCGATCTCGCCTATCACTACCAGAAGGCGCAAAGCGCGGATGCGCTGATCGACATCTGGGGCGCGGATCATGCCGGCACGGTGAAGCGCATCGTCGCCGCAGTGCAGGCGCTGACCGGCGGCAAGACCAAGTTCGACGTCAAGCTGGTGCAGATGGTGCGGCTGCTGCGCGGCGGCGAGCCGGTCAAGATGTCCAAGCGCTCGGGCAATTTCGTCACGCTGGCGGATGTCGTTACCGAAGTGGGCAAGGATGTCGTCCGCTTTACGATGCTGACGCGCAAGGCCGATGCGCAGATGGATTTCGATTTCGCCAAGGTGGTCGAGGCCTCGAAGGATAATCCCGTGTTCTACGTGCAATATGCGCATGCGCGGATCGCGTCGCTCAAGCGCAAAGTGGCGGAGGCGGGGATCGGCTGCAAGGCGATCGATCTGTCCCAGCTTGATACGCAGGAACTGGCGCTGGTGAAACTCGCGGCGCAATTCCCGCGTGTCGTCGATACCGCCGCGCAAGCGCGCGAGCCGCACCGGATTGCTTTCTATCTCTATGACTTGGCGGCATCGCTCCATGCGTTATGGAATGCCGGCAAGGATGATCCATCGCGTCGTTTCCTGATTGCCGATGATGCGGCGTTGACCTGCGCGCGGCTTTTCTTGGCCGACGCGATCGGGCAAGTTATCCGTAACGGTCTGGGCATCATGGGGGTGCAGGCGGTCCAGGAGATGTGACGATGGCAACCTCTGGTGATGTCGAGGTGCGGGACGAGGATCGACTGCCCTGGCTCGAAACGGTCGATGACGATTATGAGGATAATAGTGGGGTGCTGCGGCTGGTGCTGCTCGTCGCGCTTGGCCTGGCGGTGCTCGCCGCGGCGGTGTTCGGATATTATTACTATCAGGGCGCGCGCGTCTCGGACGGCAATGGCGATCTGATCGCGGCGCCGGCGGGGGATTACAAGATCAAGCCGGACGAACCGGGTGGGCTCAAGGTCGAGGGCGAAGGCGATAGCGCGATCGCCACGAGCGATGGCAGTGCGACGGGCGACGCCAGGATCAACGTCGATGCAGTGCCGGAGACGCCGATCGTCGGGACCAAGGCGAGCAGCGCGACGACCGGCCAGAGCGGTGGCAACACCGCGGTCGCCGCATTGCCCGCGTCGAGCGGCAAGCTGACCGCAGCACCGACCGGGCCGGGCCGTAGGTCGGCCGCGTCCGGCGCCTCGGGTGGCGCGCTGGTGCAGATCGGTTCGTTCGACAGCGAGCGCGAGGCCAATGCCGGCTGGACGCGAGCATCGACGCGCTTTGCGTATCTCGAGCCGCTCGGCAAGTCGGTGCAGAAGGCCGAGGTCAACGGGCGCACGGTGTATCGCTTGCGCGTCAACGCCGGCAGCGCGGGGCAGGCGCGCGAATTGTGCGGCAAGCTGAAGGTGGCGGGCGAAGCCTGTTTCGTGGCGAGCGATTGAGTTCGCAAGCTTCTCCCCTAACGGGGAGGGGCTTGATATAGGCCTCCCCTTGCGCACCGCGCGCGTTGGAGCAGCTCTCATGATCCCCGTCATTTTCGGCCTCTCCGGCCCGGCTCTCACGCCGGCCGAACGCACGTTTTTCGGCGCGGTCGAGCCGGCCGGTTACATCCTGTTCAAGCGTAACATCGAAACCCGGGCGCAGGTCCGCGCGCTGACGGACGATCTGCGTGCGCTTGCCGGGCGCAATGATCTGGCGATCCTGATCGATCAGGAAGGCGGGCGCGTGGCGCGGATGCAGCCGCCGGAATGGCCCGCCTTCCCAGCGGGGCCGGCCTTCGACAAATTATATGAGACCGCCCCGATCTCCGCGATCGAAGCAGCGCGCGCCAATGCCGAGGCGATCGCGCTCACGCTGGCCGAAGTTGGCATCACCGTTGATTGCCTGCCGCTGCTCGATGTCGCGCATGCCGATACGACCGAGATGATCACCAGCCGCGCCCTGGGGCGCGAGCCGCTGCGCGTCGCGGCGATGGGGCGGGCGATGCTCGAGGGGCTGCAGCGCGGCGGCGTGGTCGGCGTGGTCAAGCATATGCCGGGGCACGGCCGCGCCAAGGTCGATTCGCATCTGTCGCTTCCGACCGTCTCGGCGTCCGAGGCTGAACTGGAGATCGATCTCGCGCCGTTCATCGCGCTCAACGGGGCGGCAATGGGCATGACCTCGCACATTGTGTTCGACGCGTGGGACAAGGAGCGCCCTGCGACGCTGTCGCCGATCGTGATCGAGCAGGTGATCCGCCAGCGTATCGGCTTCGACGGATTGTTGATGACCGACGATATCGACATGAAGGCGCTCTCCGGCAGCGCGGGCGACAAAGCGGCGGGCGCGATCGCTGCGGGTTGCGACGTGGTGCTCGATTGCTGGGGGCGGATGGACGAGATGGAGCATATCGCCGCGCGGCTGGCGCCCATCTCTGACGTGTCCCGCGCGCGGCTGGATCGCGCGATGGCGACGATTGCGGGTGTACGCGGTGAGGGCGATCTGGCGTCGTTGATCGCGAAGCGCGATGCGCTTCTGGCGGTGGCATAGCTGCCGATATCGTCCGTCATCCCAGCGAACGCTGGGATCTTGATGCGGCGCGCGGCGCGCTCGCCCCACTGAGACCGCAACCTCGCGGGCGTGAGGTCGCCGGCTCGGGGATGGCCACAAAGACGAATAGCGCTAGATTGATCTGGTGAACGACCACCCTGAAACCCTCAATCTCGATCTCGGCGGCTGGGAAGGCCCGCTCGATCTTTTGCTCGCGCTGGCGCGGCATCAGAAGGTCGATCTGCGCGAGATATCGATCCTTGCCCTGGTCGATCAATATCTGCGCTTCGTTGACCAGGCCAAGACGCTGAAACTCGAACTGGCGGCGGATTACCTCGTGATGGCGGCGTGGCTCGCTTATCTCAAATCCGCGCTGCTGCTGCCGCGCGACCCGACCGTCGAGCCCGATCCGGAAGAACTGGCGCTGCGGCTGCAGTTGCGGCTGGAGCGGCTCAGCGCGATGCGCGAGGGCGGCGCACGGCTGATGGCGCGCGATCGCATCGGGCGCGACGTGTTCCCGCGCGGCGCGCCCGAGGGATTGCGGACGGTGCGCAAGTCGCTGTGGCAGGCCGAGCTTTACGATCTGATCGCCGCTTATGGCCGCATCAGCGCGCGCACCCGCCCGGTGATGCACGTCGTCGCCGATCGCCACGTAATGACGCTGGAGGCGGCGCTGGAGCGCGTTTCGCGGCTGCTCGGCATGACGGTGGAATGGGGCGTGATCGAGAGTTTCCTGCCGGACACGGAGAGCAGCGCGTTCCGCAAATCCGCGCTCGCCTCCAGTTTCGTCGCGGCGTTGGAACTGGCGCGGCAGGGGCGGGTGGAACTCAGGCAGAAATCGCCGTTCGCGCCGCTCTATCTTAGGGCGCCCGCATGAGCGCGCCCGACGATCGCGCGCGCGCCGTCGAAGCGGTGCTGTTCGCCGCGACCGAGCCGATGAGCGTCGATCAGATCGCCACGCATCTGAACGGGGCGAGCGGCATCCCCGCGGCGCTGGAGGCGGTGCAGGCGGCCTATGCCGGGCGCGGCGTGGAGCTGGTGCGGCGCGGTGAGCGCTGGCATTTCCAGACCGCGCCCGATCTGGCGCATCTGCTGCGCCGCGACCGGGAAGAACCACGAAAATTGAGCCGCGCGGGGATCGAGACGCTGGCGATCATCGCCTATCACGAACCGGCAACGCGCGCAGAGATCGAGGCGATTCGCGGCGTGCAGATCAGCAAGGGCACGATCGACGTGCTGATGGAGGCGGGCTGGGTGCGGCCCGCGGGGCGGCGCGAGGTCCCCGGGCGGCCGCTGCTCTACGCGACAACGCCCGATTTCCTCGCGCATTTCGGGCTGGCCAGCCGCCGCGATCTGCCCGGGCTCGATGATCTGAAGGCCGCCGGATTGCTCGATCCGGTCGATCTCGCCTTTGATCACTTGGGCGATCAAACCGGCGATGAAATCGGGCCCGATGAGACGGAGGTGGAAAGCGCGGACGAACAGGACTAGATGGGGGCCGAAATCAGGAGATTCTGTGATGGGTGGCCTTAGTATCTGGCATTGGCTGGTAGTCGGTGTGATCGTGATGCTCCTGTTCGGTAAGGGGCGCTTTTCGGACATGATGGGCGATGTCGCCAAGGGGCTGAAAAGCTTCAAGAAGGGCATGGCGGACGAGGAAGACGAGCGTACCGTGACGCCGGCGGCGCCATCGCGGATCGACGCCAAGCCGGCGGCCGATCCGGCGTTCGATCGCGACGGCGAAAAGCTGCGCGAGGAGCGCCCGTAAACTACGCCGTTCGCGCTTAGTCGCGACCGGCGTCGATTTTGCTGCCGGGGCGCTTCGCCCCGCGGCCGAATTCGTCCACTTTGAGCGATAGGCATTCATGTTCGACGTCGCGCCTACCGAATTGCTGCTGGTCGCGCTGGTCGCGCTGGTCGTGATCGGCCCCAAGGATCTGCCCAAGGCGATGCGCTTCGTCGGCTATTGGGTCGGGCGGGCGCGTGGCGTGATGCGCCAGTTCCGCTCCGGTTTCGATTCGATGGTGCGTGAGGCCGAGCTTGAAGAAATGGAAAAGAAGTGGGCGGCGGAAAATGCCCGCATCATGAGCGAGCACCCCGCGCCAGCCATGTTGCCGCAGAGCGAGCCGACGGTGATCGAGCATCAGGACGAGCATGACGGCGAAGCGCCCCCGGTGATGGTCGAGCAACCGGCCTTTGCGGCCGATCCGCCTGTGCTGCCGGCCTCACCATCGCCGGCCGCGCCGATTGCCGAGCAATCCCCACCACAACTGGCGTTCGACGCACCCGTCACGGCCCAATCCGACGAAGGCGCCGTGCCCCCGGCCAAAAAGCCGCGCAAGCGCAAGGCCGCATCGTGAGCGATGCGGCAGAAACCGAAATCGACGCCTCGCGCGCGCCGTTGCTCGATCACCTGATCGAACTGCGTCGCCGATTGTTGTATTGTGCGGTGGCGTTGGCCATCACCTTTGGCCTGTCCTTCTATTTCTCGCGCGAAATCTTTGCCTTCCTCGTCCGCCCGCTGGTCGTGGCGGGGCAGAAGACGATCATTTCCACCGAAGTGTTCAGCGCCTTTTTCGTGCAGATCAAGGTCGCGTTTTTCGCCGCGCTGATGCTGTCATTCCCGGTCATCGCCAACCAATTGTGGCAGTTCGTCGCGCCCGGCCTGTACCGCCAGGAAAAGCGCGCCTTGCTGCCGTTCCTGCTGGCCACGCCGATCTTGTTCCTGCTCGGCGCAACGCTGGCCTATTGCATCGCCGTACCGATGGCGCTGCACTTCCTGCTGTCGTTCCAGGGCGATCTGGGCGGCATCAAGCAGGAGACGCTGCCCACCGTCACATCGTATCTGTCGTTCGTGATGCAGTTCCTGTTCGCGTTCGGCCTGTCGTTCCTGCTGCCCGTGCTGCTGATGCTGCTCGAACGCGCCGGCATCGTGACGCGCGCGCAACTCGTCAGCGCACGGCGCTACGCCATCGTCGGCGCGTTCGCCATTGCCGCGGTGCTGACCCCGCCCGATATCGGCTCGCAGCTGCTGCTCGCGATCCCGCTGGTGCTGTTGTACGAACTCGCGCTGATCGGGATCTGGTTCACCGAACGCAAGCGTGCCAAAGTGGCAGCGGAGGCGAGCGAGGCGGCCTGAGGCCGGCGGGGCGCCGCCGATCGACAACTGCCATCGTTCGCGCGTGTCGGGTCGGGCGCTAAAGTCGCGCGGTGGATGTTTCTGCCGGTAGCTTGGCGGGCTTGAGCGACTTCAAATAGACACGAAAAAGGCCCCCTCCCGTTTGGGAGAGGGCCTTGTGCGTATCCGGCGAACCGGATGCGGCTTACTTGGCGTCGTCTGCCGTCTTGGCGACCGTGCTGCCAGCCGACGAAACGTCCTTGCCGGCGCCTTCGATCGTGTTGCAGGCGCTGACCAGCAGTGCAGCGGCAACGACGGCCATTCCCATGATCTTGCGCATATAAATCTCCCTGATGAAAAGGCGTTTTGCCTGACAGCCCAATGCGCGACGCCCGAATATCGTTCCGGTGGCAGCATGAGAGGCGGCAAGAAAGTATTGGGCCCGGCAGCGTCTCCGGGGGGGGAGGGTAGACGCTGTCGGGCCCATGGTGTGGATAGCGAGAGCGGGGGGGCATAAATTCGCTATCCGGAATGTAAAACGGACATCGCGATAATCGGTTCCCGCAAAAAGCGGCCGTAATGTATTTTATTGATCGAAAGCTGGCTGCGCTGCAGCAATCAGTCGCGTCCGGTCACGGCGACCGAGATTTCATAGGCGCCGATCAGCGGATCGTGGTGCAGTTTGGAGCGCAACTGCCGCGACAGGCCCTCCATCACGCGGCCATAGCGCTGGCCGATTGCCTCGCGCAGCGCATCGCTTTCGATCAGCGCCGGCGAGCTGATCCGCACCGTGGCACGCTCTGCCGTCTCGCTGGGTTTGACCGAGATGCGGATCTGCGCTGCGGGATTGCAGCTCATCGCCAGTTCGACGATTTCGGTAAGCAGGAAGGCGATGGCGACCGCCACATCCTGGTTGGCCAGGAAGGGTTCGACATCGAGAACGATGCTGAGGCCGCCCGAGCCCTCGGGCGCCGTCGCGCGGATGTTGGAGGAGAGTTCGCCGATCACCGAGCGGAGCGAGAGGCCGCGATGCTCCTCCATCTCGGCAAAATGGTGGCGATGGACCACCGCCAGCGCATCGACGCGGCGCTGGATGCCGGCATAGGCCGCGGTTGCTTCGACCGATTTTGCGCCGCGCGCGTGGAAATTGATCAGGCTGGAGATAACCTGCAGGTTGTTCTTCACCCGGTGATGCACTTCGCGTGTCAGCTTGGTCTGACGCACCAGGCCTTCGGCCAATCCGGCCTCATGCTCCGCCACGGTGCGGGTGATATTGCGAAAGGTATCGCCCAGTTCGCGAATTTCCTGCGCGGGGAGCGCGCGCACCTCGGCTGGATCGATGATCTCCCCCGGCACATAAGCGGCAACACTGGTGCGCAGTTTGCGCAGCGGTCGGATGAGCAGGTGATCCACGATGAACCAGCCGATGCTGGCCGCGGCGGCCCACATCAGGATCGGCAGCAGCATGGCGATGAGCAGGGGCGAGGAGATCGGCAGGCTGCGTACGGTCATCTGCATCGACAGATCGGCGATGCCGAGATCCGCTTCCAGCATATCGCGCCGTTCAAGCGCGCCACGGGGCGGCAAGGCCACCAGCGTCAGCGTTTCATCCGCATTCGACAATTGCGATTCGAACGCAGCGCCAAATCCGCTTGGCTGGCCGATCGCGGCGAGGAACGGCACCGGGAAGAACACGTTGGCGCTCGCGCCGCCGCTGCCGTGGATCGCCAGCACCAGTCCGCGGCCCGGGATCAAGTGGGCGGCAATCGGTTTTGCCAACTGTGTGGGGGGGGCGGTCACGCCGGCGGGAAGCGCGGCGCCGCACAACACGCGTCGTTGCCCATCCAGGATGGCGAAGCGCGTGCCGCTGGCAACTTGCTGTGCGAACACGCCCTGCGCGCGGGCACAGCTTGGGGCATCACCCGGATCGGCTTCGAGTGCGTTCAGAGCCACCCGCAGCGCCGTCATGTCGCCGATCAGTTCGATCGCGAGGCGACGGCCGCTCTCGGAGGCGGCCACGCTCAATTGTGCGCGATATTCGTCCGCGGCATTCTGCGTGCTCTTCAGTGTCGCGAAGAACCCGATTACCGCTAACGGCAGCAATGCGGCGCTCAGAATCAGGAATATTTTGGCGCCGGTCGGTATTTGTCGCAGCATTGCGAGCGGTCGATTGGTAGGCCGGGAGGGAGCTGCGTCTTGGTCGTTGACGGGCGTGGTCACGATGAAGTGGTCACGGCGTCAGTCAAGCTTGCCTAAAAGATCCAGCATCTCCGGCGGAATGCTCTCTTCAACGGTTTTTTGATACACGGTGCGCAGCGCAGACCCCATATCGCGGTCCTTGTTCTGAACGCTAGCGCCCGCCGTCTTTTCATTGGTCTTCACGGAAGCTGCCTTGCCCGATGTATTATCGCCCGATTGCAATGCAATATCCCCTGAAGCACCCGGCGGTGGCCGGCCTTGAGCCCAATCGCGCGCGGTCCTTCGCAGACGACGCCAAAATGTAAAGACCGGCGCAAGACACAAGCGCCGTTTGCCTCGCATAAATCACGTGACGACAACATGAAACCAAATTGCGCACCGATTGTTCCACTTACGATGCGAAAAAGTCCGGCGTTTTGCTGGCCTTTTCAAAACGCATTGCATTGGCGCCGTCCGGCTTTCACAAGGACGGCGCTTTTTCATGTCAGGAGACCCCGACAGCCATGTCGCTTGGACAGCAGCTTGCCCCCCATCTTCCCTTTCTGCGCCGCTACGGCCGCGCGCTTACCGGTAGCCAGACGCAGGGGGATCGTTATGTCCGTGCCACGCTGGAGGCGATCGTCGCGGCGCCGGATGAATTTCCCCGCGAAGTCGATCCGCGGCTTGGTCTCTATCGTATGTTCCAGGCGATCTGGAATTCGACCAATTATGACGAGACGCCCGAAAATGCCGGCGCCAGCGCCGATGACGATCAGGAGTCGATCGCGCGCGCGCGCCTCGCACGGATGACCCCATTGTCGCGCCAGGCTCTTCTGCTGACCGCGATGGAAGGGTTCACGCCCGAGGATACGGCCTATCTGATCGATGTCGACGTGGCGGAAGTCGACAGCCTGATTGCCGAAGCGCTGGCCGAGATCGAAAAGCAGACGCGTGCGCGCGTCCTGATCATCGAGGACGAGCCGATCATCGCCATGGATATCGAGACGATCGTCCGTGATCTCGGGCATGACGTCACCGGCGTTGCCGTCACGCGCGACGAAGCGGTGGCACTTGCCATGGAGGATCGCCCCGGCCTGGTGCTCGCCGATATCCAGCTGGCCGATGATTCGTCGGGCATCGATGCGGTCAAGGATATCCTGGCCGAATTCAACGTGCCGGTGATCTTCATCACCGCTTTCCCGGAGCGTCTGCTCACCGGCGAGCGGCCCGAGCCGACGTTCCTGATCACCAAGCCGTTCCAGCGGTCCACCGTCAAAGCGGCGATCAGCCAGGCGCTGTTCTTCGATTCCGCCACGGTGCCGGAGCTCTGAGCCTCAGGGTCCGTATCGAAAGTTCCCAACGATACGGACCCAAAACGTTTTTTGATGGTTTGGTGATTCATGACAGACCCCAATGACAAGATTCACGTGTCGACCGAGGAAGCCCGCGCGGGTTCCACGCCGCATATGACGCGGTACATCCTCGCCATCTCACTGGTGCTCGTTATCGTCATTTTCGCGTACCTGTTCTACGCGGGCTGATCGACAGCGATTGCGGGGCACGCTGGCATGCGGCCGGCGGCCTTCCTATGTAACAGGCCAGCGAGGCGAAAAAGCGGGTGTCCATGATCGAGTCCGAAACCAGTGATGACGAGAGCGGCCAGGATGTGGTCGTTGAACACGTCGCGCTGTCCGATCCGGAGTTCAAAAAAGAGCTCGCGCAGGTCATTCCGCATCTGCGCGCCTTTGGCCGCTCGCTGTCGGGCAATCGCGATCTGGCCGACGATCTCGTGCAGGAAACGCTGATGAAGGCCTGGGCGGCGCGCCAGCGTTTTCAGGCCGGCACCAACATGCGCGCCTGGACCTTCATCATCCTGCGCAATCTGTATTTGAGCCAGATGCGGCGCGCGCGCTTCAAGGGCGAATGGGACGATCTCGTCGCCGACAAGATCCTCGCCGCCCCGGCCAGCCAGGATCGCCACGTCGAACTGGGCGATATGCAGCGTGCCTTGTTGCATCTGCCGCAGCCGCAGCGCGAAGCGCTGATCCTCGTTGGCGCGGGCGGCTTTGCCTATGAAGAAGCAGCCGAGATCTGCGGCGTGGCCGTGGGCACGATCAAAAGCCGCGTGGCGCGTGGCCGCGTGGCGCTGGAAACGATCCTGGGCGATGGCTCGCTGCCGTCGCGTCGCACGCACAGCAACGAACCGGGCATGACCGCGCTGGACACGATCATGGGTGAAGTAGAACATCTCAGCCGCGATCGCGGCTGAGACTAAAGCGCGTTGAGCTTGGCCAGCAGGCGGAGGAAATCGTCGGGCATGCCGCGGCCATTGTCATAGGCGCGGTGCAGGGCGCCGCTGACTTGATCACAAGGGCGCGGCGCCGCCACGGCAATGTCGCCGCTTTGCGCCTGGCGCCGGGGTAGATCAAAATCCTTTGACATATTTACCGAACGATCATCCCGCGCTTTGGTTTCTTGCCCATGCTTGACACCGCGAAATGTGCTGAGGCTGGTGCATGATGGCAACATTGCCTGATCCCGACATCATCGGCGCGGTCGCGCGCGCGCATGCGCACGCTCCGTTCCTGCACATGATTCTGGCGCGCGAGCCGGCATTGGCGGCAGCGCTCGAACGCGGCGTCCTGCCGCCGCTTGCCGCAGTAGCGATCGATGATGCGGCCATGCCGGTCGCCCGGCGTCTGCGGCTCGAGCGGCGGCGGCTCGCGCTGCTGGTCGCGATCGGGGATCTGGCCGGCGTGCTGGATCTGACTGCCGTAACGGGCGCGCTCAGCACGTTCGCCGATCGCGCGCTCGATACCGCCATTCGCACCGCGATGCTCGAGCGCACGCCGGATGCCGCGCCGCGCGGCTTCGTCGCCATTGCGCTGGGCAAACAGGGCAGCCACGAACTCAATTACTCGTCCGATATCGATCCCATTCTGCTGTTCGATCCTGCCACCTTGCCGTGTCGCGGCAAGGAGGAGCCGCAGGAAGCGGCGGTGCGTATCGCCAAGCGCGTCGTCGAACTGCTGCAGGCACGCGATGGCGATGGCTATGTGCTGCGCGTCGATCTGCGCCTGCGTCCGTCGCCCGAGGCGACACCGGCGGCGCTGCCCGTCGACGCCGCGATCGGCTATTATGAATCGCAGGCGCTGCCGTGGGAGCGCGCCGCCTTCATTCGCGCGCGCGCCGCGGCCGGCGATATCGCGCTGGGGCAGCGTTTCCTGGAGACGATCCGCCCGTTCGTGTGGCGTCGCGCGCTCGATTTCGGCGCCATCGGCGAGATTCGCGGCATCTCGCGCCGCATCCGCGATCATCACGCGCAGGGGCAGGCGTTCGGCCCCGGCTTCGATCTCAAGCGCGGTCGCGGCGGGATTCGCGAAGTCGAGTTTTTCGCGCAAATCCATCAGTTGATCCATGGCGGGCGCGATCCGGGGCTGCGCGCGCCGGCCACGCGCGATGCGCTGGCGGCGCTGGCGGCGGGCGGCTGGATCGATCCCGCCAACGCCGCCGCGCTGTCGGATAGCTATGCAGTGCTGCGCACGATCGAACACCGCGTGCAGATGATCGATGATCGCCAGACGCATCATCTGCCCACTGGCGAAGCGCTCGACAATGTCGCGCGGCTGCATGGATTGGGGCAGGGGGCGGATCTGCTCGATCTGCTCCGCCCGCACATCGGCAGCACGGCGCGGATCTACGATGCGATCGAGCCCGATGAAGGCGATGGCCTGTCGCATGATCGTGCCCGCCTTACGGGTCAGCTCGCCAGCGCGGGATTTGCCGACACGACCAGCGCGGTGCAGCGGATCGAACAATGGCGCGCGGGCAGCTATCCGGCGCTGCGCAGCCCGGCGGCGCTGGCTGCGCTGGAGGCGGTGTTGCCGGGGTTGATCGATGCGCTGGGCACATCGCCCGATCCGCATGCTGCGATGTTGCGGCTCGATGCCATGCTGTCGCGCCTGCCCAGCGCGATCAACTTCCTGCGCTTGCTGGAGGCGCGACCCGCGCTGGCGCGGCTGCTTGGCGCGATCCTCAGCCACGCGGCGCCCTTGGCCGATGCGCTTGGCCAACGCGCCGCGCTGCTGGATGGGTTGATCGATGCCACCGCGCTGGATGCCGTCGGCTCGGTTGCGCAGCTTGCCGTAGAGATGACGAACGACGTCGGCGATTATCAGGCGCAGCTCGATCACGTGCGCAAGATCGTCGGCGAAAAGCGTTTCGCGCTGGGCACGCAGATCGTCGCCGGCGCGGCGGATCCGCTCGACGTGTCCGCCGGCTATGCCCGCGTGGCAGAGGCGGCGATCGAGGTGCTGGCGCAGGCCACGATCGCCGAATTCGCCGCCAAGCACGGCCGCGTGGCCGGTAGCGAATTGGTCGTGCTGGCGCTCGGCCGGATGGGCGGGGGCGCGCTGACGCATGCCTCCGATCTCGATCTGATCTATCTCTTCACCGGCGATTTCGCCGCCGAGTCCGACGGCGAAAAGCCGTTGGGGGCGGTGTTGTATTACAACCGCTTGGCGCAGCGTCTGACTGCCGCTTTGTCCGTGGCGACAGCAGCCGGGCCGCTTTACGAGGTGGATACCCGGCTGCGCCCGTCGGGTACGCAGGGTCCCTTGAGCGTCTCGCTCGATGGCTTTGCGCGTTATCAGCGCGAGAGCGCATGGAGCTGGGAGCATATGGCGCTGACCCGCGCCCGCCCGGTGTTCGGTGCGCCCGCCGCGCGCGCGGCGACGATCGCAGTGATCGATGCGGTGCTCGCTGGCGATCGCCCGGCGCGCGATATCGTGGCGGACGCGACCACGATGCGCGCCGACATGGCGGCGCATAAGCCGCCTGCCGGGCCGCTCGATGCCAAGATGCTGCCCGGCGGCCTGGTCGATCTGGAATTCGCCGTGCATGTCGTGCAACTGGTGCATCGCACCGGCTTCGACGCCAATCTCGGGCGCGCGATCGATGGCTTGATTGCCGCCGGACTGGCGCCCGCTGCCCTGCGGCCGGCCTATGATCTGCTCGGCCGGCTGCTCGTGACGTTAAGGCTTGTGGCGCCGGATGCGCAGGAGCCCGGCCCTGTCACCCAGGCGCTGATCGCGCGCGCCGTCGGCCTGGCCGATTGGCCCGAGACGCTTGCTGCGTTCGAGCGCACGCGGCAGGAAGTGTTGCAGTATTGGCATCAGATTGGAGGCGGCAATGGCACTTGAAGAAGGCGGGACCCTGCCTGAAGGCACGCTGACGGCGCCCGATGGCGCGACGCTGAAACTGCGTGATTATCTCGGCGCCCCGCTGGTGCTATATTTCTATCCCAAGGATGACACGCCGGGCTGCACGCGTGAGGCGCAGGAATTCGGCGCGGCCTATCCCGATTTCCAGGCGGCGGGCTGCGCTGTGCTGGGCGTGTCGCGCGATACGCCGGCCAAACATCAGAAGTTCGCGGCCAAATATGATCTCGCCGTGCCGCTTGCCTCGGACGAAGACGGTGTCGTGCTTGCCGCCTTTGGCAGCTGGGTCGAGAAGCAATTGTACGGCAAAACCTATATGGGGATCGATCGCTCGACCTTCCTGTTCGATGCCGGTGGCGTGCTGCGGCGCGCCTGGCGCAAGGTGCGGGTGCCGGGTCATGTCGCGCAGGTGCTGGATGCGGTTCGCGCGCTCTGAATAAAGCTCAATTCGATCAATAGATTCGAGCGCGACGTTAAAATCACCGATTGGTTCCCTACGAAATGTCGCGGGTGCGGCGCTCGTTTCAACGGCTCGCCGCGCGTCTCCGGCGCTTGACCGCTCGATCGCCGTTTCGCGCTTGCTCTTATTTGTTCCCGAAGGTCACAAGGAGGCGTCTGGAGCGCGGAGGGGTTTGCGATCCAGACGGTTCAGGGGCGGGCGCCGGTACTTCCCGGTTTCCACAGCAGATCGCCGGGGACTGATGACCGATATTTTTAATGCGCATGTCGCGGGCAACACCGCACGGCTCCGGGCTCGCACCGGCCGCACTATTGCCGCGTTGGCAATCTGCTGTTCGTCTTCCGTTATGGCCCAGGCCGCGCCAGCGGCGCCGCCTGCTGCCACGCCGGCGCCGGCAGAGGGTGGCCCGTTCGAGGCAGCGAGCGCCAGTGCGGCCAATGTGGACGCGCAATCGGACACGCAGTTCCGCACCCTGTTCATGACCTGGAAGAAGCTCGATAACCACGAGCACGGCGCGATCTCGATCCCTTCGGTGCAGCCGGTCGCGCACATGAGCTTTACCAGCAATTTCGGCGTGCGTTCGGATCCATTCCGCGGCACCGCGGCGATGCATGCGGGCGTTGATATTCCCGGCCCCGTGGGCACGCCGATCTATGCGACGGCGGATGGCATTATTGGCCGCGCCGAGCGGTCGGGCGGCTACGGCAATCTGGTCGAAATCAATCACGGCAAGGGCATCCAGACGCGCTACGGCCACCTTTCCAAGATCATGGTCGCGCCGATGTCCCGCGTGAAGCGCGGGCAGTTGATCGCTCTGATGGGGTCGACAGGGCGCTCAACCGGCCCGCATCTGCATTACGAAGTCCGCATCGATGGTCATGCGGTCAGCCCGATCCCGTTCCTGCAGACCGCTGATTATCTGGCCGGCGTGCAGGATCGCGGCGCGCAGGCGGCCCCGGTCGCGGTGGGCGGCCCGGCATCTGACTGATGATGTCTTGAGCCCTCTCGCGTGAAGAACATGAGAGGGCGTTGAAGCATGGGGCTCGGGACGTCTCCGTTCCGCGCCCGGTTGCCGTTCCCCCCGCGACCGCCTATCTCAAACCGCATGGCCACTCTCGCACCCGCTGAAGTTACGCTGACCCCGTCCGCTGCCGCGCGTGTCGCGGCCATCGCGGCGCGGCAAGGCAAGCCCGCTATTCTGCGGCTGGCGGTCGATGGCGGCGGCTGTTCCGGCTTCCAGTATAAATTTGAGCTGGCCGATACAGTCGCCGATGATGACGCCGTCGCCGAAACGGGTGCCGCGCGCTTGGTGGTCGATTCGATCAGCCTGGATCTCGTTCGCGGCTGCGCCGTTGATTATGTCGAATCGCTGGGTGGCGCGGCGTTCAAGGTCGAGAATCCCAACGCCGCATCCGGGTGCGGCTGCGGCTCCAGCTTTTCGGTCTGACGCCCCTCGTGAAAATCGTCACGTTCAATATCAACGGTATCAAGGCGCGTTTGCCGCGTTTGCTGGAATATCTCGTCGAGCAGCAGCCCGATGTGGTGTGCCTGCAGGAACTCAAGACCAGCGATGAGACGTTCCCGATCGAAGATATCCGCGCGGCCGGTTATGGTGCGTTGTGGCATGGCCAGAAAAGCTGGAACGGTGTTGCCATTCTGGCGCGTGGATCCGATCCGGTCGAGCGCCAGCGCGGGCTCGATGGTGAGCCGGAGGATGAGCATAGCCGCTATCTCGAGGCCGAGGTGAATGGCGTGGTCGTCGCGTCGATCTATCTGCCCAACGGCAATCCGCTTCCCGGCCCCAAATTCGATTATAAGCTGCGCTGGATCGAGCGCTTGTCCGCCCGTGCGCGCGTCTTGCTGACGGAAGAAAAGCCGGTCGTGCTGGCGGGCGATTACAACGTCATTCCCAATGACGACGATACGTTTTCGGTGCGCGCGATGGCCAGCGATGCGCTGATGCAGCCCGAAAGCCGTGAGGGCTATCGCCGGCTGGTCGCGCAGGGCTGGACCGATGCGCTGCGCACGCGCTTCCCCAAGGGCGGCGTGTGGACCTTCTGGGACTATCAGGCGGGTGCCTGGCAGCGTGATGCCGGCTTCCGCATCGATCATCTGTTGCTGTCGCCGATCGCCGCCGATCGGCTGCGTGACGCTGGCGTCGACAAGGAGTATCGCGGGCGCGAGAAGGCCAGTGATCACGCCCCCACCTGGGTTCGTCTGCGCTAGGAAGACGGCACGATGAGGACACGCCTGATGCGCGCCGTGCTGCTCCTGCCGGCGGCGATTGCCGCGCCTGCGCTGGCCGCGGCGCGCGAATATTGTCCGTCACGTGGCGGGCTCGGCACCACGCCCTGCACGATGTCGCCCGGTAAGGTATCGGTCGAGACCGCGCTGATCGGTTGGACGCGCGACGACACCTCGGACGGGCGCGAAGATACGATATTGCTCGGCGATACGCAGGCGCGCTTCGGCGTCACCGATAGGCTCGAACTGCAAGCGGGCTGGACCCCGTTCGGCCATGTCCGCACGCGCGACAAAGGCGTCGGCGGCGTCGAGCGCCGCGGTGGCGCCGGCGATGCCTATTTCGGCTTCAAGGCCAGTGTCGCGCATCCCGACGGCAAGGGGCTTTCGGCAGCAGTGTCGTCCTTCGCCACGCTGCCGGTCGGCCACGGCGCGGTCGGCAGCGGCGATTGGGGCGCGGGACTGTTGGTGCCGGTCACGTATGACCTCAGCGATATGGTCAATCTGCAATTCACCCCCGAAATCGATGCCGCGGTGGACGAGGACGGCCATGGTCGGCATCTCGCGTACAGTGCGGTCGCAGGCCTCGAGCTCAAGCTGAGCGAAAACCTTTCTACCTCGCTCGAACTGCAGATGCTGCGTGATCGTGATCCCGCCGACAAAACCCGCCAGGCGCTCGCCGGCCTGTCGTTCGGATATCGCATCGGGGACGATCTTCAGCTCGATTGCGGCGCCAATGCCGGGCTCAATCACGATACGCCCGATGCCGAACTCTATCTCGGCGTGTCGCGCCGGTTCTGATCAGCCGATGATTGGCGATTTTTGCCAACTGATCGTGCCTAATCCTACCCACATCGCAGCTGAATTTCCGCTAAGACACTGAAATATAACGCTCCATGTGTTTGGCATGCATAATGCACTAACACAGCTACGGCCGGCATAAACGTCAGGTCGGATGGAGGATATCATGATCAATACTGTCATCGTCGCATTGTCCGGCGCACTCGTTGCCATCGCCACGCCTGCCGCCGCGGAAAAGGCTCGCGCCGTGGAAGCGCCTGCGCCCGCCAGCGCCAGCGGCGCTGCAGCTATGCCGTCAGCCGAGAAGCCAGCCCAGGCCTCTGCCAATCGCCGCTATTGCATCGTCGATACGCCGACCGGATCGCATCTCAAGCGCAAATATTGCAAGACCCGCGACCAGTGGCTCGCCCAAGGATATGATCCGCTGGCCAAATGAACCCCCGCAAGACCCGCGGCGACGCCATCGCCGCGGGTCTGGGCGTTACAGGTCCTTGCCGTAGATTTCGTATTTCTTGTTTACATCGCATTCCAGGATATCGGCGATCGAGCGCATCCCCTGATTGTCGTCCAGGATCCAGCCGATCTCGCCGCGCGACGCGCCATAATTGGCCACTGCGGCGCGGCGGATATATTCGATCATCATCAGCGCCAGCTGGCTCGCCATGCGCGACGATTGCAGCCGCTTGAGCACGCCCATCAGCGGCACGCGCATCGTCCGCGCCTTGGGCTTGCGCAGCCACCACAGGATCTTGGCCCAGCCGAACGGCAGCAGATTCCCCTTGAGCGGCGCGATCACCTCGTTGAGATCGGGCAGCGTGATCATGAACGCGACGGGCTCGCCATCCACTTCGGCGATGCGGATCAGATCCTCGAACACGATCGGCTTCAGCTTCTTGCCGACATCGGCGATCTCCGGCGGGGTGAGCGGCACGAACCCCCAATTGTCCGACCATGCATCGTTGAGGATGGCGAGGATGATCTGCGCCTCTTCGTCGAACTTCGCTTTGTCGACGTTGCGAATGCGGATGCGCGCATTCTTCTCGCCCGCGGCGATGATCCGCCCGCAGATCGGCGGGAACTGCTTCGTGATGTCGAGCTCGTAGGTATAAAGCGTCTTCACCCCGGCATAGCCGGCGCTCTCGATCCATTCCTGATAATGCGGCTGGTGATGCCCCATCATCACGGTCGGGGGATGCTCATGCCCCATCACCAGCAGCCCCGGCTCTTCCCAGATCGACAGGCTGATTGGCCCCAGCGCGCGGGTCATCTCCTTGCCGCGCAGCCAGTCCTCGGCCGCCACGATCAGCGCATGCGCCGTGCCCCGATCCTCCGCCTCCAGCATGCCCCAGCAGCCGACGCCGGGGCCGAAGCCCTGTTCCGGCGGCAGCGTCAGCGCCAGCGTATCGATATGCGCGGAAATCCGCCCCACCACCGCATCGCCGCGCAGGGCGAGAAACAATTGCCCCACGGCATGGCTGAACCAGCCATTCTTGCTCGGATCGATCTTTTCCGCTTCCTCGCTTTTGAGCGGCGGCACCCAGTTGGGATCATCGGCATTGAGCCGATAGGGCAGGGCGATAAAGGCCTTGCGATCGGCCTTGCTGTCGGCGGGGCGGATGGAAAGCGCGGGATTGGCCACGGCGGCAGCACCTCTTGTCATAACTGGCGTCCAAGTCCCGCGTGCGTGTGTTGCTGTCAAGGACACGTTGATTGCCACCGTGCCGCCACTATCTACCTGTAATGCAACGCACCATGGATAGCTCACTCGCCTTTGTCGGGCAGCCCGCCGACGCCCCCCCGCGCGCCACGCGCGAGCGCATCGCCGATGATCGCGCGATGCTGCGCACCGCGGCGGAGCTGAGCCGCGATCTGCTGCCGCACAAGCCGGTGGTCTATTGGGCCGATCTGATCGCCTCGGCCGGGATCGGCTATGGCGCGCTGGTCGCCGCAGTGATGCTGCCCACGACAGGGCTGGCGATCCTCGCCGGCGTGATCTCGGTGCTGGCGCTGTACCGCGCCGGCAGCTTCATCCACGAACTGACGCATTTCAAGCCATCGGCGGTGCCCGGCTTCCATCTCGGGTGGAACCTGATCGCCGGCATCCCGCTGCTGCTGCCAAGCTTCATGTATGAAGGGGTGCACAATCTGCACCACGCGCGCACGCGCTACGGCACGGCGGAAGATCCCGAATATCTGCCGCTGGCGCTGATGAAGCCATGGACGCTGCCGCTGTTCATCGTCGTCTCGGCGCTCGGCCCGGTCGCCTTGCTGTTCCGCTATGCCGTGCTGTCGCCGTTGTCGGCGCTCATCCCTGCGGTGCGCAAGCTGACGGTCGAGCGCTATTCGTCGCTGTCGATCAACCCCTCCTTCCGCCGCCGCCTGCCCGAGGGCGAGGCGAAGCGCGCCTGGCTGTGGCAGGAAACGTTGACCAGCCTGTGGGCAATCGCGTTGTTGACGATGGTAGCAACGGGCGTGATCCCGTTGCGCGCCTTCATCATCGGGCTGGTGATCCTCTCGGCATCGATGGTGATCAATCAGGTGCGCACGCTGGTCGCGCATCTGTGGGAGAATGAGGGCGAAGCGATGACCGTCACCGGCCAGTATCTCGACAGCGTCAACGTGCCGCCGCCGGCTTTCCTGCCGATGCTGTGGGCGCCGGTCGGCTTGCGCTATCACGCGCTGCATCACTTGCTGCCGGGACTGCCCTATCACGCGCTGGGCGAGGCGCATCGTCGCCTTACGGCAGCGCTCGAGACGGGCTCGCCTTATCACAAGGCGAGCTATCCGGGGTTGCCCAGCCTGGTCGCGAAGATCGCGCGCAGCACGATGGTGGCGCGGTAGCCGCCAACGCGCGTAATCCCGACGACCGTCAGGGTTGCGGGAGCCCGAAATGGCGGCCGCTGGGGGCAGGCTCGAATCCTATTCCTCGGTCCGCACCAGCACTGCTTCGCCGATCAGGAAGAACAGCAGGAACGGTGCCCAGGCCGCCAGAAACGGCGGATAGGCCCCCAGATTGCCCATCGCGAGCGCGAAATTGTCGGCCACGAAATAGGCGAAGCCCAGCCCCATGCCGATCGCCGCGCGCAGGAACAGCTTGCCAGAGCGCGCCACGCCGAAGGCGGCGACCGCGCCCAGCAGCGGCATCAGGATCGCTGACAGCGGCGCGGACAGTTTATGCCAGGCCGCGCCTTCCAGCGCCTTGGTCGGGCGCCCGGCGTCGGACAAGTCGCCGATCGCCTCGCGCAGCGCGCCGAACGACAGGCCTTCGGCGTTGACCGTGGCCAGCGTGAACTGATCGGGCCGCACGCCCTGGGCTACGATCACCGTGCCCAATTTGGTCTCGCGGCCGCTGGCCACGTCGAAGCGCGTCGCCTCCTCGATGCGCCACGCCGCGCCGGTATAGGAGCCGCGCGGCGCCTGCACGATCGACACCAGATTGCCCTTGGCCCGATCGTATAGCGTGACGTTGCCGAGCCGCGCGGCGGCGCCCTTGCCCTTGATCTGCCCGACCTCGATCAGATCGTCGCCATCGCGCACCCATACGTTGTAGCGGTCGCCGCGATCCACGGGCAGCGGCCCGTAATTCACCTTCTGCCACTGCGCCAGCGTGGCCGAGGCGCGCGCCACGATGCGATCGTTGAACGCGAACGACACCATCGCCACGACAAGGCTGGCGGCGATCAGCGGCGCCAGCACCTGATGCGCGGACAGGCCCGATGCCTTGAGCGCGATGATCTCGCTATTCTGGTTCATCGTCGACAGGGTCAGGATCGTGCCGAGCAATACCGAGAAGGGCAGGATGAAGGCGATGATCTGCGGCGCGCGCAGGCCGACATAGCGCCATACCTCGGTATCGCCATTGCCGGGATAGGCCAGGATGTCGCCCGTCTGGCCAAGCAGGTCGAGCGCCTGCAGCACCAGCACCAGCGCCGCCATGATCGCAAAGGTGCGCACGACGAACAGCCGCGCCATGTACAAGGCGACCACGCGCGAGGGGAAGAATTCGAGGAAATTCCTCACGATTGCGGCTCCATGCGGCGCCCGGGCATGCGGCGCGCGATCCATTTGGCCATCTTGCCGGCGACGCGCTCCAGCCCGCCGATCGGCTGGCCGTCGGGCACATAGGCGATGGTGTAGAACATCCAGCCGACCAGCGCGGCGAACAGCACGAACGGCGTCCACAAGGCGATCAGCGGATCGATCTTGCCTAGGCTGCCGATCGCTTCGGCATATTGATTGATCTTGTGATAGGTCACCACCATCACGATCGCCAGGAACACGCCGAGCGCCGAGGTCGAGCGCTTGGGCGGGATGCCCAAGGCGAGCGCGAGCAGCGGCAGCAGGAACATCGTCGCCACCTCGACCACGCGGAAGTGGAACGCGGCGCGGCTGGTATCGCGCAGGTCCTCGGTCGCGGCGGGATTGCGACCGATCTGCGCCAGTTCGGGCAGCGTCAGCTCCAGGTTGCGCTGGCCGCGTTGCCGGAACGCGCCATATTTGGGCAGCGGGATGGGCAGGTTATGCGTGGTGAAGGTCAGCACCCGGGGTGAGGACAGGCCGGGCGCGTCGTTGATCAGCACGCCGTTGGTCAGCTGGAAGACGATCTCGTCGGGATTGTCGGTGGCCATGAACTTGCCCGTCTCGGCGGTCACCGCATAGGACGCGCCGTTCTTGGTCACCGCTTTCACGAAGATGCCCGAAAGCTTGCGGCCCTGTTCGCGGCTCTGCTCGATGCGGATCGTCATCTGATCGCCGAAATGCGTGAACTCGCCGACCTTGATCGAGGCGCCGAGCGCGCCGGTGCGCAGCTCGAAGCGCAGCCCTTCATATGCGTAGCGCGCGCGCGGCTGGACGAAGCCGACGATCGCCAGATTGGCCAGCGCCAGGACGAACGCGAACATGAAGGGGACGCGCAACAGCCGCCAATAGCTCATGCCCACGCCGCGCATCACATCGAGTTCGGAGCTGGTGGCAAGCTTGCGGAACGCGAGCAGCACGCCGAGCAACAGCCCGATGGGGATGCCCAGCCCGAGATATTCGGGCAGCAGATTGGCGAGCATTTTCCACACCACGCTGATCGGCCCGCCTTCGGTGGCGACGAAATCGAACAGCCGCAGCATGCGATCGAGCACCAGCAGCATGGCCGAGATGACCAGCGTGGAGATCAGCGGCAGCAGGATCAGCCGGACCATGTAGCGATCGATCGACTTCATGGTGCGGGAAACGGTCTTTCGCGATCGGGCGCGGATGCGCGGGGGAATGTGTCGCTATACCGGCGCGATCGGCGTCCGTCAGCCGCAAAATGGTCGCGCTGGCGTGCGCGATTATTCCGCCGCGATGCTCGGTGCCGCCGGGCGTTCGGCCATCGCCTCGGCCAGTGCCTGTTCGAGCCGGGCGATGGTAAACGGCTTGCGCAGCACGTGGTGGCCGCCGAATTGCGCCTCGCTGGTGTCGCCCGCGAAGCCGGTGACGAACAGCACGGCTATATGTCGGTAGGCCGGCGCCAGGGCGGCGATCATTTCCGGCCCGGTCTGCCCCGGCATCAGTACGTCCGAGACGATGAGGTCGATCTGCGGGGTCTGTGCCAGCAACGCGGGCGCGGCCAGCGGATCGGCGCAGGCAATGGGGCGATGGCCCAGATCCTCCAGCGCGCCGATCGTCGCGGTCAGCACACGCGGATCGTCTTCCACCACCAGGATGTCGAGCGTGGTGCCGATCTGCATCGGCGCGGCGTCGCTCACCCGTTCCGGCACAGCCAGCCCCACGGCCACGTAGCGCGGCAGGTACAGTGTCACGGTGGTGCCTTCGCCCGGCGTCGAGGCAAGATGGATTTCGCCCTCGGCCTGGCGGATAAAGGCGAAGATCTGGCTCAGCCCCAGCCCGGTGCCCTGGCCGATCGGCTTGGTGGTGAAGAACGGCTCGAACACGCGCTCCATCACTTCGGGCGTCATGCCGTGCCCGGTGTCGCTGACCGCGATCGTGACATAGTCCCCCGCGGCGCAGCGCCCCACGGCCTGTTCGGCAAGCTGCGTCGCGGCGGTGACGATGGTGAGCGTGCCGCGCCCGTGCATCGCGTCGCGCGCATTTACCGCGAGATTGAGGATGACGTTTTCCAGCTGGTGGCGGTCGGCGCAGGTCATCCAGTCGCCGCACAGATCCTGCGCGCTCACCGTGATCGCGTCGCCCAGCGTGCGATCGAGCAGATCGGACATGCCGGCGACCAGCGCGCCCGCCGCGAGTGGTTCGACATGCAGCGCTTCCTCGCGCGAGAAGGCGAGCAGCCGCCGGGTCAGCGCGGCAGCGCGGTTGGCGCCCTCCATCGCGTTGTCGATATGCCGGTGCGTCGATTTGGGATCCTTGCTCAGGCTGCGCCGCGCAAGCTCCAGCCCGCCCAGCACCACCGCCAGCATATTGTTGAAATCATGCGCGATGCCGCCGGTCAGCTGCCCCACCGCCTCCATCTTCTGCACCTGGCGCAGCTTGCTTTCCTGGCGGCTGAGCTCGCTCGTCGCTTCCTCCACCGCCACTTGTAGTTCGTGCGCGCGCTCGCGCTCGCTCTCCGCCTCGGCGCGCGCGCTGGCCTTGTCGCCCAGCGCCTGCAGCGTCAGCCAGCCGAGGACGATCGCCCCCAGCACGATCAGCACGCCGAACGTCGCCAGCACCGCGGCCAGCCGGTTGGCGCGCTCGATCGTGGCCATGGCGATGGCCGTGCGCGCCTGCAGCAAGCGCCGCTCGGCATCGATCACCGCATCGAGCAGCCGATCGATCCGCGCCAGCGAGACGGATTGCCGCGCCTGATAATAGCGCGCCAGGGCCTGATCGTTCTTGGCGTAATTGGTGCTGAGCGCGATCAGCGCCAGTTCGGCGCCGCGCTCGTCATAACCGCGGCGTAGTGCGTCGACGCGGCGATGCTGCCCGGCATTGTCGCTGGTGACCTGATCGAGCCGCACGATCTGCCGCCCCGCCGATCGCCAGCCATCGGCATAAAGCCGGCCCAGTTGCTTGTCGCCGCTGATCACATAGCGCCCGAGCGAGGCCTCGCTGCGCGCGATCGTGCCGGAGAGCGTGCGCGCGAGGATCATCACCTCGTAACTGTGCGATTGCAGCCGCAGCGCATGATCGCGCTGGCGGTTGGCGCTGGTCAGCGTCAGGATCAGCGCCACCAGCGTGGCCGCGCCGAGCACGGCCATCACGACCAGCATGATGGTGCGCCAGGCGGCTCGGGGGCCTCCGGTCGCTGCGCTTTCGCCCTCGATCCCGTTCATGCCGTCGTTATATACACCGCGCCTCGGCCGTTCGACAAACGTCTCAGATCACGCCCAGCGCACGACCCGCTGCGGCGAACATGCCGAGCACGGTTTCGATCTGCGCCGGCGTATGTTCGGCGCACAGCGAACAGCGCAGCAGATAGGTGCCGGCCGGCGTTGCCGGCGGGCGCGCCATGTTGACGTAGAGGCCGCCGTCGAGCAGCGCCTGCCACATCGCCACCGCCTGTTGCTGATCATCGAGGATGATCGCGATGATCGCGCTGTCGGGCTTTTCGGTGCCGAGCTTGAAGCCAAGCGCCTTCAGCCCGCCATGCAGATTGCGGGCATTGTCCCACAATTGCGCGCGTTTCTTGGTCGCGGTCATCAGCTTGCGGATCGATGTCGCGGCGGTGGCGACCACCGACGGCGGCAGCGAGGCGGTAAAGATATACGGCCGGCACGCCAGCCGGATCGCCTCGAACTTGGGATGGTTCGACACGCAGAAGCCGCCGACCGTGCCAACCGACTTGGAGAAGGTGCCGATGATGAAATCGACGTCGCAGCCCTGCTCTTCGTACACGCCGCGCCCGTTGGGGCCGTAAAAGCCCATCGAATGCGCCTCGTCGCTCAGCACCATGGCGCCGTGCTTCCGGGCCACCGCGACCATGTCGGCCAGCGGTGCGATATCGCCGAGCATCGAATAGACGCCTTCGAGGATGACGAGCTTGCCCGCGTCCTTGGGCAGGCGGCCCAGGCGTTTGTCGAGGTCCTCGACATCATTGTGGCGGAAGCGCACGATCTCCGCATTGCCCTGCTTGCAGCCGTCATAGATCGAGGCATGGCTGTCGGCGTCGAGGATGACATATTCGCCCTTGCCGGCGAGCGTCGAAATCATCCCGAGATTGGCCATATAGCCGGTGGAAAAGACGATCGCGCCCGACATGCCGTAGAAATCGCGCAGCGCATCCTCGACCTCGATATGATCGCGGAACGTGCCGTTGAGCATGCGGCTGCCATTGGTGCCCGAGCCGAACTGGTCGAGCGCGGCATGGCCGGCGGCGATCACGTCGGGATCGAACGTCATGCCCATATAATTGTACGTGCCGAGCAGGATCGTGTCGCGACCAGCGATCACCGCCTCGGTCGGCGAGGTGACCTGTTCCATCACGATGGCGAACGGATCGGTCACGCCCGTATCGATCAGCGCCTGGCGCTCGGCGATCAGCGCATCGAATTTGGACATCAGGTCGCGCCCGGCGTCATTGGCCGGCGCGCTCTCCACGGGGTCGACGGGAAGCTTTTCCGCCGCCAGGCCAGCATCGGTCATCGTCTCAACCCTTCAGCTTGGCGACGGCATCGGCCAATTGGCCGACCGTCTCGATCTCGGCCTGCATGTTCATGGTGATGAGGATGTCGAAGTCGTCCTCGATCGCCGCCACGAAATCCATCACCGTCAGGCTGTCCCATTCCAGATCGCCCTGGAATGTGGTGGCCTCGGTAACGGTCACGCCCTTCTTGTTGAAGGGGGCGATCTGGGCGGTGATCGTGTCGAAAATCTCGGTGCGGTCTGTCATGCCCATGTCCATATGCAATTGCCGCGCAACTTGCCAAGCGAATGCGGCGGGAAGGGGGCCTGAGCGTGGCGGACCATGGTCACCCCCGCATGGCCGGGGTGGTGCGCTAGCTACCGCAACAGCCCGTGTGCCTGATACCATGCCGCCGTCGCCGCCAGTCCGGCGGGCGTGGCGATCTCCGCGCGCCACAAATCTGCCGCCGGGCGCCGCGCCGGGTCCGCCGCCCAATCGGGATGCGCGAGATAGTTCACCCGGTCCTGCGTCAGCTTGGCCTCGTCGCCGCGGAACATTTTGTCCGCCGCTGCCGCGAGCGACAGCAGCCCTTTCGGCAATGGCAACGTCAACACGCGCTGCCCCACCGCCACGCCCACCGCGCGGGCGAACTCGTCATGCGTCCACGCTCTGCCATCATCCGGCTCCAGGATCACCGGCCCCGGATCGCGCGCGACCAGCACCAGCAGAAGCCGCGCGAGATCGTCGACATGGATCAGCGACAGGCGCCCCGGCGGCGGCATCAGCGCAAGCCCCATCCGCGCCAGGCGAAAAACGTCGCGCATCTCCATGTCTCCCGGGCCGTACACCGCCGGCGGGCGCACCACCGTCCAGTCCAGCATACTCGCGGCGACCACGTCTTCGCCGCCGCGTTTGGACCAGCCGTAATTGGAGAGTTCGGGTTCCCGCGCGGATAGCGAGGAGACATGAATGAAGCGCTTCGGGCCGTGCGCCAGCGCCGTGGCCACCATGCCCCGCGTGCCAGCGATATTGCCGGCCGCAAAAGCATCGCGCGTCGGCGCGTTGACCACGCCGGCGACGTGAATCACCGCGTCCGCGCCGTCGAGCAGGTGCGGCAGCGCGTCGGCCGAATCGAGCGCGCCGCTGATCCAGGTGACGCCGGCGCGCGGTTCCTGCGGCTGCCGCGCCAGCGCCCGCACGCCATGCCCCTGCGCGAGCGCCAGATCGATCAGGCGGGTGCCGACGAAGCCGGTGCCGCCGGTGATGGCAAGAACGCTCATGCCGCTTCCCCCATGCCGCCGCACCGGGGCGTGAGGTCACGCATCACAACACTGCCATGTGATTGCGATGCACCAGCGCGCCGCGCGGGGCGTAGCCCAGCACCTCCGCCAGCACGTCGCTGCGTTTGCCCATGATCCGCGCCGCCTCCGCCGCATCATATTCCGCCAGCCCGCGCGCGATGATCGCGCCGTCCGGCCCGTTCACCGTCACCAGATCGCCGCGCACGAACGCGCCGTCGATCCGCGTCGCGCCCGCCGCCAGCAAGCTGTTGCCCCTGGCCAGCGCCGCGGCCGCGCCGGCATCGACATGGATCGCGCCCTTGGCGGTGATCCCGCCGGCCAGCCACGCCTTGCGCGCCGGCGCGGATTTCTCCGCGACGAACACGGTATGCCGCGCCACCGCAGATAACGGTCGTTCGATCCGCCCGCTGGCGATGGCCAGATGCGCGCCGGCGGCATTGGCGATCCGCGCCGCCGCGATCTTCGAGACCATCCCGCCCGATCCCATGCCCGAGGCGGAGCCGCGATCCGCCATCGCCTCCACCGCGCCGTCGATCCGCTCGACGCGCGGCACATGCACCGCGCCGGGCAGCGCCGGGTTGCGATCGTACAGCCCGTCAATGTCGCTGAGCAGCACCACGCCCTGCGCCCCCGCCGCCTGCGCCACGCGCGCGGCCAGCCGGTCGTTATCGCCGAAGCGTATTTCCTCGGTCGCCACGCTGTCATTCTCGTTGAGCACCGGCACGACGCCCAGGCCCAGCAGTCGGTCCAACGTCGCCGCCGCATTCAGGTAGCGCCGGCGATCTTCCAGATCATCCAGTGTGACCAGCATCTGCGCCGCGGTCAGCCCCTCGGCCCCCAGCATCTCGGCCCAGACCTGGCTCAGCGCTATCTGCCCGACCGCGGCGGCAGCCTGCGCATCCTCCAGGCTCGCGCGTCCGCCCTTGGCCAGCCCCAGCCGCCGCGCGCCGAGCGCAATCGCGCCCGACGACACCACGGCGATCTGCTGCCCGGCGGCGTGGCGCGCGGCGATATTGGCGGCCATCCCCTGCAGCCACGCCCGCCGCACCCCGCCATCGGGATCAACCAGCAACGCCGATCCGATCTTGACGATCAGACGCGGGCAGGCGGAAGGCGGAAAGAGCGACATGGCCGATGCGTTAGCACGCTTTACGGCCAAGTTAAGCCATCGCGAGGCGGACGCATCGAGCGCGTCGTGCTGCTCCCGGCTTCGTCACCCCGAACTTGGTCCGGGGTCCACCAGGCGGCGTCCAAGGCCAATAGTGGGAAGCGCGCCCCGCTGTCGGCGCCGTGATCCCGGGACCAAGTCCCGGGGTGATCAGAAAATGTGGGCCGCCTACTCATGGCGCGAACGGCAAGAATTGGTGGAGAGCGGAAGGACCGCTTTGAGAAGCAAGTGGACAAACCGGCCTTTGCGTTACGCTAACGCGTCAGAGACCTGCATCTTTGAGGGGCACAGCCTCAGCTTTCCTGAGAGGACGGTGACAGAAATAGTTGAGCCACCCCGTAAGTAAACACTCCCACCATGCTGATAAGGATTGAAGCCGCAGGAAATAGGATTAGTGCCATCCCCCCACCGAGCCCCATATCGACTGTCGAAGCATACCAAACCCCAAAAGCTAAGACAAGTACGGCGAGCCCAAAATAGATAGTCCGAAATCCACGCAAGATCCTCATGATCAGCAATAGGAACGCGTTAGGCTTCTCACCCGACACGTGCTGGCGGTAACTATTTACCCATTCCATGAAAGACGTTCCCACCTCCGGTTAGCGCCAAAGTATCGCATCTTTCCTTGTTAGCAATGAGGCGACCTTACTAATCCCATCCTGATGACGTTCTGCACCGACGCCTATGGATACGCGAGGTGAATAGAAGGTCGTCATCAAACAGGCGAGACCATGCCCGCTACTGGGCGTTTTCGGTCTGTCCGCTTTGCCAATCACGAATGTCGCAACTTGGTGGCTAGCTGCTGCTCCCGACACGATCGGCCAAGAAATCAGCCGCGTTTATGACTAGGACTGTTAACAGGCACAGGCCCACGATCCAATCATTGGCAGATAGCCAGATCCCACTCAGCCCGACGACTGTAGCCATGACGACAATCCAGTTTCGAAGCGAGCGTGTGCGCTGCCACATATTTGTCTCCTGCGTCAGGAACGAGAGACCAGCTCATTGTGACGAGCAGATGAATGTTCGCTATTGGGCGGAAGCGGAATGACCGCTTTATGAGTCTACAACCTAACCTCGCGCAAAAATCTCGTTGTGCGGGAGCGTCATGTTTAGTGACGGCAGCGGCACATCGGCTGCTTCTTGATAAGTCATATCGCGCCAGCCGTGGGCGGCCGTACGCTGCACGATCCTCAACCGTTCAGCGGCAGTATCGACGAAAACGATCGTATCGACGCTATCAAGCGCCTTATATTCTTCGGGCTTGGTGCGCAGGTCGGTGCGGGGCGTGCCAGCCGATAGTATTTCAAACAGCATGCGAGGATCATCGTAGGAGCGGATATCGTCGTCGCGTCGATCGTTACAGAAGAGCGATACGTCCGGTTTGCGGATCGACTGATCGTGTGCGGGTCGCCATGTCTGGCCCGTAGGGGCGGCATTGGCTGCCCCGCAGATGCTGCCACAACCAGCCAAATATAGTGCCCTGCACCTCGGCATGGCGGCGCGTGCCGCCCGCCAGCATCCGAATCACGCCATTGTCGAGCTCGGCTTTTCGATCGCCGAAGTCGAACCGAAGAAACTCTTCAGCGGTCAGCAGAGGGTAATCCGGTTGAGGCGCCATCGGCGTTACCCATCACAGCCCGCATACCGCTCAAACCGGCGACCAGGCAATCTCGTCCTCGCCCTCGTCATCCGCGCCGACCACGCCGCCCGATGGCCCGATCGCCTCGAGCATCTTGTCGAGGATCCAGTCGAGCCCGGTGCCGGCCGCGCCCGAGATCGGGATCACTTCCGCGCCGCTGGCTTCCTCGAGTTCGGCCGAGAGCGCCGCGATCAGTTCGTCGTCGAGCGTGTCGATCTTGTTGAGCGCGACGATCACCGGCTTGTCGATCAGCCCGGCGCCGTAAATCTCCAGCTCGTCGCGCACGATGCGGTAGCTTTCCGCCACGTCCTTGTCGTTGGCGTCGACCAGATGGAGCAACACGCTGCACCGCTCGATATGCCCGAGGAACCGGTCGCCGATCCCGGCGCCTTCGGCGGCGCCCTCGATCAGCCCCGGAATATCCGCGACGACGAATTCTTTGTGCTTGTGCCGCACCACGCCGAGCTGCGGGCGCGTGGTGGTGAAGGCATAGGAACCGACCTTGGCCTGCGCGTTGGTGACCGCATTGATGAAGGTCGATTTGCCGGCATTGGGCAGGCCGACCAGCCCGGCATCGGCAAGCAGCTTCAGCCGCAGCCACACCCACATTTCCTCATATGGCCAGCCCGTGCCGTGCTGGCGCGGCGTGCGGTTGGTCGAGGTCTTGTAGCTGGCATTGCCGCGCCCGCCATCGCCGCCGCGCAGGAACACGACACGCTCGCCGACTTCGGTGAAATCGGCCAGCACCTCTTCGCGGTCCTCGCTCAGCACCTGCGTGCCGACCGGCACCTTGATGACAAGATCCTCGCCGCCTGCGCCGGTCATATTGCTGCCCGCGCCGCCCTTGCCGCGCGGGGCGCGGAAATGCTGCGTGTAGCGGAAATCGATCAGCGTGTTGAGCCCGGCGACCGCTTCGAACACGATGTCGCCGCCCTTGCCGCCATTGCCGCCATTGGGGCCGCCATATTCGATGAACTTTTCACGGCGAAAGCTGACGGCCCCGGGGCCGCCATTGCCGGAACGGACAAAGATCTTTGCTTGGTCTAGGAAGTGCATGACGCGCGGCCTACAGCTTTAGCGCAGCTAAAGCGAGGCTGAAGCGCGCCCGGCCGGCCTCGCTCGAGCGAGGAACGACGGCGTGGCTTTGCCACGACGCGGTGCTTTATCCTGCCGTGCCGCTCACGTGCGAGGCAATGAGCGTCTTCACCGCCAATTCCCGCGCGGTCGTGCGGGGCAAGCCCAGCGCCTTGGCCATTGGCCCGCCGAGCAATGCATCGCCCAGGGCGGTCAGGACCAGCTGCAGCGTTTCCTCGTGGATCGAGGGGCGTCCGGGCTGATGGCCTTCGGACAGATCATCGACCAGTTTGTGGATCGCCTCCAGGATCGGGTCGAGCGCATCCTCGTTGCCGGTCAGGATCATCCAGCTGGCCATCGCGCCGGCGCCGCGCGCAAACGCATCGAACGTCATATCGACCACTTCGCGCGGATCCTGGTCGCCCGCGCGCGCGCGCTTGGCGGCGTCGCCGATCTGCGCTGTGATCGTGTCCGCGAGATGCGCGATCAGCGCCTTTTGCAGGTCCGCGGCCGAGCCGAAATGGTGCAGCAGATTGGCATGCGTCCGCCCGATCCGCGCCGCCACGGCCTTCAGCGTCACCGCCTGCGGCCCGTCCTCGATCAGCAGCGCACGCGCCGCCTCGATCGCCGCTTCACGCGATTGTTCGGGGGAGAGCCGGCGACGCATTATTGACATGAGTGTAAGTAAAGCCTAGTTTGGTGCAACGGTCACTTTAGTCTCTTTCTGTTCCGAGGTTTTCATGCCGAAAGCAACAACTCCGGCCGATCTCACGATCACGCCGCGCGATCTGCGCTTTGGCCGCGGCACGCAGATGCGCCGTTGGTGGCTCAACGACGATCCTTATGCGACCGCCTTTTACAACGCCTTGTCCGTCACCTTCCCCAAGGGCGAAGGCTATTTCGTCGATAGCGTGCGCGCGTTTCGCGAGGGCACGCCGCCGCAATTGCGCGCCGAGATCCAGGCGTTCATCAAGCAGGAAGTGATCCACACGCGCGAGCATGTCGCGTTCAACCGCCATGTCACCGATCAGGGTTATGACACGACGTTGCTCGAACGCGATGTCGATAAGGCGCTGGCGCTGACCAAGGGGCGCCCGCCGATCGCCAGCCTGGCGGCGACGATGGCGCTCGAGCATTTTACCGCGATGCTGGCGCACCAGCTGATCGCCGATCCCCAGCATCTGGCGGGCGGCGATGCGCAGGCCGCGGCCTTGTGGCGCTGGCATGCCGCTGAGGAAATCGAGCATAAGGGCGTCGCGTATGACACGTGGCTGCACGCGACCAAGGATTGGAGCCGCTGGCAGCGCTGGAAGGTCAAATCGATCGTGATGATCGCCACGACGATCAAATTCTTTCAGGGCCGTCGCCGCGGGATGCTCGACTTGCTGCGGCAGGACGGGATTACCGGTGCCAGGGCATGGGCCGGGCTGGCGCGCTACGCGTTCGGCAATCCCGGCATGGCGCGCAAGATCCTGGGCGCGTGGATCGCCTTCTTCCTGCCCGGCTTCCACCCGTGGAATCATGATGATCGCGCGCTGATCGCGCTGGCGGAAAGCGATTACGCCGCCGCGGTGCTGCCCGAGGCGCAACGCCAGAGCGCGGTGGCGGCCTAGTCCGCGCAAGCCCCCGGCATGTGAGGGGCTTGCGCGCCATGATCACGCGGCCAGCCGTTGCTCACACGGTCGGTCCTCGTCCAGATCGAGCGCCATCTTCACGCACGGCACATGGTGGCCCCGCGCGCGGCAATAGTGCTGCTCGATCCGCCCCGTCGGCTTGAACCCCAGCTTGGCCAGCACGCGGCCGGACGCCGGATTGTCGATATGATGCCCCGCGTTCAGCCGCTTCAGCCCCAGCGCGTGGCGCGCGATCTGCACCGCCTGCCGGCCCGCTTCCGTGGCATAGCCCTGGCCCCAGGCCTCGGGCGTCAGCCAATAGCCGAGCTCGTGCGCATCGCCATCGGCGTGCACGCCGATGCAGCCGATGATCCTGGTCGTATCCTCCGGCACTGTGATCAGCATTATCGCGTCCTTGTCCGGGCGCGGCCGTGACAAGAAATCCAGTGCGTCCTCGGCCGTGTAGGGCCATGGCGCTTGCGATATTTTGGTCACTACGCTTTCATGCCCGATGGCCTTCGCCAGCGCGGCCGCATCTTCGGGCCAGCCAGGCCTGAGCGTCAATCTCTTGGTACGAGCGAACATCTTACTCTCCTCGTGTGCGGTCGCCCAACCACATCCTCATGACGGGCCGGCGACAGGGCAGGGGAGGGAGCAAAAAAAAGGGAGCCGGGGTGACCCGTCTCCCTTGTTCGGACCGCTTGCGCGGACCCGGGTCACCCTGGTGGGCAACCCGGCTGGTTACCCGATGTTATTCCGCGGCAATCGCCACTGGCATGTCGACCGAGCAGAATTTACGGCCGAGCTTGCCTTCCTTAAAGGTCACGCGGCCTTCGGTCAGCGCGAACAAGGTGTGATCCTTGCCCATGCCGACATTGGTGCCGGGATAGAATTTGGTGCCGCGCTGACGCACGAGAATGTTGCCCGGGACGACCGATTCGCCACCGAACTTTTTCACGCCAAGGCGACGACCGGCCGAATCGCGACCGTTGCGCGAAGAGCCGCCTGCTTTCTTATGTGCCATCTCGAACTACTCCTTACGCCTGAGCGGCCGGGGCTTCAGCGCCCGTCGCATCGGTGGTCGGCTTGTCAGCCTTCTTTTCTGCTTTGTGATCACCGATCGCGGTGATGCGCAGGATCGTGTGCTGCTGGCGATGGCCGTTCTTGCGGCGATAATTCTGCCGGCGACGCTTCTTGAAGACGACGATCTTGTCGGCCTTCGCCTGCGCGATGATCTCGGCGGAGACCAGCAGCCCCTCAACCGACTTGAGCTCAGCGCCCTCCCCGGCGAGCAACACATCGCTCAACGAGATCGACGAACCTGCTTCACCATCGAGTTTCTCGACGACGATCTTGTCTCCGGCGGCGACGCGATATTGCTTGCCGCCCGTGCGCACGACTGCGAACATGGCCTACATCACTTTCAAAATAACTATACCCCACGTCGAGCAAGCCCGACGCGGGAAAGAAGCGCCAGCTAAGTCAGGGTGGCGTCGCTGTCAACCGATTCACGCGGCGCCAAGCGCAGGAAAGCGTTGCCGATCTGCCATAGTAGGCAGTGAAAGCGGCCGCCTCGGACATTTTTTAGCCGGGTAGGGCAACATCATGTTGCAATATAGATGTTATTGTGGCGTCTTATCCGTGGGCAGTCGGCCGTAATAATGAAGAACAATGAGTAAGGGGGAAAATCCGCAGACAGTGATGTGTTCGGAACGAGTAAGACCAAATGGTCCCGATGCGCAATAGCGCACGGATTATGCGGGCGTCACCGTGAATCCCCATTTTATCTGATCTACCGTGATGCGAACTATCGCGGGCGGTGCTCAGAGCAGGATGAACACGGTCCGTAATGTATATGCAGGTGGAGCAAAGCCGTCGTGTAACTAACCCCTCCAGGCAGGGTGGTGCACGGTCATAACGGGCCGCTGTTCGCGGATTCATGAGCTTTTCTCATTTGGGGGTACTCATCATCATGCAGAACTCATTGATTTCGATCTTCGCGCTGGCCGTAGCCAACCTTAGCGTCGCGCCAGCATTTGCCGATACCATCCCGGCGGAGCCCAACTCGGTGGCGCAGCAGTCTGGCGGCAACGCTGACGAAGCCGAGGAGCAGGATAGCAGCGAGGTTATCGTCATCGGGACGCGCCGCACCGATCGCACGCTGACCAATTCTCCCTCCCCGGTCGATGTGATCAGTTCCGCCGAGCTGACCTCGCAGCCCGCCGCCAATATGATGGACGCGCTGAAGAATATCGTGCCGTCGTTCTTCGTCGGGCAAAACTCGATCTCCGACGCCTCGACCTTCGTGCGCTCGCCCTCGTTGCGCGGCCTGTCGGGTGACCAGGTGCTGGTGATGCTCAACGGCAAGCGGTACAACCGCTCCGCGCTGGTGCAGGTCTATGGCGGCAGCGACACGGGGCTTGGTCGAGGGGCGCAGGGGCCGGATATCTCGGCTATTCCATCGCTGGCGATCGGCAGCCTGCAGGTGTTGCGCGAAGGCGCGACGGCGCAATATGGCTCCGATGCGATTGCCGGCGTGCTCAATTACGGGCTGCGCGAGGATCAGGGGATCGAGATTGTCGGCCGCGCCGGGCAATATTATGAAGGTGACGGCGAGAGCTATCAGATCGCCGGCAATGCCGGGCTTAAGAGCGATTTCGGCTTCATCAATGTTACGGCCGAATATGTCGACGAAGGGCAGACCAGCCGCGGCAAGACGCGGCCATCAGCCGCCAATTTTGCCGCCAACTTCCCCGCGCTTGCACCCGATCTGCCCAATTATCCCCTACCAGTGCAGATTTGGGGCAATTCCCCGTCGCATGGCTACAAGGGCGTGGTGAATGCTGCGCTCAACGTTACCGCTGACAGCAAAATCTATTTCTTCGGCAATTATGCCAAGAACAAAGGCAATCAGAGCTTCAATTATCGCGCCTCAGTGTCCAGCACTGCGGTCGATTCTACGGGCGTGGTGCGCAATCAGGGCGCCAACGGCGCGTTTAACAATATCTTCTATATGACGCCATGCCCGGCCGGCAACGCGACCTGCCCGGCGGGGGGCTTTGTCCAGGATGGCAATATTTTTCGTTTCCGCCAGCTTTATCCCGCTGGCTTTACGCCGCGCTTCGTGGGGGAGACCGAGCAGCTCTATGGTGTTCTCGGGTATAAGGGCACGGCCGGTGATTTCAGCTACGACGTGTCGGGCACGCTGGCGCGCAACAAGCTGACGCTGTCGATGTATGATTCGGCCAATTTTTCCTATGGCCCAGCGACGCAAACCAGCTTCGAATTTGGCGATCTGATCCAGAAGGAAATGAACTTCAACGCCGATTTCACTTATGCAGCGGATGTCGGCTTGGCCGCGCCGCTGACCATCTCGGCGGGGGGCGAATTCCGCAAGGAAACCTACGAACAGACGGCGGGCGATGAGCAATCCTACGGCGCCGGCCCCTATGCCATCGCGCAACGGCTTTACACGCAAACCGCGCCGGGGGTGTATACCTTTACCGGCACCACGGCGGCGCAGGGCGTGGGGGCGAGCGGCTATGCCGGCACCAGCCCGGCCACTGCGGGCAAGTTCAGCCAGGAAAACTATGGCGCCTATATCGGTCTCGAAACTGATCTGACCGAGGCGCTGACGGTTGGCGCGGCCGGGCGCTACGAGCATTACAATACGTTTGGCGACGCCTGGGTCGGCAAGGTCAACGCACTCTACAAGCTGGCCGATGCCTTTTCGATCCGTGGCAGCTTCGGCACCGGCTTCCACGCGCCGTCACCGGGGCAAGCGAACGTGTCGATCGTGACGACCTCGTTCAACAACGGCGTCGCCTTCCAGAGCGGTACGTATCCGACCAACAATCCGGTCGCGCAATATTATGGCGCCACCACGCTCAAGCCCGAAAAATCGACCAACTACGGCTTGGGCTTCATCCTCGAGCCGATCCCCGCCATGACCATCACCGTCGATGGATATCAGATCAGCCTGCGGGATCGCATCGGCCTGACCTCGCCGTTTATTGTGACGGCGGCGGATCTGGCGGCGCAACCGGCGCTGCTGCCGGTCGGCGTCGATGGCCAGGTGCAGTATTTCACCAACGGCTTCCGCACGCGCACACGCGGCGTGGACGTCGTGGCGACCTATCGTGCCACGGTTAGCGATGCTCAGCTCAATTTCTCGCTGGCGTATAATTACAACAAAACCAGGGTCACGGAGTTTGATTCGCGTGTGATCAACTTGGCTCAACGGATCGATGCCGAGAATTTGGCACCGAACCATCGCGCCGTATTCAATGTGGGTTGGACGCTGGGTGATCTCAGCTTTAACGTGCGCGAAAACTACTACAGCTCGTGGACGGGCGCGCAGGATTACGGCGTGACCGTTACGAAGGCAGCGACGGCGACCACGCCGGAGGAAGGTTATGCGAACCAGAAGTTCGGCAGCAAATTCGTCACCGATCTCGAACTGAGCTACACCTTCGCGGAGCATTTCACACTGGCGATCGGCGCGCAGAACTTCACTGACGAAAAACCCGATCGGCTGAAGGCGACATCGACGGTGCAGCTTTATCCGCTCACTGGGGGCGCGGCCGATGGGCAGGTTTATGCGCGGAATGGCGGGCCGTTCGGTTTCAACGGCGGCTTCTATTACACGCGGTTGCGCATCAAATATTGAGCCTAGGCATCCAGGGGACGTTGCGGCGCCCCCGGATCGACCGGAGAATGCGGTGCCGGGCGTATGTCCGAACTGCGGCACCCGGGCGCAAGTCCGGGGCCACGTTTAGGAAATGTGGCGCTTACGTGCGCCGCAACGCGCTCAGTGGCGGTGCTGCGGCCGCAGCGTGTAACGGCCATCGGCATAGTCGCTGAACAGCCCGCGGATCGCGGGATGATCGACCGGCTCGTCGCTATCGTCCGGGATCAGATTCTGCTGGCTGACATAGGCGATATAGCTCGATTCCATATTTTCGGCGAGCAGGTGATAGAAGGGCTGGTCCTTCTTGGGCCGGATATCCTCGGGGATCGCATCATACCATTCGTCGCTATTGGCGAAGATCGGGTCGATATCGAAAATCACCCCGCGAAAATCGAACATGCGATGGCGCACGATTTCGCCGATGCCGAAGCGGGCATGGGCGATCGGGGGCAGCGCGATCTCGGAATTGGCAGGCGTCATGGGAATGTGGGAACGGGACATGGGTCTAATCTAATGTCCTTTTCGCAGCGCACAAGCTGAAGGGTTGCCACGCCCCGGATAGTCCATTAGACGCCCGCCTTCATCGACCGATGTCGCCCGTTCGGCAGCATCAAAGACCTCGCGGAGAGGTGGCAGAGTGGTCGAATGTACCGCACTCGAAATGCGGCGTGCCCTCGCGGGTACCGTGGGTTCGAATCCCACCCTCTCCGCCACATTCTGAACGATCAGTGCCCGAAAGGCCCCGACACCACATGGCGTACAAGGAACCGACCTTCCAGGATCGCGCAGCGCTCGCTGCCCAGGCCAAGCAAAAGGCGCTGGAGAAGCTGAAGGCCAAGCCGCAGATCGATCCGGAGGTTGCCGCCGCCCGCGCTGCCGCGCGCCAGGCGCGCGAAGCCAAGGAAATCCAGCGCCGCGCCGAAAAGGCCCAGGCGATCGAACAGGCCCGGCTTGATAAAATCGCCAAGGCCGAAGCCGAGCTGGCTGCGATCGAAGCCGAAAAGCAGCGCCTGATCGATGCCGACATTGCCGCCAAGGCGGCTCGCGATGCGCGCTATGCGGCGCGCAAGGCCAAACGCTAAGCTCTGACCGTCACCCCGGACCAAGTCCGGGGTGGGGACGAGTGTTACGGCACGTTGCGCGCCAGCTCCTCCAGAAACACCGTCGCGGTGCCATCCGAGGGCGCACGCCAGTCGCCGCGCGGCGATAGCGCGCCGCCCGCCGAGACCTTGGGGCCGTTGGGCAGCGCCGAACGCTTGAACTGGCTGGTGACGAAAAAGCGCACGAGAAACTTTTCCAGCCAGAATTTGATCGTCGCCAGATCATAAGCGGCATGCGCTTCGCGCGGGAAATGATCCGGCCAGCGCCCCGCATCGGCGTCGTGCCAGGCATGCCAGGCAAGAAACGCGATCTTGGACGGGGCTAGCCCGTGGCGAATCGTGTAATGCAGGAAAAAGTCGTTGAGCGCATACGGCCCGATCCGCGCCTCGGTGCTTTGCAGCGCGCCATCCGCACCGGCGGGCACCAGTTCGGGCGAGATTTCGGTGCCGAGAATCGCCTCCAGCACATCATCGGTATGGCGGTCGAACTGATCGGTCTTGATGCACCAGCGGATAAGGAACTGGATCAGCGTCTTGGGCACGCCGGCATTGACGGCGTAATGGCTCATCTGGTCGCCGACGCCATAGGTGCACCAGCCAAGCCCCAGCTCGGAAAGATCGCCCGTGCCGATCACCAGCCCGCCGCGCTGATTGGCCAGGCGGAACAGGTAATCGGTGCGTAAGCCGGCCTGCACATTCTCGAACGTCACGTCATATTGCGGCGCGCCGTCCGCAAACGGGTGGTCCATGTCGCCCAGCATCTGCCGCGCGGCGGGGCGGATGTCGATTTCCGCGCCGGTGACGCCCAGCGCGCGCATGAGCGTCCACGCATTGTGCTTGGTGTCTTCGCCCGTGGCGAAACCGGGCATGGTGAAGCCGAGAATATCCGTGCGCGGGCGGCCGAGGCGGTCCATCACCTTTGCCGCGACGATCAGCGCGTGGGTCGAATCGAGCCCGCCCGAAACGCCGATCACCAGCCGCTCGGCGCGGGCCGCGACGAAGCGCTTGAGCAGCCCCTCGACCTGGATGTTGAACGCTTCGTAGCAATCCGCGTCGAGCTTTTCGGGCGTGTTGGGCACGAACGGGAAGCGCCGGATGTCGCGCAACAAGCCGATGTCGCCCAGCGCCGGCTGATGCGTGAAAGCGACGCGACGGAAGCTTCCTTCAGGGTGGCCCGAAAGGCGCGCGGCATCGCCGAACGTGCCGTTGCGCATCCGCTCCTGCGCGATGCGCTCGCCATCCATATCGGCGAGCAGGATTTCCGGGTGATGATCGAAGCGCGCCGATTCGGCGATCAGCTCGCCCAGTTCATGGATCGAGCCCTGGCCGTCCCAGGCCAGATCGGTGGTGCTTTCCCCCGGCCCGGCGGCTGAATACACATAGGCGCATAGCGCGCGCGCGCTTTGCGCCGCCGAGAGCATCATACGCTCGCGTGATTTGCCGATCGTCGCGTTGGAGGCGGAAAGGTTGCAGCAGATCAGCGCCCCGGCCAGCGCCCCCATCGTCGATGGCGGGGTGGGCGCCCAATAATCCTCGCAAATCTCGGCATGGAAAACGAAATGCGGCAGATCGTCCGCCGCGAAGATCAGATCGGTGCCGAACGGGACGGTCTGCCCCGCCAGCGTGATATCGCACGGGCCGGTGATCCCGGCGCCGCTGGCGAACCAGCGTTTCTCATAATATTCGCGGTAATTGGGCAGGAACGTCTTGGGCACGACGCCCAGGATGCGGCCGCGCGCGATGACGACGCAGCAATTGTAGAGCCGGCCATTGCGGGGGAGGGCGGCACCCACCAGAAGGACGGGGCGCAAGCCGGCGCTGGCCGCCACCACGTCCGCGATCGCCGCTTGCGTGGCCTGCTGCTGCGCGGTCTGCAGATGCAGATCGTCAATCGCGTACGAGGTGAGGTTGAGCTCCGGGAAGACGAGCAGATCGGCGCCGCGCGCATGCCCCTGCTCGGCCAGCGTAATGGTCGATGCCGCGTTGGCGGCGCAATCGCCCACGCTGGCCGCCGGCGTGCACGCGCCGACGCGGATCAGCCCGTGGCTGTGGATCGAATGAAACGGATGCGATTGGGCCATAAGCCCGATGTAGCGATGCGCCGCGCGAGCGGCAAACGCTCACGCTAGCCGCCGTTGCCCAGCCGCGTCATCAGGATCGCCGCGCGCTTTGCCTGGCGGCGCATGCTCGCCAGATCGACCGTCTCGCCCGGTGCGTGATCGCCTTCGCTTGCCGGGCCAAGCCCGATCAGGCCGTCGACGTCATTGGCAACAAAGGAAATGTCGCCCGCGCCGCGGCGCAGCGGATCGAGCGGCGGCATTGCTGCCAGGCCCAGATCCTTGTTCACCCCGTTGAGTTTGTCGAGCAGCGCGCGATTCCCCGGTGTCGGCGCCATCGCGGGATAGCCGCCTGGTTCGAACACGATCTCGGCGCCGGTGCCCGGCGCATGGCGCGCGACGATCGCGGTCATCTTCGCCTTCACCCGCGCGGTTTGATCCTCCGATAGCGTGCGGAAATCGCCGCGCGCGATCGCGGTGGAGGGGATGATGTTGCTCTTGCCGCTCGCGCTGGCGCGCACGCCATCGGCATCCAGCGTGGCGGTCGCGCCGCCGGCCACGATCCCGGTGTTGAAGGTGAGGTTCGGCTCGGGCAACTCGCTGCGAAACGCCGCCAGGATGCGCGCCAGCTCGTTGATCGCGCCGTCGCCATAGATATCGTTGAAGATCAGCGAAGAGTGGCCGGTCTTGCCCTGAGTCTTGAGCGTCCAGCTGTTCGACGAGCGTCGTGCGATCGATCCCATGTCCTGCCCGTTCTCGACAAACAGTCCCTCGAAATCGAGCGCCACGTCCGCGCGCTTGCCCGCCGCGATCAGATCGGCGCGCGCCAGCGCGATCGGATCGCCCGAATCCTCTTCGTCCCCCGTCAGCACGATCTCGATGCTCGCCGCGTCCAGCGTGCCGGCCGCGTGCATCGCGCGCAGCGCGGCGATCATCACCACCATGCCGCCCTTGTCGTCCCCGACGCCCGGCCCCTCGGCCCGCTCGCCCGTCCGCACGAACCTCTGAAACGGCGAATCCTGTTCGAACACCGTATCGAGATGCCCGACCAGCAACAGCCGCTTCGCCCCCGCCTTGCCGGCGCGGGTAGCGATCAGATGCCCGGCGCGCTTGGTCGCGGTCATCGGCGCCCAGCGGACGGCAAAGCCCAGCGGCTCGAGCTCGGCGCGCATCATCCGGCCGACCGCCGCGACGCCGGCCAGGTTCATCGATCCCGAATTCTGATCGACCAGTTTCTGCAGCAACGCGACCGATCGCTCATATTCGGCATCGACCGTCGCGGTCATCCGCGCCTCAGGTGGGGTCAGCCTGGCGTGCAGCGGCGTGGCCACCGCCATGCTCGCGACAAGAAACAGCGGCAATCTCATCCAGCGCCCCCTAACGATCCTTGGCGCGCCCGGAGGGAGTCGAACCCCCGACCGAGGAGGTAGAAGCTCCTTGCTCTATCCAACTGAGCTACGGGCGCGCACGGCATCCGAATAGCGCGGATTGCGCGGCGGCGAAACCGGCATCATAAACGACGCAATGAGCCAGGGGGAATTGCAGCATCAGCCAGCGCCCGTCGCCGCCAGCGCTATCGCTGCGCGCCACCTGCGCTATTTCGATTTCGTCATGGCGGCGTTCGTCGCCATCCTGTTGCTGTCCAACGTGATCGGTGCAGGCAAGGTGGCGGTAATCCATCTGCCGGGGATCGGGGACTGGCCGTTCGGTGCGGGCATCCTGTTCTTCCCCCTGTCCTATGTCATCGGCGACGTGCTGACCGAGGTGTATGGCTATGCCCGCGCGCGGCGCGTAATCTGGGCCGGGTTCGTCGCGGTCGCCTTCATGGCATTCATGTCCTGGGTGGTGGTGGCGCTGCCGCCGGCGCCGGATTGGACCAACCAGGCGGCGTATGAAACGGTGTTCGGGCAAGTGCCGCGCATCGTATTCGCCTCGATGATCGCCTTTTGGGCGGGCGAATTCGTCAATTCGTACATTCTCGCGCGGATGAAGCTGTGGAGCGGCGGCAAGCATCTGTGGATGCGCACGATCGGCTCGACGATCGGCGGGCAGGGCATCGACAGCCTGATCTTCTATCCGTTGGCCTTCTGGGGCGCGGCGGGCTGGACCAACGATCTGGTGCTCACCGTGCTGGTCACGCAATGGGCGCTGAAGGTCGGCTGGGAAGTGTTGCTGACCCCGGTGACCTACCTGGTGGTCGGCTTCCTCAAGCGCCGCGAGGGGCTCGACGTGTTCGACCAAGGCACCGATTTCACGCCGTTCCGCGCGCAGGTCTAGGCACCGACCATCTCCAGGAGACCCTCGAACAGCCGTCGGCCATCGTCGCCACCATGCGCCGCTTCGATGCGGCGTTCGGGGTGCGGCATCATGCCCAGCACATTGCCTTGCGCGTTGAGCAGCCCGGCAATGTCGCGCGACGATCCGTTGACGCGCTCGGCGTAGCGGAAGGCGACGCGGCCTTCGCCCTCCAGCCGGTCGAGCGTGGCATCGTCGGCGAAATAATTGCCGTCGTGATGCGCGACGGGAACGGTGATCGTTTCGCCCGCATCATAGCCGCTGGTGAACAGGCTCTGCGCGTTGTCGACGGTCAGCGACACATTGCGGCAGACGAAATCGATCCCGGCATTGCGCATCAACGCGCCCGGCAGCAGCCCCGCCTCGGTCAGCACCTGGAAACCGTTGCACACGCCCAGCACGGGCACACCGCTCTGGGCGGCATCGCTTACCGCGCGCATGATCGGCGAGCGCGCCGCCATCGCGCCCGAGCGCAGATAGTCGCCATACGAAAAGCCGCCGGGAACCGCGATCAGATCGAGCCCGTCGGGCAACTCGCTGTCACCGTGCCACACCATCGTCGGCGCGGTGCCATGCACGTCGCGGATCGCCACGGCCAGATCCCGGTCGCAGTTGGAGCCGGGAAACACGATGACCGCGGCCTTCATGCGCGCTCGACCCGGTAATTTTCGATCACCGTGTTGGCGAGCAGCTTGCGGCACATCTCGTCGATCGTCGCCTCGCTCGTAGCGTCGGCCACGTCGAGCTCGATCAGCTTGCCCTGGCGCACATCCTGCACGCCGGCAAAGCCGAGGCTATCAAGCGCCTTGTGGATCGCCTTGCCCTGCGGGTCGAGCACGCCGGGCTTCAGCGTCACGATGATGCGGAGTTTCATATGTCTTCCTTCAAGCCCGGGGGCTTACTTGGCCTTGTTCTTGCGATGCGTCTCAAGATCGAGCACGGCATTGTCCGCGCCTTCGGGCAGCAGCCCGAGGCGGCGGGCGACTTCCTGATACGCCTCGACCTCGCCGCCCAGATCCTGGCGGAAACGGTCCTTGTCGAGCTTCTCGTTGCTCTGCATGTCCCACAGGCGGCAGCCATCCGGGCTGATCTCGTCGGCCAGGATCACACGGGCGTAATCGTTATCCCACAGCCGGCCGAATTCGAGCTTGAAATCGACCAGGCGGATGCCGACCGCGGCGAACATGCCGCACAGGAAATCGTTCACGCGAATCGCCAGATCGGCGATGTCGTGCATCTCTTCCTGGCTCGCCCAACCAAACGCGGCGATATGCTCGTCGGTGATCATCGGATCGCCGAGCGCGTCGTCCTTGTAATAATATTCGATGATCGTGCGTGGGAGCTGCGTGCCTTCCTCGATCCCAAGCCGCTTGGTCAGCGAGCCGGCGGCCACGTTGCGGATCACCACTTCGATCGGGATGATCTCGACCTGGCGGATCAACTGCTCGCGCATGTTGAGGCGGCGGATGAAGTGCGTCGGCACGCCGATCAGCCCGAGCAGCGTGAAGACATGCTCGCTGATGCGGTTGTTGAGCACGCCCTTGCCGCTGATCGTGCCCTTCTTCTGGGCGTTGAATGCGGTGGCATCGTCCTTGAAGTACTGGATCAACGTGCCGGGTTCGGGACCCTCATACAGGATCTTGGCCTTGCCTTCGTAGATCTGGCGGCGGCGGGCCATATGGCATTACCCTTCGACAAGAGCGCCCCGCACCCACGGGAGTCGCGGGCCGGGGCGGGAATGAGCGCGCCTATATAGAATGCATGGCGGCGGCGCAATTATGCGTCGCGGGCTTTCGTTGCTGGCGCCGTTTAGTGGTGGCGTTGGGCAAGCGCGGCGGCGAGCAATTGCCTGGTCTTGGCCCAGGCGGCGGTGTCTGGCGTGACGAGCTCGACATGGCCGGTTTGCGGCACCACGTGCAGCGCGATGCTGTCGCCGGCCTTTTGGGCCTGCGCAACATAGCCGGTGGCGAGGCGCATTGGGATGATGCGATCTTCCTGCCCGTTGACCAGATCCTGGCGCATTCCCAGCGGGAGCAGGCGAGGGACCGAGGTGTCGCGGTAGATGTCGGGGCGTCCCGGCGTTGGTTTTCCCAGCAGCGCGCCCACGACTTCGGTGCCGCAGCCATTGTCCGGGCTGGCGGCGGTAGCTTCGAGATCGGGCAGGCCGCCCAGGCTGATGACATGCGCGATCCTGAGCGGGCGCGCGGTGTGGAGCGGGCTGTCTGCGGGCAGCTTGGAGCGCGCCGCGAGCCACAACGCAAGGTGGCCGCCGGCGCTATGACCGATGGCGACGACGTGCTGGGTGTCGAGGCCGTACTGCCGTGCGTGATCGCGCAGCGTATCGGCTGCTTTGGCGGCGTCCTGGAAGGTGCCGGGATAACCGCCGCCGGTGCGATCGACGCCGCGATAATCGATATTCCACACCGCATAGCCCGCCTTGCGCAGATCGTCGGCGACCCAGTTCATCAGGCTGCGATCGGCGATGCTGGTGGTCCAGCAGCCGCCATGCACCATCAGCACGGTGGGGAAGCGCTTGCCTGTGGGGCGCGGGCCGGCGGGGAGCCACAGATCGACCTTTTGCAGGTGATCGTCACCGTAGGAGATCGTTGCATCGGGCGCGGGCTTGGCTCGGCTGGCGAGATCGTCCCAGGTCAGGAGTTTGGGGGTGTCGGCGGCGGTCACCGCCGGAGTGAGCGCGACCAGCGCGAGAATGGCAAGACGGAACATGATCGGGGCTTAGCGGGCGGGGGCGAGGCAGGCGAGAGGGTTGCCGCAGGAAACCGTTGCGTTTCGTCACCCCAGCGAAGGCTGGGGTCTCATGCGGCTATGCTCCGCTTATGCCGCTTGAGATCCCAACGTGCGCTGGGATGACGATGGGTTGCACCGGCGCATGGTCAATGCGCGCCCCTTCGGCCTCGGCGTTCTTTCTTCCAAGGCGCATAGAATTGGCGCGCCTGAAGGCGCTTGAAGCCAAAGATGATCCTCTTTACCAGCTTATGGATATCGCGACTCACCAGATGATGATGGTCCGCCCAATCGGAAGTCAGGAAATCGTCGCGCATCTGTCGGCTCCTGCATCATATGCTAATGACGACTTGGATTGTGGCGGCTTATATTTCGTGCAGCCAACAAATCGTTCGACACGGGCGACAAGCCAGGCTTATCAATTCGCCGATGCGTCACCTGCCGCCCCTCTCTGCCGTCCGCGTGTTCGAGGCGGCCGCGCGGCACGAGAATTTCACCAGCGCAGCGGCCGAACTCGGCATGACGCAGGCGGCGGTGAGTTATCAGATCAAGTCGCTCGAGCAGCGTCTCGGAGCGCCGTTGTTTCGCCGCGAAAAGAAACGCGTGGTGTTGACGGATGCGGGGCGTCGCGCCGGGGCGCAGGTATCCCACGCGTTCGACGGGCTGGATGCTGCTTTTGCTGGAATTCGCGCGGAGGGTTCGGCGCTTCTCACCGTGTCGACTTCGACAACCTTCGCCAACACCTGGTTTGCCTGGCGCCTGGGCAGTTTCCAGATGGCGCATCCGGACATGGCGGTGCGGCTGCACACCAGCGATGCGGTGACCGACTTTGCCGCCGACGATGTGGATTGTGCGGTGCGATCGGGATTGGGCGTGTGGCCGGGGCTGATCAGCGAACGGCTCGTGCCGATCGATTTTACGCCGATGTGCAGCCCGCAATTTCTCGCGCGTCACGGCGGAGGGCTGACGCCGGACGACGTGCATCATCTTCCGGTGATCGGGCCGGAAGATCCGTGGTGGCCGGTCTGGCTGGCGGGCGCGGGCAGCACGCCACCGGGGCCGCCCCGGCGCGGCGTGCGGCTCGATTCGCAGGCGCTGGAGGGCAATGCGGCGATCGCCGGGCAGGGCATCGCGCTGCTCACGCCGTTCTTCTGGCGCAATGATCTGGAGTCCGGCCGGCTGGTGCGGCCGTTCGCGCATGTCGCGACGCAGGGGTTTGCCTACTGGCTGGTCTATCCCGAGCATCGCCGGCTGGTGCCCAAGATCCGCCAGTTCCGCGATTGGCTGTTGCGCGAGATTGCCGGCGATTTTGCCGACACCATGGCGCGGACCGAACCGCGCTGCTAATCGAACCTCATGCCCGCTGACGTAAAAGACCCCGGAGATCCCTTCAACGCCATCGTCGATGCGCCGTTCGATAGTGCGCTCAGCGATCGGTATCTGGTCTACGCGCTGTCCACGATTACGGCGCGATCGCTGCCCGATGTGCGCGACGGGCTGAAGCCGGTGCACCGCCGCCTGCTCTGGGCGATGCGGTTGCTCAAGCTCGATCCGAGCCAGGGCTACAAGAAATGCGCGCGCGTCGTGGGCGACGTGATCGGCAAATATCATCCGCATGGCGACCAGTCGGTGTATGACGCGATGGTGCGGCTCGCGCAGGATTTCGCGATGCGCTACCCGCTCGTCGACGGGCAGGGCAATTTCGGCAATATCGACGGCGATAACGCCGCGGCGTATCGCTACACCGAGGCGCGGCTGACACAGGTCGCCATCGACATGATGGAAGGGCTCGACGAAAATGCCGTCGATTACCGCCCGACCTATAACAATGAAGACGAAGAGCCGGAATTGCTGCCGGGCCTGTTCCCTAATCTGCTCGCGAACGGCGCGGCGGGGATCGCCGTCGGCATGGCGACGAGCATTCCGCCGCACAACGCCGCCGAATTGTTCGATGCGGCGATCCTGCTGATCGACCAGCCCGATGCCAGCGATGCGCAGGTGCTGGAGCTTGTGCAGGGGCCGGATTTCCCGACCGGCGGGTTGGTGGTCGATGCGCCGGCGGCGATTGCGGAGGCCTATGCCACCGGACGCGGCGGTTTCCGCGTGCGGGCGCGCTGGTCGATCGAGAAGGAAAAGGGCGGCGGCTGGAATGCCATCGTCACGGAGATTCCGTACGGCATCCAGAAAGGCAAGTTGATCGAGCAGATCGCCGGGCTGATCAACGACAAGAAATTGCCGATTCTCGCCGACGTGCGGGATGAATCCGACGCGGTGATCCGCATCGTGATCGAGCCGCGCAGCCGCACGGTCGATCCCGACATGCTGATGGAGAGCCTGTTCCGCCTCTCCGATCTGGAAAACCGCGTCAGCCTGAACCTCAACGTGCTCGACAAGACGCGCACGCCGCGCGTGATGAGCTTGCGGGAGGCATTACAGGGCTGGGTCGAGCACCAGTTCGTGGTGCTGCAGCGGCGCTCGCAGCACCGGCTCGACAAGATCGCCGATCGCGTCGAGCTGCTCGATGGCTATCTCATCGCTTATCTCAATCTCGATCGCGTGATCGAGATTATCCGCACCGAGGACGAGCCCAAGCCGATCATGATCGCAGAATTCGGGCTGACCGATCGCCAGGCCGAGGCGATCCTCGACATGCGGCTGCGTCGGTTGCGCAAGCTGGAAGAGATGCAGATCCGCAAGGAGCGCGACGGGCTGGAGACGGAACGCAGCGGGTTAGAACTGCTGCTCGGCAGCGAGGCGCGGCAGCGCACGCGGCTCAAGCGCGACATGGGCAAGTTGCGCGAACGCTATGGCCCGGAAACGCCGCTCGGCAAACGGCGCACGACAATCGCCGAGGCGGCGCCCTCGCGCGAGATACCGATGGAGCTGATGATCGAGCGCGAGCCGATCACGGTGATCCTGTCCGAGCGCGGCTGGATCCGCGCGATGAAGGGGCATGCCGACGAGGCAACACTGGCAGCGCTGAAATTCAAGGAAGGCGACGGACCGATGTTCGCCTTCAATGCGCAGACGACGGACAAGCTGTTGCTCGCCGCCGAAAATGGCCGGTTCTTCACGCTCGGCGCGGACAAATTGCCCGGCGGGCGTGGCTTTGGCGAACCGGTGCGGCTGATGATCGATCTGGGTGGCGATGTCGGCATCGTCGCGCTGCTGCCGGCCAGCAGGGCAAAGAAATTGCTCGTCGCGGCGAGCGACGGGCGCGGATTCATCGTGCAGACGACGGATACCATCGCCGAAACGCGCAAGGGCAAGACGCTGGTGACGCCGCGGATCGGGGCGAAGCTCAAGCTCGTCAAGCCGGTCGACCCGGCGGCCGATTATGTCGCAGCGATCGGCGACAATCGGCGACTGCTGGTATTTCCGATCACCGAACTCGCCGAACTTTCCAAAGGGCAGGGGGTGCAGTTGCAGCGCTACGGCGATGGCGGGCTGTCCGACGCAGTGACGTTCGTGTTCGCGAGCGGACTGAGCTGGACGATGGGGGGGGATACGGGGCGAACGCGGACCGAGACGGACCTCTCGCCATGGCGTGCCGCCCGCGGCGCGGCGGGGCGGATGCCGCCCACCGGGTTCCCGCGCGACAACAAATTCTGATGGCGCTGCTCGTACGAGACCTGAGCACCGCCGGGGGCACTGTTACGGAGCCGAAATGAGCGTTGGTTTCAGCGTACGTTAACGATCTTGCGCTAGCCCCGCAGAACATGGCGCAAGCGAAGCCCCTACCGCGGTTCGGCACAACATCGACGGCGATCGTCGACGAGCGGCTCATTGCGGCTCCCGATCTTGCCGTCGCCTCGTCCGCGATCAGTTTGTTGCCGATCCCCGCCGCGTTGGTGATCGCGGGGCATGGCACGCTGCTGCTGGGCGCGTGCAACCTTCTCTTCCAGCAGGCGGGATTGGGGATGACGGGCGGCTCGTCGCCTTTCCTGCGCCAGATGCAGGCGGATATTCTCGGCTATCTCAACAGCGATGCGCTGACGGCGGAATTCAGCTGGCAATTCGGCGAAATCGTCGACTGCCGGCATTACCGCGTAACCCTGGCGCGGATCGTGCGCGGCGAGGGGCAGCGCTGCCTGGTGACGTTGCTCGATCAAACGGCGGAATTGCGCACTGAACATAATCTGCGGCGCGAAATGCTCACCGACAGTCTTACCGGGCTGCCCAATCGGGCCGGCTTTTCGGACCGGCTGGAAACGATGCTGGAAAATGCACAGGAACGTGGCGGTTATGCGGTCATGGTGCTCGATCTCGATCGCTTCAGCCGCGTCAATGCCTGTTTGGGCGCGATGGCCGGCGATGAACTGCTGATCACGGTCGCGCGCCGGCTCAAGGGCGCGATTCGCGGTAATGATATCCTTGCCCGGACGGGGGGCGACGAATTCGGCATCCTGCTCGCGCTTGAGGATGGGCCGAGCGACGCGGATCGCGTGGCCGCGCGTATCGAAGCTGCGTTGGCGGCACCGTTCCGCCTGTCCGATTACGAGATCACGATTTGCTGCTCGATCGGGATCGCCTTTGGTTCATCCGATGTCGACAATGCCGAGGATCTGATCCGGCACGCGCAGTTCACCGTGCGGCGCTCGAAGGTCAGCGGCAAGGCCGAAGCGTATCAGTTTCAGGCATTTGACATGGCGCGCGAGCAGTTCGGCATGGAAACCGGCCTGCGCCGCGCGATCGAGAATGGTGATATGCGCCTGACCTATCAGCCGATCTGCGATCTGGCGACGGGGCGTATCGTCGCGTTCGAATCGCTCGCCCGGTGGACCGACAAGGCAGGGCAGGTGCATGCCCCGGACGCATTCATTCCCGTGGCCGAGGAATCGGGATTGATCGTCCCGCTCGGCCGTTGGGCGATCGCCGAAGCGGCACGCACCTTAGCCGCGTGGGACGCGCGCAGCGGCGGCGACTGCGGCGCGAAGTTTGCCGTCAACCTGTCGGCGATCCAGCTGCAGCGTGATAATATCCCGGTGCTGATCGAGCGCGCGCTGGCAACCTTTGGGCTGGATGGCCGCCGGCTGTCACTGGAGCTCACGGAAAGCGCGCTGGTGAGCGACCCCGATCGCATTGCCGGGATCATGCACGCGCTAAAGGCGCTGGGCACGACGATCGCAATGGACGATTTCGGCACGGGCTATTCGAACCTCGCTTATCTGCAGAAGCTTCCCATCGACGTGCTCAAGATCGATCGCAGCTTTATCACCGGCATGCTGGTCGACCGCGACAAGATCGCGATCGTGCGGGCGATCCTCAGCTTGTCACAGGCATTGGGGATGCAGACCACCGCGGAGGGGATCGAGACGCGGGAATTGTCTCAAACGCTGGCCGCCCTGGGCTGCACCTACGGGCAGGGCTATGTTTATGCCCGGCCGCTGGAGGCGGACGCGGCTTATGCGTTTCTCGCGGCCAGCCAGTCGGCGGTCGCGGCATCGGCGAGCGCGGCGACACGTGTCGCATCGGGAAAGTTTTCGGCGATCCACGATCCCTCGATCTGACGCAGGATCCGCGCCACATCCGGGCCCTTGTCGATGCCCCGCGCCACCAGCTGACCGCCGCTGAGCGGGAATGTCGGCGGCGTCCAGCCGCTGAGCATCGCCAATTGATCGATCGGGCGATCCGACAGCAATAGCCGATCGGTGGCGTGCGCGATGCCGAGGCGATAGCCGATCGCGGCGGGGCCTTCGGGGCCGATGCCGGTCGCGCCGCTGATCAGCCGGCGGCGAGCGAGCGTCGACAGCCGCAAGCGCGCGCCGACATTCTCGGCAATGGCCGTATCGCACGGCAACAGCGCGGCGAGCCGCCGGATCGGATCGGGCGCAATGCCCGATGCCGCTTCGCGCGCCGCCACATGCGCCAGGCGGGTGACGCCGGTAGCGTCGATTTCGGGCAGGACGGGGGCGAGCACAGCGTGGTCGACCATCAGCGTGATAACGCGCACGGCGTGCGGCGCGACGAGCAGCTTGAGCAGCTCGGCGGCAATGCGCTCGCGGGATAACGCCATCAGATCATTGGCGCGATCGACGCAGGCGGCAAGCCCGGCGGGATCGGGGGTGTCGCCGAAGCGGGCATGAAAACGGAAGAAGCGCAGGATGCGGAGGTGATCTTCGGCGATGCGCTGTAGCGGATCGCCGATAAAGCGTACGCGCGCGGCAGCGAGGTCGTCGAGCCCGCCGAAATAATCAAAAACTTCGCCGCTGAGTGGATCGGCATAGAGCGCGTTGATGGTGAAATCGCGCCGTGCGGCATCTTCGCGCCAGTCGTCGGTAAAGGCGACCACGGCATGGCGCCCATCGGTTGAGACGTCCCGGCGCAAGGTGGTAACCTCGACCGGGCCGGACGGCAGCACTGCGGTGATCGTGCCGTGCGCCAGGCCGGTGGGGACGACTTTAATCCCGGCGCGCTTCAGCGCGAAGATCGCATCTTCGGGCGCGTGGCTGGTGGCGAGATCGATGTCTGCGGCATCGATGCCGAGCAACGTATCGCGCACGATGCCGCCGACATAGCGCACCATTCCCTGCGCGGCGCCGAGCGCCTCGATCAGCGCGGCCAGACCGTCGCGCTCCCGCAGCGTCTCCGCCGGGATCACCCGGTCCATCGCAGCCGCCGCGATAGATTGACGATCATCGCCGCAGTGGCGCCCCAAATGCGATGTCTGTCCCACAAAATCTCGTAATAATGCCGCTGGCGGCCCTGCCATTCGACGGTTGCTTCAAGATGGTTGGCCGAATCAAGCATGAAATCGAGCGGGACCTCGAACAGGTCGGCGACTTCCGTGGGGTTGAGCACCAGCGGCAGATCGGGCGGCACCACACCGATCACTGGCGTCACCTCGAATCCGGTGATCGTACGATAGCGATCCGCCGTGCCGATGACGCGCACCGCAGCGCGCGGCAGCGCGATCTCCTCTTCGGCTTCGCGCAACGCCGCCGCCACGGCATCGGCATCGTCCGCATCGATGCGCCCGCCGGGAAAGGCGACCTGCCCGGCATGCTTGCGCATGGCATCGTTGCGGCGCGTGAGCAGCACGCCGGGCGCGGCGCGATCGGTCACCGCGATCAGCACCGCGGCCGGCGTGGTGGCGATCATCAGATCGGCAGCATCGTGGTGATCGCCCGTCAGCAAGTTGGTGTCGCGGTGCTGCCCGGCGGCGAGCGCGCGCGCCAGCCGGTGGTCCAGCGTCATGCCATGATCGGAAAGAACGCGCCGTTGCTCCATACGCCGGGGGCCGCATCGTCCCCCGCCAGTGCCAGCGCGACGAGTTCGTAATAGACCGGCCGCACGACCAGCGCCTCGAGCCCGCCCCGCACGCGCAGATAGGGGCGCGGGCCATCCTCACCCTGCGCGAAGCGCAGCGCATGATCGGCGTCGGCAGCGACCAGATCGCCGGTGTTGAGCCGGAAGGCGAGGCGCATGGCCGATCCTTCGCCCTCCACCTTCAGCTCCACCGCCTGGAATGGCGCATCCTCAACCTCGATATCGAGCTTCTCGACCGGGGTGACGAGGACGTAACCGCCATCGGGCTCGCGGCGCAGGATGGTGGAAAACAAACGCACCATTGCCGGTCGGCCGATCGGTGACCCTTGGTGAAACCAGGTGCCATCGCGCGCGATGCGCATCTCGCTATCGCCGCAATGCTCCGGGTGCCATTGATCGACCGGGGGAAGCTTGTGCTCCTCGGCCAGCCGGGCGATCTCGGCGAGCGACAGCGAGGACAGATCGGGCGGCGGCGGCATGGGCATGACGCCGGGTTAGGCCGCTGCGGCGTACCGGGCAAGTCAGGGTTGGATGGTGCGTCGGGGCGCGAGCAGGCCGGCCCCCGCCGGTACCGCGACGCCGCGCGCGAGCAGCCGGTGTTGCTCGACCACGCCGGGGACGCGCCAGCCGGCAGTCCGATCGGCGCTGAAGCCGAAGAAGCGACCATAATATTCCGGATCACCGATCAGCACCATGGCGGCGCCGTGCCGGCTTGAGTCGGCGGCTTCGAGCGCGTGATGGATGAGCAGCCGTCCGATGCCGATATCCTGGCGCGTCGGTGCCACCGCGACCGGACCAAGCATAACCAGCGGCGTGCTCTCCCCATCATCGGCATCGAAGGTGATCGGCCAGCATTGGATCGTGCCGACCAGTGCACGCTCTTCCAAAGCGGCGAAACTGAGTTCTGCGAGCGGCGCCATGCCCTCGCGGATGCGATAGGCGGTACGGCCGTGCCGTTCCGGGCCGAACGCGACATCTAGCAAGCGCTCGACGTCCGGGGCGGGGATCTCGGCAATCGGCACGATCTGGACCACAAACCTCTCCTCGGCCCGTAGCGCGCGGGCCGCGCGCTTTAGACCGGGCGCGCGTGAACGCAAGCGGAATGGGCTACAGTGACCACGGGTTTCGCTTGCGCGGCCATCTGCTATGGCGCAGCCCCGCGCTGTGATGGTGCGTCGAAAGGATGAAGCTTGGACGATCGTCTCACTCTCGCCGTACATGATCTCGAAGTGCAGGTGTTGACCGGCATCTATTCCGAAGAGACGCATCTGCCGCAGCCGCTGCGCATCTCGATCGATGTCGAACTGGATTGTCCGGCGCGGTTCGAGCCTGATACGCCGCTTGGCGCGTCGAAAAACTATCTCGATCTCAAACATGCGGCGACGACCGCATTGCCGGTCGGCGTGCATTTCACGCTGATCGAGGGCGTGGCCGATCATATTACCGAGACCTTGTTCCTCCAGGATCGGCGCGTGGCGCGCGTGCAGGTCAAAATCGTCAAATTGGCGATTGCCGAAGCAGGCGAATCGATCGGCATGACGCTGGTCCGCCATCGGAGCTAAGGCGATGCTGGGCATCGTCAGCGCGGCGCTGGAAGGGCAGGGGGCGGTGATCGTGGCGCGCCTGCCGATCGCGGAGACGATCGCCGCGATCAAGAGCGCGGATGCGGCGATGGCGCTGGTGATTGTCGGGCCCGAACTGCCGGCGGTGGATCGGGCGATGGTGCTGGCGGCGATCGCACCGCTGGCAGTGGCGCGAGCGCCCAGGCGATTGTGCGCGCTGGATATCGGACACCATGCTGCCGAGGCGGACGTGGTGGCGGTAGCGCGGTTTCTCGCCGGGGCGAAGTCCACGACAGGGCAGGTGCTGGTCGTCGGCGGTTAGCGCCGGCGCTGCAGTTCTGATGTATTTTGGTCGTTAGGCGATCACTCCCGCGTGCACGGCCCCAGCGATTCGATCACAAAGCGATAATCCTCGCGCGCAATATCGGCATTGGGCCGCTCGGTTTCGCCGACGGCGCTGTCCGGCAGCGTGGCCGGCAAGGCGCAGGCCAGCCGATACCATAACAAGGTATCGCGCGGCGGCGGGGCGCCGCGTTGATCGACCACGTCGGCCAGCGAAACGCCCCATAAAGGTGGCTGGTCCGGGCGACGCGCGATGCCGAGCGATACCGGACGGCCATCCGCGGTGGTGAGGAAGATCTGCGTCTCGCCTTCGCCGGGCAGCGAGCCCGCCACGTGGAATGCATTGCCCACCCCGGTAATTTCTGGCGGTGCCGTGCCCGAGACGACCTCCGTCGCGATGCGGCGGGTCAGGTCGTCCGCCGCCGGGCTCCACGGCCGTTGCGCATCGGGCCGGACGAGCTGGATCTGGTCGGCGCGACCGGTCACCGGACGCGCGAACAGCAGCACGCGCAAGCGCTTGAGCTGCGGCAAGCGGCCCCGCGAATCGGGCTGCACATCAAGCAGATACCCGATTCGCCCGGGCAGTGCTTGCGGCCCCCGGAGCAACGCGAGCACATCGGCTTCGATATAAAGTCGGACAAATCCCGCCGGAACCGTAGCGGCTTCACCGCCCTTGATCCTGGTCGTGCGGCGGATCGTCGCGTCGACGATCACCGGCGCGGCGAGGGTTAAATCCACAAACAGCGGATATGGCGGTCCGGCAACCGCTAACCCGCGGTTAACCGCGGAATCCTGCGCCGTGGCGGGGGGAGCGGCGGTCGTGGCGAGCAGCGCCATGCCAAGCAATTTTAGGACGAATATCATAACCATGGAGTTAAGGTATCGGGCGCCGATTAAACAGAAATAATTCTGCAGCGTTGCGATTGTACGTTTGTTGCGTCCGACAAAGCGTTTGCGTCGCTGTATACCTCGCGATAGAGGTTCGGCTCTGTCTGAGGATACACTAGCCCATGGCAGGCGGACCAACGGCCGAAAGGGCCGCGCCGAATTGGCCGTGATAGAGGAGTGTCGTTTCTGAATGGCCTATGCTGACCAAAAAATGAGCGGTAGCAAGGTGGTCGCGATCGTTATCGTCGCGCTCATCCATGCCGTGATCGGATATGCCTTCGTTACCGGACTCGCGTACAAGTACGTGAAGAAGGCGACGGAGAAGATGGACGTGTTCGACGTGGAGGAGCCACCTCCCCCGCCGCCGGACGAGCCGCCACCGCCGCCGCCCGACACGCCGCTGACCCCACCCCCGGTGGTGTCGCCGCCGCCGATCGTTAATGTGCCCCGTCCGCCGGTCCAGATTCAGACCGTGCAGACGCCGCCGCCGGCTATTCAATATACGCCTGTGGCAGCACCGCCGGCACCGCCAGCGCCTCCTGCACCGCCAGCGGCCCCGCCGCGCGCGTCGCAGGCTGCCGGCCTCAGGGGTAACCCGGGCCAGTATTTTGGCGCCGACAATTATCCTCCCGCGGCGATTCGTGCCGAGGCCGAGGGTCGTGTTGTGGCGCGCTTGACGGTGGGTGTAGACGGTCGCGTGACCGATTGCACGGTGACCAGCTCGAGCGGCAATAACGATCTGGATACGACCACGTGCCGGATCGCCAAGAGCAGGGTTCGATATACCCCGGCGAAGGACGTCAACGGTCAGAACATCGCTTCGACGGCGACACTGCCGGTGAAATGGGTGCTACCCAAAGATTAACGCCACGGCCGGGGCGCGTGACGCGCTCCGGCAGATCGTCGATGCTATTTAAGAGGACTATTCGCACATGTTGACCACCATTCTCGCCGCCGGCGCGGCACCGGCCGAAGGCGCCAATCCATACGGTTTCTGGGAAGCGCTCCAGCAGGGCGGCGTGATCGCCTGGACCGTGTTCTTCATTCTCGCGTTCATGTCGATCGTGTCGTTCTACATCATGTTCACCAAGCTGTTCGAACAGCAGAAGGTGATGAACCAGGCCAAGCGCGTGCGCGAAGGTTTCTGGAATGCCGGTTCGCTGCGTGAAGGCGCTGCCAAGCTCGACAAGAACTCGGCCTATCGCCAGATCGTCGACGACGGCCTGATGGCGCAGGAACAGCACAAGCAGTTGACCGATCCGGTCGAAGCGCATGATTGGCTGCACGGCTCGCTCGCGCGTTCGGAAGCGACGATCAATTCGAAGCTGGGTGGCGGTCTCGCCTTCCTTGCAACGGTTGGTTCGGTTGCGCCGTTCGTCGGCCTGTTCGGCACGGTTATCGGTATTTACCGCGCACTGATCAAGATCGGCGCCGCTGGTCAGGCCTCGATCGACGCCGTTGCCGGCCCGGTCGGTGAAGCACTGATCATGACCGCACTCGGCCTGGCCGTCGCGGTTCCGGCCGTGCTGGCCTACAACTGGCTGCAGCGCCGCAACAAGTCGATCGCGGAAGACCTCTCGGCCTTCTCGAACGACGTGCTCGGCAACCTCGCGTCGAATGGCCAGGTTCGCCCGACCTCGCTGCGCAGCGGTGCCAAGCCGATCGTCGCCAAGCCTGCTGTAGCGACCACGACAGCCGGCCAGACCGGTGGCGTGCCGCGCACCTGAGCTGACGGGTCCGGGGCCGCGCCAGGCGCGGTCCCGACCATCGTTGCCGGAACTGTCCGCCAGCGCGATTGAATGGATAGGGATAAGCCTCAATGGCAATGAGTAGTGGGGGCGACCCCGAAAAGCCAATGTCGGACATCAACACCACGCCGCTGGTGGACGTGATGCTCGTGCTTCTGATCATCTTCTTGATCGCGGTTCCGGTCGCCATTCAGGCGATCAAGCTCGAACTGCCGAAGGTGAAGTACGATCCGACGACGACCAAGCCGGAGAACGTCAACCTCTCCGTCACGACCGAGCCGGATGGCACGTGCGGCGTGTATTGGAACACGACGCGCGTAAAGAGCGGCGAATTGCTGACCAAGGCCGTCGACAAGCTCAAGGTCGAGATCGAACGCCAGGGCGGCGTCGGCAACCCGGATCTGGAGCTTCCCGAAGCGCATATCCGCGGCGACGTGAACACCCCGTATCGCTGCATCGGCGGCACGGTTTACACCATGCAGATGGCAGGGTTCGCCCGGGTCGGGTTCATTTCCGAACCACCGGCCGGCGCCCCGTCGAGCCGGCTCTGAGCCACATAGGAGTAATTTGATATGGCAATGGCCGGAGGTTCCGACGACGGTGAACCGATGATGGAAATGAACATGACGCCGTTGATCGACGTCCTGCTCGTGCTCCTCATCATGTTCATCATCACCATTCCGATCCAGACGCACGCTGTGAAGGTCGACCTTCCGGTCAATGACCCGAACAGCCAGCAGAACGTGGTCGATGCCCAGAAGAACAAGGTGTCGATCGATCCGGCGGGGGTCGTTTCGTGGAACGGCGCGCCGGTTGATACCGTGACGCTGCAGCAGTATCTGGAACAGACGACCCAGATCAGCCCCGAGCCGGAGCTGCACTTCCAGCCCGACCCGGCGGCGCGTTATGCCAAGGTCGACGAAGTCCTCGCGGTCGTTAAGCGCTCCGGCGTGACCAAGCTCGGCTTCATCGGCAACGAGCAGTATCGCAACGACTTCTGAGTCGGACGAGATAGACGCATTGGGCGGTCCTTCGGGGCCGCCTTTTTTTTGCCTGCGCTATTCTGTTTTCACTAAACCACTGAAAAGTGGGGTCTTACCGCAAATATGCTGCGGTGCGGTCACGCTTGAATGTATTTCACAAAAGTGACATTCTCCTGTCATAAATATGAAACCTTTCGAACAGGAACGAAGGGCCTGACAGGAGAAAGATCATGCGTATCGCGCTTTTCACTCTAGCCGCCGTGGCGGCCGCCACCCCGTTGGCAGCAGGCGCGCAGGATCGCACCGGGTATAGCCAGATCGCTGCGGGCGATCTCGCCACGGCCGAGCGGACCTTGGTCGCCGAGCGGCGGATCTTCCCGCAGCGCCCTGAATTGCTGCTCAACCTGGCGGCAGTCTATCAGCGCACCGGTCGCCTTGAGCAGGCGCGTGCGTTGTATGACATGGTACTGACGCAACCAGACGTGGCGATGGACGTGCCCGCTGATCGCACCGCGGGATCGCATGACATTGCGCGCAACGGGTTGCGTCACTTGGCAGGGGTGCAGATGTCGTCGCGCTGAGCGGCCTAGGCGGCGTCGGGTGCAGCTGGCGCCCGCGCCGCCGGCGGGTTGGCGATCAGATTTTCGGCAGGGTAACGCCGCGCTGGCGCATATATTTGCCGGCGCGGTCGGCATAGCTGACCTCGCACGGTTCGTTGCCCTGCAGGAACAGGAACTGGCAGGCGCCTTCATTGGCGTAGATTTTCGCCGGGAGCGGCGTGGTGTTGGAAAATTCCAGCGTCACATGGCCCTCCCAGCCTGGCTCCAGCGGGGTTACGTTGACGATGATCCCGCAGCGCGCATAAGTCGATTTGCCCAGGCAGATGACGAGGACGTCGCGCGGCACGCGAAAATATTCCACCGTGCGGGCCAGGGCAAAGCTGTTCGGCGGGATGATGCACACGTCGGTCTGGCGATCGACGAAGCTGTTGGCGGCGAAATCCTTGGGGTCGACGATCACGCTATCGATGTTGGTGAAGATCTTGAACTCGTCCGACACGCGCGCGTCATAGCCGTAGGAGGACAGGCCATAGCTGATGCAACCATCGCGCTTCTGCCCGTCGACGAACGGCTCGATCATGCCGGTGGTAAGTGCCTGCTCGCGAATCCAGCGGTCGGACATGACGGTCATAGTGCGCTCCCCCTTGTTGGCGTCGTCATCCTCTTGCGGGAATGGGAGAGCGAGGCAAGCGGATAGGCGGGCATGTCGTGCATGAGGGCGAGCAGGCGGCGTTCGATCGCGGAGGGCACGGCCCTGAGCATGGCACGGGCCATGCGCTGCTTGAACAGGCTGCCATGGGCGCTGTGCCGGGCGTCGGATGATTGGCGAACAAAGGCGCGGATGCGGGCGAGGCGCAGGCTCTGATAGGTAGCGAGCATGGCGTCAGGCTGCACGATGCTCGCGGCGGACCCGAGCGCGACGGCATCCTCGAGCGCCTGGCAAGCGCCCTGGCCGAGATTGGGCTCCATCGCATGTGCGGCATCGCCGACGCACAGCACGCGGCCGTGGCCGAGGCGGCGGGGGGCCGGACGGGCATGGACGGCAAACGGCAGCAGCCGATCGGCAGGTGTCGCGGCGATCGCCGCGCGGACCACCGCCGGCCAGTGCAAGGCGCGCTCGGCAACAGCGCCAAGCGTCAGGCTGGCAATGTCCGCCTCGGGTGTGTCGTGCATATAAAACCAATATTGTCGGCGGTTGCCGATATCGAACACGCCAAAGCGCGCGCCGTCCCCCTGATATTCAGCAGCGATGCCGGTGGAGGCCAGGCCGGCGACGGGGTCGGATAGCGCCAGCACGCCGCCGTAGCCGCGGTAGCGGGGCGGGTTGCCCAGCAGCTCCGTGGCAGTGGGAGACCAGATGCCATCGGCGACGATCGCGATGTCGCCACGCGCGATCGTCCCATCGATCAGGGTGAACGCCACGCTATCGGCATTCTGTTCAAGCTGGGCGATCGGCTGGCCCAACCGGAGATCGACGGCACCAAGGGCCTCACGCAACGTCGATTGCAATAGTGCCCGCGTAACCATGAACGCCTGGTTGGAGCTCAGCGGATGAGGCCCAAAGAGCGCGCCGCCACGCCGATCGGCAAGCACCATCGTGGCAATCGGCGCAGCTTCAGTGCGAACACGGGCGCCCACGCCAAGGCGATCGAGCGCGGCGATTGCATTGGGCCACAGGCTGAGTGCTGAGCCGGCCGGTTCGATCGCACCGGCGCGTTCGAAGATCGTCACGTCGTAGCCCGCCTGGCGCAAGGCCAATGCCGCTGCCAGGCCGGCAATGCCACCACCGGCGATCAAAGCGCGGCCACGCGGCATCAGCCGATGCCGAGATCCGCGGGACCGAAGGCATATGGCAACAATTCCGACAGTAAATGCTGCCCCACTGCATCCCCCTCCGCGCTGCCGCACCACACGACGATATCGCGTCCGCCGATCTGCGCGGCTTCGTTGATGACCTGGCGGCAGCGGCCACAGGGGCTGACCGGCGTGTCACCGATGACCTTCCCATGCACGATCGCGCCGCCGATCACCGCGAGCGCGACGACATCGGCCAGCCGCCCGGCGCTGCTCGCGGTGGCCAGCGCCACCGTTTCGGCGCAGAGCGACAGGCCGTAACTGGCATTTTCGAAATTGGCGCCGGTGACCACGCTGCCATCGGTCAGCAACAGCGCGGCGCCGACGCCGAAATTGGAATAGGGCGCATGGGCGCGGGTGGCGGCGTCGCGCGCGGCGGTAATCAGGCGATCTCGTACAATGTCGTCTAGCGTCATGGGGCGACTACGTTCCAGTGAATGGGGCCGGGGAGGCCGTCTATACGGCGCATGTCGCTTGCCTGCCACATGCGCCATGGGCGCACGGCGTAGGTTGGCCGGACGAAATTCCGCATGCTCCACACCGGGCGGTCGATCGCGCCGGAGAGCTGGTAGCGGCGTTCGACCGGGGCGGCGATCTTGAGCAACATCGGTGTGCCGGTGTGCGCCTCGACCATCATCACGAATCGGGTCAATTCGGCGATGACGGTGTCGCGCGGCGGCCGTGCGGCGCACGCATCGGTGAAATCGATCAGCACCGCTGCGGGCAATGCATCATCGGCGCGCGGCACGTTGGTGTTGAAATTATTCGCCTGGTCCGCGCCGGAACGGCAGAACGACCAGACATGCAGCGCGCCACGGCGCATGCCGGCGGCCTCGGCGTCAGCCCAATAGGTGGGGAATTGCGCGTCGCGGCCGTCTGCGCCCATCGTGGCGCGGAGATAAACGAAATCGACGCCATCCGCCGCTACGGTCGGGAAATGGACCGTGCCTTGTTCCGCCGTGATGTCGATGCCCTGGAAGGCATAGGTCTCGTCGGACGGATGCCAGCCGCGCGCCACGATCCACAAGGCGATCGCGGCCAGGCCAAGCACGACCATGATCGCCGCGGCGCGGTCGATGCGCACGCCTCCTGCCCGTAAAGCCACTCGGTCAGCCCTTGATATGCAGCACGCAGATCAGCGTGAAGAGGCGCCGGGCGGTATCGAAATCGATCTCGATCTTGCCCTCCAGCCGTTCCTTCAGCAGCTCCGCCGCCTCGTTATGAATGCCGCGCCTGGCCATATCGACCGTCTCGATCTGGGCCGGCGTGGCGTTGCGGATGGCGGCATAATAGCTGTCGCAGATGGCGAAATAGTCCTTGATCGGGCGGCGAAAGCGCCCGAGCCCGAGCACATAGGTTTCCAGATGGCTGTCATCGGCGCGGTGGATGGCGATGCCGAGCCGGCCGTCCTCCACGCTGAGCGAAATCTTGTACGGCCCGGCATAGCCATCCGCATGAACGCGCTGCGGCGCAAAATGATTGCCCTCGATCAGATCGAAGATCGCGATCCGCCGTTCCTGTTCGATATCCGCCGAGCGCCATAAAATGGTGCGCTCGTCCAGCTCGACATTGATGATCCGCGGGTCGGCCATCCGTCATGCCCTATAAGGGATGCGCGCGGGGGACAATGGAAGCGATCCATTGCGCGCCTCGGCGCGGTGGGCCGGGCCTGCCCCGCGGCCCCGTCGCGCTCGCTTGCCCACCCGGCGCCAAGGCCCGTGCCACGCGGGTGAGTCGATCCGACTATCCGGCATTCAATCCGTCGGCTCAGGCTAAGTCGTTATGTTCGTGGACGAAAAACTTGCTGTCCTACAACGCCCCAGCGGTGCATACCAATGCCGTCGTCGACCGTACCGGGGGCTTTCGGAAGAGGCCAAAAACCCCGCTAGCGTCTCAACATTGTCAACATTCGCGGTTGCATCATCCGCGCGCCACATTCCCCGCTTTCCACAAGCGGTTCGGCGCAAGCGGCTTGAGCCGGGAGCGTGGGGGGCTATGACGCGGTGATGGCCTCCATCATCCCGCTTCAACCCGTTCCTGAAATCACCGAGCTGCCGCAGAATGTCGAGGCGGAAGCAGCGATGCTCGGCGCGATGATGATCGACAACCGGCTGGCCGACGATCTGGTCGACAAGCTCGAGCCCGAGCATTTCTTCGAGCCGCTGCACGGGCGCATCTTCGCCGCAATCAAGACCGCGCGCGCCAACGACATGCTGGCCTCGCCGGTCACGCTGCGCCCGATGTTCGAGGGCGATGCGGGGATGAAGGAGCTGGGCGGGCCCGCCTATCTGGCGCAGCTCACCGGCAGCGGCGCCGGGCTGATCGGTGCGCGGCAGTTCGCCAAGCAGATCTATGATCTCGCCATGCTGCGCACGCTGGTAACGGTCGGGCGCGGGCTGGTCGAACGCGCGATGGACACGTCCGAGGAGGTCAATCCGCGCGGCCAGATCGAGCTGGCCGAAGAGGAATTGTTCAAGGTCGCGGCGGATGGCGGCACCGAGAGCGCGATCAAGACCTTCGCCCAGGCGACCACGCTGGCGGTGAAGATGGCGCAAAAGGCGCTCAATTCGGGCGGGCATCTGTCGGGCATCACCACCGGGCTGGACAGCATCAACGCCAAGATCGGCGGCATGCACCATTCGGATCTCATGATCCTCGCCGGCCGCCCGGGCATGGGCAAGACGGCGCTCGCCACCAACATCGCGTTCAACGCCGCGCAGCGTTACATGCGCGACCGGCAGGACGGGATCGAACACAGCGCCTCCATGGGCGCGAAGGTGGCATTTTTCAGCCTTGAAATGTCCGCCGATCAGCTCGCGACGCGTATCCTGGCCGAACAGGCGCGGATTAGCGGCGAGGCGCTGCGCATGGGCAAGATCAGCCGCGCCGAATTCAACCAGCTCGCCGCCGCCGCCGCTGATCTGGAAAATCTGCCGCTGTTCATCGACGATACGGCGGGCCTGACGATCGGTGCGCTGCACACGCGCATGCGGCGGCTGCAACGGCGGCACAATAACGAGATCGGGCTGGTGGTGGTCGATTACCTCCAGCTGCTTACCGGCTCTGCCAAGGCTTCCGGCGATGGCCGCGTACAGGAAATTTCCGAGATTTCGCGCGGGCTGAAGACTTTGGCCAAGGACATGAACCTGCCCGTGCTGGCGCTGTCGCAGCTTAGCCGTCAGGTCGAGCAGCGCGAAGACAAGCGCCCGCAGCTGTCCGATCTGCGCGAATCCGGCTCGATCGAGCAGGACGCCGATATCGTCATGTTCGTGTTCCGCGAGGATTATTACGTCGCGGCGAAGGAGCCCAAGCGACCGACCGAGGGCGATAACGCGAAGATCTTCGAGGATCATGCCGCCTGGGCGACGGATATGGAGCGCGTGTTCGGGCTTGCCGAGTTCATTGTGGCCAAGCAGCGCCACGGCTCGACCGGCAAGGTGGTGCTGAAGTTCGAGCCGAGCATCACGCGTTTCTCGGATTTCGTCGGGAGTGGGTATTGAGGCGTCTGCCTTCTTAGCCCTCTCCCATTCTCCCGCGAAGGGCGGGAGAGGGCTTTAGAAGGAGTTCAGAAGACCGGTTCTTCGCCTGGCTTCTCGGCGACGTGGATGCCGCATTCGACCTTTTCCCAGCCGCGCCAGCGGCCGGCGCGGGGATCTTCGCCGGGTTGCACTTTGCTGGTGCACGGTGCGCAGCCGATCGAGGGATAACCTTGCGCCTCCAGTGGGTGGCGCAGCAACTGATGCTCGGCGAAATAGGCGTCGAGGCGGGGCTTATCCCAATCGGCGAGCGGGTTGAGCTTCAGGCGGCCTTCGTCTTCCTCGAAGCGCGGCATGGCGATGCGCGTGCCGGCCTGAAAACCCTTGCGGCCGGAAATCCACGCGTCGAACGGGGCAAGCGCCCGGCGCAGCGGCTCGACCTTGCGCAGATCGCAACAGCCGTCGGGATCGTAATTCCAGCGCAGCCCGGTTGCATCCTTGCTGGCGAGCAGCCGCGGATCGGGGCGAAACACGCGCAGATCCGTCAGTGCCAGACGTTCGGCGAGCTCGTCGCGATATTGCAGCGTCTCGCCAAAAATCTTCTGCGTGTTCACGAAGATCACCGGCACGTCGCGGTCGATCTGCGCCACCATGTGCAGCAACACGGCGCTTTCGGCGCCAAACGAGGACACCGCGGCGATACGCCCCTTGAGCTCGCCAGCGAGTAATTCGGCCAGCATATCCTGCGTGGACACGCCGGCAAAACGCGCGTTCATTTCCGCCGCGTCCACCTTGGTGAACGGGGTTACGTCGACATAATCGAGAACGCGCGCTGCTTCAGCCATGCCGCATTTTCCAGATTGGCACGACGGGATCGGCCGCTTTCTGGTAATAGCTTTCGTAGCGCGACAGGCTGGCTTCGGCAGTGGCGGCGTCGATTTCGGATTCGGGCGCGAAGCTGTCGAAACCGCAACGGCGCATCGGCAGCAACTGATCGACCAGCACGTCGCCCTGCGCGCGCAATTCGCCCTCATAGCCCGCCTCGCGCAGGATCCGCGCCGCACTATAGCCGCGGCCGTCACGGAAGCTGGGGAAGCTGATCTCGATCAGCGCGATCTGCCCCAGATGCGGCAGCAGCGCGCGGGCGTCGTCGCCGGCTTCTATCCGCACGGCAGTGGCGTTGGTTTGCCCAAGGAACGCGTCGAGCGTGACGGCGGGCTCTTCGTGCGGCTGATCGTCGCGGTAGCGGAGAAGATTATCCATAGATCGCCTCCTTGAACGGGGTCATGCCGACGCGGCGATAGGTATCGAGGAAGCGTTCGCCATCCTCACGCAGCCCGAGATAGGTTTCGGTGACGCGCTCGACTGCATCTACCACGCCGTCTTCGTCGAAGCCGGGGCCGGTGATCTTGCCCAGGCTGACATCCTCCGCGCCCGAGCCTCCGAGCGACAGCTGGAAGTTTTCGACGCCCTTCTTGTCCACGCCGAGAATGCCGATGTGCCCGGCATGATGATGGCCGCAGGCGTTGATGCAGCCGCTGATCTTGACCTTCAATTCGCCGATGTCGCGCTGGCGTGCGGGATCGGCGAAGCGCTCGGTGATCTTTTGCGCCAGCGGGATCGAGCGCGCATTGGCCAAGCTGCAATAATCGAGGCCGGGGCAAGCGATGATATCGCTGATCAGATCGAGATTGGCGGGGGCAAGCCCGGCGGCGTCGAGCTGTTGCCACACGGCATGGAGATCGGCCTGGCGCACGTGCGGCAGGACGATGTTCTGCGCATGCGTCACGCGAAGCTCATCGAAGCTATAGCGTTCGCCGAGATCGGCCATCAAATCCATTTGTGCCGAACTTGCATCGCCCGGAATGCCGCCCTGCGGCTTGAGGCTGATATTGACGATCGCGTAGCCGGGCCGCTTGTGCGGCTTGACGTTCTGATCGAGCCACAGCGCAAAATCGGGATCGCTGCGATCCACGATCGCCCCGTCATCGGCATCAAAGGCGGGGTCGGCAAACATCGCGGTGATGCGGTCGAACTCGGCCTTGGGCGGATCCAGGTCGAGCGCCTTCACCGCGACGAATTCCTCTTCGACCTGGCGGCGATATTCCTCCGCGCCGATCTCGTGAACCAGGATTTTGATGCGAGCCTTGTAGATATTGTCGCGGCGGCCGTAGCGGTTGTACACGCGCAGGCACGCTTCGAGGTAGCTCAGCAGATCGTCGGCGGGCACGAAATCGCGGATTTCGGGGGCGATCATCGGCGTGCGGCCCATGCCGCCACCGACATGGATGCGGCCACCCAGCACGCCGTCACGCTCGAGCAACTGGATACCGATATCGTGCAGCCGCATCGCCGCGCGATCTTCGTCGGCACCGATCACGCAGATCTTGAACTTGCGCGGCAGGTACGTGAATTCGGGATGGAACGTGCTCCACTGGCGCAGCAATTCGGCCCAGATGCGCGGATCGGCGACCTCGTCCGCGGCGGCGCCGGCATATTGATCGGCGCTGATATTGCGGATGCAATTGCCGCTGGTCTGGATGGCGTGCATCTCGACGGTCGCAAGCTCGGCCAGAATGTCGGGCGTATCCTCCAGCTTGATCCAGTTGAACTGCAGGTTCTGGCGCGTGGTGAAATGCCCGTAATCGCGGTCGTATGTACGGGCGATATGCGCGAGCATGCGCATCTGGCGGCTGTCCAGCGTGCCGTACGGAATGGCCACGCGCAGCATATAGGCGTGCAACTGCAGATACAGGCCGTTCATCAGGCGGAGCGGCTTGAACTGATCCTCGGTGATCTGGCCGGCGAGGCGGCGCTTCACCTGGTCGCGGAATTCCTCGACACGGTTGTCGACCATCTGCTGGTCGTAAGAGTCGTATTTGTACATTTCTTACCTCGTCATCCCAGCGGAAGCTGGGATCTCAAGCAACATGGTGCGCCCTTGCGGCACGAGACCCCAGCGTTCGCTGGGGTGACGGGAGGGGATCATATCACCCAACTGCCCGCCGACGGATCAGCTGGTTTCAACGTCAAATCCGTGCGCACGGTCGGCCCGAGCGCGCGGATGCGATCCTTGATATGCGCGGGGCGGGGGCCTTCGGGGGTGAGCGTCGCATCGATGACATAGGGCACGTTAACGCGGCGCGCGCCTTCCTCTGCGCGCAGGATCGCTTCACCCTTGTCGCCAACGTCGGTCGCGTCCTCGACATGCCGCGACCAGCCCTGGCCAGTCCACCACACCACGTCGCCGCTGGGCAGATCGTTACCGGTAAGAAGTTTCATGCTGCAGCTTCCGCAATCTTGGCCCAGCGGGCGAGTTTGTCCTCGGCGTCGCTCAGCTCAACGACCTCGCCGACGACGATGATCGCCGGGCTGGCGACGCGCTCGCGTTCCACCATCTGGCCCAGATCGGCAAGCAAGGTTTTGATCGCGCGGTGCCCCGCAAGCGTGCCTTTTTCCAGCACCGCGACCGGCATGTCGGGGGCAACGCCATCGGCCATCAACTTATCGGCGATGTCCGACGCGGTGGCGACGCCCATATAGATGACCAGTGTGCGGCCCTGGCCTGCCAAGCCCGACCAGTCCTGATCGGCGAGCCCTTTGCACTGGCCGGCAACGAAGCTGACCGCGCTGGAATGATCGCGGTGCGTGAGGGGTAGCATCGCCTCGGCCGCGCAACCCAAAGCGGCGGAGACGCCGGGGATGACCTCGACCGGAAGCCCCGCGGCGCGCACCGCTTCGACTTCCTCGCCGCCGCGCCCGAAGATGAACGGATCGCCGCCCTTCAGGCGGATGACGATCGCGCCGGTCTTCACGTGCGCGACGATCAGCGCATTGATCGCCTCCTGCGGCAGCGTGTGGCGCGCGCGCTGTTTGGCGACCGAGATGCGCTGCGCCGTAGCGGGCGCAATATCGAGCACGCGTGGATCAATCAGGCCATCATGCACGACGATATCTGCTTGGCGGAGCGCTTCGACCGCGCGGACGGTTAGAAGGCCGGGATCCCCCGGCCCCGCGCCGACGAGGATAACGCGCCCGCGGGCGGTGGGATCGAGCAAACTGGCCATGGCTGTCAGATGGTCGCGTGGCGGCGGCGGCGCAACCGAAGGTTGCTTGGGGCTGGGGTAGGGAAAGTTTGCGCCCCGCCGACGCGGTCAAAAATGTCGCGCGACGTCACCGAACTGTCGCTTACAATCATTAATGCTCCATTAACTTTCCGATGATCGGTCAGGTTGAAGGGGTAAAGCGTTATGAAACTGATCTCACGTGCCATGGGTGCGGCCACCGCAGGCCTGCTGTCCTGGGTGGCGCCGGCGCACGCCGCAACGACGCTCGATTTCGATGCGTTGCGCAACAAGAGCTCGACCAGCTACACTTATGTCACCGGCCCATACAAAGAAGACGGCTTCACGCTGACGGCGTCGAACTGCCAGGGCAGGGACAAGAGCGGCTGCTTCGCCGCGGTGCAACCATACAAAAGCATGGACAAGGTGGGGGCATCGCTGTTCACGCAGTTCGTGTCGCCGACGGTGACGGTCAAGAGCGACGATGGTGCCGCTTTCGTGTTCCAATCGATCGATTTCTCGGAATATTTCGACAACGGCGCCTACAATCCGTTTTCGACCAATGTGAATTTCAGCTTTGTCTTCCAGGATGGCACGCTTGGCACTGCCGCGCGCACGTTCAGTACGGCGGGCAAGTTTCTGCCGACGACTTTCGCGTTCGATCTGGCGCCGGTGACCTCGGTCAGCTGGACGCCGGTGACGGGCAGCGGCGTGCAGTTCGACAACATCGTGCTGGGCGCCGTAGCGGCCGTGCCAGAACCTGCGACCTGGGCAATGATGCTGATGGGCTTTGGCATGATCGGCGGTGCCGCCCGGCGCCGCGGCAAAACTGTGGCGACGCGTTCGGCCTGATTTCCGGTCTCGTCAGTAGCAGCCGCCGATCGTGAGATCGGCGGCTGTCGAGCGCGCTAGAGCTGCAAACCGAAGCGTGGGCCGAGCCATGTCATCGCGCCATACAGCGTGATGGTCAGCGCACAGCCGGCCGCGAGCGCGATCCAGAAGCTCATGCCGTGGCGCAGCAGCAGCGGGATCAGCAGGAACATCGGCAAGGACGGCAGGACGTACCAGAAGGTCGCACCGGCATGCGCCGCCATGGTTTCCGCATCCGGCGACTCGTTCCACAACCAGATCATGCCGAGCACCGAGACTAACGGCAGCGAGGCGATCAGTGCGCCGAACCCCGGATAGCGCTTGGCGACCGTCGAGGCGACGGCGATCAGCACACCGGAAATGCTGGCTTTCAAGACGAGGTACAGCATCGCAGCCGGTGCTCAGCCGATATCGATCGGGTGCGTCACGATGATCGTCGGGCGGGCAGCGGCGATATCGCGGACGGCGAGACCGAATGCCTTGAAGTGATCGGAGGCCATATGCTGCTGCACGGCCGCGTCGTCCGCGTACAGTTCGTTGAATACGAACCGGCGCTCGCCGTCATTTTCCTGCCATAGCTCGTAATGGAGTACGCCGGGCTCGGCGCGCGAGGCGGCGACGCAGATCTGCGCGGCGGCGATGAAGGCGTCGTCCTGACCTGGGTTGACGGACACCAAGGCGACCACTTTGACGGACATGTCTCTCTCCTCGAACGATGAGCATCGTTCGTGGGCTTTCGCTGCCGCGGTGGCAATATCTCACGCAACGCCAACGCAGAAGGAGAGCCGCCCGCCCGACTGCGCGAGCGGCTCCGGCAGAAGTTACATTTTGTAAGATAGGCGCAGATAGCCGAACTGGCCGGGCACGTCGTACGTCGTCGGATCGAAATTGTTCAGGCTGCAGCTGAAACAGGCCGGCGGATCGGTGTTGAACACATTGTTGACGCCGATGGTCAGCGCCGCGCGCTGATCGAGAAACGCTGGCGACAGGATGATCTGCGCATCGCCATAGAAGCGGCTCTTGAGCTCGTTGGGATCGCCATTGGCGTCGAGTTCGGTGACCGCGTCGATGTAGCGGCCGGTGAACGACGCAGCGATCGGGCCATAAGCCCAATCGATCGTGGCATTGCCCTTCCATTTGGGGAAGGCCTGATCGGGACTGCCGCGCTCGGTGCCTTCACGGTCGATCACTACGGCACCGTTCGAGGCGGACAGGCGGTATTTGAGCAGCCGTGTGGCGTTGACCGACAGGCCGAAGGTGCCGAGCGAGCTGACGGGCGAGCGGTAGTTGATCGTGGCGTCGAACCCGCTTGTGCGGATCGCATCGAGATTGTCGAGCGTGGCGTCGATCTCGTTGATGAAGCCGTTGGCGGTACGGACGATCTGCGCGCAGCTCGCGGCATCGCCGCTCAGCGCGCAATTATTGAGCTTCACGTTGGCATCCACCGCCGCGATCGCGTCGGTGACACGAATGTCGTAATAATTGGCCTCCACGCTAAAGCTGGCCCCGGCACTGCGCGTCCAGGCGGGGGAATAAACGCCGCCGAACAACAGGCTGCGCGACTTTTCCGGGCGAAGATTGCGATTGCCGCGGGTCAGCACGGGAAGCTGCCCGCCCTGGTCCTCGGCATAGCTGCCGGCCGCCGGCACGCCATCGGCGATGCAGTTGGCGCGCACGGTGGCGTTGCTTTGGAACAGGCCGCCGGCCGCGCTGGTGCACGGATCGTTGGCCGGCAAATCGAAGCGCGAACGATCACCGAACAATTCGCCCAGGCTGGGGGCGCGGAAGCCGGTGGCGTAGGAACCACGCAGCAACAGATCGGCGACTGGTTTCCAGATCGCCGCACCGGTATAGGTCGTGCTGCCGCCACTGATCGAATAATCGGCGTGGCGCACCGAGCCGTTGAGTTCGAGCGAATTGAAGAACGGCGTGTCCTTAAGCAACGGCACGCGCAGTTCGCCATAGAATTCGTCCGAATTGTATCGGCCCGCGGCGGGCTTCGAGGGGATGTCAGCACCCAATCCCGCAGCGACGATCGGGTCGGGATCGAAGCTGGCGATCTGAATGCGATGTTCGTAGCCGACCGCGAAGCCGACCGGCCCGGCGGGAAGATCAAACAGATCGCCGTTGAGGTTAGCGGTGAAATCGTAGAGCTTCTGCTCGCTCTTGTCGCGTTCAGTGAAGGCGATGAAGGCGAGCTGGGCGGGTGTGACCGAGCCGTTGCCGCCGAACAGGTTCAGCGGCACGCAGGCGCCGGTGCACAATGCGACGGGACCAATCGCTTGCGCCACGCGCGCAGCATTGACGTTGCCGGTGAAGCTTTGATGCGCGTTGTTGACGCCGAACGCGGCGTTGGCATCCCAATACCAGCGACGCTCGCCGACGCCGAACGAACCGTCCAGCGTGGCTGAGCCGGTCATCGTATCGACTTGCTGGTTAAAAGTGCGCTGTCCGGCTTCGACCAGACGGCGGGCAATGAAGGAGTAGTTGGCCGGCGCCTCGCCCGGTTTGCCGGCCGAGAGCGTGTAGCCGAACGGATTATACGGGTTGGTCGCGTCTATCGAGAGCGTGTCGAACAGGCTGCCCGCGCCATTGCCGGCATCGGGCCCGATGAACAGCGGCAGGAACGCGGCCTGATTCTGCGAATTGCGCCGGTTATAGGCTGCCTTGACGCGCAGATTGACGCTGTCCCTGACCTCCTGCCTGAAGCTGAACCAGCCGCCGTAGCGCTCGGATGGCGTCAGAATGTAATTGAACGGCGCGAAATTGAACCGATCCGACGCAGTGAACGGGCGCAGATTGGCCAGCGTCGGATTGTTGTTGGGCGGATTGGCGATCGTCAGATTCCCGAATGAACCGAGAAAACGGCCGTTGACCGCCGCGCTGGAGCACCCGCCGATCGGATCGGTGCAGGCGGTCTGCCCGGGATTGGGGAAGAGCGAGATGCCGCGATCGCCCGACCGCACCGCTTCTTGCTTCACATAAGAGGCGCCGAACACGAAATTGGTCCCCGGCCGCTTGATGCCATAGCTGGCGCTGTAATCCTGCGTATGGCCGTCACCCTGGCGAAACGTGCCGAACTGGGCCGAGGCGCGCAGCCCTTCCTGCTGCGCCACGGTGATGATGTTGACCACGCCGGCGATCGCGTCCGAGCCGTAGAGCGAGGAGGCGCCCGATTGCAGCACTTCGACGCGGTCGATCATGTTGCCGGGGATCGTGTTGAGGTCGACCGTGGCGGGGATGCCACTCCCGCTGGTGCCGGGTACGTAGCGCAAGCCATCGACCAGCACGAGCGTGCGTTTTGAGCTGAGATAGCGCAGATCGATTTCAGCCGATCCCGCACCCACGCCGCCGCCATCGGGCGGATTGCCGAGATTGCCCGAATTGTTGACCTTGGAGTTCAGCCCGCCGCTCGCGCTGGGCAAGCGTTGCAACACATCGGCGACGGAGGACAGCCCGGTACGCGCAAGCGAGGCCTGATCGATGAGCACGACCGGGCTGTCGTTCTGCAGCGGATCGCGGCGGATGCGCGAACCGGTAACGACGATGTCCTCGACTGGCGCCTGATGGAGGGCGGCAGCCACCGGCTCGACGGTTTGCGCGTGAACCGATCCGATGTGAAAAAAGACTGTCGCGCAAAAGGCCGCGCCGCCGCGTAAAACAGCTTTGGACGTCATCGATGATCCCCCGTTCGTTGCGCGAGCGAAGGTGACCCAACCGATTTGGTCTGACAATCAGACCAATATGGTTTCTATCGAATTGTTACGCAGTGTGGCGGTGGTGCAACAATTCGACCGTGGCAGCGCTAACGCTTGACCAGCCAGGGTTTGACCAGCCCGGTCGGCTTGGCCGGGCCATCCAGCCGCTTGGCGTTGATCACGCGGATGCCGTTCAGCAACATCTGCCCGCCCATCGCGCCACCGGTCTTGCCGGCCATAATGCGCTTAACCGTGGGCATGCCCGCGGTCACATGGCCGAACGCGGCATAGCCAGGGAAGCTGCCCTTGGCGTCGAAGCTGGGCATCGCGCCCACCGTGATAAAGAAATTGCCGCCTGCGGAGTTGGGGGTGGTGCGCCGGGCCATGCTGATCGTGCCATCGGTGTGCCGGATGCCGCTTTGATCGGTGCGCTCGTGCTTGAACGGGGGCAGGATGCGGCGCGCGTCGGTGCGGATACCGCCCTGGATGAAGCCGTATTGCGGCGCGTTCTTGGAGCGCGCAGCGCGGTAGATGATCGCGCCGTCGAAGCGACCGTCATCGACATAGGCGAGGAAGTTCTTGGCGGTTTCGGGCGCTCGCCGTGTATCCAGCGCCAGCGTGATCGGGCCCGCCGTCGTGACGAGTTGAACCCGGACGATGCCGGCGCGTGCGGCAGCCGTGGGCGCCGGCTTGCGCACTGGATTGGCAAAACCAGGGGCGACGAGCAAGCTCGCGACGAGGGCGGCAAGCGCACGGATGGGGATCGACATGTGGGGCGCTATAGAGGCCCGGAGGGCACAAAAAAACCCTCCCCCGCAGCGCGGGAGAGGGTCTTTGCTACCGCATCACTGCGGGAGTTGAGCTTACTTGAAGCGGAAGCCGACGCCGATCAGCGCGCGCTGACGCGACGTGTTGTCCGAATACTGCGAGAACTTATACTCGCCGTTGACGTAGAACTGGTCGGTCAGCGAATACTCAACGCCGCCGCCAACCTGGTAACCATCGGTGTTGAAGTGGTCGTAATATCCACCAACGCCCGTAGCAAGGTTGCCGCCGCCTGCCGGTGCAGCGATTGCCGAACCGGTGAAGCTCTTGCGCTGTTCGTTGTTCACAAAGCCGCCCTTACCATAGACCAGCAGCTGCGGGGTCACGAGCACGCCTGCGCGGACTGCGACGCCATATTCCTGGAAGCTCTTCTGGCACAGCGTGCCGCTGCCGTTGACGCCGGCGGCAACGCAATTCTCGGTGTCATCCGGATTCCACAACGTGCCTTCAGCGCCGATGACGAAACGATCACCGATCGTGCCGTCGAAGCCGATCAGGCCGCCATAACCGAAGCTGTCGTTATGCGTGCCCTGCGACTGGAAGCGATCACCACCAACCTGGCCTTCGACGCGAATGCCACGGAACGTCGTGCCGTTGCTGCTGGTGGAATCCTGCGCCGAAGCGACGCCGGCGGTGGAAGCTGCGAGCAGAGCAGCAGCAATAACAAATTTACGCATAATTTTAATAACTCCCTTGGACGTCGCACGCCCAAACCATTGTTCTCCTTTATGGTTCCTTAACGGCGCAAGATAATTATCCGTCGCGCAGGCCAATGCCGATGCTTGCCCGCACTTGATCGGCCTCGTTACTGACCACTGGATAGGCACAATAATCTGCGGCGTAATAGGCGCTGGGGCGATGGTTGCCGGACCAGCCAATGCCGCCGAACGGCGCGCTGGAGCTTGCCCCGTTGGTCGGCTTGTTCCAGTTGACGATGCCGGCGCGGGCATTGGCCCAGAAGCGATCGTACAGTTCCGGCGTCTGGCTGATCAACGATGCCGACAATCCATAGCGCGTGTTGTTCGCCTCGGCGATGGCATCGTCGAAGGTCGTGGCGCGGATCACCTGCAGGATGGGGCCGAATAGTTCGATATCGGGGCGCTCGTTCATATCGGTCGTGTCGATCAGCCCGGGAGTGAGAAAAGGGCGGCCGGGCCGGAACCGTTCAGGATGGCGTAGCGCGCGCCCGCCACGCATCATCAGCTCAACGAAGCTGTCGGTCAGCATGTCCGCCGATTCATTGTCGATCACGCAGCCCATGAACGGGGCGGGGGTGGCATGCGGTTCGTCGACGATAAGCTTGCCCGTGAGCTTGAGCACCTGCTCAATCACTTGATCATACACGCGCGTGTCGATGATCAGGCGGCGCGCAGCGGTGCAGCGCTGGCCCGCGGTGGTGAAGGCGCTCTGCACGATCAGCGCCGCGGTGGAATGCAGATCGGGCGATTCCCACACGATGATCGGATTGTTGCCGCCCATTTCAAGCGCGAGGATCTTTTCGGGCTTGGTGGCGAAGGCGCGGTTGAGCGCGATCCCGGTGCGCGCCGATCCGGTGAAGAGCAGCCCGTCAATGCCATCATGCGCGGCCAGGGCCTTGCCCTCGTCCGGTCCGCCGATCACCACGCGGATACAGCCTTCCGGGATGCCGGCGGCATGGAAACATTCGACTAGGAAGGCACCGGTCGCCGGGGTCTTTTCCGATGGTTTGAACACCACCGCGTTGCCGGCGAGCAATGCGGGGACGATGTGGCCATTGGGCAGGTGCGCGGGGAAATTATACGGCCCTAGCACCGCTAGGACGCCGTGCGGCTTGTGCCTGAGCGCCATGCGGCTGCCCATTGGTGCGTCCATGCGGCGCTGTGCGGTCCGCTCCGAATAAGCTTTGACCGAAATATCGACCTTGGCGATGACCGAGTCGACCTCGGTCCGCGCTTCCCACACGGGTTTGCCGGTTTCGCGTGCGATCAAATCGGTAAACGCTTCGCTGCGTGCGCGGACGACGTTGCCAAAACGGCGCAACGCCTCGATGCGATAGGTGAGCGGCTGCGCGGCCCAGCCGGCCCAATTGGCGCGCGCGGTGGCGACCTCCTGATCCACATCGCCGATTGGGGCACGCCATAGCAAAGCGCCGGTGGCGGGTTCGTAGGAGATGAGCTCGGCGGACATTAAGTGGGTCTTTGCCTCAGATTTCGGGAGGGGTCTAGCTTCTGCAATTCCTTCCTGAGCTCTGCTTGGGGAGGGCGACCAGGAAGCTGATGGAGGGCAGCCACGAGCGTTGCGCTGCTAGGCTTACCGTTCCACAATCCGGCAGAAGAAGCCGGGCGGTCCCCCTTCACCAGCACGCTTGGGAGAAGAATTAGAGCAACGCTTCACCCATTTGACGGATTGCTCCGATTTTGGCGTTCAGCGGTGCCCAATCGTCGCGCTCGGCGATTGCCGACCACAAAGTTTCGACCTCGTCGATGAGCATGCTGCATGGTTCGCCATGCCAATAGGGATGCGAGCGATCGTTGCGCGGTTCGTACAAGGCGATCAGCGTGCGGGCTTCGGCGAAGGCATCGCCATAGCTTTCCGGAATACCCCGTCCAAAGCTGTCGAAGAAGAAGCGATCGAGCGCGATGGCGCCTTCGCGTAGCGGCTGTTCGATCGCCTGAATGAGCGCGCGATCCTGCGTTGGATTTTGCGGGGCGAAGCCGAGGCGCCAGAGCAGCGCCGTGCTGACTGCTGGCTGATAGTGATCACCAAACGTGTCGAGCGCGTTGATCAGCGGCTGCGCTTCGCTGACGGTGCGCAGCGCAATAGCGAGCTGCATCGCGTTCCAGTGGATCGCCTCCGGCTGGCGACCGAAGGCATACAGCCCCTGCTGATCGAAATAGGCAGCGGTAAAGCCCGGCTCCCAGCTCGGGTTGAAGCGCCATGGGCCGTAATCGAAGCTTTCGCCGGTGACGTTGATATTGTCGGTGTTGAGCACGCCGTGAACAAACCCGGCGGCCATATAACTGGCGGCGAGTTTCGCGGTACGCTCGACGACCAGCGTGAGCAGACGGGCGGCGGCGGCGTCCCCCGGCTCTTCGCCGTAGAAATTGCGCAGCACGTAGCCGATCAACCGATTCATATTATCCGCATCTTGCAAATGCGCGAGGCGCTGGAACGTGCCGATGCGGATATGGCCGTGGCTCAGCCGGACCATCACTGCCGAGCGCGTGGGGGAGGGCTCATCACCCCGCGTCAGCGCCTCGCCGGTTTCGATCAGCGAGAAGGTGCGCGACGTCTCCACGCCCAGTGCCTCAAGCATCTCAGTGGCGAGAATTTCGCGCATGCCGCCCTTCAGCGTCAGCCGGCCGTCGCCAAAGCGGCTCCACGGTGTCTGGCCGCTGCCCTTGGTGGCGAGGTCCATCAACCGGTCCCGGTCGTCGCGCAACTGGGCGAACAGGAAGCCGCGACCGTCGCCGATATCGGGATTGTAATTACGGAACTGATGGCCGTGATAACGCAGCGCCAAGGGCTGTTCGAGGCTGCCCGGTAGCGGCTGCAAGCGGCCGAAATGAGTGACCCAATCGGCGTCGCTTAGCGTGTCGAGGCCTACTTGGCTGGCGGCGCGATCGTTGCGGAAGCGCAGGATTGTTTGTGGGAAATCTGCGGCGTCGACGGCATCGTAGAATGCGTCACCCAGATCGAGGATCTTCGCTTCCGGACGATAGGCTTGCGGGGTCAAGGTCATGCGGCGATATGGTGGCTCGCAACCTCGGGACGCAACCATGGCCGCTTACGAAAACAAATATTGGTGGTCCAACGACGGGGTCCGGCTGCATTATCGTGATTATCCGGGGCCGAGAGACAAGCCGCCGATCCTGTGCATTCCCGGGCTGACGCGCAATGCGCGCGATTATGCCGCGCTTGCCGAGCGATTGGGGGGCGAATGGCGGGTGATCGCGATCGATCTGCGCGGGCGCGGCGAGAGCGGCTATGCAAAGGATCCGATGAGCTATGTGCCGCTGACCTATGTGCAGGACGTCGAGGGGCTGCTCGGCGAACTGGGCGTTGCGCGGTATGTCGCGTTCGGCACATCGCTCGGCGGGATCGTGACGATGCTCTTAGCGGGTACGGCGCGCGAGAAGATCGTCGGCGCCTTGCTCAATGATGTCGGGCCCGAGATCGAGACCGCGGGTTTGAGCCGCATCCGCACCTATGTCGGCAAATCGAATACCTGGCCAACCTGGATGCACGCGGCGCGCGCGGTGATGGAGGGCAATGCCGAGGTTTATCCGCATTACACGATCCACGATTGGCTGGGCATGGCCAAGCGACTGTACCGGTTGAACGGCGCGGGGCGCATCGTGCTTGATTACGACATGAAGATCGCCGAGCCGTTTCGCGTGCCGGGCAACGAGGCGGGGCCTGATATGTGGCGCGCGCTGGAGCAACTGCAGGGCGTGCCTACCTTGATCGTGCGCGGCGAGCGATCGGACGTGCTGGGGCCGCGGACGGCGGCGCGCATGGCCGAGACGTTGGCGGGGTCGGAACTGGTGACGGTGGAGGGCGTGGGGCACACGCCGACGCTCTGCGAGCCGGCAGTGGTGGCAGGCATCGAGCGGTTGCTGGAGCGGGTGCTGCTGAACTAAAGTCCCTGCGCTGACGGGAAGGGATTTGAGGCCGCGGAACCTTCCCCCGCTCCGAGGCGTCCGCCCTTCACACAACGGGCTTATGCCGCCGCGCCGCGCAGTGCGGTAGAAATGTTGATGCCCGTGACCCTCGGGAAGAATACGAAAATCGTCACCCCGGACTTGTTCCGGGGTCCATTGTGCCGGCATGGCCGCGCGAGGCACTATTCTAATCCCTAGCGGCCTGGCGGACCCCGGAACAGTCCCGGGGCGACACAAGCGGGTTGGGGACCGGCAACAGGACCAGCACCAATGACCTTCGCGTTCGACCAACTCGTTTTTACCCCTGCCGATATCGATCTCGCGCGCTCGCCCCTGGCCGGCAAGCTGGACGCCGAGACCTATGTGCTTGGCGCGTTCAATCCTGGCATGACGCGGCTAGCCAACGGCAATCTGCTGCTGATGGTCCGCGTGGCGGAAGCGCTGAAGCATCCGGTCAAGGAGCAGAAAATCCACGCCATACGCTGGACGGACGGGGCTTACGTGCTCGATGCCTGGCCGCTCGAACTGGTCGATACCAAGGATCCGCGCAAATTCCTCATCCCCGGCGGCGGCTGGAAAGTGATGGCGCTGACCAGCCTGTCGTGGCTGCTCCCGGTGGAATTGTCGGCTGATGGCACCGCACTGGTCGAGGTGCATTACGATCGCGCGATCGCGCCCCAGGCCGATTATCAATGCTACGGCGTCGAGGATGCTCGGATCAGCAAGGTCGGCGAGCGCTATTTGATGACAACCTGCTCGGTCAGCCCCGAGCGGCACTGCACCACGCTGTACAGCTCGAATGACGCGCTCGATTGGATACTGGAGGGGATCGTGCTCGATCACCAGAACAAGGATATGCTGATCTTCGAAGGCATGGTGGGCGGTAAATTCGTTGCCCAGACGCGGCCACTGGGCGATCTGTATTTCGCGTATCCGCCGGGCAGCGAATGGCGTTCCGGGCCGTCGATTAACCTGTCGTCGTCGCCCGATGCGCTACATTGGAAGCCTTATGACAAGCCCGGCATCCGGCCGCATGCCGCGACCGTGTTCACCGCGCGGATGGGCGGCGGATCGCCGCCTGTACTGACCGAGGATGGCTGGCTGACCTTGTGGCACGGGGTCGAGCCGTCGGGCGTGGTCGGCATTTATCGGACTTATTGGTCTATGCTCGACCGCGATGACCCCAGCATCGTGTTGCGCACCTCGCACGAAGCGCTGCTGGAGCCGGCGCCGGCGCTGACCGAGCCGCTCAAGGATCTGATGTATCTCGACAATGTCGTGTTCACGACGGGAATTGCCGATGGTGGCGATCATTATGTGGTGGCGAGCGGTGAGGCCGATCTCGCCTGTCGCATCACACATATTTCCAAACGAGCTTTCGACGCCTGGCGTGGAACTGCAGCCGGCTGACCGAGTTCATTACGCTGCGTGAACAAAGGAGAGTATCATGGGTGAATTCACCGACAAGCTCGATGCCGCCGGCAACAAGATTGCGGGCAAAGCCAAGGAGTTGTTTGGCGACGCAACCGACAATGAGTCGCTGGAGGCCGAAGGCAAGGCGCAGCAGCTCAAGGGCACCGCGCAGGACGTCAAAGGCAGCGTCAAGGGCGCCGTCAACGATCTGTAAGCGACCTTATCGTAACTAAAAGACCGCTGCGGAGAAATCCGCGGCGGTTTTTTGTGTCCGCCGCCATTCCTCGCTAGTGCCGCATCTCATGCCTCAGCCAGCCAACATCCTGCATCTGCATTCGAGCTTCAATCTGGGCAGCAACGAGGCTCGCGCGGCGCGGCTGATGAACGCCTTTGGGGATCGTGCGCGGCATACGATTGTTTCGGGCATGCCCGGTCAGCTTGGCGCGCGTGACGCGATCGCAGCGGGAATCAAATACGAGATCGCGCAGAACCCGCCGCCGCTGACCGGGCGGCCCTCGGTCGCGCGATATGAGGCGCTGGCGCGTTACATGCGGCGCTTCGATCTGGTGCTGAGCCATAACTGGGGCGCGATCGACGGGGTGATGGCGCGGCGCGTGTTCGCCAAGGGGGCGCCGCCGCTGGTGCATCACGAGGACGGGTTCACCGAAGATGAAGCGGGCGGGCTGAAGCGCGAGCGCAATTATTATCGCCGCGTCGCCTTGTCCGCCGCGCAAGCCCTGGTCGTGCCGTCCGAGGTGCTGCACCGCATCGCGCTCGACGTGTGGAAGCAGCCCGAAGCGCGTGTGCACCGCATCACTAATGGCATCGCCACCGCAGCATATGCCGGCACGTGCGATCCCAAGGCGATTCCCGGGTTCAAGCGCAAGCCGGGCGAGATCGTCGTCGGCACGCTGGCCGGGTTGCGCGCGATCAAGGATCTGCCGCTTTTGGTTCGTGCCGTCGGGGGGTGTTCGGCGCGCATCCGGCTGGTGATCGTCGGCGAGGGGCCGGAGCGGCAGGCTATCCTGGACGCGGCAGAGAATATGGGGCTGGAGGATGCGCTGGTGCTGCCCGGTTTTCTAGGCGCGCCGCACACGTTTGTCGGGCTGTTTGACATCATGGCGTTGTCCTCCAAAAGCGAGCAATTCCCGATCGCGGTGATTGAGGGCATGGCCGCCGGGTTGCCGATCGTCGCGCCCCCGGTCGGCGATGTGCCGCGCATGGTCGCCGTCGAAAACGCGCCGTTCATCCTTGAGCAGCCCGGCGAGGTTCCCCTGCGCGACGCGATTGAGATTCTTGCGCGCGATCCTGCCTTACGCGCCGCGATCGGCGCCGCTAACAGACGGAAAGCGGCGGATTTTGATGAGAACATCATGATCGCCCGCTATGCGTCGCTGTACGAAACTGTAATGGGGCGGCACGCGCGCCTTCTTTGAGTCGCAATTCGTTCGTGTCGCGGCATCCTTTGCTTGTATCAAACGTATGTTAAGTTCGGAGAGAATGGTGTTCAAAGGTCTCAAGCCCATCGTCTATAACGGCCGCGAAGTCTGGCCGCTCGTAGAGGGCGGCAAGGGCGTAGCGGCGACCAACCATGCCTCGGCCGGCGCCTGGGCTGCGGCCGGTGGCATCGGCACGGTCTCTGCCGTCAATGCCGATAGCTATGATCCCGACGGCAAGATCATTCCGCAGGTCTATAAATCGCTGACGCGGCGCGAGCGGCACGAAGAGCTGATCGACTATGCGATCGAGGGCGCGGTGCAGCAAGTGCACAAGGCGTATGACATTGCCGGTGGGCAGGGCGCGATCAACATCAACGTGCTGTGGGAAATGGGCGGGGCACAGCGCATCCTGCACGGCATACTCGAACGCACCAAGGGGTTGATCGCGGGCGTCACCTGCGGCGCCGGCATGCCCTATAAGCTGAGCGAAATCGCCGCCTCGTACAATGTCACGTATCTTCCGATCGTCAGCTCCGGCCGCGCCTTCCGCGCGCTGTGGAAGCGGGCCTATTCTAAGGCCGCCGACTATCTCTCGGCCGTGGTGTATGAGGATCCCTGGCTGGCCGGCGGGCATAACGGCCTGTCCAACGCCGAAGATCCGTTGAAGCCACAGGATCCCTATCCACGCGTCAAGGAACTGCGCGACGTGATGCGCGAAGGCGGCATTTCCGACGCGGTGCCGATCGTGATGGCCGGCGGCGTGTGGTATCTGCGCGATTGGAGCAATTGGATCGACAATCCCGAGCTCGGCACGATCGCCTTCCAATTCGGCACGCGCCCCTTGCTGACGCGCGAGAGCCCGATCCCCGAAGGCTGGAAGAACAAGCTGATGGAGATCGAGCCGGGCGAAGTGCTGCTGCACAAATTCTCCCCCACCGGTTTCTATTCCAGCGCGGTGAAGAACCCATTCTTGCGTATTCTGGAGACGCGCTCCGAACGCCAGATCGCTTTCTCGACGCAGGAAGCCGGCGATCACGTGTTCCAGCTCGACGTTGGCGTGAAGGGCAAGAATTTCTGGGTCACGCGCAACGATCTGCTACGCGCGCGGCAATGGTTCGGCGAGGGCTATACCGATGCGCTGAAGACGCCGGACAATACGCTCGTCTTCGTCACGCCCGAGGAAAAGGGTTGGATCCGCAAGGATCAGGCCGATTGCATGGGTTGCTTGTCGCAATGCTCGTTCTCCGCCTGGGCGGATAGCGAGACGAATTCAACGGGCCGGCTGGCCGATCCGCGCAGCTTCTGCATCCAGAAGACATTGCAGGATATCGCCCACGGCGGGCCGACCGATAACAACCTGATGTTTGCCGGGCACGGGGCGTATAATTTCAAGAAGGATCCGTTCTATTCAAACGGCTTCGTCCCGTCGGTGAAGCAATTGGTGGACCGGATTTTAACCGGGGATTGAGGGGCGGCTGCCCCCCACCCACCCAATATTGAAGAAGGTCAGAATCCATCGTGTCGACGCTCGCTGGCCAGCGCGGCGCGATGGATCCGGTGTGATGGTCAGGATGATGGCCGGGGGGCGGCGCTCCCCACCGCTTTTCGGAACCGTTCCGAGCAGGTAAGTGTTCGCTAATGAACACCAACCTCGGAGAATTATCATGCGGATCGCGATCATCGGCACGGCGGCCCTGCTGACGCTCGGCCTGGCCGCGTGCAACCAGGACAAGCTGGCGGTTGGCGCGCCGATGGCTGGCGGCGCGCGCGCCGTCGCGACATTGCAGACGGCCGACGGCGCGGCGGTCGGCACGGCGAGCGCCAGCGAGGTAGCGGGCGGGCTGCGCTTCACGATCGACGCGCGCGGGATGCCTTCCGGCACGCATGGCACGCATGTGCATATGGTCGGTCGCTGCGATGCGCCGGACTTCACGACGGCGGGCGGGCATTGGAACCCGACCGCGATGAAACACGGCTCGATGAACCCGCAGGGTCCGCATGGGGGCGATCTACCCAATCTGATCGTCGGCACCGATGGTCGCGGGACGCTGGGCATCACCATCCCCGGCATGACCATGGCTGGGTTGTTTGACGCGGACGGCTCGGCGCTGGTCGTGCATGCCGCGGCTGACGATCTGATGACCGATCCTTCGGGCAATAGCGGTGCGCGGATCGCGTGCGGGGTGTTCGGCGCCGCCTGACGCCTATGGCGCGCTGCGATTTATAACGTATCCCGGCGCGCTGGGCTCATGCGGCGAACGGGGCAGGAGGCGCGGGCGCTTGCTGCTTCGCTCGGGCGAAGCGTAACGAATGGACCCCGGCATGTAACGAAATGTTGCCTGCGGCCGGCGCCCCCAAATCGCTTGAAAATCGTTTACTGAGCGCCGATATTCCAGAGTATCCGGCGTGTGGCCGGGCAGAGGAGTTTCTTGGAAATGGCTAATTGGTCTGACCCACGTCCGAACGGCGCGACTTTCGCGACGGCGGCGGGTGCGCGTACGGAAGCGTACGACGCTGGCCTTCGGTCGTACATGCTTTCGGTCTACAACTACATGACGTCGGGCATCTTGCTCACCGGCATCGTGGCGTTGCTGTTCGCGCGCTCCGGTTATGCCGAGCAGGTGTTCATGAACCCCGGCATTCTGAAATATGTCATCATGTTCGCGCCCCTGGCGATCGTGTTCGGCATGAGCTTCGGGCAGGGGCGCATGTCCACGCCAACGCTGCAGGCGATGTTCTGGGGCTTTGCGGTCCTGATGGGCCTGTCGCTCTCGACCATTTTCCTGCAGTATAGCGGCACGTCAATCGCTCAGGCCTTCTTCGCGACGGCGGCGTCGTTCGGTGCCTTGTCGCTGTACGGTTACACCACGAAGCGTGATCTGTCGGCATTCGGCACCTTCCTGATCATGGGCGTCGTTGGTCTGCTGGTGGCAAGCTTGCTCAACCTGTTCTTCCAGTCGAGCGTGATGGCACTGGTGATCAGCATTGTTGGTGTGCTCTTGTTCGCTGGCCTCACGGCGTATGATACGCAGCGTACGAAGAGCATGTATGCGCATGTAGCCGGAACAGCAGACGAGGGCCGCACCGTGATTATGTCGGCATTGTCGCTGTACCTCGACTTCATCAACATGTTCCTGTTTATCCTGCGTCTGTTCGGTTCCAGCCGCAACTAATCTTACCGCAGCCGCGCCTCGCGCGTTGCACGAATAGCCCTCCCCCGGTTAGAACGACGGGGGGAGGGCATTTTTGTGCACGTGAGATCAAGCGGTTGTGTTCCGTGGTTGATGAAGAGCACGCGGGCGGCTCCCGTCCTCCTGATCCTGGCGGGCGGTCATTCCGCCTTGGCTCAAGACACCGGCGAGGCGCCGTCGCAGTCGGCCCCTGCCGAGCAGGCGGTGGCGACCGATGTCGTGGTCACCGGAAGGCGTGGCACGGCAGTCAGCAACGTCGATCCGCTGGCGGAGATCGATGCCCAGGCGATCGCGGCCACCGGCGCGTCGACGGTGGCGGAATTGATGCGAACGATCCGCGGCGTAACGCAGTCGGCCAGTGGCGGAGAGCCGATCTTCCTGTTCAACGGCCAGCGTGTTTCGAGCGGCCAAGAAATCTTCTCTTTACCACCCGAAGCGATCGACAAAATCGAGGTGCTATCCGAGCCCGCCGCGCTCAAATATGGCTATCCGCCGACCCGGCGGCTGGTCAATGTCATCTCCAAACGCCGGTTTGAACAGACCGAGGTGCGCGGCATGATCGGCGGCACAACGCGCGGCAATAGCGCGCGCGGCACTGGCAATGTCGGGCTCACGCGGTTGCGCGACAATGCCCGGCTGACGCTTGGGGTCGAACTGAGGCATACCGATCCGGTGCGGCAGTCGCAGCGCGATATCGTGCCCAATCCCGATATTGTGTTCGATGCCATCGGCAACATTACCGGGCGGGATGGGGCGGAAATCGATCCGGCATTGTCTGCCGCTGCCGGTGGGATGGTGACGGTCGCCCCGGTGCCTGAAGCTGTGGGCGCACGCACGCTGGCGGGCTTTGCCGCCGATGCCAATCGACCGCGACCGTTCGACCTCGGGCCGTATCGCTGGTTGGCGCCGCGCAACGATGCGGTGAAAGGCGAACTCGTGCTGGCCGACCGCATCGGTGATCTGTCGGGATCGCTCAATCTCTCTGCCGAGCAAAGCCGCGACCGCAACGTGAGCGGGCCAGCGACCGCGATCCTGGTCGTGCCGGGCAGCAATCCCGCTTCGCCCTTTGCCGGTCCGGTGCTGCTCAATCGCTATCTAACCGAAGTCGATCCGCTCCGTCTGCACCAGACGACCACGACACTGCATGCCGGCGTGGCAGTGCGCGGCGCGCTGGCCGCGTGGCGCTGGGACGCGACGATCGCGTTGGACCAAAAGCGCGTGAGCGGGGCGACCCAACTAGGCGTGGATTTGGCGCCGGCCGCTGCGGCAATCGCTGGCGGCGTCGATCCTTTCGCACCGCTCGATCCCGCTTTGCTCAGCGAGAGGCAAACCGATCGGGCGCGGTTGCGCACGCGCAACGGCGGGATCAAGACGGTGGCGAGCAGTATGCCGTTCGACGTGCCAGCGGGTGGCGTGAATATGACCTTGACGGCGGAGGCGGAGCGATCCTCCGCCATCTCCGCCACGCGCGGCGCCAACCCCTCGGCGCTGTCGCTGGGCCGGACGCGGATCGAGGGCGGGTTCGCCATCGATCTCCCGATCGCTTCCAAGCGCGAGGATGTGTTGCCCGCGCTCGGCGAGCTCTCGGTCAACGGCGCGGCGACGGTGCGCACGGTTGGCGGCTTCGGCGGCTTGAACGACCGCAGCTATGGAATGAGTTGGGCGCCGTTCCCCGGGCTGCAGATGCTGGCGCAGATCAAGCATAGCGAGGCCGCGCCCAACTTCGAAATGCTGTCCTCGCCCATAGTGCGCATCACCAACGTGCCGGCCTTCGATTATCGCAACGGTCGCACCGAATTGATCACCGTGATCCAAGGCGGCAATCCAGATCTGCTCGCCGAACGCCGCCAGGTGCGATCGCTGACTATGACGCTCAAGCCGTTCGCCAAACGCGAGCTCAGGCTGAGCGCGACCTATGACGCCACCGCGATCCGGAACCAGACGGGCACGGTCTATGCGTTCACGCCGCAGATCGAGCCGATCCTGCCCGATTTGTTCGTGCGTGATGGAGCGGGGCGGCTGGTGTCGCAAACCTTCCAACCGATCAATTTCTACCGCGAGGATCAGCGTGCGCTGAACCTCACGATATCGGCCAACGGGCCACTGGGACGGCCACCGCCCCCGCCCGCCACTGGCGCGCCGCCCGCCGCGGAGCGCGTCTTTTTCTATGTCGGCGCTGGCCCCAGCATTAAATTCAGCGATCGGTTGCAGCTAATGCCGGGCGCGCCGACGCTCGATCTCTTGCGGGGAGACACTGTGACCGGCGGGGGGAGTCCGCGCCTCTCCAGCTACGCCTATGGCGGGATCAGCCACCGCGGCACGGGCGGCACGTTCGATTTTTGGTATGGTGGGGCCAATCGCGTGCGCAATGCCGATCGCGCCGCCAATCTCCGCTTCGCCGCGATTTTCAAGCTCAACATGGGGGTGTTTGTCGGGCTGGACCGTCTGCTGCCTAAGCAAGATTGGGCGCGCAAGTTGCAACTCAAGATCGATATCAGCAACGTCACCGATGCGCGGCAAAGCGTGCGGGACGGCAATGGACGTGTGCCCAATCGCTTCCAACGCGACTATCTCGATCCGGTTGGGCGAACGATCAGCCTGACGCTGCGAAAACTGTTCTGAGCCGATTGGTGGGGCTGTCGATCCCCGCTATACGGGGCTTCCCGCTCGGCACCATGCGCGTCGGCGGGTCATCAAAAATGGGAATGTATATGCGCCTGTCGATCGACGTGGAGCTGGATTATTGGATCGACAATCAGGCTGAGATCTTGTTGCAGATCGAAGCCGCGGCGATGGTCGATCAGCATCTCGAGCATCAGGATTTGCGCATCTATTGCCTGGAACCGCTGCGCGCCGTGCCTGGCGAGAACGCCATCGGGCAGCGCACCTGGGCGAAGGGATCGGGCACGTTTCGCGTCTCCTATCGGGCGGTGGTCAAGATCGATCGCGCAGGCGTCGATTTCTCGCAGCTCCCGGCGACAGACCTGTCCGATCTGCCCGGCGATGCCGTGCCCTATCTGATGCCCAGCCGCTATTGCGAGTCCGACCGGTTCGAGGGCTTCGTGCAGTCGGAATTCGATGGTCTGGGCGGGGGCGCGCTGGCCGCGGCGATCGGCAAATGGGTTGGCGCGAACCTCACTTATCAGTCGGGCAGCAGCAGCGGCGTGACCACCGCGCTGATGACGTTTGCCGATCGGCGCGGCGTATGCCGTGATTACGCGCATCTGGTGGTTGCATTAGCGCGCGCCGGGGGCATCCCTGCACGGTGCGTGGCGGCCTACGCACCCGGCGTGTCGCCGCCTGACTTTCATGCCGTGGCGGAGCTCTGGCTGGATGGCGGCTGGCATCTGATCGACGCGACCGGGATGGCCAAATGTGACGATCTGGTCCGCGTAGCAGTGGGTCGTGATGCGACCGACATCGCCTTCATGACCGTGTTCGGCACGGCCGCGATGAACCGACAGGTCGTGCGGGTAAATTGCCTGGCCGACGATGATATAGCCTTCGGTGGTGGAACGCCTGTCGGTGATGATCGTTCTATTAGCGCAACAGCCGCAAGAGGATTGGCCATGGACAGCAATACGATCGACGAAAAGGCGCTCGACAGCTTGTCGGTCGCGCCCCCCGAACCCGATGACGGCAAGGGTCATAGCGTCGATCCGCGCCAGGATGCCGGTCGCGACGCATCGATTGCCGAGCGCCTGGCCCGCAATCCGGAAAATAGCGATGCGCGGCTCGATGCCGGGCTCGATGAGTCGATGGATGCGTCCGACCCGCCAGCGTCGACGCAACCCGTGCATAACAATGCACCGCCGGAATCCTCTGGTTTCGATCCCGAAGCCGAGGCGAAGTTGAAAGCTGACAAGCAAGGCTGACCGCTCTTTGTAACGAGTTGCGTACGCGTAGGCAAAAGGCCCGTCACCCTCCCGGTGGCGGGCTTTTGTTTGCGCATTTGCGGCGGGGAGGGTGACAATGCGGCGCAACGAATGCGGCTCATCGCAATAATAGGACAGATACGTTGCAACGCACAACGATCTGTGATGCCATGTATGTACCGGGGGGTGTTGGCAGTGCGTTAACCAGCGTGGCGCATTGTTGCCCGGTATCGTGACTACGGTTCCACATCAGCGGGGCGGGTGCAGTATGGCTTCTGGCATGAAATCGGCGACCGGGGCGATGACCTTGGCGGAAATGAAGGAATTTGCGAGCTTTCCGGCGGCGACGCAGCGTTATGTGCGGCGCTCGCTGGATATCGGCTTGGACCGGGACGACGCGTTGCAGCGCTGGTCGCGCGATCCTGTTGAGACGGCCAGCATCCGCGCGCAGGCGCATGTCTATCGCCGGCTGCCCGATTTGCGTGCGATGGTGCCGGATGAGAGCGGGCTGGAGGCGATCGAGCCGTTCCTCGCACCGCTAATCAGCATCAGCGCGTTCGATCTGGGGCAGGGTCGGTTGACGAGCTTCTCCGCGTATCGCTTTCTTTATGAGCGGCTGATCGGCGCGGACGTGCGGCCATGGCTGCCGGCGGCGTTCTGTTCTTCCGCCGCGCTGCCCCATCTGCATCCCGATCTGCGCCGCAAATTGCTGCAGTCGATCAGCGAGGCGGCGGCGACCGCGTCCGGCTGGTCGAACCGCGCGCCAGGCTTTTTCCCCAAATGGGTCGAAAAGGTCGATGCGGCGGTGTTGCCGCACTGAGCTAGCGACACGCGCGCCAGCCCGCCGTGCCGCGATCGGCCTGATCAAGATGCAGGTGATCGCGGTGCGCGGCGTTGTAGTCGGGGGAGAGCACGGTCGCGAATACATTGCAGGCGCCGGTGCGTACTGCGCGCAGGAACTTCCCCTTGTCGCCGGTATCTTTCCAATCGCCCAGCACGGTGATGCGCGTGCCATCCTCCAGCCGGAAGCCCGCCACGTCGAGCGCGTTGGCGCTGGCATGCTCGCTCAAATCGCCCGTATTGCGACCATAAATCCGGCGGCAGCTGTAGCTGCCGTAATGGTCCAGGCTCGCCACACGCTGCCCGAAATAGCGCCGCGCGGCGGGCTGCACGACGTCCCACTCCCACAACGATAGCCCGGCCGCCACGGGGCATGACAGGCCTACCGCGGTGGGCGCGAGTGCGACTTGGCGCGCGCCGCCAGGGGAGAGCCGCACGGCGTTGGCGTAGCCGCACTGACCGTCACGCACTGCGGGCAACACGGTGTGCCGCACACCGGCGCGGTTCAGCTGGGCGCCGCAGGCAGCGATATCGTCGCCCAGCGCCGCGATCTTCCGACCGGTGAACAGCCCTGCTGGCTGTGACAGATCAAGCGGCGCCCAAGGCAGATCCTGCGGGCGTCCGCGGCTGAGCGCAAACACCGCCAGCCCCGCAAAGCTCATCACGGCGAGCGTCACCAGCCAGCCGATGATGCGACGCAGGGGGCGCATCAACCGCGCACGGTGCTCGTCAACAGCTCCGCGGTGACGGGATAGCCGAGATCGTCGGGAATGCAGAGATGGTCTGCGCCATCGCGATGCTCGATCCACGGCGTTACGGGTCGGATCGGGTGGCGGGCGGCATCCTCAATGGCGTCGTCGAAGCTCACGAAGCGCGCCAACCGTTCGAGATTGCGTCGCGTCGGGAAGATGATCGTGACATGGCCGGCATCGGCATCGTCGAGCACTGCCTGCGCGCTGGACCAGAATAAGCGGACATTTTCGGTCGCATCGACCTGCGGCAGGGGAGCGTCGGCAGGCAGCCGCGCAAGATAAAACAATGTGTCGAAGATGCGCATATGCGCATGCGCCGGCAACCACCGGGCGAATGGCGTCAGCAGCGAAAGATCGAGTCTTATGCCGGCGCTATCGAGCACCGCGCCAAACGCGACGCCGTCATGCAGCGCGTCGCGCAGCCTGGCGAGCGAGGCGGCATCTGGGGACGGCACCAAGCCGATCGGCAAGCCCACCTCTTCCAGCGTTTCCCGGATGGCGGCGATGCGGCCGGCGGTATCGATCGGTTCACCCCCCAATTCCAAGGCCAGCGCACGGTCACCCGGATCTACGCGCCCACCGGGAAATACCAGCGCGCCGCCAGCGAACACCATCGCCTTGGCGCGCTCGACCATTAACACTTCGGGCAACGCACCAGCGCGCTCTCGGAACAATACGAGCGTTGCGGCGGGGGTGGGGGTGTGGACGGCCATTGGCCGGATGTAGGGGCGGTGCGCCAGCCTGGCTAGCGCAGCGGGCGTCAATACGCCTTCGAGTGCAGGATTACGGTCGCCGTGCGCACCAGGATCGAGATGTCACCCAGGATGGACCAATTGGCGACATATTCCAGATCGCTGCGCAGGCGATTGGCCAGATCGTCGCGGTGATTGGTCGCGCCGCGGTAGCCGCGGACCTGTGCCAGGCCGGTGATGCCCGGCTTGATGGCGTGACGCAGCCAATATTCGGGATCAACATGCCAGAATAGTTGATCGCCAGCGCGTGATCCCAAGGCATGCGGGCGCGGGCCGACGAGGCTCATGTCGCCTTCGATCACGTTGAACAATTGCGGCAACTCATCAACGCTCATCGCGCGGATCAGCCGACCGACGCGCGTCACGCGCTTGTCCTGGCGCAGCGTGGATTGCTTGCCGTCCGGATCGGATTGATTGTGATGCATGCTGCGGAATTTGTAGACGTCGAACAACCGATTGCCGCGCCCCATGCGCCGTTGCCGAAAAAGGATCGGTCCTTGGCTGTCCAGCTTGATGGCAATCGCGACGAATAGCAGCAACGGGGTGAGCAGGATCATTACCGGGACGCTGAGCGCCAGATCGAGCATGCGTTTGAGCACGCGATTACGCAGATCCAGCGGCCCGGCGGATACGACAATGCCGATTGTGCCGAGATCGTGATCGCCGTGCAGCGGCACGACACCCAGCAGCTCGGGCACCAGCAGCTCGCCCCGGCAGCCCACGCCTTTGAGATAGAGCGACCAATCCGACCGCCGATCTGGCGCACACGAGACGATCACGCGATCAGCGCCAGCGATCATGCCGGAGAAATTGTGCAGCATGTACGGATTTTGGATATCGGGCAGGATGCCTTCGGCTTCGGCGTCGATCACTTCGAATGAATCAGGCGCTTGGACACGGTACCCGTCAAGGATCAGCACGCGGCGCACGAAGCGCGCCACCAGCACATGTCGGACCAGCCAAAAGATCGGCAAGCGAAAGGCGATGAGGAAGACGACGCAAAATCCGGCGTTGAGGAAGAACATCAGGCGGGAGATGTCCTCGCTGCCCTTGATTGCGAACAGCACAAGCAGTTGCAATGCCAGAGCAAGCGTTAGCGAGGCCAACGCCTTGGTAACAGACGAGGAGAGCGATACCAAAACATCGTAGCTATGCGCGCGCAGGCTGAAGCTCGTCGCGACATACAGCGGAACCAGCGTCAGTAACAAGGTCAGGTCCGGTATCAGCCCTGCAGTGCCAAAGCGCACATAGCCCGCCGCGACCGTCGAGGAGGTTAGCGCAACGACATCGAACACCAGCTGCGCCAGATAGACCAATATGCGGTTTTGCTGGGGACTTGGCATCAATTGCCGAGCAGCCGGCCTATCCGCACCGAAAACCTTATTTGATGATGCCCCCACGTTCACTTTTGACACTCTCCGCACGAGCTTGTGGAGAAATGGCGATTTCCCGCATTCAACCATTGCGCCAACCAAGCATCAGCGCGATATATTCCCCAGCCGCCGAATCGGCGGCAACCATCTCCTTGCCGTAGCGCTACCGCCAGGCTTCGTCCATCACGATACGCTCGTCACACACATCTCGGGGCTGGCGGGTGCGATGCCGCCATTAATTGCGAGCATCGACGGATTCAGCGGTGAGGGCTCTTTGAATCAGCGCATTGGCCTCGATCGGCCTGCGCAACCGCGTGTCATAATAACCAGAGCAAAATCCCCACGCACGCCGCAGTGAGCGCAAGGTAACCGGCGCTGCGAGAAAGCCAATATTCACATGCGTCGAACCGCTTGCGAAAAACCGATGCGTCGGGACGTCCGCTGCTAGCTATCACACTTTGCATCCTCTCATCCTCTTACATCGCGACTTGAGCCGCTGACGTTGCCACACCGAAAACGGTCTACGCGTTTGTTCACATATCATGCCCCGATTTGAGACAAAAATGCAACTGATAAGTCATGATCGGTGATCGCCCAGGTCGATCGCGCCCAAGGCGCTATCCCCGAAGCCCCTGCTTCATGCAATTTTAACGACGCAGCGGCACTACAGAGGGGAAGTCGGAGAACACGCATGCCCAATTCTGCCCGCAAACATGTTTCGCCCACAGCAGGCGAGACCCGCATGACGACCGAACTGGGCGGCGTCGTTGGCGCGATGCATCAAAGCTTGGTCGAGCGCCTTGTGGTGCCAGCACCGATCGCTCCGCAGCCGATGCTGTTCGACGGCGCGGCGCACCAAGTTTCGCGCTTTGTCGGAGTGCTGTTGTTGCTTGGTGCTTACGCGGGCATCGTCGGGTTAATCTGGTAATCTCGGCTCACAGGGATCATCGTACATCTTTAACAAGTTGTAGGTGGCGAAGCTCAAATTCCACGCCGGGCTGGCAGGACCTACAAGCCGGCTTTTGCGATCACGTAGCGTGCGCCAGGCAAGGTCAAGTGGCCGTAATCGAACTGCATCGGCGCGCCGCCGGGTGCACGATAGACGCATCGTCCGCCAGGGCATTCGATATCGTAGGCAGAGATGTATCGGCCCCCCGCCTTGAGCACGACAGGCGCCAGGGCACGATCGATGTCGCGTTGCTCCGTCGCACGAAGTCGTTCCAACGCCGCGAAATCCTGCCGGATCATGGCGCGGGCGAGCAGTTGCGAAAATTCGCCATGATATTCGACTGTCGGCCCGATCACGACGATCTTGATGCCACGCGCGCGCACCCCGGCCACCGTCGGCCCCACGGCCGCAACATCCTCCGCGCGCCAACGCCCTCCGAGGATGACAGTATCAATCTTATGGGCGTCGAGGAACGGTCCGAGCGCGTAACTCACCATGTCTGTGCAGCGCTCCAGGCCACTTACCGGCAAAACAGGGCGACACCCCGAGGCAGTTGCTTGCATCACGTTCGCCTTGGGCAATTGCAGCGCGATTGCGCGCCAATATTGCGCGGCGTGGCTGTCGCCCAGGACCAATATGTTGGTGCCTGTGGCGCTGGGGCGTAAACAGGCCTTGGCATCGTACGCAAGGCCTTCGCCGGCGAAGCACGGGCCGCGGCGATATTGATACCGCCAGGCCTTGCTTTCACTATAGTCGCCGTAGCCGGCGACCACCTGCACCGCTGGCGGCAGCACGCGGATGTGCGACGCGTTGAACGACACGACCAAGCCGGCAACCACGATGCTCAACAGCGAAAAGAGGCCTACTGCAATAGTGCGGCCGGACGGCGCCTGGCGGAACCGCGCCAGGAAGGGCTTCTCGATCCATTGGTACGAGATGAAAGCTGCGATCAAGGACAAGCAGATGAGCCCCACCGTCGCCTGCCAGCTTAGTTCGGCGCCAGTGACAAGCCGGTAGAACACGATGATCGGCCAATGCCACAGGTATAGCGAGAAAGAGATGCGGCCGATTGCCACCGCGGGGCGGGTGCTCAGCAAGCCGCCGATGGCCGTATCTGGCGCATAGGCAATCAGCAGCGCAGATCCCAGCGCGGGCAGCATTGCCCATGGGATAGGGAACGAAGCATCCGGCCCGATAACGAACAGCGCCAAAATGATCGACGCCAAGCCCACGCTCGCCGCCGCAGTGCGCGCCATTCCTGTTCGGAGCTCCGGGAAACCGCCGACCGCAATCAATCCTCCCAGGGCCAGTTCCCAGGCACGCGAGGGCAGCATGTAGAAGTTGAACGCACCGCCGGGCACTTTCCATTCGATCACCATACCAAGCAGGAAAGATCCGATGGCGAGGGTGGCAAGCACGGCGGTAATGCGCCGCGGAATGAAGCGCGCTACGATCATCAGGAGGAGCGGATAGAAAATATAGAATTGCTCTTCGACACCGAGCGACCAAGTGTGCAGCAGCGCCTTGGATTCTGCCGCACCACTGAAATAGTTGGAAGTGCGCCAGAAGAAGATATTTGAGCTGAACCCAGCTGCAGCGGCAGCGCTGCGGCCGAGTTCACGTAATTCGCCAGGCAATAAGATCAGGCATCCGGCGATTAAGGTGGCAGCCAATACCACGAACAGCGCGGGGACGATCCGCACGACGCGCCGACGATAGAAGGTCGCGATGCTGAAACGCCCAGCGGCCATCTCACCCTGGATGATCGAGGTGATGAGAAACCCGGAGATCACGAAGAAGACGTCGACGCCGGTAAATCCACCAGGAATCTGCGTGACGCCAGCATGAAACATTACGATTGGAAGAACGGCAAGGGTACGCAAGCCATCGATGTCGGCACGATATTTTATCACCGGCGCCCCCGCTCCAGAACCACATTTATCAGGAATTTTGCATTTCCGACGAGATACCGGTGCGCCAGTCGGGTTGGCTCCTGCGCCAAGCGGAAGGCCCATTCGAGCCTCGCTTGCCGGACCCACAACGGCGCGCGCGGAAAGCGGTCGGCGGCGAAATCGAGATAGGCGCCGACGCAGAGCTGCACGATGCCGAGCGCTGCGGCGTGGCGCGCGGCCCATAACTCTTGCCGCGGTTGCCCCATGCCGACAATCAGCAGCTGCGCGCCACTCTGTCGGATGCGTTCGACGATGGCGGGTTCATCCGCTTCCGCAAACCAGCCATGTTCCGCTCCTGCGAAGCGCAGCGTCGGGAAGCGCGCGGCCAACACGGCCTGTGCATCTTGGGCGACGCCGGCCGGACTGCCGAGCAGATAGACGGCAATACCCTCCGGCAGCGCGCCGAGCAGCGCGGGCGTCAAGTCGGTGCCGTTCAGATTGTCGGGAAATGGCGCCCCGAACAGCAATTTCGACGCGATATCCATGCCGATGCCGTCGTTAAACACTGTCGCGTGGCGCAGCGCCTTGCGCAACGGCACGGAAGACCGGGCCAGATTGACCGTATGCGCATTACAGAAAGTGAAGATAGCCGGAGCTTCGCGCTCCACGGCGGCGAGCATTAACGCCAAAGCCTCGTCGTGGCTCGCGGCGGCAACCGCGATCCCCCCGATCTCCCGGGCCGGCACCGCTGCGGGAGGCGCGGGCATGGGGGTGGTCAATCTACCAGGATCGTACCGAGGATGGTCAGGCCGCCGGTCTCCATTTGATCGACCAGGCGCGACAGAACCCGCGTCTCGGTCACGTCGCGGCGGATGATCAGGATGCTGGCGTCGAGCCCAAGTGCCGCGCTGACGGCACCCTCGCTCGCGTCGCCGGCGTCGACGAGGACGAGATCATAATCGTCAAGCATCGGCTCCAGCCCGGCCGCCAGACGGCGACGATCGAGCAGCTCGGAAGCATTGGGTACAGCAGGTCCGCTGGTGACGACGGACAGACGCTTGATGGCGGACTGCTGCGCGACGGCTTCGGCGCGGCTGGCGTTTGACAGCAACGTGGTAAGGCCGGCGCGATTGCCCAGCCTGAACAAGGAATGATGCTGCGGGTTGGTGAGATCGGCATCGACCAGCAACGTAAGATACCCGGTCTGCGCGAAGGCCACGGCAAGATTGGCGGCCAGCACTGCGGTCTCCGCGCCGCTATCAAGCCCGAGCATGGCAATCGATTTGACCGCCGTACCATCAGGTCGTTTGGCGCCAGTGACCATCGCGCGTAGCGCACGAATCGACATGGCCAGCGAATCGTCCGGATCGAACGCGCTCACGACAAGCGGATCGATCCGTGGATCCCCCGCTTCCAGCACCGAAAAGCCCTGTTGTTCCTCGACGGCGCGCTGCACTTGATCCGCGGTGACGATACCAAGCTCGATCGCTGCCTCGCCGAACAAGCGGCCAGTGCTGGCTTGATGCGCGACGATCGCGGCGGTGGTCGTCGCATCGAGATTGAGCATGTCGCCGATACGTTGGCGATCAAGCGCGCCTGTGCGCAGATCCTCGGCGGCAGTTGTTTGGCGTTCGCCTGAACGAAGTCTCATACTGCCTCCGACATCAGCAAAGGGCCGATGCTCGAGTTTTTGAAATTGATCGTCGCAAGAACTGGCGACCCGGAGACGGCGACGATGCCCGCCGTCGTCCGCGCGCGCGGACGCCACGTTTCCATAGCAATGGCAGCGCCCGCGGCCAACAACACGCCAAGGATCAAGCCGAGCAGGATGCGCAGCGGCACATTAGGGTCCGATGGCATTACCGGCGGGCTGGCAACGTCCAGCTGCCGCGCGTTAGTCGAAGGTGCAAGCGCCTGGAGCCGCATCGCTTCAAGCCGCTGCGTGACGGCATCGTATGCCGCACGGGCCGAATCGACATCACGCTGCAGCACATCGAACTGCGCCCGATCACCGGCAAGCCCCAACATGCGCGACCGCTGCTCGTTGAGCAGGCGCTGCAGGCTGGCTTCTTTGGAATTCGCCGCGGCGCCCGCCACCCGAACCGAGCGCGTACCGGTACCGATCTCGGAGCCAAGCCGCGACCGCAGCTCGTTCAGTTCCGCGCGTGCGGCTACTAAATCAGGGTGATTGGGCCCGAGGCCTTGGCTCATCTGACTGAGCTGCGCCGTCTTGTTGGCGATCTGCGAGCGCAGGCCCTGTACCACGGCTGAATTCTGGACGTCCGGCGACTGCGACGTGCTGCCGCCGGCACGCGCGGCATAATCGGCCGCCGATGCCTGTGCACCGGTAAACTGCCCAGAAAGCTCGCCAAGCCGCGCCGCCTCGGCGTCCAGCGAGCCCGAATCGACAATCCCCGTCTTTCGTTTGAAATCCGTCAGACGGCCTTGGGCGCTTTCTAGATTGGCACGTACTTCGCGCGTGCGTTCAGTGAACCAGCGCGAATAGGTGCGCGCCGGATCGGTCTTGGATTTGAGCCGCGCATCGAGATAGGCCACGGCAAAACCATTGGCGAGCAAAGCGGCAAATTGCGGATCGGCCGAGCGATAGCGAATGGTCAGCACGCGCGATGCCTTTTCCGGCATTACATCGAGGCCGGAAAGGAGCTGACGTCCGTACCAACTGTTGACGTCGCCAAGGCCGCCGGTCGCTTTGCGCCAGGCCTGCACGACAGCTGGCGAAGCGAGCTGTTGCTCGGCGACCACTTCCGCCGCCACTGCTTCACTGCGCACGACATCGGTCTGCGTCGCCAGTAGCGAACTGAGATTATCGCCGCCGCCGGTCGTACCTTGCACCGGATCGATGGACATATCGTCAAACAGGATCGAGGATGATGCGACATAGGTCTTGGTCGACATCGCGGTCCAGATGGCGACGCCGAGCAGGACGGCCAGCAGGACGACGAGTTCAAGCCGCCAGCGCTTGCGCAGCGCAACGGCGAGATCAGGAATCGACAGCATCGGGGAGCTCCTGTCTGGCGGTAGGGACCGAAGCGGGCGCCGAAACCTCCGCCAACATGATGAAAGCAATCAAGAATTGTGGTGCGACGCTGTCGCGGAAGACCAACGCGGTATCCATGCCGGGCTCGGCGCGTACGGCATCGGCCAGAATATTGGTGTGGGCGGTCTCCGCCGATCCATCCTGCTCAAGCCGGTCGTTGACCGCCGCGCGGCGCGCGGTGCGTTCGAGCAGGTGCAGGTTTTGCCCCGTTTCGACCAGACGGACGAAGGTTGCCGCATCGGCGTGGTTCATCGACGCCCAATGTTCCAGCGCGGTCTTGAGGCCGGTGCGGGCATCGGCTTCGCGCACCACCGACGAGCCATCACGGACCGCCGCCAGCGCAGAGTGATGGGCGAAGATGCGGACGTGAAACGGGGACCCGCACGAAGCCCGTGCGATGACCGCGCGCGCCCGATCGTCGAACACCAGCCCCGCAGCGGCCGCGCCATTGGTGATCAGCGCATCGACGCTGGTCGGTTCGATCCGGCCCAGCGCCACGGTGCGCAGATGGCGGCGCAACGACGGGTGTGCATCGACAACATCCGATACGTCCCGGGCGATGCCGACCAGGACGAACAACACCGTCGCCAGCGCATCGGAGAGCAATTTCATCGCCGCAGCGATATCCGCTTTGACCACCGTGTCGGTGATCCGATCGAACTCGTCGAGAATGAACAGGACGGGAGAAGATACCTGCTCTGCGACCAATTCCACCACCGCGCGGGGGCCGAAGGTCGCGGGCAGGGCGTCGAGTCCGCGCGCGAATGCTTCACGCGCACCAGGGCGCAATGCGGCGGTGGGAATAGCGCGCAGATAAGGCAGGATCAGTTCGCTGAACGATACGCCGGGCTCACACGCCATGTAGATCACGACGGCGCCGCCCTGATCGGCATGATCGCCGAAAATGCGCACCAGTGAAGTCTTACCGGAGCCGCGTGCGCCGTGAACGATGGCGTGCTGGCCGAAATCGAGCGTGGCGGCTAACAGTTCGTCGAGTTCACGACGTCGACCGAGCAATTCTTCGCGGCTGCGGACGGGATGCGCCGAATCGAACACCCGGCCGAGAATTAGGCGGTTCGGCAGCGGATTCGCCTGGGGCACCACCGGTGCGGGATCGACCTCGCTGGGGACGAACGCGTCCGGCGCGGGAACGACAACAGGCGGGCGCGCGTACTTCGGCCGGTTCGCGCTGCTGCCATTAAGCCAGCGCGATAATGCCGATACTCGCTTCTTTAGCTGCCAACTCACAAACATGCCTCCGGATGTCGGGCTGCTACGAGAAAATGCTGCGAAGCACAACCAGTCGCACCTTTGGTTAACGCCTCATTTTGCTACAAGGGGCAGGTGGACAGCCGCTATTTCGGCAGATGCTTGGCAAGTATCGCCATTTGCGGCTTTGGACCATTCGCGTCGGGTTGGACGCTGAGTGCATATTTATTCCAGCGCGCGCCCGCGGCCCAATAGGTCCAGCCCAGCCAAACATCGTCGGAATTGTCCATTGTTGTCAGCAGCGCATCCAGCGCGACATGGCATTCGGGCGTGGCGGGCGAACCGAATTCGCCCAAAAAGCCGCGCGCTTTCTGCGCTCGAAGCCAGGCGGTGGCGACCCGCAGGCGTGCCGCTGCGGCTTCGGCAGAAACGCATGTCGCGCCGGTGCCGGACGAGTTGGGATCGAGATATTGATGCATCTCGAAGGCGATATTGTTGATGGGATCGCGCACGCCGGTCAGCGCTTCGGCGTTGGACGGCGTGCCCTTGGCCCAGGAATGAGCGCCGGTCCACCGCGTGCCCGGGATGAGAACGAGGTTGCGCGCGCCCGTATCGCGGATCGCCAACAAAGTGCTTTCGGCGATCTGCCGCCACGCCAATGCGTCGATGCCGGTCGGCTCGTTCATCATGCCGAAGGCGATGCGGGGGTTGCTGCGATAGCGCGCGGCAAGCTGGCGCCACACGTCCTCCAGCGCGCTGCCGGGGAACTGTGGTGTACCGAGCTTGGTGCCCCGATAGCCCGCGTAATTATGGAGATCGAGGATGATCATGCGGAAACCGCTGAGTGCCATGACCGCAGCATCGAGCCGCCGCATCTCAGCCGGATCGAGCGGCCGGCCCAGCGCAGGCTGGACGCGTTCCCAGCGGAACGGCAACCGAATCGCGGTCATACCAGCGGCAAGAAAGGGCGCCGCATCCCGGGCATTGGGATAAATATAGTCGTGGCCATAAATGCCCGGCAGTGCCTTGGTCCCGAAGCTGCCGCTGGCCAGATTTACGCCCGCATAACGCGGCACCAGCGGCGGTCCTTTTGCCGGCGCGGCCGGGGCCGGGGCTTGCAGCATCATCGCGGCCAGCGCGCCGCCCCCCAGCAGCGCCAGCAGCGCGATCATCCAGCGCACGATTCCCGAGCCGGGCCGCGCCGCACTCATGCTTCCGCCCGGCGTCGGGGTTTGATCGCCTCCTGCATCCGCACGCAACCGACTAATGCCCACAGCAACGCCGCCGTCTTGATCGAGAAAAGGCTGGTGCTGCTCACCAGCAATTGTCCCAGCATATAGCCGACCACCCCGAAAGCTAGCCGGCGCGATGGCGCATCGTTAGCCCGCGGGTAAAAATTGACGAATGCCCAGAGCGCGATCGCGCCGAAAATCGTCGTGGAGCCGATCAGGTAGGTGTAACCACTGTCACGCTGGCGCAATGCATCGGAGGCCCGGGCACCCAGATAGAAGGGCCAATCCGCCTCGCCGAACATCTTGCCGGCAAAGGTGATGCGGCCGATCAGGTCGTCGCCGGGCTGGAAAGGATAAATCATGTTGATTGCGATCGCGATGCCGGCGATGGCCATGCTGGCCAAGGGCAGCGTGATCCGGCCGAGCATCGGGAAGACGAAAAAGCCCAGCGCCATTGCTAGCACCAGCAGCGACGCGAACCGCCCGTTGGTGGAGACCAGGATAAGCGCCACCGTGCCGAGCAAGGCGCCACGCTTGACGCTGCTAAGAGCGCCCCAGCGCGCCGAAATATACAACGCCAGCACGCAGGCGAAGTTGGCGTTGGAGACCTGCTCCATAAATACCGACGACGTCCGCGGGATATCGAAAAAGCCGAAACTGAATCGTCCCTCGAAGCTCGAGGCGTTGTTGAACAAGCCGCTATTATTGTATTCTGATGCCTGCATGCCGCGGGTAGCGGTGAAAAATGCCTGCGGCTGGAACAGCCAGACATATGTCCCTTGCGCGAAAATCTCGATCAGCAGCACGACCACCACAACCATCGCCACTACGAAAAAGGCGGTATCGAGCGTTTTGGCGGTCATCCGCTGACCGATCATGGCGAAAATGCCGATCAGAAAGGTGGATCGCAATGTTTCGATCATCGGCCGGCTGTTGACCATCGAGAGGATCACCGCGATCACGACCAGGAAATACAGCAACAGGATCGGCGGCCAATCATCGGACGTAAGGCCACTGGCAAGCAGCGAGGCAACGGCGAAACCAAGCAGCAGAACCTCGCATAGGACTACTGTCTGGTAGGATCCCGGGAGGCCGTGGGCCACGCCCAGCGCGATCACGGCCGAGTATAAGGTGGCGGCGATCGGCAGGATCAGACACGCCCATTGCAAATTGGCGCCCGTCAGCAGCGCGGGCGGCGCGAGCGAACGCCGGCCTGCGGCACGCTGCTGGTCTTTGATGGTCAGCATGGGTGGATCGCTCGCTGAAAAAGTTGCGCAGGATAGGCGGGGGGGCAAGGCGCGCCGGGGCTTTTCGCGCAAGAACGGGACGGGGTCACGCGCCGGAGCCGGTGATCATGCGATATTCGGCCAGGAAGCGCTCGGTCACGCCGCCCCAGCCATAGGCGCGGCTGGCGGCGATGTTGCGCTGGCGGTGCCCGGCACGATCCGCATTGAGGTCCGCCAGCGCCATGCGCAGCACCGCGGCAGTGGCGGGCGCGTCGGCAAAGGGGGCGGTGTAGCCCTGCCCGGTGTGCGACACGAGCCGCTCGAACGGCGGGATGCGGTTGAGGACCGGCGTGAGACCGGCCGACAGGCCCTCGACGGCGCTGAGCCCGAAACCTTCGTAACGCGAGGCCGAAACGATGAAGCTGGCCTGGCCGATCAACGCGCGAATCGCTTGCTTGTCCGGCGCGCTGACGATTGTCACGCGATCGCTGACGTGATGCTCGGCCGCCGCGCGCGCGAGATCGGCGGCGGTGAGATCCGAATCCTGCCCGGCGATGATCAGGCGCCACGGCGCGCCCAGCGCGGCGACCACGCGGATCAGCGCCGGGACATCCTTGTTGACCGAGAAGCGCCCGATGAAAATCATTACCGGCACGGCCACGGGCGAGGCGGCATCCGCCCATTTGTCGATATCGACGCCGTTCTCGATCGCCATGGTACGCCCGGGGGCAATGCGCGCGAAGGTCGCCGCATCCTGTTCGCTGGACCCGAACAGCCGGTGATAGGCCCGCGCCGAGCTGCGCGTGACGGTGTTGAACCACACTTTCTTGGCGCGGCTGGCGAATTGCGTGTGGAAAAAGCCCCCATGTGTCGAGGCGACCAGCGCGTGGCGGTGAATCGGCCTCGTGGCGGCGAGGAAATCGAAGAAGAAGTCGATTCCGTGGACATGCACGATATCCGCGCCCTCGAGCGCGCCGAGCACGCGGGGCGCGAGCGGGTAGCGTGTCGAACCACGGAACGGGAGGCGCGTGATCGCCACGCCATCCTGTTCGCCATGCGCCGGCAGCGGCGTGGCGCGATCGCCGAACTGGCGATCGAGCGTGACCACCGAGCTCGTTACGCCCGGCGTCTGGTTCAGCGTCTGCGCGAGCAACGCGACCGATTCCTCCAGCCCACCGATCGCCGGATGATATTGCCGGACGACGTGACGGATGTGCAGCGGGCGGGCGGGAAGGGCAGGGACGGCAGGCACGGTCAAGCGAACTCGACCGCCGTCTTGCCGCGCAGTGCGGAGGTGATGCGACGCCGCAATGCGGATAGCCCGCGGAGGCGCTGGTTGACCGTATCCGTCTCGATATCGCTGCCAAAGCCCTCGATCGCATGATCTTCGGCGTTGAACTTGTCCTGCACGGCAAGCGCGGGGACGACCTGATAGGTCGTCAGCGACCGCGCGATGGCTGAACCGGCAAGGTTGAACAGGAAATCGTCGGCAGGGGTCTGCAGCAAGGGATCGCTGGCCGCCAGCCGCGCGGCCGCCTGACGCGACAGCAGATAGGCGCCGGCCCCCCAGGCGGCGGAGCGGATGCGTCGCACCGGCCGACCGGCCGCTTGCGATACGGGCGGACCGAGCGCCAGCCATTGCCCCGTGCTCTCCAACCGCACGATATCGGCATCGGGCGGGATCCATGCGGTGTCGGCCAGCGCGGCCGGCGTGGCATCGGACAGATGGATGTCATCCTCCAGCACGAGGCCGTAGGCATCCGGCCCGGCGGCGATCCGTCGCCATGCGTCGAGATGGCTGAGGAAACAGCCGATCTGCCCATCGCGCCAACCGCGCTTGCCATCACGCGGCCGCGCGGCGACAAAGGCCGCGCGCTCGCCGCCCGACAGGCGCGCGCCTTCGACAGCGGCGATACGCGTATGATCCAACCCCAATGTATCCATCCGCCGCGTCACGAAGCGCAGCCGATCGACCGAGCGATCGAGGTTGATAAGGTATATCGGGACGATATTCATACGATCGAGCTCGCGGCGCGCGAGACAATACGACCGGAAGCGTAATCTTCGCGCAGCTGCTCGATCCGCTCGCGCAGCAGATTCTGGCGCCCGGCAAGCATTGTGTCAGCACTCAATTGCGACGGCTTGCGCTGCGCCTTCGCCATATCACGGACCATCATCTCGCGCCGCACCGGCCGGGGCATGTGTCCGATCAAGCTGCGGGCGGCCTCCGCCGGATTGAACTTGGGCTTTGCGGGGCTGCTGCTGGCCGTCCCGCCGAAATTCCCGGTGAACTGGGGATTGGGCGATAACCTGTGCTGCACGCGCGCCCACAGCCCGACCCTATGCGGGCGGTAGTCCATCGACAGCGAGCTCGCCCAATCCTGCCATTTGAAGATCGCGCGATGCATGCCGATGACTGGAATCCACGGCACGCGAAAGGCATCGGCAATGATCGCGGCATGCATCGATTCGGCCACGACCAGCGGCGCACGCGCGATTTCGCTAATGACCGTCATCGGATCCTGGCGCGGATCGACGTAACGCAGACCGGTCTTTGCCGCCGCCCAGCGCCAATCATCGTCCTGCGCGGTGATCCAGTGGGGAATGAAGATTGGAGTCTGCTGTTTGTCGGTCGGCCACTGGGGCATGCCTGGTAACAGCACGGCGGGATCGATGACTGCACGATCAGCCGGCAATCCGAGCAACTTAGCGGTTAGCGGACCGCGGACTGCATAGACCGCCCAATTCGGGCCGCTGATATCCCGCGGTGCAGCAGAATAGCCTACGCCACTGCCCATGACCACGCGCATTTTGGCCGCCGGCAGCTTGTTAGAAAGAACGGTGCCCACGCCGACCAGCAGGGCGCCGTCATCAGCATCAGCGACCACCTCTGGCATGAGAAATTCCCACAGGAAGTGGTTGAGATCATCACCAAAATTCGGATGCTCGCCGGTCCAGCTATATATCTTCACGCTATGTTCCCTCGTAGCCGTGATCTTCTATACGGCAGCATGGTCGGCAATGCGATTACGTTTCGCGGTAGGTTTGCGACATCGTCCCGCATCAAGGCATTATCGAGGGGTGCAATGTTGCAGTTGCTCTGTCATAGGCAAATTTGATGGTCTGCAGCTCGCGCGACCGACGACATTTATCTCGGACGAGGCGTTACAATGAGGCAAGCACCTTGTCAGCAATTTGCTGCAAACGCGCTGATCTATAGACCATGAAAGTTGTCATTGTCGTATACTGCCTGCGGGGCGGCGGGGCGGAACGCGTCAGTAGCTACTTGGCCAATAGCTTGGTCGAGGCCGGCGACCAAGTTTGCGTCGTCACGGAACTGGGACCCGAGACCGATCAGTATCATGTCGGGCCGGCAGTCCGCAGGGAGGTTATCGGATCGTCGAGCGGGGGCGGTCGCCTGCGCAAGGCGCTGCGCATGGCACGGAAGGTGCTCAAGTTGAGGAGCATATTGGGGCGACAAAAGCCTGACGTTGTGGTGTCATTGATGACGCGTACCAACAACCTGACTTTATTGGCCACGGTAGGGACGTCTCACCGGGTCGTCATTTGTGAGCGTAATGACCCGCGGCATAATAACGAGCGCGCGGGCGACGAGACGCTGAGGCGGCTGCTTTATCCCCGCACAACGCTCTTGATCGCGCAAACCGAGACTATGGCGCGGGTAATGCGGCAAGATTTCGGGCTGAAACGGACTGCCGTCATTCCGAACCCCTCCATAAATGATGTCGCTGACAGTAACCCCGCTGCGCCGCATTTTGCGGGAAAATACATTCTCGCAATGGGCCGCCTCGCGCCGCAAAAGGGCTTCGACGTGCTGATACGGGCCTATGCACAGTCCCGAGCGCGTGAAAAGATGGCATTAGTCATTGCGGGGCAGGGCGGGCATCGTGGCTGGTATGAGTCGATAGCCGAGAGCGAAGGGGTGGCAAAACATGTCCATTTCGTCGGCCATATTGATGAGCCCTTTCCGTTGCTGAGAGAATGCGAAATGTTCGTGCTATCGTCCCGATGGGAGGGCTTTCCTAACGTCCTGCTCGAAGCGATGAGTCTTGGACGTCCGGTAATTTCGACCATTTTGCCCAGCGGTGCTCATGACATGATCGAGCATGGAACCAACGGGCTGCTGGTCCCCGTTGGCGACGACGTGTCATTGGCCACGGCGATCGATACGCTTGCGTCCGACGGAGAAGCTGCAGAAGTGATGGGTGCCCGCGGGCCAGCTGCCGTTGCGCGATTTCAACTGACGGTAGTGATGGCGCAATGGCGCCGGGTGTTGATCGACGTAGCGGAAAGGGCACCCGTATGAGCCGCATTTCACACCTTTTGGCGCGGGTGCGCCGTTGGCGGTTGCAGCACCGGTTCGACATACGGATCGATGAAAGTGCCAAGGTTTCCAGCTCGGCCCGTTTCTTTGCCGGCGGCAAAGGGCGCATTCGTATCGGAGCGCGATGCGAAATCGGCGCCGGCGCGGTCCTCAACTGCCATGGCGGCTCGATCGAAATGGGAGACGATTCAACCGTCAACGAATTGGCCGTACTCTATGGCCATGGCGGGCTGCGCATCGGATCAGGCGTGCGTATCGCAGCGCATACCGTCATTGTGCCAGCGAATCACGGCATCGCGCGCGACCAGCCAGTGTTCCGCCAGCCCCAGACTAAGATCGGCATCGTGATCGAGGACGATGTTTGGATCGGTGCCGGTGTGCGCATTCTTGATGGCGTGACGATCGCTCAGGGATCGGTCGTTGGTGCCGGCGCTGTGCTCACGCGATCGACTGAACCCTACAGCATCAATGTCGGTGTGCCTGCGCGACGGGTGGGATTCCGAAATTGAGCATTCCCCTCGAAGCCGTCGAAGAGCACGCTGATCTGCCGATTGCGGTGGATTCAGAAGCGCCGGTCGCGACGCTCAAATCGCGCGTGGTCAGTGGTGCGGGCTGGAGCTTCCTCGACAACGCTGCACAGCAGGTGCTGTCGCTGGTGATTTTCGTGGTTCTCGGACGGTTGTTATCGCCCGCGCTGTTCGGCGTTGTCTCGACCGCATTGGTGTTCGTGTTGCTCATGCGCAGCACGGTGCTCACGTCGGTTTCTACGGCATTGGTGACGCTCAGCAGCCCGGTCGATGAAGACTATGACACCGGATTCTGGTTGTGCGTGATCATTGCAGGCATTGCTTTTGTCATTCTCAACCTCGCGGCAGACCCGCTCGCACGGCTTTATCACATTGACGAATTTTCTGGCGTGATCCGCGCAACCAGCGTCATCGTGCTGCTTTTTGGCCTATCCTATGCCCATGTCGGCTGGGCGAGACGGAATTTCCGCTTCCGCTCGCTTGCAATGCGCAACACCATAAGTACGGCCGTCGCCGGATTGATTGGTATCACCGTAGCGGTGATGGGCTTTGGCCTGACTGCGCTGGTGCTCAATCAAGTCATTTCGGCGCTTCTCGGTCTGCTGCTGTTATGGCGGGCGATCCCCTGGCGCCCCAAACTGCGTTTCTCGTGGTCCCGCGCCAAGGCGCTGTTGGCAACCGCCGTGCCGCTGGGGGCTAATCAGAGCTTGCAGTTCATTGCGCAGAATTTCGATACCGCGTTGATCACCTATCTGCTCGGGCCGCTGAGCGGCGGCCTTTATGCCGCAGCGAAGCGGGTAGTGGGGGCGATTCATATCGCGCTTTGGCAACCCATGGCGTCCGTCGCGCTGCCGGCCTTCGCCGAGGTCAGCGGCGACGCGGTGCGGTTCGGCAACGCCGCGGTGCGCGTCGGCCGCCTCGTAATGGCGCTTACCGCGCCGCTCTTCGCCGGCATCGCGCTGACCGCGCCGGTGGCGATCGTGGTGTTGTTCGGCAGCAAATGGCTGGACGCGGCGCCGATCATGACGGTGCTGGCGGCGTTCGGGCTTTTCGTGCCGAGCCTCGGCATCCTCAACCAGATGGTCATGGCGCTGGGCAAGGCAAAGGTGATCCTGCTGTTCACACTCCTCCAAATGGCCCTGTCGCTGGCGGCGATCATGCTCGTCGGCGGGCGCGATCCGGTGCGCGTGGCTTTGTGCCTGTCGGCGCCGACGCCGATCATCTTCGTGCTCACGCTGGCGATGTTGACAAGGCTGACCGCGTTTCCGCTCGGGCGCTATCTGATGGCGATTGGCCGGCCGCTGGCCTGCACCCTCGTGATGGCGGTGGCGGTGTTGGCGGTGCCCGATCTGCACGCCGGGCCGCTGGTGCAATTGATCGTGCTCGCGGGGGTTGGCGGGGCGGTGTATGTCGCGGCCGCGCTGCTGATTGCGCGCGAAGCGGTGGACGATATATGGGGGTTCGCGCGATCGCTTTTGCCGCGCGGCCTGAAAAACAAGCGGGGCCTATCATGAGATTCCTCATCGGCACCGCGCACTTCTTCGCGCCGACCTACCGCGATGCGGGCATGCATCGCTTCGCCAAGGCGCTGGCGGCGAAGGGGCATCATGTCGATTTCATCACCATGGGGCAGAGCCGCCTGAAACAGGCGATGAAGCGCGAGACGCGTGCGTATGTCGCCGCAGCCGATGCCGCCGCGGCAGCCGGGGTCAATCCGCCCAACATCCACGCGCATGTGCATCGCGAACTGGTGCACCCGCCAAGCGGCTCGGCGCAGATCGAACGGCTGACCGCGCCGCTCAACCGCGTCTATGGGCGCCGGCCCGACGCGGTGCTGACCGCGGCGGCCATGGCGGCGGACGTGGTGATTCTGGAATGCGGCTATGCGCTGTATTGGTACGAGGCGATCCGGCGGCTCAACCCGGACGCCCGCTATCTGGCCTTTTACAATGATCGGCTCGATCTGGTCGGTTTCCGGCCCGAAGTATTGGCGCTGGCGGACCGCCTGCTGCCCGAATTCGATCTGGTCCGCACCAATGCCGAGCGTCTGCTCGACTATCTGCCGGCGGCGGCCAAGGGGCTCTACGTGCCGCAGGGCGTCGACAAGGAAAAGATCCGGTTTGATTCGCCCTCGCCCTATGCGCCGGGCACGCGCAACATCGTGTCGGTCGGCAACATGCTGTTCGACGATGGCGCGGTGCGTGCCATCGCGGCGGCGGCGGCGCCGGCCAACGGTTTTGTGCATGTGATCGGCGCGGCGATGGCCGATCCGCCCGCCAACGTGATCGTGCACGGCGAATTGCCGTTCGAGCGCACCTTGCCGTTCATGGTCCATGCCGATGTCGGGCTGGCGCCATACCGGCCGGTGGAAGGCGCCGATTATCTCGTTCAATCGAGTCTCAAGATTCAGCAATATTCTTATTGCGGACTGCCGATCCTTTTGTCGCAGGGTCTAGGGCTCGAAGCGGCCAATTTCATCCATTATGATGTGGCCGCTCCCGGCGGCGTGGAAGCGCCGGTGGCGCAGGCGCTGGCCACGCCGCGCGACCGCACATTTGGCGCAAAATTGCTCGATTGGGGCGAAGTCGGCGATGTGTTATTGGGCGCAATCGCGTCGCTCCCAGCGCGATAGAACCATTATTCTATGTTCTTGTGATTTAATATTATTTTAGCTTAATCCGGCGTTTTCCATCTCTGTCCGCGCGATCTTAAAGCGGTTCTTCCTAATCCCCTCAGGCGGCCGACCAGGCCCCGATGACGCGTGGCAAAGGGATGGAAGTCTTGACGAAATCGCAGTTCAGGAAATCGCTATTACTGTTGGCGTTAGGCGTACCGGTGGCCGCCATCGCGGCAGCCGCGGCGACCAATTCGTCGTCTACTTCGCTCAAGAACGCCGCGTCCGCGCCAGTCGTCGTCGTCCAAGCCGCAACGGCCGCGACGGCATCGCCGACAGCCAAGGCGAACAAGACCGCGCCGGCGGTATCCATCGCACTGCCGCCTGCACCCGCCGCCGTGAAGGAGAAGGTGCTGGCGGGGATCAACATCTCGGGTGGCGAGTTCGGTTCCGTCCCGGGCAAGATTTACACGCAATATATCTATCCGAGCGCTGCTGAGATCGACTATTTCTACGGTCTCGGCTTCAAGGTGATCCGCATCCCATTCCGCTGGGAACGGCTGCAGCCCACCTTGTACGGTGCACTGTCGGCGGTTGATCGCAAGGCGCTGCTGAACGCGACCAATTATGCCACGTCGAAAGGGATGGTGGTGGTGCTCGATATGCACGATTATGCCCAGCGGCACGCCACGGTCGGCGCCACCGTCAATACCAAGGTGGGGTCAGCCACCGTCACTGCCTCGGCCTTGTCAAACGCCTGGGTGCAGATCGCGGCAGATTATCGCGACAATCCCAAGGTCTGGCTCGGACTGATGAACGAACCCAACGGCCTGCCTGCAGCCGATTGGTGGACCAGCGTGCAGCAGGTAACGACCGACCTGCGCGCGCAGCGCATCACCAACAAATTGATGGTGCCCGGGATCAGTTGGACCGGTGCGCATTCGTGGATCAAATCAGGCAATGCCGCGCTGGCCGAGAAATTCATCGATCCGGGCAACAACTTCGCGTTCGAATTGCACCAGTATCTCGATAAGGATTCGAGCGGGACGTCAGCGACGTGCACGGCGGGGGCCGCCAATCGCGTCGATGCCGCGCTTGCCTGGGCGGCGGCCAAAAAGGTGAAGCTGTTCTTTGGCGAAATAGCGGCCGGCGGCGCCAATGCCCAATGCCAGATCGAATATCCCGCCATGCTGACCAAGCTGAATGCCAGTGGTGCGGTGATCGGCTGGACGGCGTGGGGCGCCGGCAAATGGTGGAGCCCGACGTATCTTTTCCGCCTCAACCAGGTCACCGCCGGTGTGCCAACGCCGCACATGGTGTTGCTGCAAGGCAATATGCCGCTGTAAGGTTCTTGATCAGTGCGCGGGAAAGGGGGCAGGCGGCGTGCGTGGCCCGGTCCCTTTCCCGCATGTCGCGTCCGATCAATCTCAGGTATATCATTGCGATACTCGACTTGCGTCGCAGTGGACGTGGCCATATGGTTATCGAAGCCGTAATGATGCGGTTTAAGGGGCAAGCTCATTCGGATGACCTGCATTGCTGCGCCAGTCGCTCGGCGCCGCGCGAGTTCCAATGGGCGTGGTGCCGTGACGCTTGCGTTCGGCGCGACGCTGTTCTGTACCGCTGGGTTCTGGCCCGGCATCGCCGCGGCGCAATCCTTGTCGACAGCGAGCGATGGCAATCAGCAACGGCTGATCGTGACGCCCAGCGTGCGGTCCGCCTACGATACCAACGTGCTGCGCCAGAACGACGAAGGCAATGAGCCGCGGGACAATTTCCGGGTCACCACGGGGGTCGATATCATTGCGCGGCGCACGTTTGGGCGCACCGCTGTCAACGTTGCCGGCACGTTGGGCTATGATTTCAACAGTCGCTATAAATTCCTCGATCGCACCCGCATCGAGGTCGGTGGCGGGTTGCGCACGCCGGTCGGCGCGATCTGCTCGGTCAGCGTGGATGCGCGCTATGATCAATACCAGTTCGATCTTGGTGACGTCGACGAAATCATCGCCTCGACGACGCGGCAGCAATTTTACGACGTTTTGGCCAGTTGCAATCGCTCGTCGGGCTTCTCGCCGCTGGCCGGCCTGAGCTACAGCAAGCGCAGCACTCAGGCGCAAAACGTGTTCGGCTCGACCACGTTGGGCGAGCGAGTCGGCATCTCCTATGCCAAGCCCAGCCTCGGCGTGATTTCGCTGATCGGCTCGCATTCCCGTATCAGGCGCCCTGGCGTGGAAGATCTGTTGGGCGCCGAGGATGGTACGGAGGTGACCCAATTGCAGCTGTCGCTCAACCGCAATGTCTCGCCGCGCCTGAGTTTCGTGGCCGGCGGCGGCTATGTGCGCGCCAATCCCGACCGCGCGGCTGTAGAGACCTTCTCCGGCGCCTCGTTTAACGGTGCGGTGACGTGGGCCCCGGTCCCGCGGTTGGTTATCGACGCCGTGGCCAAGCGCGATATCACGAGCCAAAACGGGATCAACGCGACCTATGTCATACGTGAGGATTATAGCGTCGGCGCTAGTTGGCGCGCAAGCCAGCGCAGCCGCGTGCGCATGTCGGCGACGCGGATCGATCGTGATTTCGCCGGTCGGGGCACGCTACCCCTCGCCACCGTGATCGGTGAGGACAGCACCAACATCATTACCGCCGCTTATACATACGACACTGCCCGCATCTTCCGCTTCGGCTTATCAATAAGCAAGCGGTGGCGCGATGCCGACGTGGCGCGTTACGACTATAAATCGACGGTTATTGGCGCCTCAGTCGGCGCGAAATTCTAATGGAAGGACAATTCATGTTCGCTCGAATGATTGCTGTACTGATGTCCTCCGCCACGGTCGCCGCGGTGGCAGCGGCCCAGACGCCTGCTCCGCCCGCGCCGATGATGGCGCCTGCGGATGGTTACCAGCTCGGTATTAACGACGAGATCGAAGTGACGATCTTTGGCCAAGGCCAGCAGGCCCAGATCACCAAGACCCGCGTGAAGGAAGACGGCACGGTGACGCTGCCGCTGATCGGCACCGTTGTCGCGCGTGATCTGACCGCGCGGCAGTTGGCCGAGAGCGTTACGCTGCAGCTGCGCAACGAGGGCTTCTTCACCCGCCCGGTGGTCAGCGTGGATGTCACGCAATATGTCAGCAATTCGGTGACCATCTATGGCGCCGTCGGTTCAGCCGGCGTGTTCCCGCTGGATCGCCCGCTGACCGTGGCGATGATGCTGGCCCGCGCTGGCGGCGCGCGCGCCGATGGAGCCGATTTTGTCGTCTTGCGCCGGGCCAACGACACGACTGAGCACCGTATCCCCGTCGCGTCGTTCGGTGGCGAGTATAGCAGCACGACGCCGTTGCGCGCCGGTGACACGTTGTTCGTGCCGGTGGCGCCGACGATCTTCGTCTATGGCCAGGTCAATTCGCCCGGCTCGTTCACGATCACCAGCGGCATGACTATTCGCCAGGTGCTGGCGCGTGCCGGGGGGCCGACTTTGGCCGGTTCGGAGCGCAATATTTCGATTTATCGCGGTGGCGAACGGCTCAAGAAAGTCGATCTGAACAGTCTGGCGCAGGAAGGCGACACGCTTTTCATCCACGAAAAGCTTTTTTGATACTGTTTGCCCCTATGCGGGATTTCCTTCCCGAGACGGGCTGACGCTAATGCTAGGGATCGGTTGCAATTTGCTGGCGATCCCACCCACTGGCACCAGTGTACAGGTCGAGCATAGACGTAGCGGCACATTGAGTGCCGCGCTGATACCAGCGCACCGGCTCGCGCCGCGGCCAAATCTCGTTGGGAAGGGCGATTTCGACCACAGCGTGGTTTGCACCAAGCCGAACGCTTGGGGGTGCTGACAATCAACGACATCAAGGCGCTGATCAGCGGTGGTATGGAGTGGGTTGGTACCGCGTCGGACAGCGTGGATTACGCCGATGATCCCAGCCCGGCGGCGCCGGGCCGAGCCGGAACACCGGCTCGGCCCAGTCTTACGCGTTATTGCGCAGCCGGCTTAGCGCCGGGCTTTGGCTTATAGGCGTCCGAATAGCTGATTTTGGCTGCTTGACGCAGACCGGCGGTGCGTTGCTTGACGGCCTTTTGCGCGCGTTCCGCCTCAATCCGACGGCGTGCCACGGCTTCCTGTTCACTTTGATTAAGCGGCGCGGCGCGTTGCTCGATCACTGCGCTGGCAACGGATGTTGGGCCGGAGGTAGAGACCAATGGCTCGCCAGGCTTGAGCGATGCCAATTTGGCCATCTCTTCGTCCGAGATGGCGGCCGTATCAACTTGCGCACGCCCACGCTGCATCGCGACCTTGTTCTGTTGCAGCACCGCGACGAGCTCATCGATCGTCTGCGTCGGGACAAGCGCCTTCAACACCTCCTGCGATGGGGTGGTAAACTGTACTTGGCTGACCAATAGAATACGGCGATCGGCAGCGATGTTCGGATGGCTATCGATATACGCATTGACGTCGTTCTGCGAGATCGGCCGCCGGCTGGCGGCGGCAAAGCCCTGTAGTGCTTGCTGCGCCAGCATCACTTCGCGCATGCGGCGTTCCTGCAGGATAAACCCGGGGGCCTTATCGAGCTTCTGCGCCTCGGCATCGGCGGCAAGCAGGCGACGGTCGATCATCGCTTGCAACACCTGCCCCTTGACGCTTTCGCGCGACGCGGGCGGCACGTTATTGAGCTCCAACTTCAGTTCGCTGGCTGTAATGCCTTTGTCGTTAACGACGGCCACGGTCTGCCCGGTGGCCTCCTGACGGTTGCATGCAGTGGTCGATGCAAGCAATGCGACTAAGCCGATCCGTAAGCTTTGCGTGGATCGGATGCGCCTGTTAAGCGGTGCCAAGCACATATTATTATAAGCCTTTCCTTGGGTTCCAAGGCTGTCGCCCGGATTGGGTTGGAGAGCAAGATGCAGACGGTATTCGACTGGTTAACTCTAGCGGCTTTCGCTGGTCTCGTCGTGTTGTTCCTGCAACGTTCTACGCAGGATGAATTGCAGGACAGTATTTGGCAGTATGCACCCCCGGCAATCGGCTGTGCCTTGTCCAACTGGTTGGGCAACAATGGTCATGCAGCGGCGTCGATTGCGGTGTTGGCCGCAAGCATTGCGTATGTCTTCATCGTGCTAAAGCCTTTCCCGACTAAACGTTAGCCGGCCCCGCGAGCAGCGCACGCCCGTCGCGTCCGCTGCCGTGGAACAAGGCCGAAGCGAACCGCGTGAGCGACGCGAGCGCTGTCGCTGGATCAGGGGAAATCATCGAAAGCCGTATCAACGCGCCGTCGGGCTGAAGCCCTTGTAGATTTTGCTTCGCCAGGTTGGAACGCTCCTCATCCCAATCGATTGGGAAACCGTTGCCGAGTCGTGTCCAATACAGGACTTGCTCGATGCGTTCATCGCGCGCCGTCGACAAGAAGCGTCCTCCCAGCGTGACGCCGCGCGCCAGCGGAATCTGCACCGCGCGGTCCGCCGTGATGGTGAAGCCCGAGCCGGGATAGCAGGATTCCGGGCGGTGAACCATCAGCATGCCGCTTTGCCGCCGCGCATACGCGATCAACATCATGATCGGATTTTCGTTGTCGGCACGATAGGTACGCGAAATCTGCTCCTCATACACTGCGGCGGCGGCGCGCTCGTCATTGGGCGGCATCACCAGATCGGGATCGACGAAGGATTGCCACGCCCCCACCGTCGTGGGCAGGACGTCCTTAATCGATCCGCCAACGGCAATGACGGGCAAGCGCGGGAGCCGCACAAAAGCGATCCCCGCCGTCGCCAACAGCGCGCCGCCGATCAACATCTCGCGGCGCCCGATGGCAGTTGTCGGCGCCATCGGCGCCGGCATAGCGGTCAACGCGTCCATCCCAATCTCCGGAACAAGGGGTGCAGCACCGTATCGAGCGCAAGAAACAGGGTCAGCGCGAGCACGAACATCAGGATGCCTGCCGCTTCATGCGCGATGCCCTGCGCGATATCCTCGCCAAACCAATAAGTTACGAGGATCAGGATGATGATGCGGGCGAAATTGGTCAGCACGGCAATCGGCAGCACCAACACAGTAAGCACCAGCGCATAGCGCGGCGCGTCATCATGCCGCAAATAGACATAGAACAGGCTGATCGCGCTGATGCCGATCAGAGAGTTGATCCCCGAACAGGCGGTCGCGACGAGCAATTGATAGCCCTCGATCTGGATCATGCTGCCGGTGCTGCCAATGGCAAAACCCGCCCAGGCCAGCAGATCGACGGCGCCGGTGGATAGCAGAACCTTGATCGGCCGGGTCAGCACGAAGATCCAGTTCTCCGGCGGCGTGATCAGGAACAGGCCATAGAAAATCGGGAACCACAGCCGCCGGATCACCGCCTCGCCCCAGCGCAAATACGCTAGCGTGATCAACACGCCGTACAGCGACAGGCTCTCGATCATCAAAACGCTGGTGATCCGGCCGACCGCATAGAGCGGCAGCAGCACAACCAGCGCCAATCCCGCCGGCAGGAAAGGGCGACGAACGGCCAGTTGCAACGCCGCCCGATCACGCCACAACAGCCACAGGCCGGTGGCGAAGACGATGGGGCCGTGCGCGCCAGCCTCGGTCGACCAGCTGAGCTGCGCCAGCCGCAACAGCGTGGGCAGCAGCAAAGCGGCAATGCCAAGCGCGAGGATCCACTCGCCGATGGCCAAACGTGGCTGTCGCGCGGTGGAGGGCGAACGATCGGTGATCAGCACTGGAGATGACGTCATCGCGTGCAGCGAGCCCCTTAGCAAAGCACGGTCGCGCTGGACCAAGCGCCTGTTTGTTTATGGCAAGTTGCGAGCTTTGTCGAACGCGGCCGGTGATTCGGCCCGATTTGGCACAGGGCAATATTTGAGGGCTTGTGCTCCAGTGTTAATATCTTGATAACATTTGCTATGGATCCTTCAATCTCGCTCAAGAATCAATATCGCGCCGCGGCGGGAGTCGATGGACTGCTGCTGGTGCTTCTCGCCGTGGCCAGCTTTGCCATCAGCGAACAGCGCGACATGCTCGGCTGGGCGCCCGGCGCGTTCGCCGCATCGCCGATCCCGCCCTCTGCTATGGCCGCCGTTCTGTCGCCCGCGCCGGAATTGGGCCGCGGCGGTTTTGGCGGCGTTGGCGGACCGGACTTTCGCCGGGGCGCAGGGCCGGTTGGCGGATCGGCTTTTGCCGGGCCTGGTGCTGTTGATCCTGTTACCGATGGCGTGGGTGATGTGTTGCCCGGCGCCGTATCCGGCCTTGATGACGCGATTCCCGGTGCTGGCGGTTTGCTGCCGGACGGCGTTGCATCGCCTGGCGGCGGCGGCACCGGCGGTGGCGGCGGCGGTGGCGGACCGGGCGGCGGTGGTGCTGGCGGCGGTGGCGGTGGTACCGGCGGCGGCGGTGGTGGTACCGGCGGCGGTGGCGGTGGCGGTGGCGGCGGCGGAGCCCCGCCCGTGTCGGCGGTGCCGGAGCCATCTAGTTGGTTGCTGATGGTATTGTCGTTCGGGGCGGTGGGCGTGGCGCTGCGTCGTCGCCGGGCGCGGGGCTTGGCCCCGATCGCTGCGGCCTCTAACTAAGCGTCAGCTCGTCGCCGTTGATCGAAAACGTTTTCATCCGGCGAAGCGTGTTCTGACCCAATAAGGATACGCCGCCGGGGCGATCGACCACGGCGGCGGAAATCCGGCCGAGCCGCTTGCCGCCCAGCGCAACCTTCTCCAGCTCGGTCCATCGCATTGGTGCGGAACCACCGACCGTTGCGATGGTCGTAGCGGGGCCGATTGCCCCGGCCCCCACGCGACGCGCATCCTCCGACGTCAGCACGGTGACGCTAGCGCCCGTATCGACGAGGAAGCGCACGCGCACGCCATTGACCGTGGCGTTGACGTAAAACAGCCCATCGGGCGCTCGCTGCCAACGCCCGATCGGATCACGACCGATTTGTACGGGCGCCGCAGATGGCGTGTCAGTCATTGCCGCGGCGGCGATATCGCCACCGGCTGTAGGCGAAGATGGCGTCAGACCGGCAATCGCGATCGCTGCACAGCCGGCGCACACCATGCTGGTAAACGAGATGGGGAGAAGAATGGCCATGGCGCGCATGCCATGGTAGGTATCGCCGTCGCCAAAAGACGGCGTTGACAGAACTGGTTAGCGCGGCGTTTACGCTTGGGCCGCCGCTGGCTGATCGGGCGCCGGCTGGTCCGACGTTGGCTGATCGACCGCCTGGTTATCCTCCATCATGCGGTCGGCCGATCGGCGCGCACGCCGCACATTATTCCATTGCAACAATGCGATGAGCAGGATCACAAGCCCCGCGATGGCAAACTGCACCGCGGCCAGCAGATATGGGCGCGGCAATTGATCGGGTTGCGTGAACAACACGTAATGCGGCCCCGGCGAGACGAGATTATTCTCGATAAACACGTTGCGCACGCTAGGCGGAAGCGCATTCCGCGCCATCGTGCCGACGAGCCGCGTCGGCACGCGACCGGAATCGTCGATCTGGACGAACAGCCGCGATGTAGCGCCCGCGCCAGTGCTGACGGGCACATAGCGCACGACATAATCGGTCATCAGCAGCCGCATCGTATAGCGCAGCTGCGGCCCGTTGGGGATGACGGGGTCGATACTGGCATGGCCAGTCGGCAACGGCGCGCCGACCGGACCGCTGACCGACACCGGCTGAATCGGGCCGTCCCCGCTGGGCAGCGTCAGCAGCAACAGCAGGCTGGCGATTGCGCCAACCGCGGCGATGCCCGCCATGATCAGCAAGATGCGCAACTGGCGAACGGCAAAGCGCGTCGCCGCGACGGGGGACACGGGGCCGATGCGGCGACGATTCTGGCGCCGCCAATATAGCAGATACACAATAAACGCCGGGATCGCGGCCAGCAGGACCATGCCGATCAGCGTGGATGTGGGCCGGAAACGCGCAAAATCGCTATACTGCCACTCCAGCAGCCAATTGGCGAGGCCGTGCGCCATCGTATTCTGCCAGACGAAAAAGCCGAAGACGATGGCGATCCACGTCCAAAGCATTGGTCGCGCTGTCTTCATATCATCCCCACTTTTGCCTGAATATCCAACGACAACGCCGATCATTGACGGCGCCGCGATCGCGACATGGTAATAACATCCGACGACAGATGCGCTAAAGCGCACGCATTCGCCGGGACAATCCATCTTTGACGCCAAAAGGACTATATCTTCCGGCGATCGATGCCGATACTTTTCTGCACGGCGGGCCGGATCGACCCCTATTTTGGTAAGTCAGCGCGGGTGCGAAGTCCAGCCTACATTAACGGTTCGTTACCGCTAAGCAGCTCGAGGTGCACGGCCATCTCGCATTTTTGATGAGCTCGCCTGCAAGAAACGAGATCGTTGCGCGATCGATTATTGTCTTTGAATGCCCCGATCCGATGCGGCCGCTTTCAAACGATCGTCGCTAGCCTGAAATCGACCCGAGTTGGCCGAAGGCGTCTGTCCGCCGCTATCGACGGTCGGGTGGGGTGGCCTTTCCTTCAGCGTTCTTTGGCGAACCCCAACTCGTCAAATGGTGGCGATTGCACATTAGGGCCCCGCAATGCCGTTGGGATTGGCCTGCCTTGAATTCTGCCCGCCCAAAAGCGGCCGAGGGCTATACCGGGCAGCTCGATATAGCGGTATGACATCAGGCTGACGCCAACAATAATTGGGATCGACCCGAGCAGTATTGCTAGGACCGTTATCGGAGAAGGGGCATCAATAAAGTATACGATGGAATATATTAAAATTGAAAATGCAACGTAGTGCAACAAGTAGAGAGAGTAAGATGCCTGCCCGATTGCGAGAGTAATCCGGTTACAAAAGACAAGATCGAACCATTTGTTGCTTTTGCCTTGGCAGCCAGCGACGAGATACGGGAACACAATGCACCACGGCAAAGTTTCGAGGGGGTCTTTTGCGAATACCAGTACAGCCAAGGTTGCTACAAAAGCAGTGGCGAAGGGATTGAGATCGACTTGTACTAGGTGTGGTAATGCCAGTCTGCTCGCAAACCCGATCGCGAAGAACGGCGATGCATGGCCCAAGAAGGCATAATCGAACGTGCCTAGGATGCGGCTGCGCGCGACCGCCAGCCCCGCAAGCACCGCGAGGGCCAAAACCGGCCAGCCCCAACGCCGCGTGATGGCGTACACAATTAGTGGCGCCAGCAGATAAAATTGCCACTCGAGCGAAATGCTCCAGGCGGGAGCCAAGATGCTATGCCCAACCTGGGGCAAGACCTCTTCAGGCACTAGGCCGTGAAGCATCGTGAGGTGCAGCAGCCAATGTGCGGCGGGCGCTGCCATCGTCAGCTCGGCACGATGATTATACTTGTCGACGAAAGACCGAAAGGACGGGTCATAAGCCCATGGCAACGCGGACACCCCGTGCTGCAGCCAGCCATAGGTCAACCAACCGCCCACCAGCCCAACGAGCAGGATGGGAAAGAGCCGCATGAAACGACGCAAGATATATGGCCCGTAGGCTTCCTGCTTTCCCAATAGGAGGTGGGTGATCACGAACCCGCTCAGGATCATGAAATTTTGAACGGCATAGCCAGGCGAAAGCAATTTCGACAGCGGAAAGGGCGCTTCAAACGGGACAAATTGCATGGCGTGCCCAACGACGACAGCCAGCGCCAAATAAGCGCGCAGCCCTTCCAACATCGAGAATCGTGTTCTTTCAAGCACTTGGACCCCCGTGCGGCACGTTCAGTACCTGCCACTATAAATAACCGGAACTGCTCAAGATGCAATGTAGAACCAATATGACGAGAGATTCCAAACCATTCTGGCGTGTTTCGCTGCGGAGCTGGAGGGCGCGGGGCGTGATCTGCGGCTGCGATGCGAGGTTCGGCCCCGTAGCGCGTGCAATTGAAATGACCCATCTGCTCGTGGTGGCTAAAGCCTAGCAGAACACAGCTGGGAATAGCTTTCACTTCGTCGCGTACCGCAGCGCCAGACGACCAGCTCGCCGCTTTACCCAACAATATGGCTAATTCACCTTCCGCCCGTTCCGCCACCACGATCTGCCGGCCGTAACTACGCTACACGTATGCTATTAGAAGCTTTGTGTTTGATTCTTACAATTACGATGTGAGGCTGCGCAATGCATTGGGGCGGGATGATAGCAGTTAGTACCGAGCAGGTGCGTTGGCGCGATTTTTTGGGCCTATAGATGTGAGGTGCACGCGCCAAGATTCAATTAGCCCATCTGCGTAAATCATGTAATTATTGCGCGATTCGTATTTTGCAGGTGCTCTATTAAAGCATTGTTACAGGCGCTTTAGCGTTACGGAAGGCTTCTGTCTTATAGATAAGGGAAGGTAGTACCGATGGACTTGCCGAAATTCGCCGATCGACCTCACAACAAGCTTACCGCGTTATCCGATGCGATCGTGGCTAAGACGCACATTCAGCAGATAACCTGGGCGGCATTGAAAAAGGTTTCCACAAGAGTTGGGCGACCAGCACGCGTACTTGATTTTGGTTGCGGCATCGGTGGGACTGTCGCAGTACTGAGAAACCGGGGCTATGACGCATACGGCGTCGATGTGGTTGAGTCATATATCGATAATGGGTCTGGATATTTTGTCGATGAAGGGGAATATCCGGCGCTATCACTTCTTAAAGATGGCAGATCGATATTTCCGGACAGTTATTTTGATTTGGTGATCAGTGATCAGGTTCTAGAGCACGTAGAACAGGTTGACGCGGTAGCATCAGAAATATCCAGAATAACTGCGCCAGGCGGCGAAGGAGTTCACATATTTCCTGCAAAGTATTGCTTCAAAGAGCCGCATATGTACACGCCTATCGTACACTGGCTTCCGAAAGGGGCACCTCGGAAGGCCGCCATCAAGACCATGCTCCGACTGGGCTATAGTGCGCCGTTTTTTTCCGAGAGACCCCTTGATGAGCGTACTGAAATCTTCAATCATTACAGCGAGACCGAGACCTTTTATCGGAGTTCAGCCGAGTTGCGTCGGGTTTTCGCTCGCCACGGACTAACCGCGGCAAGCGGCACGCGAGAAAAGCTAAAAGTATCGGGTGGAACGCAGAAAAAAGTGGCTGCAATGCCGCTGGTTGGCGGCGTCGCTGCGACGCTCTACGACAACTTCCGGGCCAGCTATCTTGTCACCAGGAACGATACAGCAGGTGGTTAAGCAGTAATCACGGGAAAATTCTCACCGTCAGTAGAGGGTTCCGAGCAATCAGTTAACGAACCCTCTGATTGATCCCGCTCGTTGGCATTCACGAGCGCCATGGATTGTATCTCCTGGCTGCCTTAGAGCGCGACAGGTGCTGCAGCATAGCAACTATACGTGGCCAAAGACTTGGGGCCAGAAGCACAATTTGACGCTGTAGTGGGCCATAGTGACAAGCCAACGGGGGGCATGCCTCATCCCTCGCCCGGGCTATTTGCAGGAGCTCATCGCCTCCACCGGGGCGGTGGGAAACGCAATCGGCCCATATGGCGACCCTCCTTTGCGATGCCGGCGCGATATCGCAGCGGGTCGCTCCGCCACGGCGCGCATCCGGCCGGGGATATATGCTCGTACTTCAGTTGTCAGGAACTGGTGGAGCTGAGGGGAATCGAACCCCTGACCTCTGCAGTGCGATTGCAGCGCTCTCCCATCTGAGCTACAGCCCCGCTCCATGCTCGGCCCGCGGACGGCCTTCGCATTTAGCGAGGCTTTTCGCGCGACGCAACGGCCCGACCGGGGCGATTTTTCAGCGTTTCCGATAAGCCCGGGCAAGCCGAGAGCAGACCATCGCCGCCGCCGAAACCCGCCGCCGAGGACCGCGTGGACTTCTGTTATAAACGAGTGACGCCCCCCACCGAGCGTCACTCGCAAACGATACGTTACCGCTCAAATCGCGCCGCTGAACGTGTCGCACTGCGCCGGATCGCCGCTATCCAGCCCGCGCTTGAGCCAGCTCTGGCGCTGCGCCGACGTGCCGTGCGTAAAGCTGTCCGGCACGACCCGGCCCTGGCTCTGTTGTTGTAGCGTATCGTCGCCGATCGCCTGCGCAGCGGTCATGCCTTCCTGCAGATCGCCCGGCTCCATCCGGTCGCGGTTCTGCGCCGCCCACACGCCGGCATAGCAATCCGCCTGAAGCTCGAGCCGGACGGAGGCGGCGTTGCCCTCGCTGCGGCTACCGCGCTGTTGCACTTGCTGCACCTGCGCCGACGTCCCCAGCAGATTCTGGATATGATGGCCGAATTCGTGCGCTATGACATAATTCTGCGCGAAATCGCCCTTGGCGCCGAAGCGGTTGGCGAGTTCGTCGAAAAAGCCGGTGTCGAGGAAGATGCCGCGATCGGTCGGGCAATAAAATGGCCCCATCGCGCTTTGCGCCGCGCCGCAGCCCGATTGGCCATTGGAGTCGAAGAACGACAGTTTGGGCTGTTCGAAGCGCTGGCCCGATTCGGCGAAAATCGCCGCCCAGGTCTTCTCGGCCGAGCTGAACGCATTGCATGCCGCGCGCTTGGCCGGATCGCTGGCGCAGATCGCCGTGGCGCCGGTGGCCGTGTCGGCACTTTGCGTCTGCGGCGCGGCTTGCTGGCCCGTCCCCGTCAACTGCCCGATGCTGCCGAGGCCACCGCCAAACACCGCGAACACAATCAGCAGCACGACCACGCCGCCGCAGCCAAACTTGCTGAATACCAGCGGCAGGAAGCCGAGCAGCATTCCGCCGCCACCACCGCCACCGCCTAGATTGAACCCGCCGCCCCGGTTGCCCTGGTCCTCGACGTTGATGTTGGGATCGAAATCGTCGAGCCGCATGGCATGCCTCTGTTCGTTGCTGTACCGGCATGAATGCGTGGGCGGCGCTGTTGTTGCAATGGCGGGCAAATAGCAGTGGCGATCCCGGGCAGGGCGGGGAGCCACGTAACAATTCGCCAACCACCGTTGCCCCGCGCGCCGCCGCGGCGCATGTCTAGGCCATGGCCGACACCGATTCCAAACCGCGCCGCCACGCGAAAACGCTGCCCTTGCCCGATTGCGTGGCTTTGGTGCTGCAGGGGGGCGGGGCGCTGGGCAGTTATCAGGCGGGGGTGATCGAGGGGCTGTCGGGCAGTGGTATCGAGATCGACTGGGTCTCGGGCATCTCGATCGGCGCGGTCAATGCGGCGATCTATGCCGGCAATCCCGAACCGCTGCGCGTCAAGCGACTGCAGGCATTCTGGGATCGCATGACCGGATCGCTGCCGAGTTTTCCGATTTTCCCCAACGATCAGATTCGCGAGTTCATCCACGAATGGTCGGCGGGTTATATCATGATGACCGGCGTGCCCGGCTTTTTCACGCCCCGGACCATGTCGCCCATGTTCGCCACGCCGGGCACGCCCGAGGCGCTGAGTTTCTACGATTCGGCGCCGCTGAAAGAGACGCTCGATGCGTTGATCGACTGGGATTTGCTCAACAGCGGTGCGGTGCGCCTGTCGGTCGGCGCGGTCGATGTCGCCAGCGGCAATTTCCATTATTTCGACACGACCGAAACGCGCATCGACGCACGGCACATCATGGCCTCGGGCGCGCTGCCGCCCGGGCTGCCGCCGATCGAGATTGATGGGCGGCTGTGGTGGGATGGCGGGCTCGTCTCCAACACGCCGCTGACGCACGTGCTCGATCACCAGCAGGGCGCGCTGCTGGCCTTTCAGGTCGATCTGTTCGCCGCAGCGGCGGAATTGCCGCGGACGATCATGGATGTCGCCGCGCGCGAAAAGGAAATCCGTTTCTCGAGCCGGACGCGGCAAGTATCCAATGAAGTGATGCGCATTCGCCAGGATCGCGAGGCGGTGCGCAAGGTGCTGGCCAAACTGCCGCCTCAACTGCTCGATGATCCGGACGTGCAAGCGCTCGCGGCGCGCTCCGAAGAGGATCCGGTCAACCTGGTCCATTTGATCTACCGCGCCAATGCCTGGGAAGGCGGCAGCCGCGATTTCGAATTTTCCGCACGCACGATGCGCGAGCACTGGCAGGCGGGCGTCGAGGCGGTAGCGGAGACGATGGCCAATGCGCAATTGGTCGCCGCCAATATCGAAACCGGCAAGAGCGCCGCGTTTGATCTGGCGCGCAAGGTGCTGCCGCACCGCGATCTGCATTCCGAAAATTGAGGAGAAGTGCATGTTCCTGAAGGGCAAGAGCGCGATCATCACCGGCTCCACCTCGGGCATCGGCCTGGCTTATGCGAAAGCCTTTGCCGCCGAGGGCGCGAGCGTGATGATCAATGGCTTTGGCGACGCCGCGGCAATCGAGCAGGAGCGCGCCGCGCTAGCGGCGACCAGCGGCGCGACGGCACTCTACGATCCGGCCGACATGACCAAGCCCGAGCAGATCGCCGCGCTCGCCAGGCGCTGTCATGATGAGCTGGGCGGGCCGGACATCATCGTCAACAATGCCGGTATCCAGCATGTTGCGCCGATCGAAGATTTCCCTGCCGACACGTTCGAGGCGATAATCAAGATCAACCTGACCTCGGCCTGGTATCTGATGAAAGCCGCGGTGCCGTTTATGAAGGCGGCGGGGTGGGGTCGGATCATCTCGACGGCCTCGGCGCATTCGCTCGTCGCCAGCCCCAACAAGTCGGCCTATGTCATGGCCAAACACGGGATCGTCGGGCTGACCAAGACGATCGCGCTGGAAACCGCGACCGACGGCATCACGGTCAACTGCATTTCGCCCGGTTACGTTTGGACGCCGCTGGTCGAGGGGCAGATCCCCGATACGATGAAGGCGCGCGGGCTGACCCGCGATCAGGTGATCAACGACGTGTTGCTCGCGGCGCAGCCCACCAAGGAGTTCGTCACGCAGGAACAGGTCGCGGCCTTGGCCGTTTTCCTGTGCGGTGACGCGGCCAAATCGATCACTGGCGCCAACCTCTCGATGGATGGCGGATGGACCGCTGCCTGAGCGCCTTGGCAAGCTGCAACGCCAATGGTTTATGGCGCGATATATAGGGAATGAATCGCGCATGACGGTGAAAATGGCTTGGGGCCTGGCGACGTGCGCGATGCTCGCCTCCTGTGCGGGCGGCGGCGAGCGGCCCGCCACGGCGGGGACGGCGGCCACAATGGATTGGCGCAAAGTGGCGACCGCCGCGGATCGCGCGCGGCTGCGCAATTGGCGCGTGGCGTGGATTGAGGCAACGGCCAAGGCGCGGGCGGCCGGCGCGGCGGCCGCGATCGACGCGCAGGGAGCGTTGTTCGATCCCGATCATGCGCTGGATGGCGCGATGCCGCCGGCGGGCAAGTATCAATGCCGCATTTTCAAGCTCGGTGGGCGCGGCACCGGAACCAGGGATTTCACCGCCTATCCCTTCTTCGCCTGCCGCGTGGAAGCGGAAGGCGATGTCTCCAGCTTCTACAAGACCGATGGCTCGCAGCGACCGGTGGGGCTGGCATTTCCGGATGGCTCGGGGCGGGCGATCTTTCTTGGCACGATGATGCTGGGCGATGAAACGAACGCGCTGGAATACGGCCGCGATGCCGATCGAGACATGGCCGGGATCGTCCAGCGCGTCGGCGCGCAGCGCTGGCGCGTCATGTTGCCCTATCCGCGATTCGAATCCACGCTCGACGTTATCGAGATGCTTCCGGCCAGGTAAGCAGCGCGCGTTTCGGCCGTTTCGATAGCGGCGGACGGAACACTGCGGCATTTTCGATCTTCTCCGGGCGGATATAGATCGACGACAATTGCGGCACGGCGATGCGTAACTGATCCTCGATCTGCTCGATCAACGTCTCCGCTTCGCCCATCGTCACGCTGTCGCGGAAATCCGCGCTGATCGCGACGAAGATCGAATCCGGCGCGGTGTGGATCGTGCGCACGTGATTGACGCTGGTGATGGCCGCATTGCCCTCGACCAGCACGCGGACGGTAGCAACGATCGCCGGATCCGCGCCCTCGCCGATCAGCAGCCCCTTGGCCTCGCGCGCCAGCAGCACGGCGACGCCGGCGAGAATCACCCCGATGGCGATCGAGGCGATGCCGTCGAGCCGCGGGTCCTGATAGGCATGGCTCGCCCACACGCCGATCCCGGCAATAATCAGACCGGCGAGCGCGGCCGAATCCTCGAACAGCACGATAAAGCCGGACGGATCCTTCGAGCGGTGGATCGATTGCCACCAGCCAGCCTCGCCCTTGGAGGCGGCGAATGCGCGTATCGCAATCGTCCAGGAGGCGCCTTCCAGCGCGAACGCCACGCCGAGAACGATATAGTTGATCAGCGGATCACGCAGCGGTTCCGGCGCGAGAAAGTGCGTATAACCCTCATAGATCGATACGCCGGCGCCGACCGCAAAGATCAGGATGGCGACCACGAACGCCCAGAAATACAGTTCGCGGCCATAGCCGAATGGGTGCGCGTTGTCCGGCGGTTGCTTGCCGCGATGCTGGCCGAACAGCAGCAGCACCTGATTGAGGCTGTCGACCACCGAATGGAACCCTTCGGTCAGCATCGACGATGATCCGGAAAACCCCGCCGCGATGAACTTGGCGACGGCGATGCCCATGTTCGCTACCAGCGCGGCAACAATGACGATGTTCGAGCCGTCGTCTTTCGCTGCCGCCACGCTAAGTTCCTCGATGTTGTCACGCGATATGTGTGAGCGAACGATGCAGGCATCGGATTGTGCCATGCAAGGAAATGCCCGCCGAGCAGCGTGCTCGACGGGCATCCTTTCCTCCCCAGGAAACTTGGTCCACGTCCTGCAGAGCAGCGCCGCGGTGTGCGGCTGCTTAAGTCATGGAAATGTTGGAAGCGGCACCCCCGCATCATACCGCGCTCGGTGAAGCCGTCGGTGATCAGGGCATGACGCCTGTGCTATTGTAAAGACGTGACAACCTGAGGCATTGCCGCGCAAGGTGATGAGGCGACTACAGATGGCTGATCGTAAATTGTTCGCCGGGCATGCGGTGCGGCGGCTGCGGCGGCAGGCGGCGCTGACGCAGGCGGCGATGGCTGAAATACTCACCATATCGCCCAGCTATCTCAATCTGGTCGAGAAGAACCAGCGCCCATTGTCCGCCTCGTTGCTCGTCAAGCTGGCCGAATCGTTCGATTTCGATCCACGCGCGCTGGCCGCGGGCGAGCCTGGCGGGGGCGAGGCCGCCATCCGCCGGCGGTTGGCCGATCCGCTGTTTGCTGACCTTGAGATCGATCGCAACGAGATCGAGGAATGGCTGGCCGGTGCCCCGGGCGGAGCGGAAGCATTCGCGCGCGCTTTCGATCGCATGGCTGCGGGCGGCGATACGATGACTGGCGCGGCCGACCCGATGGCCGAGGTGCGCCGCGAGATCGAGCGCTGGCGCGGCCATTTCGCCGATCTCGATGCGCTGGCCGAGGCTCTGGCGGATGAATTGCGGCTTGGCGCGGGCGATCTCTATGGCGCGATCGCCGAGCGGCTGCGCGTGAAGCACCAACTGACCATCCGCGTGCTGCCGGTCGAGGTGATGCCCGATCTGCTGCGCCGCATGGATCTGCACGCGCGGCAGTTGCAATTGAGCGAGACGCTCGATCCCGCCTCGCGCACGTTTGCCGCTGCCTTCCAACTGGCGCAGATCGAGGCGCGGGGCGAGATAGATGCGCTGGCCAAGGGCGCTGGTTTTGCCGACCGACAGGCGGAAAGGCTGTTCCGGCGACATCTGGCGGGCTATTTTGCCGCCGCGGTGATGATGCCTTATGCGCGCTTCCTGCGCGCGTGCGAGGCGACCGGATACGATGCCGAACTGCTGCAGCGCCGTTTCGGCGCCGGGTTCGAGCAGGTGGCGCATCGCCTGACCACGTTGCAGCGGGTCGGCGCGCGCGGACTGCCTTTCTTCCTGGTGCGCATCGATCGCGCCGGACAGGCGTCGAAAAGGTTTTCCGGCGCGAGCAACGCCGCGCTGGCCGAGGCGGAGGGGCGCTGCCCGTTATGGCGTGTGCATCACGCCTTCGATCGCCCGGGAACGCTGACGGTGCAATTGGTGGAGCTCGAGGATGCGTCGCGCTGGTTGACGCTGGCGCGCACGGTGACCCCGCAGCAGCGCCGCTACGGCGCGGTGCCGGCCGAGTTCGCAGTGGGCATCGGCGTGGCGGCGGCGCATGCCGGCGCGCTGGCCGCGGCGCGGGGCATCGATCTGAAGGGCGAAGCGACGCCGATCGGTCTCGGTTGCCGCGCGTGCCAGCGCCACGGCTGCCCGCAACGCTCGGCCCCGCCGATGGGGCGCGCGCTGACCATCAACGATCGCGAACGCGGGATCAGCGCATTCAGCTTCGGCGGCGACTGAAAGCACGTGACGCGTCGGGCTTTTTCTGAAAGCCTCGCGCTATGATCATCACATCCCCCGCATTTCGCCCGTTCGTATCCTTGATCGCACTGGCGGCAATGCTTTCCGGCTGTGGGGGCGGGGGGGCATCGTCCGTCGCGCAAAGCGGCACCAGCTCGGCACCGAGCGCGACGCCCACGCCGGCCGCCAGCGCCGGCTGTTCGCTGCGCGCGCGGCAGGATTGGGTCGCGGCACAAATGCAGGAATGGTATCTGTTTCCGGAGACTTTGCCGACCGGGCTCAATCCGGCGAGCTACGGCAACGTCGACGATTATCTCGACGCGCTCACCGCCACCGCGCGGGGGCAACGCAAGGATCGTTACTTCACTTATCTCACCTCGATCGCCGAGGAGAATGCCTATTACGATTCGGGTGCGACCGCGGGTTTTGGTTTCCGCTTGTCGCTCGATGGCGCCAATCGGCTGCTGATCGCCGAATCGTTCGAAAATGCGCCCGCCGGCCTGGCGGGCCTACAGCGTGGCACCGAGATCGTCGCGATCGGCACGACCGGCGCCAATCTGCGCACGGTCAGCTCGATCATCGCGAGCGAAGGATCGGACGGACTGACCACCGCTTTGGGTCCCGATACGAGCGGCACGGCGCGCGTCTTCCAGCTCGCAGGGATAGGCGGCGATCGCACCGTGACGATCACCAAGGCGGATTACGACCTGCAACCCGTCGGCCCAGGTGATGCGCGCGTGATCGACGATAACGGCACGAAGGTGGGCTATATTAAGCTGCGCACCTTCATCTCGACCGCGGACGATCAATTGCGCAGCGCCTTCGCCAATTTCCGCACGCAGGGCATTACCCAGATCGTCGTCGATTTCCGCTATAACGGCGGCGGTCTGCTCTCGACGGCGGAATTGATGGGCAATTTGCTTGGCGGCAATCGCTCCACCGCCGATGTCTTCGACCATGTATCGTTCCGCCCGGAAAAGGCCTCGAACAACACCACCGCGTTTTTCGCGCCGCAGCCGCAATCGATCAGCGCGACGCGCATCGCCTTTATCGGCATGGCCGGCACCGCTTCGGCCAGCGAATTGGTGATCAACGGCTTCGTGCCTTATCTGCGCGCCAATGCCGGGCTGATCGGCACCAACACCTATGGCAAGCCGGTTGGGCAGATCGCGCGCGACAATGCAGGCTGCGACGATCGGCTGCGCGTAATCGCGCTTTCGCTACAGAACGCCAATCGCCAAGGCGATTATTACGATGGCCTCGCCAGCAAGGTGGAGGCGAGCTGCCAGGCCACGGACGATCTCAGCCGGCCGATGGGCGATCCGGCCGAAGCCTCGACACGCCAGGCGCTCGATTTCCTCGCCGGCCGCGCCTGCACGCCGATCGGCGGCGCGCCAGTCTCCGCTGCTCGCCGCTCGCTCGCCGTGTCGCCGGCAGCGCTGCTTGGCTCGACCCGCCCCAACGCCGCGCAACGCGAAGTGCCCGGTCTGTTTTGACGCGGCGCGCGGGATGCATCCGGAACCCGCGACGGCGTCACCCTAGCAGATAGACAATCGCTGCGAGCAGCGCGGCCACCACTGCCAGTCCGGCGCCGAGCATCAACCAGGTCGCCCATTCGGGCACCGGGTGCCAGACGTTATCCTCCGCGGGTGGGTCCAAATCGGCAAGACGTTCAAGACCGCGCGGGGGCAGCGGAGTCGCCGGGGCTTGGCGTTCGACGCGCAAGCCTTTGTTCGCGCGGGTGCCATACTGCCGATTCGACGGTCGCCGGTTATCACGCCAGATTTTTATCTTGTCCGTAACTATCATGCGTTCTCCCGTGGCCCGGATGCAGTGCAAAGACCATGCGAGACAAGAGACAAGCTACCCGTTTTGGTCGCTTTCGTTTCCAACGCCTTAGAAAAAAATCATTAAATTGACGTGCGCGGTATTCCTGGGTCATGCAGTAACGGGTAAAAGTGGCACAATAACTGGGGGCATGTCATGGCGGATGCCGGCGAGGCCGGCCTGCCGATTAGATTGATCACGCGACTGCTGGCGGAAATGTTGACGAGCATTGCGCGTGCGGGGATTGAAGCGTTTGGCGGCGATCTTGATCGGTTCGGCATATTTGCATTGATCATGGTGCAGAGCGGGCTGCGAGGGCCGGGGGCCACGCCGAGCCCGATGTCGACGAATGCGTTAGCAACCTGCCTGTCGCGACCGTTCGAGACGGTGCGCCGGCATGTCAATGCGATGATCGCCGAGGGGCTCTGCGTGCGGACCAACGCCGGTGTGATCGTGTCGCCCGATTGTCGCCAGCGCCCGGCGATTGCGGCGCTGCTAGTGTTGACGCACGATGCTTTCGTGCGGATGACCGAAGATCTCATCGCCTTCGATCAGCCGGTTCCCGCGGCGCGCGGCACGCCTTACGATCCTGATGTCGCGGTGCGGGGCGCCCTTGAGATGTTGCTCGCTGTGGCCGATGGTCACAAGACGCTGCACCGTTGCTGGACCAGTCTGGCGTTGTTTTACACCAGCCTGTGCGGCGCGATGCGCGATGTGACTGATGATCCCGTGCTCGCGAGGGTTTATGCCGATGCGACGATGGTGGTGCCCGAGGGATTGTGCCGCCCGGTTCGGGCGAGCGCGCTGGCGCGTGCGCTGGGGCTGCCATATTCCACGGTGCAGCGCCGCATGGCTGCGATCGTTGCTGAGGGCAGGGCGGTGCAGGTTCGCGGCGGCGTGTTGCCCGTCGAGGCCCGGCTGAATACCGTCGATGCACGGGCCGTCAGCCGACTGAGCCTGTTCCAATTGCGCCGGGTTCTCGGCGTGGCTGCGGCGGGCGGATTCCCGTTCGATGATCCTGCCTCGGTCTACCTGCACGGGCGGCCGGCGCGTCTACGAATAGTATAATGAACTCTGTAAATTAGTTACAAAACGACATTGCCACCCTGCTGTCGGCACACCTGATCACGTTCATTGCCCACGCGACACAGTGGCTACGGTTGTAAATCACGCTACAAGAATGCTTCTTTTGACGGGAAGCCACGATGACATATCAAACCGATATCGCGCAAACGACCAGCCTGATCCGCAGCCATAATGGCGCCTGGGACGGGATCGATGCCGAAGCTGTGGCGCGGATGCGGCTGCAGAACCGCTTCCAGACCGGGCTGGATATCGCGCGCTACACCGCGGCGATCATGCGGCGGGACATGGCCGCTTACGATGCGGATCCCGCAAAATACACGCAGTCGCTGGGCTGTTGGCATGGTTTTATCGGCCAGCAGAAGATGATCAGCATCAAAAAGCATTTCGGCAGCACCGAGCGGCGTTACCTGTATCTGTCGGGCTGGATGATCGCGGCGCTGCGCAGTGATTTCGGCCCGCTGCCCGATCAGTCCATGCACGAAAAGACCAGTGTGCCGGCGCTGATCGAGGAACTCTATACCTTCCTGCGCCAGGCCGATGCACGCGAGCAGGGCATGATGTTCCGCGAGATCGATGCCGCGCGTGCCGCAGGCAATAGCATCGAGGAGCAACGGCTGCTCAATGCGGTGGAGAATCATCAGACGCATGTCGTGCCGATCATCGCCGATATCGACGCCGGGTTCGGCAATGCCGAGGCGACTTATCTGCTCGCACGCAAGATGATCGAGGCGGGCGCCTGCGCGCTGCAGATCGAGAACCAGGTTTCGGATGAGAAGCAGTGCGGGCATCAGGACGGCAAGGTCACCGTGCCGCACGAGGACTTTTTGGCCAAGGTGCGGGCGTGCCGCTATGCGTTTCTGGAACTGGGCGTCGAGGACGGCATCATCGTCACGCGCACGGACTCGCTGGGCGCCGGGCTGACCAAGCAGATCGCGGTGTCCAAGACGCCGGGCGATCTTGGCGATCAGTATAATTCCTATCTCGATTGCGAGGAGATCGATCCCGCCACCGCGCAGAATGGCGATGTGATTCTCAATCGCGACGGCACGCTGCTGCGCCCCAAGCGATTGCCCTCCAACCTGTTCCAGTTCCGCGCCGGTACGGGAGAGGATCGCTGCGTGATGGATTGCATCGCCAGCCTGCAAAACGGCGCCGACCTGTTATGGATCGAGACGGAGAAGCCGCATATCGAGCAGATCGCCGGGATGGTCGATCGCATCCGCGCGGTCGTGCCGAACGCCAAGCTCGTCTACAATAATTCGCCGTCGTTCAACTGGACGCTCAACTTCCGCCAGCAGGTCTATGACGCCTGGGCGGCAGCGGGGCGCGACGTTTCGGCGTTTGATCGCGCGCGGCTGATGTCGGTGGAATATGACGGCACCGACCTGGGCGACGAGGCGGACGAGCGAATCCGCACCTTCCAGCGCGATTCGGCAGAGCGCGCGGGCATCTTCCATCACTTGATCACGCTGCCGACCTATCACACCGCGGCGCTCTCCACCGACAATCTCGCCAAGGAGTATTTCGGCGAGGCCGGGATGCTGGGCTATGTGAAGGGCGTGCAACGCAAGGAGATCCGCGAGGGCATCGCCTGCGTCAAGCATCAGAACATGTCGGGCTCCGACATCGGCGACGATCACAAGGAATATTTCGCGGGCGAGGCGGCGCTGAAGGCGGGCGGCGCGCACAACACAATGAACCAGTTCGCGGCGTGATGCGCACGGGTGGAGCGTAGCTGCACCCGAGACGCACACGCCCGGCCGGCGGTGGCCTTCGGGCCGCCGTCCGACGCCGCGGCTTTACCGCGGCGCGCGCCGTGTCAGCCCTTCTTGGCTAAAGGATCCAGCGCCGTCGCGATCCGCTCGGCCAACCGCGCCGCCACGTCTTCCTTGGGCAGCTGCTCCCAGCTTTCCACGCCGGCGGCGGTCACGATATGGACGGTGTTGCTGGCGCCTCCCATCACATCGCCCGACACATCGTTGGCCACGATCCAGTCCACCCCCTTGCGCAGCCGCTTGGCGGTGGCATGTTCGATCACGCGCTCGGTCTCGGCCGCAAAGCCGATCAGCAGCCGCGGCCGCCGCGCATCCTGCGCCAGCCCGGCGAGAATATCCGGATTCTCGACTAACTCCAGCACCGGTGGCGCGCCGCTCTTCTTGATCTTCTGCGCCGCGCCCGCCACGCGCCAGTCGGCCACCGCCGCGACCAGCACCGCCGCCTCCGCCGGCAGCGCCGCCACCACCGCGGCCTGCATTTCCAGCGCGGTCTCCACATCGATGCGCGTGACGCCCGGCGGCGTGGCGAGCGTCACCGGCCCGGCGATCAGCGTCACGCGTGCGCCCAGCGCGGCCAATGCGGCGGCGATGGCAAAGCCCTGCCGCCCCGATGAGCGATTGGCGAGATAGCGCACCGGATCGATCGGCTCATGCGTCGGGCCGGCCGTGACGATGATGTGCAGCCCGTGCATCAGCGGGGCAGCGCCGCCTGGATCGCGGCCAGGATCGCCGCCGGCTCGGGCAGGCGCCCGGGGCCGAATTCGCCGCACGCCATCGCGCCCTCATCGGGCTCGAGCACCGTTATGCCATCGCCGCGCAATGTCGCCACGTTGCGGCGGGTGGCGGCGTGCTGCCACATGCGCACGTTCATGGCGGGCGCGGCCAGCACGGGCTTGTCGGTCGCCAGCAACAGCGTGGTGGCGAGATCGTCGGCGATCCCTGCCGCCATCTTGGCCATCAGATCCGCGGTGGCGGGTGCCACGACGACCAGGTCGGCCGCGCGACTGAGCTGGATGTGGCCCATCTCGGCCTCGTCGGTGAGATCCCACAAAGTCGTATAGACCTTGTTTTCGGACAGTGCCGCCAGCGTCATCGGGGTCACGAAATGTTCGCCCCCCGCGGTCAGCACGCACGTCACCCCGATGCCGGCCTTGCGGCACAAGCGGATCAGCTCAGACGCTTTATACGCAGCGATGCCGCCGCCGACGATCAGCAGGATGTTCATCGCGTCAGCCTCGTAATGGTGATTTTCCGTGCCGCGCGCGCCGCGTTCATCAGATCGCGCACGCCATCGGGCGCGAAGGCCAGGCCGATCAGCATCGTGGGCGCGATCATCAGTCCCCAATAAAAGGTATCGACGCGACCAAACAGGGCGAGCAGCGCGGCATAAGCGACGAACACGGCCAGCGCGCGTGCTGCTAATGGATCGCGCCATGTCGCCCATCCGAACAAGCTTAGGCCGACCAGCAATGCCGCCAGCCAGGAAGGCGCCAGCAGCAACGCCGTGGACACCGTCATGGTCTGCACGAAAAAGCCAAACCCCAGCAATCCGGACCAACCCGGCGAAGTCGGATCGAGCGGCCGCACCACTTGCGATACGGCATAAGCGTGAAGCGTGACGACGACGGCGAACAGCGCCAGTGTGGCGGCCCAGCCATAAGCCTCGCGCCGGCGGCCCTCGATCAGCGCGGCCCCCGCCATCAGGACGACGAACAACGCTGCCGTCTCGCGAACCAGCATCGCCATCATGCCGAATGCGGCGGCATCGACCCAACGGCCCGGCCTGCGCAACGCGAGTGACAATGCGATCAGCAACCCGGCCCAGGTTTCATGAAACCCGATCAGCGCGCTTTGCACGAACGCGGCCATACCCCCCGCGAGCAGGATCAGCGCGACGGCGCGCGGCAGGGCGCCCGCCAATGCATCGCGCAAGCGAAAGAACCAAGCGAGAAAAACGCCGGCGGCAAGCGCATAGAGCAGGATAATGGTCAGCGTCGGCGGCAACAGGCTCTGCACCATGGCCAGCGTCGGCAGACGGAAGGCGACGAATGGACGGAGCGGATAATTCCCGCTGCGCAGCGCGGCGGCGGCCACGGCGTAATAATTGCCCCCCGCGTGCACCCCGGAAACGATCGACTCGTACAACACGATGTCGCCCATCGTGTCCGCCTGCGCCGACGAACCTCGGCTGTTGGTGGACGGGGCAGGGGCGATCAGCGCGCTCAGGCTGGCGGCGAGCAGCAGCGTGAGGACGCCCAGCGCCCAGCGCGCCACGGTCGGGCTCAGCGTGGCGAAGCGGCTGGGCGCGGTGAGCCACAGGGGGGTAAGCGGGCGGGGCATCAAGTCCGTGCCCGTCCCCAAGGAGCGAGAACGGGGGCTGTCACCCGAGCAGCCACCACATACCCGCGCCACTCGCTGCCGCGCTCAGCAGCGCAACCGCCACATAGCGCCATCCGCCGCCGATGCGCACCACCTCGATCTCGCGCAGCGGTGGCGAGGGTGGCGCGCCACCGGGCGCGGGATAGCGCGCCTCGATGTTGCGAATGAGATCGGGCAGCCGCGCCAGCGTGCGCAGATCGGTGATAATCTTGTCGGCCACGAACGCCTCGGGCCCGAGCTCGGTGCGGATCCACTCGCGCACGAACGGTGCCGCCGAATCCCACAGATTGATATCGGGATCGAGACTGGTCGCCACACCCTCGACCATCACCATGGTCTTTTGCAGCAGCAGCAGATGGGGCTGCGTCTGCATGTCGAAATCGCGCGTGATGTTGAACAGGCCATCGAGCATCATGCCGATCGACATGTCCTTGACCGCCATCCCGCGCATCGGTTCGCCAACGGCACGCAAGGCGGTGGCGAATTCGGCGACATTGTGGTGCGCCGGGACATAGCCTGCCTCAAAATGGATTTCGGCAACGCGCTTATAATTGCCCGTGATCAGTCCATAGAGAATCTCGGCCAGCCAGACGCGCGCGCGCCGATCGATCCGCCCCATGATGCCGAAATCGATTGCGGCGATCTTGTTGCCGGGCAGGGCGAACAGATTGCCCTGGTGCATATCGGCATGGAAAAAGCCCTCGGCGATCGCCTGGCGCAGAAAGGCGTGGACCAAGGTATTGGCGAGCAGCCGCACATCATAGCCGGCCTCGACCAGCGCCGCGCGATTGCTCAGTTTGATCCCATCGACCCATTCGAGCGTCAGCACCTTGCCGCTGGTGCGCTGCCAATCGATCGCCGGCACGACGAAATCGGGCTCGGCGGTCATCGATTCGGCCAGCTCGGAAGCCGACGCCGCCTCGCGCCGCAGATCCAGCTCGCGCGCGGTCCAACGCTTAAACGTCTCGATCACCAGCCGCGGGCGCAGACGCGAAAGCTCGCCGCCCATCGCCTCGATTTGCGCCGCAGCCCACTGGTACGTGTCGATCGCTTGGGCGAAATCCACTTCCACGCCGGGGCGCAGCACTTTCACTGCCACAGTGCGGCCATCGGTGGTGATCGCGCGGTGGACCTGCGCGATGGAGGCCGCGCCGACCGGCACGGGGTCGATCGAGGCGAACAGCGCGGAAGGGTCGCGGCCGAAGGCGCGCGTCATCGCCGCATGAATTGTCTCATAGGGGACGGGGGGGAGCGCGTCTTGCAGCCGCAGCAGATCAAGCGCCGCTGCTTCGCCGACGATGTCCGGCCGCGTGGCTAGCGTCTGGCCAAGCTTGATCGCCGCGGGGCCGATCGCCTGCAGCGCATCGGCATAACGCGGCACCGCGGGCACACGCGCGCCAATCCGCGCGATGCGGGCGAGGCGGCGCACTGGCGCCGGCGTATTGGGATCATGTTCGAGCCCTTTTAGCGCGCCATGCCGCGCGAGGATACGGCCCCATTTGAGCAGCCGCCAGAGATGCGTGGTGGCCTGGGTCACAATGAAACGCCGCCCATCAAATCTTCCAGCCGCTATGGATCGCGACCAACCCGCCGAGCATCGGCTCCACCTTGGTTTGCACGAAGCCGGCCTCGGCGATCATCCCCTTGAACGTCTCCATATCCGGGAAACGGCGGATCGATTCGATCAGGTATCGGTACGAATCCGGATCACCGGCGAGCAATTGGCCGAGCTTGGGCACCACCTTGTGCGAGTAAGCGTCGTAAATGTCGCCGAATCCCGGCCACAACGTGGTCGAGAATTCGAGGCAATAGAAGCGCCCGCCGCGGCGTAACGTGCGGTGTGCCTCGCGCAACGCCTTGGGGATGTCGGTCACGTTGCGGATGCCGAAGGCGATCGTATAAGCATCGAAGAAGCGATCGGGGAATTGCAGTGTCTCGGCATTGGCCTCGGTCCACACCAGGCCGTCTATCCCGCGCTTGGCGGCGCGCTCCATGCCCACCTCGAGCATCGCCGGATTGATATCGGCGACCGTCACCGCGGCGCCCGACTCCGCCAGCCGAAAGGCGATGTCGCCCGTGCCGCCGGCCATATCGAGAATCTGTTCGCCCTCGCGCGGCTTCACGCGGCGCACGAAGCGATCCTTCCACAAGCGGTGCATGCCGCCGGACATGGCATCGTTCATCAGATCGTATTTCGCCGCCACATTGGTAAACACGCCGCCGACGCGGGCGGTCTTTTCCTGCGCCGGAATGTCTTCATAGCCGAACGAGACGGTGTCGGGCGCGGTTGGGAGCGGATCGGTCATCCAGCGGCTCTAGCCGAGCCGGCGCGCGGCGCAAACCACGTTGATTGACTTCCCCCCGTCATCGCCGTGAAAGCGGCGACCCGCCTTCGCGGGGTGACGGAGTATGCGATGCCTGAACTGCCAGAAGTCGAGACCACCGTCCGGGGCCTACGCCCGGTACTTGAAGGGCAGCGGATCGCATCGATCGAGACGCGCCGCGCCGATCTGCGGCGGCCGTTTCCCGAAGATCTGCGGCAGCGGCTCACCGGCGCCACCGTCACCACGCTCGGGCGGCGCGCCAAATACGGGCTGATCGATACCGATCGGGGCGACACCATGATCTTCCATCTCGGCATGAGCGGGCGGTGGCGGGTCGATCCGGCGGATTTGCTGCCGCACGATCACCTGCTGATAACCACCGACAATGGCCGCCACCTTGCGCTCAACGATGCGCGGCGATTCGGCTCGGTCGATCTGTGGTCCACCGCCGCGCTCGATAGCTATCCGCCGTTTCAGGGTATCGGCCCCGAACCGCTCGGGCCGGAACTTAGCGCGCGGCAACTGCACGACGCGCTCGGTGGGCGCAAAGCGTCGATCAAGCTTATGCTGCTCGACCAACGCATCGTTGCCGGGCTCGGCAACATTTACGTCTGCGAAGCGCTCTATCTGTCGCGCATCTCGCCCAAGACCGCGGCAGGGCGGGTTTCGCTGGTGCGACTCGAGCGGCTGGTGATCGCCATTCGGGAGGTGCTGCTGGCGGCGATCGACGCAGGCGGATCGACGCTGCGCGATTATGCGAAGCCGGACGGCGAACTCGGTTATTTCTCCAAGCAATTCGCAGTTTACGGCCGGGAAGGGGAGGCGTGCGGCTGTGGCGGGACCGTCCAGCGCTACAGCGAAGGCGGGCGCTCGACCTTCTGGTGCCCAAAATGCCAGCGTTGAGAGTTGACCGCGGAGCCGAGCGCAGTTAAGGAGCGCGCTTTCCGGGGCTGCGGGCTTTGCCGTCCGCGCCCCTTTCTATTACCAGATGAGGGCTTCATGGCGAACACGCCACAGGCGAAAAAGCGTATCCGTCGTAACGCGGCACGCACGATTGTGAACGGCAACCGGGTTGGCCGTATTCGTACCTTCGTCAAGAAGTGCGAGTCGGCTTTGGCATCGGGCGACAAGGACGCCGCCAGCGTCGCATTGGCGCAGGTTCAGCCGGAACTGATGCGCGGCGTAGCCAAAGGCGTATACCACAAGAACACCGCTTCGCGGAAGTTTGCGCGTCTGACCAAGGCGGTTGCCGCGCTCGCGTAAAAGTCACTTATATTACAGGTAAATCGCCCGCCGGAAGCATTTCCGGCGGGCTTTTTTTCGTGGTTAACGGTTGATTTAACTGACTGTTTTTTGGGTTTTTGATCGACATCAACCTGTTTTGGAACGTGCCGAGAACAGGCGCGGAAACGCTGCGATTCGCACACGTGATTTCGCGCCGGTTCCAATAAAACCTCGTTAAAACAACATCTTGAGAGAAATCTGACGCGAAACCTAGGCCCGTTTCGAGTCAAGCCGATTATTTCGGATATGTGACCGGTCGCGGCCTTGATTGCGCCGCCCCAATCTTCTTAATTGGGGGCTCGGCGGCAGCCATTCGGCGCCGCTTTCTATCGCGACGGCTTTCGGCGTCAGGCGGGTGTGATTCCGGCCCGGGCGGAGCTTTGCGAGACGAAATTCAGCAGCGCGGGGGCAGATCGCGCCGTGGTATAAAGGGTGCGTTTATCGTGAGGTTTGAGGTCGATCGACAGGGTGAGACGGCGCGAGCATGGGGGACCGTACGCGGTCATCTACGCGAATCCGCTGGTGCTCGGCTGTTCGATCAGTGGTTGAAGCCGATGGAATTGATCGATGACGGCGGCAGCGACACGATTCGCCTGGCCTTGCCGTCGGCGTTCATGACCAACTGGGTGCGTAACCATTACGCTGATCGACTGGCGGCCGAGTTTCGGGCGATTTTGCCGGATGTCCGCGGCGTCTCGATCGAAACGCGCCGCGCAGCCGCGCCGGCCCTGACCGCCCCGACGGTATTGAGCGTCGCCAACTCGGGCGCGCCGGTTGCGGCCAAGCCCACGGCCGCGGCGGAGCGGCCCCCGCTGGACACACGCTTTACGTTCGATCGCTTCGTGGTCGATGGCTCTAACAAGGTTGCGTTCAATGCAGCAAAGGCGCTGGCCGAGCCTGGCGCGCCACGCTTCAGCCCGCTGTTCCTCCACAGCGGCACGGGGCAGGGCAAGACGCATCTGATGCATGCCGTGGGTCACGCCTATCTGGCAGCAGTGCCTGACGCGCGCGTGATCCTGATGTCAGCCGAGCGCTTCATGTTCGAGTTCGTCTCGGCGATGCGCGCCAAGGATACGCACAGCTTCAAGATGCGGCTGCGCTCCGCCGATCTGCTGATGATCGACGACCTGCAGTTCATCGCCGGCAAAGATGCCACGCAGGAAGAATTCTTCCACACGATCAACGAGGTGATGGCCGCCAATCAGCGTCTGGTGGTGTGCGCCGATCGTTGCCCACAAGGCCTTGACGGGGTCGAGGCGCGCATCACCTCGCGGCTCTCGGTCGGCCTGGTGGCAGACATCAAGGCGCCCGATCTGTCGCTGCGCCTGGCGATCCTCAAGCGCAAGCTGGTCGACATGCCTGGCGCCAGCGTACCGGCGGAGGTGCTCGATCTGCTCGCCGGTCGTATCACGCAAAGCATCCGTGACCTCGAAGGCGCGTTGGGCCGCATTGTCGCTTATGCGCAGTTGACCGGCGAAAGCGTCGATCTTGATTTCGCTGTGGCGACCTTGGGTGACGTGTTGCGCGGCGCCGAACGTCGCGTGACGATCGACGAGATCCAGAAAGCCGTCTCGGCGCATTTCGAGCTGAAGCCGGTCGATTTGGTTTCCGCGCGCCGCGCGGTGGTCGTGGCCCGCCCGCGCCAGATCGCCATGTATCTTGCGAAACGCCTGACGACGCGTTCGTTGCCAGAGATCGGCCGCAAGTTCGGCGGGCGTGATCATTCGACGGTGATCCACGCCGTCCGCCGCATCGAATCGCTGCGCGATACCGACCGTGAAATCGATGGTGCGGTGCGGACGTTGCTGCGGGAGCTGGAGGGTTAAAACCCTCCAGCCGTCAGCGTTTAAATCTGCAATCCCATCGCACGCTGCGCCGCCAGCAAGTTCGGCGCGGCGAGGTCGCGCGCTTTTTCGGCGCCGCGATCGAGCAGGCGGCTGACTTCCGCGCGATCGTCGAGCAGCCGTACCATGCGGTCGCGGATCGGCCCCAAGGTCGCCACCGCCAGATCGGCCAGCGCCGGTTTGAACGCGCCGAAACCCTGCCCGGCATGGTCCGCGATGACCTGCTCCGGTGTGACGTCTGCCAACGCCGCATAGATTGTCACCAGGTTCTTCGCCTCGGGCCGATCGGCCAGTCCGGCAACGTCCTGCGGCAGCGCGTCCGCATCGCTGGTCGCCTTGCGGAATTTGGCGGCGATCGTCGCATCGTCGTCGATCAGATTGACCCTCGCCTGCACCGATGGATTCGATTTGGACATTTTGCTGCTCGCATCGCGCAGCGACATGATGCGCGGTGCCGCCTTGCTCACCATCGGCTCGGGTTGGGTGAACAACTCGGTGCCGTAATCGAGGTTGAATTTGGCCGCGATATCGCGCGCCAGCTCGAGATGCTGTTTCTGGTCCTCGCCCACCGGCACATGCGTGCCATTGTAGAGCAGCACGTCGGCGGCCATCAGCACGGGATAATCGTATAGCCCGACGCTCGCGCCCTCGCGATTCTTCCCCGCCTTGTCCTTGAATTGCGTCATGCGGTTGAGCCAGCCGACGCGCGCGACATTGTTGAGCAGCCAGGCGAGCTCGCTATGCTGCGGCACGCGCGTCTGGTTGAACAGGACCGAGCGCTCGGGATCGATCCCGGCAGCGATCAACGTCGCGGTCATCTCGATCGTGTTAGCGGCCAGCTCGGCGGGCGCGATCCACTCGGTCAGCCCGTGCAGATCGGCGATGAAATACAAGGTCTCGCCGCCCTGCTGCTGGATCTCGTCCTGCATCGACACCCATTGCTTCACCGCGCCGAGATAATTGCCGAGGTGGAGATTGCCGGTGGGCTTGATGCCGGAAACGACGCGCATATCAGATACTCTCAGACCGGGGTGCGCCGAAACATCATCCGCAGATCGGCGGTGGTGTAGGCGCGGAGAAGGAAGCAGGCGATCGCGTAGACCAGCCCGCCGGTGCCGACCAGTACGAACATCGCCAGCCAACGCGTCAGGCTCGGCCCCGTCGTGTACGGCGTGAAAAGATCGGCGAGCAGGTACATCGCGACGCCCATCAGCAGCGCCGCCCCCAGCAGTCGCACCGCGCGATGCCGCAGCCGCACGTCCGGCACGAAATGACCGCGTTGGCGGAGCGTCCGGTACAGCAGATATACGTTGACGCAGCTCGCCAGCGCGGTCGCCAGCGGTGGCCCCAGATGCTGCAGCGGGACGATGAAGGCAAGATTGAGCGCCAGATTGATCGCGATCGAGATCGTGGCGTAGCGCACCGGGGTTCGCGTGTCCGAGCGGGCGTAATAGCCGGGCGTCAGCACCTTCACCAGGATATAGGCCGGCAGCCCGATCGAGAACGCTGCCAGCGCCCCCGCCGTGGCCTGCGTGTCGTCGGCCTTGAACGCGCCGTGCTGGAACAAGGCGGCGATGATCGGCCCGCCGCACACGATCAGCGCCACGGTGGCGGGCAGGGTGAAGAACAATGCCAGCTCCATGCCGCGATTTTGTGTCTCCATCGCATCCGCTTCATGCCCGAGGCCCAGTTGGCGCGAGATGGTCGGCAGCAGCACGGTGCCGAGCCCGATGCCGATCAGCCCGAGCGGCAATTGGTTCAGCCGGTCGGCATAATAAATATACGATACCGATCCCTCGGGCAGCAGGCTGGCGGCGAGCGCTGTCGAGATGACGAGGTTGATCTGCACCGCACCCGCGCCGGCCGCGGCGGGCCAGATCAGCGAGAGCAGTTTCTTCACGTCGGGATTGAGCCGCGGCAGCTTCAGCCGCAACCGCACGCCCGAAGCGCGACACGCCAGCACTAGCCACAATAATTGCAGCGCGCCCGATACCGTCACCGCGATCGCCTGGTTACGTGCGGTGCCCAGCGGATCGGTGTGGAAAAACAGCAGGGCGGCGATCAGCGTGGCGTTGAGCAGGATCGGCGCGGCTGCGTTGACCCAGAATTTCTGCAACGAATTGAGGATGCCGCCCAACAGCGACACCAGGCTGATCAGCAACAAATAGGGAAAAGTGATGCGGGCCAACCCGACGGCGAAGGCGAATTCGCCCGGCCCCGGATCCTTGAACCCGCCGGACAGCAGATAAGTCACCGGCCAGGCCGCCACCTCCATCACGATCGTCATCACGATCAAGATCGGCAACAAGACCGACAGCGCATCTTCCGCGAAGGTTATCGCGCTCGGCAGCCCACCATCCGCCGCGCCCATCTTGCGATTGAACATGGGAATGAAGGCGGCGGAAAAAGCCCCTTCCGCAAACAGCGCACGAAACAGATTGGGCAGGCGAAACGCCACGAGAAACGCGTCCGAGGCGAAGCTTGCACCGATAAACCGCGCGAACAGCGAATCGCGAACCAGCCCGAGCACGCGACTGGCGAGGGTAAGCCCCCCGACGGACCCCAGCGCACGTGTCAGGTTCATGGCCGCTTCGTCCTATATTTTACGTCATCCTGAAGTTGTTTCAGGATCCAGGCGCAGTCGGTGCCACGTTATCGCGTCAATAAGGCAGGTGACCGCGCCTCGATCCCGAACCGAGTGCGGGATGACGATCGGCTCAGGCCGTGCCGACTTCGCCGGTGGTCACCGCGGGCTGGCCCTCGGCCTGTGCCTGCTGCTGGTACAGCGCAGCGAAATCGATCGGCTCGAGCAGCAGCGGCGGGAAGCCGCCGTCGCGTACCGCATCGGCCAGCACGCGGCGGGCGAAGGGGAAGATCAGGCGCGGGGCTTCGCCGAGCAGGAACGGCTGCAGATGCTCGGCCGGGATATTGCGCAGCCCGAACAAGCCGGCAAACGAGAGATCGACGATAAACGCGACCTGGCTCTCGGCCTCGGCGCGCACTTCGATCTTGAGCACGACTTCATAGACGTCTTCGCCAACCTGGCCCGAGCCGATGTTGAACTGCACGTCGATCTGCGGCGCGGTCTGGTTCTGGTAGATTGCCGGGGCGTTCGGATTTTCGAACGACAGATCCTTCACATATTGCGACAGCAGGCCGACGGCGGGCGTCGTATCTTCACCATTGCTGTAGGGCTCGGCGGTCGTGCCGCGGTCCTGATCGCTCATCGAAACTGATCCTTTGAAAAGAGGGCGGCCGCATGACGGCTCAAGACCGCGCGCCTAGCAGGGGGCGCAAGCTTGTTCAACGGGGCCTTATCTATAAGGGCACGGTTTGGGGGGAGCATTTGAAAGCCCCGCGTGTTACGCCTATGTTGCGTGTTCGGCACCCCCGCGTTGGAGACCAAAGTGTTTTACGTTGTATTGCTTGCGATGGTCGCCGGGTTTGTGGCGTTGCGTCTTTATATGGTGCTGGGCAAGCGCACCGGGCATGAGCAGGCGTTGCCCAAGGCCGCCGAGGAGCGCGCGCCGATCACCGTGTTGCCACGCCCGATCGAGGGCGGGGCGGAGCCGCGTGAGGCCGCCAACCGCAATATCGAGAGCAAGGCGGAAGCTGGTCTGCGCCAGATCGTGGCCGCGGAGCCGGGCTTTGATATCGGTCAGTTCGTCGAGGGCGCGCAGGGCGCTTACCGCATGATCCTCGAAGCCTATTGGAAGGGCGATGGGGAGGCGCTCGAATGGCTGGTCGAACCCGACGTCAAACAAGCGTTTGGCGAGGCGATCGCGGCGCGCGCCGAGACCGGCCATGTGCTCGATAACCGCTTGGTATCGATTGAGCGCGCGGTGATCACCGATGCCTCGGCCGAGGACGGCGTTGCCCGCATCACGTTGCGCTTCGATGCCGATGTCGCCGCGATCACGCGTGATGCCGAAGGCAATGTGATTGCCGGCTCGATGAGCGATGCGGTCGAAACGCATGATGTGTGGACCTTTGCCCGGACGCTGAAAAGCAAGGATCCGAACTGGAAGCTCGCCGACACCGACGAAGCGTGATGCGCTTGATCGGGGGACGGGGGCTTGCGACCGCCGCGCTCGGGCTAATGCTGAGCGCCTGCGGCGGCGGCATCGTGCCGCCCAGTGGCTTGTCGCGTACCGCACCGCCACGTAGCGCGGCACGGTCTGATCAAGTGCCCGCTCGACAAAATGCGGTGCCGGTGCGGTTACCCGTCGCGGCCGTCCCGCTTTCCGCTGTGCCGGTTGTTCCGGTGACAGGCGCCATGACGGCGGCCGCTGCGGGCGTGATCGCCGGGCCGCCGCTTGCCACGTTGCCGATTAGCGATGCCCAGGCGCGCGGTGCGCTGGCCGCATTCCGCATCTCCTGCGCTTCGTTGGTGCGCCGCACCGATACGTCCGGGCTCACGCGGGGCAGCGATTGGCAGCCAGCCTGCGCTGCCGCCGCCTCGGCGAGCGATGCCCGCGCGTTCTTTGCACAATGGTTCGAAACCGCGCAGGTCGGCGACGGCCGCGCCTTCGCAACAGGCTATTACGAGCCGCAGATTCACGGCGCCCGCGAGCGGCGTGACGGTTACGTGCCGGTCTATGGCCGGCCCAGCGATCTGGTCGAAGCCGATCTGGGTCTGTTTTCGGATGATCTGAAGGGCAAGAAGATCCGCGGTCGCGTGGAGAAGAATGCCTTTGTGCCCTATTTCGATCGCACCGCGATCGAGCAGGGCGCGCTCGACGGACGCGCGCCGATCATCGGCTGGGCGGCGGATCCGGTCGAACTGTTCTTCTTGCAGGTGCAAGGATCGGGGCGGCTGCTGATGCCCGATGGATCGGTGATGCGCGTCGGATACGATACGCAGAATGGCCGGTCCTACACCGGTATCGGCGCGTTAATGAAAGCGCGCGGATTGCTCGGCCCTGGCCAGACTTCGATGCAGGGCATTGTACAGTGGCTGCATGATCACCCCAGTGAGGGACGTGACATCATGCGCGAAAACAAGAGTTATGTGTTCTTCCGCGAACAGCAGGGGGCGCCGCTCGGCGCTTTGGGGCTGCCGGTGACCGGCGGCGTCACGGTCGCGGCGGACGTCAAGTTCATCCCGCTCGGCGCGCCCGTTTTCCTGTCGATGGATCGCACCGATGCCACCGGTTTATGGGTGGCGCAGGATACCGGCGGCGCGATCAAGGGCAGCAACCGCTTCGACACTTTCTGGGGTGCGGGCGACGACGCGCGCGCCATTGCCGGCGGGATGAGCGCGCGCGGCACCGCCTTCCTGCTGTTGCCGATCGGCACGATCGCGCGGCTGACCGGCGCGCCGGGCGCACCCGCGCCGTAAGATGGCGGATCGGCCGTTATCGTCTGGTGAAGCGGCGCTGTGGGCGCGCGTGCTGGAAACGGTCCGGCCGCTCAGGATCGCGCCCAAACCGGTGGCGAAGGTGCCAGCGGCAAGCGCAACACTGGCGAAAACGACTCATCCGCCGCTCGCCAGCAAGCACGCGGCGGCGCTCCCGGGCAAGGCAGCGCAGAAAGTCGCTACGCCCACCGGGGCAAGCGGCAGCGAGCTATTCCAACGACTGCTCGAGCAGGGTGTCGGCAGCGTCGTGTCCAAAGCGCGCGCTGGTGCGCGGGCGCGGCCTCAGCCGTTTCCGGCGCCCGCGCCGCGCCATCACGTCGCGCACAGCACGCTCGATGGCTCGTGGGACAAGAAGCTTGCCCGCGGTCTCGTCTCGCCCGATCGCTCGATCGATCTGCACGGGCACAATCTGTCCACCGCTTATGCCACGCTGGATGGGGCGCTCGAGCAATCCATTCGCATGGGTGACCGCGTCGTATTGCTCGTCACCGGCAAGCCGCCCCGCCCGGAAAGCGAACGCCCGCACGCGCGCGGCGCGATCCGCGCCGCGATCGGCGATTGGCTGGCGGGATCGCGGCATGCCAGCGCCATCGCCGCAGTACGCAACGCGCATCCAAGACACGGTGGCGCTGGCGCATTATATATCGTTTTGAGGCGAACGGAACCAAATCGAGTTTATTAACTGTCACTGTGCTATAGCGAGTCGGGGTCGTGGGAGATCCATGGACCGGGGGTAAGCACGCGATGGATGAACTTTCGCTACAGGGTCGGGCGATTGCGTTTGCAATATGCACCGGGTCGGTAGTGTTCAGCCTTGCGCTGATCGCGGCCACGCCGGGCGGCGCAATTGCCATCGATGCCATCGTTATCACCGTGATCGCGGCGATAATTTGCGCAACCTTGTGCTGGGCATCGGCCGAGCGTGGCTTGGGCAATACGGGGGAGGTGATCGATCGTGTGATCGCGCGGCTATCCGGCGCGGCGCAGGGCGATTTTGACGGCGTCATCCCGGCCGAGATTTCCCGCCGCGTTCCGGCGCTTGCGGGAGCAATGCGCGGACTGTTCGATCATGTCAGTGTGTCGTTTGATAATGTCCAGCGGCTGGCGTTGTTCGATGCCGTCACCGCGCTGCCGAACCGCATCAATTTTCGCCAAACCTGCGAGCAGATGCTGCGCGAATTGGCCCCCGGCGAGGCCGCCGCATTGTTCTTTATCGATCTCGATCGGTTCAAAGCGGTCAACGATACGATGGGCCACGCATGCGGTGACTTGCTGCTCGGGATGGTCGCCAACCGCCTGCGCGCGGTGGGCGATGGCGTGCGCGCGGACGACAATGGGGCGGAGGCGCTGATCGGGCGGCTTGCCGGCGACGAGTTCACCATGTTCGTGGGTCATCTCCCCGACGCTGAGGCGGCTGCCGCCATCGCGCGCGCGCTCCTGACTGCGCTGGGGACGCCGTTCGATCTCGTCGGTACCGAGATCGAGATCGGGGCATCGATCGGCATCGCGCTGCGCCCGGATCACGGCAGCGACCTGACGACGATGATGCGCGCAGCCGACGCCGCGATGTATCACGCCAAGGAAAAAGGTCGGGGTCGCGCGGAATATTTTACCGAGGAGCTGGCAACCCGAATGGCCGCGCGAGCGCAAATGGAGCGCGAGTTGCGCGAGGCCATCGATCAACAGCAATTTGCGCTGGTCTATCAGCCACAGGTCTGTCTTCGCCAAGGTCACATGGTGGTCGCCGAAGCGTTGTTGCGCTGGGAGCATCCGCGCGATGGCATGACGCTGCCCGGCGCGTTCATTCGACTGGCCGAAGAAACCGGGCTGATCATGGAAATCGGCGAATGGGTGATTGCCACCGTGGCCGAGACGATCGCGCGATGGGCGCATGCCGGCATCGAGCAACGCTTGGCGATCAACATATCGCAGCGGCAGCTGGATCATGCGGCGTTCTTCCGGCGCCTGCGCGCGGCGATGCTGGAGGCGAACGCGCCCGCCACGTCGCTGGAGCTCGAAATCAGCGAAACCATGGCCATGCAATGTTCGAGCGAGGTGATCCACGCTATTGCCCTGTTACGCGCGGATGGCGCGACCATCGCGATTGACGAATTCGGCACCGGTTATTCCAGCCTGACACGGCTGCGCGAACTGCCTATCGACCGCATCAAACTGCACCGCAGCTTGATCGCGCCGCTCGCCTATAGCGGGGAAGCGCGGATGATCGCGCAAGCGCTGATCGCCCTGATCCACGGGCTTGGCTGCGAAGCGGTAGGGCAAGGAATCGAAAGTCGCGCCCAGGCCGATGTTCTGCGGATGATGGGCTGCGACGTGATGCAGGGGTTCGCGATCGCCGAGCCGATGCCCGAGGCGGCATTCATGACATGGACCCGCGCCGAGGAGACGCGGGTGATGGCTGGCTAAAGTTGCTCGGCGAATGCGCGCGCGAGAATGTCTGCGTAGACATCGCGCAGCGCTTCGAGATCCGAGATGGCCACCGCTTCGTCAAGCTTGTGCATCGTCGCATTGAGCAAGCCGAATTCGACCACCGGGCAAAGCCGCGACAGAAAGCGCGCGTCAGAGGTGCCGCCGGTGGTGCTGAGTTCGGGGCGCAGCCCGGTACGTGCTTCGATCGCATCGCCGATCAGCGTGGAAAATGCGCCGGGCGGGGTCAGGAACGCCTCCCCGGACACGCGCGCGATCACCGTGGCGTCGGGCGCGTGGCGTTTGGCCAGCGCGTCGATACGATCGGCGAGCGCTGCACCGCTCTGCAGGTCGTTAAAGCGGATGCTGAGCCGGGCCGCGGCGTGGCCCGGGATGACATTGGTGGCCGGGTTGCCCACCGTGATATCGGTGATTTCGATGTTGGAGGGCTGAAACCAGGCATTGCCCTCGTCCAGCACCAGCGCCTCGATCTCCGCGAGCATGGCGACGAGCGGAGGGATCGGATTATGCGCGAGGTGCGGATAGGCCACGTGGCCTTGTTTGCCCGGCACGTCGATCCAGATATTGACTGAGCCGCGACGGCCGATCTTGATCACGTCGCCGAGCCGCGCGGTCGACGTGGGCTCGCCGACAAGGCACAGATCCGGCTTGATGCCGCGCGTGGCCATGCGCGCGATGATCGCCGGCGTGCCATAAGTGGCGGGGCCTTCCTCGTCGCCGGTGATGATCAGGCTGATCGTGCCGTCGCTCTGCGCCGGGATCGCGGCGACGAAGGCGGCGATGGCGCCTTTCATGTCAACCGCGCCACGGCCGTAGAGCAGCCCATCGCGTTCCTCCGCCGCGAACGCATCGCTGGTCCAGCCCGGGCCCGGAGGGACGACATCGAGATGCCCGGCAAAGGCGAAATGCGGGCCATGGGTGCCGCGAATGGCGAGCAGATTTTCCACGGGGCCGTCGGGTGCTTCGCCGCTCACGAAGCGATCGACGGCAAAGCCCAACGGCAACAACGCCGCCTCCAGCACATCGAACACCGCGCCGCGCGCGGGGGTCACGCTGTCACACGTTATCAGTGCCTTGGCTAGGACGGCCACATCGTGCAGGTTGGTTTCGGACATGGAGGGGACATTGCCCAAGCTCGATCTCGATACAATCCCGCAAACCAATGCGACAGGCTATCCGGCGCCCTTCGACCAGGCGGTGGCGGGCCGCTGGTATCGGCGGATGGCGCCGGTGGCGGGGCTGACGCAGATGGGCGCCAGCCATGTCACGCTTAAACCGGGTGCCTGGTCGTCGCAGCGTCATTGGCATCACGGCGAAGACGAACTGGTCGTGATGCTGGCCGGCGAGGCGGTGCTGATCGAAGACGATGGCGAGACGGTGCTGCGCGCGGGCGATTGCGCCGCATTTCCCAAGGGAGTGGCCAACGGGCATCATCTGCAGAACCGCAGCGATGCCGATTGCGTGTTCGTGGCGATCGGCACCGGCGCGGACGAAGGCGGCTGTTATGCCGATATCGACATGGATTTCGCGCCGCACGGCTACACGCACAAGGATGGCACGCCCTATCCGGCCCGCCGCATCAAATAGCGGCGCGTCAGGTGGTGCTGGGCAGTTCGAATTTCTCGATCACCCATTCCTCCTCCTGCGCCGCGGCGATCCAATCCTGCATGAACGGATGCTGTAGCACCGCATCCATATAGCCCGCCGCAAAACGCGCGATGGGCAGCGAATAGGTGACGATGCGGGTGACGACGGGGGCGAACATCATATCGGCCGCACCAAACTGGCCGAACAGGAATTCGCCGTCGCCGCCGAAGCGTGCGCGGGCCTGCGCCCATAATTCCATGATCCGCGCGAGATCGGCGATCACATCGTCATCGGGCTGCACCGGCGGAAACGACTGGCGGATATTCATGCTGTGCTTGCGGCGCAGCGCGGTGAAGCTCGAATGCATTTCCGCCGCCATCGACCGCGCCATGGCGCGCGCGGCGGCATCGGCCGGCCAGAACAGATCGCGGCTGGTCTTCTCGGCCAGATATTCGATGATCGCCAGGCTGTCCCACACGACCGCATCGCCATCCCACAGGATCGGCACCTTGCCCGAGGAGGGGGCGAATTCGTCGCCCTCTCGGCGTTTGTCCCAGGCATCGTCGTACAGCGGCACGACGACTTCCTCGAACAGCAGCCCGGATTGTTTGGCGGCCAGCCAGCCGCGCAGAGACCAGGACGAATAGGCCTTGTTGCCAATGATCAGTTTCATGGGAGTGCGGGATAGCGGTGAAGTGCGCGGCAGGGAAGGCGATTGGCCGCGCCGCGGCAGGCAATGTTCAGGGCAACGCCGCCGGATCAAGCGGCGTGGCGAACGCAATCGCTTCAGCCGATCGCGCGCGGACCTTGTCCGGCAGCGCGATCAGGCCATGCTTGACGAGCGGCCCGCCCGGCGCCCACATCGCGGCATATTGATCGAGATACGCTTTCACCGCCGGGCGCCCCTTCAGCCGGCTGGTCTTCACATACAGATACAGCGTGCGCATCGCTGGGTATTTGCCGCTGGCGATGTTGGCGTAATCCGGCTGGACGCCATCGATCGGCACGCCGTTGAGCCGCCCGGCATTCTGTTCGAGATAGGAATAGCCGAACAGGCCGAGCGCGGTGGGATCCTGCTCCAGTGCGGTGACGATGACGCTGTCGTCCTCGCCCTTGGCGACATAAGGGCCGTCGGCGCGAAGCTGGCGGCAGACTTTGTCGAACTGTGCGGGATCGCCCGCGGCCTGCAGCGCCTTGGCGTCGGGCATCGCCGCAAGGCAGCCGGGTTGCAGGATCAGATCGACGAACATATCGCGCGTGCCGCTCGTCGTGGGCGGCCCCAATACCTTGATGGGGATGGCCGGAAGCGCCGGATTGGCGTTCTTCCACGTCTTGGTAGTGTTCGGCTTGCCCAGCGGGTTGGCCGCTAGCGCGCGATAGATGTCCTGTCGCGTCAGCGCGATCTTCGGACCGTTGTTCGATTCGGCGAGCGCGATACCGTCCAGCCCGATCGCCATTTCGGTGATGTCGCGGATGCCGGCTGCCTGGCATTTGGCGAATTCCGCCCGCCGCATCCGGCGCGAGGCGTCGACGATATCGATCGCCCGATCCTTATCGCAGAAGCGCAGGATGCCGACGCTGGTGCCGACCGTGTCGAAGATCGGTTCCTTGTGACCCGGCTTGGCCCGCACGAAGGCTTCGCCCACCGCCTTGCTGAAGGGATAGATGGTCGATGATCCGGTGACGCGGATTTCGGCGGATTCGCTGTTGCAGGAGGCGAGCGCGAGCGGCGCCAACACGATGAGACCGAGCCGTCCGAGCATCTCATTTCCCCTAGCGCACGCGGTGCACGTGGCGCGCAACGGCGATCGGCGGCACTATGCCGCCCGACGATGTCCGGCGTGTGACAGCTCAGCGCAGCTGGGGGCGTGCCGCGGGATCGAGCGGCGCGGGGGGCACCGGGGGGATGGGGGCGGGATCGGCGGCTGGGGTCAGCACGCGGCCGTTGAGGCGGATCGGGCCGACCGGCTTTTCCGACATCGGGCTGGAGGCGCCGGTCTTGCGCCCGCGCAGATGATCGATCTCCGCCTGGCGCCGCTGGAGATAGAAATCGCGCGTATTGGCGTAAGGATCGGCCTGCCCCTCGTGCAGCGCGGTGAGCGTTTCTTCGAAATCGGCGCGATGATCGAGCGCACCCAAGATGCCAAGTGGGAGGGCGACCTCGGGGCGTGTGAAGGTTCGGCCGAACAGGAGCGGCATGGTCAGGCGATCGATCGCGCCACCCAACAGATCGCGCACCGTGGTGGGGCCGACGATCGGCAGGAACATGAACGGGCCGTTGGGAATGCCGTAAAACCCCAGCGTATCGGCGAAACCATTGCCGCGGCGCGGCAGCTTGAACGGCTTGCGTTTGGCCATATCGATCAGGCCAAGCGCGCCAACGGTGGAGTTTAGCGCGAACCGGCCCAACGTCTCGGCCGCTTTGCCGATCTTGTGCTGCAGGACGAAGTTGATGAACACCACGGGTTCGCGCAGATTATACAGGAAGTTGTGGATCCCGCTGCGGATCGGCGAGGGAACGTTCTTCTTGTAGACCATGGCGATTGGCCCGACGATCGCGCTGTCCACCGCATCGGTGATGGCGAAGGCCTGCGCGTTGGCGCCGCGGAACGGGTCTGGAGCGGGCGAGGGCGAGGGCGCGGTGACGATGATGTCCGCCTGGCGGCTGTCGCCGCCGGGACCAGGCGCCGGCGGCGCCTCCGTTGGCGGCGGGCTGGCTTGGTCCGCCGCCGGCTGCGTGGCCGGCGTAACCGGCTCGGGGGCGACCTGTAGCGGCGGGGTTGCGGACAGCACGGCCGCCGTGGTCAAGATCAGTAAGCCCATACAGCGGCCTTTTTCAGAAATGCGGTTTTCGAATAATGTCAAAAACGCGAAATATTCGTGAAGCATAGTCGCGCGCCGTGCGAAATGCTTTCGTTATCGCACAGGCGCTGGGCGCGCGGCGGTTAGCCGATCGCTTCGATCACCGCCGCGCGCAGCTCCGCAATGCCAAGACCAGTCTCACTTGAGGTAAGCAGGATATCGGGATGCGCGGCGGCGCGCTTGCGCGCTTCCTCGGCGGTGCGCGCCGCGACCTCGGCCAGCTCGGTGGCCTTGATCTTGTCGGCCTTGGTCAGCACCAGACGGTAGCTCACCGCCGCCTTGTCGAGCATCTCGAGAATCTCGCGATCGACATCCTTGATGCCGTGGCGCGAATCGATCAGCACCAGTGCACGCTTCAGCTCCTGCCGCCCCCGCAGGAAATCGTTCACCAGAAAACGCCACTGCTTGACGATATCCTTGGGCGCCTTGGCATAGCCATAGCCGGGCATGTCGACGAGCCGGAAGGTCAGCGGTTCACCGACATCGAAGAAGTTCAATTCCTGCGTGCGCCCCGGCGTTACCGAGGTGCGCGCCAGCGCCTTGCGCCCGGTGAGCGCGTTGAGCAGCGACGATTTGCCGACGTTGGACCGCCCGGCAAAGGCCACTTCGGGCACGCTGGCCTCGGGCAGAAATTCGAGCTTCGGGGCGGATTTGAGGAAGGCGACCGGCCCGGCAAAGGTCTTGCGGGCACGCTCGACCAGGTCCGGGTCGAACATGGCGGTTTCGAAGGGCGCGGATGCGGACTCTTGGGGAGGTGTGTCGTTCATTTGTTCGATCCGTTCGTGTCGCGGGGGTGACAACTCCCCCATTCGTCACCCCGGACTTGTTCCGGGGTCCACTGCGCCGCGAGCGCTGCTGTCGAGCCTCTTGTCCATAGCATGCCGCCCGGTGGACCCCGGAACAAGTCCGGGGTGACGGGGCAGGGGTGCCGGCTGCCGCGGCTATTTCGCCGCCGCTTCCTTCATGCCCGGATGCCGCGCGTAGAGCACGCGCTGCTGCAGGATCGTCAGGCAGTTCGAGGTGATCCAGTAAACCTGCAGGCCGACCGCGAACGGCGCCATCACGAACATCAGCACCCAGGGCATGATCGCAAAGATCTGCTTCTGCGTGTCGTCCATCGGCGCGGGATTGAGCTTGAACTGGAAGTACATCGAGATGCCGAGCAGCACCGGCACGATGCCGATCGCCAGGAAGTGCGGCGGCGTGAAGGGCAGATAGCCGAACAGGTTGAGGATCGTCGCCGGATCCGGCGCGGAGAGATCCTTGATCCACGCGACGAACGGCTGATGGCGCATTTCGATCGTCAGCAGCAGCACCTTGTACAGCGCGTAGAAGATCGGGATCTGCAGCAAGGTGGGCAGGCAACCGGCGAGCGGATTGACCTTCTCCGTCTTGTACAGCTGCATGATCTCCTGCTGCTGGCGCGGCTTGTCGTCCTTGTAGCGCTCCTGCAGCGCCTTCATCTTAGGCTGCAGCGTCTTCATCGCGGCCATCGACTTGAACTGCTTCTGCGCGATCGGGAACATGATGCCGCGGATCGTGAAGGTCAGCAGGATGATCGCCACGCCGAAATTGCCGACCATGCGGAACAGCCAGTCGAGATAATAGAAGATCGGCTTCTCGACGATGCGGAACCAGCCCCAATCGAGGCCGTGATCGAAAAAGGCGATGCCTTCCTTATCGGTATAGCGATCCAGCAGGCGCACTTCCTTGGCACCGGCGAAGAAGCGCGACGTCTGCGTCATCGTCTTGCCGGGGGCGAGCAGCCGCGGGGTGACCGAATAATCCGCCTGATAGGCCTTGTTGGCACCGGCGCGGAACTGGCCGTCAAATGGTACTGCCTGATCGGGGACGATCGCGGTGAGCCAATATTTGTCGGTAAAGCCAAGCCAGCCTCCGGTCGTGGAGAATTTCTGCGTACCCTCGTCGATCGTACTGAAATTGATCCCGTAATCGGCAGCGCCATTGTGCGCCGACATCGGGCCGATCTGCACCGTCCAGGTGTCGGCTTCCTTGAACACGCCATTGCGGTTGACCAGGCCATAGGTCGCGACCGGGACGGGCGCGGCACCGGCATTGGCGACGGTCTGGCGCACGGTGAACATATAGCCGTCATCAACCGACAGCTCGATGCGGAAGCGCTGCCCCTGCGCGTTGGCGGCGTCGAGCGTGACGGGCTTGCCGGGCGAGAGAACGCTGCCGGTGGCCTTCCAGATCGTGTCCGGTGCGGGCGGCTTCAGCCCGTCGTCACGCCAGCCAAAGCCGGCGAAATAGGCGTCGGGGCTACCCGATGGAGAGAGCAGGCGGATCGGCGGCGAATCCTTGGCGATCGTTTCCTTGTAGGATTTGAGCACCAGATCATCGATGCGCGCCCCCTTCAGGTTGATCGAGCCGCTGACGGTGGGCGTGTCGATGCGGATGCGCGGGGTTTCGCCGAGCACGAGATTGCGGTCGCGCACGGCGGACGGGGCATCGGCGGCGGGATCGGCGCTCGGATTGGGCACGACTTGCGCCTTGCCCTCCACGATCTTGGTGACCGGCGGGTTGGCGGCGGGGAAGAACCGGTTCTGCAGCAACGGCCAGCCGAACAGGATCAGCGCCGCGATCACCGCGAACAGGATGAAATTCTTCTGGTCGTTTTTCACAGGTTAGCAATCCGTTCGCGAAAATCAGGGGACCGGATCGTATCCGGACCCGCCCCAGGGATGGCAGCGCGCGATCCGTCGTGCCGCCAGCCACCCGCCTTTGAAGGCGCCATAGCGGCGAACCGCCTCGATTGCATAGGAAGAACAGCTTGGCGCATAGCGGCACGTCGGCGGCAGCACGACCGAGGGGCCGAGCTGCCAGCCGCGCGCGATCAGGATGAGCAGGCGGGCCGCCAGGGTCGGGCGGGTCACCGCATCACCTTGGCCAGTGCCTTGGCCAGCTCGGTCCGCAGTTGCGCGTAATCGCGCTCGATCCCGCCGTTGCGGCCGATCAGCACATGATCGGCGCCGCGAATCCCGCGTTCCGGGAGCAACTCGCGCGCCAGCGCGCGCAACCGCCGCTTCATGCGGTTGCGGATAACGGCGTTGCCGATTTTCTTGGTGACGGTGTAACCGATACGCATATCGGGCGATCCGTCCTGCCGGTCGCGCACGAGCAGGACGAAGCCCGGCATCGGTGCGCGTTTCCCCGCGTTCGCCGCGAGAAAATCGCGGCGAACCTGCAAGGTCGATATGCTGGCAGCGCCAGCGGGAGGAGTTAGGCCGACAGCTTCTTGCGGCCGCGGTTGCGGCGCGCGCGCAGGATGTTGCGGCCGCCCGGAGTCGCCGAGCGGAGACGGAAGCCGTGGCGACGGGCGCGCACGAGATTGCTCGGTTGAAAGGTCCGCTTCATCGGTCATTCCCTAAAATCTAACCCGAGGGGGTGTATCTGAATGTAAGAAGGCCGCCACAGGGGCGACCTTGAAGCCCGGGCCATTAGGCAAGAGCGCCGCCAAAGTCAATTCGCCACCGGCGCTTTGTCTCGCGCATGACGGCGTAGCGCACTGCCGCGCCGCATCAGGCGATCGATGAAGCCGCCGATCCGTGGCGATCGCCGCTTGAGCCGCGCCCAGCGCTGCCGCGCGGCCGCGGAATTGCGCAGCACGAGAATCATCCCGCCAGCAAACAGCACCGCGCCGGCCGGGCCGGGCAGGGGGGCGGCAAGCGGGGCTAGAATGATCATCAGGCTACCCAACGTAAGCTGGCCGTAGCGTTTGAACGGGTGCGGGGCGGGGCGGCTCGTGCTGGTCACGGGAGTGATGTGGGGCGGGTGTATTGTTTTGGCAAGACAGCATTATCGTGTCACCCCGGACTCGTTCCGGGGTCCGCTGTGCCGGCCGCGCGCTGTCCGCCGCTTGTTCAATACCAAGCCGCTTGGCGGACCCCGGAACAAGCCCGGGGTGACGGAAAGCGGGTGCTCTTTCCCCACGTAAAAATGCGGCTATGCTCGCCCGACTTCGGGGGGAGCAACGGCATGGTGGCAAGCGTATCGACCGTTGCGTATCTCGGGCTTGAGGCGCGCGCGGTCGAGGTGCAGGTGCAGCTCATCCCCGGGCTGCCTGGCTTTTACGTCGTCGGGCTCGGCGACAAGGCGGTGGCAGAAAGCCGCGAGCGCGTGCGTGGCGCGATTTCGGCGATGGGGCTGGCGCTGCCGCCCAAGCGGATTGTGGTCAATCTGTCGCCCGCTGATCTGCCCAAGGAAGGATCGCATTTCGATCTGCCGATCGCGCTGGCGCTGCTTGGCGCGATGGGCGTCGTGGATGCCGAGACCTTGTCTGATTATGTCGTGGTGGGAGAATTGGGGTTGGATGCGCGCGTGGCCTCGTCGCCCGGGGTATTGCTTGCCGCGTTGCACGCATCGGCGATCGGCAAGGGGCTGGTGTGCCCGGCGGCGCAGGGGGCGGAGGCGGCGTGGGCGGGATCGATCCAGGTGATCGCCGCGCCCGATATTCTCGCCCTGCTCAACCATTTCAAGGGCCATGGCTTGCTGTCCGCGCCGCAACCGGGGGTGGTGGAGGACAATGTGGCCGGCCCCGATCTCGCGCAGGTCAAAGGACAGGAAACTGCCAAGCGTGCGCTGGAGATTGCGGCGGCTGGCAACCATAATCTGCTGATGATCGGGCCGCCGGGATCTGGCAAATCGCTGATGGCGTCCTGCCTGCCAAGCATCCTGCCGCCGCTTGATGCGGCCGAAGCGCTGGAGGTGTCGATGGTGGCGAGCGTGGCGGGAACGCTGCAGGGCGGTCGTCTGACGCGCCGCCGTCCGTACCGCGCGCCGCATCATTCGGCCTCGATGGCGGCGCTGATCGGTGGCGGGCTGAAAGTGAAGCCGGGGGAGGTCAGCCTGGCGCATCTCGGCGTGCTGTTTCTTGATGAACTGCCCGAATTCCAGCGCGCGGTGCTTGATTCGCTTCGCCAGCCGCTCGAAACGGGTACGGTGAGCGTCGCGCGCGCCAATGCGCATGTCACGTTTCCCGCACGGGTGCAGTTGGTGGCAGCGATGAATCCGTGCCGTTGCGGCCACCTTGGCGACGCCGCTTTGGCCTGTTCGCGCGCGCCGCGGTGCGCGGCGGATTATCAGGCCAAGGTCAGCGGGCCGCTGCTCGATCGCATGGATCTGCATGTGGAGGTGCAGGCGGTGAGCGCTGCGGATCTGGTGCTGCCGCCGCCGGCGGAAGGCTCGGCCGAGGTGCGCGCGCGTGTGGCGGCGGCGCGTGCGCTGCAGGCGGCGCGGTACGACGCGCATGACGTTCGCACCAATGCAGAAATCGATGGCGAACTGCTTGCCGCCGTGGCCACGCCGGACGAGCCCGGGCGCAAATTGCTCGCCCAAGCCAGCGAAGCGATGCGGTTGTCGGCGCGCGGCTATACGCGGATCTTGCGCGTCGCGCGCACCATTGCGGATCTGGCCGGTAGTGCGGCGATCGGGCGTATCCATGTCGCCGAGGCGCTGAGCTACCGGCGACAGGCGCCGCGCAGCTAAGCGGGCACGCGTTCGAGATCGAGCAGCAGCTTTTTCGCCTCCAGCCCACCGGCAAAGCCGGTCAGCGTGCCATTCGCGCCAATCACGCGGTGACACGGCGCGATGATCGAGATGGGGTTGCGTCCGTTCGCAGCGCCGACGGCGCGGGCGGCGCCTGGGCGACCGATCTGGCGCGCGATCTCGCCATAGCTGCGCGTCTGACCGAACGGGATCGTGAGCAACGCTTCCCACACGCTTTTCTGAAAATCGGTGCCGTGGAAATCGAGCGGCACGGTGAAGGCGGTTAATGTGCCCGCAAAATAGGCGGCGATCTGGCGTTTCGCCTCGCGCAGAACGGGGTGATCGTCGCCCTCGGTCATCGCCCCAAGTCGCACCCGGTCGGGCGCGTCGTTTTCCCACAGGATTGCGGTCAGACCGGCGTCGCTGGCCACCAGCTTGAGCGCGCCGACGGCAGAGCGCATCGTCGTGTAATAGTGCATGATCCGTCCCCGTTGCGTCGTTCGACCCTAGCGCTTCTTTCGCGCCCCGGCGTTCCGCTTCCTGCGATCAAAGTCGCGAAAGGGCTGGACGTTGCGCCCCGGGTTATGCCATTCGGCCATCCGCGGTTACGAGAGCGGAAACGCTCGAATCCTCAGCCGATGCGGGCGTGGTGGAACTGGTAGACGCGCCGGACTCAAAATCCGGTTCCGAAAGGAGTGTCGGTTCGATTCCGACCGCCCGCACCACCTTCTACCTGATCTAGCGAGCGGCTTCAGGCCCAGGAACCGCCGCTTCGCCCGCCGGACTTCGGCAGATGGGCGGCATGTGCGCCGTCCGCCTCCTCGTCGTTATCGGTATCGATGTCATATTTATCGGCGACCAGCGCCATGGCCAGCCCAACATAAGCGGCGATCGCATGATCGCCTTTATCGTCAAGTTGCTGGCAGGCGTCGTTGAGTAGCGAATAGAGGTCGGAGGCGTTCATAATGTTCACCCTTAAGTCCGCCGCGTACCCCAAGTATGCACCGACTAATGTCGGCCGGACCAATTTCCAACGGATAGCACAGCTTCAATTATAACAAAAGTGCGCGAAGGCTGTCTTTCGTGATCCATTATGGGTTTATCGCGGCAGAATAATCGTGGCGTCGAGCCCGCCGCCGGGGCGGTTTTTCAATTCTATCGTGCCCCCCGCATCGGCGACGATGGCACCCGCCAGCGCCAGGCCAAGCCCGATTCCCCCCGTATCGCGGTTGCGCGAGGTTTCGAGGCGCGTGAACGGATCGAACACGTCCGCCAGACGGTCCTCGGGAATGCCCGGCCCTTGATCCGCCACCACAATTTTAACGTGCGCGGGCATCGCGTCGATCGTGACGGCGGCGGAAATGCCGTATTTCACCGCATTCTCAATCAGATTGCGCACCGCGCGGCGCATCAGCGACGGTCGCAGCCGCATCTGCAACCGTGGCGTTTCCTCGTCGAAGGTCACCTCGGCGCCAAGATCGCGAAAATCCTCCACTACCGCATCGACCAGCGCGGAGAGATCTACCTCGGTCAATGGCTCGCTGGGCCGCCCGAGTCGCGCGAGCGACAGGATGTCGTCCAGCGTGCGATCCATCTCCATGATCGTGTCGGCCATCTTGGTGCGATCGGCCTCGTCTTCAACCGATTCGATGCGCACGCGCAAGGCCGCGAGCGGGGTGCGAAGATCGTGCCCGATCGCGCCCAGCATGCGATCCTTCTCGTCCAGCATGGCGGTAACGCGCAGCCGCAGTGCGTTAAATGCGGCGACCACCTCGCGCAGATCATCGGGGCCGTCCTCCGCGAGCGGCACGTCCACCTCGCCTGGGGTGAAATCGCGCGCGGCGGTCGCCAGGCTGCGCAATGGGCGCGAAATGCGCCGGCCGATCCATAGCACGGGGAGCAGGACGATGGCGTAAAGGATCAGCGTCTGCGCAATCAGCCGCATAAACAATCGGCCTTCGCCACGGGGCCACGGCGTGGCGGAGACCAGCCAGCCGCCGCCCATGCGCTCGACGGCGATGATCAGATCCCCACTGGCCCTGCTCGGATCGCGCACCCGGCGGGGCCCCGGACGCTGCAGCAATGGCGGGCGCTGATCGACCACCGCCGTTTCGATCCGCCCGACACGGAGCCCCGCCTCGCGCAGCGCATCACGGATACCACGCTCAACCTCTGGGCGATGCTCGGCGGCCCTGTCGATCGGCGAAGCCTCAAGCAGGCGAACGCGGCCCCGTTCGGCCGAAAGGATGCGTTGGTCGGCACGCTCCACGGCATCGACGATCCGCGCCACGGCGGGCCCCGTTGCCTGCTCGAAACGGAAATTGCGGCGCTCGTTGAGCAGTACGCCGAAATTGATCAATTGCGCGACCAGCAGCGCGAGCGCGACAAGGACTGCCATCTGGCCGGCCAGACTGCGCGACCAGAAACGCATCGTGGTCACAAGCGTGTCACTTCGGCCGCGAGCGTATAACCGCCGCCCCATACCGTCTTGATCAGATCCGGGTTTTTCGGATCAGCCTCGATCTTGCGGCGCAAGCGGCTGACCTGATTGTCGATCGCGCGATCGAACGCGGCGGCCTCGCGGCCCTGCGTCAGATCAAGCAATTGATCGCGGGTCAGTACCTGGCGTGGGCGCGTGACCAGCGCGTGGAGCAGATTATATTCGCCGGTCGATAGCGGCACGGAGACGCCGTCACGATCGACCAGCGCGCGTTCGCCCGATTTGAGCACCCAGCCGGCAAAGGCGAACGCGCCGCTATCTGGCGCATGCTGGCGCGTGCCACCGGCAGCGGCACGGCGCAGAATGACCTTGATGCGGGCCGAAAGCTCGCGGGGCGAGAACGGCTTTACGACATAATCGTCGGCGCCCATTTCCAGCCCGACGATGCGATCGGTCTCTTCGCTGCGCGCGGTGAGCAGGATGACGGGTATCTCGCTTGTTTCGCGGATGTGGCGTGTCAGGCTCAGGCCGTCTTCGCCAGGCATCATGATGTCGAGCACGACGAGGTCGATGGCATAGGCCGCGAGCCGCGTGCGCGCGATGGCCGCATCGCTCGCCTGCGTAACGCGAAAGCCCTGTTTGGTCAGATATTGCCCAAGCGGTTCGCGGATCGAGCGCTCGTCATCGACGAGCAGCAGATGTGGCATGTCTCCCATCGGTTCGGCGCTTAGCATGATGTTTCCCCATCGGAGAAGGCGCCAGGCGACCACAGCCGCCTGGCGTTTACGTTACTCGCTGTCGCGAGGCGGGGGTGGGGGCATGTCGGCGCCGGGCCCCCCATGGCCGCCGGGGCCGCGGCCCGGGCCACGCATCGCTTCCATCTCGGCGCGATCGACAAAGCCGTCACGATTGGCATCGAGGCGATCGAAGCGCTGGTCCGCCTCGGCGCGTACCTCATCGCGACTGATCTTGCCGTCCTTGTTGGCATCGGCATTGCGCAGCATCATGCCGGCCATGGCCCGCATACCGCCACCGCGCGGGCCTTTGGGGCGCATTTCCTCGCGGGTCAGGTTGCCGTCTTGATTAGCATCCTTCGCCTTGAAGCGCGCGGACTTGGCCGCCGTGATCTCGGCAAAAGAAATGATGCCGTCCTTATTCGTGTCGTTACGCAAAAGCTTTTCGCCGCGCCGGCCAGTGTCGATCTCGGCGCCGCTGAGCTTGCGATCGCCATTGGTGTCACGCTTGGCGAAGCGGGCATCGGCCGCTGCGAAGAATTCCGAGCGAGAAATGATGCCGTCCTTGTTGGTGTCCGCCGCCATGGGGCCGCGCGGGCCGATTACCGCTTCAGCGGCTACGGCGATGCCGCCGACCGCGGAAGCGGCAAGGGCGGCGGCGATGATGAGCTTCTTGTTCATGTGTGGTTCCCGACTGTGCAGGCGCGGCCTGCCCGCGTCCTTGGCCACCTTAATGGAACCGGCTTGTCACTGCAGTGTGTCGCCAAAGGCGAAAATTGTCGCAAAGTGTCGCACTGTCGGAGCTGGCGTCTCAGCGAGGGCGGACGGTGTCGTTCTCACGGTCATAGGCGTCGACGAACGGTTGCAGATAGGCCCGGTAAGGCTCGGCCACGCCCAGGCCATCGCGGTTGATCGGGCGGCGGACCTGCAGCGAACTGGCGGTGGCCACGGTGCGCTCGGTCAGATGTGGGGTGTAGGCACCCGCCTCCTCTGGCAGCCCGCAATGCGCCAGCAACCGCGCGGTCCACGTCGCCGGATCCTCGACCAACGCGCGATATGGCACTATCAGCAGGCGATCGCCGAGCTGCGCCTTCCAGAACGCCATCAACTGATCTTCCAGCCGGAAGTGATCGGCGATTTCGGCCAGATCATAGCTCCACGCAACGCCGTGGATGAAGAAGGTCCGGAAGCACGACCAGGCGCTGTCGAGCGGATCGCGCCGCATCCAGATCAACGGCGCATCGGGCAACGCGGCGGCGATCAGCCCCAGGCAACGGCTGACGTCGATCGTCTTGTCGACGACCCTTCCGGTGCCGCTGAAGCGTTCGGCGAGCAGATGCAGATACAGATCGCTGAGCGTGTCGAGCGTGCCGCCGCCGGCCATATATTGTTCGAGCGCCTCGCCCGAGACGCCGCCCACCGCCACCGCGACATGCTGAACGATGTTGAGCTCGCCGCCATCCACCACGTCGCTATGGCTGGCGAGGATGTGTTCGACCAATGTCGTCCCGGAACGCGGCAAACCGGTGACGAATATTGGGCGGCTTGTGTCCCGCGTCTGCTGCGCGCGCATCCGGTCGAAAAAGCCGTCGGGATAGCCGGTCATCGCCGACTGCGCGTTCGCGGCGTTGCCGTTGCGGCTATAAGGCGTCTGCGATTTGAGCAATTGCGCGCCACGGGCATAGGCCGCGAAGGTTGCGGCCGGATCGCCGCGATCGGCGTGCAGCTTGCCAAGCGCATAGCAATAACGCGCCAGGTCAGCCGGCCCCTGGCGCTCGGCTGCCGGGGCTTCGGCGAGCAAGCGATCGCCGAGCGGATCCTGCGCCAGATTGACCATCGTCGCTAATGACAGCCACGCCGGCCCCCAGCCTGGGCGATGCTTGAGCGCCGTCTGCAGATGGGCGCGGGCTTGCGTCACATCGCCCAGTGTCATCGCGGTGTTGCCCAGCACATAGGCATGGCCGGCGGGATCGGGGACATGCGTGGGCAATGTCGCGAGCAAATCGTGCGCCTCACGGATGCGGTTGGATTGGGTGAGCAGAACGACCTTGGCGTAGCGCGCGGCGGACTTGTCGGCGGCGCTCGCCACGAAGCAATCAATCGCGCGGTGCGCCAGCGTCAGCTCGCCGCTGACCTGCATCAGGCGGGAGATCGAGCGCCATTGTTCGCCAAGCGGCGCGGCACCGTCCAGCAAGGCGGTCACGGCGCGATTCGTCGCAGCGCGGTCGCGGCGGTGGAGAGCGGTCTTCAGTTCGGTGAGCACGATTTGTGCAGCCGCACTGCTCATTGGGCGCTTCATTGTTCCGACCATCCGATAAGAGGAGCTTCGCAATTCATGGCTCCAGGCGAAGCTGCCACATGGCAGTCAACATACCGCCATAAAAGAACAATCTCACGTTGACAGGGCAGCGTTTTACTTCACTATACATAGTTAATACCAGGTTCAGAATCACCGGTAAGAGGGGTCAGACATGCATTTCAAGGGCATTTTGTGCTGCAGCGCGGCAATGGTCACACTGTGTTTGGCACCGGCTAATGCGGCGGTTATCAATCTTGTCGATCAGGGCGGCGTAACGGGTTCCGCGGCTGAGCAGGGCTTTAATATCGCCGCTGCCTATTGGGGCTCGATCCTTACCAACAGCGTGACAATCAATCTCGGTGTCAGCTTCGCCGCGCTCAACCCCGGCATTATTGGTTCGACGGGCAGCCGGCGTCTCGATTATTCGGTCGCCAACTGGGAGAACCAGATCAATGCGACCAAGAGCAACTCGACGCTGGATCAAAACATCGTGCTGCCGACGCTGACCGGGGGAGGCGCGAGCTTCATCACCAACGGCGTCGACGAAGACGGCAATGACGACACCAGCAAGCTTACCTATATCGACGGCGACAGCACCAGCAGCCAGGTTCTCTATCTGAACTCGTCGGTGGTGAAGGCGATCGGTGGAAACTTGAGCAGCCCCGGCGCGCTGGACGGGACCGTGCGGTTCAGCAGCAATTTTGCCTTCGACTTCAACCCATCGGACGGCATCACCGCGAACACGTTCGATTTCATCGGCGTGGCCATTCATGAGATCGGCCATGCGCTGGGCTTCGTCTCGGGTGTCGACTTCCTCGATTATTACGGCGGTCCGGATGGCCCTGGTGCGGGCGCTTTGGGCTATAGTCTTAACGACACTTCGATTTACAGTGCGCTCGACATGTTCCGCTACAGCGATGATCCAACGGGCATTGCGCCGGGCACCGGGGCGACGCTCGATCTGGCGGTCGGCGGCACGAAATACTTCTCGATCGATGGCGGCCAGACCGCGCTGTTCGGCAACACGATGTCGACCGGTTCGTACAATGGAGATGGTCGCCAGGCGTCGCACTGGAAGGACACGGCGGGTTGCCAGGTGGGCAACGGATTGCTCGATCCAACCTTCTGCTTCGGCCAAGAAGGCGTCGTCACGGCACTCGATCTCGCTGCCTATGATGCGATGGGCTGGAATCTGAGCGTCGATGCGCTGGCCAATGGCGGCAGCTATCTGGCCACGACAGGCGACATCTATCAGCAATTCGCACCGGCCATACCGGAGCCTGCGACTTGGGCGATGATGCTGGCGGGGTTTGGCATGATCGGGGGATCGATGCGCCGCCGCAAGATCCGCACGACCGTATCGTTCGCTTAAGCTCGTTCCGTTGGGATGGGAGAGGGCCGCTGGCGAAGGCCGGCGGCCCTTTTCGTGACTCGCCAGCGGATGCGTGCAATGGCGCCGGCATCGGATGCCGCATATCCGCCGATCAGGCGAAGATCGCGACACTTTGCATGCCTTGCGCGATTGGCACGCCATCCGCATTCCACAGCATCATGCTCTGGCTCGAACAGCCATTCCTGGCATGATCGGTCGTCGCGGAAAGCAGCCACCAGCCATCCGTCGTGCGCGGCGTGGGGGTGAGCAGATTGACGATCCAGGTCAGCGAACTCAGCGGGGCTGGCTGCTTGCCGAGCAGCTTGAACGCGGCCGGGGGAAGCGCGTCGGCGATCGCCATGACCTCGACCATCGGATCAAGCCCGTCGCGTGCGCGCAGCCGGCCCCAACGCAGCCACTCGGCCTCGCCCAGCCCCTCTTTCAGATCGAAGAAATTGAAATTGCCGGTGAAGAATTCCGGCGGGCCGGTATAAAGTTCGGCATCGGGCGCGGGCGGGCGGACAGCGTTGTTGAGCCGCCCCTCGAGATCGATGCGCGACGGCTGATCCGACATGAACACAAAGGTCGCGCGGTAACCCAGCCCCGCCTCGGAGACGATATCGGACTGGATGAAGGCCGCATTGCGACCGCGGCGCAGCTTGGTCGCGGTGACCGTGACGTCGCCGGCCAGCGGACCGATGAACGACACTTGCGCCGAGCGGAGCGGTGGCAGATCCGGTTCGCAGGCTTGCGCGGCGTGCAGCGCCAGCGCGCTCGATAGCCCGCCATAAGCGGTGCGGCCCTGCAGCCAATTGGGCGTGATCGTGGCAGTGAAGCCGGTATCCGTGAGGGTCGCCGCGGCGAGCATGTCGGTGATCGAGGTCATGCGCTTGCCTCCTGCAACCGGTCCCGCAATTCGCGCTTGAGCACCTTGCCGATCGCACTGCGCGGCAATTCGTCGATCGCGTGCAAGGCGGAGAGGCGCTGCGTCTTGCCCAGTTGCGCGTTGGTCCAGTCGCGGATCTCGTCGATGCTGGCAGCGACGCCGGTGTGCGGCACATAAAAGCCGACGGGCGTCTCGCCCCACGCCTCGGACGGCACACCGATCACGCTGCAATCGGCGACCGCGGGATGCTGGCTGAGCACGGCTTCGAGATCGGTGGGGTAGATGTTGAACCCGCCCGAAATGATCAGATCCTTCTTGCGGTCGAGCAGAATGAGAAAGCCGTCGTCATCGAAGCGCGCGACATCGCCGTGGCGAATGTAGCGATTGCCGTCCTGGTCGTGCCATTCCGCCGCCGCGCTTGCCTCGGCACGGCCGTGATAGCCGGTCATCATCGTCGGGCTGCGGCCGACCACTTCGCCCATCTCGCCCGGCGCGACCTCGTTGCCATCATCGTCGATCAGGCGGATTTCGTGGCCGGGCAGCGGCGGGCCGACGGTGTGCAGCTTGTCGGGGTGCGCGGTGGCGTTGAGCCCGGTCGAGGCGCCGCCCTCGGTCAGGCCGTAATATTCCACCAGCAGGCCGGGCCAGCGCGCCAGGATGTCGGCCTTGAGCGCCGCGGCGAACGGCGCGCTGGTGCTGGTCTTGAGGCGGAAGCTGGACAGGTCGAAGCGCTCGAAATCGGGCAGCGCCATGATGCGCTGATATTGTACGGGGACGAGCATGGTGTGCGTCGCGCGGTGGCGCTCGGCGAGCTGGCAATAGCCCCGCGCGTCGAACTTTTTCATCAGCACGACCGTGCCGCCCCAACCCAGCGTGGGGAGGAAGCTGACCAACGTGGTGTTCGAATAAAGCGGCGTGGCGATCATCGTCACCGCCTCGCCGAAGCCCGCTGCGGCGTTGCGCGCGATATGCGCCCAGCGCATCGCATGGCTCTGCACGATGCCTTTTGGGCTGCCGGTGGTGCCCGAGGAATAGATGATGTTGAAGCCGTCCGCCGGCGCAATGGCGACGGGGGCGGGGCGCGCGCCCGGCGCCGCCAGCCAACTGCCCAGCGATTTGAGATGGACGAGCTTGCCCGGCACATGACGGCCCTTGAGCAAAGCCGCTGCATCGGCATCGAGGAAGGTTACGGCAGCGTCGCAATCGGCGATCATGCCGATGATCGCCTCGGGGGTGGCGGAGGGCGCCAGCGGGGCGGCCACGCATCCGGCGCGCAGCGCGCCAAGGAAAACCGCGGCATAATCGATCGAGGCGGCAGCGACGATCGCCACCGCGGCGCCCTGCGCCACGCCATCGCGCTGCAGCGCCGCGGCGACGCGGTCGATCAGCGCATCGAGCGCGGCATAATCAAGCTCGCCCCCCGCCTCGGCCAGCGCGACCTTGTCAGGCTGGGTGGTGGCATGCGCCCGGATCAGATCGGGCAGCGTGGCGAAGTCGCTGGCGAGCAGCGCGGCGGCGGTGTTGTCGGTTCCCATGGTTCGAGTTTGCTAGTCCAGCAGAGGGTGGATTGCCATACGCGATGTTCGAAAGGGGTGCGTGAGGGGGGTGCGGGGTGAAATCCACCTCAAAGATTCGAACACAAATGATCTGTTTCTTCCAAAGTGGTTGAGTCAATTGACATGATCTCCCGTTTTCAGTCACTTACATCCGCCGGTCGGGAAAACCGGCGATGGGGGGATTTCATGAACAGGTTCAGTACAGCGCTTTCGGGCGCATTTTTTATCGTGTCTGCAACATCCGGCGCGGCTTTAGCCCAGAGTTCGACGCCGGCCGCATCGCCGGCAACGGTGGCGGCTTTCCAGCCGGCGAAAGGCGAGACCGTTCTGCGTGTCGGGACGGCCGTGCCGTTGCGGACGACAGAAGAGCTAACGACGAAGGGCAAGAAGCTGAAGGTCGGCCAGCGCTTCAATCTCGAAGTATCGGAAAATGTAGTCATCAACGGTACGACGGTCATTCCAGCCGGGTCGCCAGCAGTCGGCGAAATCATGGAAGTGCGTAACAAGGGCATGTGGGGCAAATCCGGCCATTTTGGTGCGCGGGTGTTGTATTTGACGGCCAACGGCCGCCAGATCCGGTTGACAGGTGCCTTTGACGACAAGGGCACTGCTGGCGGCATCGGCGCTACCGCCGTGTCAGCCCTGGTCTTCCTTCCCGCCGGCTTTTTCATGACCGGAACAAGCGCCATGGTCGCTGCCGGTTCGCCGGTTAAGGGCTTTATTGATGAAGACGTGCAGTTTGCCGCGGTGGCTGCGCCGAGCCAACCGATGGTTGTGGCCGCACCGGTGGCGCAGGTGCCCGTCGCGCCGACCAAGTAAGTGGATGAGGCGGCGCCACGCCGCCTCATCCTTCTCAATCGCCTTTCGCCGTCTGGCCGAACAGCACCTTCTTCTGCTCCTCGGTCATCGGCGATTGCGCTGGCTGGATCTCGGCGCCCTTGCGATACGCTTCGATCGTCGCGGGGCGATCCTTGATCGCCGCGTGCCAGCGTTTCACGTTGGGAAAGTCGTCGATATTCTGGCCCTGCGCTTCGGGCAGGATCCACGGATAGCTGGCCATGTCGGCGATCGAATAGTCGCCGGTGATGAAGTCGCGGCCCTCCAGCCGGCGATCAAGCACGCCGTACAGGCGGTTGGTCTCGCGAACATAGCGATCGATCGCATAAGGCACCTGTTCGGGCGCGTAGCGCGTGAAATGGTGGTTCTGCCCGAGCATGGGGCCAAGCCCGCCCATCTGCCACATCAGCCACTGGTTGATTTCAGTCCGGCTGCGCACATCGGCGCCGCCGAAGCGGCCGGTTTTCTCGGCAAGATAGAGCAGGATCGCGCCGCTTTCGAAAATGGCGATCGGGGCGCCGCCATCGGTGGGCGCATGATCGACGATCGCGGGCATGCGATTGTTGGGGGCGATCTTGAGAAAATCGGGCTCGAACTGGTCGCCCTTGCCGATATTGACCGGGACGATGCGGTAATCGAGCCCGGTCTCTTCCAGAAACAACGTGATCTTGTGGCCGTTCGGCGTGGGCCAGTAATGCAGATCGATCATGCAGGCAGCTCCTATGGTGTCGCGCCAGAAATGGGAGCGCCATCACGCCTCGGCAACCGTGTCGCTGGCCGCGTGCGCCGGAACGCGCAGTTTCGCGGCGACGATGCCGAGCGCAGCCACGACGAGCAGCCCCGCGAGCAGGAACGCCGCGCCGGGGAAACCGTGCTCGACGCCCGCTGCCAACGCCTGCGTCATCATCAGGGGGCTGATGATCGCCGCGACGCTGCCAAGGCTGCCCAGACCGCCCTGCAATACGCCTTGCCGCTCGGGCCCGACCATGCGCGAGAGCAGCCCGTTGAGCGCCGGGCCGACCAGGCCGGACAAGGCGGCAAAAATCATGATGGCATAGGTCTGCCACCCGGCGGTGACGAAGGCGAAGGCCAGAAATCCTGCCGCACCCGTGCCGAGCCCGATCAGCAGCGCGCGGCGATCGCCGATGCGGCCGATCACCAGGCCGACGAGCAGCCCCTGCACCAGCGCCATGATCAACCCGACATAGGCCAGACTGAGCCCGATCGCGCCCGGGCTCCAGTTAAAGCGGATCGTGGCCCAGAACGCCCAGGTGGCGGGATAGACCTGGTGCGCCAACTGCCAGATCAGCGCGACCAGCAGCAACGGTGCCGCGATGCGGCTTTCGAACAGGGGCCTGAATGCCCCGATGATATGCGCGTCGCGCCAGCGGAACGGGCGGCGGTGTTCCTGCGCCAGCGATTCGGGCAACGCCACGATCATGATCGCGGCATTGCCCAGCGCCAGGACCGCGGCGGCGATGAAGGGCGCGCGCGGACCGAACCCGGCGATCAGCCCGCCCAGCGCCGGCCCGATGATGAAGCCGATGCCAAAGGCGGCGCTGACATAGCCGAACGCGGCGCTGCGCTTCTCAGGCGGCGTCACATCGGCAATGACTGAATTTGCCGGGCCGTAGACCGCGCCGGCAAAGCCCGCGACCATACGACCGAGGAACAGCCAGGCGAGCGTGGGGGCGATCGCCATCAACGCGTAATCGATGCCGAAGGCGAGCATCGAGGCGATCAGCACCGGGCGGCGGCCGAAGCGGTCGCTGAGATTACCGAGCACCGGGCCGGCGACGAACTGCGCGAGCGCGAAGGCGACCAGCATATAGCCGGCAATGCGCGCGGCATCGTCGATCCCGACCTGGCCAAGCCGGGTGATCAGCGCGGGCAGCACGGGCATGACGATGCCAAAGCCGATCGTGTCGATCAGCACGGCGGCAAGCACGAAGGGCACGGCGCGGTTCGCAAAAGGCATGGAAAACCTCCTGTGGAAACTGGCGGAGTCGGCGCAACCGTCTCAAGGGCGGCAAGCTTTGTAAAGTCGTCGCTGGGCGCGCGAATGTTGACAATGTTGAGACGCTGACGCGTTCTTCGCAGCCACCATATCCGCCCGGCGGGCGCAGAACATTAACCGAACATGCCATATGTTTGGCGTGTAGGAAAGAGCTGGATCACGCCCACGCAGACGCTTTGCTTATGCGCCGATCTGTGGCATTCCATCGCCATACCCGATATTCAGAATCGTAGAAAAGGATGAGGATCCATGGCTTCCGCTGCCGAACTCGACTCGCCCGCCGCACCGCTCGACACCTTCCGCCACGACGTGCGCGGCTGGCTGGCCGAGCATTTCCCCGCCACGTTGAAGGGCCAGGACAATGCCATGTCCGCGCTCGACGGGCCGAGCGAGGATACGCCCGAACAGGCGGCGTGGAAGAAAGCCATGGGTGACAAGGGCTGGGGCGTACCGGCCTGGCCCAAACACTATGGAGGGGGCGGGCTCGACAAGGCCGAAGTGCGCGTGCTGCACGAGGAGATGGCGCGGGTCGGCGCGTGGAATCCGATTGGCGGCATGGGCGTGATGATGTTCGGGCCGACGTTGCTCGAATATGGCACCGAGGAGCAGAAACTGGAGCATATCCCGGCGATCGCGCGCGGCGACGTGCGCTGGTGCCAGGGCTATTCCGAGCCCGGTGCCGGCTCCGATCTGGCCAGCCTGCAGATGTTCGCGGAGGATCGGGGGGATCACTATCTCGTCAATGGCCAGAAGACCTGGACGAGCGGCGGGCAATGGGCCGACAAATGCTTTGCGCTGGTGCGCACCGATAAATCGAAAAAGCATGAGGGGATCAGTTTTCTGCTGATCGACATGGATGCCGAGGGCGTCGAGGTGAAGCCGATCCGGCTGATCTCCGGCTCCTCGCCGTTCTGCGAGACGTTTTTCACCAACGTGAAGGTGCCCAAGGGCAATCTGATCGGGCGCGAGGGCGAGGGCTGGACGATCGGCAAGCGGCTGCTGCAGCATGAACGCTCCAGCCTGTCGGGCGGCGGATCGGCGGCGCGGATGTTCGCCGGCAAGCCGATGGGGGCGCTGGCCAAGGAATATCGCGGCGCGGACGAGGCGGGCCGCGTGCCCGATCAGGATCTGCGCATGCGCATCGTGCGGCACGAAATGGATGCCCGCGCCTTCGCGCTGACGCTCAGGCGCGCGGCGCTGGAAGCGCGCTCCAACCAGGGGCCATCGGCGGCGACCAGCATCATGAAGAATGTCGGCGCGCGCATCACGCAGGATCGCGCCGAGCTGAGCATCGAGATCATGGGCATGAATGGCCTCGGCTGGGACGGCGAAGGGTTCAGCGCGGAGGAGCTCGCGCAGACGCGCACTTGGCTGTGGGGCAAGGCCGTGTCGATCTATGGCGGATCGAGCGAGATTCAGAACAACGTGATCGCCAAGCGCATCCTGGGGATGCTGGATCATCAGTGAGTGAGATCGAACCACGTCGCCCCAGCGCACGCTGGGGTCTTGGTGGGGCTGGCGCGCCGCGCGCCTCGTGGAGATCCCAGCTTGCGCTGGGATGACGGATTGCGGGTTTAGGGAAGAACGACATGGCCGTATTGAACGACGAACAGACGATGCTGCGCGATATGGCGCGCGAATGGGCGGATAACGAGGCGCCGGTGAGCGCGTTCCGACGCGTGCGCAATGCCGCGCCGGCGGCGGGCTATGATGCCGCCGCCTGGGCGCAGATGGGCGAGATGGGCTGGGCCGGGATCGTGGTGCCCGAGGAGTTTGGCGGATCGGCGTTTGGCTACCTGTCGCTGGGCATGGTGCTCGAGCAATTGGGGCGCAACCTGACCGCCTCGCCTTTGGCCTCGACTGCCGCGGCCGCCGCGGCGATCGCGCTGGGCACGTCCGAGGCGGCAAAGCGCGACTGGCTGCCGCGGATCGCTGCGGGCGAGATCGTCGCGACGCTGGCGGTGGATGAGGGGCCGGTGCACGATCCGGCGCGGATCGCGACGGTGGCGGTGGGCGGCGTGCTCAGCGGGACCAAGCAGTTCGTGGCCGAGGGCGATAGCGCGCAAGCGTTCGTGGTGGCAGCGAGCAACGGCCTGTATCTTGTCACGGGTGATGAGGGCGTGACGCGATCGGCGCGCCACATGGCGGATTCGCGCAGCCATGCGCAGGTGGCGTTCGACGGCGCCGCGGCGGAGAAATTGGGCGGGCCTGAGCTTACCGCGCAGGTAATCGATCTGGCCACCGCGGCGCTGTCCGCGGAAATGCTCGGCATGGCGGAGCAGGCCTTTGCCGTGACCAACGATTTTCTCAAACAACGCGTGCAGTTCGGCCAGCCGCTGTCGACCTTTCAGGCGCTGCAGCACCGCATGGCCAAGATGTTCACCGAGCTCGAACTGATGCGTTCGGCGGTGGAGGGGGCGCTGGAGGCGATCGACGCCAAGCGCAGCGATACCGATCAGGCAGTGAGCCTGGCCAAGGCGATCGCCAGCGATACGCTGCATCTGGTCAGCCGCGAGATGATCCAGCTGCACGGCGGGATCGGCATGACCGACGAGCATGATGCCGGCCTGTATCTCAAGCGCGCGCGCGTGCTGGAGACGATGTGGGGCAATGCCGCTTTTCACCGTGAGCGCTTCGCCCGGCTCAACGGTTATTGAACCCATTTCGGGCCGGCCAAAACATCCGTTTCGAAAACGCGTTCTGGCCGGCCCGGGTCTTTGCACTATGACTTTTCGGCAACAGCAGCAACTTTCGTGTCATTAAGTGGCACATGAGTGCTTGACGAGCGCCGGGTGATCCTGTCATTTCGAGGATAAGGTACGGCGCTATAAAGTGCTGACCGAGCAGGAGAGAATGATGCTCAACAAGCAGTATCTGTCGGCGTGTGCCCTAACCGTTCTCGCACTTGGTTTGGCCACGCCGGCAGCGGCGCAGCAGAGCGATGCCGCCACCGGCGCCCCATCCGAAGCCGCCGCCGCGCCGCAAGCCGACGACCAGATCAGCGACATCATCGTGACCGCGCAGGGCCGCGCGCAGGCGCTGGCCGATGTGCCGGTGGCGATTTCCGCCGTGACCGCTGAATCGCTGCAGAATTCGGGCGCCAACGACATCCGCCAGCTCAATCAGCTGGCGCCGTCACTGCTCGTCTCCTCCACCGGCTCGGAAGCCAATGGCAGCCCGCGCATCCGCGGCATCGGCACGGTGGGCGACAATCCGGGCCTCGAAAGCTCGGTGGTGGTGTTCATCGACGGCGTCTATCGCTCGCGTTCGGGCATCGGGCTCAACGAACTGGGCGAGATCGACCGTATCGAAGTGCTGCGCGGGCCACAGGGCACGCTGGGCGGGCGCAATTCCTCCGCCGGCCTGATCAGCATCGTCAGCCGCCGGCCGTCGTTCGAATTCGGCGCCAATGGCGAGGCGACGTATGGCAATTACGATTTCGTGCGGCTGGCCGGCGGGGTCACCGGGCCGATCAGCGAGAAGCTCGCGGCGCGCATCGACGGCGTCTACGTGAAGCGTGACGGCTTTTACCGCGACGCCACCAACGATACGCGCGTCAACGATCGCGATCGCTATTTCGTGCGCGGGCAATTGCTGTTCCAGCCCACCAGCGATGTCAGCTTCCGGCTGATCGGCGATTACAGCAAGCGCAAGGAAGCCTGCTGCGCGGCGACCTATGTCGGGCCGAGCGTCAATCCGAACATCGGCAATCTGAACACCCCGGCGGCGCCGCTGACCACGGGGCTTCCCGGTGGCAACAACATCGTCAACGTGCTGCGTGATCTGGGGCAGGATCTGGGCGCGTTCAACCGCGGCTATTCGCGCGATGTGTCGATCTCGCGGGGGCGCGGCTATGACGGGACGACGCAGGACTGGGGCGTGTCCGGCCAGCTCGATTGGTCGTTCGGCGACGTCAATCTCACCTCGATCACCGCCTATCGCAGCTATTATAACGATCAGGGATCGGACACCGATTACAGCTCGGTCGACATTCTCTATAACGCCGCCGACGGCAACAACCGCCGCGCCTTCAAGACCTTCACGCAGGAATTGCGGCTGCAGGGCAGCGCGTTCGACGACAAGCTCGATTGGTTGATCGGCGGGTTTTATTCGGACGAACAATATCGCGGCAAAAGCAATCTTCGCTTCGGCAGCCAATATGGGCGCTTCGCCACCTGCCGGATCATCTCGGGGGGCGGGCTTGCCGGCCTCTATTCACCGACCAGCCCGGGCTGCGTCGCGCCGGGCGTCGGCCTCGCCACCCTGGGATCGTTTGGCGCCGATATCCGCAACGGCTTCCTGACGCTCGACGGGATCAACAATGTCGGCTCGACGGTCGATCGTTATCGCCAGAGCAGCCGCAGCTTTGCCGCCTTCACGCACAATATCTTCCATGTCACCGATACGGTCGATCTGACGCTGGGGCTGCGCTACACCGACGAACGCAAGCGTTTCGGCGCGACGTTCGGCAACGACAATACCGGCTGTGTGACGCTGCAAAATACGCTGACCGACGATCTGGTCGGCACCAACGCCACGGGGCGGGCGCTGGCCAGGGCACTGATCGGGCTGGGCTGCCAGGGCAATTCCACCGCCGAACTGAATGGCGTCAGCATCTCGGACAAGCGCCATGAGGACGAGTTCACCGGCACCGCGATCCTCTCGTGGAAGCCGATCGATGATCTGTTGCTCTATGGCAGCTATTCGCGCGGCTATAAGGCGGGCGGGTTCAATTTCGATCGCTCGGCGCTGAAATTCCCGATCGAAGATTCGCGGACGCCGGGCGGCGCGCCGACCACCACGTTCGCCGCATTGGGCGGCGCGCAGGCGCTGGTGAACAGTCTCCAGTTCGAGCCGGAAAAGGTCAATGCGTTCGAAATCGGCGCCAAATATGCCACCGGGCCGTTCAGCTTGTCGGTTGCCGGTTTCCGCCAGGAATTCACCAGCTTCCAGCTCAACACCTATGACGGCACGGTATTCATCGTCCAGAACGTCAATGGCTGTTCGGATAATCTGAACGGCGGCGATCGCGATCAGAACAAGTTTGCCGCCGCACCCAACTATGTCGCGCCGACAGCCGCCAATACCAACCCCGCCAATACGACAGGCGCGTGCGCCGCGGACAATGTCGGCTACGGCGTGGTGTCGCAGGGCGTCGAGCTCGAGGCGACGATGGTGCCGGCGCGCGACTTCCGCGTCTCGGCCGGCATGACCTATGCCTCAACCAAATATCGCGACCAGCTGGTTGGCAACAATGCCGGCGCGGCGCTCAACCAGGCGTTGCGCAAGCTGCCCGGGGACAATCTGTCCAACGCGCCGGAAATCGTCGTGACGGGGTCGGCAGCGTGGACGCCGCCGATCGGGAGCAGCGGGCTTTCCGGGCTGTTCTACGTCGATACGCGACTGTCGAGCGATTATAACACCGGCTCCGATCTGTTCCCGCAGAAGGAGCAGGACAGCTTCGTGCTGGTCAATGCACGCATCGGGCTGCGCGGCGAGGATCAGCGCTGGGCGATCGAATTGTGGGGGCAGAACATCTTCAACAAGAATTATGCCCAGGTCGCGTTCAACTCGCCGTTCCAGGAGGGCGCTGCGACCGCCGCGTTCCAGGATCCGCAATATCCCGGCGGGCGCCAGCTATTCTCGCAATTCCTGGCCGAACCACGCACCTACGGCGTCACGCTGCGCGGCAAATTCTGAGCAGCAACAAAACGTTACCGGCGCTGTGCCATATCGTAATGACTGACAGCCCCCCGCCCGGCATGGTCCGGGCGGGGGGTAATTTTTGGTGAGGACGCCGCATGACCCTGGCCGCCACGCATCCCGAAATCGCCGATGCGCTCGCGCTCAAACGGCGCACGCTGACGCTGGCCCTGCTCACGCTGACCTATTTCTTCAGCTATATGGATCGCCAGATCCTCGCCATCCTGCTCGAGCTGATCAAGGCCGATCTCAAGCTGTCGGATACGCAACTCGGGCTGCTGGCGGGCTTTGCCTTCGCCATCTTCTATGCTGGCCTCGGCATTCCGGTGGCGCGCTTTGCCGACCGGGCCAATCGACGCAACATCATCGCGGTGTCGCTGGCGCTGTGGAGCCTGATGACCGCGCTGTGCGGACTGGCGCAGAATTACACGCAATTGCTGCTCGCGCGGATCGGCGTCGGCGTGGGGGAGGCGGGATCCAGCCCGCCCTCGCATTCGATCATCGCCGATCTGTATCCGGTCGAAAAACGCGCCAGCGCGATGGCGATTTATTCGCTCGGCGTCGTGCTGGGCGGCGGCTTTGGCACGATGATCGGCGGGTGGCTGGCGAGCCAATATGGCTGGCGCGTGGCGATCATTGCGGTGGGCATTCCGGGCATTTTGCTGGCGGTGGTCGTGCGGCTGTTCGTCGTCGAGCCGCGGCGTGGCCTGTCCGATGCGGCGCGCGCGGCGGAGCAAGGCGATATGCCGACGATCTGGTCCGCCTTCCGCGATATGTGGCGCGATGCGGCGGCGCGGCATCTGGTGCTCGCCGTCACGCTGACGTCGCTGATCGGCTACGCCACGACGAGCTGGGGGCCAAGCTATCTGCAGCGCTCCCTGGGCTTCAGCGTCGGGCAGGTTGCGCTGGTCATCGCGCCGATCGCGGCGATCCTGGGCACGGTATCGGGGGTCGGCGGCGGGCGCGTGGCGGATTGGGCGGCGAAGCGCTGGGGCATCCATGCGCAAAGCTGGATGGTCGGGCTGCTCAAATGTGCGGCTTTGCCGTTCACGCTGATCTTCTTCCTCACCGACGTGCCGGCGATCGCGATCGGCGCCTATGCGCTCAACATGCTGTTCGCCAATTCCTATCTCGGGCCGACCTTTGCGATGCTGCAGGGGCTGGCCCCGTTGCGCATGCGCGCGATGTGGGCGGCGATCACGCTGCTGGTGATCAACCTGATTGGGCTGGGGCTGGGGCCGACGCTGATCGGCGTGCTCAGCGATGCGCTGGTGCCGTTGACCGGAAAGGCGGAATCGCTGCGCTGGGCGCTGGTCACGGTAACGGCGGCGACGCCCTGGGCGATCTTCCATTACTGGCGCGGCGGCGTGATGCTCCGGCGGCGGCAGGTGGCGCACGCGAATGAGGTGACGGCGGCGGGCTGAACCCCTACATTCGTTTCATGCCCAAAAAATCCACCGGCTTGCCAACGCGCGAGCAGATCCTCGACTTCATCGCGACTTCCACCACGCCGGCGGGCAAGCGCGAGATCGCCAAGGCCTTCGGCCTCACCGCGCAGGAGAAGATCGGGCTCAAATCTTTGCTCAAAGACATGGCCGATGAAGGCCTGATCGACGGCGCCGGCGCGCGCGCCTTCCACAAGATGGGCGGCGTACCGCGCGTCACCGTGCTGCGCATCGCCGACGTCGATGATGGCGGCAATATCTGGGCCGTGCCCGAGAACTGGCATGCCGAGACGCCGCCGCCCAAATTGCGCGTGCGCGAAAAGGGCCGGCGAGGCGCGCTGGGCATCGGCGATCGCATCCTCGCGCGCACCGAGGAGGCTGGCGCCGGCTGGATTGCGCACCCGATGAAGCAGCTCGCCAAGGGCGAGGAACTGGTGCTCGGCGTGCTGCGCCAGGAGGGCGGCAAATTGTGGCTGACCGGCGTCGAGAAGCGCGATCGCAGCGAATATCTGGTGGCGGATGCGGGCGAGGCGCAACCCGGCGATCTCGTGCTGGCGGAAAAAGGCGGGCGACCGCCGCGCATCACCGTGCGCGTCACCGAAATACTGGGCGATCCCTTCGCGCCGCGCAGCTTCTCGCTGATCGCGATCCACAAGCTGGGCATCCCGACGGTGTTTTCGCCCGAGGCCGTGGCCGAGGCGGAGCGGATGGCGCAGCAGCCGTTGGGTGATGACCGGGAGGATCTGCGCGATGTGCCGATCGTGGCGATCGACCCTGCCGATGCGCGCGATCACGACGATGCGGTGTGGGCCGCGCCTGATGATGATCCGGCGAACGAGGGCGGGTGGAAGGCGATTGTCGCGATCGCCGATGTGAGTTTCTATGTGCGGCCCGGATCGGAGCTCGATCGCGAGGCGCGCAAGCGCGGCAATTCGGTCTATTTTCCCGATCGGGTGGTGCCGATGCTGCCGGAGATACTGTCGGCGGAGGTATGTTCGCTGAAGGAGGGCGTCGATCGCGCGGCGCTCGCCTGCCATCTGCGCGTGGGCAAGAATGGCGAGCTGAAAAGCTGGCGCTTCACGCGCGCCGTGGTGCGGCTGGCGGCGAACATCGCTTATGAGGATGCGCAGGCGGCGATCGATGCCGCCGAAAAGCCCCTCCCCTTCAGGGGAGGGGTTGGGGGTGGGGGCGTGCCTCAAGAGCCTACGCTTGTGGATAGCCCCCACCCCAACCCCTCCCCTGAAGGGGAGGGGCTTGATTTGCTCCCGCTCCTCCAGCCCCTGTGGGACTGCTGGCACGCGCTGTATAAAGCGCGCGAGAAGCGTGGCCCGCTCGATCTCGATCTGCCCGAGCGCCGCGTGGTGCTCGACGAGAAGGGCCGGATCATGTCGGTGAGCCCGCGCGAGCGGCTCGATTCGATGCGGCTGATCGAGGATTACATGATCGCCGCCAACGTCGCCGCGGCCAAGGCGCTCGAGGGCAAGAAGGCGCCGGTGATGTACCGCGTGCACGAGCCGCCGAGCCGCGAGAAGCTGGTCGCGCTGAAAGACTATCTCAAGACCTTCGGGATCGAGTTCGCGCTGGGGCAGGTGATCCAGCCGCGGACGTTCAATCATATCCTCGATCGCGTCGGCGAGGCGGATTTCCGCCCGCAGATCATGGAACAGGTGCTGCGCACGCAGACGCAGGCCTATTATGGCCCGATGAACCATGGGCATTTCGGGCTGGCGCTGGGCAGTTACGGGCATTTCACCTCGCCCATCCGGCGTTATGCCGATCTGATCGTGCATCGCTCGCTGGTGTCGGCGTTCAAGCTTGGCCCGGGCGGGCTGACGCAGGGCGAGGCCGAGGGGATGGAGCGGATCGGCGAGGGCATTTCCGCGCTGGAGCGCCGCGCCATGGAGGCCGAGCGCGACACGATCGATCGTTATGTTGCGGCGTTCCTCGCCGAGCGCGTCGGCGATGTGGTGGATGCGCGGATCACCGGCGTGACCAATTTCGGCTTCTTCGCCACGGTGGAGGGGATCGGTGGCGACGGGCTGATGCCGGTGCGCGATATCGGCGGCGAATATTTCCGCTTCGACGAAGCGGCGCGGACGCTGGTCGGCGAGCATTCGGGCACGACCTTTGCCAGCGGGCAACGGCTGCAGCTGCGGCTGGCGGAGGCCAATCCGGTCTCGGGCGGGCTGCGTTTCGAGATGGTGGATGGCAAGGCCGAGCGTGTCGAGCGGGATGTGGCACCGGCGCGCGTGATCAAGCGCCGCGGGCGGCCGGCCAATATCCGGCATCAGGGCAAGAAGCGGTAAAGCTGGAATAAGCCCCTCCCCTTTAGGGGAGGGGGAAGGGGTGGGGGCTCTCCGAGAATCCCACGTCGCATTTGGGGCACGCCCCCACCCCAACCCCTCCCCTGAAGGGGAGGGGCTTATGGCTGTCATTCAGCCGTGAACGTCAGCCCCGCGCGCGCGATCAACCGCTCGCGCAGCGGCGCGCCCATCAGCGCGCCCGGGGTCCAGATGCCGCCCCCCTTGTCATTGGCGCCCTCGACATCGTGCACCAGGCACAAAGCCGCCTCGGCGATCATCCGGCTGGTCGAGCCGTAACCGGGATCGCGGTCGCCGGTGACCACCGCATCGAGCCGCGTGCCATCGGGCATCTCGCCGATGAACAGCAGATCGTAAAAACCATTCTCGCGTTCCTCCCTGCTCGGCCCTTCGCCAGGCTTGGGGCCTTTGTCGCCGGAGAACGGGTTCATCCTGGCAATGGCGTCCGCGGCGGCGCGGCCCATCTCGCCGAGGCCGGGCGCGACCATCATCTCCTCATAGACGAAATCCGCGCCATACGCCTGATCGAGCAGGAAATTGGTGCGGTGGACGTTCTTGGTGTTGATCGGCGCCATGATGAACGGCGCGACCCACGCGCCGAGCGCACTGTCATATTCGGGCAGCAGCCCCTTGGGCTGGCTCGGGCCGTCGAAACCCGGGGTCAGCGCAAAGGGATTGACCAGCAGGCCGAGAATGCTCGGATCGCGCGCGGCGGCAGCCATCGACGCCTTGAGGCTGGCGACCGTGCCGCCCGACGCGCCGCCCTGCATTTTCCGCACGCGGCCCTTCACGTGGCGCATCGGCTGGCCGAATTTGGCCTTCGCCGCTTCCTGCAGCGTCAGGACGCCGAGATCGAACGGAATGGAATCGAAGCCGCAGCTGAACACGATGCGGGCACCACTGCGCCTGGCTGCCGCGTGATGCGCGTCGATCATGTGGCGCATCCAGGCCGGCTCGCCGCACAGATCGACATAAGCAGTGCCGGTGGCGGCGCAGGCGGCGACGAGATCGTTGCCGTAGAGCTGATAGGGGCCAACCGTGGTGAGCACGACCCTGGTGCGTTCGCACAGCGCGGTGAGGCTGGCGGGATCGTCGCTGTCGGCAACGATCAGCGGCGTGTCGGCGGGCGCGCCGATCTCGTCGCGGACTTGCTGCAGTTTGGTCAGCGAGCGCCCGGCCATCGCCCAGCGTGGGGTGTTGTGGCTGCGCAGATAGTCGGCGACGAGGCGGCCGGTGAAGCCGGTGGCGCCATAGACGATGATGTCGAAGTCTTGCATCAAATCTCCCCTCCCGCTTGCGGGAGGGGTCGGGGGAGGGCCTGCCTCACTCCTGCGCGGTGGCGGCAACATGCCCTCCCCCAGCCCCTCCCGCAAGCGGGAGGGGAGCAGTTACGCCGCCTCGCTGAACTGCAGGCTGGCGAGGCGGGCGTAGAGGCCGTTCTGCCCGATCAGCTCGGCATGGTTGCCGCTTTCGACGATGCGGCCTTCATTCATGACGATGATGCGCTTGGCCGCGCGCACGGTGGCGAGGCGGTGCGCGATGACCAGGGTGGTGCGGTGCTGCATGAGGCGTTCGAGCGCCTGCTGGACGAGCTGTTCGCTTTCCGCATCGAGCGCGCTGGTCGCTTCGTCGAGCAGCAGGATCGGTGCGTCGCGCAGCAGCGCGCGGGCAATGGCAACGCGCTGGCGCTGGCCACCGGACAATCGCGCGCCGCCTTCGCCGAGAAACGTATCGAGCCCCTCGGGCAGCTTGCGCAGAAATTCTGCCGCGTTGGCGGCCTCGGCCGCGGCCCAGAGTTCGTCGTCGCTCGCCTCCCATTTGCCATAGCGCAGATTGTCGCGCGCGCTGGCGCCGAAGATCACCGTTTCCTGCGGCACCATGGCGATGCGGCGGCGGATCTCGGCGGGATCCGCGTCGCGCAGCGGCACGCCATCCAGGCGGACCTCGCCGCTGGCCGGATCGTAGAAGCGCTGGATCAGCTGGAACAGCGTGGTCTTGCCCGCGCCCGACGGGCCGACCACCGCGACGGTATCGCCCGGCGCGATATCGAGCGAGAAATCGTGCAAGGCGGCGGTGTCGAGCCGGGTCGGGTAACGGAACTCGACGGCATCGAAGGTCAAGGCGCCGCGCGGCGGGACGGGGAGCGCGACGGGGTGCGCCGGCGGGGCGATCTCGGGGCGTTCGTGGAGCAATTCGGCCAGCCGCCCGGCAGCACCCGCGCCGCGCAGCAGATCGCCGTAAACTTCCATCAGCGCGCCGAACGCGCCGGCGACGATCCCGCCGGTCAGCACGAAGGCGGCGATCGATCCGCCGCTGATCCGCCCCGCCGCCACGTCCACCGCGCCTTCCCACAGGACGAGCGTGATCGAGCCGAAGATCAGCCCGATGACGATCGCGGTCATCACCGCGCGGAGCGCGATGCGGCGGCGCGCGGCGGCGAAGGTGGCGGCGACGGCATCGGAAAAACGCTTGGCCTCGCGGCGTTCCTGCCCGAACGCCTGGACGATCTTCATCGCCCCCAGCGTCTCGGTGGCGATCGAGCCGACATCGGCGACACGATCCTGCGACTGGCGCGACTGCGTGCGCACGCGCCGGCCAAGCAACGCCATCGGCAGGATGATGACCGGGATGCCGAGCATCAGCATGCCGGCGAGCTTGGGCGAGATGGCGAAGAGATAGATCAGCCCGCCGATGCCGGTAAACACGTTGCGCAACGCGACCGACACGGTGGTGCCGACGACCTGCTCGATCAGCGTGGTGTCCGACGTCAGCCGCGAGGCGATTTCGGACGGGCGGTTCTGCTCGAAGAAGCGTGGCGTCAGTGTGAGCAGATGCGCCTGCACCGAGGTGCGGATATCGGCCACGACGCGCTCGCCCAGCCAGGAAACGTAATAGAAGCGCACCGCGGTGGCCAGCGCCAGGATCACGACGATCATCAGCAGGTAGTGGAACGAGGTATCGACCCCGTCGCCCGCGCCCGGGCCAAAGCCGCGATCGATCACCCGCTTGAAGCCATAGGGGATGCCGATCGTCGCCGCCGAGGTGGTCAGCAGCGCGAGCCAGGCGATGCCGATCTGGCGGGGGTATTTCTTGGCATGATGCCACACCAGGGCGAGATCGCCGAGGCGACGCTTGGGCGCGGGATCGGCGAGGGGCGCGGGGCCTGGTGGAGTGTCGGACATGGCGCGCACGACTAGCAGGCCGAGTGCCGTCCCTCAACGGGCCAGGCACGTGGCGGCGCGCATTGCCAGCGGGCCTTGCTCGGTTTATGCCGCAACTGCGAAGAAATCCATTTTTCCAACATCGGGTATGCCATGCTGTACAATGCCTATGAGATGCAAAAGTCGCTGCTGGCCGGCGCAAGCGCGATGGCGGATTTTGGCGCCGGCTGGCTGAACAATCCGGCCAATCCCTTCTCCTATATGGGCGGCGGTACGGTGATGGCATCGGCGCTGGAGGTCTTTGCGCACGCCGCAGCGCCGCGCGGCAAGCCGGCGTTCGGGCTGGATGTCACCACGATCGCGGGCCAGCAGGTGCCGGTCGCCGAAGAGATCGTGGTGCGCAAACCGTTTGGGCAATTGAAGCGTTTCAAGCGCGCCGGCGTGGCTGGCGAGCCCAAGCTGCTGATCGTCGCGCCGATGTCGGGCCATTACGCCACTCTGCTGCGCGGTACGGTCGAGCGGATGCTGCCGGTGGCGGATGTGTACATCACCGATTGGCGCGATGCGAAGCTGGTGCCGCTCAGTGACGGCTCCTTCGACCTCGATGATTACATCGATTACATCACCGAATTCCTCGATGTGATCGGGCGGTCTGGGGATGGCGAGCGCGCGCATATGCTGGCGGTGTGTCAGCCTTCGGTACCGTGTTACGCCGCGACGTGCCTGATGAGCGCGGACCAGCATCCCTATCGCCCCAAGACGCTGACCATGATGGGCGGGCCGGTCGATACGCGCGAAGCACCCACCGCGGTGAATACGCTGGCGACGGAGCGGCCGCATGCCTGGTTCGAGCAGAATGTGATCGCGACGATCCCGGCCAATTATCCCGGCGCCGGGCGCAAGGTATATCCCGGGTTTCTGCAACTGGCCGGCTTCATGTCGATGAACCTCGGCAATCACCTCAATTCGCATTACGAGATGTTCAAGCATCTCGTGCAGGGCGATGGCGAAAGCGCCGATGCCTCGAAGGATTTCTACGAAGAATATCGCTCGGTCTGCGACATGACCGCGGAATTCTATCTGCAGACGATCGACGTGGTGTTTCAGGATCATGCCCTGCCGCGCGGCATCATGCAGCATCGCGGGCGGACGATCGATCCGACGGCGATCAAGGATGTCGGCATCCTCGCGATCGAGGGCGAGAAGGACGATATTTCCGGCCTGGGGCAAACCAGGGCGGCACTGACCATCGCGACCGGGCTGCCGGAGGCGAAGAAGCGCTATTACATGGCCGAGGGCGCGGGGCATTACGGCATCTTCAACGGCAGCAAATGGCGCGATCGCATCGCGCCGGTGGTCGAAGAGTGGATGGCGGCGAACGCCTGAGCGCGGCTCCCCATAAACGTCACCCCAGCGCACGCTGGGGTCTCTGAACGGCGGTCGTGACGCCCGGCGCGTGAGACCCCAGCTTTCGCTGGGGTGACGGTATGGGGTGGCGGGGATTACGCTGCCGTCGTGCTCACTTTGGCATGGCTGCCGGACTCGCTCGGCTTGATCGTGCCGCCGACCAGCATCTTGAGCCGCCCGGTGAGCGAAATATCGGTTTCCCACAGTTCCGCGCTGTCGATGTCCATGCGGATCAGCGCCAGATTGGGGTCGCTCTTGCCGCCGGGAAACCAGGCCTCGACCTGATTATTCCACAGCTTGTCGATCATCAGCGCATCGTTGCTCTCGCTGATCGTGCCGGACAGGCAGGCGAAGAAATCATGTCCCTTGGACACGAACTGCGCCATCGCCGCGCCGCCGCCGATCAGCCGATTATCCTTGCCGACAAAGAAGAACAACGTGTCCACCAAATCCTTGTCGAGCTGCGCGGTGAGCGGCTCGCTATGCTGATGCGTATCGGTCAGGCCGACCATCACAAAGGGGCTGTCGGCCATCTTGTCCCACAGCGTCTGCTTGATGTCGTGCGTATCGGCCATGTCGTATCTCCTGATAGGGTCGGAAGGATAACGTTCAGCGGGCAAAGGGTTTCCTCATGGCATGATGCGGCCGGAGGCGGCATGGCGCGGCCATGAAAACCGCATTTTTCGCCCCTATCCTGGCCGGGGCCACGCTGCGCGACCGGATCCTCGCCTGTGCCGCAGCGCTGATCGGCATCGCCTTGACCGCATGGTGCAGTGCGCGGATCATCGATCCCCGCACGGCGGCGTTGCTTGTCGCGCCGATGGGGGCGTCGGCCGTGCTGATCTTTGCCGTGCCGACTAGCCCGCTGGCGCAGCCCTGGCCGGTGGTAGGCGGTAACATTTTGTCGGCGTTGGTCGGGATCACGATCGCCGGGCTGGTGCCGAACACGGCGCTCGCGGCGGGCCTGGCCGTTGCCGCTGCCATCCTGGTCATGTCATTGACCCGCTCGTTGCATCCACCGGGCGGCGCGGCGGCCTTGCTTGCCGTGCTGGGCGGGGCCGGCGTGGTATCGATGGGATATTGGTTTGCCATCGTGCCTGTGGGGCTGAACGCGGCAACGCTCGCGCTGCTCGGCATGCTACTGCATCGGGTGACGGGGCACAGCTATCCGCACCGCGCTATAGCGGGCGGACAGCGGTTGCCAGCCGCCGATACGATACCGCACCCGGAAGATGTTGACCTGGCGTTGGCGGATCTCGGCGAAACGTTCGACGTCAGCCGTGAAGATCTCGATCTGTTGTTTCAACGCGTCGAATATCATGCCGCCACGCGCAGCAAGCGGGTGCGCCAAAGCGTCCGTTGACCGCATCGGTCAACAGCAACTTAATAGTGGCTTTATCAAGTATCAGGTTATCATTCCGTCGGCGGCAATTTGGCCGTCGACCAGAAAGGATAACCTATGACGGTTGCCGATCTGTGCCTGATCCTGGGTGCACTCTTTGCCTTTGCGACCTTGGTCGTAAAGATCATTGAAGTAACACGTAAGGATTAAGGTGCACGGGCGGGGCTCGGCCTGCAAGCTGAGCCCCAAACGAGTAGAGCCCCGATCGCTGCAACGATCGGGGCTCTCAGAAAGGCGCCTATGACTTCGCCTGATCTTCACTTATCGTATTAAAGCTCAAAATTCAAGATCGTCTACAGCACCTCGAACAGCCCCGCCGCGCCTTGGCCACCGCCGATGCACATCGTGACGACGACATGTTTGGCGCCGCGGCGCTTGCCTTCGATCAGCGCGTGGCCGGTCGCGCGGGCGCCGGTCATGCCATAGGGATGGCCGATCGAGATCGCGCCGCCCGAGACGTTGAGCAGCTCATCGGGAATGCCGAGCTTGTCGCGGCAATACAGCACCTGCACGGCGAAAGCTTCGTTCAATTCCCACAGGCCGATATCGTCCATCTTCAGGCCGAAGCGCTGCAACAGCTTGGGGATCGCCACGACCGGGCCGATACCCATTTCGTCCGGCTCGGTGCCGCCGACCGCCATGCCGATGTAGCGCCCGAGGGGTTGCAGGCCGCGCTTCGACGCGATCGCCTCTTCCATCAGCACCGACGCCGACGATCCATCGGAAAGCTGCGACGCATTGCCCGCGGTGATCGTGAAATCGGGGCCCATCACTGGCTTCAGCCCCTTCAGGCCCTCCAGCGTCGTGTCGGCGCGGTTGCCCTCGTCCTTGGCGATGGTGATTTCCTTATAGGTGACCTCCTTCGTCTCCTTGTTGACGATCGCCATGTTGGCGGTGACGGGCACGATTTCCTGGTCATAATAGCCCGCGGCTTGCGCGGCGGCGGTGCGCTGCTGCGATTGCAGCGCATATTCGTCCATCGCGTCGCGGCTGATGCCATAGCGCTTGGCGACGACTTCGGCGGTCTGCAGCATCGGCATATAGACATCGCGGTGCATGGCGATCAGCTCGGGATCGGGCGCGACGCGCATCTGCGGCGTCTGCACCAGGCTGATGCTCTCGACGCCGCCACCGATGGTGATATCCATATGATCGGTGATGATCTGCTTGGCCGCGGTGGCGATGGCCATCAGCCCGGAAGCGCACTGGCGATCCACCGACATGCCGGCGACGGTGACGGGCAGCCCGGCGCGCAGCAGCGACGTGCGCGCGATATTGCCGGCCTGATGGCCCTGCTGCAGCGCGCAGCCGAACACCACGTCATCCACCTCGGCGCCGTCGATGCCGGCGCGCTCGACGGCGGCCTTGATCGCATGGCTGGCAAGCGTGGGGGCAGGGGTGTTGTTGAAGGCGCCGCGATAGGCGCGGCCGATGGCGGTGCGCGCGGTGGAGACGATGACGGCTGAACGCATGGAAGGTCCTCTCTATTCGTCACCCCAGCGAAGGCTGAGGCCAATACTCTGCAATCAAACGAAGATCTGGCTGATCCATTCGGCGATCATCGCCGGCTTGTCTTCGCCTTCGATCTCGACCGTAAACTCGTTGGTCTGCTGCCACTGGCCTGGGCGCTTCTCGGCAAAGTCCAGCAGCTTGAACCGCCCGCGGACGCGCTTGCCGGAACGGACAGGCGTCAAGAAACGGACTTTGTTTCCGCCGTAATTAACCCCCATCTTGATCCCCTCGACCACCACCGGATCGACGATCTTCGAGGCCAATAGCGGCATCAGCGATAACGTGAGGAAGCCGTGCGCGATGGTGCCGCCGAACGGGGTCAGCGCGGCCCGCGCTGGATCGATATGGATGAACTGGTGATCGCCCGTCGCATCGGCAAACTTGTCGATCATGTCCTGGCTCACCTCGACCCAGTCGGACACCGTCTCGGTCCCGACTCGGCCGGCCATCTCCTGTACGCTGATCGTTGCCACGCGCGGTCCTTCATTGCTGAATGTATGGCGGCAAATGACACCGGCCGGGCGGCGACGCAAGTGGCTGACCAACCCGGAACAGGAAGATCGCCAATACCGTAGCGTCGGCAGTGCAGACCGCACGTTCGAAAGTTGCCGGAACGAGGCGGCCGATCGCTTTGCAGGCAAAATCAGTTTTCGCTGCTGCCCTCGAACCCGGGATGATTCTCGACCGAGTTGCTTGCGTCCTGCGGTGCCGGCTCGGCAGGGTCGTGGGCTGGCCTGGCGGGAGGCGCCGCTTCGGCATAGGGCAAGACCATGCCGCCTTCGGGCGCGGCGGTGAACTCGGTCTGCGTTGGATAAGCGAGTTCGATGCCTTCTGCGTTGAATCGCTTGATGATCGCCAGCCCGACTTTGTGGCGCGCTTCGAAAAACGGCGCAAAGGCGGCGTCCATCGAATCGAATTCCAGATCGAAATCATAGCTGCTGGTGCCGAACTGCATGAACCCGGCGCGGACGAAGGTCTGCCCGCAACTCTCGACAACTTCCTGAAGCATCCCCGGCAACGCTTCCATCTTCTCCATCGGCGTCCACTGCACGAGGCCCAAGGTGAATTTGATCCGGCGATATTCGCGCCGCGTGTTGTTGAGGATTTCCTTGTCGAGCAGGTTCTTGTTCGAGATGATCCGTTCTTCGCCGGTAACCGCGCGAATGCGGGTGGATTTCAGCCCGATTGCCTCGACCGTGCCGCCGCTGGTGTCATAGCTGACCACATCGCCGCGGCGGAACGGGCGATCGAAGATGATCGCCAACGCGGCGAACAGATCGGCGAAGATGCCCTGCGCCGCGAGGCCGATGGCGATGCCTCCCACGCCCAGCCCCGCCACCAGCCCGGTGACGTTGACGCCGAGATTGTCGAGCACCACGACCAGCGCGATCGCGAACAGCGCGAAGGTGACGAGCAGGCGGATGATGCCCATTGCGCTGCCCAGCGCCTCACCCGAATAATTCTCCGATTCAGTGCGATGGCGCACCGCGCCGAGGATGATTTCGCGCGCCCAGATGGCGGCCTGAAACACGGCCGCCACGGTGAACAGAAAATTGATTGTTGCGGCCACTTGGGAAGGGGCGCCGGAATAGCCCTCGACCAGCCGCACCGCGACCATGATGATGAAGAAATTGCCGGTCTTGGCGATTGCCCTGCCGAAGATCGTGCCCCAGCCGGTCGCGCCCGCATCGTGGCGACATAGTTTTTCGCCAAGCCTGCGGGCCGCGTGCAGCGCCAGGAAGATGCCCGTGCCGATGGCGGCGGCGATGATGATCTGCAACCAATGGGTCTGGAACCAGACATAGCTGCTGCTGATCAGCGTTTGCACTTGGGTGTCGATCTCCGCTTGGGGGATGATCGGTCCCGCCGCGGCAGCGCTGTTATTGGTCGTCATGAAAATACCTTAGGCGGCCGTGGCGCGCTGGGAAGGCTTAACGGGTTCGAGAAATGCGATCAGCCCGCGTTCGGCGCGTGACAGATACTGCGTCTGTCGCGGCAATTTGGCTTTTGTGCGAAACGTGCTCTGGCCCTTTTTCACCAATGTCAGCAGCGCCGGATGGACATAGGATTTTCGCGCGATGGCGGGGGTATTGCCAAGCGCTTCGGTCACCGGCTCAAGCACCTGCTTGAGGGTCAGATCGTGTTCGGCGGTGATCAGCGTTTCATAGGCGATGACGCTCGCGCTCCAGGTGCGGAAATGCTTAGCGGTGAATTCGCCGCCCGTCGCCTCGCGGATGTAATCGTTGACGTCGGAGGAGGTGACCGGGTGCGTACCGCCGGCCGCATCGACCCAGCTAAACAGATGCTGGCAATCGAGATCGGAGCATTTCTTGACGAAGCGGCTGAGCGAGCGATCGGTGATCGTCAGCATGCGCATCTTGCCCGACTTGGCCTTGTATTGCAGCTTCAGCGTCTGCCCGCGCAGCTTGGCGTGCTGCTTGCGCAGCGTGGTCGCGCCGTAGCTTTCATTCTCTTTGACGTACCCTTCATTGCCGATGCGGACATGGCCGAGATCGAGCAGGCGCACGATGGCGGCGACTGCCTCCGCCTTGCCGAGCCCGGTGCGTTTCAGATCCGCGTCGACGCGCGCGCGCAGCTTGGGCAGCGCGCGACCGAACGGGGCGCATTTATCGTATTTGGCGCTTTCCTGCTTTTCGCGGAAACCCAGGTGGTAGCGATATTGCTTGCGGCCCTTTTCGTCCCAGCCGACCGCCTGGATATGCCCGTTGGGCTTGGGACAGAACCAGGCGTCGCGATAGGCGGGGGGCAGGCCGATCGCGTTCAAACGATCAATCTCGTCGCGATCGGTGATCCGCGTGCCATCGGCGTGGAAATAGCCCCAACCGTGCTTCGTCTTCTTGCGGGTGATGCCGGCCTCGGCATCGTCATGGTAGATGATCCTGACGCTCATAGGCCTGAGAAATGCGCGGGGGGCGGGGTTCGTTCCGGGGGCGGGGCTATTGGGCTGCGCCGATTGGTCTTACGCCCGGCGCGGGCTGATGGTTTGCGAGGGGGGCGTTTGCCCAACGCACGGGTGATTGGCGCCGATGTCGCGGGTTACGCACCCATTTACCAAAAACTCACCGATGCTACTGCATTTGACAACCATGGTCGCGCGCAACAGTCATCGCTTCACCGTCCCGCTCGCCGCGCTGATTGCCGGTGTGCTGGCAGTGGTGTCCGCTATCGTGATCGCTGTGCTGCCGGGGGACACGCTGAGCAGCCTTGTGCTTGCGAACGGCATTGCGGCGCTGGCGCCTGTAGCGGCGGGGCCGCTCGGCCCATCGGCGCGTGCGGCGCTGACCGTGATGGGCGGCGGGGGGATTGGGCTGCTCACGTGGTTCACCTTCTATGTGCTGATCGGCGGCCGAACGATCTCGCTTCGTGGCCCGCGTGATGCGCCGTTTGACGTGCCGGTGTTGCGCCGTGCCGATGCGCATCCGGACGCCCCGGTGCGACGCCCGCTGTTTGCCACGCAGGATCTGGGCACGCCATTTCTCGATATCCGGGCGCCCGCGCATGTCATGGCAGACGCGGGGCTTTGGGCGCTCGCAACGCCTGGCGCGGCGGCAAATGAACGCGCCATCCCGGTCGATCTCGACGTGCCGACGGCCTATGGCTCGCCACCGGGCGAGGGAAATGCGCCATCTTTCAATCCGTTTGGCTTGACGCCGGATTATATCAGTAACGACGATGCGTTGCTGCCGGATAGCGCCGATCCTGAGCGGTTCGAGACATTCGAGTTGACGCCGATGGTGCGCCCGACGGCGACGTCTTCCGAAACGCCGTCGGACGCGAACGGCGCAGAGGAGCCGCCGAGCATTCAGGCGCTGCTCGATCGGCTTGAAAAGGGCGTCAGCAACCGCGCGCCAGCGATGCCGCTGTCGGCGCACGATCAGCGACTACAGGAATCGCTCGCGATTTTACGGCGTCTGGCCAGCAACGCTTAGCGCGCGCCTGCCACTACTGTTCGAGCGTCAGCGCCTCGATCTCGATCTTCACACTATCGGCGCGATGGGTGAGCCCCGCGACCGTGATATCGGCGAGCAGATGGCCGCGAATCGGCAGATCGGCGCGCGGCAAGGCGGCTAGCCATGCATCGAGCGCCGGCGAGGCATGGCCGGTCCACTGCATCCTGTGACGCGCGCCGGTGAACGTCACGCTGGCCCAGCGGACCCAATCGGCTTCGATGATTTCGAGTGGGCAGCCGGCGCAGCACGAATCGCGATAAAGCGCGCGCACCAGCAGTGCGCCGGCATCGGGGCCGCGGCTCATTGCGGCAGGCTCCCCGCGATAAACGCGGCGATCCGCGTACGCATCCGCCGACCCGCCTCGCGTCCGTTGCGCAAATCGCGCACCAGCCGCGGATCGTTCGCTGCCAGCCGACCAAACTTCGTTTCCGCCATCCGTGTAGCGCGCAGATAGCGGTCGATCTCGCTCATAAGTGTCATCCTACCCTCCGAGTCTTGAACATGTTCTTGATCTGTTCTCCAATTTCCAACTTGTCTAGGAAATTTCCTATGGCTAAGATGTATTGATGGAAATCGGTGACCCAAGGCCGGTGTTGGATCGGCTCGTGCAGGAGCGCGGGGAAAGCTATGCGGCGCTGTCGCGCATGCTGCAGCGTAACGACGCTTATCTGCAGCAGTTCGTGAAGCGCGGTACGCCCCGATTGTTGGCGGAGCGCGATCGCAAACTGCTGGCGCGTTATTTCGGCGTGGACGACGCGGTGCTGGGCGGGGCGGCGCCGGTGCCGCCCGCGCCAGTCATCGGTGTCCGGCTGCTCGATGTTGCGGCGTCGGCGGGTCCTGGGCGGCTGGTCGATGCGGAGCACGCGGCGGCGACGTTACCGTTCGATCGCGGGATGCTCGAGCGGCTGGGAATCCGCTCCACCCGGTTGGCGATGATCGATGCGCACGGCGATTCGATGCGCCCGCTGATCGAGCATGGCGACCAGATCATGGTCGATGAAGCGGACACGCGCGTAGGCGCACGGGGCGGCATCTATGTGATCCGGCTGGATGGCGTACTGATGGTAAAGCGCGTCACGCGGGCGGGGGATCGCATGACGATCCTCAGTGATAATCCTGATTTTCCGGCGATCGGGCCACGACCGGCGGCAGAAGTGGAAATCGTGGGGAAGGTGGTGTGGTTGTCGCGATCGCTACGCTAGCACCGCGCTATCGCCGCCGATCGATCAACCAGATGGCGATGGCCATGCCGGCGCCGGTCGCCGCGCCGATGAGCAACCCCGCTGTCGGTTGCTGCACAAAGACGCCCACGCCCGCGCCGAGGATCGCGCCTGCCGCGATCAGGAAGCCACCGGCCATCGAATTTGGCCCAACGTTGCGGGGAGGAGAGGTCATGGCGCGTCTTGGCATGTCGATGACGGTGGCGCCAGCGGGGCTGCGCAAATTTGGACACGCCGATCGATCGCGCGCGACATAATCCCATTGTGGATATCGACTTGCGATCAACCCCACGATTTTAGCGCCCTTTTGCATAAATTCGCCGGGGCCGGCCCTGTTGCGAGCGCGGCGATGCCGCTAGGACGGCAGATATGTTCGCTTTGGTCGGGCGGCGTGGTGCGATGTGCTGCACCGCCGCACTCTTTCTTGTCAGCACGACTCCCGCGCGAGCGCAGCAGGGTGCTGCCTCGTTGCCGTCGGAGCAGGACGCCCCGGATCTCACCGCGCTCGATCCTAATGCGCCGTTGGCGGCGCTACCCGATCTTGGGGTCGATTGGCCCGATCTGTCCGCCTTGCCCGCCGAGCCGGTTGATCCGACCGCGCAGGCCGAGGTGGCGGGCGACGTGCGCTATACGGTGGCCGTGGAGGGGATCGAGGCGGTGGCCACGCCGCTGCTGCGCCAGCGCTTCGACGAGCTCTCGACGCTCAAGACCAACCAGGGGGCGCCGGCCAACGCCGCGCAGCTCGACCGGCGCGGGCGTGAAGATGCCGAATTGCTGACCGGGCTGCTGCGCGCGGAAGGCTATTATGATGCGCGCGTGACCACGCGGATCGCGCCGCAAAACGGACGTCCGGTGGTGACGCTGGAGGCGGACCCCGGCGCGCGCTATACCTTTGCCGGCGTAACGCTGGACGGGCTGGCGGCCGCGGGGGAGAAAAGCGCCGGGCTGCAAAGCGCGTTCGGCGTAAAGCCCGACGACGCCGTGAATGCCGACACGATCGTCGCCGGGCAGGCGGCATTGCGCACCAAGATCGGGGAAGAGGGCTTCCCCTTTGCGACGGTCGGCGAACCCGAAATCGTGATTGATCGCGCGACGCGCACCGCGACGCTCGATCTCAAGATCGATCCGGGCGGTGCGCGACGCTTCGGGCAGATTACCAGCCCGCCTAACAAGGTGTTCGATGCCGCGCATATGCAGGATATCGCCCGCTTCCGGCCGGGCGACGTCTATACCGATTCTGCGGTCGCCGATTTGCGCCGTGCCGTGATCCAGACGGGGCTCGTGTCGACGATCGATCTCAAGCCGGTCGAGGGCGAGCTTCCCGGGCGGGTCGATCTGGCGGTAACGCTGGAGCCGGCGCCGCCGCGCACCGTGGCGGCGGAACTTGGCTATGGCACGGGCGAAGGTGCGCGCGCCGAGCTGAGCTGGACGCACCGCAACCTGTTCCCGCCCGAAGGCGGGCTGACCGTGCGCGGCGTGCTGGGCACGCGCGAGCAATTGGGCAGCGTGGTGTTTCGCCGCAATAATTTTCACGCGCGCGATCGCGTGCTGACGGTGCAGGCGGTGGGCTCCAACCTCAATCGCGACGCCTATCAGGCAACGACATTCTCGCTGCAGGGGTCGCTGGAGCGGCAGACCAACATTTTCTTCCAGAAGACGTGGACCTGGTCGCTGGGCGGCGAACTGACCGCCTCCGACGAGCGCGACGTGATCGTCTCGACCGGCGCGCCGCGGCGGCGCACCTTTTTCATCGGCGCGTTGCCGACCAGCCTCAGCTATGACGGCTCGGACGATCTGCTCAATCCGACACGCGGCTTCCGGCTGAGCTGGCGGCTGTCCCCCGAACTGTCGCTGCAGGGGCAGGTGTTTGGCTATACGCGCGTGCAGATGGATACGAGCGGGTATCAATCGATCGGGGACAGCGTGGTGGTGGCCGGGCGTGTGCGGCTGGGCACGATTGTCGGCGCGCCGCGCGATGCGGTCGCGCCGTCGCGGCGCTTCTATGCGGGCGGCGGCGCCTCGGTGCGTGGTTATAGCTATCAGGCGATCGGGCCGCGCGATCCCAATAATGATCCGATCGGCGGGCGCAGCCTGACCGAATTCGCGATCGAGGCGCGGATCAAGGCGTTCGGCAATTTCGGCATCGTGCCGTTCCTGGATGGCGGGAATATCTACACCTCGCCTTTGCCCAAGTTCAGCCAGTTCCGCTTCGGCACCGGGCTTGGCGTGCGTTATTACTCCAATTTCGGGCCGATCCGTGTCGATGTCGGCACGCCGATCAACCCGCAGCCGGGCGATGCGCGGATCGCGGTGTACGTGTCACTGGGGCAGGCGTTTTGAGCGATGATGCGGTGCCCGTTGTCCGGCGGCGGCCATGGTGGCGGTGGCTGGTGCTGGCGGGGGTGGGCATCGTCGCCGTGCTGGCGGCGGTGCTGTTCGTGCTCGATACCAGCATCGGGCATCGCTGGATCGCCAATCAGATCGCCGCGCAGCGTCCGTCCAATGGCTTGCGCTATAGCGTCGGGCGGATCGACGGCTCGATTTACGCGAACGCGGTACTGGTCGATGTGCGCATCAGTGATCCGCGCGGGCTGGTGTTTGCAGCGCCGCGCGCGGAGCTCGGGTGGAACCCGTTCGCCTGGATTCACAACACGCTGGATATCCGCCGGCTTATTATCCCGCAGGCCACGTTCCTGCGCTCGCCCGAGACCATCACGACCGGACGCAAGGCGCCGATCCTGCCCAGCTTCGATATCGCGATCGGCGAGTTGCGCGTCGATCGGCTGACGATCGGCACCACCGGCAAGGTGCGCACGGCACGGCTGCGCGGGCGCGCCGACATTCGCGCGGGCCGTGCGATGATCGATCTGGCCGCGTTAGTGCAGGGCAGTGATACGCTGGCCGTGAAGCTCGACGTCGAGCCCGACCGCGACCGCTTCGGCGCGATGATCCGGGCGCGGGGCACCGCGGATGGCGTGATAGCGGCGCTGTCGGGATTGAAACGGCCGATCGCGCTCGACGTGACCGGCAACGGGCGGTGGAGCGCGTGGAGCGGAAGCGCAACGGGCGATATCGGCGATGTGCGCGCGCTCGATCTGCGGCTGGGCAACAAGAGCGGGAGCTATACGCTGGCGGGCACGCTAACGCCGGCGCCGTTCACCAAGGGCAAGCTGATGCGGCTTACCAGCCCCCGCGTGTCAGTGGATGGGGCCGCGAGCTTTGGCAATCGACGGCTTGAGGGTGGGCTCAAGCTGCGCTCGGCTGCGTTGGCGGTGGATACGACCGGCGTGATCGATCTCGGGCAGAACGCGTTTCGCAACGTGCGCATTATCGCGCGGTTGCTGAAACCGGCGGCGTTATTCCCCAATATGACCGGGCGCGGGGTCGAATTGCGCGCGATCCTCGACGGGGCTTTTGCCACCGCCGCATTCGATTATCGGCTGACGGCGCAGCGCGCGGCGTTCGACCAGACCGGGTTCGAGCAAGTGCGCGCGGCCGGCAAGGGGCGCTTTTCCAAGGCGCCGATCAGCATGCCGATCCGGCTCGTGGCCGCGCGCGTCACCGGGGTAGGGGATGTCGCGGGGGGCATCCTGCGGAATCTGAGCGTGGAGGGCGTGCTCAAGATCACGGCCGACACATTGCTCGGCAGCGATCTGCGCTTGCGCTCGGACAAATTGACCGGGCGGATCAACCTGATCCTCGATCTGAAGACCGGGCGTTACGAGGTGGGCCTCAACGGCGCGCTCGGGCGCTATCTGATCCCAGGGCTCGGCATCGTCGACGTGACGAGCAAGCTGCAGGTGGTGCCTGGCCCGAACGGCAAGGGCACGCGCGTGATCGGCACGGGCACGGCGCAGATGGTGCGGCTCGACAACGCCTTTTTCCGCTCGCAGGCCGGCGGGCTGCCGCGCATCGCCACCGGGCTGGAGCGGACGCCCGACGGCATCCTGCATTTGCGGGGGCTGGTGCTGACCGCACCCGACATCCGCATCACCGGCAACGGCTATCGCCGGCGCGATGGCACGTTCCATTTCGAGGGCAGCGGGCGGCAGGCGACATATGGGCCGCTGACGCTCAAGCTGGATGGCAAGATCGATCGGCCGACGCTCGATCTGGTGTTCGAGCGGCCGAATGATACGTTGGGCCTGAGCAACGTGATCGCGCATCTCGATCCGGATGCCACCGGCTTCGCGTTCACCGCACAGGGCGGATCGCGGCTCGGACCGTTCAGCGGCAACGGACAGATCCTGCTGCCGCGCGGTGGCGCCGCGACGATCGATATCGCGCGGCTCGACGTCAGTGGCACGACGGCCAATGGCGCGCTGACGGTGGTGGATGGTGGGTTCGACGGGCGGCTGGCGGTGGCCGGTGGCGGGCTGACCGGCGAATTGCTGTTCCGCCCGGTGGCGGACGTGCAGCGCATCGAGGCGCATCTGGCGCTGGCCAATGCGCGGCTCGATGGGGTGACGCTGCGGCGTGGGCGGGTCGATATGGTGGCGCTGCTCGATCCTGCCGGCACGTCGATCGAGGCGACCGCCACGGGCTTTGGCCTGCGCCGCGGCGCGCTAACGATCGGGCGTTTTGCCGGCACGGCGTCGTTGCGCGGCGGGGCGGGCAAGATCACCGCGTCGATCGCCGGCTCGCGCGGCCGCGCCTTCGATATCCAGTCGGTCACCGAGGTGACGCCGGATAGCTACAGCGTTTCAGCGCAGGGAACGCTGGATCGCCGACCGCTCAAGCTGCTGACCCCCGCGGTATTTGCGCGCGATGGCGATGGCTGGCGCCTCGCGCCAACCAAGTTGAGCTTTGCTGGTGGCGAGGCGCAAGTGGGCGGACGCTTTACCGGCACGTCGAGCGCGATCGACGCCAGCGTGTCACGCATGCCGCTGGCGATCCTCGACATCGGATATCCCGGGCTGGGGCTGGGTGGCACCGCATCGGGCAAGCTGTCGTTCGCGCAAGGACAGGATCAGGCCCCGACCGGGCGGGTCGACATGACGGTGCGCGGGTTGACGCGCTCCGGGCTGGTGCTGTCATCGCAGCCGATCGACGTCGGCATTGCCGCGGTGCTGCAGGCTGACAAGGCGGTGGCCCGCGCGGTGATGGCGAGCGGCGGGCGGACGGTCGGGCGGGCGCAGGCGCGGCTGATGCCGCTCGGCAGCGGCGATCTCGCCAGCCGGCTGAGCACCGCCGCGGTGTTCGGGCAACTGCGCTACAGCGGCCCGGCGGATACGTTGTGGCGGTTGACCGGGATCGAACTGTTCGACCTGACGGGGCCGGTGGCGATCGCCGCCGATGTCGGCGGGCGCGCGAACAATCCGCAGATCCGCGGTGTGGTGCGCGCGAGCGGCGCCAGGATCGAAAGCGCGGTTACCGGTTCGGTGCTGACCAACGTGCAGGCGAGCGGGCAATTCGCCGGATCACGGTTGCGGCTCGCCACGTTCACCGCCGACGCCGGCAAAGGCAAGGTTTCCGGCACCGGCCTGTTCGATCTCTCCGCGGCAAATGGCTTCGGCATCGATCTGCGGATGCAGGCGCGCAATGCAGCACTGATCAACCGCGATGATATCGCCGCCTCGGTCACCGGGCCGCTGAGCTTTACGTCGGACGGGGCGGGCGGGATGATCTCGGGTGATGTGACGCTGGATTATAGCAGCTATCGGCTCGGCCGGGCGACGGCGGCAAGCGCAGTGCCGCGGCTCAACATTCGCGAGATCAACGTGCCGTATGGCGGCGAAGAGGAAGATGCGCCGCGCAAGCCGTGGCGACTGGACATTCGCGCGCGCGCGCCGAACAATTTGCGCGTTACCGGGCTCGGACTTTCGAGCGAATGGTCGACCGACATCAAGATCGGGGGCGTGCCGGAAAATCCGGTGATCACAGGCCGCGCCGATCTGGTGCGCGGTGATTACGAATTTGCCGGGCGCGAATTCGATCTGGAACGCGGCATCATCCTGTTCGATGGATCGGTGCCGGCCAATCCCTCGCTGGATATCGCCGCCAATGCCGGATCGACCGGGATCAACGCGACGATCCGCGTGACCGGCAACGCGCAGAAGCCGGAGATCAATTTCTCCAGCGTGCCGGCGCTGCCCGAGGACGAATTGCTCTCGCGATTGCTGTTCGGCACGTCGATCACCAATCTGTCAGCGCCGGAAGCGCTGCAATTGGCAGCCGCCGTGGCGGCGTTGCAGAACGGCAGCGGCGGGCTCAACCCGATCAACGCGGTGCGGCGCGCGGCGGGGCTGGATCGGTTGCGCATTCTCCCGGCCGATCCGCAGACCGGGCAGGGAACGTCGGTGGCGGCGGGGAAATATATCACGCGCCGGCTGTTCGCCGAGATCGTGACCGACGGGCAGGGCTATTCGGCGACGCAGATCGAGTTCCAGGTGACGCGCTGGTTGTCTTTGCTGTCGAGCATTTCGACGCTGGGGCGGCAGAGCGCCAATGTGCGCGTGTCGAAGGATTATTGAGCGAGCCGCGCCGCCACTTGATGACGCGAAAGCACTCCGCCGCCCTCGTTTGAGGGAGATAGTTGGCGCGTCGCGGGTTAGGCATGTCACCAATTCCGATCGATGAGGCCCGATGACCGTTCCCCAGATGCTGTCCGTCGCCACGCTGGCGGGAATGATGCTGCTCTTCATTTGGGGTAAGTTCCGCTACGATGTGGTCGCCATACTGGCGCTGCTCGCGTCGTTGGCGCTGGGCATCGTCAAGCCCAAGGAGGCCTTTTCCGGCTTTTCCGACGATATCGTGATCATCGTCGGCTCGGCGCTGGTCATCTCTGCCGCCGTGCAGCGTTCGGGGATCATCGAGATCGCCCTGTCGTTCGTGTCCAGGCGCGTGACGCGGGTCCGCTCGCAACTGGTCGTGCTGACCACTGCAGTCGGCTTTGCCTCCGCCCTGGTCAAGAATATCGGCGCACTGGCGATGCTGATGCCCGCCGCGTTCCAGATGGCCAAGAAGAACAATACCAGCCCGTCGGTTTTCCTGATGCCGATGGCCACGGCGTCGTTGCTCGGCGGCTTGATCACGCTGATCGGCACATCGCCCAACATCATCGTCAGCCGCGTGCGCGAGGAGATGACCGGGCAGCCGTTCGGCATGTTCGATTATGCGCCTGTCGGCCTGGGGCTGACGGTGATGGGGCTGATCTATCTGCGCTTCGCGTATCGCCTGCTGCCGCGCGATCGGCGCGCGGCACCGACGATGGGCGAGGCGCTCGACATCAAGGGCTATGTCACCGAAGCAGAGCTGGTCGAAGGCTCGGCGGCGGTGGATGAAACGGTCGCCGCCTTCCTCGATCGGCACGACCGCGAAGTGACCATCACGCAATTGGTGCGCGGCGGGCTGCGCAGCGCGCCGCACGATCATACCCAGTTGCGCGAAGGCGATACGCTGATCCTGGGGGGCGAACCGGACGCACTCGAACGCGTCATCGCCAAGGATCGCCTGAAGCTGGAGGGCGAGGATCGCGAAAAGGTCGATGCCGACGACGATGATGAAGTCGGCGTAATCGAGGCGGTGATCAATCTAGGATCCCCGCTGATCGGCCAGACCGCCGGGCGGCTGGGGCTGCAGGCGCGCCACGGCGTCAATCTCATCGCCATCTCGCGGCGCGGCGAGCATCTGTCGAAGCGGCTCGCCAATACCGAGCTCCGCGGCGGCGACGTGATCGTGTTGCAGGGGCCGCTCGAACAGTTACCGGAGCGGCTGCGCAACCTTGGCTGTCTGCCGCTGGCACAACGCGAACTCCGGCTCGGGGTATCGAAGCGCGGCTGGTTGCCGATCGTCATTCTGGCTGCGGCGATGCTCTCAACCGCGACCGGTTATGTGCCGGTCGCGGTCGCCTTTTTCGCTGCCGCCGGGCTGATGATGGCGAGCGGCGTGTTGCCGGTGCGCGAGGCCTATGACCATGTCGAATGGCCGATCCTGATCATGCTCGGCGCGTTGATCCCGGTCAGCGATTCGCTGCGCACCACCGGCGCGTCGGACGTGATCGCCACCTGGCTGGCGCAGACCGCTTCCGCCTTGCCGGCGTGGGGCGCGGTGGCGCTTATTCTGGCCGCGGCGATGGCGGTGACGCCGTTCCTCAATAACGCCGCCACCGTGCTGGTGATGGCGCCGATCGCGGCGACCTTTGCCGGCGATCTCGGCTTCCGCCCCGAGGCGTTCCTGATGGCCACCGCGGTCGGCGCCGGATGCGATTTCCTGACCCCGATCGGGCATCAGTGCAACACGCTGGTGATGGGGCCGGGGGGCTATCGCTTCGGCGATTATGCGCGTCTCGGCGCACCGCTGTCGGTGCTCGTGCTGGTGGTCGGCACGCCGCTGATCATGGCGGTCTGGCCACTGCATTGAGCCATGCTAGGAACGACCGAGCCACAGGAGACAGAGACATGACGCGCGCCGCCCAGATCACCCGCACCGGCGGACCCGAAGTGATCGAGTGGATCGATGTTGATCTGCCCGCTCCCGCGCCGGGCGAGGTTCGCATGCGCAACGCCGCCGTGGGGCTCAATTATATCGACACCTATCACCGCACCGGCCTGTATCCGCTCGCGCTGCCAAGCGGATTGGGATCGGAAGCGGCGGGCGTGATCGAGGCGGTGGGCGCGGGTGTGGACGGCTTCAAGGTTGGCGATCGGGTCGGCACGTTCGGGCCGGCGCTCGGCGCCTATGCCACCGCGCGCAACGTGCCGGCGGCCAGCCTGTTGCCGTTGCCCGCCGATATCGACGATCGCACCGCAGCGGCAATCCTGCTCAAGGGCTGCACCACGGAAGCGCTGATCGAACGTTGCGCCAGGGTGCAGCCGGGGCAGACCGTGCTCGTGCATGCCGCGGCGGGCGGCGTGGGGCATCTGATGGTCGGCTGGCTAAAGGCGATAGGTGCGAATGTGATCGGCGTCGTCGGCAGCGACGAAAAAGCGCAGCAGGCGCGCGCGGCGGGCGCCGATCATCTCATCCTGCACAAAAGCGAGGATATCGCCGCGCGGGTGCGCGAGATCACCGCTGGCGCGGGCGTGCCAGTGATCTTCGATGGCGTGGGCAAGGCGACCTGGGCCGCGTCGCTCGACAGCGCCGCGCGGCGCGGGCTGATCGTCAGCTATGGCAATGCCAGCGGGGCGGTGGACGGGGTCGCGCTCGGCGTGCTGGCCGCCAAGGGCTCGCTGTTCGTCTCGCGCCCGACGTTGTTCCATTATTACGTGACGGCGGAGGAGCGCGGGGCGGGCGTCGCGCGCTTGTTCGAGATGGTGCGCAGCGGCGCGATCGTGCCAGAGATCGGGCAGACATTTGCGCTGGAGGATGCAGCGGACGCGCACCGCGCGCTGGAGGCGGGGGAGACGCGCGGAGCGACGGTGTTGCTGGTGTGATGTCCTGGCGACCACGTGGTTAGGGGCGGTGCGTTGCGCCCATCGCGGCCAGCGAGGTTGCGCGCAGTGCCGATCGGTAATCGTGCGGGGCGGAGAAAGGGGCTGGTTCGTAAAAAGGGCGCCCGGAATGATCCGGACGCCCTTCTGTTTGCCCGCGCCGCGGCAGCGCCGCGCCGCTGCGCTCAGTAGCTGTAGTACATATCGAATTCGACCGGGCTCGGGGTCATTTCCCAGCGCGCAACCTCTTCCATCTTCAGTTCGATATAGCTTTCGATCTGGTCCTTGGTGAACACGTCGCCCTTGAGCAGGAAGTCGTGATCCTTGCCCAGCGTCTCGAGCGCTTCGCGCAGCGACGAGCAGACGGTGGGCACTTCGGCCAGTTCTGCCGGCGGCAGATCGTACAGGTTCTTGTCCATCGCCTCGCCGGGATGGATCTTGTTCTGGATCCCGTCGAGCCCGGCCATCAGCAGCGCCGCATAGCAGAGATACGGATTGGCCATTGCATCGGGGAAGCGCACTTCGACGCGCTTCGCCTTGGCGCCGGTGCCGTAGGGGATACGGCACGAGGCCGAGCGGTTGCGCGCCGAATAGGCCAGCAGCACGGGGGCTTCATAACCCGGGACCAGCCGCTTGTAGCTGTTGGTCGAGGGGTTGGTGAAGGCGTTGAGCGCCTTGGCGTGCTTGATGATCCCGCCGATGAAATACAGGCAGGTGTCGCTCAGGCCCGCATAGCCGTTACCGGCGAACAACGGGTTGCCGCCTTCCCAGATCGACAGATGCGTGTGCATGCCGCTGCCATTATCTTCCTTGATCGGCTTTGGCATGAAGGTGACCGACTTGCCGTAAGCCTGCGCGACGTTGTGGCAGACGTACTTGTAGATCTGCATGCGATCAGCGGTGGTGGTCAGCGTGCCGAAGGTCAGGCCCAACTCGTGCTGGCCGGCGGCGACCTCGTGGTGATGCTTGTCGCACGGCAGGCCCATTTCGAGCATGGTGGAGACCATCTCGCCGCGGATGTCGACGGCGGAATCGACCGGCGCCACCGGGAAATAGCCGCCCTTGGCGCGCGGACGATGGCCGAGATTGCCGCTTTCGTAGGTAGTGCCGGTGTTCGTCGGCAGCTCGATATCGTCGATCTTGTAGTAGGACGTGGCGTAGCTCGTTTCGAACTGCACGTTGTCGAACATGAAGAATTCGGCTTCCGGCCCGATATAGATCGTGTCGCCGATGCCGGTGGTCTTGAGATAGGCTTCCGAACGCTTGGCGGTCGAGCGCGGATCGCGGGCATAGAGCTCGCCGGTGGATGGCTCGACGACGTCGCACACCAGGATCAGCATCGGGGTGGCCGAGAACGGATCGATCCACACCGCGTCGAGATCGGGCTTCAGGATCATGTCGGATTCGTTGATCGCCTTCCAGCCCTCGATCGAGGAGCCGTCGAACATGAAGCCGTCGTCCAGCTCATCTTCGCCGACCACGCCGGCGACCATCGTCAGATGCTGCCATTTGCCCTTGGGATCGGTGAAGCGCAGATCGACCCACTCGATCTCCTCATCCTTGATCATCTTCAGGACGTCTTTCGCCGTATTAGCCATAAAGCCCATGCCTTTCGTGTTCGATAGTCCGCCCGACAGAATCGGGAATATTGTTGCTGCGTGCCGTGGCTACGCTTTCACCAATTGCTGCGACGCGTCAATTTACGCCGCGTCAAAATACCGTGGTTAAATAGCATCCTCGTTGCGCTCGCCGGTGCGGATCCGCAGCGCGGTTTCGACCGGGATGACGAAGATCTTGCCGTCGCCGATACGGCCCGTGTGCGCGGCGGTGGCGATCGCCTCGACCACACGATCGGCCAGGCCATCCTCGACGACCACCTCGAGCTTCACCTTGGGGAGGAAATCGACGACATATTCGGCGCCGCGATAGAGCTCGGTATGGCCCTTCTGCCGCCCGAAGCCCTTGGCCTCCGTCACGGTGATACCGCTGACGCCGACTTCGTGCAGCGCTTCCTTCACCTCGTCCAGCTTGAACGGTTTGATGATCGCTTCGATCTTCTTCACGGTATGCCCCCGACTGGTGCGCGAAACACAGCGCCCCGCGTCCGCATGCTACAACAATCGTGCCAGTCGCGCGAGGGGCGGGCAAGGGCGGGGGCGGTGGTTTTTCCGCGGCGCGGCATGCCTAATGGGGCAGCAACTCGGAGTACCTGCCTTGTTTTGTGGCAGCTGGCGCCGCAGCAGCGTGGGGCGCGGCTAGTGCGTCCGGGTCTTCCGTCGCCAGTTCCTTGGTCGGCGCGATCAATAAGGCGGTCGGTCGAACCCGCCCGGGCTCAGCGTGAAAATCTCGCAGCCATCCTCGGTGATGCCGATCGAATGTTCGAACTGTGCCGAGAGCGAGCGATCGCGCGTCACCGCCGTCCAGCCGTCGTCGAGCAGCTTCACGTCGGGGCGGCCGATATTGATCATCGGTTCGATCGTGAAGATCATGCCGGGTTTCAGCTCCGGCCCGGTGCCGGGGCGGCCGACATGCACCACTTCCGGCGCGTCGTGGAATAATTGGCCCAGGCCGTGGCCGCAAAAATCGCGCACCACGCCGTAGCGATGCTTTTCGGCGTGGCTCTGGATCGCATGCGCGACATCGCCCATCGTGTTGCCCGGCTTCGCCTGCTCAATGCCGAGCATCAGGCATTCGTACGTCACATCGACCAGCCGCCGCGCCTTGATCGGCACATCGCCGGCCAGATACATGCGGCTCGAATCGCCGTGCCAGCCATCAACGATCGGGGTCACGTCGATATTGACGATATCGCCGCTTTTCAGCGTCTTGGGGCTGGGGATGCCGTGGCACACGACATGATTGATCGAGATACAGCTGGCATGCGTGTAGCCGCGATAGCCAAGCGTCGCGGGCACGCCGCCGCGATCGGCGATGAAATTGCGGATCAGATCGTCGAGCTCGGCAGTGGTGACGCCGGGCACGACATGCGGCACGACCATGTCGAGCGTTTCGGCGGCCAATTTGCCCGCTTTGTGCATCGCATCGAACGCCGCACGGCCATGAAGCTTGATGGCGCCGGTGCGGCCCAGCGGGGCGTCGGCGGTGACGGTTACATAATCGGTCATGGCGATCATATAGCGGCACTGCGCGGGCTTTGCGAGATGCCCCGCGCGGTCTATGCCAGCCTGCATGACCACACGCATCTGGACGGCCGCTTTGGCGGTGATCGGCGACGAAATCCTTTCCGGCCGCACGCAGGACAAGAATGTCGCGCAGATCGCGGCTTGGCTCAACGTGCAGGGCATCCGGCTGGCCGAAGTGCGCATCGTGCCCGACACGACGGAGGCCATCGTCGAGGCGGTCAACGCGCTGCGCGCGCGCAACGATTATCTGTTCACAACGGGCGGCATCGGGCCGACGCATGACGACATCACGGTGGATGCGATCGCCGCAGCATTGGGCGTGGCGGTGGAATTCCACCCGCAGGCGGTGGCGGTGCTGGAGCGCTATTACGAAACCCGCGGCGGGCTGAGCGAGGCGCGCAAGCGCATGGCGCGCGTGCCGGCGGGCGCCAGCCTGATCGAGAATCGCATGTCGGGCGCGCCGGGAATCAAGATCGGCAACGTCTTCATCATGGCCGGCGTGCCGCATATCACGGCAGGCATGCTCGATGCGCTGACCGGCACGCTGGAGGGCGGGCTGCCGGTATTGTCGCGGACGATCGGTTGCTGGGTGGGCGAGAGCGAAGTGGCCGATCTGCTGCGCAGCGCGGAAAAAGCGCATCCGGGCGTGGCGATCGGCAGCTATCCGTTTTTTCGCGATGGCCGCACCGGCGCCAATTTCGTCGTCCGTGCGACCGAGGCAGAACTTCTCGACACCTGCATCGTTGATCTGACGACCGCGCTGACCGCCGCCGGCCGCGATGTCGTGGCGGGCGGCATTTGATGAGGAGCCAACAGATGACCGCAAAAACCTTCACCATGGCGCTGGCCGGGCTGGCGCTGGCCGCCTGCGATACCGGCGGCAGTGGCAACACCGCCGCGGCGCCCGCTGGCCCCGATCCCGTCGAAGCGCAGATCGCCAAGCTCAGCCCGGTGCAGCAGCGCACCGCCTTCTTCCGCGCGATCAACGACGCCGATTATGATTGCCAGAATATCGTCAATGTCGTGGCCAGGGGCCGCGTGAACGGCAAGCAGACCTGGGCGGTGGAATGCAATGCCGGCGCGCAATATGTTATCGCGCTGCAACGTGGTGGCGTGTTCCAGGTCAGCGGCGTGCCGAAAAACCTGCAGCGCTGATCAGCCTGGAGCGGGTGAAGGGAATCGAACCCTCGTCGTAAGCTTGGGAAGCTTCTGCTCTACCATTGAGCTACACCCGCAGTGGCGACACCGCTGATCCGCCGCCGTTGCCACAAGTCGCTGGCCGCGGTCAACGCAAACCCGACGGGTCGGGCTTGCGGTGTTTGCGCGGCTCAGCCGCCGCCCGGCCCCTTGGCACGGCTGCTGTGCGCATGCGGCATTTCCGGCTCCTGGCGCGGATTGCTCGACCAATCGATATGATACAGATCGAAGCGGCGATCGGCGAGATTGCGGACCGTGCCCTCGGCACGCGCCCAGGTGAGATCGGCGAGATTGACGTCGGCGATCGTCAGCGTCTCGATATTCTCACTCGCCTCGGCGGCGATGCCGTCGCGGGCGAAGGGGAAATCGCACGGGGTCAGGATGCAGGACTGGGCATATTGAATGTCCATATTGTCCACGCCGGGCAGATTGCCGACATTGCCCGCCATCACCACGAAGCACTGATTCTCGATTGCCCGTGCCTGCGCGCAATAGCGCACGCGCATATAGCCCTGGCGGTTATCGGTGCAGAACGGCACGAACAGGATGCGCGCGCCCTGATCGACCAGCCGGCGGGCGAGCTCGGGGAATTCGCTGTCGTAACAGATCAGCACGCCGATTGGCCCGACATCCGTCTGAATCACATCGACCGAATCGCCGCCCTTGATCTTCCACCAATAGGCTTCGTTGGGGGTGGGGTGGATCTTCTCCTGCGCATGGACCGATCCATCGCGCAGGCACACATAGGCGACGTTCTGAATATCGCCGTCATCGGTGCGCGTCGGATGCGAGCCGCCGATGATGTTGATATTGTAGCGCAGCGCCATGCGCGACAGCTCGGCGACGAGCGGCGCACGATGCTCGGTCAGGCGGTCGATCGCTTCCATCGGCGACAGTTTCGCGGTCTCGAACGACAGCAAGGAGAGCGTGAACAGTTCCGGGAAGACGACGAAATGCGCGCGATAATCCGACGCGACATCGACGAAATATTCGACGTGGCGGATGAATTCATCAAAATCGCGGACCGCGCGCGCCTGCAGCTGCACGGTTGCCAGACGGACGCTTTCGACGTCGCGGGGGACGCGGAACGCGGCGGGTTCGTTCGGATCTACGTACGGATTGCGCCACACCATGTGCGCGGCGAAACCGCCCGAGGCGGTGTCCTTGGGCAGGTAATCGCTGAGGATGCCGATCGGCGTGAAGCCGTTGGCGAGCTGGAAGCCGATCACCTGATCGCGCAGCTTGCCGCTGGCGATCTGATCGAGATAATCGACCGGGCCATCCACCTTCGAGCGCGCGCGGCGATAGCCGGGCATGCGCCCGCCAAAGGCGATGCCGCGCAGTTCGAGCCGCTCGGCCAGCGTGCGCCGCGCCTCATACAAGCGCTTGCCGATGCGCAGGCCCCGATGCAGCGGATCGACGGCGAGTTCGAAGCCGTACAGCCAATCGCCGGTCGGATCGTGGCGGCTGCCGAAACCGTTGCCCGAGATCGTCTCCCAATCGTGCGGCGAGAGCGCCACCGCCTCGTCGATCCGCGACGAGGCGCAATAGCCGACGATCTGATCGCCCAGTTCGGCGACGAACTGGCCTTCGGGGAAATTGTTGATCTGCCCGACCAGCATGCCGACGCTGTATGTGCCCATGCCGGCATAGACGCGCCCGACCATCGCGAGGATGCCGGGAATATCCCGCTGTTCGGCAAGCCGAACCTGCAGGCTGGATCGTTTTTCGACGGGCAAGATAAATCTCCGGGGATTGGCCGCACACGCGCGAAGCGGCGACCGGGCGTGCTTCCCCTCTAACGCCATTTGATGCGGATTAGAACCCGCGCGCGCGCCGCCTGTGACAGGGCGTGGCGCTATCGCGGTGCAACACGCCGGGGTGACGAAAGCGGGCGGCATGGTTATGGCCTCACGCCATGACCGAGCTCCCCAAGACCTTCGACCCCGCCGAAATCGAATCGCGCTGGTATGCGCATTGGGAGGAGAGCGGCCAGTTCCGCCCCGACCGCCCGGGCGCCGAGCCGTGGACGATCGTCAACCCGCCGCCCAACGTGACGGGCAACCTGCATATCGGCCATGCGCTGGACAATACGCTGCAGGACATCCTGACGCGCCACGCGCGGCTGAAGGGCAAGGATGCTTTGTGGGTGGTCGGCACCGATCATGCCGGGATCGCCACGCAGATGGTGGTCGAGCGGCAAATGGGCGCGATGACCCCGCCTGAGAAGCGTACCGATCTCACGCGCGAGCAGTTCGTCGAGAAAGTGTGGGCGTGGAAGGAAGAGAGCGGCGGCACGATCACCGCGCAGCTCCGCCGCCTTGGCTGTTCGATGGATTGGCAGAACGAGCGCTTCACGATGGATGCGGGCTTTTCCAAGGCCGTGCTCAAAGTGTTCGTCGATCTGCACAAGGAGGGGCTGCTGTACCGCGACAAGCGTCTGGTAAACTGGGATCCGGGCCTCGGCACCGCGATCAGCGATCTCGAGGTGGAAACGCGCGAGATCAAGGGCAGCTTCTGGAAGCTGCGTTATCCGCTGGAGGATGGCTCGGGGTTCATCGAGGTGGCGACGACGCGGCCCGAGACGATGCTCGCCGACATGGCGGTGGCGGTGCACCCTGCGGACGAGCGCTACACCGCGCTGATCGGCAAGAAGGTGCGGCTGCCGATCACCGGCCGGCTAATCCCGATCGTGGCCGACGAGCATGCCGATCCCGCGCTCGGCTCGGGCGCGGTGAAGATCACCCCGGGGCATGATTTCAACGATTTCGAGGTGGGCAAGCGCGCGGGGCTCAAGGCCGGCGAGATGCTCAACATGCTCGATGCCAAGGCGCGCGTCGTGCAGGTCTCGGATGGCCTGATTCCGGCGGCGTTCCTCGGTCTTTCGACGGCCGAGGCGCGCAAGGCGGTGGTCGCGCAGCTCAAGGACGAGGACTTCCTCGTGCCCCACATCGACAAGAACGGCGCGGAGCACGACGCCGAGCCGCGCACGATCCAGACGCCCTATGGCGACCGCTCGGGCGTGGTGATCGAGCCGTGGTTGACCGACCAATGGTATGTCGATGCCAAGACGCTGGCGCAGCCGGCGATCGAGGCGGTGCGTGATGGCCGCATCCGCATTGTGCCCAAGACGTGGGAAAAGACGTTCTTCAACTGGATGGAGAATATCCAGCCGTGGTGCGTCTCGCGGCAATTGTGGTGGGGGCACCGGATCCCGGCGTGGTTTGGTGATGACGGCCAGATCTATGTCGCGCTGAGCGAGGCCGAGGCGCAGGCGCAGGCCGGCGCGGGCGTGACGCTGGAGCAGGATAGCGACGTGCTGGATACGTGGTTCTCCTCCGCGCTGTGGCCGTTCGCGACGCTGGGCTGGCCGGATGAGGCAAGCGCAAGCCCCTCCCCTTCAGGGGAGGGGGAGGGGGTGGGGGCTCTCAGTCTCACCGAGACCGATGCCCGTGGGGATAGCCCCCACCCCAACCCCTCCCCTGAAGGGGAGGGGCTAAGAAGAAACAGCCTCCACGGCCGCTACCCCAATGACGTGCTCATCTCCGGCTTTGACATCCTGTTCTTCTGGAATGCCCGCATGATGATGCAGGGCATGCACTTCATGAAGGATGTGCCGTTCAAGACGCTGTATCTGCACGGGCTGGTGCGCGCGGCGGATGGCGCCAAGATGTCCAAATCGAAGGGCAATACGGTCGATCCGCTGGGCCTGATCGATCAATATGGCGCGGATGCGCTGCGCTTCTTCATGGCGGCGATGGAAAGCCAGGGCCGCGACATCAAGATGGATGAGAAGCGCGTCGAGGGCTATCGCAACTTCGCCACCAAATTGTGGAATGCCGCGCGCTTCTGCCAGGCCAACGGCATTGTCGCCAGCACGACGCTGGAAGCACCGAAAGCCGAGCTGGCGGTCAATCGCTGGATCATCGCCGAGACGATCCAGGCGGTGCAGGCGGTCGATCTGGCGCTGGCCGATTACCGCTTCGACGGCGCGGCCAACGCGATCTACCAGTTCGGCTGGAGCCGCTTCTGCGACTGGTATATCGAGCTGATCAAGCCGGTTCTTTCTCCCCACCCGCTTGCGGGAGGGGCTGGGGGAGGGCCTGCCGGTACGGACGGCGGGGCGATTGCGGACACGCCCTCCCCCGACCCCTCCCGCAAGCGGGAGGGGAGTGCTGAGGCGGACGAGACGCGCGCGGTGGCGGGCTGGGTGCTCGATCAGTTGCTCGTGCTGCTGCACCCCTTCATGCCGTTCATCACCGAAGAATTATGGTCCAAGATGGGGCCGCGCGAGAGCGATCTGATCGTGGCGAAATGGCCGATGGCGGATGCACGCGCGATCGATCCGGCGGCGGCGCAGGAAGTGGACTGGCTGATTTCGCTGGTCAGCGATATCCGTGCGGCGCGGACCGAGCTCAACGTGTCGCCCGGCGCGAAGCTGCCGATGCATGTGCAGGGCGCGGGCGCGCTGACGCAGGAGCGTCTGGCGCGCAACGCGGCGGTGCTGGCGCGGCTGGCGCGCGTCGATCTGGCGGACGGCGAGTTCGCCGGGCAGGGCGGCATTCAGGTGTTGGCCGAAGAGGCGACGTTCGTCATTCCGCTGGATGGCGTGATCGATCTCGATGCCGAAAAGGCGCGGCTGACCAAGGCGATCGCCGCCGTCGAGAAGGAGCGCGATGCGCTGGCCGGGCGCTTAAGCAATGCGAGCTTTGTCGAGCGCGCCAAGCCGGAAGCGGTGGACAAGGCCAAGGCCGATCACGCCGACAAGGCCGCGGAAGCCGAGCGCTTGGGCGCGGCGCTGGTGCGACTGGGTTGAGCCTATCCCTATTTTCGTCATCCCAGCGAACGCTGGGATATTCATGGGGTGCGCGGGTCGCGCGCCTCGTTGATACCCCAGCTTTCGCTGGGGTGACGGTTTGGGGTGGGGTGACGCAGTGGGGCGGGGCGACGGAGTAGATATGGCGACGGCCCCCTCATCCAAGCGCCAGCGCGATCTCACCACCGGCCCGATCGGGGCGACGTTGCTCGCCTTTGCGCTGCCCACGCTGGCGTCGAACATTCTCCAGTCGCTCAACGGTTCGATCAATTCGATCTGGGTCGGGCGTTTTCTCGGCGAAGGCGCGCTGGCGGCGACGTCCAACGCCAACATCATCATGTTCCTGATGTTCTCCGCGGTGTTCGGCTTCGGCATGGCGGCGACGATTCTGGTCGGTCAGTCGGTCGGGCGCGGCGATATCGAGGCGGCGCGGCGCGCGTTCGGCTCGGCGGTCGGGCTGGTGGTCGGCGGGGCGCTGGTGATCACCGTGCTGGGCTGGATTTTCGCGCCCGAGATCCTGCATCTGCTCGCCACGCCGCCGGAGGCCGAGCCGCTGGCGCTCGCGTATCTGCGCGTGATCTTCCTGGGGCTGCCGCTGTCGATGCTCGGCGTGCTAATCCAGATGGGGCTGCGCGGCACCGGGGATTCGATCACGCCGCTCTGGTTCATGGTGCTCAGCGTGATCATCGATTCGAGCCTCAATCCACTGCTGATCGACGGCATCGGGCCGTTCCCCAAGATGGGCATTGCCGGTTCCGCCACCGCCACGCTGATCGCCGCCCTGGTCTCGACCTTCGGGCTGATCGCCTATGGCTATGCGCGCGACCTGCCGATCCGGCTGCGCGGCGCGGAGCTGCGCTTCCTGCTGCCCGCGGCGGCGTTGGTGCGCACGATCGTGAGCAAGGGCCTGCCGATGGGCGCACAGATGCTCGTCATGTCGACCGCGGGGCTGACGATGGTCGGGCTGGTCAATCGGCTGGGCGTGGATACCGCGGCGGCCTATGCCGTGTCGCAGCAACTCTGGACCTATATCCAGATGCCGGCGATGGCGATCGGCGTGGCCGTCTCCAGCATGGCGGCGCAGAATATCGGCGCGGGCAAATGGGAGCGCGTCGATGCGATCACGCGCTCGGGCATCCTCTACAACACGATCATCACGTTGGTGGTGATCGCTGCCATCATCCTGTTCGATCGCCCGGTGATGGCGCTGTTCGTCGGCGCGGACAGCGCGGCGATCCCGATCGCGCGGCATATCCAGCTGATCGCCAGCTGGACCTTCGTGATGTTCGGCGCGACGATGGTGTTATTCTCCACCGTGCGCGCCAACGGCTCGACGCTGGCACCGCTGATTATTCTCGCCATCGCCTTATACCCGGTGCGTATCGGGTTCGCGCTGGCGGCCCGGCCCTTCATCGGCGCGGATGCCTTGTGGTGGGCGTTTCCGATCGGCTCGGCGGTGTCGCTGGTATGTGCGCTGTGGTTCTATCGGCGGGGCACGTGGCGCAAGGGCGCGCTGATCGTGCCGGCGGTCGCGGATGGCGAGGAACATGCCCAAGCCGACAGCGAGCCGGCGGGGCGGTTGCAGCCGACGGGGTGAGCTTAGCCTAACCCTCCACCGTCATCCCGGACTTGGTCCGGGATCCATCAAGCGGCTGGGGAAAGGAAGAGCGGGGCGAGCATCGCCTTGCCGGCGCATTGGATCCCGGACCAAGTCCGGGATGACGGGGAAGTTACGCGACCGGCGCCATTACCTCGATCACGCCCGCCGCGACCTTTGCCGTCACCGGGGTCCTGGCCAGCACTTCGCCGTCGATCGAGATCGGCATCGGCGGTTCGGTCGCGATGCGCAGCGATTTGCCGTGAAAGTCGCGCGTATCCTCGTGCCGCGCGTCGAGCTTGAAGAAGCTCGCCGCCCAATTCTTGACCAGCCGGCTGCGCGCGCGGCCGACCACCGCCTGCACGACGATCTCGCCCGAATCGACCGATGCGGCATCCACCAATTCGGTGCCGCCATGATACGGCCCGTTGGAGATCCGCACTTCGACCACGCGCAGCCGCTCGGCCTGCGCGCCTTCGCCGATGATCAGGGTGAACGGCTTGAAGCTGACGAACTGCCACGCCGCCCAGCCGAGATAGCCGATCTTGCCGAGGACTTTCTTAAGGCCATGGGGGATCGTCTTGGCAATCTGCGGCGAGATGCCAAGCGCCGCGCAATTGGCGAAATAATCGCCGTCGATCATGCCCAGATCAATGCGTTTAGGCGTGCCGGTGCGCAGCACCTCGACCGCGCCGGCAATGTCGAGCGGAATGCCCAGCGTGCGCGCGAAGCTGTTGGCCGTGCCGAGCGGCAGCACGCCAAGGATCACGTTCTTGCCGACCAGCAGATCGACCAGCCCGCTGACCGTGCCGTCGCCGCCGCCTAGGATGATCAGATCGGGCTTCTTGGCCAGCGCCTTGTGCACCGTCTCCTCAAGCTTGTCGGGATGCGGCACGGCATGGGCATCGACCGGGAAGGGCAGGCTGCTCATGGCCCCGCACGCCGCCTCGAACTGCGCCTGGCCTTTGCGCGACTTGGTGTTGATGATCATTGCGGCGGAGCGAATGGCGGTGGGAGCAGCTGTCATGGCGGCGGAACGCGCGGCAAGCGGTTTCGGCGCCGTAACGCTTGCAGCTTTTGCCCGGCATGCGCACATATTGCCCATGACAGCATCTTATCCCGCGCTTCGCCTTCGCCGTACCCGCAGCTCACCGTGGAGCCGCCGATTACACGCCGAAACCGTGCTGACCCCGGCAGATCTGATCTGGCCGCTGTTTATTTCCGAAGGGCAGGGGATCGAGGATCCGATCGCCTCGCTGCCCGGCGTGTCGCGCTGGTCGGTCGACAATATTGTCGCGCGGGGGCGCGAAGCGCGCGATCTTGGCATTACCTGCATCGCCCTGTTCCCCAACACGCCGCCGCAGTTGCGCACCGCGGCGGGGGAGGAAGCGCTCAATCCCGACAATCTGATGTGCCGCGCGATCCGCGCGCTGAAGGATGCGGTGCCCGAGGTCGGCGTGCTGACCGACGTGGCGCTCGATCCCTATACCGCGCACGGCCATGACGGGCTGCTCGATGCCGATGGGTATGTGCTCAACGACAGCACGGCGGAAGTGCTGGTCGGGCAGGCGCTCAATCAGGCCGCGGCGGGGGCGGATATCATCGCGCCGTCGGACATGATGGACGGCCGCATCGGGCTGATCCGCGACGCGCTGGAAGGCGCGGGGCATGTCAACGTGCAGATCATGTCCTACGCCGCCAAATATGCCAGCGGCTTTTACGGCCCGTTCCGCGATGCGGTCGGCTCGCGCGGGCTGCTGAAAGGCGACAAGAAGACCTATCAGATGGATTCGGCCAATGCCGAGGAAGCGCTGCGCGAAGTGGCGCTGGATCTGGCCGAGGGCGCGGACAGCGTGATGGTCAAGCCGGGGCTGCCGTATCTCGACATCATTCTGCGCGTGAAGACCGAGTTCCAGGTGCCGGTGTTCGCGTATCAGGTGTCGGGCGAATATGCGATGATCGAGGCGGCGGTGGCGGCGGGCGCGGCGGAACGCGATGCGGTGGTGCTGGAGACGCTGATGGCGTTCAAGCGCGCGGGCTGTTCGGGCGTGCTGACCTATCATGCGGCGCATGCCGCGCGGCTGCTTAGGGGGTGACGTGATCGAGACCGAGCGGCTGGTGCTGCGCTTGCCGACGCCGTCGGACCGCGTTGCGCTGCATGCCATGTGGGCAAATCCGCGAGTGATGGCAGATCTCGGTGCCCTCAAGACGCCCGAGGAAAGCGACGCGACGATCGCGCGGCACGACGGCTATCGTCATGAAGGCCTGGGGTTCCGGGTCGTGGAGCAACGCAGCGATCGAGCCGTGATTGGTTTCTGCGGGCTGAAGCGCGGCGCGAACGACACACCGATCGAGGGTGAGATCGAGGCGGGGTGGATGCTGGCGACACCCTATTGGCGGCTCGGCTATGCCCGCGAGGCGATGCTGGCGAGCCTCGCCTGGGGCTGGGCCAATACGGCCGCGGCGCGGATCGTGGCGATCGCCGCGGCGCGTAATGTGAAGAGCCAGGGGCTGATGACCCGGCTGGGCATGACACGGCTGCCGGAGGGTGATTTTGAACACCCGGCCTTTGCCGAGGGCGACCCGCTCCGCGCTAGCGTCACCTATGCGATCGCCCGACCGTAGCCATCAGGCCTCGGGCATCGACGCCTGGAGCGTGGCGATGCGGGCGCTTTCGGCCTCCAGCTCGGCCTGGGCGGCATCGCGCGCGGTTTGCAGCGCGGGGTAGGGCGGCTTGCCGTCGGCGGCGCGCGCGACGAGCAGTTCATCGAGATCGGTCACCAGCCCGGAGCTTCCCGCGCGAAACGAATCGAGCTCCGCCAGGGCGGTCTGCGCATCCAGCCAGCGATCGCTGCCGACGGCTGCCCCCCGGGCCGCGCGGGCTAGGCCGTCGGCACGGGTCGCGGCGGTGGCAAAGGCGCGCTTGCCGGCGTCCAGCGCGCTGGTCTTGTCGGCGATCAGGGCGTCGAGCGCCGGATCCGGCTCGGCCACCGCGACAACCGCCACCGGCTCGGCATCGCTGCGCGTTTCGATCGCGCGCGGCAGCAGCGATGGATAGGTCGTCGTGCCGGTCTGCGCGCAGGCGCCCAGCGCCGCGCCAAGGATCAGGCCGGAAACGGCGCACAGACGGGGGGAAATGGCGGATTTGGTCATCATCAATCGCTCTATGCCGCAAAAAAGTGACAAGCAACGCTTGCGCCCGCGAAAAACCCCCCCTAGGAGACTGCCTCCACGCACCCATAGCTCAGCTGGATAGAGCATCAGACTACGAATCTGAGGGTCGGGCGTTCGAATCGCTCTGGGTGCACCATTATTTTAATGACCATTCTTTTCATCCGATTTTGGATGGAAAGAATGGATCATGACAGCCGCCAACCGAGGCACCTCGGGGCGAGGGCGTGGCCAGCTTCATCGCGAGGGCTGGGCGAGGCAGTGGCGACGTCCGGCCACGTGATCGTCACCGAAAATCGAAGCGGAGATTTGCCATCCTGCTCCCCAACCACGTGAACTATACCGCGTGTGGTCCGTTCAAATGCTCTTGGTCCACGTGACGAACGGAATGTATCATGGCTGACGGCCCGCCCTTCCTCTCCGGCGGCGGAGCGCTCGGCCTGATGATGCGCACGCACGATTGGGCAGCGACGCCCCTGGGGCCGCCCGAGGCATGGCCGCAATCTTTGCGCTCCGTCGTGGGACTGATGCTCACGTCGCGCTTTCCGATGTTCATGGCGTGGGGCGAGGATCTCGCCTTCCTGTACAACGATTCGTACGTCGAGATTCTCGGATCGAAGCATCCGGCGGCGCTGGGCCGGCCCTTTCGCGAGGTCTGGTCGGAAATCTGGCGCGACATCGAGCCGCTGGTGAGCGCCGCGCTGTCGGGCAATCCGACCTACCACGAAAATTTGCCGCTGACGTTGCGCCGCCGCGGCTTTGATGAGCAGGCGTGGTTTACCTTCTCCTATTCACCCGTGCGCGATGACGACGGCGACATCGCCGGCATGTTTTGCGCGTGCACCGAAACCACCGTGCAGGTGCTGGCCGAAGAGCGTCGTGTTCGCGAAATCGATCGCCAGCGGCGATTGTTCGCCCAGGCCCCCGGGTTCATCACCGTGCTTGGGCAGCCGAACCACGTGTTCGAGTTCGTCAACGACTCCTACGTCCGGCTATTCGGCGAGCGGCAGTATATCGGCCGCAACGTACGGGAAGTGTTTCCGGAACTGGAGGGGCAAGGGTTCTTCGAATGGCTCGATCAAGCCTATACGACCGGTGAGCGCTATGTCGCCAATAACGTGTCGGTTCGGCTGAGGCCCTCTGACAGCGAACCCGAAACCGAGCGATATCTGGACTTTATTTACGAACCGGTGATCGACGAGGATGGTACCGTTACGGGCATTTTCTGCGAAGGTCACGACGTTACCGAAGCGTGGACCGCGCGCAAGGCGCTCGAGGAGAATGAGGCCCGGCTGCGCAATCTCAATGCCACTTTGGAGCAACGCGTCGCGGACGCGCTGGCCGAGCGGCGCATCCTGGCCCAAGTCGTCGAAACGACCGACGTGTATGTTCAGGTCGTCGACATGGATCTGCGATGGCTGGCGATCAACAAGGCCAGCGCGGACGAGTTCGAGCGGATCTTTGGCGTACGCCCGCATGCCGGGGATTCGATGCTGGAGCTGCTCGCCGGACAGCCGGATCATTGCGTTGCCGTAGAGCGGGTGTGGGGAAGGGCGCTTCGTGGCGAAGCCTATTCGGCGATCGATCGTTTTGGCAGTGCCGAGGAAGCGCAGCGATATTATGAGATGAAGTTCAGCCCGCTGCTCGGCGCGGCGGGGGAACAGGTGGGAGCATATCAGTTCGTCACCGATGTCACGGCGCGGCTGGTGCGTGACGCCGAATTGGCGCAGGCCCAGGAGGCGTTGCGGCAAAGCCAAAAGATGGACGCCATCGGGCAACTCACCGGTGGCGTAGCGCATGATTTCAACAATTTACTCACGCCAATCATCGGCAGCATGGACTTGCTTCAGCGCAAGGGCATCGGCGACGAACGGACGCAGCGCATGATCGACGGCGCGCTGCAGTCGGCGGAGCGCGCGAAGACGCTCGTCCAGCGCTTGCTCGCCTTCGCGCGCCGACAGCCATTGCAGCCGCAGCCAGTCGACGTGGGATCCTTGGTCAAGGGCATGGACGACCTGCTTTCGAGCACGATGGGGCCGCGCACCGAGATCGTTCTGGACGTCCCACCCGGCTTGCCGGCCGCGGTTGCCGATGCCAACCAAGTCGAGATGGCGCTGTTGAATCTCGCGGTGAACGCGCGCGATGCGATGCCCGACGGCGGTACCTTGGCGATCGCGGTCGCGGCGGAGCAGATCGGCGCGAATGACCCCGAATCGCCGCCCCGCCGCGTGTTGCGCATTCGCGTCAGGGATACCGGCGTCGGCATGGACGAGGCGACCCGGCTTCGGGCGACCGAGCCGTTCTTTTCCACCAAGGGCGTGGGACAGGGAACAGGATTGGGGCTCTCGATGGTTCATGGGCTGGCGGCGCAACTCGGCGGCTCACTTGTCATCGAAAGCGCGCCCGGTGCCGGGACGACGATCGAGATCCGCCTGCCGCTGGCGACGTAGGAAGCGTTTCTGTCGGAAGAGCAGGCCGTCGGACTGACCATGCCGGGATCGGGTGCCGTGCTGCTGGTCGACGACGAGGCACTGGTGCGATCCAGCACCGCCGATATGCTGACCGAGCTGGGCTATTCGGTGATCGAAGCAGAATCGGGGGAAGAGGCATTGCGTCTGCTCGATCAGCAGAGCCCAATCGACTTCCTGGTGACCGATCACCTGATGCCGCGCATGACCGGCACGCAGCTGATCGCGGAAGACCGGCGCAAACGGCCAGGTCTGTCGGTGTTGATCATTTCGGGCTATTCCGAGGCGGAAGGCATCGATCCATTGTTAAGCCGGCTGACCAAGCCGTTCCGTCAGGCCGAACTTGGCCAATGCATGGCGGCAATTGCCGCATCGTCCGCACTTCACGGCTAGCGCTACCCGTTAGCCGAGCTAGAGGCTCCCTTGGCCCTGAATGGCGTTGCAGTGCTACAGCCAGTGCGCACGCTTAAATCGGACGAACAGGCCGGTGCACAACGTGGCGATCACGGCAATCACCGTGGGATAGCCATAGCGCATGTCCAGTTCGGGCATGTATTTGAAGTTCATGCCGTAAATACCGGCGATGGCGGTGGGCACGGCGAGAATTGCTGCCCAGGCGGCCAACTGCCGCGTGATCCCGCCCTGGCGCTGTTGTTCGAGCAACGCGCTGACTTCGAACACCGATGTCAGTGCTTCGCGCAGCCCGCCGACCATGTTCTCAACGCGACGGACATGATCGAGCACATCGCGAAAATACGGCCGCGCTTCGCGATCGATGCACGGCATATCGAGATTGGCGAGTTTGTTGGCGACTTCGCCCATCGGCCCGATGATGCGCTGGAAGCGAATGACTTCGCGGCGTTGCGAAAACAACCGCGCGGTTTCCTCCATTTGCAGCGAGGAATGCATCGCGCGCTGCTCGATTTGGAGCACCTCCTCCTCGATCGCGTCGACGATCGGCAGATAGCCATCGACGATAAAATCGATGATCGCATGCAGGACATAATCGACGCCGTGGCGCAGCAGTACCGGCGATGCCTCGAGATGGACGCGCAGATCGCTATGCGCGCGCGCCGAACCGTGCCGCACGGTGATGATGTGATGGCGACCGACAAAGATCGACGTTTCGCCGTACGCGATCTTGTCCGCATCGCGGTGCGCGGTGCGCGCGATGACGAACAATTGATCGCCGTACACGTCGACCTTGGGCAATTGATGCGCCTTCAGCGCATCCTCGACCGCCAGCGGGTGCAGCCCGAACTGCTCTTGTAGCTTGAGCAATTCCTCGTCGGCGGGTTCGAGCAGCCCGATCCAGACGAATTCGGAAGGGTTGTCGCCGCACGGCACGGGCTGGTCGATGGAGATTTCGCCGACGCGCTGGCCGTCGCGATATTGGTAGGCAGCAACAACACTCAAGACCGGACCTCATCGACACTTTCGGTCTGACTAGGCCGCAGAAGGGCCGGCGTAAACAATCAGACCGGCACGCCATACAGATCATGCTCGTCGGCATCCTCGATCAGCACCGGCACGATATCGCCCTGCTGAAGATGCCCGGCATCGCGCAGGAAGACCTCGCCATCGATCTCGGGCGCGTCCGCCTGCGAGCGCCCGGTCGCCCCGTCTTCACCGACCTCGTCGATGATCACGTCGAGCGTACGACCGATCTTGGCCTGCAATTTCTCCGCCGAGATGCGCGCGGTCAGCTCCATCAGGCGCGCGTACCGCTCTTCCTTGATCTCTTCGGGCACGTGATCGGGCAGCAGATTGGCCACCGCGCCTTCGACCGGCTCGAAGCGGAACGCGCCGACCCGATCGAGTTGCGCTTCCTGCAGCCAGTCCATCAGATAGGCGAAATCGTCCTCGGTCTCGCCCGGGAAGCCGACGACGAAGGTCGAGCGAATGGCGATGTCGGGCGCGATCGTCCGCCAGTGCTTGATCCGTTCGAGCACCTTGGTCTCGTTGGCGGGGCGCTTCATCAATTTCAGCACGTTGCGGCTGGCATGCTGAAACGGAATGTCGAGATACGGCAGGATCAGGCCCTCCGCCATCAACGGGATGACCTGATCGACATGCGGGTAGGGGTAAACGTAATGCAGGCGGATCCAGGCGCCTAATTTGCCGAGTTCGCGCGACAGATCGGTCATGTGCGCGCGGACTTCATGGCCGTGCCACATGCGTGGATGATGGCGGATGTCCACGCCATAGGCCGAGGTGTCCTGGCTGATCACCAGCAATTCTTTGGTCCCGGCAGCGATAAGCTTTTCGGCTTCGCGCAAGATCGCATCGGGGCGGCGGCTGACGAGATCGCCGCGCAGGCTGGGGATGATGCAGAACGAGCAGCGGTGGTTGCAACCCTCGCTGATCTTTAGATAGCTGTAGTGGCGCGGGGTGAGTTTCAGCCCGCTATCGGGAACGAGATTGAGGAACGCGCTGGGCGGCATAGGTGCTGCTTCGTGCACCGCGCCGACGACTTCCTCATATTGATGCGCGCCGGTGACAGCGAGGATGCCGGGAAAGCGCGCGCGGATCGTCTCGGCTTCCTTGCCCATGCAGCCGGTGACAATCACGCGGCCATTCTCGGCGATCGCTTCACCAATCGCTTCGAGCGATTCTTCCTTCGCCGAATCGAGAAAGCCGCAGGTGTTGACGAGCACGACGTCTGCGCCGGCATAATCGGGCGACATGGCATAGCCATCGCTGCGCAGCTTGGTGAGGATGCGTTCGCTGTCGACCAGGTTTTTGGGACAGCCGAGCGAGACCATGCCGATCTTCGGCGGGGAGGGGAGTATGGTTGCCATGGGAAGGGCGGCATGTAGGCGCATTGCGAAGATTTTTCCACCCATCCTCCAAGCTTCGGCGAAGTACTTGTGGAAGAGGCGTCTTTCTCTTTACCGTGCGACGCGGGCCGGCCGTCGACACGCTCAGCCGAAACGGAGGTCTGGTGCTATATTCGTTGCTGCCGCACCCGCTCATGCCGGCTCCGGCCGGACGTGCGATCGAGGTGCAAGGCGAGATCAGTCGTGATGCCGCAGCATTGCGCTTCGTCGTCGCGGGCCCGGTTCCGCTCATACCCGCCAAGGCGATGAGCCAACGGGCCGATGACCTGTGGAAAACAACCTGTTTCGAGCTCTTCATCGCGCCGTTGGGAGAGCCGGGCTATGTCGAATTCAATTTCTCGCCCTCAACCCGGTGGGCGGCCTACGCCTTCGATGCCTATCGCGGGGGAATGCGGCGATGGCCGCTTGCTGCGTCGCCTCAGATCGAGCCGATCGAGAACGGCATTCGCGTGACCGTCGATGTGTCGCATCTGCCACCCCCGCCGTGGCAGATCGGCCTCTCCGCTGTCATCGAAGAACGCGACGGGACCAAATCCTATTGGGCGCTGGGGCACGCGCCCGGGGCACCCGATTTCCATAACCGGGATTGCTTTATCGCCACCCTGGCGGCACCAACGCGGCCATGAAATTCGGTATTGATCGCCTGCTCACCGACCCCGCCCTGCGCCAGCCGCTGGAGGGCAAGCGCGTTGCGCTCCTCGCGCACCCCGCCTCGGTCACCGCCGATCTGACGCATAGCCTGGATGCGCTGATCGCGACCGGGGTGAATATCACGGCCATGTTCGGGCCGCAGCACGGTGTCCGCGGGGATTTGCAGGACAACATGATGGAGTCGCCCGACTTCACCGATCCTCAGTACAATATTCCGGTGTTCAGCCTGTATGGCGAGGTCCGGCGGCCGACGGCGGCGTCGATGGATACGTTCGATACCATCCTGATTGATCTGCAGGATGTCGGGTGCCGCATCTACACGTTCGTGACGACGTTGCTCTACGTGCTCGAGGCTGCCGCCGAGCATCACAAGTCGGTATGGGTGCTCGATCGGCCCAATCCAGCGGGGCGGCCGATCGAGGGGCTGACGCTGTTGCCGGGATGGGAAAGCTTTGTCGGGGCGGGGCCGATGCCGATGCGGCATGGCCTGACGCTGGGTGAGCTGGGACACTGGTTCATCGCGCAACATGGCATCGACGTGGATTACCGCGTGATCGCGATGGAGGGCTGGACGCCCGGCGCGGCGCCGGGCTTCGGCTGGCCAGAGGATCGCGTGTGGATCAACCCCAGCCCAAATGCGGCCAACGTCAACATGGCGCGCGCCTATGCCGGGACGGTGATGCTCGAGGGCACCAATCTATCCGAAGGCCGTGGCACGACGCGGCCGCTAGAGCTGTTCGGTGCGCCTGATATCGACGCCAAGGCCGTGATCGCCGAGATGCACCGCATCGCGCCCGACTGGCTGGCGGGATGCACACTACGCGATTTCTGGTTCCAGCCGACCTTTCACAAGCATGTCGGGCAATTGTGCAGTGGCGTGTTCCTTCATGCCGAGGGCGCGAGCTACGATCATGTGGCATTCCGGCCGTGGCGTGTGCAAGCGGCGGGGTTCAAGGCGATCCGCGCGCTTTATCCCGATTATGATCTTTGGCGCGATTTTCCGTATGAGTATGAATTCGGTAAACTGGCGATCGACGTGATCAACGGCGGGGAGGGGCTGCGCGCATGGGTCGATGACTCCAACGCTGCCGCACGCGATCTGGAGGACGCCGCCGCGGCTGACGAACGCGCTTGGTACGAGTCGTCTCGCGCTGCGTTATTGTACTGACGGCCACTTCATGGTGCTGCCATCACTATGGCGCAGCAAATAAACGGTTGGTCGCAAAGGTCCAGAGAGCTCTCACAAACTATTGGGATTCGACCTAAATTTGAAGCAACGCTGACAATGACAGGGGATCGTTGTGGGGACGGGGCCAATGACTTCCAATTTGCATTATTATGCACGGCGCGTTGTGCAGGAGCAGGCAGCAGCACGCACAGCCGTGACGCCAGCCGGGCGTGAACGGCGACTGGCGCTGGCCGAGCAGTTTCGCGCAAAATTGCTCGCGCTGAACGGCTGAACAGCGCTACTTTTCGCGCGAAAAAGCTGCCTGATCAGCAGGTTGATCCAATATTTCAATTTACACTGGTGATAATAGTAACATCTCATTCACTATTTTGCGCCAAGCCGAAGTTTCTCGGGAGACGACCATGGCATCGCGCGCCACGCAATTCAGGAAAGTCCAGCCGGCGTTAGTCGAATACCGCACGGTGCCACGTCATTCCGTAGTAATAACCACCGCTACGGTACGCCGCCATGGCAGTTTGCCGGACGATGCGGTGTTGTGCGACATTTCAGCGTATGGCTGCCGCCTTGAATCGCCGAATGATTACAGTGCGCAGGAGCGGCTATGGGTGCGCTTTCCCGGTAGCAATCCAATCTCGGCGACGGTGGTTTGGGCGCGAGATGGCTTTACTGCTTGTCGATTTGATGCGCCGATCGAACGGTCGCTGCTGCGTTCGATGACATTGACGTCGCTCTGATCAGCGTTTGCGCGTTAGTTCGCGCATGGCTTGGTCCAGTCCCGCCAGCGTCAGGGGATACATGCGGTCGGTCATCAATTCCGCGATGATGCGCGTGCTTTGCGAATAGCCCCATTGCTCGCGCGGCACGGGATTGAGCCACACCGCGGCGGGATAAGTGGTGGTCAGACGATGCAGCCACACCGCCCCGGATTCTTCGTTGAAATGCTCCACTGAGCCACCGGGATGGGTTATCTCGTACGGGCTCATCGCCGCGTCGCCGACAAAGACGAGCTTATAATCATGACCGTATTTGTGGAGCACGTCCCACATCGGCGTCCGGTCAGTAAAGCGGCGCTTATTGTCCTTCCACACGCCCTCGTAAGGGCAATTGTGGAAATAGAAGAATTCAAGGTTTTTGAACTCGCTGGTGGCGGCAGAGAACAATTCCTCGCACAGCTTGATCCAGGGATCCATCGAGCCGCCGACATCCAGAAACAGGAGCAGCTTGACCGCGTTGCGGCGCTCCGCGCGCATCACGACATCGAGCCACCCCTGCCGCGCGGTGCCAGCGATCGTGGCATCGATATCGAGTTCGTCGGCAGCGCCCTCGCGCGCGAACTTGCGCAGCCGGCGCAGCGCCACCTTGATATTGCGCGTGCCCAGTTCCTTGGTGCTGTCGAGGTTTTTGAAGGCGCGGTGGTCCCATACTTTGAGCGCACGTTTGTGCGTACTTTCGCCGCCAATCCTCACGCCTTCGGGATTGTAGCCGCTATTGCCGTACGGGCTGGTGCCGCCGGTGCCGACCCATTTATTACCGCCCTGATGGCGCCCTTTCTGCTCCTCGATCCGCTCCTTGAGCGTCTGCATGATCTCGTCCCACGAACCGAGCGAGGTGATCTTTTCCATTTCTTCGGGCGTGAGATATTTGGCGGCGACGGCCTTCAGCCAATCCTCCGGGATATCAGCATGGTCCGTGCCGGCGGTGGTGGCGAGGCCGCGAAAGACTTTGGCGAACACCTGATCGAATTTATCGAGCAGGCCTTCATCCTTCACGTAAATCGCGCGCGAGAGATAATAGAAATCCTCGGGCGTGCGATCGATCACCTCGGCGTCGAGCGCTTCCAGCAGCAGCAGATGCTCCTTGAGACTGGCGGGGATGCCCGCGGCCCGGAGCTCATCGAGGAAGTTCAGAAACATGCCGACACTGTGACGACCCGCCGCGTCGCTGTCGAGGCTCAGTAGGCGTCGATCAGCGCGCCGACATAATCAGGATTGCGGCCGGTGAGCTCGGGGGCGGGAACGGCCCTGGCGAGCGCCCGAGGGGCAGCGGCATCGGGATTGCCATAGATAAAGCCATAGACCGGATAGATGCTGCCGCCGAGTCCATCGCGATCGCGGTACCAGACCTTCACCGACGTCCAATCATTGTTCGGCGACACATCGGTGAGCGTCACATCCTGCTCCGCATGGCCGCGTTCGCCATTCTGGCGTGACCAGTTGGCGTGGGTGATCATCAGGACGCGGCGGGTGACCACGCGGCTGACCACCGCGACATGGCCCAGACGGAGCTGCGCGGATTTCTCAAACACGATGACCGCCCCGACCCGCGGTGTTTCCCCGCGCCGGTATCGACCATCCGCCTGATCCCACCAGGTCCAGGCATTGCCGTAGATTTGAATCCCGGAGGCGGCACGCGCGAACGGCACGCATTCGCCGACATAATCGAGCAGCGAAGCGCTCTGGGCAGGAGCCGTGCTGCACAGCGTCGCGAGCGCAACAAGAACAGGGCCGATCATCCGCATCTTGCCGGCGGGGCTAACGGCACTGCGCAAACGGCCTGTCACCAAGAATGCTTTATGGCGCATAAACCGTGACAGGGCGCCCGGGCTGATCGGATCAGGCCTTCTGCTGGCGCTTGGCCATGAAGGCGAGTCGTTCGAACAGCATCACATCCTGTTCGTTCTTGAGCAGTGCGCCGTGGAGGGGCGGGATCGCCTTGGTAGGATCCCGATTCTGCAGCACCTCGAGCGGCATATCCTCGTGCAGCAGCAGCTTGAGCCAATCGAGCAATTCGCTGGTGCTCGGCTTCTTTTTCAGCCCCGGCACGTCGCGCACGTCATAGAAAATATCCATCGCCTTGCTGACGAGGATCTTCTGGATGCCCGGGAAGTGCACGTCGACGATCGCCTGCATCGTCTGGCGATCGGGAAATTTGATATAATGGAAGAAGCAACGGCGCAGGAACGCGTCGGGCAATTCCTTTTCGTTATTGCTGGTGATCACGACGATCGGGCGTTCGACCGCGCGCACCGTTTCCTTAGTTTCGTAGACGTGGAATTCCATGCGATCGAGTTCCTGCAACAGATCGTTGGGGAATTCGATATCGGCTTTGTCGATCTCGTCGATCAGCAGCACCGGCGGCCGGGGCCGGGTGAACGCCTCCCACAACTTACCGCGGCGGATGTAATTGCCGATATCGTGGACGCGTTCGTCGCCCAACTGGCCGTCGCGCAGCCGCGCCACGGCATCATATTCGTACAGCCCCTGCTGCGCCTTGGTGGTGGATTTGACGTTCCACTCGATCAATTCGGCGCCAACCGCCTTGGCGATCTCATAGGCGAGCACGGTCTTGCCGGTGCCGGGCTCGCCCTTGACCAGCAGGGGGCGGCGCAAGGTGACCGCGGCATTGACCGCGACCTTCAGGTCATCGGTGGCGACGTAGCTTTGCGTGCCTTCGAAGCGTTTCATGGTCGCGCATCCCGAATTTTGAAAGATCGGTTCGGGGAATAGAAGCAATGCGCGCCGCGGCGCAAGCCGGCGTGGATGCTACAACGCGTCGCGCGCGCTGGCGCGGGCCTCGATCAAGGTCCACAGGCCGCGATGCTGGGCGAGCAATTGTTGCGCGCCAAAGGCCATCGCGCGTTCGATTGCGGGGCTTTGCCCGAGCGACAAAACGACCGTTTCGATTTCCGAATCGAGCGGCAAGGGGAAGGGCGCGGGCTCGACGCCAAAGCGTCGCGCGGCGGCATCGAGCGGCACGCGGATCGCGGCCCAATCGATCACCAGCGCAATCGCTGCGCCGGTGGCGCAGCCCGTGCGTTCGGATTGCGCCAGCATATCGAGCGCGTGCCGCTGACCAAGCACGGCGGCTTCGGATTCTGCCTGGCCTGGCGTGGAAGGCTGATGACCGGCGGCGGCAACGAGCCTGGCCAGATATGAGCGCTCCGCGGCAAAGCCTGCGGCGGCCTCGATCAGCCATTCCTGCGCCAGCGGCTGCGCGTTCGTCTGGATCGCATATTCGATCAACCCCGGCTGGCGGCCGTGCAGCCAGCACCAGGCATGGATGGCATCGGAGAGATCGCGCACCGCCGCGTCGCGCGCCGCGAGCCGCGTGGGCATGGGGTGCCGGCTCGTGCCATCGGCATCGGCCAGCGCAGCAATCAGGCCCCAATTACCCTGACACCTGGCCAGTGTTGTTAAATCTTGCGCCATGATTCCCCGTATATCGACCCAAAATCGTGCGATCGATCTGTGTTATGCCACGCACTACTAGCATAGCGCATGTAAACAGCAGGTTTATGCTCGCCCGATTTGAACTCGACTCACCCGATTTAGTGGGCGATTTGGCGGCGCGTTATCCGGGCGGCGGGTTACCGGGGCGGTGGATCGCTGATCGAGATGGCGAGCCCGCCGGCAAAGCGATCGATGGCAATCGTCAGCGGCAACCCGGCGCGATGCGGGCTGGCGATATCGACATATTGATGCACGCCGCTGACCTGGACGTGACACAAGGTGCGCCGCAGCGCGGCGCGCGCCGGCGCCGGCGCGACCGTATCGAGCGGCAGGCCGATCGCGACCGCCTGACCGAAATAGTTTCGTGCCGTGCGGCTGGCCGCAGTGATGCGCAGATCGTGATCGCCGATCACCACCATGTCGCGGATCAGCTCCAGCAACGGTGCGATTTCCGGGGCCTGGCAATTCCCGCCGGGGAGACGCGGCGCGAGCAACGTTTCCATCACCTCGATCGATGTGAGCACCAGACGCGGGCGGCCACGATACAGCACATAGACGGGCGCCGTGGTGGCGCGCCGTTGCCATAGCCCGAAATGGCGGACGAGCGCCGACGCGGTGACGATATCGACGCGGGGCGGAGGCGCGCCGATCGCGTCGGCCGCGGGATCATCCGGAGGGTGGCGCGGCATGGCACTCATGCTGCGGTGAAGCGCGCTTGGACCAAGGCGCGCAAGATGGCGCCTCCGGAGCGGTGGCAATTTCGCGACACATTGCTTGGAACGGGGGCATCGGCGTGACCGGGCATAACGCTGCGGGGCTGCGCCGGGGCCGCGCCGAGTTGATCAAGGCTGGCGCGTTGGCGCGGTCGCCAAGCTGCCGCCAGGCCGACCTCGGTTCGGCATGGCGGCAGGGCAGGGCTTACTGGTCGAGAAAGCTGCGCATCTTGCGGCTGCGACTGGGGTGCTTCAATTTGCGTAGCGCCTTGGCCTCGATCTGGCGGATACGCTCGCGCGTGACCGAGAATTGCTGGCCAACTTCTTCCAGCGTGTGATCGGTGTTCATGCCGATGCCGAAGCGCATGCGCAGCACGCGCTCCTCGCGCGGCGTGAGCGACGCCAGCACGCGCGTGACGGTTTCCTTGAGGTTCGCCTGGATCGCGGCATCCACCGGAATGATCGCGTTCTTGTCCTCGATGAAATCGCCGAGGTGGCTGTCTTCCTCGTCGCCGATCGGCGTTTCGAGGCTGATCGGCTCCTTGGCGATCTTCATCACCTTGCGCACCTTCTCCAAGGGCATGGAGAGGCGCTCGGCCATTTCCTCGGGCGTGGGCTCGCGGCCCTGCTCATGGAGGAACTGGCGGCTGGTGCGCACCAGCTTGTTGATCGTCTCGATCATGTGCACCGGGATACGGATGGTGCGTGCCTGATCGGCGATCGAACGCGTGATCGCCTGGCGGATCCACCACGTGGCATAAGTGCTGAACTTGTAACCGCGGCGATATTCGAATTTATCGACCGCCTTCATGAGGCCGATATTGCCCTCCTGGATGAGATCCAGGAACTGCAGGCCGCGATTGGTGTATTTCTTGGCGATCGAAATCACCAGCCGCAGGTTGGCTTCGACCATTTCCTTCTTGGCGATGCGCGCCTCGCGCTCGCCCTTCTGGACCATGTTGACGATGCGACGGAACTCGCCGAGCGCCATGCCGGTGGCCTGGCTGATCTCCGAAATCTCGTTGCGGATACGATCGACCGAATCGCTCTCGTTGGTGACGAAGGCGGTCCATTTCTTGTCGAGCTTGCCGAGATTGGCGATCCACTGCTCATCAAGCTCATGCCCGATATAGCGATCGAGGAAATCCTTGCGCGGCACCTTGTGGCGTTCGGCGAGGCGCAGCATCTGGCCACCCAGCGCCGTCAGGCGACGGTTGAAGGCGTAAAGCTGATCGACGAGATATTCGATCTTGGCGTTGTGGAACTGGACGCTTTCGACCTCGGCGGTGAGCTCTTCGCGCAACTTGTGATATTTGCGCTCGTCGGCGGCCGAAAGCTCGCCGCCGCCGCTCATCGCATCGAGCCGCTGCTGCTGGACCTTGCTGAACTTCTTGTAGAGCGCGGTGATGCTGGCGAAGCGTTCGAGCGCGATCGGCTTGAGCTGCTCCTCCATCTGCGCGAGGCTGAGCGTGTTATCCTCTTCCTCGTCATCGGACGGGCGCGGCGTGCGCCGCTCCTGCATCGAATCCTCTTCCTCTTCAGCGGGGGATTCCTCGGGCTCTTCCTCTTCCTTGAAGCTGGGGCCGGCGGTCTTCTCGCTGATCTCGCCCGAGCCTTCTTCGTCGTCGGTGAGCGATTCGGGCGCTGGATCCTTGGACAGCATGGCATCGAGATCCATGATCTCACGCAGCTGCATCGTGCCTTCGTTAAGCGCGGTCGACCAATCGATGATCGCGTTGAAGGTGATCGGCGATTCGCACAGGCCGAGGATCATCGTGTCGCGACCAGCCTCGATGCGCTTGGCGATGGCGATCTCGCCTTCGCGCGACAGCAGCTCGACCGCGCCCATCTCGCGCAGGTACATGCGCACCGGATCGTCGGTACGATCGATGACTTCTTTTTTCTTTACGTCGAGCTGTTGCGGGCCATCGTCCGACGCGTCGACCGATTCGACCTCGTCCTCGTCGGCAGGCTTTTCGTCGCCTTCCTCGCCGGCTTCGTCATTCTCGACAATGTTGATGCCCATTTCGCTGAGCGCCGCGGAGATGTCCTCGATCTGGTCGGACGACATCTCGCCCTGCGGCAGCGCCTCGTTGAGCTGCTCATAGGTGATGTAGCCACGCTTCTTGGCGCGCGCGATCACCTTCTTGATCGAGGCATCATTCAAGTCGATCAGCGGTGCATCGCCGGATTCGGTCGTGTCGGCAGCATCCGCCATGTCGGTCTTCGCCATCAATTGCCCTCAGCACTAAATACCCTGGCGTCTTCGTTCGCCTGCACCAGATTGGCAAGCCGAGCGTCGAGCGCCTGTTGTTCCTTCACCAGCGCCACCTGCCGTTCGAACGCTTCGTCCGAATAGCGCGCTTGCATCTCTGCCGTCGCATCGGCCAGCGCCGCATCCACTTCCGGTCGCGACACCAGGATTGCGATGGCCTCATCGAGGTCCGCGCGCGCCTGAGCCGGTTCCGCATCCTTCTGTGTGAACGAGCAGGATAATTGATCGGCTCGCAACAGATCATGCGCGATTATATCAAATCCAGATGCCGCCAATATGGTGAGGAGGCCCTCACTATCAAGCGTCTTTCCGGAATGCGCGTCTTCTACCGCCAAATCGACGAGCTTTTCGGCGATCCGCTCAAGGTCGCTATCGGCAAGCTGAAGCCTGCCAAGCTCGGCCATATGGCGCCCGATCTCCGGCGGATGGCGCAGCAGGCCGGCAATGACGGCCTGAGCAAGAATGGTGTCGACGCCGCGATTGCGAACAGCCTTTGCGAAATGGGAAGGCGGTTCAATTGGTTGCTTCCACTGCCCGGTGGCTCCTCGCTTGCCCTGCTGCTTTTTTTGTAAGGGCTGAAGAGAGGAACGGCGCTTAGCTTGGAAATACTCGTAAAACCGATTGCGGAAGTCGGTCTCGTATTCTTTCCGGACTGAGATATCCGAGATAGTGCCCGCAAGTTCGTTAAGTCGGGCCTTCAACCCGGCCTTTTGTTCGGGCGTGTCATGCGCCTCAAACTCGAGTTCATATTTCCAAAGCTTGTCGACCAGCTGCTCGGGCGTTTTAAGCAATGCTTCGAACGCGGGCGCGCCTTTTGCGCGGACCAGATCGTCCGGGTCCTGGCCTTGCGGGAGCGTGACAAAGGCGAGGCTGCGACCGGGGGCCAGCATCGGCAGCGCGCGGTGCGCGGCGCGGATCGCGGCTTTCTGGCCGGCGCTGTCGCCATCGAGGCACAGGATCGGCACGTCGCTCATCCGCCACAGCCGTTCGAGCTGCGCCTCGGTGAGCGCGGTGCCGAGCGGCGCGACCGCCTCCTCAAAGCCGGCCTGCGCCAGCGCGATGACATCCATATAGCCTTCGACCACGAGGATGCGGCCGGTTTTCCGCGCGGCGGGGGCGGCCTTGTCGAGATTGTAGAGCGTGCGGCCCTTGTCGAAGAGCGGGGTTTCCGGCGAGTTGAGGTATTTCGGCTCACCCTCGCCGATGATGCGCCCGCCGAACGCGACGGTGCGCCCGCGCGGATCGCGGATCGGGATCATCAGCCGGCCGCGGAAGCGATCATAGGGCGTCTTTTGCTCGACGGAGATGAGCAGACCGGCTTCGATCAGCAGCGGATCGCCATAATCCTTCAGCGCGTCCTTCAGTTTGCCGCGCGAATCGGGGGCGTAACCCAGGCCGAAAGCGCGGGCCGTCTCGCTCCTGATGCCGCGCTTTTCCAGCACGCTGCGCGCTTCGGCGCCGGCCAGGCCGTTGAGCTGATCGGTGAACCAGCTCGCGGCATCGGCGCAGGCCTCGTGCAGGCCCTTGGCTGCTTCGGCCTTTTCCGCCGCGCGTGGGTCCAGCGCCGGCAGCTCCATGCCGGCGGCCTGCGCCAGTTCCTTTACCGCATCCATGAACGGCAGGCCGCGCTGATCGGTCATCCAGCGGATCGCGTCGCCATGCGCCGAGCAGCCGAAGCAGTGATAGAAGCCCTTGTCGTCGTTGACGTAGAAGGACGGGGTCTTTTCGTTGTGGAACGGGCAGCAGGCGCGGAATTCGCGCCCGGCTTTCTGCAGCTTGGTGGTGCGGCCGATCAGCGTGGACAGGAGCGTGCGCGCGCGGAGCTCGTCAAGGAATTGGGGCGAGAGGGTCATACCCCCTCCCGCGCGCAGGAGGGGGTAAGAAGAGGTGCGCCGTGGCTCATCTTAGGCCAGCGCCGCCTTCACCAGCCCGCTCGCCTTGCTCATGTCCAGCTCGCTGGCATGGCGCGCCTTCAGCTCGGCCATCACGCGGCCCATGTCCTTCATGCCGGCAGCACCCAGCTCGACCTTGATCGCCTCGATCGCCGCCGCGGTCTGCGCTTCGTCCATCTGCTGCGGCAGGAAGCGTTCGATCACCGCGACTTCGGCGCTTTCGGCATCGGCCAGTTCCTGGCGCCCGCCCTTCACATACATGTCGATCGATTCGCGGCGCTGCTTGACCATCTTCTGCAGCACTTCGATGACCAACGCATCGTCGCTCTCGGGGGCCTTGCCATCCCTTGACTGAGGCGCGCGCGCTTCGATATCGCGGTTCTTCACCGCGGCCTGGATCAGGCTGACCGCATTCCGGGTTACTTTGTCGCCGGCCTTCATTGCGGTGATCTGTGCGGCCTTGATGTCGTCTCGAATCATTCTACGTCCTTTTTGTCGCAACGCGGTCTAGCCGGTTTAAGCGATTGACGCATCCGACATGCGTCTCTAGCCAACGCCGCTTAGCGACATCGATAACGAAACGGAGTGCCCGCCGACATGGCCGACGCCAAACCTATTGCCATGCCTGCCAAGGTTTCGGCCAAGGCTCCAGACGGCGCGACCGGCGTGCTGGTGCTGTCGACCGGGGACGTGGCGTGGGGGCGCGGGTTCGGCGCGGAAGGCGTGGCGGTGGGCGAAGTGTGCTTCCACACGGCGATGACCGGCTATCAGGAAGTGATGACCGATCCGAGCTTCGCCGGGCAGATGGTGACCTTCACCTTTCCGCATATCGGCAATGTCGGGGCCAATCCGGACGACCTCGAGGCGGATGATCCGCATGCGCTGGGCATCATCGTGCGCGAGGATGTGACCGAGCCGTCGAACTTTCGCTCGGTCGAGCGGCTTGACGCCTGGATGGCCAAGCATGGGCGGATCGGTCTGGCCGGGATCGATACCCGCGCACTGACCAAGCGCATCCGCGTCGGCGGCGCGCCCAATGGCGTGATCGCGCATTCGGCGAGCGGCGACTTCGATATTCCGGCGCTGCTGGAGAAGGCGCGCGCCTGGCCGGGGCTGGAGGGCATGGACCTGGCCAAGGATGTGACGACCGAAACGCATTATGGCTGGGAAGGCGGCGTGTGGAAGTTGGGGTTTGGCTATGGTGCGGCGTCGGGCGCGGAGACGAAGCCCCACGTCGTGGCGATCGATTACGGCGCCAAGCGCAACATCTATCGCAATCTTGCCGCCGCCGGCGCGAAGGTCAGCGTGCTGCCCGCCACCGCAACCTATGACGAGGTGATGGCGCTCGCGCCCGATGGCATTTTCCTGTCCAACGGCCCGGGCGATCCCGCCGCGACCGGCCACTATGCCGTGCCGGTGATCCAGCAGCTGCTGGAGACGCGCATCCCGCTGTTCGGCATCTGCCTTGGCCACCAATTGCTCGCGCTGGCGGTGGGCGGCCGCACCACCAAGATGTTCCAGGGGCATCGCGGCGCCAATCATCCGGTCAAGCGCCTCGCCGACGGCGTGGTCGAGATCACCAGCATGAATCACGGCTTCGCGGTAATCGGCGAGAGCCTGCCGGAGACCGCGCGCGAGACGCATGTGTCGCTGTTCGACGGCAGCAATGCCGGCTTCGAACTGACCGACCGCCCCGCATTCAGCGTGCAATATCACCCCGAGGCCAGCCCGGGTCCGCAGGACAGCCTGTACCTGTTCGAGAAATTCGTTGGCAGTTTGAAGGTGGCGGCATGACTCTTCCCGAAGTCGATCAGGCGCGGCTCGATGCCGAATGGGCGGCGGACAAGGACGTGCTCGCCAGCCTGGCCGAGAATGGCGATGTCGCCGACATCGTCCGGCCCGTGGATGTCAGCTTCCGCGGCGAGGAAGAGGCGCTCGATCGGCTGGAGGAGAATGCCGAGGAGCTGGGCTTTACGGTGATCGAGCGCGAAGAGGATGAAGACGGCGAGATTTCGCTGTTCCTCGGCTGCGAACAGGCCGCCGACGAAGCCGCGATCAAGGCGCTGACGCTGCGCTGCCTGCAGATCGAGCTGCTATACGACGTGGAATATGACGGCTGGGGCTGCACCGCCGAGGACGGCACTGGCGAAGACGGGCAGGATTGATGCCGCTTATGCTTCCCATGGATTTATCAGGTCGAGCCCGAGACCTGCGAAATGCTTGGTGTTCCGGGTCGCAAGCGCCATCCCGGCAGCGAGCGCCGTTGCGGCAATCTGCGTGTCTGCAGTCCCAGGGTCACGGCCGGCAGCTTCCTGGAACGTCAGCACGGCGGCATAGCGCCTGGCCGCAGGCAGATCGAAACCAATTAGGCGGTCGGCGTAAATTGCCAGGATCGTTTCATACGTTTCGCCCAGCAGGCGTTTGCGGGTCCCCTGCGGCATCGCTTCCACGCCTGACAGAAACTCGCCGACCACGACCGACGACAACCACAATTCCTCAGCATGCTCCTGTTCCCATGCCACAACGCGTTTGTCCGGGCGCTGGCGGACAAGCTCACTCCAGACATTCGTATCGACGAGAATCATCAATCGTCGAACGTCGGAATGCGCGCACGGCTGCGGGGGGGAATAGGCAGTTCGAGACCTGGACGGCTTCCGTCATACAGCATCTGTCCGATCGATTTCCGCTGTGGACTCGAAGGCGGACGAACCAACGCAATCAGCGCGCGCCGCGCCTCGTCTTCGAGCGATCGGCCATTCTTGGCCGCCCGCTCGCGCAAGTCCTGCTTCACGTCGTCGGGCAGGTTTCTGATCGTGACACTCGCCATACCCTGCCTCCAGTGATTGCAATGCAATCAACGTATTCAATGAGAGCATATTGAGCAATGCCAAAACGTACTGACATCTCCTCGATCCTCGTCATCGGCGCGGGGCCGATCGTTATCGGCCAGGCGTGCGAGTTCGATTATTCGGGCACGCAGGCGATCAAGGCGTTGCGCGAGGAGGGCTATCGCATCGTGCTGGTCAATTCGAACCCGGCAACGATCATGACCGATCCTGACCTCGCCGATGCCACCTATGTCGAGCCGATCACGCCCGAGATCGTGGCCAAGATCATCGCCAAGGAGCGGCCGGACGCGGTGCTGCCGACGATGGGCGGGCAGACCGCGCTCAACACGGCGCTGGCGCTGTTCAATGACGGCACGCTGGAGAAATACGGCGTGCAGATGATCGGCGCGGATGCCGAGGCGATCGACAAGGCCGAGGACCGGCAGAAATTCCGCGAGGCGATGGACCGGATCGGGCTGGAAAGCGCGCGCTCGGGCATCGCGCATTCGGTCGACGAGGCATTCGCCGTGCTGGAGCGCACTGGGCTCCCGTCGATCATCCGGCCCTCATTCACGATGGGCGGATCGGGCGGCGGCATCGCCTATAACCGCGAGGAATTCGAGGCGATCGTGCGCTCCGGGCTCGATGCATCGCCGACCACCGAAGTGCTGATCGAAGAGTCGCTGTTGGGGTGGAAAGAATATGAGATGGAGGTCGTTCGGGACCGGAACGACAATTGCATCATCATCTGCTCGATCGAGAATATCGATCCGATGGGCGTGCACACTGGCGACAGCATCACCGTCGCCCCGGCGCTGACGCTGACCGACAAGGAATATCAGATCATGCGCAACGCGAGCATCGCGGTGCTGCGCGAGATCGGCGTGGAGACGGGGGGCTCGAACGTGCAGTTCGCAGTCAATCCGGCGGACGGGCGGCTGATCGTGATCGAGATGAACCCGCGCGTGTCGCGCTCGTCGGCGCTCGCCTCCAAGGCGACGGGCTTCCCGATCGCCAAGGTCGCGGCGAAGCTGGCGGTGGGCTATACGCTGGACGAGATCACCAATGACATTACCGGCGCCACGCCGGCCTCGTTCGAGCCGACGATCGATTACGTCGTCACCAAGATTCCGCGCTTCGCGTTCGAGAAGTTCAAGGGCGCCGAGCCGATCCTGTCGACCGCGATGAAGTCGGTCGGCGAAGTGATGGCGATCGGGCGCAATATTCACGAGAGCCTGCAAAAGGCGCTGCGCGGGCTGGAAACCGGGCTCAGCGGCTTCAACATGATCGAGGCGCTGGAAGGCGCGCCGCGCGCGGAGATCGAGGCGGCACTGGCGCGCGCCACACCGGATCGCCTGCTGGTCGCGGCGCAGGCACTGCGCGAGGGCTTCACGGTGGCCGAGGTGCATGCCATCGCCAAGTTCGATCCGTGGTTTCTCGAGCGCATAGCCGAGATTATCGCGGCGGAGGAGCAAGTCTGCCAGCACGGCCTGCCGATCGACGCTGCGGGCATGCGCAAGTTGAAATCGATGGGTTTCAGCGACAAGCGACTCGCTTATCTGGCGCTCAAATCGGCCAATCTGCGCGGCATGGAGCGCGGCATCGCGCGCGGATCGGGGCTGATCCACGATGCCGTGGTGGCGATGACCGGCGGCGTGACCGAGGACGAGGTGCGCGCGCTGCGCCACCGGCTTGGCGTGCGCCCGGTGTTCAAGCGCATCGACACCTGCGCGGCCGAGTTCGATGCCAAGACGCCGTATATGTACTCAACCTACGAGGCGCCGAGCTTCGGCGAGCCGGAATGCGAGAGCCAGCCCAGCGCGCGGCGAAAGATCGTCATTCTGGGCGGCGGGCCGAACCGCATCGGGCAGGGCATCGAATTCGATTATTGCTGCTGCCATGCCTGCTTCGCGCTGGAAGAGGCCGGCTATGAGACGATCATGGTCAATTGCAATCCCGAGACCGTGTCGACCGATTACGACACCTCGGATCGGCTGTATTTCGAGCCGCTGACCGCCGAGGACGTGCTGGAGATATTGCATACCGAGCAGCAGAATGGCGAGCTGGTCGGCGTGATCGTGCAGTTTGGCGGGCAGACGCCGCTCAATCTGGCGCGCGCGCTGGAGGCGGCGGGGATCCCGATCCTCGGCACCTCGCCCGACGCAATCGATCTGGCCGAGGATCGCGAGCGCTTCTCCGCGCTGGTGACCAAGTTGAAGCTGCTGCAGCCGGCCAATGGCCTGGCCCGCAGCCGCGACGAGGCAGTCGCGGCAGCCGAGCGGATCGGTTATCCCGTGCTGATGCGGCCGAGCTATGTGCTCGGCGGGCGCGCGATGGAGATCGTCGACTCGCTCGAACAGCTCGATAATTACATCGCGACTGCGGTGCATGTGTCGGGCGACTCGCCGGTCCTGATCGATCAATATCTGCGCGATGCGATTGAGGTGGATGTCGATGCGATCTGCGACGGGACGGATGTCACGGTCGCCGGCGTGTTGCAGCATATCGAGGAAGCCGGCGTGCATTCGGGTGACAGCGCCTGTTCGATCCCGCCTTATTCGCTTTCCCCCGAGATCATCGCCGAGATCGAGCGGCAGACGGTGGCGCTGGCGCATGCACTGTCGGTCGTGGGCCTCATGAACATCCAGTTCGCGGTGAAGGATGGCCTCGTCTATCTCATCGAGGTCAATCCGCGCGCCAGCCGCACGGTGCCCTTCGTGGCCAAAGCGATCGGCGCGCCGATCGCCAAGATTGCGGCGCGCGTGATGGCGGGCGAGAAGCTGGCCGATCTGCCCAAGATCGATCGCCACATCGATTATTATGCCGTGAAGGAAGCGGTGTTTCCGTTCAACCGCTTCCCCGGCGTCGATCCAGTGCTCTCACCGGAAATGAAATCAACCGGCGAAGTGATGGGAATCGATAGTAATTTCGCCATCGCCTTTGCCAAAGCCGAGCTTGGTGCGGGCACCGTTCTGCCAAGCCAGGGCACGGTGTTCATTTCGGTCAAGCCGAGCGACAAGCCGGTGATCCTCCCCGCGGCGCAGACGCTGGCGGCGCAAGGCTTCAGCATCGTGGCGACCGATGGGACAGCGGCATTCCTTACCGCCAATGGCGTGCCCGTCGAGCGCGTCAACAAGGTGGCGCAGGGGCGGCCGCATATCGTCGACCGGATGAAGGACGGACAGATCCATCTGGTGTTCAACACCACCGAGGGCTGGCAATCGCTCAAGGATTCGCAGCCGATCCGCGCCGCGGCGCTGGTGCAGAAGATTCCGCACTTCACTACCGCGGCGGCAAGCGTCGAGGCGGCACGAGCAATTGCGGCGCTAAGCAACCACGACCTTGAAGTACGGCCGCTGCAATCCTATTATTCGCACTCGCACAACTGACCCCCAAATCATAAAACGTGCGGGCGGGCCCCTTCAGGGCTGGCCGAATGGGGTAATTGACGAAGGACGACAAGGGATGGCGACCGTCGAAAAGATGCCGATGCTGCAGGATGGCTATGAAAAGCTGAATGCGGATCTGAAACGGCTTAAGGCGGAGCGCCCGACCATCGTCGATGCGATCGAGGAAGCGCGCGCGCATGGCGACCTTTCGGAAAATGCCGAATATCATGCCGCCAAGGAACGCCAGGGCCAGATCGAAGCCTCGATCAGCGACATCGAGGACAAGCTCAGCCGCGCGCAGGTTATCGATCCGCGCGATCTGACCGGCGACAAGGTGGTGTTCGGCGCCACCGTGACGCTGATCGATGAGGACGAGAAGGAATCGACCTATCAGATCGTCGGCCAGACCGAGGCCGATGCCAAGGGCGGGCGCATCTCGTACAACTCGCCGCTCGGCCGCGCGCTGATCGGGCGCCGTGTCGATGACGAAGTCGAAGTGACCGTGCCGGCGGGCGACCGCTGGTATTCGGTGGCCAAGATCGAGTTCATCTAACCCTCATGGACTGGCGCCAGGCACGCGCGACCACAGTTCTCGTGGTCGCGACGATCATCGTGTCGGGGCTGGTCATCATGACCGGCAGCGCGGGCTATGCCGCGGTGGTGGCGGGGTTCATCCCCGCACTGGCCTCGGGCGCGGCGCTGCCGGCGGCGTTCGGCGCCAGCGTGCCGTGGCTGCTGACGCCGCTCACCTCGGCCCTGCTGCATGCCAATTTTATCCATCTGATGCTCAATCTGGTGATGCTGGTCTATTGTGGGCAGATGACCGAGCGCGCGGTGGGCGCGCGCGGGCTGATCATCCTGTATCTGGTCGGCGCGTATGGCGCGGCGGCGGGGCAGTGGCTGCAGGATCCGGCCGGCACCGCGCCGATGGTCGGCGCCTCGGGCGCGATCTCCGCGGTGATTGCGGCCTATTCGCTCTATTACGGGCAGATGCGCGCCAAGCCGCTCGGGCCGGTGCCGGCCAGCGTGCTGCACGTGCTGTGGCTGGCGGCGGCATGGATCGGCATCCAGTTGCTCACCGGGCTGGCGGGGCTGAACGGCGATCTGCGCATCGCTATCGGCGCGCATATCGGTGGCTTCATCGTCGGGCTGGTGCTGGCGCGGCCGTTGCTGTTGTGGCGCTATCGCGGGGCGTGAACGGGCGCGGGTGAGACGCCGCCGATCGTGCGATCGGCGGCATCGTTATCGTCCAGTGCGGGCGCGGGTTTAGATCGCGTAGGAGACCCGGCCGGCGCGTTTGGCCCGACGCCGGCGCAGCGTCAGGCCGGTCATGCCAAACCCGGCGAGCATCATCGCCCAGGTAGCGGGTTCGGGCACGGCGGAGACAGCCGTCGTGCCGGTAACTCGGAAATTGAGATCGCAATTGCCAGTCCGAGCGCAATTCGGATACACTTCGCGCGTGAACAGCGCCTTGCCGCCGGCATAGGCATCGCCCGATAGTTCGGCACCGGTGAAGATATTGATGTCCGGCCCCATCACCACGCCGTTACGCGAACTGCTGCTCGACAATACCGCGGTATATTTCTGCCCGATTGCCACGGTGGTGCCCGTAATATCAAAATCGAACCAGGTTGGGGTCCGCGTGTTGATGCTGGTCGGCAGCGTGAAGACGCGCGTGGCGAGCGCCACGCCGGTCAGCGTTTCGCCAGCGTATAGATTGAACGTAAACGGCAAATTCGCATTGCCGGGATTCAGGGCGTTAAATTGAAACCCGAAAGACGTGAGATCGGTGTCGAGCGCGGTGAAGCTCTGTCCCGCGGCACCGAACGCCGACAGGATGAACGACCGTTGCGAACCGGATGTGACCTCCAGCGTCGCGGCCGAGGCCTGCGATCCGGCAAACGCTGCTGCCGCAATGAGGAGCGCGGTTACAGCCCGCGATAAGGATGCCATGTGTCGAATCTCCCATGCCGTTATGATGCGCCGATATCGCAACATCATGTGACGGGCAGGAGACAGTTAGCATTCCATTAAGGTTTCTTGCCGGTCCGCCCCGATCGCGGTGGTCCAGCAGGCATCATCGGCACCTAGCCCCGAGTCCGTCCGTCCCCGGGGCGCTGGCGGCGCGGGGCGCCTTAATTGCCTAATTTGGCGATCAGATCGGGCTGCACTAGCCGGTGCAGGTGGACCACGACATATTTCATCTCGGCATCGTCCACCGTGCGCTGCGCGGCGGCGCGCCAGGCTTTCTCGGCGCTCTTATAATCCGGAAACATGCCAACGATCTCGATCGAGTCGAGATCGTCGAAATCGAGCGTCCGGGGATCGCTGACGCGACCGCCGAAGACGAGGTGGAGCTTGCTCATGATCGTGATTCCCGCAGGGTAGGTTGTCACGAACGGCCTTAGCCTCGCCTCAGCCTCGCGTCTATTCCGCGCTGGCGTCGCTCTTGGCCTTGGCCTCTTTTGATGCGGTCATGGCGGCGGTGCCGGCGGTGACCAACGCGGTCAAGATGCCGCCGACGAGCTTGCCGCCCTGCTCACTAAGCGCGCCCTTGCTGAGGCCCAGCGCGCCAAGCTCGGCAAGGCCGGTGGTCTTGGCATTATGCACCGCATCGGTAGTAGTGGTGCGCAGTTTGCGGCCGACGGGAGCAAGCAACGCCGCTTCGCGATTGCTGCGCGGCAGCAATGCGCCGGCGAGCGCACCGACGGCCATGCCACCGATCAGCATCGGCAGCGGATTGGCTTCAATCACCTGGACGGTGCGATCGGCGACGTCACGCGCGCCATCACGCGCGGTATCGAGCGCGTGGACGGCGGCGACACGGGTCTTCTCGATCGTGCTCTGCTGGGAGGAGTCGGTGTTGGCGCCCTTCTGGGTAACGGGATCGGTCATTTCAGTTTCCTTTTGACAGCGCGGGGCGGTTTGGAGGTCAAACTATCAGGCGCCAGCGAGGTTGCATGGGGCGGTCGGGCAAACAGGCGGGCGATGGGCCGGCGTGCGAGGAACAGGCTGACGGCAGCAACGGCACCGGCCACCGTCAGCGGATAACGGCGCGCGATCTCAGCGCCGTCTTGCGCCACGGCCTGCCCCTTGGCCTTCAGGCCCTGAGCGGCGACCTGCACCAGTGCCTTGGGCGCAATGCGCGCCTGCAGCGTGGCAAGCGTTACGCCGAGCCGCGCGCGGGCCGCAGCAGCCTGCGCTTCGGCGGCAAAGATGGCATCGGTCATTTGGCGGCACTCATCTTGCGCACACGGCGCAGCGCGAGCCAGCCGAGCAGCGCGACCAGCACCAGCGTACCACCGACGACGATCACTGTGGCCCAGCCCGGGCCGACGCGCGGCGCCAGCGTGAGCAGCAGGCCGACGAACAAGGCAATGACCGCAGCGTTGGCCAGCACCAGTGCGGATACGCCGAAGATCGCAACGAACTTGGCCTCGCCCAGCCAGACGGTGGCTTTGGCGCGGTAGACCGCGACCTCCGCCAAAGCATAAGCGCGGGCGTCCGCTACGAGATCGCCGGCCAAGGCGCCGATGCTTGGCTCGGGCGGCGGCTGCGTCATCATATCTGCCTCCGCCGCCGCCGCATCATGCGCGATCGTTATCGGCATTTAGCCCCGACTGGACGAGACGCGCCAGTACGAAGCCGATCGCCGCTGCCGTGCCGATGGCGATCGCGGGGCTCTTGCGCACGAAGCCCGTTGCGTCGGCGATCAAATCGTCGACATTCTTGGCTTTCAGCGATTCGGAAAATCCGGTCACCGCATCGGCCGCACTGCGGGCGTATTGGCCATATTGCGCGCCGACCTTGTCCTCAACCGTTCCGGCCGCATCCTGGAGCATCGTGGCGAGTTCATCGAGTGCGCTACCGGCGCGTGACTTGCCATCTTCGACATAAGTTTTGGCGTGATCACCGACGCTTTGCGTGATTTTGGCAGCGCCCTCCTTAAGCGTCTGTGCGGTGCTCGTGGCAGCGGGCGCCGCCTGCCCGGCCGCGTCATCCGAGGCGTTGTTCTGGCCGCTCGACTGGCCCTGGGGGCTGAAACCGGTGCCGGTCGGCGCTGCGTCTTCGCTCGCGTTGCTGGTTGTCGCGGTGAATGATTTGTCGTTCTGGTCGGCCATGATCTCGCCCTTTCCGTTGTTAACCGTCCAACTGGCCGCGGGCAGCGCGGTTCCATCGGGCTGCCGAATTGCCCGAGGCGGCGATAGCCGATAGAGGCCATGCGCATTGCCGCGCGGCGGCCAGAATAGAAGGATCGTTTCGTGACCGCAATCATCGACCTGCACGCTCGCCAGATCATCGACAGCCGCGGTAACCCGACGGTCGAGGTGGATGTAATGCTGGAGGACGGCAGTTTCGGGCGTGCGGCCGTGCCATCGGGCGCGTCGACCGGGGCACATGAGGCAGTCGAACGGCGCGACGGCGACAAGAGCCGCTGGCTGGGAAAGGGCGTGCAGGGCGCGGTCGATGCGGTGAATGGCGAGATCGCCGATGCCGTGCTCGACATGGATGCCGAGGACCAGAGCGACGTCGATCATGCGATGATCGACCTCGACGGCACCGAGAATAAAAGCCGGCTGGGCGCCAACGCGATTTTGGGCGTGAGCCTTGCGGTGGCCAAGGCGGCGGCGGATGCACGCGGTTTGCCGCTGTATCGCTATGTCGGCGGCGTTTCGGCGCATGTGCTGCCGGTGCCGATGATGAACATCATCAACGGCGGCGAGCATGCCGACAATCCGATCGATTTCCAGGAATTCATGATCGTGCCGGTGGGCGCGGACAATCTGTTCGACGCGGTGCGCTGCGGCTCGGAGATATTCCATACGCTCAAGAAGGGCTTGCACGATCAGGGGCTGGCAACCTCGGTGGGCGACGAAGGCGGCTTTGCGCCCAACATCGCCAGCACCAGCGCAGCGCTCGATTTCATCATGTCGTCGATTGAAAAGGCCGGCTACACGCCGGGCGATGACGTGATGATCGCGCTGGATTGCGCGGCGACCGAATTCTTCAAGGACGGCAAGTACAATATCTCGGGCGAGAACCGCATTCTCGAAAGCGCCGAGATGGCGGAATATCTCGCCGATCTGACGCGCCGCTACCCGATCTTCTCGATCGAGGACGGCATGGCCGAGGATGACTGGGCCGGCTGGAAGGCGCTGACCGATCTGGTTGGCGACAAGGTGCAATTGGTCGGCGACGATCTGTTCGTGACCAATCCCAAGCGGCTCAAGCGTGGCATCGACGAGAAGATCGCCAACTCGATCCTCGTCAAGGTCAACCAGATCGGCACGCTGACCGAGACGCTGGAAGCGGTGTCGATGGCCAATCGCGCAGGGTATACCGCAGTGATGTCGCATCGCTCGGGTGAGACGGAGGATGCGACGATCGCCGATCTGGCGGTGGCGACCAATTGCGGGCAGATCAAGACGGGTAGCCTGGCGCGCAGCGACCGGTTGGCCAAATACAACCAGCTGATCCGCATCGAGGAAGAGCTGGGTGACGCCGCCGTTTATGCGGGGCGTGGCGTGCTGCGCGGATGATCTCCCCGAATCGAGGCTGAATTGTCTTGATGCGCGGCGGTTAGCCTGCGAGAATCGGGCGTATGGCGAAACGTTCGACCCTTTCGATGATGCTGCGTGGCGCGGTGGTGCCGGCGGTGGTGGTGATCGTGATCACCGGCCTCGCCGCGTACACCGTACTGGGGCCGAACGGCGCGCGCGCTTATGGCGACGTGAAGCGGCAGCTGAGCGTGCGCGAAGTGCAATTGGCGGGGCTGAAGATCAAGCGCGCCGAATGGCAGAACAAGGTGGCGTTGCTCGATCCGAAACGCGCCGATCCCGACATGGTGGACGAGCTGACGCGCGAGAAATTGAACGTCGTGCATCCGGACGAGGTCATCGTCCCGCTGAAATGAGGCAGCGCTGTGTTGGTGCGGTGCTTTGCGGGTGGGCACGGTCCATCAAAAAGAATTTTTCGCACTAAGACGCTAAGACGAAGACGACACCTTCTCCTCGCGTCTTTGCGTCTCAGCGCGAAATTCTCTTCCTTATGGAATGTAAGGTGGGCTGCTCGCGCGCCGCGGCATTCGTCTGTGAAACGGATTTCGCACGAAGCCACGAAGCCACGAAGAAGTGCTTCTCTTCGTGGCTTCGTGGCTTCGTGCGACTCTCACTTCTTGCATGACATGATGGCCGTCTGCGCGGGCAAGGCGGGTCAGCCCGCGATGAGCTGTGCTTCGTGATCGGCGCCGGTGCGGCCGCGGCCGAGGAAGGTCAGCAGATCCCGCGTGAAGCGGTCGCTTTCGGTGATCGTCAGGCCATGCGGCGCGCCATCATATTCCACCAGTTGTGCTTGCGCGATGCCGTTGGCCGCGGCGCGACCAGTGGGGTCGATCGGCACGGTCTTGTCGGCGGTGCCGTGCACGACCAGGGTCGGCACGCGGAAAGCGGGCAGGTCGCCGCGGAAATCGGTGTGGCCGAACGACTCCGCGCACGCCAGGATCGGCTTCAGGCCGCCCTGCATCGCCATCCGCCAGGCCCAGTCGACCGTCTGGCTGCTGACCGGCGAGGAGATGAAGCCGACGCCGAGGAAATCCTGCAAAAAGCTGTGGAAGAAGCCCGGGCGGTCTTTCTTGATTCCGTCGCCGATCGCCTGCAATTGCGCCTCGGGCACGCCATGCGGGTTATCCTCGGTCTTCAGCATATAGGGCACGACCGAGGAGATCAGCCCGGCACCGATCACGCCTTTGCCCTCGTGCCGGCTCATGTAGCGCGCGACCTCGCCACCGCCCATCGAGAAGCCGACCAGCGTCGCGTCGTCCGCGCCGGTCTGTTCGAGCACGTCGGCAAGATCGTCGGCCAGCGTGTCGTAATCATAGCCGGTCCAGGGCTGGGCCGAGCGACCGAAGCCGCGGCGGTCATAAGCAATGGCGCGGAAGCCCGCCTCGGCCAATGCCATGGCCTGCGCGTCCCAGCTGTCGGCGGAGAGCGGCCAGCCGTGGATGAGGACGACGGGGCGGCCGCTGCCCCAATCCTTGACGTAGAGATCGGTACCGTCGCGCGTCTGGATATAGGGCATGGGGAAACTCCGTTACGCTGGCAAATCGTTCAGCGTGAACGGATTGCCGGGCAGCGGAGTTCCGCTGCCGCGTCGCCCCAATGGGATGGGGCGAGATCGGGCTGGGCGATCGCCGCGGGCCTCGATCATGCGATCACACGCTTTTGCGAAAGATAGCGTTTACCGTAAAGTTTCTTGCTGCACTGCAGCGCAATTGGTATGATAGCGTTATGACAGAGACTTTGACCGCTGAGCGGCCGCCCGTCCAGACGCCCACGACCACGCCCACCGTGTTCGAGGCGATCGTGCGCAAAATGTGCCTCGCTGCGACCTACAACAAGGTCGAGATGACGCTTGCGCCGCATGTCATTTATACCAAGCATGACGAGTTGTTCATCGACGCCGAGGTGCTGGCGCGCGATGGCAAGCCGCCCAAGGAAGCCAAGATGGGTACGTTCAAGCTGATCGGCCTAACCGCGCTGCGCATCACGCCGCGCGCTTTCCAGGTCAGCCCGTTGTTCGATCAGGGTAGCTTCAAATATGCCGACACCACGCTGATGGCGGTCGAACCCGACTGATCTGCCGACACGGCAGGTGGGGTTCTGAGTGCGCTCCCGCTTTTTGTCGTTTGCCGCCTATCACAAGGCAGAACCTAGCGGTGCTGAAGTCCTCCATTGGACCGGCCAAGCCTTATACGGGCGGCGTTGAGAACGATCGCGCAACGGCGTAGCGTGTTGCATCCCCGATTGACCCGGAGCCTTTTGTGGTTCCGCGCCGGGCGACGTGGTTGGCGGCCTGTGTAACTAGACGTCTTCCGGCAGGAGCGTTATGTTTTGCTGAGATGAAATTGATTTAGAGCATCGTAAAGTGCCTTTATAGAGACTCGCTCGGCTGCGTTGCGCACTTCGAGTCCGAGGGGGGGCGACTTGTCGCCGACGCTGCGTAGCGTGCGCAATGCTATTCAAACAAAGGATTTTACCAGAAGCTAATTGCACAGCGGCATCACCTTATTGGATGAGGAAATAACCGTGGCGACACTAGCGAAGCATGGCCCAACCCGCCTCAGTAACGAGCGATGGTTTTTCGTTATCATGGCCGGGATCATCGCCAGCGCGACTTTTGTCGGCTTTGCCCCCAGTTATTATCTCGCGCCCCTGTTCGGTGCCCGGCCACTATCGCTGCTGCTGCATGTTCATGGTGTCGTGTTTACCGCATGGGTCGGGCTGTACGTCGCGCAGACCGGGCTGGTCGCCGTCGGTCGGGCCGACATCCACCGCATCGTCGGCCCGGTGGCCGTGGTCCTGGCGGTGGTGATGGTGCCGCTCGGGATCGCGACGGCGATCATTTCCAAGCGGGTCGCCGCGGCCCGCCATCTGCCGCTGCCCGGGCCGCCGCTGATCTTTCCGCTTGGCGCAATCGTGACATTTGCGGTGCTGGTCGGCGCGGCGGTGGTGATGCGCAAGCGGTCCGCGTGGCACAAGCGCTTGATGTTCCTGGGGACGGCGGCGGTCTTGACGACCCCGCTCGCGCGCATCACGCGCTTTACGGAAATGGGACTGGCGCCGCCGATCGGGGGGATGATCCTCACCGATATATTGCTCGGCGCCCTGGTGGTTTACGATGTGCGGACAAGCGGCAAGGTGCATCCGGCAACAGTCTGGGGCGGCGGCTTCTTTGTCGCGACGCAGGCGCTTCGGATCCTGCTCAATATGACGCCCGCCTGGCAGGCGTTCGCCAAGAGTTTAACCGGATGAGCCCACTAGACCCAGGGCGTCAGGGAAGTTTGGCGAAACGCGCGTCAGCGGATTGCCAATTCACGGCCCGCCACGGGTATCGGAATATGCGGACGCCCTTGGCGCCATAGCCTGTGGCCTACGGCATGTTCCGTCAGGATCGGCGTACCGCCCGCGAGCGTCATCGTATGATCGGCCGCCCAATGATTGACCCGGCGGCCGCCGCGGGGAGAGCCCGATCTGCCGGCAGGCGCGGTGCCAATGCGGGTATCGGCCTGCAAACGCCGAGGGAAGAGTTGCTGTTGTTCGTCCTCCGACGCGTTGGCGTAGCTGGCGGATCGTCCGGAGCGCCCCCTGCGGCATGGTTGACTCAGCGACTCAGTTGCGATCCTGTCCTAGGGAAAGCGCCACGGAGCTTTCCCAAGTATCAGGAAAGCCGCGCACCGCAGGAATGATAGCGTATGACGGACGAGCCTGTGACCGAGAGGAGAAACCTGGACGATATAAGAGGGGATGGGCGGTTCGAGCTCCTGGTCAACGCGATCAAGGATTATGCGATCTACCTGCTCGATCGAGAGGGTCGGGTCGCCACCTGGAATGCGGGCGCGCAGCGCTTCAAGGGCTATACCGCCGCCGAGATCATTGGGCAGCACTTCTCCCTGTTTTACACTGAAGAGGACCGCGAAAGCGGTCTGCCGCAGCGGGCACTGGACACCGCCGCAGAGCTCGGCACGTTCGAATGTGAAGGCTGGCGAGTCCGCAAGGACGGAACGCGCTTCTGGACGAGCGTGGTCATCGATCCTGTTCTTGATGATGCCGGCAACGTGATTGGCTTTGCCAAGGTGACGCGCGACGTCACCGATAAGCGGGCGGCGGCGCGCGCGCTTCTGGAAAGCGAACAGCGTTTTCGCCTGCTTGTGCAGGGTGTGAAGGATTACGCCATCTACATGCTCGATCCCACGGGCAACGTGACCAACTGGAACCCGGGTGCTCAAGCGATCAAGGGCTACAGCGCGGACGAGATCGTGGGACGCCACTTTTCGACTTTCTATACGGAAGAAGATCGCCAGGCCGGCGAGCCCCAGCGAGCGCTCAGTGTGGCCACGGAGATGGGCAAATACGAGGTCGAGTCCTGGCGCGTGCGTAAGGACGGGTCGCGATTTCGCGCTGGTGTACTGATCGATCCGATCTACGACGAAGGCGGTGCGCTGATCGGCTTCGCCAAAGTGACACGCGATCTGACCGAACGGTGGCATGCACACCAAGAGGTCGAGCGGGCGCGTGAAACGATGGCGCAGGCGCAGAAGATGGAAGCGGTCGGGCAACTTACGGGCGGCGTGGCGCACGACTTCAATAACCTGCTCACGATCATCCGTTCGTCGGCCGATCTGCTGAAGATGCCAGCGCTCAGCCCAGAGAAGCGCGAGCGCTATGTCGAGGCGATCTCCGACACGGCCGATCGTGCTGCCGCACTCACGTCCCAATTGCTTGCCTTCTCGCGACGTCAGCCGTTGAAACCTGAAATTTTCGATGCGGGAAAGCGCGTCAAGGCAATGCAGCAGATGATCGAGACCAGCGTAGGCCCGACGATCGCGGCGACGATCGACGCGGGAGAGGGGGCCTTGGTCAATGCCGATCTCAACCAGTTCGAGACTGCCGTGTTAAACCTCGTGATAAACGCGCGCGACGCCATGCCGGCTGGCGGCACGTTGGCGATCGTCACCCAGGTTGTTGAGGGCTTGCCGGCCGTGCGCGGCCACAGCGCGGCTGGGGGTAGCTTCGTCGCCGTGCGGATCGTTGACCAGGGCAGCGGCATCGCGCCGGAAACGATAGGCAAGATTTTCGAACCGTTTTTCTCCACGAAGGGGCTGAACAAGGGGACCGGGCTGGGTCTCAGCCAAGTCCACGGCTTTGCCAAGCAATCGGGCGGCGAGATCGAGGTACAGAGCGAGGTTGGTGTTGGCACCGTCTTTACGCTCTATCTGCCTTTTGCGGCGGCGCAGCGGCAGCAGCGTGGCGCGCGCCACACCGTGCGGAATCATCCGCTTGCGACCAAGCGTGTCCTGCTGGTCGAGGACAACGAAGCGGTCGGCCAGCTTGCTCGTGGGCTGCTCGAGGAACTTGGCCAAATCGTCACCTGGGTGCAGGATGGCAATGCGGCACTCGAACTTTTGAGCACCGCCCGCAGCAAGATCGACCTTGTTATCACTGACGTCATTATGCCGGGCATGAACGGGCTCGAACTCGCTCGGCATATTAGCGATCGTTGGCCCGATCTCGGTGTTATTCTGACCACAGGGTATAGCCATGTGCTCGCCGAAGACAGCGACCATGGCTTTCCGCTGCTGCGCAAGCCATACTCGGTAGAGGGTTTGATTGGCATGTTGGGAGCAACAGACGCTCGGTAAACCTAACCGCCGCTATCAAAGCTTCGAGCCGGGAGACGTCAAGGCATACAAAATGGTGCCGAGACTGATTCCACGACCGCTGCGCGAGATCGTAGGTGCCATGTGCTTTCAAGCCTTGGGCTACATGTATGACGTGGGCGAAGGTGTAGCTGCTGACAAAGCTTTGGCGATGAAACTTTACAGGAAGGCTTGGAAGCGCGGCAGTCACGCGGCAGCTACAAACATTGCGATACTCTATCGCGAGACGGGCAATAAGCGTGTGATGTTCCGCTGGTATCAGCGTGTTGCCCTTGCAGGGGACGGCAGTGCGCAGCTTGAAATGGCAAAATGCTATATTAGCGGCACAGGGGTGCGAAGAGACGTTCAGGCGGCATTGCAGTGCCTCGCTGTCGCGCGCACCTCTGAATACATTGCCGAGTACGAACGTGAAGAGGCGCAGGCGATGCTAGCGGCGTTGAAACCTCAATTGGTCGCATGACCGCTATCCACCACATTGTGCCGTTCAGCGTTCCCCTCCGCAGATTGCGCTCCCGAGCGGTGCTTCTCTAAAAGCTCAGCTTCCAGTCCCACACCAGCCGATCGCCATCCATCACCTCGACCCCGGCCGCGGCCAGCGCGTCGCGGATCGCGTCGGAGCGGGCGAAATCCTTTGCCGCGCGCGCCGCGATGCGTTCGGCCAGCTGCGCGTCGATCTCGGCGTCGCTGAGCGTCGCGCTGGCCGGGCGCAGGCGCAGCGCGATGCGGGGCAGGGTGGCGAGATCCAGCCCGAGCAGCTCATCGAACCGCGCCAGCAAGGCCAGCCGCTCGCCCGGCTTCAGCTTCTTGTCGGCGAGCATCTCGTCGAGCAGCGGCAGCGCGCGCGGCGTGTTCAGATCGTCCGAGATCGCCGCGTCGAGCTGATCGAGCCACGGGCTGTTCCACGGTTCCTCGATCGCGCCTTCCGCTTTGGCCTGCAGCGCCTGGACCACGATCACCAGCCGCTTGAGCCGGGTGAAGGCGGCGGCGAGATTTTCCAGGCTGAACTCCAGCTCGCTGCGATAATGCGCCTGCAGGCACATCAGGCGATAGGCGAGCGGATGCACGCCGAGATCGATCAGCGTCTGCAGCGTGGTGAAGCCGCCGCCCGATTTGCTCATCTTTCCAGAGCGCTCGACCAGGAAATTGTTGTGCATCCAGAAGGTGGCGCCCGTGTCCGCGCAGCCGCAATGCGCCTGGTTCTGCGCGATCTCGTTGGGGTGGTGGATCTCGCGGTGATCGATCCCGCCGGTATGAATGTCGAAGCTGGCCCCCAGATATTTCTGGCTCATCACCGAGCATTCGAGATGCCAGCCGGGCGCGCCGCGACCCCAGGGCGAATCCCACTCCATCTGGCGGTTCTCGCCCGGCGCCGATTTGCGCCAGATCGCGAAATCCTGCGGGTGGCGCTTGCCCGCGACGGGATCGATGCGGCCTTCGCGCTCATCGTCATGCGTGCCGGCGAGGCGGCCATAATCGGGCACGCTGCCGGTATCGAAATAGAGCCCGCTGTCGAGCTGGTAGCAATGCGCCGAGATCTGCTCGCCGAACGCGATCATCTCGGCGATATGATCAGTGGCGAGCGGGAAGGCGCTGGGCGCGCGGATGTTGAGATCGCTGAGGTTCTGCTTGAACGCCGCGGTATAATGCGCGGCGATATCCCAGATGCTCTGCGCGCTGGCCTTTGCCGCGGCCTCCATCTTGTCGTCGCCGGCATCGGCGTCCGAGGTGAGGTGGCCGACATCGGTGATGTTGATGATATGCGTCAGCGGATAGCGCTTCCAGGTCAGCGCACGGCTCAGCGTATCGGTGAAGACATAGGCGCGCAGATTGCCGATATGCGCGTAATTATAGACGGTCGGCCCGCACGAATAGACGCGCACGTTGGCGGGATCGAGCGGGGTGAACGTCTCGAGGCGGCGCGAGAGACTGTTATAAAGGGTCAGCGAGGTCATGCCGCCCGCCTTAGCGAAGCCGGAGCCGTCCGGCAAAGGGCAGGGCGCGCTGGGCGGTGGTCGGGGCTTTTGGCTTGAAAGCGCACCGCCCCACTGCTACGGCGCTCGCCTTCGCGGCGTGAACCTTATGGTTTGCGACGGCGTTTAGGTATTGATTCGGTCGAACCCCCGGCCACAACATTCGGAGCGTCTACACAACATGCAAATCATCGTTCGCGACAACAATGTCGACCAGGCGCTGCGCGCCCTCAAGAAGAAGCTGCAGCGCGAAGGTGTGTATCGCGAGATGAAGTTGCGCCGGCATTACGAGAAGCCGAGCGAAAAGCGTGCGCGTGAGCGCGCCGCGGCAATCCGCCGTGCGCGCAAGCTGGAGCGCAAGCGCCTGGAGCGCGACGGCGCCCGGTAAGACCTCCGGGGCGGCGCGCTGCCGCCCCGTTCTACCCCTGAGTTGATACAACCGGCGGTGCGCCGTCGAGCCCAAGGCAGCCCCATGTCCAGCATCACCGCCGTTCCCCTGCAGCCGACCAAGCGCGGTGTGCTCGTGCTGATCTGGCTTGGCGTGCTGGCCGCCGCCCTGGGCGCGTTTGCGCTTGCCGCCGCTGCGCCGGGCAACCCGGCGGTCGATCTGCTGGCCAAGAACAAGCGGCAGAAGGGCGTGATCGAGACGCCGTCGGGGCTGCAATATCTGATCCTCGCCCCCGGCACGCCCGGCCCCAAGCCGACCGACAGCGACATCGCGCTGGTCAATTACGAGGGCAAGCTGCCCGATGGCAGCACGTTCGACAAATCGCAGCAGCCGACGCCGATGGCGGTTTCCGGTGTCGTCCCGGGTTTCTCCGAAGCGCTCAAGCTGATGCCGAAGGGCGCCAAATACCGCTTCTGGCTCAAGCCCGAGCTCGGTTACGGTGCGCCGCGCCCGGCCGGTGCGCCGCCGCTCGACGGCCCCGCTGCCGAACTGGCCAAGAACGTGCTGATCTTCGATGTCGAGATGATCGAATTCCTGCCCGAGGAAACCGTCCGCCGCCTGCAGATGCAGCAGCAGATGATGCAACAGGGCGGCGCACCGGGCGCTCCGGGCGCACCGGGCCAGGCCGCCCCGGGCGGCGCGCCGCAGCCGCTGCCTGGTCAGTAATCCAGCCGGCCGTCCCGGCCACGCGGGGACGGCCGATCTGGCGATGCGGAACCGGGCGGGCTCGACCGCGGCAGCTGCACCGGGCCGCGGGCTGGCTGGCGCATCAGTCTAACCGCGCAATAAACCGATACGCCTCGCGTGGCGCCCCGTCGCCGATGTCGTTTGATATTCTGCCGATGCGCAGCGCGCACCATTCCAGGATGCGCAGCGCGCACCATTCCGGGATGCGCAGCGCGCACCATTCCAGGATGCGCTGCCGCGTCGCTGGCGGGTGATAGCGCGTTGGCGTGCTGCCGAACCGCTTTCCGACAATAGCGGTCACGTCAGCATAGGTGATGGGGCGACGCCAAAAAAAAGCCGGGCATCTGCCCGGCCTCTACCTTCTCGATCGCGCGAATAGGATCAGGGGCTTGCCGGCGTCGAATCGTTTTCGTCGACCGCCACATAGATGCCAAGCCCTACCGCGGCGAGCGCTGCGACCGCGACCACCACGCCGCTGCCGCTACCACCAGCGGCGCCAGGGGCACTACCGTCGTCCTGTACGGCCAGCGATTGCGCGGTTGCCGTGCATGCGCCCTTGCCAACCGACAGGATCGAGCTGAGGCCCAGCGCGTAACTGCAGCCCGACATCGAAACCCTGGCCTTGGCCTTGCCGCGCGTCATCACGCGATCACCAGCATATAGCGTTTGACCCGGGCGAGCAGCGATCAGTTTGCCATCACGCGCGACGACCGTACCTGCGCTAGCCGCGGTCAGCGTGCCGACCGTCTGTGCGGAGGCTGCCAAGGACGGCGCCGACAGGCTTGCCATCACGAGGGCGGTGGTTGCGTAGGAAAATTTCATTTCCGTCTCCCTGTGACCCACTTAGAATCCGGCCCGGACTCTTGCTACGTTGTCGCGGCGCGAATGTCCATCGAAATCGCTCCATTAACTATAGCGTTATTTAACCAGGGAGAAGCAGCGCCGCGAGATGCTCGCTTTGCTTACATTTCGGCCCGTAAATACTTCCGATCGCTGCCTTCGATACATAAGGCCGTCAGCGTACCCGAGCTATAGGCACCGGTGTCGATGCCGATGCGGTTGGGGCGCTCATCGGGTGCGTCGGTGATCGTGTGGCCATGCACGACCAGCAAGGGATGCTCCACGACGCTGTCGAGAAATGTCTCCCGGATCCACCGCAGATCGCGGGTATTTTGCTGCTCGATCGGTATGCCCGGGCGGATACCGGCATGAACGAACAGATAATCGCCGAAGCGGAAGCTGTCGACGAAGCTGTCGATAAAGGCGATGTGCGCTGCCGGGATCGCGCTGCGGACCAGCGCCACGGCCGCACGCGGATCAAGCAGCGCCAGCCGCCCGACTTCGACGCCATAGCTCTGCGCGCATTCGTACCCGCCAAAGCGCAGCCAATCGCGCATTTTGGTGGGATCCCGCTCCAGCGTATGCAGCAGCATCTCCTCGTGATTGCCCATCAGGAAGATCGGATTGGGCAAGAAGGCACGAGCCTGAAGCAAGTAATCGATCACGCCGGCCGAGTCGGGTCCGCGATCGATCAGATCACCCAGAAACACGATGTAGTCGCGCTCGCAGGGGCGATCACGCCGGTCCACCATGATCTGGTCGATCAGCGCGCGGAGCAGATCGAGCCGGCCGTGGACGTCGCCAATGGCATACGCACGCGCGCCCGATGTGCCGCGCCGCGACGTGCCGCACTGCGGCGTGCCGGGCATGGCATCGATATACTCCGGACTGACCGCCTTCTTTTTCTTGAACAGCCCCACCTTCATCCTGTCATGCTTGGTCGCGATCGACAGCGCGCGGCCCAGGCACCTGCGGCGCCCGATCGGCGGCAAGGCTTTCAAAAACTGCGTGCCAACGAGCAAACGCATGTTCTTTGCGATAGTTGCGATCGAGCAGCGCGCGGGCGGCTTGGCCAATCGCCGCGCCGCGCGCCGGATTTGCCGCAAGCATCTCGATAGCGTCGGCAAGCCCAACGCCATCGCCCGGCGCGACGGACAGGCAGGCGGTGCCGGGGGGCAGCAGCCGCGGGAGTTCGCCGGTGGGGTCGCACACGGCGATTATCGGGCGCGCCGCGGCGCAGATGCCGAACACCTTGCTTGGCACCACCAGCCCCTCGAACGCGGGGCGCAGCGAGATCCAGTGCGCGTCGCCGAGGCCCAGCGACTCGGATAGCCGCGTGCGCGGCTGGTACGACACGAAGCGGAAGTTGGTCAGCCCGCGCGCGCCGACTTCGGCGGAAAGCTCCTCTGACATATGGCCACCGCCGATGAACAGGAAGATGATCTCGGCGCGGTGGCGAAGACGCTCGGCTGCGCTCAACAGCGTATCATATTCGTGCGCCCGGCCCAGATTGCCGGAATATTCGAGCACGAACGCTTCGGCATCGATTCCCCATTCGGCGCGCAGCGTGGGCGATCGCGTCGCCGCTGGGGTGATGTCGATATCGTCTGACCAGTTGGCGATCACCGTAATGCGGTCGTGCGGGATTCCCATCGCGGCCACGCGGGCGGCCATCAGCCCGCCGATTACCACGAGCCTGTCGGCGCGGTGAAATGACCAATTGCGGATCGCGCGGAGCGCGCGATTGTCGGCGGCGGTCATGCCATAGGCACTGGCGATCTCGGGATACAAATCCTGCACCCATTGCACCAAGCGCCCCCCGCGCGCCCGAACCGCTAACCCCACTACTACAGAGAGCAAGGGCGGGTCGGTCTTGACGACCACGATCGCATCCGGCCCAGCAAGCCGCAGGGCATGCCAAAAAGCGGAGAGGTAATAAGCGATATATGCGGCGATCCGCCCGACCATGCCCAGGCGCGACGCGGGCGTCCAGCACCGCACGATCGATACGCCGGCCAGTATTTCCCGTGGCGGCAATAGTCCTGTTTCCCCGTAGCGTGCGCGACTGGCAACCACCGTTACGTTATCGCCCGCGGCCGCAAAATGCTCGGCGAGGTCGGTCAAGATTTGCGCCGTGGCCGAGTGGTCCGGGGCGTAGAAACGATTGAAAAATACAAGACGCATCTGCTTTGCGGCTTTCCCGAAATGGCTGTCGGCGCGCCCGCGGCCAGCCTGTCGTAATCCATTGCCGCGGACTGCCGCGGACGCGAACGTTGCAGCCAGCACTACATTATTTTTGCCCGTCGGCGACAATTTGGGTATGAACGCGCCGATCCTGATCGGACCGCCCAGAATGCCGAAAAGGACCGACGCGGAGGAATCCGGTGTGCTCAACATGCCGCTAGCGCGCTGGGGGACAGAGCCGATGCTCGAATCCCGATTACAAAATCATCGCATGGCCCGGTCAGCGGCGGATCGGCTGCGCGTACAACTGCTCGTGGGGCTGGTATTGGCGGTGGGCTTACCGGCGATGGTCGGCTTGCGCCTCGATTGGGGTTTGCTCGGCTATACCAATAGCCAGAATTCGCTGATAGCCTCCGCCATAGGCGTGGTGGGCGGGACGCTATTGTTTCGGCGCTTTCGCGCTTTCCCCGGCTTCCGAACGTACGAATACGTGCTGCCGTCGTTTTTCACGTCTTATGGCGTGGTCGTTGCGGTGATGCTGATCTTGAGACTGGATTATATCATTTCTGTTCTGCTGGGCAGTCTTGGCACAGCGATCCTGAGCTTTTTCGTTTTGTGCTATCTGGGCCTGCGCACCAACACGTATGTTTTTCATGTCGTGCCATGCGGCGATGTATCGCGGTTGCAAAGCTTCGCCCAGATCGAATGGGTCATGATGACCGATGCCACACTGCCGGCGTCGCCAGGTTCGGGCATCGTGGTCGATCTACGCGCCGATATCGACGATGCGTGGGAGCGCATGCTGGCGGAAGCGGCGCTGGAGGCGGTGCCGGTCTATCATCTCAAGCAGCTGGTCGAATCGATCACGGGGCAATTGGAAATTGCCCATATCAGCGAGAATACGCTGGGATCGCTGGCGCCCAACGAAGGTTACGGCAAACTCAAACAGGTCGCCGATCTGGTCTGCGCCATCACGTTGCTGCCGTTGCTGCTCCCGCTGCTCGTGCTCGTCGCCGTCGCCATCAAGATCGACTCTCCGGGCGCCGTCCTCTTCACGCAGCAGCGGATGGGCTTTCGCGGGCGGCCATTTTCAGTTTTCAAATTCCGGACGATGAAGCCCAGCGTGGTTGGCACCCATGACGATGACGCACGCCAGCGTGCCATGACGCTCAACGACGACCTGCGCGTGACCCGCGTAGGCCGTGTGTTACGTCGCCTGCGGATCGACGAACTGCCGCAGATCGTCAACATTTTGCGGGGAGAGATGAGCTGGATCGGGCCACGCCCCGAGGCCGTTCCGTTATCGATCTGGTATCAGCGGGAATTGCCGTTTTACAGCTATCGTCATGTCGTCAAGCCGGGCATCACCGGCTGGGCGCAAGTCAATCAAGGGCATGTTGCCGAGATAGGTGATGTTCATTACAAGCTTTGCTATGATTTTTACTATATCAAATACTTGTCGGCCTGGCTTGATGCTTTGATTCTGTTTAGAACGGTGCGAACGGTTATCGGTGGGTTAGGAGCCAAGTAAATCATGCCGTCATACGCTGACGGGCGCTTTTTTGCATCGTCCCGGGGAACTGATAACGGTCGATAAGGGAATGAAACCCCCCGGATGCCAAACCGTTTCGTTAACGCAAGAGGGGTAGCCTTGCCGCATGAAAATGGCTGTGAGCGTACATATGAGAAGTGATCGGGATCGCGGGCGGGTTGCGAGGTGGTGCAGCGTTGCCTGGTTGGCTGTCGCTGCGCTGGGCTTATCGAGCTGCGCCGACAAGCGTGGTGGCACGGTGCCATATGATGTGCCCAATTTTGGCGCTCCGGACGCGCCCATCGTGCTCAAAACCGACGAAAGTTACCATATCGGACCCGGGGATCAGCTCGCCATCGTGGTGTTTCGCGTCCCCGAAATGTCCGGCGATGTGACGGTGGACATGACGGGGAACCTCACCATGCCGCTGATCGGTCAGGTCAGCGCCGTGGGCAAGACGGCGGACCAGTTGCAGACGGAGCTGGCCGCCCTGCTTGGCAGCAAATATCTGCAGAATCCCGAGGTACGCGTGGCGGTGAAGACCGCCAACAATCAGCGGGTGACGATCGATGGCTCGGTCAAACAGGCCGGGATTTATCCGATCGCCGGGCCGACCACGCTGATCCAGGCCATCGCGCTGGCGCGGGGCACCGATACGGATGCAAATCCACGTCGCGTCATCGTGTTTCGCGTGATTGGCGGACAGCGCCAGGCGGCGTCGTTCGACCTGACGGATATTCGCCGCGGTGGCGCGCCCGACCCGGCGATCTTCGGCAACGATGTTATCGTGGTGGATGGCAACAAGGCGCGGCAGAATTTCCGCGATGCGCTGACGGCCGTGCCGATCCTATCGATTTTCCGGCCGTTCTGAGCGTGGCCGACACGACTGCCGGTATCGGCCAAGACGATTCGGGGGGTTCATGAACGATTATACGCCAGCGCCCGAGGATCGTGCCCCGCGGCTGGCGGGGCGGCAGGCGCTCGTCGATCCGCGATCAGCGGGCGTCGCGCCGTATCGGCCCTTATCTCCCCCGGACGGCGCGATCGCCGAGATCGATCCGCATGAAATCTGGCGCGTCTTAAGGAAGTGGCGGTGGCTGATCTTCGGGTGCACCGCGTTTGCGTTGCTCATCGGATTGGCGGTCTCGCTGCTGTCGGTGCCGATGTACCGCGCCACCGCGCAAGTCGAAATTGCGCTGCAGGACGATGATCTGACCAGTGACGACCGCGGCGGCAGCCGGCAGACGGCGGTGCGGGACCCGCAATATCTGGCGACCCAGATCGGCCTGTTGAAGAGCCGGTCCTTGGCGGAGCGGGTCATAGCCGATCTCGGATTGGGCAGCGGTACGGGCGGCAAGCGCGTTACCACAGGCACGATCGTGCAGAATGTCCAGGTCGCGCCGGTGCCCTCCAGCCGCCTGATCAATATCACCTATTCGAGCCCGTCGGCAAAACTCGCGGCGGACGTGCCGAATGCGATGGCCGACGGGTTCATCGCGGCCAACCTCGAGCGCCAATATGGTGCGACTGCCTATGCCCGCAATTTCCTCGAAAATCGTATCGCCAAGGTCAAAGGTCAGCTCGAGACATCGGAGCGGCAACTCGTCGATTATGCGCAGAAGGCCGGCATTATCGTGGTCAGCAAAACGAGCAACGAGGATGGCAGCGACACGACCAGCAGTTCGCTCGACAGCGCCTCGCTCGTCGCGCTGAACGAAGCGCTCGCCACGGCGCAGAGCGATCGCATCTCGGCGGAACAGAAATATCGCAATGCACTGCGGTCCGGCCCGCAATCGCAGGTCGCGCAAAGCGCCTCGGTACAAGCGCTGGTGGGGCAAAAAGCCGCGCTCGACGCGGAATATGCCGACAAGCTCAATCTTTATAAGCCCGACTTCCCGGAAATGTTGCAATTGCGATCGCGCATTCAATCGCTGCAGCGGCAGATTGCCAGTTCGTCGAGCAGCATTTCGGGCGCCGCCGCGGGGGATTTGCGCGCGGACTATCTCTCCGCCGTGGGCCGCGAAAACGGATTGCGCGCCAAGGTCAGTGGCTTGAAATCATCAGTGATGGATTTGCGGGGGCGCAGCATTCAATACACCATCCTGCAGCGCGAGGTCGATACCAACCGCCAGCTGTATGACGGGCTGTTGCAGCGCTACAAGGAAGTGGGCGTGGCCGGGGGCGTGGCCAACAGTCTCGTTTCGATCATCGATCGCGCCAAACAGCCCGGCGCGCCATACGCGCCGTCGATCCCGGAGAATATGGCGTTCGCACTGTTCTTGGGGCTGTTGCTGGGCACGGGCATCGCATTCGCCATCGAGTTCATCGATGATACGATCAAGAACCCGGACGATATCAAGGACAAGCTCAAACTATCGCTGCTCGGTGTGATTCCCACCGCGCCCAAGGGACGGTCGGTGGCGGAATCGCTGATCGATCCGACCTCCGAGCAATCCGAAGCCTATTCGTCGGCGCGCAACTCGATCGCGTTCGCCACGCCCGGTGGAATCGCGAAATCGATCCTCATCACCAGTTGTGCCCCGGGCGAGGGAAAATCGGTCACTTCGTTCGCACTGGCGCAGAAGTTCGCCAAATCGGGGCGCAGCGTGCTGCTGATCGACGCCGATATGCGCAAGCCGACGTTCAAGGTGAAGCTGGACGAGCAATATGGCCTGTCGTCGCTACTGGCGAGCCGCGACAGCATCCGCAATCATCTCGCCCCGACGAATTTCGCCGAGCTTTATATCGTGCCGTCGGGGCCGATCCCGCCCAACCCGGCGGAATTGCTCGCCGGGCGGCGGATGCGAGACTTGCTGACCGAGGCGGAAGGCATCGTTGACATCGTGATCGTCGACTCTCCACCCATCCTGGGCTTGGCCGATGCGCCGTTGCTGGCGTCGATGTGCGAAGCCACGATCATGATCACCCAGGCGGGGCGAATCCGTCGTCCGATCTTCAAGCGCTCGGTCGCGCGCCTGCAGGAGGCAGGCGCGCATCTGATCGGCGTGGTGCTGACGAAACTCGACACGCGCCGCTCGGGCTATGAATATGGCTATGGGTACGGATATGGCTATGGCTACGGCTATGGCCACGAGGACAACGGCACCGCGCGGGGCAAGACCGATCCTCAGCGCCAATTGTCGATCAACATCAACTGACGCCAGATGGCAGCGCGTCCCCTCCTGTACGGCGGCCTGGCGCGATGGGCGGGCGCGGGCGCGTTGCTGGTCGTTTGTGCCGCGCTTATCGCGATGCAAGCGAGGGACAATCTGGCGCGCGACGCCCAATTGACCGCTTTGTTGGGCGGGGCGGGCACTGGCACTGCTTCACGTCTTGCCATGGGATCAACCGGGCTGAGCCTGCGCCTCAACGACGCGCAACGCTCCGTACTCCGTCACGCCCTGGCCGGTAATCCGCTGGATGGCACCGCGATCGCATTGGCCGCGCTGGACCGCAACGCGCGGGGCGACGCCAGCGGCGCCGCCGCACTGGCCGAGCAGGCGCTCCGCGTCGAGCCCCGCACCAGGCTGGGCTGGCTCGCGCGGGTCGATCGGCAAATGCGCATGGCGCACAATGGCGATGCCGCGATCAGCGTCTTGCGGTTACTCGCCGTGGATCCGCCGCAATATCTCACCTATTTGCCGATGCTCGCGGCGGCGGCGCGCGACCGCCAAGCGATCGCGCCGATCGCCGCCGCGCTCAGCATCAATCCGCCGTGGCGCGCACCGTTTCTCAGTCTGCTGGCGCAACACAAATATGATCCGGCGGTGCGCTATGCGTTGATGAACCCGCTCGACCGGACGCGCCCGACGGGGATTGCGGGTGACGATACGGCGTTCGTCACTGATCTCGTCAATAAAGGGGATATTGAGCGCGCCTATCTCGCCTGGGTGTCGATGCTGCCCGATGACGCGCTGGGGGCGGTCGGCGCTCCCTATGATGCGAATTTCGCCGGACTGCCCGGTGCGGCGCCATTCAACTGGCAATTGATTGATGCCGGGAGTGACCATGCGACGATTGGTGAGGGGGCGTTGAACGTCTCCTATGCGGGGCGGCAGGTCAGCACCCTGGCAAGCCAGGTGGTGATGCTGGCACCGGGCAGCTATCGCCTAGCGAGCACCCTCGACGAGGCATCGAGCGCCACGCCGGGAAGCACCGGCAGCGCATTGACATGGCGGGTGACCTGCCTGCCGGCGCGGGGCGTGCTGGGCGAACTGACGCTCGATCCCGCGGTGATCGGGCGTCCGCAGCGATCGCCCGATTTCATCGTGCCGGGGCAAGACTGCGCTGCGGTATCGTTGGCACTGATCGGCACGGCCTCGGCATTTCCCGTGCGGTTGAGCGCGCGCATCGCATCGGTTGCGCTGCAGCAGGATGACGGCGCAGGGCCAGCGTTGCCCGCGCCCGCCACCGGACCTGCGGTTCAGCAATGACGCGTGCGGCGCAGAGTTTGTTGACCTACCTCCTGTTTTGCGCCGCGCTGCTGATGGGTGGGGCGTCGCAAGGCGGAATCTATGGGAATGCCGCGATCCAGATGATGGCGGCCGTGGCGATCGCGGCAGCTCTCGTCACGCGCACCGACGCTACCGAAGGTCCGCCGCGCCGTGTTTTGTGGTTGCTGATCGCCGCGAGCGGGTTGGCGATTGTGCAATTGCTGCCGCTGCCGCCGGAAATCTGGACCAATCTGCCGGGTCGTCGGCTCGCGATCGAGACACTCCGGCTTGCCGGTATCGCGCCCGGCTGGCGTCCGTTCAGCCTTGCGCCTGCGGCGACGCTGGGCGCCGCGCTGGCGCTGCTCCCCGCGATCGCCGCGCTGTTGATCGGGATGCGCGCGCCGCGGCAACAGCTGATCGCGCTATATGCGACGATTACGGCGATCATGATGCTGTCGGTAATGCTGGGGCTCACGCAACGAGCCACAGGGCTGGACTCCGCTCTCTATCTTTACGCGGTCACCAACCGGGGCCTGGCCGTCGGCTTTTTCGCCAACAGCAATCATCTGGCGACGCTGTGCGCACTGTCGATACCGATCGCCACGGCGTGGCTGGTGGCGCGACGGGGGGGCGGACGCACGAACGGCGCCTGGCTGCTGCTGGTGCCCATCGTCCTGTTTGCGTTGCTCGGCGTGGCCTTTACCAGCTCCATCGCCGGTTTGGGCCTGTCGCTGATCGGGCTCGTTTCGATTTATGCGATCAGCCGGTGGCGTCGCGGCGCCAGCAAGCGCGGCGCGTTCGCCATATTGGCGATCGCCGCGGCGGTATTGGGTGCCGGCGTCGTGCTCGTGGCAAGCCAGACCGGCGGGGCGGGCGGCGACGGGATGGGGCGGTTGGTGCTGTGGGAGCGTACGCTCAGGGCGATCGGCGACAGCGCGCCCTGGGGCACCGGACTCGGGAGTTTTGCCGTGGTATATCCGGCCTATGAGAACCCCATGACGGTGACCAACGTGTTCGCCAATCATGCGCATAACGATTATCTCGAGACTCTGTTGGGCGGCGGGGCACCAGCGCTGATCCTGATGCTGGCTTTTGCCTATTGGTGGATGCGCACGACCATCGGTGTCTGGACCGCCCCCGTGCGCGACGCGCTGGCGGAGGCTGCGACGGTGGTTACCGCAATCGTTTTGCTGCACGAGATCGTCGATTACCCGCTGCGGACGGCCGCGATCGGCGTTGTTTTTGGTTTGTGCTGCGGCATCATGGCGCGCCCGAACCGAGTGACCGAGCCGCGCGACAACGGCAGCGACACCCGCGCCAGCCGCCACGTCTCGGCCTAGAACTGGAAGTAGATAAAGGTGCTTTTGACTTCGAGCATGACGAACACAAGGGCGATCGTGATGGTCAGATACAGCGACTTGGCGGCCAGCAACGCCGCGCTATCGACCGCCAAGCGGGGCACCAGGCGATCGCGCACGAACCACACCGCGAACATCGCCAGCGTCAGCGCCGCCGCCATGATATAGCTGTTCGGGGCCAGCCCGAAGGCATGATATTGGCGCGGATCGAGCATCTTGCCCCACAGGATGAAGGTATCGCCAAGCGATTTGGCGCGGAACGGGATCCACGCCGCCATCATCAACGGCAAGGTTATCGCCACACCCAGCAGCGCGCCGATCGCGCCACCCGGGAAGCGCAGCCGCGGCGCCAGCAGCCGCTGCGCCCAGACCATCACCGCGTGATACAGTCCCCACAGTACGAAGGTCCAGTTGGCACCGTGCCACAGCCCCATGATCGCCCAGGTGGAGAATAGCGCGCGCGTGCGCTTGGCGTCGCTCACCGGCGGCTGGCCGGCGACGGTCTCCGAACGCTCGGCCAGCGTATCCCAGGCGCCATGACCCGGCGCGCGATAGCGGCCGATCAGCGGGATATAGACATAATCGCGGATCCAGGTGGACAGCGAGATATGCCAGCGCTTCCAGAATTCGCGGGGGGACGTGGCGACATAGGGAAAGTTGAAATTTTCCGGCACATAGATGTTCATGATCATCGCCGCGCCGATCGCGATCGAGGAATAGCCGGCAAAATCGAAATAGATCTGGAAGCCGAACAGGAAAGCGAGCGTCCAGGCATCGAACGCGCTTATCTGCGCGAGGCTGCCGGCGAAGCCCTGATCGACGAAGCCGGCGATGGTATCGGCGAGCACGACCTTGAGGAACAGCCCGGCGATGATCCGCTCGATACCGCGGCGCACCTGCTGGCCATAGAACGGCGCAGGGTCTTTCAGTTGCGGGATGAGGATGTCCGGCCGCATGATCGGGCCGGCGACGAGATGCGGATAAAAGGTGACGAAGGTCATGTAGCGCAGCAGGCTGCGCTCGGGCGCGATATCGCGGCGATAGACGTCGATCGTGTAGCTCAGCGTCTGGAAGATATAGAAACTGATGCCGAGCGGGAGGATGATGTTGAGCGTGGTGAAGCTGGGGTGAAAACCGAGCAGTTCGCTGGCCGAGAAGAGACTGTCACGGACGAACAGGAAATATTTGAAGAAGCCGAGGATGGCGAGGTTCACGACGATACTCACCTGCATCAGCCGTTTACGCCGGCGCGGATCCTCCTGCCGGTCGATCGCCAGTGCGAGATAATAATCCATGATTGCGCTGCCCAGCATCAGCGGCACGAATTCGATGCGCCAGAAGCCGTAGAAGATCGTGCTGGCGATCAGCAGCAGCCATAGCCGCGCCGTGGCGCGCAATTGCCAGTAGAGGACACAGATGATCGGCAGGAACAGGAACAGGAAGGTGACCGAATTGAACAGCATCGCTCAATAGCCCAGGCGGCGCGTCGCGCGGTCGACATCGGCGGCGAGCCGCCGGTGGCCGGCGGCGGTGAAATGCATGAAATCGGGCTCCTTGAAGCCAAACACAGCATCGGTGACGGTGGCCCATTCGGGGCCGGGCACGATCGGATCGAGATCCGCGAAGCCGGCGCCGTGGCGCATCGCCAATTGCTGCAGATCGCGCTTGAAGCCGCGATATTGGGCCATCGGATAGGGGCCGTCGATATCCTGGCGATAGGGCGGCACATAAAGCAACACGTCGGTGCCGTGCGCGCGGGCATCGGCAACCAGACCGTCGAGCAATGCCAGGCGATCGGCATAGATGCTGGTGTCGACGGGGCGCTTGCTAGTCGAGTGGATGCCGAGCAATTCATTGCGCAGGATATGCGTGACGAAGCCGAGCGCGCCGCGCAACGCGTCGCGATCGCGCCATAACGCCCAATGGTCGCGGAGGAAGCGGGTGGCGGCCGCGTCGACGGTGGTTTGTATCGAGGCATGGCCGGTGGCCGGCGGGGCTCCCGCCTTGGCGCTTTGCTGCACGGCGCCCGCGATCAGCGGCCAATAGGATTGCGCCCTGAGCCGCGCCATCACCGCGGGCCGATCGACGAAATCGGCCACCGTATCGCGCACGCCAAGCTCGCGAATATCATCGTAGCAGATCGGCAGGATGAGCAATTTGGGGCGATAGGCCGGCGCGGTGGCATTCCACACGATCGTCTGTTCAGTGAGATCGGCATTGGGCTGGCTGTAGGTGACGAGATAGTGGCCGCGCTGGGCAAGCGTGCGGCGCAGCAGTTCGGGCGCGTTGAGATCGCCCGGCCCGTAGCGGTTGATGCCGGTGAGCTGCGAATTGCCGAACCACAACACCGCGGGCGGCGCGCCAGCCTTGCGCCACGAAGCGAGGCAATACGCACTGTCGCTGGCATCGGCGCACTGCGTCCTGGTGCCGGTTTGGCGGAAGTTGGCGGTCTCCGCGCCGAACCCGGGTTCGGCAAGTTTGATCAGCACGTGCGTGCGCGCGTAATCCAGCGCGAGCAGGGCCAGGAGGGCCGACGATCAGCGGCAGCCAGGCGCGGAAGCGGGACGGCGGCGGTGGCTGCGCCGTTTGGCCGATCATCGGCGGGTCGATCCGGGCGCTCATGCGGGCGTCGTCAGGCGGGGCGGCGCAGCAGCGTGATCGAGGCGCTGGACAATTTGCGGCGTGCCGCCAGCGGCAGCAACGTAGTCAGCCTCTCCGCGGCCTCGATCACGGCGGCAGGCAGAAAGGGCAGCAAGTGGCGCGTCTTGGCGTGGCCGGCGGAGAGCGGGGTGGTGAACATCTCATGCCGCACGAGTTCCAGCCCTGCGCGCGCCGACAGCGCCGCGATCTCGTCCTGATGCAGCAAAAAGATATGCCCGTCGGAATCGGGCTTGAACTGCTGATCTTCAAAGATCGCGGCGTCGGGGCAATCGGAGAAGCGCGGCAGCGTGTTGAGGAAATAGCCGCCATTGGGGGTGGAGATGATGATGTGCCCGCCGGGGCGCACCACCTTGGCAAGCTGCGCCAGAAACGCGTCGGGATGCGCGACATGCTCGACCACCTCCAGCGCGAGCGCGACATCGAAGGTGCCGGCGACATCGTCGCTGACATCGAAGATATTGCCGGGATGGAAATGCAAGCGGGCGGCGAGCGGCGATTTGAGCTTCACATAGTCGATCAGATCGGCCCGCAGATCATTCCAGGTGACGTCATAGCCCATGGCGGCGGCGGCGAGCGAGAAATTGCCTTGCGCGGCGGCCAGATCGAGCACGCGGGCGCCCGGCGCGGCAACGCTGCGCAACGCGGACAGCACGCGATCGCGGCGCTGATGATACATGCGGGTGTACCCGGGATTGCTCTTGCGGCCCCAGATCTCGACATCGTCATGATGCTGCGACACCCGCCAGCTTTCCGGCCAGCCGGGCTGCGCGTCCAGCCGCGTTGTTTCGAACGTGTGAGTCATGGCCGGCACTCCCCCCTCGATGTTCGCGCCACCGGGCACGGCGTTACGGCGCAGGTCGGAAGATAAAGTTATTGATCGGGCCGTCATAATGACGCGCCCGGCGGGCCGGGCTCCAATCGGCGAAGGGACGGACCACGGTGCCATCGTAGAACTGCGCCGAATAGCCGATCGTGGCGAGCAGATCGACCAGCGCCTGCGGGCAGCCGGGGGCATGATCGGCTTCGCTTTCGATCAGCATGGTCGGCCGCTCGCGCGTGATCGTGTCCCAGCCGCCGCGCACCGTGGCCAGTTCGTGGCCTTCGACATCGATCTTGATGAAGCCGATAGCGGTGAGATGGAAATCATCGAGCCGGCGGACGGGCACGGTGACGCGCTGTTCACGCGCCCACTGCTTGCCCGCGGCGATCGAGGCGTAGCCACTCATCACCACGCCCGCCTCACTGACCGGCATGCGCAATTCGGCTTCGCCCGTGGCGTCGCCCAGCGCGCATTGCTCGATCCGCGCGCGTGGCCAGGCGCGGCGGGCCTGCGCGGCAAGCGCCGGATTGGGCTCGAACGCGATCACGCCGGTGACCAGCGGTAGCAATGCGCCGGTATACATGCCGGCATTGGCGCCGATATCAAGCGCCCTGCGCCGGCGATCGACCAGTTGATCGAGGATGGCATATTCGGGCTCGCCGCGACGCCGTTCGAGCGCCAGCATCATACGACTGCCGAGCCAGGGGGAGCGCCGTTGCACGTGCGCCGCGACTTTATGGAGGACGACGATCGGGCTCATCGCATGGTCCGCCGCCGCTGCATCAGACCGGCCGGCGTTCGATCAGCACGTCGCCCAGCACGAGCAGGTCCATCTTGGTGCGCAGGAAGCAATCGAGCGCTTCGCCCGGCCGGCATACGACGGGTTCGTTCTCGTTGAACGAGGTGTTGAGCAGCATCGGCACGCCGGTGATCGCCTCGAACGCTTCGATCAGCTGGAAGTAGCGCGGGTTGGTGCTGGCGCTGACCGTCTGCAGCCGCCCCGAGCCATCGACATGCGCGACCGCAGGTATCCGCACGCGCTGTTCCTCGCGGATCTGGAACACCTGCATCATGAAGGGCACGGCATCGTCCTCCTCGAACCAGTCCGGCACGGCGCGATCCAGCACCGAGGGGGCGAAGGGACGGAAGCTCTCGCGCCGCTTGATCTTGCGGTTGAGGATGTCCTTCATATCGGCCCGCCGGGGATCACCGAGGATCGAGCGATTGCCCAGCGCGCGCGGGCCCCATTCCATGCGGCCCTGATACCAGCCGATCACCTTGCCGTCGCTGATCGCGGTGGCGGTGTGGCGGGTCAGCTCGGCCTCGTCGGCGATGTGGCGGATCGAGCAGCCGGCGGCCTCAATCTCGGCATCGCGCGCGATCATCAACGCTTCGATTTCGCGGTCGCTGGCGCCGGGCCCCCAATAGGCATGATCCATGACGAAGCCGCGTGGGCTGCCCTGCTGATGCCAGTAGGCGAAGGCCGCGCCGATCGCGCCGCCGGCATCACCCGCGGCGGACTGCACATAAACGTGCTGATACCCGGTCTGGCGGCGCACCTTGCCGTTGGCGACGCTGTTATTGCCGCAGCCGCCGGCGATGGTGAGCGCGGGGAGCTGGTGGCGGGCATAGAGCGTGTCGAGCAGGTTGAAGAACGCTTCCTCGTACATCGCCTGGACCGAGCGGGCGAGATCGCGATGCTCCTGCGTCAGTTCGCTGGCGGGATGGCGCCGGGGCCCGAGCAGATCGACCAGCGCGGGGGAGAACAGCTCGTCAATGTCCGGGATGCCGTCGGTCCATTGATAGGCGGTGCCCTGGCGGTGATGATTGAAGAAATCGAGATTGAGCTTGAAGCCACCATCGCCCTCCAGCGCCACGATGCGGCGCATCTTATCGAGATAGGTGGGCGCGCCGTAAGGAGCGAGGCCCATGACCTTATACTCGTCGCCATAATGCGGAAAACCGAGATATTGCGTCAGCGCCTGATAGAAGATGCCGAGCGAATGCGGGAAATAGACCCGGCCTTCAATGTCGATCTCCGCATCATGCCCGCGCGCCCAGGCCGCGCTGCTGAAATCACCGAACCCATCGACCGAGACGATGCTGGCATCGCGGAACGGCGAGACGTGGAAGGCGGAGGAAAGATGCGCGAGGTGATGCTCGATCGGCGCGTGCAGCCCCTTGAACGTGTCGCCGAGGAAGGCTTCGGCGAGATATTCGGCGATGCCCCGCCGCGCGCGGCGGTTCTTGAGGCGATCGAGCACGAAGCCAAGATCGGGGCGCTTCGTCGCCACATAGGCGATTTTGCGCGCGAGGTTTGCCCGGCTGTCCTGATTGACCGCGATGATATCGACATCGGCGAGTTTTAGCCCGGCCTCGTCCAGGCAGTAGCGGATCGCCTGCGCGGGAAAGCCGGCCCAATGCTTGATGCGGCGGAAGCGTTCTTCTTCGGCGGCGGCGATCAACACGCCGTCCTTGACCAGACAAGCGGCAGAATCACCGTGAAACGCATTCAAGCCCAGGATGATCAAGCGCGCGCCCCCACGACCGTTATCGACACTAACGCAAGTAACCGCGTTACGCTGGTCTATCGTTAAAGCGGGCGGCGCGGAAGGGACGCTGCATCAGGCAGCGAACGCCCGCCGTGTGGCGCTCGAACGCCCACCACATCACGGTGGCGTATGCCAGCGCAGCGATCACCAGCGCGGCGAAGGCGGCAAAGCCGGGGAAGCCGACCGGGAATTGCGTTGGCGCAAGCGTGGCGAACCATAACAGCGCGATCAACGGGAAATGCCCGACATAGAGCGTGAACGAGATCTCCGAGCTATAAAAGGTCAGGCGGCCGTAGACGCCGCCAAGGTTGGGCAGGCGCGCCAGGCAGGGCAGCGCGGCGGCGCAGGCGAGCCCGAGCATGATATCGCTGGTGAGATCGGCGTGCGCACGCGCGATGACGATCGCGGCCAGCGTGGCGGCGATGATCAGCGCGAGGAGCATGGTGAACCGCCGGCGGGGTAGAGCGGCGATGCGGTCGCTCATCTGCCAGGCGAGCGCGCCGGCAAGCCAGATGCTGGCCAAAGCGAGGATTGGCAAAGGGAGCATTATGAGGATGCCGAGGACGGTCAGGGCGGCGGCGGTGCGGGCGCTGGGCGTGCTGCTTCTGGCAAGCGCGAGCCAAGCGGCAGGCACGAGGACATAATACCAGAATTCGTTGGCCAGGCTCCAGAGCGGTCCGTTGGTGCCGAATACGGGCACGGCGATGGTTTGCAGAAAGAAGATGTTGCCGAAGAAGGCCGCGAGCGTGGTGGGATCGGTGCCGGGGGCAGGGCCGCTGGAGAGGATCGTGGCATACTCGCCGGTATAACCGGCCAAGTGCAGCACGTCGCGACCGAGCGCGTCGAGCACAGCGGTGGCGATCAGCGCGGGGATCAGAGCGGTCCATAGCCGCGCCAAGCGGTGGACGGCGTAATTGGGCAGGCTCCAGCGCCCCGCGCCGATCTCGGCGAGCGCGCGACCGCCGACCAGGAAGCCGCTCAGCGCGAAGAACAGGATGACCGCCTGGTGGCCAAGGCTGGTGAGCGCGTAAAACGGTGCCGCCCAGTGGCCCCCGGTGGGCGCGTAATCGACGAACACGAAGCCGCGGACATGGCCCAGCAACACGAGCAAAGCCGCGCCCCCGCGCAGCAGATCGAGATGCTCGAAGCGCCGTCCGTGGGGGGTGGTGTCTGGGGATCGCTGATCGGGGCTTACCAGCCTGGCGGCCTTTCGCTGGGCACGACTGGACTTTGCCGGGCGCCACTATTGCTATAACCGTAGCAGCGAAGGGGCAACCTCATGAAACGCGTGATCGTAACGGGCGGGGCGGGGTTTATCGGCGCGCACGCCTGCAAAGCGCTGCGGGCGGCCGGGTTCGAGCCGGTCGTCTATGATAATCTCGTCTACGGGCATCGTTCGGCCGTGCAATGGGGGCCGTTCGAGCAAGGCGATATCCTCGACGAGGCGCGGCTGGCGGCGGTTTTCGCACAGTATCAGCCGGTAGCGGTGATGCATTTCGCCGCCTTTGCCTATGTCGGCGAATCGGTGACCGATCCGGAGAAATATTATCGCAACAACGTGGAAGGCACGGCGAGCCTGCTGCGCGCGATGCGCCAAGCGGATGTCCGCCAGCTGATCTTTTCCAGCAGTTGCGCGACCTATGGCATGGCCGAGACGATTCCGATCCTGGAGACGCAGCGGCAAACGCCGATCAATCCCTATGGCCGCACCAAGCTGATCGGCGAACAGATCGCGCGCGATTATGCCCAGGCCTACGGCTTCGATTGCATCGCCTTGCGCTATTTCAACGCGGCGGGATCGGATGCCGCGGGGGAAATCGGTGAGGATCATGATCCCGAGACGCACCTTATCCCGCTGGTGCTGCAGGCCGCGGCAGGAATGCGCCCGAACATCACCGTGTTCGGCGACGATTACGATACGCCCGACGGCACCTGTATTCGCGATTACCTGCACGTCACCGATCTCGCCGACGCGCATGTCGCGGCGCTGCAGAAACTGGGATTGCCCGGGCGCTTCCTTGCGCTCAACCTGGGCACGGGCGCAGGCACCAGCGTGCGCGAGATCATCGACGCCGCCAAGCGCGTCACCGGCTGTGACATTCCGGTGACCATGGCGGCGCGGCGCGAGGGGGATCCGGCGGCGTTGGTCGCCGATCCCAGTGCGGCGCACGCGGCGCTCGGCTGGGCCGCGCGGTATTCCGATCTCGATACGATCCTCGGCACCGCCTGGGACTGGTTACAATTCAAGCGACAGGGCACACTCAAGCAGGACGCACGCCTGCGTGCTTGATCGCATCACGCCGATGGTGATTACGTATAACGAAGCGCCCAATATCGCCCGCGTGCTCGATCGGTTGCGCTGGGCGCGGCGCATCCTCGTGATCGACAGCGGCAGCAATGACGCGACGCTGGAGATCATCGCGCGTTATCCGCAGGCGCAGGTGGTGACGCGCGCATTCGATACCTTTGCCGGGCAATGCAATTTCGGTTTGAGCCTGATCGAGACGCCGTTCGTGCTCTCGATCGATGCTGATTACGTGCTTTCGGCCGATTTGGTCGCCGAGATCGCCGCGCTCGATCCTGCCATGGCGATGTCGGGCTATCGCACCGCGTTTCGATACTGCATCTATGGCCACCGGCTACGCGGCACGCTGTATCCCGCGCGCGTGACGCTCTATCGACCCGAGCGCGCGGAATATGCCGATTTTGGGCATGGCCATAAATTGGCGATCGAGGGCCGTGTCGCGGATCTGCACGCCACGATCGATCATGACGACCGCAAATCGCTGCGCCGCTGGCTCGCCTCGCAGGATAAATACATTGTGCGCGAGGCGGATCACTTGCTGGCGATGAACCCAAGCGAGCGCACGCGGATCGAGCGGCTGCGCGCGATGGCCTGGCCTGCGCCGTTCGCGGCATTATTTTACACGCTGATCATCAAAGGCTGCCTGTTCGATGGCTGGCCGGGCTGGTTTTACGCCTTGCAGCGCACCTATGCGGAATTGCTGCTGGCGATCGAGCTGATCGACCGGAAGCTGGCCAAGCGGGGTGAGTGAGACTTCCCCTCTCAAGGGGGGGTGGGTGAGCTATCGCTTTATGGTTTCGTATGCGGCCACCATTTGTGCGGCGATCGCCGGCCAGCCGAAATGATCGCGCGCTGCTTGGGCGCCGCGTTGACCCATCTCGTCGGCGGCGCGGGGGTCGGCGACCAGATCGTGCAGCGCCGCGCTCAGCGCCGCCGCGGTGGGCGCGGCGATCAACCCGCAGCGCGCCTCGCGGACGATCTCCGCGACACCTGCGCCACTCGATACCAGCACCGGTTTGCCGCGCACCATCGCCTCCAGCACGGTGTTGCCGAAATTTTCGTTGAGGGAGGGGAGCACAAACAGCGCGCAGCGCGCGAACAGCGCTTCTTTATCCGCGCCCTCGACATTGCGGTCGATCAGCACGACGCGGTCGGTCGCGCCAGCAGCGGCGATCGCACCACGCAGCTTGGCCGCAAGCTGCTCATCATCGGTGCCGGCGATCACCAGCCGCAGCGCGGGCGTCATGCCCAGCGCGTCGATCAGGGCGACGAGGTTCTTCTTCCAGCTGAGCCGGCCGAGATACAGCGCGTAACCGGGCGTGGCGGTGGCGGCGGCAATATTGGGGGAGAGCGGCGCCGGGCCGGCGCGTGGTGGCTCGACACCGTTGGGGAGGATGATCGTGCGCGCAGCCCGCAGCCCCAGCGCGGCGAAATCCTCCGCCTCGCGGGCTGCGGTGAAGTGCAGTGCGGCGGCGCCCGCGATCGTGCGCCGCTCGAACAGCGCGAGCCAGGCGCGCTTGATCAGGCTGGATTTGGCGCGGATCAGATTGCCGACGAGCATGCCGCGGGGCGACAACACATAGGGGGTGCCGGCGCTGCTCGCCGCGCGCGCGGCGGCGAGCGTCGGCCACAGGAATACCGAATGGAGATGGACCATGTCGAACGCTGCCGCCTGGGCGCGAAGCGCGTGCGCCATGGCGGGCGCGCGGTACAGGCGGCGGTTGAAGTGGTGGGGCACGCCGGTGGCGAAATAGGTCACCATCACGCCGTCCAGATCGACTTGCGTGGCGACCGGCACATCCGACACACCGCCGCCATCGGCATTGGTGGTGAACACGCTGACCTGATGGCCAAGCGCCGCCTGGCCCGCCGCGAGCCCGTGCACCGAATAAATCGGCCCGCCATAACGTATGGCAGGGAAATAGCTCGGCACGACATGGAGGATCTTCATGGCCGGGGGGCGGCTTCAAGGATCGCGGCGACGGTGGCGGCGGCGTGCGCTCGATAGTGCATCCATTCCGCCCCTCGCACAGAGGCCGCGGCGGCGGGGCGCATCACGCGTACCAGCTCCGGGTCGGCGGCGAACAGCGCGAGCTTCGCGGTGAGCGCGTCAGCGTCGTTGAACGGTACGATATCGCCGTTGACGCCCGGCGTGATCAGATCGCCCGCCCCGACGCGATCGGAGGCGAGCACCGGCAGCCCGCAAGCCAGTGCTTCGGGGACGACTAAGCCAAACGAGTCGAAGCGGGAGGGCATGACGAGCAGATCGGCCCAGCGATAAAGATCGGCCAGCCGCTCGTGCGGCACCTTGCCGAGCAAGGTGGCGCGCAGCGCAAGCCGTGCAACCAATTGTTGATCGCCGTCCGCCCGCAGCGCGGCGACGCGGCAGTCATATGCGATGCCGTCCGCGGTTAGCCGTTGGAGCGCGGTGGCGAGCAGATCGGCGCCCTTCACGGTGGTGAACCGCCCCACAAAGGCGATCCGCAGCGGGCCAGTATGAGAGGCGGCGGTGGGATCGGGCGCAAAGGCACGCGGCTCGAATCCGAGCGGCACGATATGAACGCGTTCTACCGGCACGCCGGCAGCGAGATAACTTTGCGCAGCGAGCGTCGAGCAGCACAGGATATGATCGGCAAGGGCAATTTCGGCGTCCTTGCGCGCGTTCACCTGACCGCGAAACACCGAGCCAGCATCGGCAAGGCCTGCCTCGGCTTGGAGCCGATGATGAACGCTGGCGGCGTCGAGGATCGTCGTAACGCCGCGGCGGCGCGCGGCGGTGAACAGATGCAGTGCAGCGCTTTCATAGCCGATGACCGCGCGCGGGCCGGTGTGCCTCAGCTGACGGGCAATCCGTCGGTCGAACAGATCGTACAGTCGCGCACTGATCCGTGCGGACATGGCAAGCGGCAGCAGCCGATTGGCGGTGCGGAACACGAAGGCGAGCAAAGTATGGCGGCCGCTGTGCGCGGCGAGCACGTTCGACAAGCCAGGCCGGATTGGTGTGCCGTAATGGAGCGTGGCAGCAAAGCCGGCCTCAAGAAGCGCGGCGGCAAGATGATCGGCATGCTGGCGGCCAGGGGTCGCGATCAGGATAGTGCGAGGTGCTGCTAGCGACATGACGATGGCGGGCAGAGCTTGGCCCGTTCAGGATCGAACGCGGCGAAGACCGGTTGATGGAAGACGATACCGCCGATGTAGCGCGCGCCCGCCCTGGTGAGATGATGCGTATCCTGACTGATTAGACGACGATCGGGCGTAAATACCGGCACCCGTCCGGTGCGATCGGCGATCAATTTTAGGATGTTGACGAACATCGCCGGTGGAATGGCTCTTTCGGCGATCGCATTGGCGCTTGTTGTCTTCGGTAACGGCGCGGTCCGGTAGGTGTAGCGCTGGGCCGGCGGGAGCAGCATCACGGCATTGTTGCTTAATCCGAAATTCTTCGTGCCAACGATCACGACGCGCGCCTGGCTATGCCGTGCCACAGCGGCGTGCAAAGCCAGCAGGCAGGCGCTGGTGTTGTTCTCAAACGCGGCGGTGAGCACGATCAGATCGGCCTGGCGTGCGCGCTGTACCACGGCGGCGTCGAGCGCCTGGCCGCAGCCAGTGCCTTCGGAATAGCTGATTTCCTTGTCGGCCAGATAGCCGCTTTCCACCCCCATATTGATCACGTCGCGTGCGAACGAGTCACCGAGTACCAGCACGTTGGGCCGGGGGTTGGCGGCATTGAACGGGCGGTCCGTGAAACGGCGCGGTCCATCGACATAGCGCGCATTGCGTGCGGCGTTCAGCCCGTCATCGGCGCGAATGTCGGCCGGCCAGGCCTGGGGGAAGCCGTTGCCAAACTGCATCGCCATGCCGGCGGCGAGCACCAGCGCGGAAGCGCCGGCGCAGAACATCAGCAGGCGCCGCGTGCTGGTGCGCGCGCGATCGCGGAACGGCTTTTCGATGAAGCGCCACGACAGATAGGCGCAGGCGAAGCTGGCGACGATCAAGGCGGCCATTTCCATCGCGCTGGGGGTGGTTAGTGCAGTCAGCCGAGCGAAGGCGAATAGCGGCTGGTGATAAAGATAGGCGCTGTAACTGAGCAGGCCGAAGCCGACCATTGGCCCGCTGCCGAGCAGGCGCCCGATCAGCGTCGGGGGGGTAGCGACCAGCAAGAGCGCGCAGACGCCGCTGACTGGCAGCAATGTTCGTGCGTTGGGACTTGCGGCATCGGGGTCGAGCAGCGCCAGCGGAAGGATCGTCAGCGCCAGGGCTGCGCCGGCCAGCGCCTCGCTAGTCATCGGCGGTAGCAGGATCGTGCGGCGCCAGCGCGGCTCACCGAGGGCGACGATCGCGCCAGCGGCCAGTTCCCAGGCGCGCGAGAAGATCAGGTAGAAATTGGCCGCTGGCGCGTGGCGCGATGCCCATAGGCAATAGGCCAAGCTGAGGGCGGCGATGACGAGCAAGGCGATCAGCGCGCCACGGCGTGCGCGCCAGCGATAGGCTACCAGCATCAGCAACGGCACGGCGAGGTAATATTGCTCTTCGACGCCGAGGCTCCAGGTGTGGATCAGCGGCTTGAAATCGGCGGCCATGTCGAAATAACTGACGGTGAGATATAGCAGCACGTTGTTGGCCGACAGCGTCGTCGCGACCAGCGATTGTCCGAAGGATTTGAGGTTGCCCGGGATCATCAGCAGGAAGGCGACGGGCGTGAAGATCAGGGTCATCACGACCAAAGCCGGGATGATGCGTCGTATGCGGCGCTCGTAAAAGCGCAGGATCGAGAAGCGACCCGCCTCAAGATCGCCGATCAGCATGCGCGAAATCAGGTAGCCGCTGATCACGAAGAAGATGTCGACGCCGAGAAAACCGGCCGGCAGGAACGGCACGTCGGCATGGTAGAGGATCACCGCCCATACCGCGATCGCGCGCAGCCCATCTATTTCCGGGCGATAGCGCGATGCCCGGAGAGTCGCGGTCGGCGGGGCCGATGCCGATCCACCGGCGGCCCGAACTGCCGGCGCGTCAGGCAAAGGCGACCTCTCGCACCGGGAAACCGTGCGCGAGATAATGCTGCTCTTCCAATGCTATGCGCTGTTCGAAGCGCTCGATCCGCCGGGCCGCGATGGCGATGCCGACGATCGACCAGTACAGCAATCCGCCCGTGGGATTGTTGACGGTAAACAACACAAGGTGGGAGAGGACGAAGATCAGAGCCGCCGTTTGCGTCGCGATCATCAATCGCGCCCGCGCTCTGTGTAATTGCAGCAGGATCAAGATAATGATGAAGATCTTGGGCAAATACACGACAATGAAGCCGATGACGCCCAACTCCTGCATGATGCGGGCAGACTCCATTTCATAAGCATAACCGTTAAGCCACCAAGGATCCGAACCCATAAATGTGGTCGATGCGTTAGAGTTTGATCCTAGCCCTGTGCCAATGAACGGAGAAGTTGCATAGGCCGCAGCCGTTTCAACAAACGGGGAGGCCAGACGAGTCATGGTGCTGTCTGCGTTGTTTGCACGATATTGCAATGCAGAAAAGGCGCCGCCAAAGGCAAAGACCGTCAATATCCCCGCGATTGTCGACCCGATGACGATACGCAAGATGATGCGCGGCGGCAGCAACCGCTTCCACGCCGCGATTATCAGCATAAGCGGTATACTGGCGGCGAACACGAAGATGGGCGTGCGCGATCCCGTCGTCGCCGCGGCGCCGATCGACAGCGCCAGCGCGGCAGTGACCAGCAGCAAGGTGCGGCGCTTTGGCACCGAGGCCAGCAGCAGCGCGGCAGCGAGCGGCACGGCCATCATCAGGAAAGTGGTGAAGCCGCCGATATAGGAGAAGGTGCCCGACGTGCGGGCGCGGCCATATTTAAAGTCGCCTTCGCCCCGCTCCCCGAACACAGACACGAGCGCCTGAACGCCTTCCTCGTGGCTGACATATTGGTTCACCCAGGACGAGGGCGGCTGCGAGAATTGGTACAGACCGAGCAGGCTGATCGGGATCGCCAGATAGCAGGTCCAGAGCAGCAGGCGATCCAGCTTCGCGCGGTCGGTGATGATCTCGGGCAGGATGAAGGCAAGCGGGATGTAGATCAGGTAGTTCTTCAACCCGAACAGCGACAGCAATTTGGATGGCGCGTTGGGATTGAGCAATTGCAGGCTGCAGAATATCGCTTCGAGCAGCACCAGGATCAGCAACGTGCCGCTTTTCGTCCCAAGCGCGAGATGCTTGCGGCCGGCGATCAGGTAGCCGCCATAGGCGCAGAACAGCACGAAATCCTTGACCAGCAGGATCTGCGACTGAAATTCGGGGAGAATCCATTTGCGCACTGCGCCTTCGAGCATGGCCCAGACCAGCACGCCGATGATCGCCACGCTCCAAAAGCGGATCGCCGCCAGGCAGACGATCAGCATAATCGGCAGCAGCGGCAGGAACTTCATCAACATGGTCGGTATTGCTCCCCCGCCACTGAAGCACCGAGAAGGCCGCTGACCAGATCGGCGCTCCGCTGCGCGTTATGCGGTTGGTACCATGCGTGCGCGTGTCGCTGCAATGCATCGAGCATCGGGCCGGGCAGGGACGCCGGCGTTTCGGCGATGCCCAGTTTGAGATAGTTTTTGCCTGGCCGCAGCCCATCGTTCATGCCGGGGGCGTCGTCCAGGCAGACGGGGATCACCCCATTGGCGCAATAGGCGGCGAACAGCGTGGATTTGGCCAGTCGGTCCGCATCATAGGCGATCAGCCCGAATAACGCCTGCGACAGTGCCGCCTGCAATGGCCCGCTGGGTAATTGCCCGAGCGGGCGCACCTTGGTGCGGCCGATCATGGCGGGCGGGGGCGCGCTGCGCTGGCCGACATCGATGATCTCGGCGATGTCATTTTCCGCCACGATGGCGGCGATCTGCGCGCGACGATCCCGATACAGCGCCTGCGCCATGCCGTCCCGCCCGAACAGAATGAGCGTGCGCGGGCGCGCCGTGGCGGGGATCAGCGTGTCTGACTCACCGATGGTGGAGAAGACCGGTAGCGGGGCAACCGCTACCGTTCGATCGCGGGACCAATGGCCGAGCATGGCGGCATAAGGAGCGGTGGTGGTGGTGGCACCGGTGCTGATGCGCTGGATGCGCCGCGCGATCCGCGCCTGGAGTTTGCCCCACCAAAAGGCGCGCCGCCATGGCGGGCCCGTGACGTATAATTCGTGAAACACGGTAACGAGCGGGGTCTCGGGATTGGCCTGGCGCCAGTGTTCCAGCGCGGTCGCCAGCCATAACGGCACCCCTTTGCGGTGATAACCGTACGCGGACAGGTGCAGCAGAATGGGCGTGTCGCCTCCAAGCGACGCCAACTGCCCGAGCAACGCGCTGGCGCTGCGCTTGATGAGCTCATGCGTTTCCCATTCGTCGATCAGGCGCTGCTCAGGCTGCAGCGGGCTGCCTGCGACGAAGATCGTGCGCCGGCCGTGATGCTGCCACAGCTGTTCGGCGAGCAATCGCGCATAATCGCCGACACCCTCCGGTGCGATGCTGCGTTGCGGCACGATCTGAATGAGCGTCGTGGTCATGTCCGCGCCGAGACCCAGCCTGGCTGGCGCGGTCCAAGCAGACTGATCACCAGCGCCTGCAGCAGCAGGGATGCGCTGAGGATCAGGCTCAGCAGCAATACCGATGTCGGCCGTGTATAATCCCACCATGGCGCAAGCGCGAGCAGCAGCGCGAGTTGCACCACCGCGATCAGCGGATCGAGCCGCACCCAGCCCTTGGCACGGTTGAGCAGGATGGTGGCCGTCGATACCAGCGTGATGGCCGCGGTGGTGAGCGCGATCAACAGCTCCGCATCGAGCCGCGCATATTGCGGGCCGAGCAGCCACAGGATCGGCCCTGGCATCAGCAAGGCAATGAGAACAATGGTCGCGCCGACCACGGCCAACGCCGCCTTCACGATCCAGCCGGCGACAATGAAACGTTTGAGATCGGCGATGCCGGCCAGCCGCGGCACGATCACGACGATCGAGAAGGCGGACAGCACCCCGACGATCGCGCTGATCCGCCCCACCGCGAAGACGGCGGCAACCACCTGCGGGCCGCCCAGCCGGGAGGCCAGCCACAGGATCACGCTATCCTGCAAGGCAAAGGCGAGCACCGCCGGGGCGGTGGGCGCGACATATTGAACGATGGCGCGGAGCAAGCCGGGGACGGCGACATGATCGGCGCGGATCTGGCCGCGCAGCATCCAGCGACTCGCCGCGAACGTCACGGTCGAGCACATCAATCCACCCAGCAGCGCCATCCAATACGAGCGCGAAACGCCCAGCACCATCAGCGCCGCGGCGACCACGCGCATCATTTGCCCGGCGACATCGCACAGATAGGAGCGGCGAAACCAACCAAACAGACGCATCACCTGCAGATTGATCCCCGCGCTCATCAGCGCCAGCGCGCTGGCCAGAACCAGCCCCAGCGCGATAAGCAGCGTGCCGAGATCGTAGTGCGCGCGCGCACCGACGCTGGGGAAGATCACCGCGGCGATCGCGCCAACGCCCACGAACAACAGCAGCCGCAGGCGGCGGATGCCGGCGAGGCAATCGCCAAAGGCTGGGCCGCCGGATCGCGAGCGGCGCCAGAAATAGGTGGTCGCGCTGTTGAGCCCAAGATCGCTGGACAGGCTGATGAAGGTGAGCGTGGTCGCGGCCAGCGCGTAGAGCGCGTAATCGCTGACCGGCATGTAACGGACATAGACGAGCCCCGAGATCATGCCGATTGCCTGCGCCGCACCGCTCGACAGGCCGAATTCGATCAGCAACCGAAGCCAGGAGGTGAGGCGTCGCCGCAACATGGCGGCGATCAGGCCGGGGCGCTGGCAACTTCCGCGGCGATCAGGCGGCGGAGCAGTTGATCGAAATCGACCGTGTAGCGCCAGCCAAGCAGCCGCGCCGCCTTTCCCGGATCGCCGTGGCTGGTGGCGATATCGGTCGCGCGCATCAAGCCCGGATCGATCTCGACATGGCGCTGCCAATCGAGCCCAAGCAAGTCGAAACAACGCGCCACGAAATATTCCAGACTATGACTGGTACCAGTGGCGACGACGAAATCGCTTGCTTCGTCGAGCTGCAACATGCGCCACATCGCCTCGACATAATCCTCTGCCCATCCCCAATCGCGTACCACGTGCAGCGCGCCGAGCCTGAGCGTCTCGCCTGATCCCGCAGCAATGCGCGTCGCCGCGCGCACGACTTTGCGGGTGACGAAACGCGCCGGGCGCAATGGGCTTTCGTGATTGAACAGGATGCCCGAGCTGGCGAACAGGCCATACGCCTCGCGGTAATTGGCGACTTCCCAAAAGGCCGTGGCCTTGGCCACGCCGTACGGACTGCGCGGGTGAAACGGCGTGCGCTCGGTGGCTGGCGCGTCGCTGGTGGTTTCGCCGAAACACTCGCTGGAGGCGGCGTTGTAGAGCCGTGTCTTGCCGCCCATGAAGCGCAGCACCTCAAGCAGGGTGAGCGTGCCGAAAGCAATGCTTTCGAGCGTCTCGACAGGTTGGGCAAAGGACAGGCCGACCGACGTCTGGCCGGCAAGATTATAGACTTCGTCCGGCCGGGCTTCGGAAAAAACCTGCAGGACGCTGCGGAAATCGGTGAGCGTCATCGACAGGGTCGTCACCTGATCGCGGATGCCGAGCTGCACGAGGTTAGCGAAGCGCGACATCTCGGCATCGCGCGATGTGCCGAACACGCGGTAACCCTTGCCCAACAGCAGCTTGGCGAGCAGCGCGCCGTCCTGGCCGGATATGCCGCAGATGAGTGCGCTTTTCGTCAAAAATTGCCCCGTTTTCCGTCCCTCCGAAAGCATGTTTAGCGGACCGGGGAAAGACTAAACATGTGCCCGATGCGCACCGTGCAAGGACCAGCGGAGGATCAGGCCCCGGCGGGATATTGTTGAAAAACGTAATTGGACCAGGTGCGCGACAACAAACCATTGCTGCTCGCGGCCTTGCCGTTGCGTTGGTCCAGATCCCGAATGCCGGCCATCCAGCCGGCATAGGGAATGCTGAAGCCGGTTTTCGGCCGATGCCGGTGCCAATCGGGCAGCACTTTATTGGGGGCGTCGGCGAGCAATTGCTTGCCGATGCCCGCCGGCAGGCCGCCGATCAGCGGCGCCAGCCGCGTGAACAGATCAATGTCGATCATCGGCGTGCGGATTTCCACACTATGCTGCATGCCCGCCCAATCGGCATCGCGCAGCAATTGGTTGCGCATGTAGAAGCTAAGCTCGAGCAAGCTGACCGCAGCCTGCGGCGTATCGGGCATGGGATTCAAGGTCGCGTTCATTCGTGCGACGATTTCCAGCCGCGCCAGTCCGGCCTTGACCACGGCTGGATCCTGGACGTCGGCCAGATCGTCGGGCAGGCGCAGCGAGCGGCGCACGAGATAGCTGCCGCCGATCGTGCTGGTATGACGCAGCAGGCCGGGCGCCTTGGGATGCGCGGCGATATACCACGGCACCACCGTGCGCATCAGCCGCGCCAGCCCCGCGCCGAGCCCCGGCAGTCGCGCCAAACGCCCATAACGCCGCACCCAGCGAGGCACATCGACGAAGCTCGGATAGCCGCCAAGCATCTCGTCACCGCCAATCCCCGACAGCGCCACCTTGAGCCCGTTTTCGCGCGCTGCTTTAGCGACGAACCAGGTATTGATGCCGTCGATCGAGGGCTGGTCCATCGTCGTGAGGATTGCTCGCAAATCTTCGAGAAACTCGGCGCGGTCGATCCGCCGCACATTGTGGGGCGCGCCATAATATTCGGCGATGCGCCGCGCGACCGGCACTTCATCATTGGTGGTGCCGGCAAAGTCGTCGAACCCCAGCGTGATCGCGTGGATCGGGTGCTTGGCCTGTTCCATCGCAATGCCCAGCACGGCGGCCGAATCAATCCCGCTCGACAAGAACAAACCGACCGGCACATCGGACAGCAAATGCGCTTTCACGCTGTCGCGGATCGCCGCGCGGGCATCGGCCAATGCGGCGTGACGATCGCCCCGGCGCCCGCCCGCGGCAGACAAGATCGCGGTCAGATCGGTATAGCGCCATTGGCGCACGCCGCTGGCGTCCACCGACATGCAGTGGCCCGCCGGAAGCGCGCTAATGTCTTGGTACCAGGTAAATGGTTCGGGTACGCTGCCCAGCAGCATGAAGCCGATCACCCCGGCTGGATCGCGCTCGTCGCGGATGCCCTGGCCGGCCCGCAATGCGCGAACCTGCGATGCGAAGCGCAACGTGCCGTGGCGATCGGCGAGGAACAGTGGCTTGATGCCAAACGGATCGCGCGCGAGAAACAAGCTGCGCGCGTGATCATCCCAGATCGCGAAGGCGAACATGCCGCGCAAGTGGCTGAGCATCTCGGCGCCGTGACGCGCGAACAGATAGAGCAGAATTTCGGTATCGGACGTTGTTTCGAAAACGTGGCCAGCCGCGACGGCGGCGCGACGCAGCTCGGGATAATTGTAAATCTCGCCATTGAAAACGATTGTGTACCGACCATCGCGGCAACGCATCGGCTGCAGCGCGCGATCGGACAGATCAAGGATCGCTAGCCGGCGGTGCGCCAGCACGCACCGGCCGTCACTACTGGACCACAAGCCGTGCCCATCTGGGCCGCGCGCTGCCATCACATCGCGCACCCGCGCGGCTTCCTCGCGAGAAGGGGAGGGTGCGGTGGCGGCGTAGCCGAATATCCCGTTCAAACCACACACAATGGATCCCCCGGACGCCGATCCGCCTGCCCCCGCAGCGGCAGAATTACGGCCACATCCGTAATACAGGGATAGAGTAGTTTATCCAATGCTAACCAAAGAGCATGCGCCTCAATCGGATAACAAAGTTAGGGAATCCGAAATAGGCGAGGCCGTCGGGTACTTGGCGTGGGGCGGCCATGGCCGCGAAGAGCGCCTGTTCTAGTTCATCGGCATTGCTGGGATCCACCGCGATACCGAGCGCGCCGTCACGGATAGCCTCGAATCCGCCGTCGTAACGGCTGGCGATGGCCGGTATGCCGCAGGCCAGCGCTTCGATGATGACAAAGCCGAAGCCTTCTCCGCGGCTGGGCATGGCGTACACGTCGGCCAGGCGAAAATAATCCGCTTTGCGTTCTTCGGGGACCATGCCGGTGAAGATGACGTGATCGGCGACGCCGAGCGCGGCGGCCTTGGCCTTGAGCCGATTCATGTCATCGCCCTTGCCCGCGGCGATATAGACGATCGCGGGATCGCGCTGGCGCAACCGCGGCAGGAGCTCGATCATTTCGTCGAAACCCTTGGCACGTTCCTCCCCCGCCATGCGGCCGAAAGTCATCAGCACCTTACGGTCCTGCAGGCCATAGCGCGTCACCAGATCGGGCGCCTTGGGCCCCGCGCCATAATCCTCGAGACGCACCGCGTTGGGCAACAGATGGCTGGCCAGCCGCGGCGCAGGTGCCCAGGCGAGATACCGTTGCAGCGTGATACGGCTGATGGAAATGAGGGTGTCGATCCTGCGCGTGGCGTAATCGACCAGGGAGCGCCCCGTCGGCCGCCACGCCTCGACGCCAAAAATCAGCAACACCAGTTTCGCGCCGCGTACGCGTGCGATCAACGCGCAAAGCGGGAGCAAGTTGATATGTCCGCAGATGACGACGTCGATCCGCGCGCCGAACAATCCGCGCCGCAGCGCGGCACCGACAAAGCGCGCGATGCCGCCCAACCCGGTCAGATCGAACGTCAGCTTGGCGGGCAACGGGCCGAGCGGCGCCTCGGCCAGGCGCGGCATCGCGTCCACCGCGCCGATCTCCGGCAGACTGCACAATGCTTCAAGGAAATCGCGATTATACTGCGAAATTCCGCCGAAACCGCCATAAGCATCGGAGAGCAGCATCAGTACGTGCGCCGGTTTGCTCATCGTGCGGCAAACACGGCCAGATGCGGTGCCTGGCGATAGAGATTGGGGCCGCTGCTCGGCATCGTGTTCATCAGGCGGAGCGCAGGAAATTTGCCACGCAGCACGGGCACGTCGCTGAACAGCGAGTAACTGTAGAACACACCGTCGCCGTCGGAATAATGGTAACCCTTGCCGCGGGTTAACGCGAGATCGGCCAACCGCCAGAGCCCGAGCGCATTGATCGCCTGCTTGATTGCGCGGGTCAGCGGCGCGCCCTGCCCGAAATTGTTGGAATCCGACAGGAACACGCCTTTGCGGGCGACGCGACACATCTCCGCCACCGCGCGACGATGATCCTTGATATGATGCAGCACGCCGAATTCGCAGACCAGATCGAAACTGTTATCGGCGAAAGCGAGATTGAGCGCGTCGCCATCGATCAGCTCGTCTGGGCCGAGGCCCTTGGCATGGCCCTGATCGCGCAGCGCCGCGACCGGCTCGATGCCGACATAACGGATCGCGTGACGCTCGCGTAGATAGAGGATGCCGCGCCCGGTGCCGCTGCCGATATCGAGGATCGAGCGGATGTCGTGCTGGCGGATCAGATCGGACAACCAATCGAGCGCGCGATAATGTTCGTCACCTTCGGCGACGTGCATGTCGTCGTAACGCGCCGCAGTGTCGGCATAATAAGCGCGCTGGACATCGATCTCGGACATGACCGCTTCCTCAACGCACGCGATGGGCGAAATAGTCGATGGTTGATTTCAGGCCGTCGGCCAGCGCCACGCTCGGTTGCCAGCCGAGAATATCCCGGGCCTTGGCGATATCGGGTTTGCGTTGGCGGGGATCGTCGGCGGGCAGCGGCAGGCGGATCAATTCGGAGCGCGAACCGGTGAGCTGGAGGACCAGCTCGGCGAGCTCGATCATGGTGAATTCGATCGGGTTGCCGAGATTGATCGGGCCGGTGATGTCGGGCCCCGTTTCCATCATGGTGATGATGCCGGCGACCAGATCGTCGACGTAACAGAAGCTGCGCGTTTGCGCCCCGTCGCCATAAATGGTGATCGGTTCCCCGCTTAGCGCCTGGACGATGAAGTTGGAGACGACGCGGCCGTCGGCCGGATGCATGCGCGGGCCATAAGTGTTGAAGATGCGCGCGACCTTGATGTCGAGCCCATGTTGGCGGTGATAATCGAAGAACAAGGTCTCGGCGCAGCGTTTGCCCTCGTCGTAGCAGGAGCGCGTGCCGATCGGGTTGACGTTGCCCCAATATTCCTCCGGCTGTGGATGAACCGCGGGATCGCCATATACTTCACTGGTCGAGGCCTGGAAGATCTTGGCCTTTACCCGCTTGGCCAGCCCGAGCATGTTGATCGCGCCATGCACCGAGGTCTTGGTGGTTTGCACCGGATCGTGCTGATAATGGATCGGCGAGGCGGGGCAGGCGAGATTGTAGATCTCGTCGACCTCGACATAGAGCGGCAGGCACACGTCGTGACGCTGGAATTCGAGCCGCGGGTGATTGTGCAGATGCTCGATATTGCGCTTCGATCCGGTGAACAGATTGTCCACGCAGAGCACTTCATGGCCCTGTTCGAGCAGGCGATCGATGAGATGCGAGCCGACGAACCCGGCGCCGCCGGTGACGAGAATCCGCTTCCGGTCATCGTAGAGGCGTACCACGTCAGTTCCTTTGTAAAGGCGAGGGCGCGCCCGCCGAGGCTGGTGACCCAACACCATCTGCATGATCGACAAACCAGCGATAGACACTGGCAATCCCCGTTGCGAGCGGCACCGATGCGCTCCAGCCCAGAGCGGTCAATTTGCGCGTGTCGACCAGCTTGCGCGGCGTGCCGTCCGGGCGGGTCGCATCGAATGCCAGGCGGCCCTCAAAGCCGACCGTCTGGGCGACGAGATGCGCGAGATCACCGATGCTGACTTCGTCGCCAGTGCCGATATTGACGAAGCCGTCGTCGGAATAATGCTGCGCCAGAAAGATCAGCGCATCGGCGAGATCATCGACGTGGAGAAATTCGCGCAGCGACGTGCCGCTGCCCCACACTGACAAAGTATCGGCACCGGCGATCTTCGCCTCATGCGCCTTGCGCATGAGGGCTGGGAGCACGTGGCTCGATTCGAGATCGAAATTGTCGAACGGGCCGTATAAATTGGTTGGCTGGGCGGCGATGAAGTCGCAGCCATATTGTTTGCGATAGGCCTCGCACAGTTTCAGCCCGGCAATCTTGGCGATGGCATAATATTGATTAGTGGGCTCCAGCGGACCGGTGAGCAACGCGCTTTCGGGCATCGGTTGCGACGCGAGTTTGGGAAAGATGCACGACGAACCGAGGAATACCAGCTTCGCCGCGCCGGCGCGGCGCGCGCCCTCGATCACGTTGGTTTCGATTGCCAGATTGTCGTAGAGAAACGCCGCCGGCGCGGCCATATTGGCGGCGATTCCGCCGACCTTGGCGGCAGCGAGGAAGATCAGATCGACCGGGTTGGCGGCCATCCAGGCGAACGTCGCGGCCTGATCGCGCAGATCGATGCGGTGCTCGGGCGAGACGATGGAGCACCCTTCGCCGGCCAAGCGCCGGACAATAGCGCGGCCGACCATGCCGCTTGCGCCCGCCACCCAGACTTTCTTGCCGTGCAGATCGAACACCTAGTCGCCCTTCTTGCGATACGTGGCGACCATCGACTTGGCGAGCGCGGGGATGCGCCCGACACGATCGAAGCGGATTTCTTCAAAGCCGGCGCGCGCCATCAGCGTGCCGAGCGTCGATCGGCTCCAGAACTTGATATGGCCGCCTTCCCACAAGGCAGTGAAATGGTTGTCCAGCTTGCCGGTGGCCGCCATTGCGAGATTCTTGAGATAGGAATGGTAGGGCGTGGAGAGGATGGCGATCCCGCCGGGGATCAGTAATTCGGCAATCGCTTCAGCGTAGCGGTGCGGTGAAAAGACGTGTTCGGCGACTTCCAGGCTGACCAGTACATCAAACTGGCCGAAACGCGCGACGAGATCCTCCTCGGTAGAGCCGATTTCGAGCTGGCATTGCGGGAAATTGGCACGCGCGATGGCGATGCCGCTGGCCGCCGGATCCACCCCCGCCACGTGATAGCCCAACGCTGCCAGGTCCGCTGCCATCGATCCATTGCCGCAGCCCAGCTCGAACAGCTTCCTGCCGCCGGCATGCGCGTGAAGCGCGGCTTTAACAGCGGGATAGAGATAGGCATGCGTGTGCGACACCGCTTCGTTGTGGAAGCCGTAATCAACGATCGGCGCTGCCTCCGTCATGACGATCAATGTTTGACCACGTGGAGCGCGACGGCGCGCTCTTCGTCAGGGCGTCGCGTCTCCGCCTCGCGCGCCATCACCTTGAGATCCTCGCGCACCATCTCGGCGCAGAGCGCGTCGAGCGTGGTGGTCGCTTGCCAGCCGAGCAGCCGTTTGGCCTTGCTCGGATCGCCGATCAGCAGATCAACCTCGGTGGGGCGGAAATACCGCGGATCGACCTCGACCAGCGCTCGACCGGTGGTGCGGCATTTGCCGACTTCGTCGACGCCGGTGCCCGCCCAATCAATCTGCGTATCGACTTCGGCAAAGGCTTTCTCGACGAACGAGCGCACGCTGTGCGTCACGCCCGTTGCCAGCACGAAATCATCGCCCCGTTCGTGCTGCACGATGCGCCACATGCCCTCGACATAATCGCGCGCATGGCCCCAATCGCGCTGCGCATCGAGATTGCCGAGATACAGCACGTCCTGCAGCCCGAGATGGATCGCGGCAACCGCGCGGGTGATCTTGCGCGTAACGAAGGTTTCGCCACGCCGCGGGCTTTCGTGATTGAACAGGATGCCGTTCGAGGCGTGCATGCCATAGGCCTCGCGATAGTTCACCGTCATCCAATAGGCGTACATCTTGGCCGCGGCATAAGGCGAGCGCGGATAGAAGGGCGTGGTCTCCGATTGCGGGATCTGCTGCACCTTGCCGTACAGTTCGCTGGTCGAGGCCTGATAGATCCGCGTCTTTTCCGTCATCTTGAGCAACCGCAGCGCCTCCAGCAGACGCAGCGTGCCGATGCCATCGGCATTGGCGGTATATTCCGGCGTCTCGAAGCTGACCGCAACATGGCTCATCGCGGCCAGATTGTAGATTTCATCAGGCTGCACTTCCTGCACGATGCGTGTCAGATTCATCGAATCCGTCATATCGCCATAATGAAGATGCAGTCGTGCCCCGGATTCGTGTGGATCTTCGTAGATGTGATCGATGCGCGCCGTATTGAACGACGATGACCGCCGCTTGATGCCATGAACTTCATAGCCCTTGGACAGCAGCAATTCGGCGAGATAGGCGCCGTCCTGCCCGGTTATCCCAGTGATCAACGCCGTTTTCGTCATATCGCGCTCCGGCTGTTCATGTTGACCGCGGCGGCCTTGGCGGATGACTTCAGCAATAGCAGGCTGCGCTTTGCCGTCCAGTGCCAAGCGGACGCGACGCGCCACGTTGCCTGGCAAGGGCGCGGCGAATTGGCCAGCAAGATCGCCTAGCTCGCCAGTCGCATCGGTTCGGCGCGCTTGTACAGCGATGTGAACGCGGGGTGATCGACCGACACGATCATGCTGCCGCAGGTCTGCGGCCCGGCATCAGGGCGAAGCGGCGAAACCATCGGCAATTACCTTTGCGATCCTGATCGAGGCATGACCGTCGCCAAACGGATTGTGGGCGCGGGCCATGGCCGAATAAGCCGCCTTGTCGTCGAGGAGCGTTGATATTTCGGCAACGATGCGCGCGGCATCGGTGCCGATCAGCTTGGCGGTGCCGGCGGCGACGCCTTCGGGGCGCTCGGTCGTCTCGCGCATGACCAGCACCGGCTTGCCGAGCGCGGGTGCTTCCTCCTGCACGCCGCCGGAATCGGTCAACGCGATCTGGCACAGGCCCAGCGCGCGGACGAAATGCGGGTAATCGAGCGGTTCGATCCGGGCGACATTGGCATGGTCGCCGAGCAAAGCGTCCATCACCGACACGACATTGGGATTGGGGTGGCAGGGGAAGAGGATGGCGGTATCGGGGCGATCGGCGATCGCCTGGATCGCGCGAGCGATATTGGCCATGCCCTCGCCGAAATTTTCGCGCCGATGCGTGGTGACGAGGATGATGCGCTTGTCGGCAAAGCGCGCGGCGATGGCGTCGAGGCCCAATGCTAGCGCCGGATCGGCGGCGAGCCTGGCCTGTGTGGCATAAAGCGCGTCGATGACCGTGTTGCCGGTGACGTGGATCGTGGCGGGATCAATATTCTCGCGGATCAGCGCCTGCGCGGCGGTGTCGGTCGGGGCGAAATGCTGATCGGCGATCGGCGCAACGATGCGGCGGTTCACCTCCTCGGGCCAGGGCTGATAGATATCGCCCGAGCGCAGCCCGGCTTCGACATGGGAGATCGGAATTTGGCGATAATAGGCGCTGAGCGCGCCGACCATCGCCGTCGCGGTATCGCCCTGAACAACCACGCGATCAGGCTTTTCCGCGTCCATCACCTCGCCGAGCGCAGTGAGCAGGCGCGCCGTGAGCCGATCGAGGCTCTGGCCGGGCGCCATGATGTCGAGATCGATATCGGGGGTGAGGCCGGCGATGGCGAGCACCTGATCGAGCAGGCCGCGATGCTGGGCGGTGACGCAGGTGCGCACATCGAGGCCCGGCGTGGCTCTCAGCGCAGCGATGACCGGGAAGAGCTTGATCGCTTCGGGACGCGTGCCGAAGATGACGAGGACTTTGCGCGGAGCGGGGGTGGTCATGGGGCGGGCTCCGCGCGGTTCTATCGAGGGGGCTAACCGGCTGGGTAAGCGTGGGGCACGGCGCAGCGACACCCCGGATCCTTTGGCAGCGTGAGGGTGCGGAAGCGGAACGCCAGCGCGTCCACCAGCAGCAGCTTGCCTGCGCTGTCATCGCCGAAGCCGACGATCTGGCGCATCACTTCCAGCGCGGCGAGGCTGCCCAGCACGCCGGTCATCGCGCCGAGCACGCCTTGTTCGGCGCAGCTCGCCTCGGCGCGGTCCGGATCGCCGCCGACGAAGCAGCGGTAACACGGTTTGTCCGCCTCCCAGCCGCGAAAGGTGGCGAGCTGGCCCTCGAACTGACCGACCGCGGCGGAGATGAGCGGAACGCGGGCGGCCAGCGCGGCATCCGCGACCGCGAGGCGGGTGGCGAAATTGTCGCAACCGTCGAGCACCACATCCGCGCCCGCCAGCAATTTTGGGGCGTTGCCGGCATCGATCCGCGCGCGGTGCATCACGACATCGACCGTGGGATTGAGCCCGGCGATGGCCAGCGCCGCGGCGGCGACCTTAGGCTGGCCGATATCGTCGGTGGCGAAGATCGTCTGGCGTTGCAGGTTGGAAAGATCGACATGGTCGTCGTCGATCACGATCAGCCGGCCGATCCCGGCCGCGGCGAGATATTGCAGCGCCGGGCTGCCGATGCCGCCGGCGCCAATCACTGCGACGGTGGCGCGGCGCAGCGCCATCTGCCCGGCGCCGCCGACTTCCTTCAGCACGATATGGCGCGCATAGCGATCGAGATCAGCGTTGGTGAGAATCAGCCGTTCCAATCGAACACGATGGTCGCGCGATACCATTGATCGGTCGTCGCACGGTGCAGATTGCCGCGTGCAAAGCTCAGCACCAGCCCGGCGCTATATTGCTCGACCGTCGGGCAATTGATCGCGCGCGGCACCGTACGACGGATGACGCCATCCGCGCCGACCAGCGTCGCGACCTCGACCTTGACGCTATAGCGACCGTCGGCGGGGCGCGCGATCGGGCAGCGCCCTGCGGCGATTTCGCCCGCCACGAAGCCGGCAAGCGCGCGGGATTGCTGCGGGGCGACGACATAGGGCAGCGGCGCGAGCACTGACCAGTCGATGGGCACGGCGGGGGCCGGGGCGGGCACGACTGTGGCCTGCGCCGCGGCCAGCAGGATCAAAACATTCATCATCAACGCCCCGTGGACCGGAAACCCCCGCTACAGCGGTCTGCCTTATCCAACGTGGCGAGCTGGTCCAGTATGGCGCGTTGGACCGGGGCCGGAACGAGCTGAGGGAGACGAGCGCGGCGCGCGATAACGAACGCGCCGCCGAGATCGGCCTCAATTGCTTTCATCTCGCCGCGATCATCCATTTTCATGTCCTTTGCAGCGCATCTTCCGCTGCCGTCGTTTACGGCAGCCTTGCTGCCGGCCCGTCATACCCCAGTCGAGCCGAACCCCCCGATACCTCTCGATGTGGTGGCGGAAAACTCTTCTACCACCAGGAAGGTCGGCCGCAGGATCGGGAGAAAGACGAGTTGTGCGATGCGGTCGCCAGGATTGATCACTACCGGCTCGCTCCCGGGCGGTGTTCTAAGCCAAGTGCTAACGAATATCTGGTTTGCATAGTCAGCATCAATCGTGCCGACCGATTGCCCGAGGATAACGCCCTTTTTGTGCCCTAGCCCCGAACGGGCAAGCAGGAAGGCAACAACATTTGGATCGTTCATTAAGATTGCAATACCGGTCGGAACCAGCACGGCGTCGGCTTGGGGGCGCAGTTCTAATGGTCCGTCAATGCAGGCGTACATGTCGATGCCCGCAGACATGGCGGTCTGGAAATCGGGTAGCCCCCATTCACGGACACGGTCGTCAAGAATTTTCAATTCAAACTGCGGATTGCTCAATTGGATTCCCTTACGTTCGCATGCCTTGCGCTTCCGGCAGGGCTAGCCGAATGTCCGATGCCTATAAAGAGGCCTGTGTCTACGCGCTGGGGGATTGCTTGCCGCCAGGCGTCGGTTCAATCCCCTAGACGGGGCCGGCCGCCTTCATCCGCTTTTAGGTCAATCTGGGGGCCATCGAGATGCTAAGGTTAGGGCAATTGCCGAGATAGTGCCGATCCGAAGCAACCGGCCGCGCCAAGGCAATGCTGCCTTCTGGCGACCTTGTAATCCAGTGGCATGACTCCTTCAGGTCAATACGGTAAGCGGAGCATCGCTAGTCCGTCGCCAGGGGAACGTGCGGTCCGACGTATCGAGAACCACTGATGTTGTTTGCAGTCGCGCTGGCCTATGCCAGCCTGTTGTTTCTCTTTGCCTATCGTATCGACGGGGCCAAGGCGGGCGGGCATCCCGCGCGTTGGCGGGGAACCGCCTACGCGCTGTCGCTCACCGTCTATTGCACCAGCTGGACGTTCTACGGCGCGGTCGGCAGCGCAAGCGTCGGAGGGTGGGCCTATTTACCGATCTATGTCGGGCCGATCCTGCTATATGCCTTCGGCATTCGCTGGCTCGAACGCTTGCTCGTCGTGGCAAAAGAGGTCGGTGCGACATCGATCTCGGACTTTATCGGCACCCGGTTTGGTAAAAGCCGGGGGGTGGCGGCGCTGGTGACATCGCTCGCGCTCGCCGGCACGGTGCCGTATCTGGCACTGCAGTTGCGGTCGGTTGGCACCACCTATGCGCTGCTTTCCGATCACCGGTCGACCTTGCTGCCGATGGCGACCACCGCGGTGATGCTGGCGGTGTTCGCGATGCTGTTCGGCACGCGGCGCTACGAGGCGGCAGGGAAAAATCCCGGCGTCGTGTTCGCGATCGCGCTCGAAGCCAGCGTGAAGCTGATCGCCTTCCTCGCCATCGGGATCTTTGCGGTGCTGCTGATCGCGGCGGCGCCCGCCGCCAACCGCGCAATTGCCGTCGATCGCCTGGCGGGCTTGTTCGCACCGAGCACGCTCAGCGCTGATTTCCTTGTTACCACCGTGCTGGCCGGGATGGCGGCGATCAGCCTGCCGCGCCAATTCCACATCGCCGTTACGCAAGCCGATGGTGTGTCGGATATCCGCCGCGCGCGCTGGGTGTTTATCGGCGCGCTGGCGGTGTTCAGCCTGACGGTGCTGCCAATCACGCTGGCCGGGCTGGTGTCTCAGCCGCGCGGCGCCGCCGACATGCTGGTCATCACGCTGCCGCTACAAGCGGGCAGCTTTCCGCTCGCGCTGCTGGTGTTCGTCGGTGGCTTTTCGGCCGCCACCGGCATGGCGGTCGTCGAGATGATCGCGCTGTCGACGATGGTGTCGAACGATCTGCTCGCGCCCTTGCTGATCCGCCGGCTGGCGCGCGGGAGCGAGGCCGATGCCGGCGTGATCCTGCTGCGCGTGCGCCGCACGGTGATCGCGGTGCTGATGGCAATCGCGCTCGGCTATGCAGCCGCCTTGCCGGCGGGGGTCACGCTGGCGCAGACCGGGCTGGTGGCCTTCGCGGCGATGGCGCAATTCGCGCCGGCGCTCATCCTGGCGGTGCAGCGCGACGGTCGTGATGCGCTGGCCGCCAAGGCGGGGCTGGTCACCGGATTGGTGCTGTGGGCGGCATTCGTTCTTATTCCGGCGTTGGGAATTGCGGCTCCGCTGCGCGCGCTGGCCGCGGCGAGCGGCCTCAGTGCTTTTGCCACGGGCGCGGTGGTCAGCCTGGCCGCCAATATTGGCATTCATGCGCTGGTCGCCGCACGACAGGCGCGGGGCGAGCGCAGCGTCATTTGGTCGCCCGTCGACGGCATCGAAGGACGCGCGATGACCTCGGTGGAGCTGATCGATTTCGTCGCGCGCTTCGTGGGCATGGACAAGGCCCGGGCGGCGCTGGGCGGCGCGACGGCCATTGCGGTGTCGCGCGCGCAGGCCCGCATCGCCGAACGACTGATCGCCAGCGCGGTGGGCGCGCCCTCGGCGCGTGCGCTGGTCGCCTCGGCCTTGTCGGGCACGTCGCTGTCGGCGATCGAGGTGGCGCGGATGCTCGATGAAAGCGGGCAGAGCCTGCAATTCTCGCAGGGGCTGCTTGCCGCCACGCTGGAGAATATCGATCCGGCGGTCAGCGTGGTCGATCACGATCTGGCGCTGGTCGCCTGGAATACGCGCTATCTGGAGATGTTCGGCTTTCCGCCGGGGATGATCCGCGTCGGCGCCCCGGTGGCCGATGCCATCGCGTTCAATGCGATGCGCGGCGAATGCGGCCCGGGCGAGGTCGATCGCCATGTCGAACGCCGGCTTGCCAATATCCGGCGTGGGCGGCGGCACAGTTTCGAGCGGACGCGCAGCGACGGCCGCGTGCTGAAGACGGTCGGCGGGCCGATGCCGGGCGGTGGGTATGTGATGTGCTTCTCCGACGTTACCGCGGAGGCGCGCGCGCGCGACGTGCTGGAGACGGCGCGGATCGAGCTGGAGGCGCGCGTCGAACAACGCACCGCCGAACTGTCCGCCGTCAATGCCGATCTGGCGCGCGCGACGGCGGACAAGACGCGCTTCCTGGCCGCGGCCAGCCACGATCTGATCCAGCCGCTGCACGCCGCGCGGTTATTCACCGCCGCGCTGGACCGCGCGGTGGGGGGGCATCCGCTCGCGGCCAAGGTGGATCAGTCGATCGTCGCGGCGGAACGGTTGTTGCGCGCGCTGCTGGATATTTCACGGCTTGATTCGGGCGGAATCGTGCCGGTGGTGCAGCCATTTGCGCTGCGTCCGCTGCTGCGGGAATTGCTCGACGGGTTTGCGCTGCCTGCGGCAGAAAAGGGCCTGTCGCTGCGGCTCGCCGCGGGCGACGTGGTGGTGGCAAGCGATGCCACGATGGTGCGCTCGATCGTGCAGAACCTGATCTCCAACGCGGTGCGCTACACCGCGCAAGGCGGCGTGCTGGTGGGCGCGCGGCGGCGCGGCGGGGCTGTCGTGATCGAAGTGTGGGATAGCGGGATGGGCATCCCGGCGGCCGAGCGGCAGCGGATCTTCGGCGAATTCGAACGGCTCGAAAGCAGCGATGATGTCGGCGTCGGGCTGGGGCTCGCCATCGTCGATCGCACCGCGCGGCTGCTCGGCGCGCCGGTGACGCTGACCAGCCAGGTCGGGCGCGGCAGCCGCTTCGCCTTTACGCTGGCACTTGCTGCCGAGGCGCCGCTGGCGGCGCCACTGGTGCGGCCCACCACCGTCGCGCGCGCCGCTACTATCCTGGTGGTCGACGATGATGCGCGCGTTTGCGAAGCGATGGGCGCGATGCTCGCGGCACGCGGCCATCACGTGCTCGTCGCGGGCAGCGCGGCGGCGGCGCAGGCCATCCGCGCGCCTTACGACGTCGCGCTGATCGATTTCCATCTTGGCGGCGAGATCGATGGGCTCGCGCTGATCGCCGCATTGCCCTCCGTTCCCGCCGCGCTGGTCACGGCCGAGCCGGACCCGCAGCTCGCCCCCCGTGCTGCCCGGCGCGGCATCGCGCTGCTGACCAAGCCGCTCGATCCCGACGCGTTCGATGCCTGGCTGGCGGGGGCGCTTAGCGCTTGATCGGGGTAGGAGCGCCAAGCCCGAGCGCGCGCGCGGCCAGCGCCGCCTGCGTGCGACTGGTGACGTCGAGCTTGCGCAACACCGCGGTCATATGCGCGCGGACGGTGGGTTCGCTGATGCCGAGATCAAAGGCGATCTCCTTGTTGTAGCGCCCGTCGAGCACGCCAAGCAGAACCTTGAGCTGCGTTGGGGTGAGCGAGGCGACGCGCGCGGCGACCTCGTCGATCGGATCGATCGGCGCGTCATCGGCGCTGGGTGGCGGTGCCACCGTGCCATCGAGCGCCGCGGCGATGGCGCGCTCGATGGCGGCGAGATCGGCGCCTTTGCTGAGGAAGCCGATCGCGCCGAAGCGGCGCACTTCGGGCAGCGCCTGCGCGGCATCGGCGCTGGACACGACGAGGATCGGAACGAGCGGGCGCTCGGCATGGATCAACGCGACACCGGCATAGCCGCTGGCACCGGGCATCTTGAGATCGAGCAGGATGAGTTCGAGATCGTTCGTCTCTGCGGCCAGGGTTGCCGCGCGCGCCAGCGTGCCCGCTTCGAGCACGCGCGCGGCGGGGCGCACGGCAGCCACCGCCAATCCCAGCGCCTGGCGAAACAGCGGATGATCATCCGCGATCAGGATCGATCCGCTCAGCCGATCCGCTCCCGCACCAGCAGCTCGACGACCGACGGATCGGCAAGCGTCGAAATATCGCCGAGATTGCCGGTATCGCCTTCGGCGATCTTGCGCAGGATGCGGCGCATGATCTTGCCCGAGCGCGTCTTGGGCAAAGCTGGCGCGAATTGCAGCGCATCGGGCGTGGCGATCGGCCCAATCTCGCGCCGCACCCAGGCGCGCAGTTCCTCCCGGGTGGCGTCATCGCCGCTGTCGTCCGCGTTGAGCGTGACATAGGCATAGATGCCCTGGCCTTTCACGTCGTGCGGCATGCCGACGACCGCCGCCTCGGCGACGCGCGGATGGCCGACCAGCGCGCTTTCGACCTCCGCCGTGCCCATGCGGTGGCCCGAGACGTTGATCACGTCGTCGACCCGGCCGGTGATCCAGTAATCGCCATCGTCATCGCGGCGGGCGCCGTCACCCGTGAAATATTTGCCCGGATAAGTGCTGAAATAGGTCTGGAAGAAACGTTCGTGATCGCCCCACACGGTGCGCATCTGCCCCGGCCAGCTGTCTGCGATGACCAGATTGCCCTCGGTCGCCCCGTCAAGCACGATGCCCTCGGCATCGACCAGTTCGGGCTGCACGCCGGGCAGGGGCTTGGTCGCGCTGCCGGGCTTTGGCTGCGTGATATGCGGCGAAGGCGCGATCATGATGCCGCCGGTTTCGGTTTGCCACCAGGTATCGACGATCGGGCAGCGTTTGTCGCCGACCACTTCGTGATACCAGCGCCACGCCTCGGGGTTGATCGGTTCGCCGACGCTGCCGAGCAGGCGCAGCGAGGCGCGCGACGATCGCGCCACCCAGGCATCGCCCTCGCGCATCAGCGCTCGGATCGCGGTGGGCGCGGTATAGAAGATGGTCACGCCGAGCCGGTCGATCGTTTCCCACAAACGGCTGTGGTCCGGATAATTGGGCACACCATCGAACATTACGGTGGTCGCGCCATTGGCCAGCGGGCCATAGACGACATAGCTGTGCCCGGTGACCCAGCCGACATCGGCGGTGCACCAGAACAGATCGCCGTCGCGGTAATCGAACACCTCGCGGAAGGTGACCGCGGTCCACACCAGATAGCCACCGCTGGTGTGCACAACGCCCTTGGGCTTGCCCGTCGATCCGGAGGTATAGAGGATGAACAGCGGGTCCTCGGCGTCCATTGGTTCGGGCGGGCAATCCGGCGAGGCCTCGGCCATCGCCGCATCGTACCAGATGTCGCGGCCCGGGGTCATCGTGACGGCACCGCCGGTTCGGCGGACGACGACGACGCGCGCGACGCCCGAGCATTTCTCCAAGGCCGCATCGACGTTGGCCTTGAGTGGGATCCGCTTGCCGCCGCGGCAGCCCTCGTCGGCGGTGATGACGAAGGTCGATCCGCAATCCTCGATCCGCCCCGCCAGGCTGTCGGGCGAGAAGCCGCCGAACACCACCGAATGGACCGCGCCGATCCGCGCGCACGCCAGCATCGCCACCGCCGCCTCGACGATCATCGGCAGATACAGCGTGACACGGTCCCCCTTGGCGACGCCCTCGCTTTTGAGCACGTTGGCGAACTTGCACACGCGAGCGTGCAGATCGCGATAGGTGACGCGCTCGGTTTCGCCAGGCTCGTCGCCTTCCCAGATGATCGCGACCTGGTCACCGCGGGTCGCCAGATGCCGATCGAGGCAATTGGCCGAGACGTTGAGCTTGCCATCGGCGAACCAGCGGATGTGGAAGTCGTCGGCATCAAACGACGTGTCCTTGACCACGGTGTACGGCTCGATCCAGTCGAGGACCTGCCCGCGCTCCCGCCAATAGTGCTCCGGATCCGCGGCAGCCATATTGCGACGTTGCTGCAAGGCGCCTGCCGGCGCCGACATCGCGCCCTGAACGCCACTAGCTTCTTGGATCGCGCTCATCGTCTCTCCCTTGCTTACGGCTTTGCCCACTCCTTACGGAAGGACGGCGGCAGGCGGTATACGACGTTTATCGCGGTTAACGCCCGCCGAGCACTGCGTAATGATGATCCAAGACATAAGCGGGCCGACCCGCGGGTCGTTGGGGAGAGGCGAATGAGCAGTATCAAACGTCGCGCATCGCGCGTGTTGGCGCTTTCAGGATCGACCGCGCTGGCGCTGGTAGCCAGCCCCGCCAACGCGCAGTCGGCCGGCGCGTCGGTGCCGGTGAGCGCGCGCGAGGCCGCATTGGAGGCTCGGCTGAAAATGCTCGAGCAGGCGGTTTCCGATCTGCGTTCCGAACTGTCGCAAACGCGCGCGCAAAGCCAGGCAGCGGTGCCCGCCGCGCTGGCATCTTCCCCGCCGCCCGCCGCCGCGGGTTCGCCGGCCACAGCGTTGGCAGGCGTGTCGGGGCGCGGGATTAATACGCAAGTCGCGAGCAGCGGCACGGCGGGCGGGGCAACCGCCAACAGCGCCGCCTCGGGCACGGCCGCCACTCCCTCGGGCGACGGCTTCCGCATCGGCAACACGACCGTGAAGCTTGGTGGCTTTGTCCGTCTGAACGTCATCGCCAGCCGCTACAATGACGGTGAAGTCGCGGTCGGCGGCCTGGGCAAAGAATTCTTCCTGCCGCAGCAGATCCCCGTTGGCGGCGGGTTTTCCAGCGAAGACCTGCTATTCTCCGCGCGCCAGACCAGGCTCGTGTTCAGCACCTCCACCCCGGTCAACGGCACCGAAGCCAAGACCCTGATCGAGTTCGATTTCGCGCTGGCCACCGCGCCGGTCGGCGCGCAGCGTGCGACCAACCCCTATACGCCGACGTTCCGGCGCGGCTTTATCGAATATGGCAACTGGCTGGTCGGGCAGGAATGGTCGACCTTCCAGAACCTCGCCGTGCTGCCGGAGACGACCGATTTCGTCGGGCCGCTGGATGGCACAGTGTTCAACCGGCAGGCGCTGATCCGCTACACGACAACGCTTCGGCCCGATCTCACGCTGCAGCTGGCCGCGGAAAATCCCGAGACGGAAACCGCGCTGCCCACCAATGCCGCATTGGTCGACACCGATGACGATCGGCTGCCCGATATCGTCGCGCGGCTGAACTGGAAGATGCCGCTCGGCCAGTTCGCGCTCGCCGGGATCGCGCGCGAGCTGCGCACCGATACACTCGGCACCGGCGACACCGCGTTCGGCTGGGGCGTCTCCGGCTCGGGCAAGATCCCGATCGGCACGCGCCACGATCTGCGCTTCATGGCCACCTACGGGCAGGGCATCGGTCGCTATCTCGGGCTCGGCTATGTTCCCGATGCGCTGTATGGCGGCACGGCGCAGCAGCTGGAACGGATCGACAATTTTGCCGCTTTCGCGGCGTTACGGCTGGGCTGGACGGATACGGTGCGCAGCACGTTCATGGGCAGCTACCAGTCGGCCAGCTATCCCGATGGGCTCCCCGTCACGGGCCTGGCCAACGCCAAATCCTATGGCGGCGCGGCCAACGTCTTCTGGACGCCGGCCAAGGGCTTCGATCTCGGCATCGAATATCGTCACGCGGTGCGTGAGCTGCTGTCGGGGGATACCGGCGCGCTCGATCGCATCGAATTCGCAATCAAATACGGGTTCTGATCAGGAGGGACGGACGCAATGGCGACGACATATGACGAGGCGGGCGATCCGGCCGCAACATTCCAGAGCGACAAGAAGGTCATCATCGCCTCGTCGCTGGGCACCGTGTTCGAATGGTATGATTTCTATCTCTACGGGCTGCTGGCCACCTATATCTCGGCGCAATTCTTCTCGGGCGTCAACGAGACGACCGGGTTTATCCTGGCGCTCGGCGCGTTTGCCGCGGGCTTTGCGGTGCGGCCGTTCGGCGCGCTGGTGTTCGGGCGGATCGGCGATCTGGTCGGGCGCAAGAACACGTTCCTCGTCACGATGGGCATCATGGGCCTGTCGACCTTCGCGGTCGGCCTGTTGCCGTCCTACACCTCGATCGGCGTGGCAGCGCCGTTGCTTCTCGTGTTCCTGCGCCTGTTGCAGGGCCTCGCGCTCGGTGGCGAATATGGTGGTGCCGCGACCTATGTCGCGGAGCATGCGCCGCGCAACCGCCGCGGCCTATATACCAGCTTCATCCAGACGACCGCGACGCTCGGGCTGTTCGCGGCGTTGCTGGTCGTGATCGGGCTGCGCTACCTGCTGGGTGAGGAGGCGTTCGCATCGTGGGGCTGGCGCATGCCGTTCATCATCTCGATCCTGCTGCTCGGCGTGTCGCTGTGGATCCGCCTGCAGCTCGCCGAAAGCCCCGCGTTCCAGCGCATGAAGGACGAGGGCAAGACCTCCAAGGCGCCGTTGACCGAAGCGTTCGCACGCTGGGGCAATCTGAAGATCGTGCTGATCGCCCTGTTCGGCGCGGCGATGGGGCAGGCGGTGGTCTGGTATACCGGCCAGTTCTACGCGTTGTTCTTCCTCGAAAAGATGCTCAAGGTGGATGGCGCGACGACCAACGTGCTGATGGCAGTGGCGCTGGCGCTGGGCACGCCGTTCTTCGTCATCTTCGGCTGGCTGTCGGACAAGATCGGCCGCAAGCCGATCATCATGACCGGGTGCGCGCTGGCGGCGCTGACCTACTTCCCGCTGTTCGGCGCGCTGACTCAGGCCGCCAACCCCGCGCTCGCCGCGGCGCAGGCGGCGTCGCCGATCACCGTGGTCAGCCATGACGACGACTGCTCGGTGCAGTTCGACCCCGTCGGCCGTAACAAGTTCGACGCCAAGAGCTGCGACATCGCCAAGTCGTTCCTGGCCAAGAGCGGCGTCAACTATGACAATGTCGAGGCGCCTGCGGGAACGATCGCGCAGGTCCGCGTCGGTGGACAGACCTTCGTCGCGCCCGATCCGTCGCAAGTGACGGGCGACGCGCGCAAGGCCGCCATCACTGCCTTTCAGACGGAACTGAAGGGTGCGATCGCCACCGCGGGCTATCCGGCCAAATATGATCCGGCGGGGATGAATACGCCGCTCGTCATCGCCATCCTGTTCTTCATGGTGCTGCTGGTGACCGCGGTCTACGGCCCGATCGCCGCGCTGCTGGTCGAACTGTTCCCGACCAACATCCGCTACACGTCGATGTCGCTGCCCTATCATATCGGCAATGGCTGGTTCGGCGGGTTCCTGCCGACCACGGCGTTCGCGATGGTCGCGGCGACCGGCGATATTTACTACGGGTTGTGGTATCCCGTGGTGCTGGCGACGATCACCTTGGTGCTCGGGCTGCTGTTCCTGCCGGAGACGTTCAAGCGCGATATCGAAGCCTGATCATAATGACGCCCGTTGCATTCGCAGCGGGCGTCATTCCCTTTCAATTATGTCCAACGGCCGTCACGAACACGAACGCCAAGGTCGCAAGTCGCCCGTCACCTTGCCAATGATCGACGCTGTCGCAAGGCGAGGTGCGGGTGCCGTATTCCTGCCGCAGCCGCGATTTACGCGCTTCCCAGCCGGCACGTTTCTGGTATCGCGCGCTCGACGACTTTAATGCGGGAATTATCTATGGGCTATCGGATCGTGGTCGCGGGCGCGACGGGCAATGTCGGGCGCGAGATGCTCAACATTCTGGCGGAGCGCGAATTCCCGGCCGATGAGATCGCTGTCGTCGCCTCGTCGCGCAGCCAGGGGCTGATGGTCGATTACGGCGACACGGGGAAGCAGTTCAAGGTCCAGAATATCGACAATTTCGATTGGGCCGGCTGGGACATGGCGCTGTTCGCGATCGGCTCAGAGGCGACCGCCAAATACGCGCCGATCGCCGCCGCCGCGGGCTGCACGGTGATCGACAATTCCTCGCTGTACCGCATGGATCCGGACGTGCCGCTGATCGTACCGGAAGTGAATCCGGAAGCGATTGACGGGTACAAGGCGCGCAACATCATCGCCAACCCGAACTGCTCGACCGCGCAGATGGTGGTGGTGCTGAAGCCGCTGCACGACAAGGCCAAGATCACGCGCGTGGTCGTCGCGACCTATCAGTCGGTATCCGGGGCGGGCAAACAGGGCATGGACGAGCTGTTCGAGCAGAGCCGCAACATTTTCGTCGGCGATCCGGCCGAGCCCAAGAAATTCACCAAGCAGATCGCCTTTAATGTGATCCCGCATATCGACAGCTTCCTCGACGATGGATCGACCAAGGAAGAGTGGAAGATGGTGGTCGAGACCAAGAAAATCCTCGATCCCAAGATCAAGGTGACGGCGACGTGCGTGCGCGTGCCGGTGTTCGTCGGCCATTCGGAAGCGATCAATATCGAGTTCGAGGACGAAATTTCGGCCAAGGAAGCGCAGGATATCCTGCGCGAGGCGCCGGGCGTGATGCTGTACGACAAGCGCGAGGACGGCGGCTATATCACGCCGGTGGAATGCGTCGGCGAATTCGCGACCTTCGTCAGCCGCGTGCGCGAGGATTCGACGATCGAAAACGGCATCAACCTGTGGTGCGTGAGCGATAATCTGCGCAAGGGCGCGGCGCTGAACGCGGTGCAAATCGCGGAATTGCTCGGGCGCCGCCACCTGCGCAAGGGCGGCTGAGCCCATGCTTGAGCGGGTGTCGGCGTGATGCTAATATCCGCTTATGGGTCAGATACTCGTTCGCCAGCTGGATGATGCTACGATCACGCGATTGGAGATTGCTGCGCGCGAGCGCAATACTTCGGTAGAAGCGCTCGCGCGCGCCGCGATCCAAGCCGCAGCGACGCTGACGGCCGATGAAAAGTCTCGGTGGTCCGTCGAATGCAGGCGATCACCAAACGCGCGACCGTGCCGGGGGTTCGGCAAACGCCCGGCGTGGATCTGATCAGGGAAGATCGCGATCGATGATCGTCGACGCTTCGGTCGCGCTGAAATGGCTGGTCGAAGAAGAGGATAGCGATGTCGCTCGCGCTTTGCTGGGCGGCGTTGAGCTATGGGCGCCGATATTGATCCATGCCGAAGTCGGCAATGCGATCTGGAAAAAGCGGCGGCGTGGCGAGTTGGGCGACGATGCGGAGCTTGCTTCGCTTCCCGGACTGCTGGCTTTCATCCTGCGAACGATCGATGAAACCCCGATGATGGATCGCGCACTTTCGCTCGCGATCGAGATGGACCACCCGGTCTATGATTGTGTCTATCTCGCGGTTGCAGAGGCATTGGATCAAGAACTGGTAACCGCCGATCACCGTTTCGCCTCGCGACTATCGGCGTATCGAGGGCGCGCGCGAGTGAGGGGGCTGATGCAATGATCAAGGGCGGATGCCATTGCGGCGCCTGCCGATACGAACTCGCGCTGACCGAGCTACCCCTGGCTTACGCCTGCCATTGTCGGACCTGGCAGACTTGGTCCGGCAGCGCATTCAGCGAGCAGGTGTTGCTGCCGGAAAGTGCGCGATCGATCACCCCCGGGCCGGTTGTGGAATACGGTTTCCAGTCGCCGAGCGGGACGCAATAGCTGAAGCGCATGTGCGGCGTGTGTCATGTGCGGCTGTTCAATACGAATACGGCGCGTGCTGGGGTCGCGGTGATCCGCGCGGGGTCGCTCGATCGCAGCGATGAGCTGGACGTGCCGGTTCATGCCTGGGTAAAACGCAAACAGCCCTGGCTCGTTCTTCCGAAAGACGCAGAGATGTTCGAAGATGCGTCGACGATGGAGGTGCTCTTCAAGCTGTTTGCTCGGTAAAGGTTGGAGGATGGCGTGACTGAGACGGTGACCGGGGGCTGCCAGTGCGGCGAGGTGCGCTACAGCGCGGCGATCGACAGCGACGAGTCATATCTCTGCCATTGCCGGATGTGTCAGCGCGCGACGGGCGGGGTGTCGATCGCGTTCAAGAACGTCACGATCGCCGAGCTGGCCTGGACGACACGGGAGCCGGATCGCTTCCAATCCTCGCCGATCGCCGAGCGCGGGTTTTGCGCCGCCTGCGGCACGTCGCTGACGTTCGAGTTTCTCGAGCCCGGCAAGACGATGGATCTGACGGTCGGCAGCTTCGACGAACCGTATCGTTTCAAACCCACCAGCCATTTTTCGCCCGAGACGTGGCACGAAGACTGGCTCGACACGCGCCATCTTCCTGCTACGCGGGCGGACGATAATCCTTCCACTCGTGACCGCTGGATCAAGGCCGTTGGCAAAATCCCCGATTGAACCGCAGTTTTTCGACAGTTTCGACGGCACGAAGCTGGCGTTTCGCGAGCTGGGCGAGGGGCGGCCGGTCGTCCTGATTCACGGCTTTTTCTCCAACGCATCGACCAATTGGGTGCGTTACGGCCATGCCGCGGCGGTGGCAGCGAAGGGTTTCCGGGTGATTATGCCGGATATGCGCGCGCATGGGGACAGTGCCAAACCGCATGACGCCGCCGCCTATCCGCCCGACGTGCTGATGCGCGATGGCTTCGCGCTGATCGAGCATTTGGGGCTGACCGATTACGATCTTGGCGGCTATTCGCTCGGCGCGCGGACGACGGCACGGATGATGGCGGGTGGCGCGACGCCGCGGCGCGTGGTGATCGCCGGCATGGGGCTGAGCGGGCTGACCGATACGGCGGGTCGCGGCGGCCACTTCCGCAAGATCCTGAGCAATCTCGGCAGCTTCGCGCAAGGCAGCCCGGAATGGCTCGCCGAGGCGTTTCTCAAGACCACCGGCGGCGATCCGGTGGCGTTGCTGCATATCCTCGACACGTTCGTCGATACGTCTGTCGAAGCGCTGCGCGCGATCGAGCAACGCACCCTGGTGGTGGCGGGCGTGGACGATGACGATAATGGCTCGCATGCCGAGCTGGCGGCGCTGCTGTCGGACGCCGTGCTGGTGGAAACGCCGGGCGGGCATATGAGCGCGGTGACCAAGCCAGAGCTGGGCCACGCCATTGCCGAGTTCCTTGCCGCCGCTTGACCCGGGCGCACGCGAAGGACAGGTTGCGGCATCCCACCGTTCAACCTGAGGTTTTCATGATCCGTACCGGTATTTCGTGCCTGGCGCTGTCGCTCGCGATGCTTGCCACTCCCGGCCTGGCGCAGACCGCGCCTGCCGTCGCCACCGCCGCCCCGACCGCGGCGGACGCCGATGCGTTCATCGCCGCGTCCGAAAAGACGCTGTTCGATTTCGGCATCCAATCGAGCCAGGTCAATTGGGTCAACGCGACATATATTACCGACGATACCGATGCGATGGCCGCGCGGATCAACGCTGAGGGCACTGAACTCTCGGTCAAGCTCGCGCTGGAAGCCGCCAGGTACGACAAAGTGGCGGGCCTGTCGTTCGATACGCGGCGCAAGCTTGATCTGCTGCGCGGCGGCATCACGCTGCCGGCCCCGACCACGCCGGGCGCGGCGACCGAACTATCCACCCTGGTGACCAAGATGTCGTCTTTCTACGGCAAGGGCAAGGGCACGCTGGATGGCAAGCCGATCAACGGCAGCGATATCGAGGCGGCGATGGGCACCGAGCGCGATCCCGCCAAATTGAAGGAAATGTGGGTCAGCTGGCACGACAATGTCGGTGCACCGATGCGGCAAGATTATGCCCGCACGGTCGAGATCGCCAACAGGGGCGCGGCCGAGCTCGGCTATCAGGATGTCGGCTCGATGTGGCGCGCAGGGTATGACATGAGCCCGGCGGCGTTCGAGCAGTTGACCGACAAATTGTGGCTTGAGGTCGAGCCGCTGTACAAGTCGCTGCACACTTATGTACGCTGGAAGCTCAACGAGAAATATGGCGATGCCGTTCAGGCCAAGACGGGGCCGATCCGCAGCGATCTGCTGGGCAATATGTGGGCGCAGGAATGGGGCAACATCTATGACGTGGTCGCGCCCAAGGGGGCGGGCGATCTCGGCTTCGATACGACTGACCTGCTCAAAGCCAAGAATTACGACGCGCTGAAGATGGTCAAGACGGGCGAGGCGTTTTATTCCTCGCTGGGTTTCGCGGCGCTGCCGGACACGTTCTGGACGCGATCGCAGATCACCAAGCCGGCCGATCGCGAAGTGATCTGCCACGCCTCGGCCTGGGATCTCGACAACAAGAACGACATTCGCATCAAGATGTGCACCAAGGTGAACGGCGACGATTTCGTCACCATCCATCACGAGCTGGGGCATAATTATTACCAGCGCGCGTATCAGAAACAGCCGCCACTCTATCTGAACGGGGCCAATGACGGCTTCCACGAGGCGATCGGCGATTTCGTAGCCCTCTCGATCACGCCCAATTATCTCGTGCAGATCGGGCTGCTCGATCAGGCCAGGGTGCCGAGCGCAGACAAGGATGTCGGGCTGTTGCTGCGCCAGGCGATGGACAAGGTGGCGTTCCTGCCGTTTGGCTTGCTGATCGATAAGTGGCGCTGGGGCGTGTTCGCCGGCACCATCCCCACGACCGGCTATGAAAAGGGCTGGGACGATCTGCGGCTGAAATATCAGGGCATCGTGCCGCCGGTGGCGCGCGACGAAAGCAAGTTCGATCCCGGCGCCAAATATCACGTGCCCGCGAGCGTGCCCTATACCCGCTACTTCCTCGCGCGGCTGCTGCAGTTCCAGTTCTACCAGGCGGCATGCAAGCAGGCCGGGTGGACGGGGCCGCTGCATCGCTGCTCGTTCTACGGCAATAAGGAAGTCGGCGCGAAGCTGAACGCGATGCTGGAAATGGGCCAGTCCAAGCCCTGGCCGGATGCGCTGGAGAAGTTCACCGGCAGCCGCGAGATGTCTGGCAAGGCGATGGTCGCCTATTTCGCGCCGCTCAAGACGTGGCTCGATGCGCAGAACAAGGGCAAGCCGAGCGGCTGGTAATCCGGCCTCGCCGCCATCCCCGCCGCAGGGCGGGGATGGCGGGCGGGATCATTCGGGGATCGTGCCTTCGTCGGCGATGCCGGCTTCGAACGACGCCGAGGAGTCGGTGCCGTCGGCCTGATGCGCCTTGTGCCCCCCCTTGGGGTCGATTGGGTCTTGCGGTGCGACTGGCACGGGCGTGCTGCCGCGCAGCGCGAGCAAGCCTGCGGTAAGCGCCGCGCCGACGCCGCCGATGACGGCGGCAATGCCCCATTTGCTGGTGCCGGTGTTCGTGCTGGCGGCCTTAGGCGTTGCCGCGGCGCGGCGCGCAGCGGGCTTGGCGGTCGCGATTTTTGGCTTGGGCGCCTTGGCAGGCTTCGGCGACGTCGCCGGCTTGGACACGGGGCTGGCGGCAACGGTCGCCTTGCGCGGGGGTTTGGTTGCGGTCTTGGCTGCCGGCGCCGAGCTTGCGGCGGTCTTGCGCGCGGATTTGCGAGGAGCGGCGGCCTTGCGTGGCGTCGCCGGCTTGCGCGGCGCGGGGGGCAGGGGTGGCGTTGGGGGCGTGTCGGTCGGGTCTTTGGGTGGCGTGGCCATCGCGGAGGGACTCCCTGAGATCGTTGAGCAAGCGTAACGCATCAACGCGTAAGGGTTTCCGTAGCGCAAGGCAAAGTTGCGCGCCGCGTCGGGCTGGCCCCGCCCCCTGGAACGGCGCTACCCTGACGTTACCTGAACGGCGGCTCGTTGAACGCGCGCAGCTTGCGGCTGTGAAGCTTGGCGCCTTCGCGGCGCAGTTCCTCGCAGGTTTCGATGCCGATACGCATATGTTCGTTGATCGCGCGCTCGTAAAAGCGGTTGGCCTGGCCGGGGAGCTTCAATTCCCCGTGCAGCGGCTTGTCCGACACGCACAGGAGCGTGCCGTAGGGCACGCGGAAGCGATAGCCCTGCGCGGCGATCGTCGCGCTTTCCATATCGATGCCGACCGCACGGCTGAGCGAGAAGCGCAGCGCCGATTTCGAATAGCGCAATTCCCAGTTGCGATCATCGGTGGTGACGATCGTGCCGGTGCGCAGGCGGCGCTTGAGCTCTTCGCCCGACTGCCCCGATATCGTCTCCGCCGCGCGCGCCATCGCCACCTGCACTTCGGCGATCGCCGGCACGGGGATTTCGGGTGGCAGCACGTCATCCAGCACGTGATCGTCGCGCAGATAGGCGTGCGCGAGCACGTAGTCGCCGATCCGCTGGCTCGGACGCAGCCCGCCGCAATGGCCGATCATCAGCCAGGCCTCGGGGCGCAGCACGGCCAGGTGATCGGTGATCGTCTTGGCGTTGGACGGGCCGACGCCGATATTGACGAGCGTGATGCCGGTGCGGTCGTCCGCCATCAAATGATAAGCAGGCATCTGGTGCCGCCGCCACGCGCTGTCGCTGACGATCTTGTCGGCATCGTCGCCATGCCGGATCATGATCCCGCCCGCGCCGGACAGGCCGGTGAAGCGGCTCGGCGTGCCGTCCGCGGCGGGGGCGAGCTGGCTCGCGCCCCAGCGGACGAATTCATCGACATAGCGATGATAGTTGGTGAACAGGATGAAGCGCTGCGTGTGCTCGGCGGGCGTGCCCATATAATGGCGCAGGCGGGCAAGGCTGAAATCGGTGCGCAGCCCATCGAACAGCGCCAGCGGGCGCGTATCGTCGCTGGCGACCCACAGCCCATCGGCGATCTCGTCGCCGATATGCGCAAGTTCTGTGGCGGGGAAGAAGCGGGCCAGATCGGCGGCGGAGATCTCGTCGAGGCTCAGCGCGTGGCCGGGATCGATGACATAGGGGAAAGGGATTTCCTGGCGCCCGGCGACGGCCTGCACCTCGACGTCGTAATCCTCCATCAGCAGCGTCAGCTGTTCGGTCAGATAATCGGCGAAAATGGCGGGTTTGGTAACGCTGATGCGGTACTCGCCTTCGGTGACCAGACGGCCGAAGGAGCGCATCGGCGCGGGGCGATCGCTGCCGCCGCGATAACTGAGGCGGATCTCTGGATAAGCGAAGCTGCCATCGCGGCGCGATGCCGGATCGGGCGTGGTGCCATCGGCGATATAGGCAGTAAGCGCGGCTTGCAGACGCTTAACCGAGGCGCGGTACAGGGTGTCGAGTTGGGCGACGATGTCGGAGGCGGTTGTCATCTGCCGGGGCTAAGGCAGGATTGTTAAGCTGGCAAGACGGTGGCGGAACGCGAAAGCCCCTCCCTTGCAAGGGGAGGGGCCCGGAGAAGTTTAGTTCTTCTTGGCGCTCGCGCTTTTCGTGCCGGAATTCTTGGACGCGGCGGGCTTGCTGTCCTCGAGCAGCTTGCTCACCCCGAACGCTGCGCCGGCCACCGCCGCTGCTGCGCCAGCCGCAATCGCCGCTGCCGTCTTGGGATTTTCCTTGGCCGCGTCGAGCGCGGTTTCGAATGCGGCAGTGACCGACTTGGTCGCGCTCTCGATCGCTGCGGTCACGGCTTCCTGCGCCTGATCGTAGATCGTCTTTTCGTCAGTGGCGCCGGTGGTGCCTTTGCTGCTGTTTTCTGCGGTATCGCTCATGGGTCGCTCCTCATGGGTTAAAGATCGTTACACTAACGCAACCGGGGCCGCGGCGTTCCGCGCCGCTGATGCCACTGGCCGCGCGCGCGGAACGGATTGGCTAGCGTCAGATTTCGCTCAGCAGGTGTTCGGCCGAAGACACGTTGAACTCCCCCGGTGCCTCGACATTGAGCTGCGCGACGACGCCGTCTTTGACCAGCATCGAATAACGCTGGCTGCGCGTGCCCATGCCGAACTTCGAGCCGTCCATGGTCAGCCCCACCGCTTCGGCAAAATCGCCATTGCCATCGGCCAGCATGGTGATGCCATCGGCATCCGCGCTCTTGCGCCATGCACCCATCACGAACGCATCGTTGACTGAGGTGAACGCGATCTCGTCGACGCCCTTGGCCTTGATCGCTGCCGCATGGTCGACAAAGCCCGGCAAGTGCCGTGCCGAGCAGGTCGGGGTAAAAGCGCCTGGCACTGCGACCAGCGCGACCGTGCGGCCCTTGAAGAAATCGTCCGAACTGACCTGATCGGGGCCGCCGTCGGTCACCTTGGTGAGGGTGGTGCTGGGAATGCGGTCGCCGACGCTGATCGTCATGAATTCTCTCCTGGTCGCCGCACCTGCGCGGCACGCTGTACCTCGTACGGCAGCGCACTGATTTCAAGCATGGCGGCGCAAACCCGCGCACTGTACATTAGGGAAATTATGGATAGCGCGACGTATCTCACCGGGCAGTTTCTGCTCGCCATGCCGGGCATCGGCGACCCACGCTTTGAACGCGCGGTGATCGCGGTCTGCGCGCATGACGCCGAAGGCGCGATCGGCATCGGCCTCGGCGAGCTCCTCCCGGGGCTCGGGCTGCATACCTTGCTCGAGCAATTCGCCATCGACCCGGGGGTCGCGCCCGATGCGCCGGTGCATCTCGGCGGTCCGATCGAGCCACGGCGGGGCTTTGTCATCCACTCGACCGATTGGGGCGGGCAGGACACGATCGACGTCGCTGGCCGCTGGGCGTTGTCGAGCACGATCGACGTGCTGCGGGCGATCGCGGCGGGCACCGGGCCGAGCCGCTTCGTGGTCGCCTTGGGCTATGCCGGCTGGGGCGGCGGGCAGCTCGACGAAGAACTCACGCGCCCCGGCTGGTTCACCACGCCGGGCGCGCTGGACCTGCTGTACGATACGCCGGCTGAGGCGCGCTGGACCCGCAGCTTTGCTGAAGCAGGTGTAGATACACGGCTGCTGACGAGCGGGGCCGGAACCGCCTGAGCAAACATATAAGGATATCTTTATATTTGATTTGGGGCGCCGTCGCGGCTATGGCGCGGCCATGTCGATCGGCGCTGACCGTCTTGATCGATCCAACGATCTGGAGACGCCCCGTGGCCACCGCCCCCGTACTTGATACCAAAGATTATGTCGTCGCCGACATCAGCCTGGCCGATTTCGGCCGCGCCGAGATCAACATCGCCGAGACGGAAATGCCCGGCCTGATGAGCTTGCGCGAGGAATTCGGCCCGTCGCAGCCGCTGAAGGGCGCGCGCATCACGGGGTCGCTGCACATGACGATCCAGACCGCGGTGCTGATCGAGACGCTCACCGCGCTCGGCGCCGACGTCCGCTGGGCGACGTGCAACATCTTCTCGACGCAGGATCACGCTGCCGCCGCGATCGCCGCCACCGGCGTGCCCGTGTTCGCGATCAAGGGCGAGAGCCTGGCCGATTATTGGGATTATGTCGGCGACATTTTCAACTGGGGTGCTGACACCGACGGCACCACCGCCAACATCATCCTCGATGACGGCGGCGACGCGACGATGTTCGCGCTGTGGGGCGCCAAGCTCGAGGCCGGCCACACGCTGGGCGAGCCGGAGAATGACGAGGAAGTCGAATTCCAGCGCGCGCTCAAGGCGTTCGTGGCCAAGTATCCGGGCTATCTGACCGAGACGGTCAAGAACCTGAAGGGCGTGTCGGAAGAGACCACCACCGGCGTCCACCGCCTGTACGAGATCGCGAAGAAGGGCGAGCTGCCGTTCCCGGCGATCAACGTCAACGACTCGGTCACCAAGTCGAAGTTCGACAATCTCTACGGTTGCAAAGAGTCGCTGGTCGACGCGATCCGTCGCGCCACCGACGTGATGCTGGCCGGCAAGGTCGCGGTCGTCGCCGGGTTCGGTGACGTCGGCAAGGGCTCGGCGCAGTCGCTGCGCAATGGCGGCGCACGCGTGATGGTCACCGAAGTCGATCCGATCTGCGCGCTGCAGGCGGCGATGGAGGGCTTCGAAGTCGTGACGATGGAAGAGGCCGTGACCCGCGCCGACATCTTCTGCACCGCGACGGGCAATGCCGATGTGATCACCGCCGATCACATGAAGGCGATGAAGCCGATGTCGATCGTGTGCAACATCGGTCACTTCGATTCGGAAATTCAGATCGCTGCGCTCAGCAACTATGAGTGGACCGAAGTGAAGCCGGGCACCGATCTGGTGAAGTTCCCGGACGGCAAGCAGATCATCATTCTCGCCAAGGGTCGTTTGGTCAATCTGGGCTGCGCGACCGGCCATCCCTCGTTCGTGATGTCGGCGAGCTTCACCAACCAGACGCTGGCGCAGATCGAGTTGTGGACCGCGGGTGAGAAGTACAAGAACGAAGTCTACGTGCTGCCGAAGCATCTCGACGAGAAGGTCGCGTCGCTGCATCTTGCCAAGCTCGGTGTTAAGCTGTCGCAGCTGACCGAGAAGCAGGCGGGCTATATCGGCGTGCCGGTCGAAGGCCCGTTCAAGCCGGATCATTATCGTTATTAAGTAACGTTCGTCTTTGGCGGCCGCAGAAGCCGTGTCAGCCCTCGAGAGGGGGATGGCACGGCTTTTTTGTGCGCCCGTTGCGCAGCAGTGTTGCTGCGTTGCAACATTTGAAATCAATTGATCATTCGGGGTTGTGTGACACCCATGTGACGGCGCATCGGGGCCGCCCGTTGAGCTTGATGCTCGTGTAATCAAAGGGTTAGAACCGTTATGGTCGTATCGACCGTCCGCAAGTCCGGACTTTTTCTTACTGCTTCTACTGCTGCCTTCATCATCGCGGCGTTGCCCGCATCGGCCCAGACGACCACCCCAGTCGACGCGAGCCAGCCTGCGGTTGGATCCCCGCAAGACGCTGCAATCGGCGCAGCGGGCCCGACGGGCGCCATCGCTGAAACCACTGCTCAATCGACCGACGCGGGCGCGGATATCGTCGTGACGGGATCGCGCATCGCGCGGCCGGGTCTGGATTCCGCAGCACCGGTGACGACGATCCGCCTCGCCGATCTGACGCGCACCGGCGGGATCACCGTCGGTGACGTGCTCAACGACCTCCCGTCGCTTCGCTCGTCCTACAGCCAGGCGAATTCGACGCAGTTTATTGGCACGTCGGGGCTCAACTTTCTCGATCTGCGCGGCCTGGGCGTCACGCGCACGCTGGTGCTGGTCAATGGCCGTCGCCACATCACCTCGTCCGAGGGTGATTTCCTGGTCGATACCAACACCATCCCGACCGATCTGATTGACCGCGTGGATATCGTCACCGGCGGGCAGTCGGCCGTGTACGGCTCGGACGCGATGGCAGGCGTCGTCAATTTCGTGCTCAAGCGCAATTTCGAGGGTCTGTCGCTCAATGCGCAGAGCGGGATCAGCGACAAGGGCGATCACGGCACGTATCGCCTCAGCGGCACCTACGGCAAGAACTTCGCCGATGGCCGCGGCAACATCGCGCTGAACCTGGAATATAACCAGTCGAATCTGGTCACCTATTCGGACCGTCCGGAGCTGACCGGCGCCTATACCGGCCGCAAACAGTTTCAGCTCGTCGACAGCCCGGCGCTCGACAACACGATCCCGAACCGGACCTTGCTGAACAACGTCCGCAGCTTTGGTTACGACAATGGCGGCAACTTCATTGCCTATAACGGGGCAGGCATCGGCGCGTGCGATGCGGCTTCGGTTGCGGCAGGGTGCCTTGCCAACGGCTACCCGCGCGTGTTCGGCTTCAATCCGAACGGCGCATTGTACGAGTATAATTACGGCACCGATTTCCGCCCGGCCGGTTCGAACAACAATAATGGCGGCGATGGCGGCATCCTCAACGATCGCGGCACGCTGCAGCCGTCGCTGAAGCGCTACGTCGCCAATCTGCTTGGTCATTTCGATGTGTCGGACGCGTTCAAGCCGTTCATCGAGGCGAAGTTCGTGCGCGTCGAGAGCTTCAACCAGGGCACGCCGACGTTTGCCCAGGGTGGTGAGCAAGGCACCGTCGCGGTGACCGATGACGAGGGCAACGTGATCGGCCGCCGCGCCGCAGCCGGCGGGTTCAGCCGTCAATCAATCGGCATCCCGGTGGCGTTCGATAACGCTTATCTGCAGCCCGGCGACGCAGCGACGATCCGCTCGCTGCTGCCGGCCGGCGCAGACTTCTTCCGTCTGAACCGCAACAACAACGATTTCGGCACGCGCGACGAATATGACCGTCGCGACACCTACCGCATCGTCGGTGGCGTCGAGGGCACGTTCAATACCGACTGGAAATATGACGTTTCGGTCAATTACGGTGAATTCCGGACGCGTTCGACCTTCTTCAACAACCGCATCAACCAGAATTTCTACAATGCGGTGGATGCCGTGCGGAACCCCGCAGGCCAGATCGTGTGCCGCATCAACCAGACCGCGGTGACCGATCCGAACTGCGTGCCGCTCAACGTGCTGGGCGATGGTGCGCCGAGCCAGGCGGCGCTGAACTATATCAACACCAACTCGCGCCGCACCGGCAAGGCGACCGAATTCGACGTGACCGCCAACGTCGTGGGCGACAGCTCGCAGCTGTTCGAGCTCCCGGGTGGCCCCGTGCAGTTCGCGCTCGGCGGTGAATATCGTCGTGAGACCGCCTCCTATTCGTATGACGATCTGGTCAAATCGGGCGCGACATTCCTCAACGCCATTCCCGATTTTAATCCGCCGTCCTTCGCGGTGAAGGAAGCATATGGCGAGATCAACTTGCCGTTGCTCAAGAACATGCGCTTTGCCGAGGAGCTTTCGGCCAACGCGGCGGTGCGCGTCGCCGACTATAAGGGCTCGGCGGGCACGGTGTGGACGTGGAACGCCGGTGCGCTCTATGCGCCGGTGCGCGACATCAAGTTCCGCGTGAGCTATGCCAAGGCCGTGCGCGCGCCAACGCTGAGCGATCTCTATTCGTCGGCCTCGCAGAACTTCGATCTGCTGGACGATCCGTGCGATGTGAATTTCATCGGCACGGGCCGTTCCACCCGGGCGGCGAATTGCGCGGCAGCCGGTGTCCCGGCGGGCTTCATCAACAATGCGGCACGCGGCGGCAGCACCGAGTTCCTCTCGGGCGGCAATCCTAATCTGGATGCCGAGACCTCGCGTAGCTGGACCTATGGTGTCGTCTTCCAGCCGTCCTTCCTGCCCGGACTGGCGATCACGGCCGATTATTACGACATCAAAATCAGCAACGTGATTGCCGCGGTGGGCGCGCAGACGATCCTCGATGCCTGCTACGACGCAGCATCGCTGGACAATCAGTTCTGCGGCCTGATCAACCCGCGCCAGGCCAATGGCGAATTCGCGCAGAGCGCGCTGCTGCAGAGCACGGTCAATTTTGCCGCGCTGCGCGCCAAGGGCGTCGACGTCGATGTGTCGTACAATCGTCGCGTGTTCGGCGAGGACAAATTGGCGCTGCGCTTCATCGGCACCTGGGTGCGCGATCGTACGGATTACCCGTACCTCGACAACCCGACGCAGAAGGAGCGCGTAAAGGGTGAATTGGGTGATCCGGTCTACAGCTTCAACGCTTCGGCCGATTACACGCACGGGCCCGTCACGCTCGGTTATCAGCTGCGCTATATCGGGCGTCAGTCGATCACCGATTGGGAATCGCAGCACGACACCAATGGTGTCCCGGCACTCGATCCCTATTATGCCGATCGCGTCTACTACCCGTCGGTAGTCTATCACGCGCTGCGCGCGTCGGTGGACGTCGACAAACGCTTCACGTTCTACGGCGGTGTCGACAACCTGACCGACAAGAAGCCCCCCTACGGTCTGCTCGGCAATGGCGACGATGCCATTTACGACAATGTCGGGCGCTTCATGTACGTGGGGGCCACCGTTAAGCTTTGAGCTTACCCTTAGGCTGAGCGCACGATCGGGCGGGTTCGACATGGTCGAACCCGCCCCTTTTTTTGCTGCTTGCCCGATCCGCCTGACAAAATGCGGGCTTTGTGCTGAGGCAGGCAGGCCGTGAGCGCCACGATGTAGGAGCGGCATCGGGCATGGTCTGGCCAAGATCATGGCGGCTGTCCCGCCGATGGAACTTGAATGATGTGTATTATTGGTATGGTACGCTGTGACGGCGGCGTTCAGCGGTGCTGGTCCAAGAGGTCGCCGGTGCGCGGTGCGGGCGCGCGACGGCGTCAGTGATTTACCAAGCGCGCGCGTGCCGCGTCGGTCCGCCGTGCACGATCACCGCTTCCCCCGTGGGCAGGTGCTGGCATAAGAGAGGCGCATGTCGCCAGCCTGTCTTTCCCGTCCTCCTCTGCGCGATGGCACATTGTGACCGGTGATTTGCCGCCCGTGCTGGCCGGCGTCGTGCTTGCCGTGCTGATCGCCAGCGCGGGTGGGATGCTGTATTTCGGGCTGCGCGCGCGGCGCGCGGCGCGCGGGACGGCACAGTCCAATGCGCGGCTGGCGGCATTGCTGTCATCCTCTCCGGCGCTGGCCATGGTGGTCCGCACCGATGGACGGATTGAGCTGCCCGAGCGGCTGGCGGATTGGTTCGGGCTATCACCGGTGCCGCGCTACCTCGCCGATCTGCACAGCGATATGAGCGGGCTGACGGCGGAGGATCTCGCCCTGTTAAGCGACGATATCGTGGGCGCGCAGAAAGCCGGACGGCCGTTTTCGCGCCCGCTGAGCGTGCAGGGATCGACCCGGTCACTGATGGTTCATGGCACGCGCGCGCCGCGCGACCTGCAAGCGCCTGGCGGGGTCGTTTTATGGGTGTTCGACGCCACCGACAGCGGGGCCGAGATCGCCCGCTTGGTCGAAGAAAATGCCGCTGCGACTACCGCGTTCGATGCGCTGACCGGGCTGATCGAGGCGGCGCCGCTGCCGATGTGGTATCGCGGCCCCGATCTGCGGCTGGCGATGGTCAATTCGGCTTATGTCGCGGCGGTGGAAGGCAGCAATGCGGCGGATGTCGTGCGCCGCGGGCTGGAACTGGTCGAGGGATCGGGCCGTGGCGGGCCGCTCGCCAATGCGGTGCGCGCGCGCGATAATGATCGCCCCCAGATGCAGGCGATGCCGGCAACGATCCGCGGCACCCGGCGCATGCTGCAGGTACATGATGTGCCCCTCGCAACCGGCGGGGTGGCGGGCTTTGCCGTGGATATCGAAGATCTCGAACAGGCGCGCGGCGGGATGCGGCGCTTTGGCGCGGCGCAGCGCGCGATGCTCGATCGCTTGTCCGCCGGGGTGGTGCAATTCGGCAGCGATCGGACGCTGATCTTTTGCAATCAGCCGTTCCGCCGGCTGTTCGCGATGCGCAAGGAATGGCTGTCCGATCGCCCCGAATTCGATCGCGTGCTGGAACGGATGCGCGAGGCCAACCGGTTGCCCGAAGTGCGCGATTTTCCCGGCTGGAAGGCGGAGCGGCGCGACTGGTTTCGCGCCACCGAAGGCGCGATCGAGGAGAATTGGCATTTGCCCGGCGGCGTGCATCTGCGCGTGGTGGCGCAGCCGTTGCCCGATGGCGGGCTGTTGCTGATTTTCGAGGATCGCACCGAACAGGTGCAGCTGGCCAGCGCGCGCGATACGCTGCTACGCGTCCGCACCGCCACGTTCGACAATCTGTATGAAGCGCTGGGCGTGTTCGCGGCGGACGGGCGGCTGCAGATCTGGAACAACAAGTTCAGGGCGCTATGGGGGCTGGACGAGGAGTTCCTGTCAAAACATCCGCGCGTCGATGCGCTGGCGCAGGCGGCGGCGGACAAGCTCGCCAATCCGACGCATGCTGTGATGATCGGTGATCTGGTGCGCGCGGCCACGGTGGATCGTGAGCAACGCGCCGGGCGGGTCGACTTTGCCGATGGGCGGCATTTCGAATTTGCCGCGGTGCCGCTGCCCGATGGCAATGGCCTGTTCACGATGCTCGATATCTCGGACAGCCGGCGGATCGAGCGCGCGCTGCGCGATCGCAACGAGGCGCTGGAAGCCGCCGACGCGGTCAAGACGGCGTTTGTCGCCAATATGAGCTATGAATTGCGCACGCCGCTGACCTCGATCAGCGGCTTCGCCGAAATGCTGCGCGAAGGCTATGCCGGTACGCTCAGCGAGGAGGCCGGCGGCTATGTCGCGGCGATTTTGGAATCGGTCGATCGGCTTGGCATGCTTGTCGACGATGTGCTCGATCTGACGCAGAACGATGGCCAAACGACCAAACTCGACCGAAGCGAAGTCGATCTGGTGCGCGTGGCGCGCACCGCCGCCGCCGCCGCGACCGCGGCCATGCAGCGCAAGGGGGTTGATTTCGGTGTGGAAATCCTGCCCTCTACCGGTCTGGTCATGGGCGATGGCGATCGGCTTCACCAGATCATCGCACATCTGCTCAAACATGCGCTGGCGGGCACGGCCGCAGGCGGGCGCGTGCTGCTGCATACCGACGGCACGGCAGCGATCGCGCGCATTCTCGTTTCGGACAATGGCAGCGGCATGGGCGCGGCGGCAGTGGCGCGCGCGTTCGATCGCTTTGCCGAGCCCGATGCCTGCCGTGACGGTGAGCGCGCGCTGGGGCTCGATCTGCCGCTGGCCAAGCAGTTCGTCGAGGCGCACGGCGGGACGATCAAGCTTGAATCGGAGCCGGGGCAGGGGATGCTGATCACCGTCGAGATGCCGCGACGGTGATCATCTTGCGCGAGGCCCAGGCGACGGAGGCATTCGGCCGCCGGTTGGCTGATGTCGTCCTGCCCAGCGACGTCATCACGCTGGCCGGGCCGCTGGGCGCCGGGAAAACGAGCATCGCGCGCGGTTTGCTCGCAGCGCTTGGACTGGCCGGCGAGGCGCCGAGCCCGAGCTTCGCCATCGTGCAGCCTTACGCCCCCCCTGAAGTGCGGCTGCCGGTGCTGCATATCGATCTGTACCGGATCGATGATCCAGACGAGCTGGAGGAGCTGGGGCTGGACGAGGCGGCGTATGATTCCGTGTTGGTCGTTGAATGGCCGGAGCGGGCGCCGGATCACTGGCCCGAGGCGCTTGCGCTGACGCTGCAGATCCTGCCCGATGGGACGCGCGGCTTGACAGCCGAGGTGCCGGCGGCATGGAAGGCCAGATGGCAGCAGATATGAACCCGCCGGCTGGTGCAGCCGATTTTCTGAAGGCACACGGCTGGGGCGGGGCGGTGATCTCGCCGGTGGCCGGCGATGCCTCGTTCCGGCGCTATTTTCGTGCGAGCGACGGCGCGCGCAGCGCAATTCTGATGGATGCGCCGCCGCCCGAGGAAAATCCCCGCCCGTTCATCGCGATAGCCGAGTGGCTGGTGCAGCGCGGTTTTGCGGCGCCGGCGATCCATGCGGTCGATTTGACGCAAGGATTGGTGCTGATCGACGATTTCGGCGATGTTCGCATGCGCGAGACGGTGGACGCCGCCCCGGATCGCGCGCTGGGGCTGTACGAAACGGCGATCGATGTGCTGATTCGGCTGCGCGATCATGCCGTGGGCGAGGTGCCGCCGTACGACGCCGCCGTGCTGCACCGCGAGGCCAATCTGCTGACCGAATGGTATTGCCCGGCGATCGGCATCACGCCCTACCAGACAGGTTATGACGCGGCGTGGGATGCGGTGTTCGATGTCGCGCTGGCCGGGCCGAAGGTTACCGTGCTGCGCGATTATCATGCCGAAAATCTGATGCTGATTGGCAGCGACAAGAAGCTCGGGCTGCTCGATTTCCAGGACGCGCTGGCCGGGCACCCGGCTTATGATCTCGTCTCGCTGCTGCAGGATGCCAGGCGTGATGTCGATCCGGCGCTGGAGGCGGCGATGCTCGCGCGCTATCGCCGCCTCACCGGCGAGGGCGACGATTTCGACGCCGCTTATCACGTGCTCGGCGCGCAGCGGAACGCCAAGATCGTCGGCATCTTCACGCGGCTGTGGCGGCGCGACGGCAAGCCGCGCTACGCCGCGCTGTGCCCGCGCGTATGGGCCTATCTCGAACGCGATCTGGCGCATCCGGCGCTGGCCCCGGTCAAAGCCTGGTTCGACGCCAATATTCCTGCCGACAGGCGCGGCGATCCGATGGTGCTGATGCCATGAACATGCTGGCGATCCGGCCCGATCCGGGCGGGGCGGTGCCCGAAACGGCGATGGTGATGGCGGCGGGGCTGGGCAAGCGCATGCGCCCGCTGACCGCGACGCGGCCCAAGCCGCTGGTCGAGGTGGGCGGCAAGGCGCTGATCGATCATGCCTTCGATCGGTTGCGCGCGGCGGGCGTGAAGCGCGCCGTGGTCAACGTGCATTATCTGGCGGACGCGCTCGAGGCGCATCTGGCGCACCGCGTGAAGGGTCTCGATCTGGTCGTGTCGGACGAGCGGGCGGCGCTGATGGAGACAGGCGGCGGGATCGTGCAGGCGCGCGCGCTGATCGGCGACGCGCCGTTCATCGTGGTCAATTCGGACAATCTGTGGATCGACGGGCCGACCGATGCGATTCGGGCGCTGGGCGCGGCATGGAACGATGACAGGATGGACGCGCTGCTGCTGATGGTGCCGCTCGCGCGCGCGCATTGCCATAACGGGCAGGGCGATTTCCGCCTCGCGCCGGACGGGCGGATCACCGGGCGGCGGCAGCCGGGGCGGGTCGCGCCGTTCGTCTATACCGGGGTGCAGATCCTGTCGCCGCGAGTGATCCGGGAATGGCCCGAGGGGCCGTTCTCGACGATGGTCTTCTGGGAGCGCGCGATCGCCGCGGGGCGCGCTTACGGCCTGGTGCATCAGGGCTTGTGGTTCGATGTCGGCACGCCGCAGGCCATCCCCTATGCCGAAATGATGATGGCGGATGGCTGAGCCGGGCAAGCCCGCGCTCTACACGATCCCGGCGCACCGCGCGTTCGCCGATGCGCTGGCCGCCGGGCTGATCCGCCGCGCCGGGGGGGACCGCATGCGGCTGGCGCGGGGCCTTGTGCTGCTGCCCAACAATCGCGCCAAACGCGCGGTGACTGATGCGTTCGTGCGGGCGAGCGATGGCGGGCTGCTGCTGCCGCGATTGGTGGCGATCGGCGATCCCGAACTGGACGAGGCGGCGGGCGCGGCGATCGATCCGGCGGATGACGCCGATCCGGTGCTGCCGGCGGTAGCGCCGTTGCAGCGCCGCATGATCCTGGCGCGGCTGGTATCGGAGGAGCGCGCCAAGGCCGGGCAGCCGGTCGATGCGGCGGAAGCGGTGCGGCTGGCGGGCGAACTGGCGCGTACGCTGGATCAGCTGCTGGTCGAGGAAGTGCGCCCGGCGCGGCTGCGCGAACTGGAACTGACCGAAGAACTGTCTAACCATTGGCAGAAGTCGCTGGCGCTGTTCGGCATCGTGCTCGATCGCTGGCCGGGGGAGCTGGAGCGGCTCAAGCGCATCGATCTGGCGACCAGGCGTGCGCTGCTGCTCGATCGGCTGACCGCACGGTGGAAGGCGACGCCCCCCGCCGGGTTCGCCTGCGCGGCTGGGATCACCGATAGCGCGCCGGCGGTGGCGCGCCTGCTGCGCTGCGTCTCCGAACTGCCTGAGGGGCTGGTGGTGCTGGCCGATCTGGCGACCGGGATGGACGAGGCCGAGTGGCTGGCGCTCGGGCCGCATGCGCCCGATCCGGTGACGGGGCGGCGCAAGCGCTCGATCGAGACGCACCCGCAATTCCATCTCAAGCTGCTGCTCGAGCGGATGAGCGTCAATCGCGCAGAGTTTGCCGTGTGGCGCGAGGGCGGCGGGCATGACGCGACGATCGCGCGCGGCCGCGCCGTGGCCAATGCGCTGGCACCGGCGGAATTCACCGGTAAATGGACCGGTCTTGAGGCGGATCAGCGACGTTTGACGGGCATCGCTGCGGCGGAACTGGCGACGCCGGGCGAAGAGGCGCAGGCGATCGCGTTGGCGTTGCGCGAGGCGCTGGAGAGCGAGGGGCGGACGGCCGCACTGGTGACGCCCGATCGCGGGCTTGCGCGGCGCGTGGCGGCGCATATGCAGCGCTGGGGCGTGGAGATCGACGATACCGCGGGGCGGCCGCTCTCCATCCTGCCCAGCGGCACGCTGCTGACCGCGCTGGCCGAGGCGGCGGTGCAGCGCTTTGCCCCGCTGGCCTTGCTGGCGCTGCTCAAACATCCGCTGGTGCGCGCGGGCGAGGGCCGGATCGCCTGGCTGGATGGCGCGCGCGCGCTGGATCGTGTGCTGCGGGGCCCAAGGCCGGCGGCGGGGCTGGCGGGTGTGGATGCGCATCTAAAGGCCCCCCTCCCCTTTAGGGGAGGGGTTGGGGGTGGGGGCGTGCCGCAAACGCTTAGCGGTGGGTTCCCGGAGAGCCCCCACCCCAACCCCTCCCCTGAAGGGGAGGGGCTTGACCGCGCGGGACCGTCGCGGCGCACCGACGTCAGGCGCGCCGAAGCCGCCGCCTGGTGGCCGGAGGCGCGCGCGCTGCTCGCCCCGATCGAAGCCGTGTTCGATGGCGGCGCACAGCCGTTACCAGCGATGATCGCGGCGTTGCGCGAGACCGCGCAGGCGTTATGCGGCGATGCCTTATGGGGCGGGCCGGCGGGGCGCGCGGCGGCGGAACTGCTGGCGGAACTGGAAGTACAAGCGGCGAGCGGCCCCGCGACAGTCGACCCCGACAGCCTCGCGCCCCTGCTCAAGACGCTGATGGACGAGGTTGCGGTGCGGCCGGCGCAGGGCGGGCATCCGCGGCTGGCCATTTACGGGCTGATCGAAGCGCGCCTGCAGACCGCCGACGTAATGATCCTCGGCGGCCTGAACGAAGGCACCTGGCCCGGCCAGCCCGCGCCCGATCCGTGGCTTGCGCCGCGCATTCGCAGCGAGCTTGGCCTGCCGGGGCTGGAGCGCCGCGTCGGCATTTCGGCGCATGATCTGGCGGGCGCGCTGGGCGCGCCGGCGGCGTTGCTCACGCGCGCGCGCCGCGATGCCAAATCGCCGGCGATCGCCTCGCGCTTCTGGCTGCGACTGCAGGCGCTGGCGGGCGAGCGGTTCGAGCGCGCGCGCGCGCTGGAGGGCTGGACGCGCGCGCTGGATGATCCCGGCGTGCACGAGCCCGTTGCGCATCCCAAGCCGTCGCCCGCCGCCGAACTGCGCCCGACGCGCATCGCGGTGACCGATGTCGATCGGCTCAAGGCCGATCCCTACGCCTTCTATGCCAAGCGCATCCTGCGGCTGGCGTCGCTCGATCCGGTCGATGCCGATCCCAGCGCGGCATGGCGCGGGACGGCGGTGCATGACGTGCTGGAGGCGTGGGCGCGCGAGGACCAGTGCGATCCCGCCGCGTTGCGCGAACGCGCGCTGACCATGCTGGAGGATGAGCGCACGCATCCGATGATGCGCGCCTTGTGGCAGCCGCGGCTGATGGAGGCGATCGACTGGATTTCGGCGAAGATCATCGAGGGTGCCGAGGTCGGGCGCAGCGTGCTGGCGGTGGAGCAGGAGGGCAAGATGCAGATCGCCGGCGTCACGCTGACCGGCAAGTTCGATCGCATCGATCGCATGCCAGATGGCGGGCTGGGGGTGATCGATTACAAAACCGGGCAGCCGCCCTCGGCAGCGGCGCTCCGTGCCGGGTTCAGCCTGCAATTGGGATTGCTCGGGCTGATCGCCGAATATGGCGGTTATGAGGGCATCAAGGGCACGGCGACGGCGTTCGAATATTGGTCGCTGGGGCGCAAGGGGGATGGCTTTGGCTATGTCACCACGCCGGTCGATCCCGAGGGCAAGCGCGATCGCATCCCGACCGCCGAGTTTACGCAGACCGCGGCGCATCACTTTGCCGAGGCGGTGCGCACCTGGCTGACCGGGGATGCGCCGTTCGAGGCCAAGCTGCATCCCGAGTTCGCGCCCTATGCGGAATATGATCAGTTGATGCGGCTGGATGAATGGTATGGCCGTGAGGGTTGATGCTTTTCGCGCGGAGGCGCGGAGGCGCGGAGGGGGTGCGTCTGGGTTACGCGCTGCGTGCAATGCGCTGGCGTCTGATCGTTCGTCACCCCGGACTTGTTCCGGGGTCCGCCGTGCCGCAATCGCGGAAGCTCGTCACGTCACGCATCGAAAGCCGCACAGCAGACCCCGGAACAAGTCCGGGGTGACGGGTGGGGGTGGGGCGTCAACTGCCCCACGCGCAACACCTCCGCGCCTTCGCGACTCCGCGCGAGCAAACCGTCTTCCGATACGAGCCACTTGATGTCCGCCCAGCACAAAGGCGGCCTGCCGATCCTCAAGGACAATCAGGCCCGCGCCAGCGCGCCGGACAGCCATGTGTGGCTTTCCGCCTCGGCCGGCACGGGCAAGACGCAGGTGCTCGCCGCGCGCGTGTTCCGGCTGCTGCTGCGCGGCACCGATCCCGGCGCGATCCTGTGCCTGACCTTCACCAAGGCGGGCGCGGCGGAAATGGCGGGGCGAATCAGCGCGCGGCTGGCGGCGTGGGTGCGCATGCCCGAGCCCGAGCTGAAAAAGGATCTGTTCGCGCTGGGCGAGGATCATCTCGATCCCGCGCAGGTCGCCTTCGCGCGCACGCTGTTCGCAAAGGTGCTCGATGCGCCGGGCGGGGGCATCCGCATCCAGACGATCCACGGCTTCTGCCAGGGGCTGCTCGCGGCGTTCCCGATCGAGGCGGGGCTGGTGCCCGGCTTCCGGCCGCTGGAGGCGCGCGAGGAATCTTTGCTGGCGCGGGAGGCGCTGGCCGAAATGCTGGTTGCCGCCAAGCCGCGCGAGATCGAGATCGTCGGAGCGCTCAGCCTGCGATTGGGCGAAGGCGAGGCGGAGAATTTCCTGCGCGCTTGCGCCCGCGCGCCAGAGGCGATGGCCATGCTGCCGAGCGAGATCGGGCCGTATCTGCGCCAGGCGATGGATCTGCCACTGGGCGATATCGAGGCGGAGATCGGCAGCGCCTGCCACGATGACGTGTTCGATCATGAATCGCTCGATGCGGTCGGCGGGCACAATGCCTCCTGGGCCACCAAAAGCGGCAAGGAACGCGCCGCGCTCGTCTCCGCCTGGCTCGAGCGCACGCCCGCGGAACGCGCGGCGACGCTGCACGAGTTGCACCGCATCTGGGCCAAGGCGGATGGCGATGTGCGATCGTTCGGCAAGGGCCAGGCACCGCAGCATCCGGATTATGCCGAGCTGGCCGGCGGCCTTCACGCGACCTGTGCGGAACTGCTGTCGATGCGCACCCGCGCGGCTTATGCCGATCTGCTCGCCGATGCGCTGAGCGTCGGGCGGATCTATGCCGCGGATTATGCCATGGCCAAGCGCCGCGTCGGCGCGGTGGATTTCGACGATCTGATCCGCGCGACGGTCGATCTGTTCGACCAGCCCGGTATGGGCGAGTGGATCCGCTACAAGCTCGATCAGGTGACCGAACATGTGCTGATCGACGAAGCGCAGGATACCAACGCGCATCAATGGCGCATCGTCCGCGCGCTCTCCGACGAGTTCTTTTCGGGGCAGGGTATCCATGCGCCCAAGACGCGCACGCTGTTTACTGTGGGGGATCAAAAGCAGGCCATCTTCGGCTTTCAGGGCACCGATCCGCGCAATTTCGAGGCGGCCGAGCTGTATTTCAGCCGGCGCGCGGAAGAGGCGCTGGGCGACGAGGATACCTCGCCGGAAGATCGCGGACTGCCCATGGCGCAATTGTCGCTGACCCAGTCGTTCCGCTCGACCCGCCCGGTGCTCGAATTCGTCGATGCCGCGATCGCCGCGATCGGCGCGCCGGCGATGGGCGCTGCGGCGGTCGACGTGCACGCCAGCGAGGTGCCGGGCCCGGGCGCAGTGGAGCTGTGGCCGCCGGTGGTGACGGGCGGATCGGACGAGGATGCCGAAGGCTGGGTGCCCGATGCGACGCGCGCGCTGGCGCGGCAGATCGCGCGGCAGATCCGCGATTGGCTGTATGGCCCGACGCCGCTGATGCTGGAGAGCAAGGGGCGTGCGCTGCGCCCCGAGGATGTGATGATCCTGGTGAAGCGCCGCGGTGAGCTCGCCTCGCTGATCGTCGCGCGGCTCTATGCCGAGGGCGTGCCGGTGGCGGGGGTGGATCGGCTCAAGCTCAATGCGCCGCTCAGCGTGCAGGATCTGCTCGCCGCGATCCGCTTCGTGCTGCAGCCGGGGGATGACCTGTCGCTGGCGTCGTTGCTCGTCTCGCCGCTGATCGGCTGGACGCAGGACGAGCTGATGCACGCCGCGCCGCGTGGCTCGGGGAGCCTGTGGGCGCATCTCGGCAAGACGCAGCCGCCCGAACGACTGGCCCCATTACGCGCGATGCTGGCGCGCGCGGATATCGCCACGCCGTATCGCTTTCTCGAGGAATTGCTCACCGGGCCCTTGGGCGGGCGGGCCAAGATGCTGCGCCGGCTGGGGCAGGAAGCGCGCGATCCGATCGAGGAGTTGCTCAACGCCGCCCTGGATTTCGAGACGCAATCGACGCCGTCGCTGCAGCGCTTCCTCGACTGGTTCGATCGCGGCGATGTCGAGATCGTGCGCGATCCGTCCGCGCCCCTGGATGCCGTGCGCGTGATGACGGCGCATGGCGCGAAGGGCTTGCAGGCGCCGCTGGTGATCCTCGCCGACGCCACGGCGGACCCGACGCGGACGCCGTCCCGCGTGCTGAAATGGACGCCCGAAGGCGGCGAGGCGATCCCCATTTTCCGCCCGCGCAAGGAAGAGATTGGCGGGCCGCTGGTCGACGTGATCGAGACGGCGGCGGCGCGCGAGCTGGAGGAGCATTGGCGGCTATTCTATGTCGCCGCGACGCGCGCCGAGGAGCGGCTGGTGGTCGCCGGCGCGCTCGGCCCGATGGCCCGGGGCGTGCCGCCCGAGCAGAGCTGGTACTCCGCCGCCGATCGCGCGTTTGGGGCGCTGGGCGTGACGGCATCGGAGGAAGCGCGCGCGTTCGGCGGGCGCGAGGTGCAGAAAGCGGTGCCGTTGCGTGCGGCATCGGGAGCGCCCGACGCTGGGCCGGGCGCGGTGCCGGACTGGGCACGTGAGGCTGCACCGATCGAGGCGAAGCCGCCGCGGCCGCTGGCACCGTCGTCGCTGGGCGAGGACGAGGTCGCTGATCCGCCGCCGTCGCCCGCCATGCGGCTGGCGGCGGAGCGCGGGCGGCTGATCCATGCTCTGTTCGAGCGGTTGCCGGCAGTGGCACCGGAAGCGCGGGCGGCGGCGGGCGCCCGCTGGCTGGCCGGCGCGGGCGGCGTCGCCGACGCCCCGCTGCGCGCGGAGATCGTGGCAACCGTGCTCGCGGTGCTGGATGCTCCGGCGCACGCCGCGTTGTTCGGCGCGGACGCGCTGGCCGAGGCGCCGATCGCGGCGGTGGTCGGCGACGGCGTCGTGGTGTCCGGCACGGTCGATCGTTTGCTGGTTACCGATGATCTGGTCCGCGTGGTCGATTTCAAGACCGGGCGGCACGCCCCCGCATCGCTCGCCGAGCTGCCGCCCTATCATGTGCGGCAGATGGCGGCCTATGTTGAGGCGCTCGGCGTCATCTTCCCCGATCGCGCGATCGAGGCGGCGTTGCTCTACACAGCAGGGCCGGCGCTGTTCGATTTGCCGGCCGATTTGCTTGCCCGGCACAAGCCCGGCTTTGCGTGACGGGAGCAAAGCTTGGCCTCGCGCGCTTGAGGACCGTCCCCCGCGTCCCTAGATTGCGGTTAACTTAAGGAGAATTCGACATGGCGACCAAGAAGATCACCGACGGCAGCTGGGACAATGACGTGGTCAAGGCCGATGGCCCGGTGCTGGTCGATTTCTGGGCGGAATGGTGCGGCCCGTGCAAGATGATCGGGCCGAGCCTGGAAGAGATTTCGGAAGAGCTGGGCGAGCAGGTGACGATCGCCAAGCTCAATATCGACGAGAATCCCGATGCGCCGGGCCGTTACGGTGTGCGCGGCATCCCGACGATGATCCTGTTCAAAGCCGGCGTGCCGGCGGCGACCAAGGTCGGCGCGGAGCCCAAGGGCCGGTTGAAGGCGTGGCTCGAGGGCGAGCTGGCGTAAGTTTCCGCGTCATCCCAGCGGAAGCTGGGATATTTGTGGGGCGGGCGCGGCGCTCGCCCCATGGAGACCCCAGCGTTCGCCAGGGTGACGCTCCGCGAGATCAGCTGCGATAATCCGCGTTGATCGAGATATACCCGTGCGTCAGATCGCACGTCCACACCGTCGCGCGGCCTTCACCCAGCCCGAGGTCGACGCCGATTTCCACGTCGCTCCCCTTGAGATGCGCCGCCACCGGCGCCTCGTCATAGCCCGCCACCGCCAGCCCGCCCTCGGCCACCTGCGTGGTGCCGAAGCGGATCGCCAGCTGGTCGCGTTCGGCCGGTTCGCCCGCCTTGCCCACCGCCATCACCACGCGTCCCCAATTGGCGTCCTCGCCGGCGATCGCGGTCTTTACCAGCGGCGAATTGGCCACCGACATGGCGATGCGGTGCGCGCTGCGGTCGCTTTCCGCGCCCTCCACATCGATGCGGATGAACTTGGTCGCGCCCTCGCCATCACGCACGACGAGATGCGCGAGCTGGCGGCACAGATCGGCGAGCGCGGCGGCAAACGCATCGGCGCCGTCATCGTCCGACGAGGTCAGCGGCGCATTGCCCGCGCGCCCGGTGGCGAAGGCCAGCACGGTGTCGCTGGTCGAGGTGTCGCTATCCACCGTGATGCACGAGAAGGTCTTCTCGTTGGCCGCCGCCAGACACCCTTGCAGGAAAGCGCCATCCACCGCCGCGTCGGTGAAGATGAAGCCGAGCATCGTCGCCATGTCGGGTGCGATCATCCCCGAACCCTTGATGATGCCGACCAGATTGACCGTCTTGCCATCCACGATCGCGCTGGTGGTCGCGGCCTTGGGGAACGTGTCGGTGGTGCCGATCGTGTCGGTCGCGTCCTGCCAGCTGCACACGTCGGCGACGAACGCGGCATCGAGCCCCGCCTCAGCCTTGTCGATCGGCAGCGGTACGCCGATCACGCCGGTCGAGGCGACATACACGTCGGAGGGCTGGCAGCCCAATGTCTGCGCGGTGCGCGCGGCAATCGCCTCGACCGCGGTGCGCCCGCGCGCGCCGGTAAAGGCGTTCGAATTGCCCGCATTCACGACCAATGCGCGGGCATTGCCGAGGATCAGCGCCTTGCGGCACCATTCCACTTCGGGGGAGGGGCATTTGCTCTGCGTCAGCACGCCGGCGGCAGTCGTGCCCTCGGCGAAGGTGACGAAGGTCAGGTCGCAGCGATCCCAGTTCTTGTAGTGCGCGCGCGCCACCCGTGGCGTGACGCCGGCGATCGCGGGCAGGACGGGGAAGGGCGAGGCGAGCGGGGAAATGGTCATGTCGCTCTCTTAGAGGGCGCCGGGCGCCAAGCAAATGCTCAGCAGGGCACGCGTGCATCGAAGGCGGCGCGCGCCGCCTCGATCCGCTCGATATTGGCCTCGGCCCAGGTCCAGACGCCGCAAAACGCCCCGGCGAGCGTGTAGCCGAGATCGGTCAGGCGGTATTCCACCTTGGGCGGCACGACAGGATGGACGGTGCGGATGATCAGCCCGTCGCGTTCCATCGCGCGCACCGTCTGCGTCAGCATCTTCTGGCTGATCTTGCCGGTCAGCCGCCCGAGTTGCGTAAAGCGCACTTCGCCATGCTCAACCAGCACTTCGAGCACCAGCATCGTCCATTTATCAGCCACGCGCCCGATCACATCAGTCACCAGCGCATCGACCCGGGGATCGGCTTGTGGATAGCTCTGGAATGCAACGGCGGTCATTGGTTTCCCTGCGGTAACTACTGAACTTTTGGGTGCCTACTTTCGATGGGTAAGTGCCACGCTATATCACGCGTACTGCCCGAGCAACGCGGCAGATCTGATAGGACACGAACGATGAACATCAGCGGCAATACCATTCTCATCACCGGCGGCGGCACCGGCATCGGCCGCGCTTTGGCCGAAGCGCTGCAGGCGGAAGGCAACACGATCATTGTCACCGGCCGGCGCGAAGGCCTGCTCAAGGAGGTCGTCGCCGCTAATCCGGGCATGGCCTATGCCGTCCTTGACGTCAGCGATGCGCAGGCGATCACCGCTTTCGCCGCACAGGTGATGACGGAGCACCCCGCGCTCAACGTGGTGATCAATAATGCCGGGGTCATGGTGGCGGAGGATCTGCTCGCCGAGCCGTTCGATCTGGCCGTGGCCGAGGGGATGATCACCACCAATCTGCTCGGCCCGATCCGGCTCACCGCAGCGCTGCTGCCGCATCTGCGCCAGCAGCCGCGCGCCACGGTGATGATGGTATCGTCGGGGCTCGCCTTCGTGCCGCTGACCGCCACGCCGACCTATAGCGCGACCAAGGCGGCGATCCATTCCTACAGCCAGTCGCTGCGCCACCAATTGCGCGATACGAACATCGATGTGATCGAAATTTCGCCGCCTGCGGTGGCGACCGATCTGATGCCCGGCCATGCCGAGAACCCGCAATCGATGCCACTGGACGCCTATATCGCCGAGACCGTCTCCGTTCTGAAGGCCCATCCGACGGGCCCGGAAAACGGCGTGGAACGCGTGCAGTTCCTGCGGCGTGCGGAAGCCAGCGGCACGTATGACGAAGTGTTCACAATGCTGAACGGGTGAGCCTTCACTCCCCTCCCTTGCAGGGAGGGGAGCAGCAAGCTTCACCCCTGCGGCGTGATCAGGTACTTCGCCCCCGTCGCGCGCCGATTATACGCCGCGATCGTCGCCGGTTCGATCGCCTGTTGCAGCGTGATGCGGCTGGTATAGGCGCTGGCGAACGTCGTTTTGAGTTCGCGCGCCACGCGGTCGCGCAGCTTGGTCGTCTCTTCCTGGCCGACGCGCTGGAGGAAATAGGTCAGCAGATAACCGCCGATACCCCATGACATGCCAAAGCCGCGGTTGAGCTCGGTCGGCGCGGTGTTGAGCCCGCCATACAGATACACCTGCTTGTACTGCGTGGAGCCATAAGGGCCATTGGCCTTCTGCGTCTTCAGCGCGGCGGCTTCCATCGCGGTCAGGATCTGCCCGGCCAGCCGCCCGCCGCCGATCGCATCGAAGGCGAGGAACGCCTGCGTCTCGGCGATCGCCTCGGTCAGCGCCTTCATGAAATCGGGCTGCGACGAATCGACGACATATTTGGCGCCGAGCGACTGCAGCAACGCCACCTGCTCCGCGCTGCGCACGATATTGACCAGTTCGACGCCCTCGGCGAGGCAAAGCTTGACCAGCATCTGCCCGAGATTGGAGGCGGCGGCGGTGTGGATCAGCGCCTTATACCCATCCAGCCGCATCGTGCCGATCATCGACAAGGCGGTCAGCGGATTGACGAACGACGAGGCGCCTTCCTCGGCGGAGGTGCCTTCGGGCACGATCATGCAGGCGACCGCCTTGGCAGTGCGATAGGTGGCGTACATGCCGCCCCCGGCCAGCGCGACGGTCTTGCCGAGCAAGGCCTGCGCGGCGGGCGACGCGCCCGCTGCGACGACCAGCCCCGCGCCTTCATTGCCGATCGGGATCGAGATGCCTTGGCGCGCGGCGACGTGGCGGCGCATCGCCTCGGGAATGACCGCCGAGGCGGCGTTATCGCCCGCTTCGAACGCGTCGCTGTCGGCGACCGTCAGCATCACGCCGAGATCGGAGGGGTTGATCGGCGCCGCGTCGACGCGGATCAGCACCTCGTCATCGCCGGGCGCTGTGACGGGCACGGTGCGTAGCGCAAGCTCGAGCCGACCGTCGTCGGTGACGGTGGAGAAAAGCTGTTTCGCCTGCGTGGGGATCGTGTCGGTCATGTCCTGCTCCATCTGTGCCTGCTTACGGGCGGTGTGTGCGATGCGTATCGGCAGGGGCCGGATTTGGCTAGTGGGTTGCGATGTGCAACCATTAAGCCCCCGACACCCCGGACTTGGTCCGGGTCCACTGGGCCGGACGCACCGCGTTTATCGCTCCACGGCAGCAGAAGCGGCTTGGTAGACCCCGGACCAAGTCCGGGGTGACGATCTGGTGAGGCAACCCAATGACGCATGTCGATTGCCCCTAGGCGAAGCCGCGGGCAGCTTCTATGTCCGGCGGGTCCGTGTTCAGCCTTGGGCAACACGGCGTCGTCATAAGGTCAAACGTGCAACTGTTACTGTTCCTCTCCGCCATGCTGAGCGCGCTGACCGGCGCGATCTCGGGCGTGCGCGTGGCCGAGGCGCAGTTTCAGCAGCGCGCGACGCTGGCGCCGAGCGCGGTCGCCAGTGCGGCGCGCGTCGCGGTGCAGCGGTTGCGCGCGTGGCTGAGCCTCGCCGCACGACCGACGATGACCGTCCAAGCTGCAGCGCCGATCGGCGCCACGCGCTGGGCTCTGGCCGCGCCGGCGCCGCTCTATCTGAGCCGCTTGCGCCGGTAAGCGCCCGAGCGACGCCGTCCGGCGCGCTCCCCCATGTCGATCTTTCCGTCGCCGTGCCCTGCGCGCGCGCCCCATCTGAACGTACAGGAATTCTCCATGCTCGGCGGCTTTGCCAAATCGCTCTTCGGATCGTCCAACGATCGCTATGTCAAATCGCTTGGCACCATCGTCAACAAGATCGGGTCGTTCGAGCCCGCCGTCTCCGCCATGTCGGACGAGGAACTGGCCGATCAGACGGTGAAGTTCCGTGCCCGCCTCGCCGATGGCGCCAAGCTCGATGATCTGCTCCCCGAAGCCTTCGCCACGGTGCGCGAGGCGGCCAAGCGCGTGCTCGGGCAGCGCCATTATGACGTGCAGCTGGTCGGCGGCATCGTGCTTCATCGCGGCGAGATCGCCGAGATGCGCACCGGCGAAGGCAAGACGCTCGTCGCGACGCTGGCCACCTATCTCAACGCGCTGCCCGGCGACGGCGTCCACGTGATCACCGTCAACGATTATCTCGCCGCGCGCGATGCCGAGTGGATGGGCCAGGTGTATAATTTCCTGGGGCTCACCACGGGCACGATCGTGCCCAATCTAACCGATCAGCAGCGCCGCGAAGCTTATGCCGCGGACATCACCTACGGCACGAACAACGAATTCGGCTTCGATTATCTGCGCGACAACATGAAGTATGAGCGCAGCTCGATGGTCCAGCGTCCGTTCGCCATGGCGATCGTCGACGAGGTCGATTCGGTGCTGATCGATGAAGCGCGGACCCCGCTGATCATCTCCGGCCCGACCGATGACAAATCCGATCTGTATCGCTCGGTCGATCTGGTCGTGAAGCGGCTCGATCCGGGTGATTACGAGAAGGACGAAAAGCAGAAGACGATCATCCTGACCGAGGATGGCACCGAAAAGGTCGAGCGCATGCTCGAGGATGCCGGGCTGTTGCAGGGCGACAATCTGTACGATTTCGAAAACACGCAGGTCGTGCATCATCTCAATCAGGCGCTGCGCGCGATCGTGATGTTCAAGCGCGATACCGATTATATCGTCAAGGACGGCAAGGTCATCATCATCGATGAATTCACCGGCCGCATGATGGATGGCCGGCGCTGGTCGGATGGCCTGCACCAGGCGGTCGAGGCCAAGGAAGGCGTCGAGATCGAGCCCGAGAACCAGACGATGGCCTCGATCACCTTCCAGAACTATTTCCGCATGTATCCCAAGCTCGCCGGCATGACCGGCACGGCGGCGACCGAGGCGGCGGAATTCTACGACATCTACAAGATGAACGTGGTGACCATCCCGACCAATGTCGACATCAAGCGCGTCGACGAGGAAGACGAATTCTACAAGGATACGGCGGACAAGTTCGCTGCCATCGCCAAGAAGATCAAGCATCACGCCGATCTCGGCCAGCCCGTGCTGGTCGGCACCGTGTCGATCGAAAAGTCCGAACTGCTCAGCGAATTCCTCGTCAAGGAAGGCGTCGAGCATAAGGTGCTGAACGCGCGCTTCCACGAGATGGAGGCGCATATCGTGGCGCAGGCCGGGCGCAAATCGGCGGTGACCATCGCCACCAATATGGCCGGGCGCGGCACCGACATCCAGCTTGGCGGCAATCTCGAATTCATGGTCGAGGACGAGCTCGCCGACATGCCCGAGGGGCCCGAGCGCGATGCCGCGATCGCGCGCATCAAGGCGCAGATCGCCGCCGAAAAGGCCGCCGTGTTGGCGGCCGGCGGCCTGTTCGTGCTGGGCACCGAGCGGCATGAAAGCCGCCGCATCGATAATCAGCTGCGCGGCCGCGCCGGGCGCCAGGGCGATCCCGGCCTGTCGCGTTTCTATCTCAGTCTCGATGACGATCTGTTGCGCATCTTCGGGCCGGACACGTTGTTCGCCAAGATGATGCGCAACAATATCGGCGATGGCGAGGCGATCGGCAGCAAGTGGCTGTCCAAGGCCATTGAGACCGCGCAGCGCAAGGTCGAGGCGCGCAATTATGACGTGCGCAAGCAGGTCGTCGAATATGACGACGTGATGAACGATCAGCGCAAGGTGGTGTACGAGCAGCGCAGCGACATCATGGATGCCGAGACAGTCGGCGATGTGGTGCACGATATGCGCAGCGAGACGGTCAACGCCATCGTCGGCGCGGCCTGCCCGCCCAATTCTTATCCCGAACAATGGGATATCGAGGGCCTCAAGGATAAGCTGCTGGCCACGCTGGCGGTGGATGCGCCGATCGAGGAGTGGGTGAAGGAAGACGCGGTCGATCCCGAGCTGGTCGAGGAGCGCGTGCGCGAACTGGCCGATGCGCAGGTCGGCGAGAAGGCGGCGCAATTGGAGCCGGACGTGTGGATTTCGGTCGAGAAATCGATCCTGCTGCAGAATCTCGATCATCACTGGAAGGAGCATCTCGCCACGCTCGATGCGCTGCGCCAGGTCGTCCATCTGCGCGCTTATGCCCAGAAAACGCCGATCAACGAGTATAAGCAGGAAGCCTTCTCGCTGTTCGAACGGATGCTCGACAATATCCGCGAGGACGTCACGCGCACCATCGCTTATGCCGAGTTCCGCGCGACCGAGCAGCCGGCTTTGCCCGATCTGCCCGATTTCATCACCACGCATTTCGATCCGTTCACCGGGCTCGACGACAGCAACGATGTGGATGCCGGCTCGCTGGGGCTGATCCAGACGCGGCTGCCGCCGCTATCGATCCCGCAGCCCGATGGCAGCAATATCGGCGAGGATCCGGCCGACTGGGCCGGCGTGGTCAGCCGCAATGCGCCGTGCCCGTGCGGCTCGGGGAACAAGTACAAGCATTGCCACGGCGCGGTTTGAGCTGCGGCTCACGTCTCCCATTCCCGCTTGGCCGGGAATGGGGCTCCGTTATGCTGCGTCCTTTGAGTTGAGAATTTATCGGAGACATCTGGCTGGGGTACGGTCGCGCGGTATGAGCTTGGTCCACGCTCCGCCGAACTAATGCTTGCGTAACCGGCCCCATAACCAGCGCCAAAAGCGCGCTTCGGCCAACATCAGCTTGACGAGCAAGGGTGGGATACCGTGCCGCTCCAACTGCGTCGGGTCTGGTGTTGCGCTAAACGTCACACGCATGACGGCGACGAGAGCGATCCCTTCAAAAGCTACCAACACGACAATGGCGACGTCTCGTAACCAGCGCCACTGATTGACGATCGCTTGAGCGGAGGCTGGAACGACCTGAGCTGTAATCCAAATCCCACCGCAGACCATCGCCAATGTTCTTAACGCGAGCACGCGGGGCGCCATGGTCCGGTAGCAAATGCCATACAGTAGAGGTGCAAAAACGCACCAGTCGAACAGAGTCGTGAACTCACCGAGTCGTGGCTTGTCTGACCATGAGTGTGTGGCGCGAAAGCCCAGTGAAGCACTGAGCAAAATGGGAAGCAAAAGATAGAACCAATGGACCCGCGCCAATCTCAAAGTGGCGTGCATTATAAAATACCCACAACGCGACCAATGCCTATTAACATATTTGACCGGTCATAGCCATTAGCGCAGGTACCAAGCTGGAGTATCGATGCCGCGCGGGAAAAAGTGGAGAATTAATCGTGCATCATTGCCCGGAGGCAAATTGATGAACAATTCATACTATAATCCCGAGCCCTACATTCCTGCCTCCTTGAGCGAGATATATGAACTCCTTGCCTCTCTCGTGGCCGAAGCTCCTACCTTCGTTGATCAATCAGGCTTTTCCCCACGCAAGATATTGAATCACGCTTTCACCAACTGACCGAAGGCTTCGGTAAGGTCCGCAAAAAGCTCGGCGAGGAGCGGTACGCTGCGCTGATGGACCTGGCGAGGCGTGCCAAGACGCTTTTTGCCGAAGACCCCGCCGACGATAATGGGAAGACCAACCAAGGGATCGCTTTGCTGTACGAGATCGAGGACATCATCCAGTCCGTCCGGTCCAGGCGCGTGCAGGCAAAGGAAACTGACGAAGATGGCGAGGTCAGTGGCGACTGAGGGACGGCTCGTTGCGTCCGGAGCCCCTGCAGTGAGTTCGGGGTGCGCTCGCGCGGGTGACGAGCCGTGGATACGAAAAGGCCTCCCCGCCATGCGGCAGGGAGGCCTTCCGATTGTCGCAAAGGCGGAGCCGTTACTTCGGCACCACGACGCTCGGCCCGATGCTGTCGACCACCGCGCGGGCGTCGAAGGCGCGGATGTTGTCCTTGGGCTTGGGGCCCTTGCCGAGCACGATCTCGGCATTGGCCTCGAACTTGTCGATCGTGCGGATGTCGACGCCGCTATCCCAGAACGGGTCGCCGCCAAAGCCATTCCACGAGCGCCAGCCGAAGCCACGGCCGCGATAGCGCCAGCTCGGGCCCCAGCCGCCAAAGCCACCGAACCCGCCATAGCCAAAGCCGCCATAACCGCCGATGCCCGGCGTGCTATAGGTGCGCGTGCGCAGATCGGTATCCTTGTCGACCAGGATGAAATTGTCATAGCCGCGCGACAGCGTCAGCTCGGCCGCGCGGAACAGCAGATAGCGCTCGACCGTGTCGCGCGACGTATAGCTGTTGCCGGCAAAGCTCACGAGGTAGCGGTTGGGCTCGATCTGGCGATCGCTATAACCAGTGCGGGCAAAGCCCGATCCGGTCGCCGGGCGGTAGGCGGTCTCCGTCGCGCAGGCACCGAGCGCCAGCGTGCCCGTGGCGGCAAGCAGCGCCCCGGCGAATTTCAATTTGGACTGCAACATGGCTTTCTCCGAGGGCGGCAGGCCGTGGCGACCGCCGGTATCCATTATGAGAGGGCAACGAACGATGGGGCACAAGTGTCCGTGAGAGACTCCGGCCTTATCAGCTATTAGGGATGAACAATGGCTGACGAACCGTTGCCTGGCTGCGACGGGTCGCGACGGACTGCGTTGGCTCGGGCAGCCGCAAACGGCATTGTCGAAAGGGACTGGCGTGCGCGGTGCGGACATAAAGACGTATAGCGATATCCTGCTCCGCCCCGATCCCGCGCGCACCGTCATCCGGCCATTCGCGCCCGAAGATCCGATCGGCTTCGTCGTGCCCGGCCATCCCCGCGCGGGGCGGATCGTGGCGCGCGTGCTGGGCATGACTGGCGAGCAACTCGCACGCGATCGCCGCCGGGCGACCGATTCGCTCGACGAACGCCACCGCGATGTGGATGCCGTGCTGATGCGGCGCTTCGAGCAGGTAGCCAAGCAACTGGCGCTGGATCCGCTGGCGATCGACAGACCGCGGGCGTTGCTGATCGGGGCCTATTTTTGCGCCGAATACTCGTTCGAGGCGGCCGCTTTGTTCAATCCCAGCATCGTGCCGCATCCCGATCAATCGGGCCTGGCCGATGGCGCGCTGCGCTTCATCCTGTCGCTGCGGGGGATCGGCGAAGGGCATGTCTCGTCGGTTACTTTCCGCACCGGCACGTGGCGACCGGGCCGGATGCCCAATATGGATCCGGTCAGCCCGACCGCGGTGTCGCCGATCATCGAGCAGCGCGGCGACGATGGCGGCGCGACCACGATCCGGATCGATTGCGGCGGCAGCCGCGACGTCTCCGAATCCGTGCTGTTCCCGATCACGCCGAGCCAGCAGCAGGGCATCGAGGACCTGCGGCTGGTGCAATTCACCGAACAGGACGGCACGCAATGCTATTACGGCACGTATACCGCGTTCAGCGGTGCGGCCGCGCGATCGGAACTGTTGTCGTCGAGCGACTTTCGCAGCTTCGAGATGCGCGCGCTGCACGGCGATGCCACGCGGGGTAAGGGCATGGCGTTGTTCCCGCGCCGTGTGAACGGGCGTTACGCGATGCTCGGGCGGCACGATAACGAGAATATCTGGCTGCTCGAATCCGACGATCTGTACACCTGGAACGCCGGCCGGCGCATCGTGATGCCGTATTACCCGTGGGAATTCGTCCAGCTGGGCAATTGCGGATCGCCGATCGAGATCGAAGAAGGCTGGCTGGTGCTGACGCATGGCGTTGGCACGGTGCGTAATTACTGCATCGGCGCGTGCCTGCTCGATCGCGATGATCCATCCAGGGTGCTCGCGCGCACGCCGCTGCCGCTGATTCATCCCAGCGCCAAGGAACGCGACGGTTATGTGCCCAACGTCGTCTATAGCTGCGGCGCGCTGGTGCGGGAACGGACGCTGCTGCTGCCGTACGGCGTGGCGGATGATTTCGCGACCTTCGCGACCGTCGGGCTCGACGATCTGCTCGCCGTGATGGCGTGATCCTGCGCTCAGGCAAGCGCGAGCGAATCGACGAACTGCTGATGCGACGGCAGCGTGGCGACGCGCGCGGCGATCCCGCCCGAGAGATTGCGCAAGGCCTCGGCCAGTTGCGTCGGCGGCATCAGCCGCGCCATCTGGTGGTGACGGTCTGGCGTAAGACCCTGACCAAGCATCACCTGTAACCACGAACTGACGCGGAACAGTTCCTCCGCCCCCTGATAGGCCTGTGCCTCCTCCTTGAACAACGCCAGGCGCGCGGCCAGCGAATCCGGAATGCTCATCTCGCGACACTGGCGCCAGAACGGCTCGTCGCGCGCGTTGAGATGATAATGCAGGATGACGAAATCGCGCACGCCTTCCAGTTCGCGCTGCGCCATGTCGTTGAACCGCGCCGCCACCGCCGCCGTCGCGCCGCCGAAGGGAAACAGCTGCACCAGCCGGGTGAGCGCGATCATCATCAGATGGATGCTGGTCGATTCGAGCGGCTCGATAAAGCCCGAGGACAGGCTGAGCGCGATGCAGTTCTTCTCCCACGCGCGCTTGCGGCGGCCCGTGGTGAAGCGGAGCGGCCGCGGCTCGATCAGCGTTTCGCCCTCGACCGATCCCAGCAGCAGCGCGCGCGCCGCATCGTCGCTAAGATGCTCGGCGGCATAGACGATGCCGTTGCCGACGCGGTGCTGCAGCGGGATGCGCCATTGCCAGCCCGCCTCATGCGCGATCGCGCGGGTGTAGGGCAAGGCAGGGCCGACGGCGGCAGTCTGCACCGCCAGCGCACGGTTCATCGGCAGCCAGTGGCTCCAATCCTCATAACCGATGCCCAATGTCTCGCCGATCAGCAAGCCGCGGAACCCGGTGCAATCGAGGAACAGATCGCCCTCGACGCGCTCCCCCGATTCGAGCACCAGCGCCGTCAGATCGCCGCTCTCGCCATCCTGTTCGACCCGCGCGATACGCCCCTCGACGCGCCGCAGCCCCGCCGCCTCGCAACGTGCGCGCAGATAGCGCGCATAACGGCCGGCATCGAAATGATAGGCGTAATTGAGCTGCGCGTCGGCGCCGGTGGCGAATCTTCCCGCTTCCGCCGCTTGCGCCTCATAGCAATAATCCCCGAGCGACCCGGCATTGCCATCGGCGCGCGCGGCCAGCCAGAAATGTTGGAAATCGCCCATCCAGGTCGATTTGCCGACATCGCCGAACGAGTGGAGATAGCGCGAACCCGGGCGGGTCCAGCCTTCGAAGGCAATGCCGAGCTTGAACGTGGCGCCGGTCGCGCGGACGAATTCTTCCTCGTCGAGCCCCAGCAGGGCATGGAAGCCGCGGATCGTGGGGATCGTCGCCTCGCCCACGCCGACCGTGCCGATCTCTTCGGATTCCACCAGCGTGACATCGATCAGCGGCCCCAATTGGCGAGTCAGCAATGCTGCGGCCAGCCAGCCGGCAGTGCCGCCACCGGCGATTACCACGCGCGTCTTGGGGGAGGGGTTCATCGAACGTCCTTCGTCAGCGGTTGAGCCGTTGTAACAAGGTGGCGCGCAGCCGGCGTGCCGCGGTGGCCTCCAGCGGGGCCAGCGCGCCGCGGGCAGGGGCGGGCAGATGCGCGCCGGCGCGCGCGGCATCGCCGAACACGTAATAGTCGAACAGCGCCTGCCATCCCGCTTTCTCGTGCGGCGGGCGGTCGCGCAGGCTGAGCAGGCCGTGCAGCAGCGTGTTCTGCGGCGTGTCCATGAAGCGTGGCGATGTGTTCCACCAGTAATTGATCATCGCGTTGAACGGATCGAGCGCCTCGACCCGATGCCACCACAAAGCGGGATAGATCAGCGCATCGCCGGGCTCCATCTCCGCCACTTCGGCCACCGCGCACGCATCGGCGAAGCCCGGATGGCGTGCCAGATCGGGTGCGTCGAAATCGACCATCGAGATGACCTGGCCGGCGGGTGTCGGATCCAGCGGGCCGGGATACAGATTGGCGACCTGATCGGGCGGGAACAAGGTGAAGCGGCGGCGCCCGACCAGCGTGACCGCGATGTTGTTCGACATGTCATAATGCGCCGCCGCCGTCGTCCGGTTGCCGATCCAGATGCTGACCAGCGGGGGATGCTCCACCAGTTCGGCATCCCCGAACGGCAGCGCGGCCAGCGCCCTCAGGCCCGGCAGATACTGATCTATATCGGTGGAGCCGATATAGATGGCGGGCGCGGCGGGATCGTCCAGCCCGGCGAGCAGCTGATCGAGATAGGCCGAGAGCGATCCGCGCTCCCGGCTGAAATTGAGCGCGGTGCCATCCGCCGTGTAGCCGAACCGGCCGCCGATGGCGGGATCGCCGATATAGGCGGTGACCGGGCGGCCGCCATCGAACTGCTTGAGCCAGGCGATGGCGGCACCGGCACCTTGCCGGCCGGCGACGACCAGCGGCACATCGCGCGCGATGCCGCGCAGGACCGTCGGGCGGCCTTCGGCGATCAGCTCGGCGACGGGCAAGGTACGCGCGTCCGCTGCCTCGATCACGCGCGTGCGGCGGGTGATGGCGGTCATCGCGCTCAGCCGCCCGTGCCTGGCTGTTGCTGCTTGCGGGCAATCAGCTGCTGGACGTTGCCGAGCGACGCCGCGGCGAGGGTGGCAAGCCGGAGGATGCCTGAGCGATGCAGCCGTTCGAGCGGTTCGCCGGTCAGTGCGGCGAGCCGTTCGATGTCCACCACGAGCACGTCGGGCACGGTGTAGCGGCGTTCCTCGCTGACATCGATGGTGAGCGTAACCGGGGCCAGCAAGCCGGCGTCGTCGAGCGCGGCATAAGCGGGCGGCGCGTTTTCCATTCCCTCGTACAGCAGCCGCAGTACGCCGGTGATACGGTCGAGATAGGGCGTATTCCCGCCATGTTCGAGGAACAGCGGCAGGCCGGCGTCATCGCCGACGCGGGGATCGTCGAAATCGACCTGCAGCATCGGCTGGCCAACGTCGGCGCCGGCGGGGCGTACCATCCCGATCGAGAAGGGGCCGCGCTGGTGGCTGGCGGGCACGTAGCGGCTCGTCCAGTGGGCGTCCGCCAGGAACAGGTTTTCGTCGCGGTCCAGGCCGAGCAAGGCATAGGCTTGCAGGCCCTCCTCACGGCGACGGAAGATGATGGCGAATTCGCGCTGCACCTCCTCGAATTCGGCCGGAAACACTAACGCTTGATTGGCGGCGTCGCCGAACGCCGCGCCTGCCCGCGCGCTGACGCGCAGATCGGCGTGGTCGATATTGTTGATCTGTACGGGGTTCATCCGCTCCGGTCCTGTTGATGCATCAGGTCTATCAGCCCGCCATCGACGGACAAAGAAAAAGCCGCCGCAATGCGCGGCGGCTTTTCGATAATCCGGGGGCGGGGCATCGGCCCGCCCCCCGATCGGGATCAGAAGCGGTAGCGCGCGCCAAGGTAGAAGCGTGGCTTGAGCTCCTGCACAAAGACCAGATTGGTCTCGGTGCGGGCATATTGGCGGAACGCTTCGCTCGTCAAATTGACCGCTTCCAGCGATACCGACATGTTCTGCGTGACGTCGTAGCTAATGCTGGCATCCAGCGTGCCGAACGCCGCGGTGAACAGCGGGTTGCGGTTGTCGCCCTGGTTGGTAGCGGCGAGATATTTGTCGCGCCAATTGTACGAGACGCGGGCCGAAAGACCATTCTTTTCGTAGATGCCGGTCAAGTTGGCGCTGTCGCCCAGGCCGGTCAACGCAAAGATGTTGACGTTCGGACTAGCGTAGGGATCGACGTTCACGTCGCCGCTGACCTTGGTGTACGAGGCAGCGAAGCCAAAGCCCGACTGACCGAAGAAGTTGGTCCAGGCGATTTCGAAGCCGTGGATGTTGGCCTCACGATTGTTGATCGGTTCGCTGATAGCGAAATTGACCAGCGGATCGTTGGAATCGCCCACGAGGTTCACGGCAAGCGCGAGGTCGTTATAAAACGTCCCGTTGAACTGCCCCGTGGCAGGGTTGAACGCGTTCTGGAACGCCGCGGTTGCCGCCGCCTGGTTGCCGCCATTCTGTTGCAACAACGCGGAGTAGGCGAACAGATTTTCATCGGTCGTGGCGATATTGTTGGTCCGCAGATAGGCAAGCGCCGTGCCGGACCGCGACCCCGCCGCGCCCGAGCCTGGATCGCGCAACCCGAACAGGTTGCCGTTGGTGACCTGATTGCCGACGAAGTTACGCACGTCCTTGTTGAAGAAGCCGACCGACACGAAGCTGGTGGGCTTGTAGTACCACTCGACGGACACGTCGAAATTGTCCGACACCAACGGCAGCAGCGCCGGATTCTGCCGGGTTGCGGGGGCCGTCCCCGAGCCCAGCGCGGTCGGGCGGTTCGGCGCATTGGCCGCAACGGAGGCGAACAGATTGCCATAATCCGCACGCGCCAGCGTCCGGCTGAACGATGTACGCGCCACCAGATTGTCGACCACTTCGACGTTGAAATCGAGCGATGGCAGAAGATTGTCATATTTCGACTTCACGGTCACCGCGCCACCGGCCGGGCCGCCGAGGACGGCAAAGTCATTGTCCGATTGCCATTCCAGCGCGACCGGGATCGACTGAAGCGCGACCGAATTGACCCTGGTCTGCTCGTAGCGCACGCCGATCAGAGCGTTGGCGCGACGGCCAGCGATTTCGCCGCCCCAGGCCAGCTGACCATAGAGCGCCCAGGTCTTCTCGCCGACCGTGTCATCCGACGAACCCTGGAGTCGCCGTTCGCGTCCTGTCACGGGCTCATAATAGGGCGAGAAGATGTTAAGCAGGTCGACCGCATCCGCCCGGAACGCGACCAGCGCCGACCCCGTCGAGTTCGGATTATATTTATCGAACTTGCAGGTCATGCAGAACGTGCTGACGAGATCGCCCGCAAGCTGGTTGACGATACCGGTGTCGGTGATGCCCCAGTCACCCAGCAGCTGCTGGGTGTTGGAACTGGCCGAGCGGGTCTTCGCATCGATATAGTTGCCGCCGAACACGAAACGGCTCTCGTTGCCCAGGTCCCAACCCAGTTCGGCGCCGTACTGATTGATCCTAGACTCCTGCTGCGAGGTTATCTCGCGTGCGATCTGCGTACCGAGATCGCCGATGTCGAGCAGGTTGTTGCAGTTGCCACCGCGGCCACCGTTGGTCGCGTTGCAATCGTTCAGTGTTTCCGACTGCTGCGGGAAACCGTTGGAGAAATCTACGCGGTGGGTCGCACGGACGGGAGCGCCAATCGAGATCGTCGTGGCCGACGTGCCGTTGGCATTGTCCGGATCGGTGGTCGATTTCGAATGGTTCGCATCGAGCTTCAGCGACAGCGCATCGGTGAAGTTCCACTTCAGATTGCCGCCGACCGAATACAGCTCGGTCTTGGTCGCAAAACGCTGCTGCTCGTAGCCCTTGTCCGCCTGCTTGGCCTCGGCCAGGATGATCGCGGTCTGCATCTGATCGTTGTCGTCGAACGTGACATCGCTGAACGGCCGCTGGAACCAGTTGGTCTGCTCGCTGCGCTCGTCGCTAAGCTTGTTGCGCGCATACAGGCCGTCGATCGTGATCTCGAGCCGGTCGGTTGGCTTGAACTGGATGTTCGCCTGGGCGTTCATCCGCTCGCGGCGGTTCTCAGAGAACTGGTAGCGGCTGTCGTTCGGGATCTGCACGAAGGCGGTGGTGGGGCGGTTCGTGATGTTCGTCGTCGGGGTGATGTACGTGCCCGGGTTCAGGAACGTGGCCGTCGGTATGATGTTCCAATAGTTCGGGTTGGACTGGACCGACGCGGACTCGCGCAATTGATAGCTGCCGAAGATGTTGACGCCGAAAGTTTCATCGGCGTTTTTCCAGTTGATCAGACCCGACAGTTCGGGCGTGATCTTCTTCAGGTCGGCCTCTGCCTTCTCCACCGAGCTATCATACAGCGCCTTGGCGCCGATCGAGCCCGACAGGCCGTCTTCGCGCGCATCCAGCGGCCGGCGAGTGACGACGTTGATCGCGGCGCCGATCCCGCCCGATGGGATGCTGGCGCGGCCGGTCTTGTAGACCTCCAGCGTGGCGACGCCTTCCGACGCGAGGTTCTGGAAGTCGAACGAGCGACCAGTGCCCGTGGCGAAAGCGTTGCCGGTGCTCAGATCGATGTTGGTCGAAGCCAGTTGGCGGCCGTTTAGCGTGACTAGATTGAAGTTGCCGCTGAAGCCCCGAACGGCAACCGTCGAACCTTCGCCGTTGGCGCGGCTGATCGATACGCCGGTGATGCGCTGCAGCGATTCGGCCAGGTTGGTGTCGGGGAATTTGCCGATATCCTCGGCCGAGATGGCATCGACGACGCCGGCCGAATTGCGCTTGATGTCGATCGCGCGGTTAAGGCTGGCGCGGATGCCGGTGACGACAATTTCTTGCTCTTCGGTCGCCGCCTGGGAATCGGCGTCCGCCTGTGCCGCGGTGGCGGGCCCGGTCGATGCGGTTTGCGCCGCGGCGGGCAAAGCAAGCCCCGCGGCAAGCGCAAATCCCGACGTCGAGCGCGCAAGCGCAACGAGCAAATTGGTGGCCTTCATAATGTCCCCTCCTGTTGAATCGCGGTCGTTGCCGTCGGCCGTCACCTCTTTGCGAGATCGAAAACCGTTCCGGTGGTATCGCTATCAAGTTGGCAGTTAATGTCAACGGGACGGGGCCCGCTGTATAAAAATAACGTCGCAATAGTGGCACGGATACAACAGGCACGAGGCAGCTTGCCGGCCTACATTATTGTATACGAAGCTCTTCGCTACTCGCGCAGCAGGTTGCGCGAGCCCCCGGAGGGCCCACTGTCCTTCCCATCCCCCCTGCGCATCGCGATAATGCTGCATTGCAGCTAAAACACTGGTCCGCATGCCTGTCGCTCACAGCGAATACGTCAGTATTACTGATAGATTGCTTGGGTGGAAACGTAAGCGCGCCCACGAGCGGCCACGGCCCACGGCGATCTGTCTTGGCCTGGCCGATCGGCCGACTTGAGCATCTTGATTTTAAAGGCCTATTTTGCAAGTTTCCGGGGCCGTGCCTGCCAGGCGCGCGCTTGCCCGCGGGCTCGTGCAGCAATATGGTAGCGCTATCTGACAACGGATCTCGCAGAAGATCGCTTTTGGGATGACGGGCCATATGCGCTTTTACACTATCGCCACGCTCGCGGCAGCGCCGCTCGCCTTGGCCGGCACGCTGGCTTTTGCCCAGGCGAACGAACCGCGCGCGCCGGACGGGCGTGCGTATCTCGCCCAGCCGCTGGTCACGGATCTGTACGTCGCGGATCCGTCCGCGCACGTCTTCAATGGCCGGATCTATGTCTATCCCAGCCATGATGTCGATGCCGGCATTCCCGATGACGATCTCGGCAATCAATATGCCATGCACGATTATCGCGTGCTGAGCATGGATCGGCCCGGCGGCCCGGTCACCGTCCATCCGGTGGCTATCGACGTGAAGCAGATCCCCTGGGCATCGAAGCAGACCTGGGCGCCCGATGCGGCGTATAAGAACGGCACCTATTATCTCTACATGCCGGCGCGCGACAAAGCCGGCGTGTTCCGCATCGGCGTCGCCACGTCGACCTCGCCGACCGGGCCGTTCAAGGCCGAGCCGACCCCGATCAGCGGCAGCTTCTCGATCGATCCGGCGGTATTCAGCGACAGCGACGGCCAGAGCTATATGTATTTCGGCGGCATCTGGGGCGGCCAGCTACAGCGCTGGGCGACCGGCAGGTTCGATGCGACCGCAGGCGACACCGATCTGCGCCAGGATGACAAGCCGGCGCTGGCGCCCAAAGTCGCGCGGATGAGCGCCGACATGAAGCAGTTCGCCGAGCCGTCGCGCGACGTGCAGATCGTTGACGAGGCGGGCAATCCGATCCTCGGCGGCGATCACGAACGGCGCTTCTTTGAGGCGTCATGGCTGTTCAAGCGCGGCGGCAAATATTATTTCACCTATTCGACCGGCGATACGCATTTCCTGAATTATGCCATCGGCGACAGCCCGTATGGCCCGTTCCGCTATACCGGCCACATCATGTCGCCGGTGCAGGGCTGGACGACGCACCATTCGATCATCCAGTTCAGCGATCGCTGGTGGCTGTTTTACCATGACACGCAATTGTCGAACAAAAATCATCTGCGTTCAGCCAAGATGACGGAAATGTTCTTCAACGCTGACGGCACGATCCGACAGCTGGACCCGTTCAAAAAATGATCGCCCGGCGCTGCCTGCGGACCCCGCGGGCGGCGTTTTCGCGCGGGCACGCAGGCCGCGTCGTCACTGGCCCTCTGCTTGGCCACATGATGGAATTCGCGCGTCCTGCGATCCAGCTGCCCGGTTCGTGCGTTCGCGCTTGATTCACTGCCCTTTGGAGTCACTGACCATGCCGTTTTCCGCCCCCTATGCGCCTGATCAGAATCGCTATGACGGGCGTATGCCGTATCGCCGCTGCGGCCGCAGCGGGCTCGATCTCCCCGCGATCAGCCTGGGCCTGTGGCAGAATTTCGGCGGCGCGGACGTGTTCGAGACGGGGCGGGCAATGTTGCGTCGTGCCTTTGATCGCGGTGTTACGCATTTCGATCTGGCCAATAATTACGGCCCTCCCTACGGCTCGGCCGAGGAGAATTTCGGCCGCATGCTGGCAACCGATTTCGCCGGGCTGCGCGACGAGCTGGTAATCTCGACCAAGGCGGGGTGGGACATGTGGCCCGGGCCCTATGGTGATATCGGCGGCAGCCGCAAATATCTCATCGCCAGCTGTGATCAGAGCCTCAAGCGCATAGGGCTCGATTATGTCGATATCTTCTATTCGCACCGCGTCGATCCCAAGACACCGCTCGAGGAGACGATGGGCGCGCTGGCGCAGCTGCATCGCCAGGGCAAGGCGCTGTATATCGGCATCTCGTCTTATTCGCCCGAATTGACCGAGCAGGCGGCGGCGATCCTGCGCGAGGAGCGGGTGCCCCTGCTGATCCATCAGCCGAGCTATTCGATGCTCAATCGCTGGGTCGAGCAGGGCCTGCTCGATATGCTCGAGGCGCTGGGCACGGGCTGCATCGCTTTTTCCCCGCTGGCGCAGGGCATGCTGACACGCAAATATCTGAACGGCGTGCCGCAGGATGCCCGCGCGGCGCGCGATGGCTCCTTCTCGCCCGATCTGCTGACCGAGGAGAATCTGGCCCGGATCCAGGCCCTCAACGCGCTCGCGGCGGCGCGCGGGCAATCACTGGCGCAGATGGCCATCGCCTGGGTGCTGCGCGATCCTCGCGTCACTTCGGCGCTGATCGGCGCGCGCACTGTCGCGCAGCTCGACGAATCGCTCGATGCGGTGCAGCGGCTCGACTTTTCGGCAGACGAACTGGCCGCCATCGATCGTCACGCCAGCGAAGGCGGGATCAATCTGTGGGCGGTATCATCGCAGATGACCGCACTACCGTAACGATAAGGGGGATCGCTTCATCCCGTCACCGATAACCGCGCATTTCTGCGGGTGTCGGTGGCTCCCTGAGTAGGATTCGAACCTACGGCCGCTCGATTAACAGTCGAGAGCTCTACCGCTGAGCTATCAGGGAATGAAGCCGAGGGCGGCTCTATAACTGGCTGAAACGAGGATGCAACCCCGTTCCGACGGTTATCCACATCAAGCGACAAATTGCTCCATCGTGATGCGATCATCGAGGGCGTGTTCGGGATCGAACAACAGCGTCAGCTCACGCGCGCGATCGATCATGATGTCGACGCGCGCGACATCGCGCACCTCGCGCTGATCGGCCACGGCGCTGACCGGGCGCTTCGCGGCGTCCAGCACGCGGATGCCGATCCGCGCCTTGTCCGGCAGGATCGCGCCGCGCCAGCGCCGCGGGCGGAACGGGCTGATCGGGGTCAGCGCGAGCAAGGCCGAGCCGAGCGGGAGGATCGGGCCCTGCGCCGAGAAATTATACGCAGTGGAGCCGGCGGGTGTGGCGACGAGAATCCCATCGCACGCCAGCTCAGGCAGGACGACGCGATCGTTGAGGGTGACTTCGAGATTGGCCGTCTGGCGCGTCTCGCGCAGCAGCGAGACTTCGTTGATCGCCGGCAACGTGACGATCTCGCCGTCCATCGTCTCGGCGGTCATCGCCAGCGGCACAACCTTGAACGATTTGGTGCGCGCGAGCCGATCGTGCAAATCGTGCTGGCGCCATTCGTTCATCAGGAAGCCGACGGTGCCGAGGTTCATGCCAAACACCGGCACCACGGGTTTGCGCCGCTCCAGCATCGCGTGCAGCGTTTGCAGCATAAAGCCATCGCCGCCCAGCGCGACGATCAGCTCAGCGTCTTCAACCGGTACCCACTCATGCGCATCGGCAAGCGCGCGCGCCGCGGCTTGTGCCGGCGGGGTGGGGGAGGCGACCAACGCGCGGCGTTGCGCGCTCATCGGTGTGGCCTCGAGCAGGCCGCCTCAACCACCGGTGACGCTCATGTGGCGGCTGACGGCGGGCGCGGCAGCCGCGATATCGAAATCATGGCGTGCGGGCTTGGTGCCCATTGCTGAATCCAGCGCGGCATCCAGCCCGGCCACGCCCTCGGCACGCAGGATCGCCTTAAGATCGACCTGATCGTCATGCCCGAGGCAGGTATAGAGAATGCCTTCGGTGGTCAGCCGCACGCGATTGCAGGTGCTGCAGAAATTGGCCGTCAGCGGTGAGATCAACCCGAGCCGCGTGCTCGAGCCATCGACGCGCCAATAGCGTGCGGGGCCACCGCTATCATGCATATCGCGCACCAGAGGAAAGTCGGCCTTGAGCTCGTCCATCACTGCGGTCAGCGGCAGAAAGCGATCGGTGCGATCCTCGTCGATCGCGCCGAGCGGCATCGTCTCGATCAGCGTCAGATCGAGGCCTTCGTCACGGCACCAGGCGAGCATGGAGGCGATTTCGCCATCATTCTGCCCTTTCAGCGCGACCATGTTGATTTTCACCCGCAGCCCGGCGTCGCGCGCGGCATAAATGCCGCCGATCACGCGCGCGACATCGCCATGCCGCGTGATGTAGCGAAACAGCTCAGGGTCTCGCGTATCGAGGCTGACGTTGATGCGGCGCATGCCGGCATCCACCAGCGCTGCCGCATGCTCCACGAGATGGTTGCCATTGGTGGTCATGGTCAGCTCGTCGAGATCGCTGCCGACATGGCTGCCGAGCCGGCGCACCAGCTGCTCGACATCGCGGCGAACCAAGGGTTCGCCCCCGGTCAGCCGGATCTTGCGGATGCCGCGGGCAATAAAGCGTTCGGCGATGATGGCCATTTCATCGAGGCTGAGGACGGCTGCCTTGGGCAGGAACGTCATATGCTCTGCCATGCAATAGCGGCAGCGCAGATCGCAGCGGTCGGTGACCGAAATGCGCAGATAGCTGATGGTGCGACCGTGCCCGTCGATCAGGGGGCTGTCGATCAAATTGGGCGCGCAGGTCATGGGTGAAGAGCTAAGCCTTTGATGCGTGTGTAACAAGGGCGGGGCGCAGGAGGCCTTGTTCTTGTACCGTAAACGTCGGAAAGAGCCGAAAGGTGGCAGGACTATTTCGGGCGGGGGATTATGGGTGAGTGATGTAGATCCCGCCCCCCTCTACATTCTATCGTTCCGGCAGCGTGATGAACTCGCCGCGCTGGGCGCGCGCGCGGGTTGGCAGGTGGTTGCCGCGCGCCGCGCAGAAGGGGCCGAACGCCGCTTTTTGGCCAGCGGATCGGCGGTGGCGGTGATCGATGCACGTGGCGCGTTGAGCGACGGGCTGGCCGCGGCCGTGGCGCTGGATGGCGCCGTCGGCTCGAACGGGGGGGCGATGCTGGTGCTGGTGTCGCGCGGCGATACGGACGCGATCCCGCGGTTTTACGATGCGGGCGCGACGCATTTTCTCGCCAGTCCGTTCAGCGAGGCGGAATTCATCCAATCGGTGCGTTTTGCCGGGCGTCATGCGACGCGCATGGCGGGCGAATGGCGCGCCACCGCGCCGGCCGATCCGCTCGGCTGGCGGCTAGATCTGCGGGAGCGGGCGCTGCAGATCACGCCGGCATTGGCGCGGTTGCTGGCCATCGCCGAAGATAGCGCGCCGCGCGCCTTGCTGCGCACGCTCGATCCGGGTGAGCGGCGCACTGCGCTCGACGCCCTGCGGCGCGTTGCGACGCGCCCGGCCACCGCATTTGCGCATGACATCACCGGTGTTGGCCGCGTGGTGCAGCATTTGCAGCACGATGCGCAGGCACAGCGTATCGATGCGCTGGTCGAGCCGCTGGGCAGCGTGCCCGATTCCACCGCAGCGATGCGCGATGCGCTGGCCGGCGCGCGCGACAGCGGCGGGGCCAGGCGCTGGCTCGATCGCCGTTTGGCTACCGGCGCGCCGTTATCGGTGATCCTGATTGCGCTCAATCGCTTCGAGATGGTCAACACCGCTTATGGCCGCGCGGCGGGGGATGCGTTGCTGCGCGGCGCGCATCGCCGCATCGCGCAGGCCGCGCGCGAAACGCTGGAAAAGGGCGCGCTGGTGGCGCGGATGGGGGGATCGGAATTCCTCGTCGCCACGGAACGCCCCCGGGCGCGGATTGATCTGGCGATCGAGCGCATCGTCGGCGCGATGGGCCGGCCCTATGTCGTCGGCGATGCCATCGCCGTGCTCGGCTGTCGCATCGGCATGGCGGTGCGCGGCCCCGCCGATGATGCCACGGCATTGCTGCGCCGCGCCGGCACCGCGCTGGCCGATGCCAAGGCCTCGGACAGCGCGACGCTGCGCGTGGCGGCGTCGGGCGAGCAGGAAGCGCCGATCGATCGCCTCGCCGCCGAACTCGGGCCGGCGATCGATCGCGGCGAGATCGACATCCTGTTCCAGCCGCAAGTGGCGATGGCGGATGGCCGCATCGTCGGGGTCGAGGCGCTGGCGCGGTGGGAACATGCCACGCTCGGCACGATCGGCGCGGATCTGCTGTTCGCCGCAGCGGCACGCGCCGATCTCGAAATCGCCTTGTCCGATCATATCCAGCATATCGTGCTGGCGCGTGCCGCCGCCTGGCCGCTGGCGCTGGCCCGGTTGCGGCTGTCGCTCAATCTCACCGCGGGCGATATCGCGCGCCCCGGTTTTGCCGATCTGTTTCTGGACCGCATCGGCCGCAGCGGCTTTGCGCGCACGCGGCTGACGCTGGAGATCACCGAAAGCGGGCTGATCGAGGATCTCAACATCGCCGCGACCTTGCTCACCACGCTGCGTGCTGCCGGTTGCCGCGTGGCGATCGACGATTTCGGCACCGGCTATTCCAGCCTTGCCTATCTCAAATCACTGCCGCTCGATTATCTCAAGATCGACAAGAAACTGGCGCAGGACATTACCGGCACGGCGCGCGACCGCGTCGTGGTGCGCGGCGTTATCGATATGGCGCGCTCGCTTGGTCTGTCGGTGATCGCGGAAGGCGTGGAGACGCAGGAGCAGCTTGAGTTATTGGCCAAGGAGGGCTGCCAATATTATCAGGGCTTCCTGTGTTCCGAAGCCATCTCCAGCGTGGCGCTGGTCGAACTGATGGCGCGCCCCGCCTCCTAACTCCCGTCATCCCGGGATTCGAGCTGACGAGAGCGGGGGCAGGAGGCTACCCGGCCGCCCGCGCCAGCCCCTTCGATAACTGCAGCGCGCCGTGCAGCCGCGCCTTGGGATCGCCCCACACGCGGTTGACCACCAGCTTGCTGTCGGGCCGCAGCCGCGCGACGCCATCGAGCTTCTGCACCCAGGCCAGCAGCCCCTCGATATTGGGCGGCGTGTCGTTCTGGAACGTCACCAGCGCCCCCTTCGGCCCGACATCGATCTTCGACACGCACGCTTTCTTGGCGTGCATCTTGATCTCGATGATGCGGATCAGGTTCTCGGTCGCGCTCGGCAGCGGGCCGAAGCGATCGATCAGCTCGGCGGCGAACGCCTCCACGCCGTCCTGGTCCTCGACATCGTTCAAGCGGCGATACAGGCCCATGCGCAGGTCGAGATCGGGGACATACTCCTCCGGGATGAGGATCGGCGCGTCGATCGTGATCTGTGGGCTGAAGTCCTTCGGGCGCAGCCGCTGCCCGCCCGCCTTGGCCTCCATGATCGCCTCTTCCAGCATCGACTGGTAGAGTTCGTAGCCCACTTCCTTGATATGCCCGGATTGCTCGTCGCCAAGCAGATTGCCCGCGCCACGAATGTCCAGATCATGGCTGGCCAGCTGGAACCCGGCGCCCAGGCTGTCGAGATCGGACAGGACCTTGAGGCGCTTCTCCGCCGTCTCGGTAACGATGCGGTTGGGCGGCGTGGTCAGATAGGCGTACGCGCGCGTCTTCGCGCGGCCCACCCGCCCGCGCAGCTGATAGAGCTGGGCGAGGCCGAAGCGATCGGCGCGGTGGATGATCATCGTATTGGCGCTCGGAATATCGAGCCCGCTTTCCACGATCGTGGTGGAGATCAGCACCTCGAACTTCTTGTCATAGAAGGCCGACATGCGCTCCTCGACCTCGGTCGCCGACATCTGCCCGTGCGCGACGACCGCGCGCACCTCGGGCACGTGATCGCGCATGAAATCCTCGATCTCCTGCACGTCGGCGACGCGCGGCGTGACGAAGAAGCTCTGCCCGCCGCGATAATGTTCGCGCAGCAGCGCCTCGCGCAGCACCACCGGATCCCACGGCATGATATAGGTGCGCACCGCCAGGCGATCGACCGGCGGCGTCTGGATCACCGATAGCTCGCGCAGGCCCGACATGGCCATCTGCAGCGTGCGCGGGATCGGCGTGGCGGTCAGCGTCAGCACGTGGACGTCGGTCTTGAGCGATTTCAGCCGCTCCTTGTGCGTCACGCCAAAGCGCTGCTCCTCGTCGACCACCACCAGCCCCAGCCGCTTGAAATCGATCGACTTGGCCAGGATGGCGTGCGTGCCGACCACCACGTCCATCTGCCCGTCGGCAAGCTTCTCCTTGGTCGCCTTGGCTTCCGCGGCGGGGACCAGGCGGGAGAGGCGGCCGACATTGATCGGAAAGCCTTCGAAGCGTGCGGTGAAATTGTTGAAATGCTGCCGCGCGAGCAGCGTGGTGGGGCAGACGATCGCCACCTGCAGCCCGCCCATCGCCGCGGCGAACGCCGCACGCAGCGCCACCTCGGTCTTGCCGAAGCCGACATCGCCGACCACCAGCCGGTCCATCGGCGTGCCCTTGCTCAGATCGCCGAGCACATCATTGATCGCACGATCCTGATCCTCGGTTTCCTCATAAGGGAAGCGATCGACGAACTGCGTATAGCTGCTGTCCGCCTCGATCACGTCGGCGGGCCGTGTCGCGCGTTCCGCTGCCGTCGCGATCAGCTCGCCGGCAATCTCGCGGATGCGCTCCTTCATCTTCGATTTGCGGCGCTGCCATGCTTCGCCGCCCAGGCGATCGAGGTTCGCCCCGTCGCTGTCCGAGCCATAGCGCGACAGCACTTCGAGATTTTCCACCGGCACGAACAGCTTGTCGCCGCCGGCATAGGTCAGCGCGACGCAATCGTGCGGGCTTTGCCCCACGGGAATCGAGGTCAGCCCCTCATAGCGCCCGATGCCATGATCGGCATGCACGACGAGATCGCCCGGCGTGAGCATCGCCAGCTCGGCGAGAAACGCGTCGGCCGATTTCTTGCGCTTCTTGCGACGCACCAGCCGGTCGCCAAGCATGTCCTGCTCGGTGAGCAATGCGACGTCGGGTGTCGCAAAGCCGTGATCGAGCTGCAGCACGAGCAGGGCGACGCTTTTGCTGCCGACGCCCAGCGCCTCCTGCCACGTATCCACCTTGACCGCGCCGGTCAGCCCATGATCCGCCAGCAACGAGGCCAGCCGCTCGCGCGCGCCGATTGAATAGCTCGCCAGGATCGGCTTCTTGCCATCGCGCTGCACGGTGCGCAGATGATGCACCACCGCCTCATACACGTTCGCCCCGGCCGAGCGCTCGGCGCCGAAATCGCGCGGCCCATCGACGTTGAAATCGAGCACGGTGGCGCTCTCGGGCTCGTGGAATTGCGACGTCTGGTGCGTCGGCATCCCTTGCGCGCGCTCGGCGAACTCCTTGGCCGTCAGATACAGCGCATCCGCCGGCAACGGGCGATAGCTGCCCGGATCACTGACCTGCGCCTTGACGCGATTGCCGTGATAATCGGTGATCGCCTCGAAGCGTTGCTCCGCCGCCGCGATCACCCCGCCATCGCGCAGCACGACCGCGCCCCCGGATTCATTGGCGCCCAGGTGATCGAACAGGGTCGCCATCTTGTCCTCGAACAAGGGCAGCCAATGTTCCATCCCCGCCAGCCGCCGGCCTTCGCTGATCGCCTGATACAGCGGATCGCCCGTCGCGGTGGCGCCGAAGCGCTCGCGGTAACGCGTGCGGAAGCGCTTGATGCTGTCCTCGTCGAGCAATGTCTCGGAGGCGGGCAGCAAGGTGAAACCCTCCACGCGGCCCGTGGTGCGCTGGTCCTGCGGATCGAACGTCCGCACCGATTCGATTTCGTCGCCGAAGAAATCGAGCCTGAGCGCATGTTCCTCACCGCTCGGGAACAGATCGACCAGCCCGCCGCGCACCGCGAATTCGCCCGAATCCGCCACCGTCTCGACGCGGACATAACCATTGGCCTGCAGCATCATGGCCAGCTTGTCGCGATCGATCCGCGCCTTGGGCGCCAGCGTGGTGACGAGCTGGCGGATGCGGAACGGGGTCAGCGTGCGCTGCGCCGCGGCGTTGGCGGTGGTGATGAGCAGTTGCGGCTTTTTCTTCAGTTGCTGCAAGCGGTGCAGCGTCGCCATGCGCTCGGCCATCACGTTCAGCGTCGGGCTGGCGCGGTCATAAGGCAGGCAATCCCAGGCCGGGAAGGTAAGCACTTCCAGCTCGGGCGCAAACACCTGGGCGGTCGCCGCGATCGCGCGCATCGCCAGCTCGTCGGGCGCGATGAACACCGCGCGCGCCGGCGCGGTGCGCGCGAGATCGGCGAGCAGCCACGGCTCGAACCCGGTGGGAACACCGGAGAGCGTCAGCGGCTGCTTGGCGGCGAGGATTTTCTTCAGATCAGGCATTCGGTTTCCATATTAGCCCACCCATCCGTCACCCCGGACTTGTTCCGGGGGCCACCGTGCCAAAAGGATTGCGGCGCGCGCGGATGAGTGGACCCCGGAACAAGTCCGGGGTGACGGTCATGTTATGGGGTTAGGTGGCGATCGGCACGTAATTCAGCGTCTTCAGCGCCGCGATGATCGAGCCCTGATACCGTTCCGGCGCCACTTCGGTGCCGATCGCCCAGGCCATGATATCCACGTCCTGCTCCTCCAACAGGTGCTCGAACAGCACCATCTCGGCTTCGTCCCAGCTCCGCCAGTGCGCATCGAAGAACCCGCCGATCAGCAGATCGGCTTCCTTCACGCCGCGATGGTGGGCGCGATAATGCAGGCGTTTCAAACGGGTTTCGCGGTCCATGCTCACTCCAACAGCAATTGCCCGGCAGGCGCTGATCGGGAACCCAGAAAAGCATTACTTTTCCGGGACCCCTCGCGGCGACTGTCGGGTGAGGCTAGAGGACACAGATAGTCATGCGGCCCGATATCCTCAATCCATTGTTCGCCGAAGTCACGGCGCTGAAGGGCATTGGCCCGGGCCTGGCCAAACCCTTGGAACGGCTGCACCTCGCGCGCATCGTCGATCTGGCCTTTCATTTGCCCACCGGCTGGATCGATCGCGTGCCGCGGGCCGAGCTCGACATGGCCGACGCCGGGCGCACCATCGTCATCACGCTGACCGCGCAAAGCTATCGCTCGGGCAATGGCCGCGGCCCGACGCGCGTGCAGGCCAGCGACGCGCACGGCAATTTCGTCAGCCTGGTCTATTTCGGCGGGCATCCCGGCTGGGCCAGGAAGCTCGCGCCGATCGGCGAGCCACGCCTCGTGTCCGGCCGGCTGGAGCTGTACGGCCAGGAATTGCAGATCGTGCATCCCGATTATTGCCTGCCGCTCGAGGAAGCGCCGGATGTCGCGACGCGCGAATCGATCTATCCCTTGTCGGAAGGCATCACCTCCCGGCGGATGGGCCAGCTCGTCGAGCAGGTGCTGGAGCGTGCGCCCGATCTGCCCGAATGGATCGAGCCCGGGCTGCTCGCCAAGCGTGGCTGGCCGGGCTGGCGTGAGGCGCTGGCGCGCATCCATGCCGATTCGTCCGACGCGATGGCGCGCGAACGGCTTGCTTATGACGAGGTGTTCGCCAACCAGCTGGCGCTGACATTGGTGCGCCAGTCGTCGCGCGCGCGGCGGGGCAGGGCGCTCGCCGGCGACGGCCGCCTGCGCGATGCGCTGAAACTGCCCTATCAATTGACCGGCGCGCAGGCGCGCACGGTGCGCGAGGTCGAGGGCGATCTCGCGCAGGAGCAGCCGATGCTGCGGCTGCTGCAAGGCGATGTCGGCTCGGGCAAGACGCTCGTCGCGGCGATGGCCTTGCTGATGGCGGTGGAGGCGGGCGCGCAAGGTGCCTTGCTCGCGCCGACCGAAATCCTCGCGCGGCAGCATTACGAGACGTTGCGCCGCCAGCTCGCCGGCCTGCCGGTCGAAATCGCCATCCTCACCGGGCGCGACAAGGGCAAGGTACGTGAGGCGACGCTGATGGGGCTGGCCTCGGGCGCGATCGACATCCTGATCGGCACGCACGCCATTTTCCAGGATACGGTGACCTACAAGGATCTCGGCCTCGTCGTGGTCGACGAGCAGCACCGCTTCGGCGTCGCGCAGCGCATGATGCTACAGGCCAAGGCACGCGCCGCGCCGCATTTGCTGGCGATGACCGCCACGCCGATCCCGCGCACGCTGACGCTGGCCAATTATGGCGAAATGGATGTCAGCATGCTCGATGAAATGCCACCGGGCCGCCAGCCGATCGAGACGCGCGTGATCTCCGAGGATCGCCTGCCCGACATGGTCGAGGCGCTGGCGCGGCATCTGTCCGATGGCGGGCAGGCCTATTGGGTGTGTCCGCTGGTCGAGGAAAGCGCCAAGAGCGATCTCGCCGCCGCCGAGGATCGCGCGGAAACGCTGCGCGCGCGCTTCGGCGATCGTGTCGGGCTGGTCCATGGCCGCATGAAGGGGGCGGAGAAGGATGCCGTCATGGGCGAATTCGCTGCCGGGCGCATCGGCGTTCTGGTCGCGACGACGGTGATCGAGGTCGGCGTCGACGTGCCCAACGCGACATTGATCGTGATCGAGGCGGCCGATCGCTTCGGGCTGGCGCAGCTTCACCAGCTTCGCGGGCGCGTCGGCCGGGGGTCGGGCAAATCGAATTGCCTGCTGATCCGCGGCAATGCGCTGAGCGAAACATCGCGCGCGCGGCTGGCTTTGATGCGCGAAACCAATGACGGGTTTCGCATCGCCGAGGAGGATCTCAGGCTGCGCGGGGCGGGCGAATTGCTCGGCACCAAGCAATCGGGCGAGGCTGCGTTCCGCATTGCTACGCCCGAGATGTTGAGCGAGCTGCTGCCGATCGCGACGGACGACGCGCGGCTGCTGATCGATCGTGATGGCGGGCTCGATGGCGCGCGTGGCCAGGCAGCGCGCACCGCCTTGTATCTGTTCGAACGAGACGCGGGCGTCGCGCTGTTGCGGAGCGGATAGGCGTCAGCGCGGCGCCATCACGCTCAGCAATTCGTAATATGTTGCCTGGTCGATCGCCCGCTCCAGCGCGCAACCGATCCGCCCGCCGAGCGACCAGCGCACGTCGGCGTCGACCATCCCGATCACCGGCAGGTCGATCTGCAGCCGTGCCCCCACGGGCAGGCCGTCGTCATAGCGTGCCATCAGCCCCTACGCGGAGAGATTGACGATCAACAGCACGATGCCGCCGCCATCAGGGCCGATCGCCTGCGCGCGGTGATACACCTCATCACGCGGTGACGCGCGGTTGTCGGCAAAAGCCATTCCCAAGCCGGCCATGACGCGGTCCCCCAATAACTAAGGGACCGTTAACGCGGGCGCGGTTAATCGGATGTAAAAGAACCTGCTTAACGGCGTAAATCACGCATAAAACACCAAAAAGCGCCCAGATATGCTGTCAGATCGCGCCGCTTTAGCCGGCCACCAGCAATCCGTGGTTCTTCTTGCCCGCCGCGATCGCAACCGGATCGGCGCCGACAACGATCACTTTAGTCTCGTTCTCAACCTTCTCGCCGCCAATCCGCGCCCCGCCGCCCTGGATCAGCCGCCGCGCCTCGCCCTTCGATTTGGCAAAGCCGATGCCGATCAGCGCGTCGATCACGGTGATTTCGCCCGTCACCGCCAGCGTCGGCAGCGCGCCGCCCGCGCTGCCTTCCTCGAAGGTGCGCCGGGCGGTCTCCGCCGCCTCATCCGCCGCCGCCTGCCCGCGGCACATCGCGGTCGCGGCATTGGCGAGCACTTTCTTCGCCTCGTTGATCTCGGCGCCGGGCAATGCTTCCAGCCGCGCAATCTCATCCAGCGGCAGATCGGTGAACAGCCGCAGGAACCGCCCGACATCCCGATCGTCGGTGTTGCGCCAGAATTGCCAATAATCGAAATGCGGCAATTGATCCTCGTGCAGCCAGACGGCGCCCGACATCGTCTTGCCCATCTTGCCGCCGTCCGCGGTGGTGATCAGTGGCGTGGTGATGCCGTAGACTTCTGTGCTGTCCATGCGCCGCGACAGCTCGATGCCGTTGACGATATTGCCCCATTGATCGCTGCCGCCCATCTGCAGGCGGCAACCGGTGCGGCGCGACAGTTCGAGGAAGTCGTACGCCTGCAGGATCATGTAATTGAATTCGAGGAAGCTCAACGATTGCTCTCGGTCCAGCCGCAGCTTGACCGAATCAAAGCTCAGCATGCGGTTGACCGAGAAATGCTGGCCGACGTCACGCAGGAACGGAATATATTCGAGCTGGTCGAGCCATTCGGCATTGTCGAGCATCACCGCATCGGTGGCGCCGTCTCCGAAGGTCAGGAAGCGCTCGAAGATGCGCTTGATCGAGGTGACATTGGCCTTGATGCCATCCTCGCCGAGCAGCTTGCGCGCTTCGTCCTTGAAGCTCGGATCGCCGATCTTGCCGGTCCCGCCGCCCATCAGAACGATCGGCTTATGCCCGCTTTGCTGCAGCCGGCGCAGCAGCATGATCTGCACCAGGCTGCCCACGTGCAGCGACGGCGCGGTGGGATCGAAACCGATATAGCCGGGCACGATCTGCTTGTTGGCGAGCGCATCGAGTGCCGCAGCGTCGGTGGTCTGGTGGATATAGCCGCGCTCGGCCAGCGTGCGCAGGAGGGGGGAGGTGTGCTCGGTCATGGTGGCGAAGCGCTTACCATGTAGCGTGCAAAATGCACTACCCGTCACCCGGGCCAAGTCCGGGGTGACCAATGAGGTTCAAACTCCCGGCAGCTGCAGTAACGGATTGACCGGGTTGCGCCCTTTGCGCATCTCGAAATGCACTTCCGGGTGCTCGGCAAATCCCGTCTCGCCCGATTGCGCGATCGTCTGGCCGCGCTTCACGGCCTGGCCGCGGCGTACCAGCAGCTTGCTGGCGTGGCCGTAGACCGTCGCCCAGCCATCGCCGTGCTTGAGGATTACTAGCCCGCCCAGAGCGGCAATCTCCTCTCCGGCATAAGCCACGATCCCGTCGGCAGCGGCCTTGATCGGCGTATCGAGCGGCACGGCGATCTTGATGCCGTTATTTTTCTGCCCGCTGGCCCCCGGGCCGAACCTGCCGACCAGCTTGCCGCGCACTGGCCAGACGAACGCGCCGCTCAGCCGCGCCGGTTCGGCCACCGGCATCGTCGCCGGCAACACGCGCCGCGCCGAAGCGATGGCTTTGGCTGGCCGCTGGGTAACCGCAATCGCCGGGCTGCTGCCCGTGACCAGATCACCGACATCAAGACGAAACGCACTGGCGCGCTCCTCCATGCTGGTGCGCCCGGGCGTTGAACCGGGGATCAGCACGCGCATGCCGACGCGCAGCACATAAGGTTCGCGCAAATCATTGGCGGAAACGATCCGCGACCAATCGATGCCATAGGCTCGCGCAATGGCGATACCCGTCTCGCCGACGCGTACCAGATGATAACGGCCCGCAGGGATCTCCAGCCGCTGCCCAGCACGGATCGTATATGGCGGGGGCAGCGCATTGGCGCGCGCGATCGCCTCCGATCCCGCGCCGCTGCGCTCGGCCACCGCGCGCAGCGTATCACCGGGGCGCACGGTATAGCTGCTCGCGGCGACTGCGCGCGCGTTGGCCACCACAGGGCGCGCCTGCCAGGCGGGCGGCGTGCTGGGCAAGCTGACAACTGCCGCCTCCGGCGCCGCGTTGGGCGCGGCACGGCGGGGCAGGGTGGCGTCGCGCGGCGGATCGTAGCGTAGCGCAAGATCGCTGGGCGGCGTCGTTGGTGGCGCGGGGCGCTCGCCGCCGCCGGGGATGCAGGCGCATACCGGCAGCGCCGCCATCAGCCCCACGATCCTGCCCGCTACGCCCACAATTTGTTCCTAGCGATATGCGGCGTTAAGCAGGTCGAACGAGGGATAATGCGTCAGATCCAGATGCAACGGCGTCACCGCGACATAGCCATCGTCGATCGCTTCCAGATCGGTCGAGTGCGCCGGCGTGTGGATCACCGGCCCCAGCGAGAACCAGTGATATTCATAGCCGCGCGGATCGCGCCGCGTGTCGACAGCGAGGCGCCCATAATCGCGCAAACCCTGGTGCGCGACACGGATGCCCTTCACGGCACTCGCGGGGCCGGCGGGGAAATTGACGTTGACCAGCGTGCGCGGGGCGAGCGGCGCAGCGATCAGCGGACGCAGCACACGCTCGCCCCACGCTGCGGCAGCCTCGAACGGCACGGTGTCGCCCATGCCTTCGCGGGCATAGACCTGGCTCAGCGCGATCGAGCGCACGCCGGCCAGCGCGCCTTCCATCGCAGCGGAAACGGTGCCCGAATAGGTCACGTCCTCAGCCAGATTGGCACCGCGATTGACCCCTGACAGGATGAGATCGGGCGGGCTGTCTTTCATAATCCGCGCCAGCGCCATCATCACCGCATCGGTCGGCGTGCCGGCGACGGCGAAGCGCTTGTCGCCGTGCCGGCGCACGCGGATCGGGCGGGTCAGCGTCAGCGAATGGCCCGCGCCGGATTGCTCCTCGGCCGGGGCGACCACCCAGATGTCATCGGAGAAGGCGGCGGCGATCGTCTCGAGGATCTTGAGCCCGGGGGCGTGATAGCCATCGTCGTTGGTCAGCAGGATGCGCATCAGCGTCTGGGCTCGAGCCGGTGGATGCCACCCATATAGGGCAATAGTGCGTTCGGCACGGTGACGCTGCCGTCTGCATTCTGATAATTCTCGATCACCGCGACCAAGGTGCGGCCAACCGCGAGGCCGGAGCCGTTGAGCGTGTGAACGAACTCGGTCGTCTTCTCGGCGGCGACACGATAGCGCGTGTTCATCCGCCGCGCCTGGAACGCGCCGGTGTTCGAGCAGGAGCTGATCTCGCGGAACGCGCCCTGGCCGGGCAGCCAGACCTCCAGATCGTAGGTCTTGCGCGCGCCGAAGCCCATGTCGCCGGTGCACAGCAGCAGCTTACGATAGGGGAGATCCAGGCGCTCGAGGATCGTCCCGGCCGCGCGGGTCATGCGCTCATGCTCCGCTTCGCTGTCTTCGGGCCGCACGACGCTGACCAGCTCGCACTTCTCGAACTGGTGCTGGCGGATGAAACCGCGCGTGTCGCGCCCCGCGGCGCCCGCTTCGGAGCGGAAGCACAGGGTGAGCGCGGTGAGGCGCAGCGGGAGCGCGCTTTCGTCGAGCAATTCGCCCATCACGCTGGCGGTGAGCGAGACTTCGCTGGTGGGGATCAAAAAACGGTCGTCGGTCGTACGAAAGCTATCCTCGGCAAATTTCGGCAGTTTGTCGGTGCCGTACATCGCCTCGTCCCGAACGAGCACCGGCGGGTTGCATTCCTCATAGCCATGCTCGCGTGTCTGAACGTCGAGCATGAACTGGCCGAGCGCGCGGTGCAGCCGCGCCATATCGCCGCGCAGGAAAGTGAAGCGCGCGCCCGACAGCCGCGCGCCGGTCTCGAAATCCATGCCGAGGGCCGGGGCGAGATCGGCATGTTCCCTGGGCGTGAAATCAAACGCGCGCGGCGTGCCCCAGCGGGCGACCTCGACATTGTCTTCCTCCCCTGCGCCACCCGGCACATCGTCGGCGGGCAGATTGGGTATGATTTCCAATGCTGCCTTCAACTTTACCGCAACATCCTTTTCCTCGGCCTCGATCGCCGGCAGCCGTTCCTTGAGCGCGGCGACCTCGGCCATCAGCGCGCTTGCCGTGGCATCGTCCTTTTGCGCCTTGGCCGCGCCGATCGCCTTCGAGACCTCGTTGCGCCGCGCCTGGCCGATCTGCGCCTCGGTGATCAGCGCGCGCCTTCGTTCGTCGAGTGACACCAGTTCGGCGGCGGCGGGCGCAAGGCCGCGCTTGGCCAGCGCCGTATCGAAGGCGTCGGGATTTTCGCGGATGAGCCGAATATCATGCATGGCGGCAGGCTATGCCGCCGCCGCCGGAACCGCGCAACCCGCCCGCCGCGCCCGCACGGCGCAACCCATGTACGGTACAGGGCGTTACCCTTGTTCCAGATCACCACGAAAGGATATCTCCATGCAGGTTCCGCACAATTCCGTCGTTGTCGTTACCGACGGGCGCAAGATGCTATTCCTGCGCAACGAGGGGGATGACGTGCATCTCAATCTCAAGGTCGAGCGCGCGGTCGAAAACGATAATCCCAGCGACGGCGATCAGAAGACCGATCTCGCCGGGCGCTCGTCGTCCAGCGTCGGCAGTGGGCAGAATTCGATGGGCGAGGTCGATTTTCATCAACAGGAGGAGGACCGCTTCGCCGCGAACACCGCCGATCTGCTCAAGCGCCGTGCGCTCAAAAAGGATTTCGATTCGCTGATCATCGTCGCGCCGCCGCGCACACTCGGCGAACTGCGCAAACATTATCACAAGGAAGTCAGCGATCGGCTGTCGGGTGAACTCGACAAGGATTTGACGGGGCACCCGATCGACCAGATCGAGAAGCTGCTCGCCGCAGCCTGATCATTTAGCTGGAGCGGCGCGCATGTCGTTTCATTAAAACGAAACATCGCGCTGCTTAAGCCCCGCCCAGCGCCGATCACCACCGATGCATTGGCCTGCTTGTAGACTGCGCGGCGCCCGGTTATAGGCCCGTGCATCAAGGGGTAGGGCAAGCACGGTGGACGAGAGGCGTACAGCGCCCGCTTCACTGTCGGGGAGAGTGGGATGGCGACGGTCTTGAATCGATTGGACGAATCCGAAAACGCGGTGGCTCCGGCCAGTGATCCTGGCGGCTATCGCCCCGGGGCCGACGAAGAATTCATGAACCCGCGACAGCAGCAATATTTCCGCGAAAAGTTGCAATCGTGGAAAGAAGCGATCCTGCGCGAAGCAGCGGAAACGCTGTCGCAGCTGCAGGTGGATTCACTGCGCGAGGCCGATCTGACCGACCGGGCATCGAGCGAGACCGACTGGTCGATAGAGCTGCGCACGCGCGACCGGCAGCGCAAGCTGATCTCCAAAATTGATGCTGCCATCCGCCGTCTTGATGAGGGTGAATATGGCTATTGCGAAGTGACCGGCGAGCCGATCAGCCTGGCGCGACTGGAAGCCAGGCCGATCGCCACGATGACGGTCGAGGCGCAGGAGCGGCATGAGCGCAACGAAAAGATTTCTCGCGAAGATTGACGGCTGGCGGCGCCAAGTCGGTAAACGATTGAGTAGGATTTCGACGCTAATCCTCCGGTAGCGAGGCGGTGCGAGCAGTATAATGGACGAGTTTCCCGACGATTCCCTGGATGACGCCTCAGCGGATGGCGCCGCGCATAATCGCAATGCTTCGCGCGACAGCCTGTTTCTGATGGCTGAGTTTCGCGTCGCCGGCAGCGATCGCAGCCAACCGGTGCGAGTGCGCAATTTGTCCGCGGGCGGCCTAATGGCGGAATATCCCCCCGGGCTGGAGCAGGGGGCGACCGTGGAGATCGACGTGCGCGGCATCGGTTGGGTGGTGGGCCATATCGCCTGGTCGGCTGCGGGCCGAGTGGGAGTGGCCTTCGTAAGCCCAATCGATCCCTTGTTGGCCCGTAAGCCTGTGGTGGCGGGCGAGAAGGCTCCCTATTATACGTCTGCGCCGGTGCAGTTGCCGCCCCGTCTGCGGAAGCGATAATTGCTCACGCGGGCCTTGCCCGCGTGAGCGGCCCAGCGCTTACTGCTGGATCATTTCCTCTTTCAATCTGAGCTTCTGTTTCTTCAGCGCGGCCAACGTCACGGCATCGGGCAACGGGCGCTGCGCCTCGGCGGCAATCTTGCGATCGAGCCCGGCATGCTTGGCTTCAAGAGCTGAGAAATGTGCGGTCTGCATCGAAGCAATCCTCCTACAAGTCCTGTACTGGGACTCGAATGAACCATGCTGACGGTTAATTGTATCCATACAAAATGCGGCCGGTCGCCAGTCTGAGCAGTTTTTCGTGTCGAACCGTTTTGGGCGCTCGCCAGCACGGCGCAATGCGCTAAGGTCGATCGGCAAGCGGGGTATCGATGGACGAAACGCAGACTGTCAAACGGCTCGAGCTTCGGCGCATGGAGCACCGCGATCTCGATTCGGCCATCGCTGCCCTGGTTGAAGCGGGATCGACTGATCAACTGCAGTTGGCGCGGCTTAAAAAACGCAAACTGCGCCTGCGCGACGAAATTGGCATGCTGGAAGATCAACTCGTACCCGACATCATCGCCTGACCCACGCTGGCACAAAAATCGGCAAGGAAAATATGCTGGCCACTGTTGCCACATCCGTGCCCATGGCACTCGCCGTCGCATGAAAGGACGCTCCATCGAAACCCGCCTGCATCAGCGCTTGATCGACCGGTGGTATGTAGATGCCATGTTACTTGCGGACGAGGGAAGGAGCTATTTCGACGGCGTGGGACGCTTGGAGCGTGAAGTGCTCGGGCCGATGGCACGAGTCGCATTCTCGTGCGAAGCGTTGATGGTGACTACACGGCTGATGCATGTCATCGCATGGCTTCTTACGCAGCGAGCGGTCGAGACAGGCGAGCTCGAAGCGGCCCGGCGTTTGGGCCGGGCGGCGGTGAGCGAAACGTCGGCGATCGCGGCCATGCCCGCGCAGGCGCAAATCCTGATCCACGCGAGTCTGGAGCTCTATTGGCGCGTGGCGCGGCTGGATGCGCTCATCGCCGGCGAGTTAGAGCACGCCAGCCCGGCGCGCTCGATGCTCGATCGTCCGGCGATCGCTTTTTAGGTCTGGTTGCTTACCAGTGCCGTACACGGCCGGTATCAACATGCACGAAGCCGTCGCGCGGATAATAGCCGACGCCGCCGCCGCCGAGCGCCAGCGCCGCGCCGCGCAGCTTGTCCAGCGTGACACCGGGGACCACGATGTCGGTCGCTTTGCCAAGCATGTGCTGGCTGGTGGAAGCGACACCCGTGTTTTCGCCGCCGCGCGCGCGCAGTGCAGCGTTGGTCTTAGGCGAGCGATAACCCGAAATTAATTCGATCTTGTTGCGCCCGGACAGATCAAGCTTGTCGCGCAATTGCACCAATAGCGCGAGCAGGCGGCGGTCCATCTGGGTGGTTTCGCCGGTGCGCCAGTCGCGCAGCCCGTGGTTCAGTTCGGCCAGGCCGGAGGCAAGAAATTGGCCAGATCGAGCAAATACGGCATCGACCGTCTCATTATTGTGGACATTGCGGATCGCAAGGCGCCATTCGCTGCCAGCAGCCATCGCGGGAAGTGGCATCATTGCCGCCATACCGCCGAGCGCGGCACCCCCGATCAGCGAACGCCGGGAAAGTTCTGGCAATCGTGACGGGTGGGAAACAAGCCGTGAGTTCGTCGTTGTCTGCATAGTGCATATGTAGGAGTTTGAATTGGTGAGGAAAACGGTACTCGGCGCGGCTTGTCTGGCAGTTGCCTCACTTGGTCTGATCTCTGCGTCGGCGCAGGGAACGAAAACGGCTGCCGCCGGCCTCAATCGCTCGATTCTGCATGTGCAAGTGATTCTCGATCATCTGGGCTTTTCCCCAGGTGTGCTGGACGGGCGTCCAGGCAAATCGCTGACCGCGGCGCTCAAGGGCTTCCAGGAAACGCGCGGCCTGAAAACCACGGGTGCGATCGACAAGCCGACGTTGCAGGCCTTGTACCAATATCGCGCGCAACGCCCGACCCAGACGATCGCGCTGACCGAGGCCATGCTGGCTGGCCCTTATACCAATCCGCTGCCCAAGGATCCGGCGGAGCAGGCCAAGCTGCCGCAGCTCGGTTATCGCAATGCGATGGAGAAGCTGGCCGAAATGTTTCACACCCGGCCCGAGGTGCTGATCGAACTCAACAGCGCGCAGACCAGGCTCGCGCCGGGCACGAAGGTCGTCTTCCCAAACGCTGTGCCGGCGTCGCGTGAATATGACGCAAAATTCCCCGAAGGATGGCGCAAGACGCTGACTGATCTCAACGTCGATGCGACCCAGCCGCAGGGCGCTAAGGTCGTGGTCGACAAGTCTGACGAAGTGCTGCGCGTGTATGACAAAAACGGAAAACTGGTCGCGCAGTTCATGGCCACGATGGGCAGCGGCCACGATCCACTGCCGATCGGCAAATGGACCATCAAGGGGGCATCATACAACCCGCCGTTCCATTACAATCCCGATCTGTTCTGGGACGCCAAGGAGAGTTCAAAGGAAGCCAAGCTGCCGCCTGGGCCTAACGGCCCGGTCGGCGTGATCTGGCTTGATCTCTCCAAGCCGCATTATGGTATTCACGGCACGCCATCGCCGGAGACGATTGGTCGCGCGGAAAGCCATGGCTGCATCCGCCTGACCAATTGGGACGCCGCGCGGTTGTCGATGATGGTCAAGCCGGGGACGCCGGCGGTATTCCAGCAGTAACCGTGGCGATGCTGCGCAGGCTCGGTTTGATTGCGCTCGGCGCCGTCGCGTTGGTCATCGGCATCTGGATCGCCATGCTGGTGTTCCTCCCCGATGCCCCGCGCGGGGCGCCGGCAAAGCCTGTCGTTGCGCCGGTAGCTGTGGAAACGATTGTTGAAGGCGCGCCGCTCGCGATGCCGGTGGCTGGGATGCCGCGCGAGGCGGTGACCGAGAGCTGGGGCGATCCGCGCGACAATGGTCTGCGCGAGCATCATGGCACTGACATCGCAGCGCCGGCGAGCACGCCGGTGGTGGCGGCGGCAGCGGGTAGGGTGGAAAAGCTCTGGAGCAGCGCGGCGGGCGGCATGACGGTGTACGTGCGCTCACCGAAGCGGACCTGGACGTATTATTATGCCCATCTCAGTGGCTATGCCTCAGGGTTGCGCGAAGGGCAGGTTATTAAGGTCGGTGATCCGATCGGGTATGTGGGTGACACCGGCAATGCCGGGGCAGGGAATTATCACCTGCATTTTGGGTTGACCCGAACCGCGCCGGAACAGCATTGGTATGAAGGGCGGCCGGTCGATCCCTACCCATACCTTGCCGGAAAGCCCGCATCCCGCTAAGGCGCGCGCTTCGCTATTTCCAGCTACAGGTTTCCCATGAAGATCAATGCGGTCGAAATTCGTCCCGGCAACATCCTCGAATATGAAGGCGGCATCTGGAAGACCGTCAAGATCCAGCATACCCAGCCGGGCAAAGGCGGGGCCTATATGCAGGTCGAGATGAAGAACCTGATCGATGGGCGCAAAACCAACGTGCGCTTCCGCTCCGCCGAAAGCGTCGAGCGCGTCCGGCTGGATACGGTCGATTTCCAGTATCTGTTCCGCGAAGGTGACACGCTGACCTTCATGGACAAGCAGAATTACGAGCAGATCACGCTGGATGCGGGCATCCTGGGCGATGCTGCGGCGTTCCTGCAGGACGGCATGGATGTGGTAATGGAATTGTGGGAGGAGCGCCCGATCTCGGTGCAGCTGCCCGACACGATCGAGGCGCTGATCGTCGAGGCCGACGCCGTGGTGAAGGGGCAGACGGCGTCGTCGTCGTTCAAGCCCGCCATTCTCGAAAATGGCGTCCGCGTGATGGTGCCGCCGCATATCGGCGCGGGGACGCGGATCGTCGTCGATGTGTATGAACAGACTTATGTGAAGCGGGCGGACTGATGCCTGCTCCCCTCCCGCTTTGCGGGAGGGGCTGGGGGAGGGGCAGTCCTCCCTCGTTTTTGACGTTCGCGACTTGCGGACATGCCCTCCCCCAGCCCCTCCCGCGAGCGGGAGGGGAGGAGTTTGAATATGGTTTCGCATTCTGGTTTGATGACGGTCATGGATCGCGCCGCGCGCAAGGCGGGGCCGCGGCTGCGTCGGGACTTTAACGAGGTGCAGCAGCTCCAGGTCAGCCGCAAGGGCCCGGCCGACTTCGTCTCCATGGCCGACCAGCGCGCCGAGCAGACGTTATTCGAGGAGCTGTCGCACGGCCGCCCCGATTGGGGCTTCCTGATGGAAGAGCGCGGCGAAGTGGCAGGCGATCCCAACAAGCCCCGCTTCATCGTCGATCCGCTTGATGGCACGTCCAACTTCCTCCACGGCATCCCGCATTTCGCGATTTCGATCGCGGTGGAAGAGACACTGGCTAACGGCAAGCGCGAGGTGACCGCGGCGCTCGTGTACCAGCCGCTCACCGATGAGAGTTTCTGGGCCGAAAAGGGCAAGGGCGCCTGGGTCCAGTCCGAGCGGTTGCGCGTGTCGGCGCGGCGCGACATGGCGGATGCGCTGATCGCCACGGGCATTCCCTTCCTAGGGCATGGCAATTTTGGCCAGTGGAGCCGCATTTTCGGTGCGATCGCGCCGGAAGTAGCCGGGATTCGCCGTTTTGGCGCGGCGTCGCTCGATCTGGCCTGGGTGGCCGCCGGGCGGTTCGACGGGTTCTGGGAATCGGATCTGCAAGCGTGGGACGTGGCGGCGGGGATCTTGCTGATCAAAGAAGCGGGCGGCTTCGTGACCGACTATCGCGGCGGCGATCAGATGATCGCGCGCAAGGAAGTGCTGGCGGCGAACGACGTGCTGCAATCGAAAATGCACAAGCTGGTGGCGAACGCGCTGCGATAATCGTCGTCACCCCGGACTTGGTCCGGGGTCCGCCAAGCCGCGCGTGCTGCGCGTTGAGCCCCTGCTCATCGTCTGCCGCCCGGTGGACCCCGGACCGGGTCCGGGGTGACGGCTGTTTGCTGTGGCGCGCCCACCGTGAGTTGCGAGTCATTCTCACATCCCCAAGCCTTGCCCGGCTCGGGCCATCGGCCTAAAGCCCGGGCTTCCCACTTCGCACATGCGAGATAACCTTGGTCGACCTGTCGCAATATCTCCCGATCCTGCTGTTCCTGGGCGTTGCCTTGGTGCTGTCGAGCGCGTTCGTGTTCCTGCCGATGATCGCCGCGCGGTTCACCGGCGCACACAAGCCGACGGCGGAAAAGCTCACCGAATATGAATGTGGTTTCCCGGCCTTCGAGGATAGCCGCAGCCAGTTCGACGTGCGCTTTTATCTCGTCGCTATCCTGTTCATCATCTTCGATCTGGAGGCGGCGTTCTTATATCCATGGGCAGTGAGCGTGTTCACGCTCGGCTGGACGGCATGGTTCTCGATGATGATCTTCATCGCCGAATTGGCGCTCGGCCTTGTCTATGCCTGGAAGAAGGGAGCGCTCGAATGGGAGTAGAACTCACGCATCCGACGGCCCCCGTCGCTGCCGGAACCCTGCCGGACGTGGCATTCCTCAACGACATCAACGGCGAGTTGAACGACAAGGGCTTCCTGGTCACCTCGACCGAGGAACTGTTCCAGTGGGCGCGCACCGGCTCGCTCTGGTGGATGACGTTCGGGCTGGCCTGCTGCGCGGTCGAAATGATCCACGTCAACATGCCGCGCTATGATCTCGAGCGCTTTGGTGCCGCGCCACGCGCGTCGCCGCGCCAGTCGGACGTGATGATCGTCGCGGGCACGCTGTGCAACAAGATGGCCCCGGCGCTGCGCAAGGTCTATGACCAGATGAGCGAGCCCAAATACGTCATCTCGATGGGCAGCTGCGCCAACGGTGGCGGCTATTACCATTACAGCTACAGCGTTGTGCGCGGGTGTGATCGTGTCGTGCCGGTCGACATCTATGTGCCGGGTTGCCCGCCGACCGCGGAGGCCTTGCTGTATGGCATCATGCAGCTGCAGCGGAAGATCCGCCGCGTCGGGACGATCGAACGGTGAGGGCGCCCGCACCGGCCTATGCCGCCAATGATGGCGTGATCGATGCGGCCACGGCGGCGTTGGGCGGCAGTCTGCTCTCCTCGCGCGACGCCGTGGGCGAAGTGGCGCTGACGGTTGACCGTGACAGTCTAATCGCGACGATGATCGCGCTGCGCGATACGCCCGGGCTTGAATATCAGCAGCTGATGGAAATCGCCGGCGTCGACTATCCTGAGCGTGGCGCCGAGCGCTTCGAAGTGGTCTATTGCCTGTTATCGCTGACGCGTAATCATCGCCTCCGAGTGCATGTGCAGGCCGATGAGGAGAATCCGGTGCCATCGGTGACCGGTATCTGGCCGGTCGCCGGCTGGCTCGAGCGCGAAGTGTACGACATGTATGGCGTACTGTTTTCCGGCAACCCGGATCTGCGCCGCATTTTGACCGATTATGGCTTCCGCGGGCATCCGCAACGTAAGGATTTCCCGCTCACCGGGTTTGTCGAGCTGCGCTATTCGGAAGAAGCCAAGCGCGTCGTGTACGAGCCGGTGAAGCTGGCGCAGGACTTCCGCACGTTCGACTTCCAGTCGCCGTGGGAAGGCGCGGAATATACGCTGCCGGGTGACGAAAAGGCGGCTTTGCCGGAAGCCAAGGGCGCGCCGACGCCGCTAAAGGCCGACGATATCGTCAAGGCCGATGCCGCGCAAAGCGCGACGGCGCCGGCGCGCGCGCCGAGCGAGCCGTATGGCAAGACTGCTGAGAGCCGCGCCGAGACCGGCGCGGGCGACAAGAATGCCGGGAATCTTGCTAAGGACAAGCCGGCTGATCCCGATGTCGTGCCGACGCCGGGCAAGGGACAAAACCAGTGAGCGATCATCTCGAAGCCGTGCTTGGCGACCGCGACCGCGCCGATCCCACCGTCGGCGACGTGGAGATCCAGAACTATACGATCAATTTCGGCCCGCAGCATCCCGCCGCGCATGGCGTGTTGCGCCTCGTGATGGAGCTGGACGGCGAGCTAGTCGAGCGCGTGGATCCGCATGTCGGGCTGCTGCACCGCGGCACCGAGAAGCTGATCGAATACAAGACGTATCTACAGGCGTTGCCCTATTTCGACCGGCTCGATTATTGCTCGCCGATGTGCATGGAGCACACCTATGTGCTCGCGGTCGAGAAGTTGCTCGATCTGGAAGTGCCGGTCCGTGCGCAATATCTGCGGGTGTTTTTCGCCGAGCTGACGCGGATCATGAATCATCTGCTCAATCTCGGGTCGCACGTGATGGATGTCGGCGCGATGACGCCGAATCTGTGGCTGTTCGAGCTGCGCGAAGACACGATGGGTTTCTACGAGCGGGCGAGCGGCGCACGCATGCATGCGGCCTATTTCCGGCCCGGCGGGGTGCACCAGGACGTGCCGCTCAAGCTGCTCACCGATATCGGTGACTGGCTCGACACGCGCCTGCCGCGGCTGTTCGACGATGCCATTTCGCTCGTTGCCGACAACCGCATCTTCAAGCAGCGCAATGTCGATATCGGCGTGGTCAGCCGTGACGATGCGATCAAATGGGGCTTTTCGGGGCCGATGATCCGCGGTTCGGGTATCGCCTGGGATCTGCGCAAGTCGCAGCCCTACGATGCCTATGCCAAGATGGACTTCGACGTGCCGGTTGGCACGCGCGGCGATTGCTATGATCGGTTCATGGTGCGCGTCGAGGAAGTGAAGCAATCGGCGCGGATCATGAAGCAGTGCCTGAACGAGATGCCCGATGGGCCGATCTCGTCGCTCGATCGCAAGGTCGTGCCGCCCAAGCGCGGCGAAATGAAGCGGTCGATGGAAGCGCTGATCCATCACTTCAAGCTGTATACCGAGGGCTTCCATGTCCCGGCGGGCGACGTCTATGTCGCGACCGAAAGCCCCAAGGGCGAGTTCGGCGTGTATCTCGTCGCCGACGGCTCGAACAAGCCGTATCGCTGCAAGATCCGGCCCACCGCGTTCAGCCATCTGCAGGCGATGGACTTCATGGCCAAGGGGCACATGCTGGCCGATACGACCGCGATTCTTGGCGCGATGGATATCGTGTTCGGGGAGTGTGACCGGTGAGCGAGCCCGTCAGCAATGATCTGATCTACTCCGTCCTACAGAAGATGCAGGGCGACCTCGCCGAGGTAAAATTCGACGTGCGCGATTTAAAGGTTCGCATGACGATGGTCGAAGAGCATCTCGGTAGCACGATCATCGCACTTTCGGGCGTGAACAGCCGGTTGGACCGGCTAACCGACCGCGTCGAGCGGATCGAAACCCGCCTTGATCTCACGGATACCCACTGATGGCTGAAGCACCCCAAATCCCCGACGAGGCCGAGACCCGCGCACGCTGGGGCGCGTTCGCGTGGACGGAAGAAAACCAGAAGAAAACGAACGAGATTCTCGGCCGCTATCCCAAGGGGCGCGAGCAATCTGCCTCGCTGCCCCTGCTCGATCTCGCGCAGCGCCAGGTCGGTGCGGAAACGCAGACGCAAGGCTGGCTGCCGGTGCCCGTGATCGAGTTCGTCGCGCGCGTGATCGGCCAGCCGTACATGCGCGTGTACGAAGTCGCGACCTTCTATACGATGTTCAATATGGCCCCGGTCGGCCGCTATCACGTGCAGGTGTGCGGTACGACACCGTGCCTGCTGGGCGGCAGCGACGACGTGCTGGCGGCATGCAAGAACCGTGGGCTCGTCAAGGGCGCGACCACGCCGGACGGCCTGTTCACGCTCACCGAAGTGGAGTGCCTCGGCACCTGCGCCAACGCGCCGATGGTGCAGATCAACGACGACAATTTCGAGGATCTCGATTACGATCGCACCACCGCGATCCTCGAGGCGCTCGCCGCCGGGCAGAGCCCGACGCCGGGATCGACGATCGGGCGCAAGTCGAGCGAGCCTGCCGGCGGTCCGGTGGCGCTGAAGGCGATGGTCGATGAGAATCACGATTATCGGGGCGAATGGGCATGACGGTCGAAGAGACCCGGTTCATCACTGAAATGCTACGCGGCATCCGTGGCGACATGGGCGACGTGAAGGATCGGCTATTGAATATCGAACTGCGTCAGACGGCGGTCGAGCATCGGTTGCTAGGTATTGATACGCATCTTGCTGCGCTTCAGCACGGCATCGATGGGCTGTCGTCAGACATGCGGCGTGTGAAGCAGCGGCTTGATCTCGTCGATGGTGTAGCATGAGCAAGAATGTGCTCGTTACGTTGCTCGCCATTATCGGCGGCATCGTCGTGCTCGGTTGGGTGCTGAAAATCAGCTTCAAGCTGCTGGGCCTCGCCATTGGCGTGGCGATCGTCGTCGCCGTGCTGGCCGGCGGCCGGAAGCTTCTGGGAGGCGGCAAGTAAATGCTCGCTGATAAAGATCGTATCTTCACCAACGTTTACGGGTTCCAGCCGTGGAACCTGCAGAGCGCCATGGCACGTGGCGATTGGGACAAGACCAAGGACCTGATGGTGCTCGGGCAGGACGGCATCATCGACAAGGTGAAGGCCTCTGGCCTGCGCGGGCGCGGCGGCGCGGGCTTCCCGACCGGCATGAAGTGGAGCTTCATGCCCAAGGAGCCCAAGGCCGATCGCCCGAACTTCCTGGTCATCAACGCCGACGAATCCGAACCGGGCAGCTGCAAGGATCGCGAGATCATCCGGCATGATCCGCATAAGCTGATCGAAGGCGCGCTGATCGCAGGCTTCGCGATGCGCGCGCGCGCCGCCTATATCTATATTCGCGGTGAGTACATCCGCGAGGCCGAGACGCTGTTTGCGGCGGTGGCCGAGGCGTATGAAGCCGGGCTGATCGGCAAGAACGCCTGCGGCTCGGGCTATGATTTCGACGTGTTCGTGCATCGTGGCGCCGGCGCGTACATCTGCGGCGAAGAGACCGCGATGCTCGAGAGCCTGGAGGGCAAGAAGGGCCAGCCGCGGCTGAAGCCGCCATTCCCCGCCGGCGCGGGCCTTTATGGCTGCCCGACGACGGTCAACAATGTCGAATCGATCGCCGTGGTGCCGACGATCCTGCGCCGCTCGCCGGAATGGTTTGCCAGCTTCGGGCGCGAGAAGAACGAAGGCACCAAGCTGTTCCAGATCAGCGGCCATGTGAACAAGCCGTGCGTCGTGGAAGAGGCGATGAGCATCTCGTTCCGCGAGTTGATCGAAGTGCATTGCGGCGGCATTCGCGGCGGGTGGGACAATCTGCTCGCGGTGATCCCGGGTGGCTCCTCGGTGCCGCTGGTGCCGGCAGCGCAGATCATGGACGCGCCGATGGATTTCGACGGGTTGAAGGCGCTCGGCTCCGGGCTCGGCACCGCGGCGGTGATCGTGATGGACAAGTCGACCGATATCGTTCGTGCGATCAGCCGGCTCAGCTACTTCTACAAGCATGAGAGCTGCGGCCAGTGCACCCCGTGCCGCGAAGGCACCGGCTGGATGTGGCGCGTGATGGAGCGGATGCGCACCGGTGACGCGGATATTTCCGAGATCGATACGCTCTATCAGGTGACCAAGCAGGTCGAGGGCCACACGATCTGCGCGCTCGGCGATGCTGCGGCCTGGCCGATCCAGGGGCTGATCAAGCATTTCCGCCCCGAGATGGAGCGGCGCATCATCGAGAAGAATGGTGGTGGGCTCAGCCCGATGATGGAGGCGGCGGAATGACGCTGGAACAGGGCGATCTAATCCTCGAAATCCTGAAAAAGATGCAGAGCGATGTCGCTGAGATGAAGCATGAGCTGGCTGTCCAGTCGATGCGCATCTCGGCGCTTGAGGACCATTTTCGTGGTACGCTGACCACGCTTTACAGCATCCAAGCCGATGTAGCGCATCTCAAGGTCCGGGTTGACCGGATCGAGGAGCGCATCGGGCTGCGCGATACGGAACACTGAAATGCCAAAACTGAAAGTAGACGGCGTCGAGGTCGAAGTACCCGCCGGTGCCACCGTGCTGCAGGCGTGCGAGATCGCCGGTAAGGAAATCCCGCGTTTTTGCTATCACGAGCGGCTCAGCATTGCGGGCAATTGCCGCATGTGCCTGGTCGAGGTGAAGCCCGGTCCGCCCAAGCCGCAGGCGTCGTGCGCGCTGCCGGCGGCGGACAATCAGGAAGTGTTCACCAATTCGCCGATGGTGAAGAATGCACGCGAAGGCGTGATGGAATTCCTGCTGATCAACCATCCGCTGGATTGCCCGATCTGCGATCAGGGCGGCGAATGCGATCTGCAGGATCAGAGCCTGGCCTATGGCCGCGGTCACTCGCGCTATGACGAGAACAAGCGCGCGGTGACCGAGAAATATATGGGGCCGATCGTCAAGACGGTGATGACGCGCTGCATCCAGTGCACGCGCTGCATCCGGTTTGCCGAGGAAGTCGCCGGGGTCGAGGAAATCGGCGCGATCGGGCGCGGCGAGGATATGCAGATCACCTCGTATCTCGAAGGCGCGGTGACCAGCGAATTGTCCGGCAACGTGGTCGATCTGTGTCCGGTGGGCGCACTGACCAGCAAGCCGTACTCGTTCGAAGCGCGGCCGTGGGAACTCAAGAAGACGCTGTCGATCGACGTGATGGATGCGGTTGGCACCAATATCCGGCTCGACAGCCGCGGTCGCCAGGTGCTGCGTGCGCTCCCCGTGATCAACGAGGACGTCAACGAGGAGTGGGCCAGCGACAAGACGCGGCATGCGGTCGACGGGCTTGTGCGCGGGCGGCTCGATTCGCCCTATGTGCGGGTGAACGGCAAGCTGCAAAAGGCCAGCTGGGATGACGCGTTCCGCGCCATCGCGGCGGTTGATGCCGGCAGCAGTGTTGCCGCAGTGCATGGCGATCTGGTCGATTGCGAAACGCTGTTCGCGGCCAAGGCGTTGCTCGGCGCGATGGGCTCGACGCTGATCGAGGGGCGGCAGACGGGGATGGATTACGACGCCACCTCGCTGGCGGCGGTCAACTTCAACACCACGATCGCCGGCACCGAAGACGCCGATGTGATCCTGCTGGTCGGCACCAATCTGCGCTGGGAAGCACCGCTGGTGAACACCCGCGTGCGCAAGGCGATCAAGAAGGGCGCGAAGGTCTTCGCGATCGGCCCGGAGACGGACCTGACGTACCGCGTCGAGTGGCTCGGTGACGATCTGGCGCTGCTGGGCAATCTGCCGCAGGTGGTGCGCGATGCGTTTGCCGGTGCAGCCAAGCCGATGGTCATCGTCGGCGGGGCGGCGCTCAAGGGCGGGCAGGGCGCCGTCTTGGCGCTGGCCGGGTCGCTCAATCTGGTGCGCACGCTTGAAGACGGGGGGGCGTGGAACGGCTTCAACGTGGTGCATATGGCGGCATCGCGGATGGGCGGGCTGATGCTCGGCTGGGCGCAGCCGGGCGGCATCGCCGATGTCGCCGCAGCCAAGCCGAAGCTGGCCTTCTTCCTCGGCGCGGATGAGCTTGATTATGCGGCGTTCGCTGAGAGCTTCAAAGTGTATGTCGGGCATCACGGTGACGTGGGCGCGCGGCATGCCGATGTGATCCTGCCGGGCGCCAGCTATGCCGAGAAATCGGGCACCTGGGTCAATCTCGAAGGGCGCGTGCAGCGCGGCGAGCGGGCGGTGTTCCCGCCCGGCGATGCGCGCGAGGACTGGACGATCCTGCGCGCGCTCTCTGCGGTGCTGGGCCAGACGCTCCCGTTCGACACGATCGACGAGTTGCGCGCAGCGATGGGCGCGGCCGTGCCAGAGCTTGGCAGCCTGGGCCTCAAGACGTTCGCGTGGAACCCGCCGGCGCTCGACGCGACAGCCATGGGCACGATCACGGGCTATCCGATCAAGGATTTCTATCTGACCAATGCGATTTGCCGGGCGAGCCCGACAATGCAGCGTTGCTCGGCTGAACTGGTCCATGGCCAGGAATTTGCAGAGGCTGCGGAATGACCTTCTTCGCAACTTTCGTCATCCCAGCGCAAGACGGGATCTCGTGCGGCTCCTGTCCCGCGCCATCGGCTGAAACCCCAGCGTGCGCTGGGGTGACGGTTATTCTGGGAGCGGGTGCATGACCGCTTTCTTTACGTCGCACGGCATGGATTACGGCTGGGCGTGGTTCCTTTCCACGATCATCGGCATCCTCGTCATCGCGCTGCCGCTGATGTTGGCCGTCGCCATGATCATCTATGCCGATCGCAAGATCTGGGCGGCGATGGCGCTGCGCCGTGGGCCCAACGTGGTTGGCCCCTTCGGGCTGCTGCAGAGCTTTGCCGATGGCCTGAAGGTGTTCCTGCAGGAAACCATCGTGCCGACGGCGGCGAACAAGGGGCTGTTCCTCCTGGCCCCGATCATCACCTTCACGGTGGCGCTGATCGTGTGGGCGGTGGTGCCGTTCGGTGTCGGCGTAGTGCTGGCCGACATCAATGTCGGCTTGCTCTACGTGCTCGCGGCGTCGTCGCTCGGCGTATACGGCATCATCCTGGCGGGCTGGTCGTCAAACTCCAAATATCCGTTTTTCTCGGCGATCCGCGCCGCGGCGCAGATGGTCAGCTATGAAGTCGCGATCGGCTTCATCCTGATCTCGGTGGTGTTGTGGAGCGGCAGCTTTAACCTGTCGGACATCGTCAACGCACAGCGCGCGATCTATCCGTGGCTGCCGGTCAACGGTTTCATCTTCAATCCGCTGCTCTTCCCGATGGCGATCATGTTCTTCATCTCGTCGCTGGCCGAGACGCAGCGCGCGCCGTTCGATCTGACCGAGGCGGAGAGCGAGCTCGTCGCCGGGTACCAGACCGAATATTCGTCCATGTCGTTCGCGCTGTTCTGGCTCGGCGAGTACGCCAACGTCATCCTGATGTGCGCGCTGAACGCGATCCTGTTCTGGGGCGGGTATCTGCCGCCGTTCGACTGGGCGCCGCTTTACTGGGTGCCGGGGATCATCTGGCTGTTCGCCAAGATGCTGTTCTTCTTCTTCCTGTTCAGCTGGGTGAAGGCGACCGTGCCGCGCTATCGCTACGATCAGCTGATGCGGCTGGGGTGGAAGGTGTTCCTGCCGGTGTCACTCTTCTGGGTGTTCCTGGTCTCGGGCTTTCTGATGCTGACCCGCGTCGGCACCGAGTGCGACGCCTCCGAGCGCGTCTATCTCAAGCAATATGGCACCGCGAGCGCGCTGTATCAGGCGCAACGCCCCGTTTACCCGACCGACGGCGTGTGCCGTGACAAGGTCCTTTCCCCGGAGAAGCGCCCGTGAGCGTCGCGCAATATATCAAGGCGTTTACGCTGTGGGAGTTCGTCAAGGCGCATGCACTGACCTTGAAATACTTCTTCAAGGCGAAGGCGACGATCAACTATCCGTTCGAGAAGAACCCGCTGAGCCCGCGCTTCCGCGGCGAGCATGTGCTGCGCCGTTATCCCAATGGCGAAGAACGCTGCATCGCGTGCAAATTGTGCGAGGCGGTGTGCCCGGCGCAAGCGATCACCATCGAGGCCGAGCCGCGCGAGGATGGCAGCCGCCGCACCACGCGCTACGACATCGACATGACCAAGTGCATCTATTGCGGTCTGTGTCAGGAAGCCTGCCCGGTCGACGCGGTGGTCGAGGGGCCGAACCTCGAATTCTCGACCGAGACGCGTGAGGAACTGATCTACGATAAGGCGAAACTGCTCGCCAATGGCGATCGGTGGGAGCGCGCCATCGCCGCGAACCTTGCCGCCGATGCGCCGTACCGTTAAGCGCGCGACAACAGTTGGGCATCCGATGATTCACACCTTTCCCGTCATCCCAGCGCACGCTGGGATCTCGTGCCGCAAGGGCGCGCTTAGTTACCTGGAGACCCCGGCTTGCGCTGGGGTGACGGGTATCGGTTGGATGCACGCAGCATGATCCAGGCCATCGCCTTTTATCTGTTCGCCATCATGGTGATCGTCTCGGGCGCGCTGACGATCACGTCGCGCAATCCGGTGCACGCCGTGTTGTGGCTGATCCTGGCCTTTTTCAACGCCGCGGGGCTGATGGTGTTGGTCGGCGCCGAGTTCATCGCGATGCTGCTTGTCATCGTTTATGTCGGTGCGGTCGCGGTGCTGTTCCTGTTCGTCGTGATGATGCTCAATGTCGACTTTGCCGAGTTGCGGGCGGGCTTTGCGCGCTATGCCGCGATCGGCCTGGCGCTGGCCATCGCGCTGGCCGCGGAAGTGATGATCGCGTTCGGCGCCTGGAGCGCGGGCGGGATCGAGCTTGCCCGCCGCGCCGCGCCGATCGATCCGGGCGTGTCCAATATCGCCGCGATCGGGCAGCTGCTCTACACGCGCTATCTGTTCGTCTTCGAAGGCGCCGGGCTGGTGCTGCTGGTGGCGATGATCGGCGCGATCGTGCTGACGCATCGTGAGCGCGGCGGCGTGCGCGGGCAGAATATCTCGCGCCAGATCGCACGGCGTCCGCAAGATGCGACGCGCAACACGCAGCCCGTGATCGGGCAGGGGATCGAACTGTGATTGGGCTGACGCATTATCTGGTCGTCGCGGCGATCCTCTTCGCGCTGGGCGTGGTGGGCATCATTGCCAACCGCAAGAACCTGATCGTCATGCTGATGGCGGTCGAGCTGATCCTGCTCAGCGTGAATATCAATTTCGTGGCCTTCTCCAGCTACCTGCAGGATCTGGTCGGCCAGGTTTTCGCGATGTTCGTGCTGACCGTCGCGGCGGGCGAGGCGGCCATCGGGCTGGCCATTCTGGTAATCTATTTCCGTGGGCGCGGTACGATCTCGGTCGACGACGTCAACCGGATGAAGGGGTGATTTGGTGATCCTCCTTATCGTATTCCTGCCGCTGCTCGCGGCCATCGTCGCCGGGTTCGGTAATCGCGCGATTGGCAACGGTCCGGCGAAGATCGTCACCACCGCGGCGTTGTTCGTCTCGGCGGCGCTCAGCTGGCCGGTGTTCTTCTCGTATATCGGCGGCAGCGCCGAGCCGCAGGTGGTGCAGGTGCTGCACTTCATCCGATCGGGCACGATGGACGTGTCCTGGGCATTGCGGGTGGATTCGCTCACCGCGGTGATGCTGGTGGTGATCACCTCGGTGTCGGCGCTCGTTCACCTGTATAGCTGGGGCTATATGGCGGAGGACGATAGCCAGCCGCGCTTCTTCGCGTATCTGTCGCTGTTCACTTTCGCGATGCTGATGCTGGTGACCGCCAACAACCTCGTGCAGATGTTCTTCGGCTGGGAAGGCGTCGGGCTCGCCTCGTACCTGCTGATCGGTTTCTGGTTCCGCAAACCATCGGCCAACGCTGCGGCGATCAAGGCGTTCGTCGTCAACCGCGTCGGCGATCTCGGCTTCATGCTCGGAATCTTCGGCACGTTCCTGGTGTTCGGCACGGTCTCCATTCCGGAAATCCTCGCCGCAGCACCGGGCATGACCGGATCGACGATCGGCTTCCTTGGCTACCGGCTCGATACGATGACAGTGCTGTGCCTGCTGCTGTTCGTCGGCGCGATGGGCAAGTCCGCGCAGCTTGGGCTGCACACCTGGCTGCCCGACGCGATGGAAGGCCCGACCCCGGTGTCGGCGCTGATCCATGCCGCGACGATGGTCACCGCCGGCGTTTTCATGGTCTGCCGCTTGTCGCCGATGTTCGAGACGTCGCCGGTCGCCCTGGGCGTGGTGACGACGATCGGCGCGGCGACGTGCCTGTTCGCCGCCACCGTCGGTCTGGTGCAGACCGACATCAAGCGCGTGATCGCTTATTCGACCTGCTCGCAGCTCGGCTACATGTTCTTTGCCGCAGGCATCGGCGCCTATGGCGCGGCGATGTTCCACCTCTTCACGCACGCCTTCTTCAAGGCGTTGCTGTTCCTGGGCGCCGGTTCGGTGATCCATGCGATGCACCACGAGCAGGACATGCGCTTCTATGGCGGCCTGCGCAAAAGCATCCCAGTCACCTTCTGGGCGATGATGATGGGCACGCTGGCCATCACCGGCGTTGGCCTGCCGGCGGTGTTCGGTAACGAACTGGCGATCGGCTTTGCCGGCTTCCACTCGAAGGACGGCATCATCGAGGCGGCCTGGGCCGCGGGCCAGCCCGGCGTTTGGTTCGTCGGCGTGCTCGTTGCCTTGCTGACCAGCTTCTATTCGTGGCGCCTCATGTTCCTGACCTTCTACGGGAGCCCGCGCTGGGCGCAGTCGGAGCATATCCAGCACGCCATTCATGACGCGCATGGCCATGGCCATGACGATCACCACGCCGCGGCGCACGATGCGCATCCGGCGGCGGAAGACGCCGGGCATACGCCGGATGCGCACGCCGCTGATGCGCATGCGCTGCCGGAAGGCACGGGAGGCTATCACCCGCACGAGAGCCCGCTGCCGATGCTGATCCCGCTCATCGTGCTGTCGATAGGCGCTATTGCCGCCGGCTTCGCGTTTCACGGCTTCTTCATCGAGCCAGAGGCGGGCGAGCATTATTGGAAGGGCGCGATCGCCTTCCGCGAGCATCTGATGCACGAAATGCACGGGGTGCCGACGCTGATCAAGCTGTCGGCGACGATCGCCATGCTGCTCGGGCTGTGGGGCGCGTGGACGGCCTATATCCGCAACCCGGCGATCCCCAGGGCAGTGTCGACGCAGTTCAGCGTGATCTACGATTTCCTGCTGCACAAATGGTATTTCGACGAACTGTATAATCTGCTGTTCGTCCGTCCTGCCTTCGCCATCGGCCGCTTCTTCTGGCATCGCGGCGACGAAAAGACGATCGACCGGTTTGGGCCCAACGGCTCGGCCTGGCTGGTGCAGCAAGGCACGCGCGTCACCGCGCGGGTCCAGACGGGATACCTTTATAGCTATGCGTTCGTCATGCTGGTCGGCCTGACCGCCGCGATTACCTGGGCGATTTCGAAGTGAGCGCTACACCAAACATCGTCATCCCAGCGCAAGCTGGGATCTCATGCGGCTCGTGTCCCGCGTTCACCCTTGAGACCCCAGCGTTCGCTGGGGTGACGGGAGTGGCTTTGTGAGCGGCTTTCCCATTCTCTCCGTGATGCTGGCGATCCCGGTGATCGCTGCCGTGAGCTGCCTGTTCGTCGGCGCGACCAACGCGCGCTGGCTGGCGCTCGCTGCCACGCTGATCGATCTGGTGCTCGGCATCGGTCTGTGGGCACAATTCGATGTCGGCGGCGCCCAGTGGCAGTTCGTCGAGGATGGCGGGTCGCTCGGCGTGTTCAGCTGGAAGCTCGGCATCGATGGCATCGCGCTGATGCTGATCATGCTCAGCGTGTTCCTGATGCCGATCTGCATTGGTGCCAGCAGCGCGATCACCAAGCGCGTGCCCGAATATATGGCGGCATTCCTCGTCACCGAAACGCTGATGATCGGCACGTTCGCCGCGCAGGATCTGTTCCTGTTCTACATCTTCTTCGAGGCCGGCCTGATCCCGATGTATCTGATCATCGGCATCTGGGGCGGCGTGAACCGCATCTACGCGTCGTATAAGTTCTTCCTGTATACGCTGCTTGGCTCGGTGCTGATGCTGGTCGCAATGCTGTGGATGGTGCACCATGCCGGCACCAGCGACATCCCGACCCTGCTCAACTACGATTTCCCCGTGCAGGCGCAAACCTGGCTGTGGCTCGCCTTCTTCGCTTCGTTTGCGGTGAAGATGCCGATGTGGCCGGTGCACACCTGGCTGCCCGATGCGCACGTCCAGGCGCCGACCGCGGGCTCGGTGATCCTGGCCGGTGTGTTGCTCAAGCTTGGCGGTTACGGCTTCCTGCGCTTCTCGCTGCCGATGTTCCCCGAAGCGAGCGGCGAGCTGACCTGGCTGATCCTCGGCCTGTCCGCCGTGGCGGTGATCTACACGTCGCTGGTCGCGCTGGTGCAGTCCGACATGAAGAAGCTGATCGCCTATTCCTCGGTGGCGCACATGGCGATCGTGACGATCGGTCTGTTCGCCTTCAACCAGCAGGGCATCGAAGGCGCGATGATGATGATGCTGAGCCACGGACTCGTATCCGGCGCGCTGTTCCTGTGCGTCGGCGTGATCTACGATCGGCTGCACACGCGCGAGATCGACCGGTACGGCGGTTTGGCGATCAACATGCCGCGCTACGCCTTGTTCTTCCTGTTGTTCACGATGGCCTCGATCGGCCTGCCGGGCACCAGCGGGTTCGTCGCCGAATTCTTGGCCCTGATGGGCGTGTATCAGGTCTCGACCTGGGCTGCCTTGCTGTGCACCACCAGTATCATCCTGGGCGCGGCCTACATGCTGTATCTCTATCGCCGCGTCGTATTCGGGGAGCTCACTAAGGACGATGTCCGCGCGATGCCCGATATTTCGCTGCGGGAATTCGCGCTGCTGGCGCCGATCGCGGCCGTCGTGCTGTGGATGGGCGTGTATCCGGAAAGCTTCATGGCGCCGATGCGCAGTGACGTGGCGACGCTCGTCGCGCGCGTTGCCCGTGCCACGCCGCCCAGCGATTCCAATCCAACCATGGGCAAGGCACCGGCTCCTGCAGCCGCGCATGCCGGGGGCCACGAATGACCACTTCCGCCAATCTGTTGATGACGCTGCCGGAGATCGTGCTGGCATTGGGCGCGCTCGCGCTGATGCTGGTCGCCGCTTGGGGCGGCCAGGCGGTGACGCGTGCCGTATCGTGGGCCAGCGTCGCCGTGCTGATCGGCGCGGCGATCGCGCTGATCGGACCGGCATCGAGCGGCGGCATGGCGTTTGACGGGCTGTACCGGGCGGATGTGTTCGGTGCGTTCTGCAAGGTGCTGATCTATGCCACCAGCGCGGTGTGCATCCTGATAGCGCCGCGCTTCTTCGCGCGCACCGCGGGCGATGATCTGCGCCCCGAATATCCGGTGCTGATTCTGCTTTCGTGCGTCGGCATGGGCATGATGGCCTCGGCCAGCGATCTGCTGCCGCTCTATGTCGGGCTCGAGCTGCAGAGCCTTGCCGCCTATGTGCTCGCCAGCTTCATGCGGCAGGATACGCGCTCGGCCGAAGCGGGGCTTAAATATTTCGTGCTCGGCGCGCTGGCCAGCGGCATTCTGCTGTACGGTATCTCGCTGATCTACGGCTTCAGCGGATCGACGACGTTCGATCAGATCGCCACGGCCTATACCACTGGCGGCCAATCGCTCGGGCTCACCTTCGGCCTGGTGTTCGTGTTCGCCGGCATCGCCTTCAAGCTAGCCGCCGTGCCGTTCCACATGTGGACCCCCGACGTGTACGAAGGCGCGCCGACGCCGGTCACCGCCTTCTTCGCCAGCGCGCAAAAGGTGGCGGCGATGGCGATCGCGGTGCGCGTCGCGATCGAGGCGATGGGCTCGGCCACCGACCAGTGGCGCCAGATCGTAATCTTCGCCGCCTTGGCCTCGATCATCCTCGGCGCCGTGGCGGCGATCGGGCAGAGCAATATCAAGCGGCTGCTGGCCTATTCGTCGATCAACAATGTCGGCTTCGTGCTGGTCGGGCTGGCGGCGGGCACCGAGGCGGGGATCGCGTCGGTGCTGTTCTATCTCACCGTCTATGTCGTGATGACTTTGGGCAGCTTCATCGTCGTGCTGCAGATGCGCGACGTTAACGGGCAACCGGTCGAGACGATCGCCAGCCTGTCCGGCCTGTCGCAGACGCGGCCGTTGCTGGCGCTGGCGATGGCGATCTTCATGTTCTCGCTGGCGGGGATTCCGCCGTTGCTCGGCTTCAACGCCAAGCTGGCGGTGTTCAATGCCGCGGTGGGTGCTGGCCTGTATCCGCTGGCGGTGGTCGGCTTCGTCGCTTCGGTGATCGGCGCTTATTATTATCTGCGCGTCGTCAAGGTGATGTATTTCGACGATCCGGCGCCGGAATATCAGAAAGAGCCCAATATCGTTGAAGGTGGCTTGATCGCTGCGGCGGCGGTGTTCGTCTCGCCGATCGGCTGGGTATTGCTCGCGCCGCTCGGGCTGATGACGCTGAACGCGGCGCACGCGCTGTTCCTGAACGCGTGATCCGCACCGTCGCGGAGACGGGATCGACCAACGCCGACATGCTGGAGCTGGCGCGCAGCGGGGCGGCCGAGGGGCTATGGTTGCGCGCCGAGCGGCAGGTCAGCGGTCGCGGACGGCAGGGCCGGGCCTGGGTGGCACCGGCCGGCAACTTGTCGGCATCTACCCTGGTGAGATTGCGGGCCACGGATCCGCAGGCGGCGACGCTGGCGCTGGTGGCGGCGGTGGCGCTGCAGGAGGCGGTCGAGGTGTATCTGCCCGATCCCCAGAATCACGACGTCACCCCGGACTTGTTCCGGGGGCCACCAGGCGGCTTGCTCCGCATGTCGGGATCGAGCGGGGAGCGTGCGGCACAGTGGACCCCGGAACAAGTGTGGGGTGACGGGGGGAGTGCGGCGCGCGCCATGCTAAAATGGCCCAACGATCTCCTCATCGCCGGCGCCAAGATTTCCGGCATCCTGCTCGAACGCGCCGACGACGCGGTCGTGGTCGGCATCGGCGTCAATCTCGCCGCGCATCCTGACGATCTCGAACGCCCCACCACCAGTCTCGCCGCGCACGGCGCCAGCCCCGATCCCGCCGAGTTTCTCGAAACGCTAGCCGAAGCCTTTGCCCGCTGGCTCGCGCGCTGGCGCGGCGAGGGCCTGGCCCCGATCCGGACCCGCTGGCTGGAGCGCGCGCACCCGATCGGCACGGCGCTCACCGCGCGACTGCCGGATGGCGACGCGGCAGACGGGCTGTTCGACGGGCTGGATGCGGACGGCGCGCTGATCCTGCGCTTGGCGGACGGCCAGCGCCGTGTCATTCACGCCGCCGACATATTTCTGATCTGAAAGGTCGCCATGCTGCTCGCCATCGATGCCGGCAATACCAATGTCGTGTTCGCGCTGGTCGAGCGCGGCACAATCAAGGCGCGTTGGCGCATCGCCACCGATCCCAGGCGGACGGCCGACGAATATGCCGTGTGGCTCAGCCAGTTGCTGACGCTGGAGGGTTATGATCGCCAGGCGGTCACCGGCGTGATCATCGCCACCGTCGTGCCCCGCGCGCTACACAATCTGCAGGTGCTGGCCCGCAAATATTTCGGCGGCGAACCGCTGATCGCGGGCGAGCCGCCGGTCGAATGGGGCATGGCGCTCGATGTCGATGAGCCGCGCTCGGTCGGCGCGGATCGCGCGGTGACGATGATCGCGGCGCACAAACTTCACGCCGGCGATCTCATCGTGATCGATTTCGGCACGGCGACCACCTTCGATCTGGTCGATTATTCCGGCGCCTATAAAGGCGGGATCATCGCGCCGGGGATCAACCTGTCGCTGGACGCTTTGGTTACCGCCGCGGCCAAGCTGCCGCGCATCGCGATCGAGGCGCCCGACGGCACCAGCGTGATCGGGCGCGATACCGTCAGCCAGATGCATATCGGCATTTATTGGGGCTATGTGGCGATGATCGAGGGGCTCGTCGCGCGCATGAAGGCGGAGGTCGGGCGGCCGGTAAAGGTCATCGCCACGGGTGGTCTTGCCACGCTGTTTGAGAAGCAAACCCGCGTGTTTGACGTGATCGAAGCCGATCTGACCATTCAGGGGCTGGCGATGTTGTACGATCGCGCCCATATAGAAGCCTGAGAGTCTCGAGTGCGCGCCTGTACGGCGGCGCCCCTTCCTCAACCAGATCATTCGCGCTTCACCGCGCATCCCTATGTCGCCCGCCGGAGGGCGAGCGGCTGTTTTAAGAAAGACCTACGTGACCAATCCTAAGAACGAACTTCTCTACGTCGCCCTGGGTGGCTCCGGCGAAATCGGCATGAACGTCAATCTCTATGGCTGTAACGGCAAATGGGTGATGGTCGATTGCGGCGTAACCTTCGCCGATCCGCAATATCCCGGCATCGATCTGATCCTGCCCGATCTCGCCTTTATCGAGGAGCGCCTCGGCGATCTCGTCGGCATCGTGCTGACGCACGGGCATGAGGATCATATCGGCGCGCTGCCGTATCTCGCCGAAGATCTAGGCGTGCCGCTGTTCGCCACGCCGTTCACCGCCGGGCTGATCCGCGGCAAGCTGGAAGAAGAAGGCAACGCATCGCGCGTCAAGCTCAAGACGATCCAGGTCGGCGAGGGTTTCGATCTGGGGCCGTTCCACTTCACCTTCGTGCCGATGTCGCACTCGATCCCAGAATCCAGCGCGCTGCTGATCGACACGCCCTACGGCAACATCTTCCACACCGGCGACTGGAAGCTCGATGCCACGCCCGTGATCGGCAGCCCGGCCACCGCCGAGCAGCTGTCGGCAATCGGCGATGCCGGTATCCTGGCGTTGGTGTGCGATTCGACCAACGTGTTCAACATGGACGCCTCGGGCTCCGAGCGCGACGTGCGCGCCGGGCTGATGGAGCAGGTCGCCAAGGCGCCGGGCCGGGTGATGGTCACGTCGTTCGCGTCCAATGCCTCGCGCCTGCACACGCTGGGTGAAGTGGCGCGCGAAACCGGGCGTCAGCTCTGCGTTGCCGGCCGCTCGCTCGATCGCATCATCAAGGTGGCGCGCGCGACTGGGTATCTGAAGGATTTCCCCGAGCTGATCTCGCCCGAGGCGGCGATGCGCCTGCCGCGGGACAAGGTGCTGGTGATCGCCACGGGCGGGCAAGGCGAGGAGCGCGCCGCGCTCGGCCGCGTCGCCGCCGGGTCGCACCCAATCTCGCTCGATGCGGGTGATACGGTGATCTTCTCGTCCAAGCAGATTCCGGGCAACGAAGTCGCCATCGGCCTCATTCAGAACAAGCTGGCGGCCAAGGGCGTGATGATGGTCAATGATCGTCAGGCGCTGGTCCATGTGTCGGGCCATCCGGGCCGTCCGGAGCTGGCGCAGATGTATCGCTGGATGCGTCCCGAGGTGCTGATCCCGGTGCACGGTGAAATGCGCCATCTGATGGAGCAGGCGCGCTTCGCGCTGGCCGAAGGCGTCGAGCGCGCGCTGGTGCAGACCAATGGCGATATCGTGCGGCTGGCGCCGGGCGAGCCGACCAAGATCGGCCACGCGCATCACGGCCGTCTGGTGCTGGATGGCGATGTGATTTTGCCCGGCGACGGCGGCACCATCAACGAGCGCCGCAAGCTGGCGGTGAACGGCCAGATTTCGGTGGCGGTGGCGGTCGACAAGGGTGGCCGCATGCTTGGCCAGCCGCAGGTGCGTCTGCAGGGCATCCCGGTCGAGGAGGATCGCGATCCGTTCGTCGCAGAGGTGGCCGGCGCGCTGGTCCAGGCTGTGCGGCAGGGCGGTCGCGATCGCGCCAAGCTGCGCGAGGCGCTGCGTCTAGCTGTGCGCAAGGTGGCGACGCGCTGGACCGGCAAGAAGCCGATCGTCGACGTGCTGCTGATCGAGGCCTGATCGGCGCATGCGCTGGACCTCGGCCCTTGCGATCTACATTCTGTTCTGGGCCTTTTCGGTGTTCTTCGTGCTGCCCTTCGGGGTGCGCACGTCGGACGAGGCCGGGGTGCCCCGTGTGCCCGGCCAATCGGAAAGCGCCCCGCACACCTTTGCCGCGGGCAAGATCGCGCTGCGCGTGACGATCGTGGCAACGGTGCTGTTTACGGTATTCATGCTGAATTACGTAAACGGCTGGGTGCTGGCCAAGGATCTCGATCTGTTTGGGGCGATGGCAGGGCTTGAATAGGCCTGGAGCCGGGCAGACGTCAGCGGATCGAGCCTGACCCACACGATAGGCCGGGCCCCGCGGATGAACGCATATCAAGCTTCGTCGGATCGCCGTCGGGAGCGGGCTCGGTGACGCTTTGAGCGCAAGCCGCGGGGTGGCGGCGACCCGCTGAGGCCGTATACCCATCACATGACGAACGGCTTGATCGATCCTGAAGTGGCCTGGGCGGCATTCGCCGCGCGCGACCGGGCGTTCGATGGGCGGTTGGTGATCGCGGTGAAGACCACTGGTATCTATTGCAAACCGAGTTGCGCAGCGCGGCACCCGCGCCGTGAAAATGTCGCCTTCCACCCCGATTCGGCCTCGGCGCGCGCGGCGGGGTTTCGCGCGTGCCTGCGCTGCCTGCCCGACGATATCGGGCGCGATCGCATCGCCGTGGCGCGCGCGGTGGCGTTGCTGGAGGCGGCGGAGGATCCGCTCGGGCTGGACGCGCTGGCCGCCGCGGTGGGCTATGCGCCGCATCATTTTCACCGGCTGTTCAAGCGCGCCACCGGGGTGACGCCGGCGGCCTATGCGCGCGGGCTGAAGGCGCGCGCGGCGGCGCGGGCCTTGACCGCCGACGTCAGCGTCACGACGGCGATCTACGAGGCGGGCTATGCCGCGCCGAGCCGCTTTTATGCCGATGGCGCGCCGCGGCTGGGCATGACGCCCTCGGCGTGGCGGCGGGGCGGGGCGGGGGTGACGATCCGCTGGACATTGGCGGATACCAGCCTGGGGCCGCTGCTGATCGCGGCGACCGACAAGGGGCTGTGCCGGATCGCCTTTGACGAGGATGCGCTGGCGCTGGCGGCGCGCTTCCCCAAGGCGGAGATCGTCGCCGGCGGGGCGGCGCTGGCCGATCTGGCGGCGCGCGTGGTGGCCAGCGTGGAATCGCCCGAGCGCGATCTCGATCTGCCGCTCGATGTGCAGGGCACGGCGTTTCAGGAAGCGGTGTGGCAGGCGCTGCGGCGTATCCCGATCGGCGAGAGCCTGTCCTATGCCGAGCTGGCGGCGGCAGCGGGCTCGCCCGGCGCGGTGCGCGCGGCGGGCACGGCGTGCGGCGCCAATCCGGTGGCGGTGGTGGTGCCATGCCACCGCGTGCAGCGCGGCGATGGCGCGATCGGCGGCTATGCCTACGGCGCGGATCGCAAGGCGGCGCTGCGCACGCGCGAGCGGGGCAAGGCGGGCGAGACGGGGCGAAATTAGCGGTTCAAATCGGCAGGGCAGCGTCCTACGGCACGGTTTCCAAAGGGGAATGCGATGCTACCGTCCGAACCGACCACGCCGCCCAACAGCCTCGTCTGGCGCATCATTCATTTTCCGCTCGTGCTGCTCGTGCTGGGCCTGGTGACGGTTGCGGCGGCGAGCACCCTGGCAAGCGCGATCCGGCCGCTGTTTCCCGCCGAGCAATCGGGGCCGCTGGCGATCGTCTTCGCGCTGCTCGTCGCGGGGATCTTCATCGGCGTCTATACGCTGTTCGTGCGCTGGATCGAGCGGCGACCTGTTTCCGAGTTTAACGGGCGCGGCTGGTGGTGCGAACTGGGGGCCGGGGTGCTGGCCGGGCTGGTGCTGTTCTCGATCGTGCTCGCGATCATCGCGGCGCTGGGCGGCTACCGCGTGATCGGCACCAATCCGGCGACCGTGCTGTATCCCGCGCTGGCGATCGCCATCTCTTCGGGGGTGATCGAGGAGATCGTGCTGCGGGGGTTGTTCTTTCGCCTGATCGAACAGCTGGCGGGGAGCTGGATTGCGGTGGCCCTGTCGGCCGCGTTGTTCGGCGCGCTGCATCTGCTCAACGCCAATGCCACCTGGTTTGCCGGCGTGGCGATCGCGCTGGAGGCCGGGGTGATGCTGGCGGCGCTGTATATGGTGACGCGGCGGTTATGGGCGGCGATCGGGCTGCACGCGGCGTGGAATTTGGCGCAGGGCGGGATTTACGGCGTGGCGGTATCGGGCTTTGCCATGGGCGGGCTGTTACGCCCGATGATCACCGGGCCGGATCTGTTGACCGGCGGCCGCTTTGGCGCGGAGGCGTCGCTGCCCGCGATCATCGTGTGCACCGCGTTCGGCATCTTCCTGCTGGTGGTGGCGCACCGCCGCGGGCGCGTCGTCGCGCCGCTATGGTGCGCCGGCGTCAAGGCGCCGATTTGCAGGAATAAACGATCCGTTCGTTGGGCAAGGGCGGCAGCGCGGCGCGGATCGCCGCCTGTTGCGTGGCGAGATTGGCGCGCGCGGCGATATCGGGCACGCAGGTCTTGACCGTCACCTGGCTGCGGATCTTCCGCGCGGCGTCCATCTGGGCCGAACTGAGCAGATAGCGCGTGTTGGTGTAAAGCTTGGTCGCCGGATCGAATTGCAGCACGGAGACGGTCTGATCCTGCGACGGCACCAGGATGCGATCCCATTTGCTGCCATTCTCGGCATATTGCGTGCGCCCGTTCATGCAGCCGTCTTCCTGCCAATCGAGGTTGACGTCGGCGAGCGAGGAGACGGTGACGCGGCTGCGCTGCGGCAGCACGGTGCACACCAGCTTGCCGAGCGCGGCATCGCTGTTGACGGTCGGCGCGATGGGTGAGGCAGCGGGGGGCAGCATCGGCTCGCCGCTCGGGCGCGTGACGAAGATGGCGAGCGCGGCGACGAAGGCCAGCGCGCTGCCGCCGGCGACCCACAACGCCGCCGGGCGATGCCCGCGCAGCTCGAAGAAACCCGCAGCCCCCAGCGCCAGCACGGCGATGGCGAGCAGCACCGCGGCCAGCGCGATGAAATTCTCGCGTGTGCGCTGCGCCTCGTCGCGCGCCTTGATCAGCGCGGCGGCGCGCTGCTCGGCGGCCTTCGCGACCGCATCGTTGCGCGCGCGCGTGGCCTCGGCAGCGGCCATCGCCTCGGCGTCATTATCCTGGCGCAACTGATCGGCGATGCTGGTGCACGGCGTGCCGACGGCGGCGAACGGCTGGCCGGCGGCGCGCAGAAAGGTGCTGAGCTCGACATCGGCGATGGCAAAGCCGAAGCTGGTATCGCCCTCCTCGCCGCGGGTCAGCGCGGAGTTGACCCCGATCACGCGGCCGCAGGGATCGAGCAACGGCCCGCCCGAATTGCCGCGCGCGATTCCCGCAGTATGCAGCAGCACCTGCGCGTCGGCCATCGCGCGGCGGCCGGAGAACACGCCTTCCGAGCGGATCGGGGAGAGCGGGCGGATATAATCGGCCGAGGAGCGCGCGGTGGCGAGATCGACATTGCCGGGATAGCCGAGCGCGGTGACCGAACTGCCCTCGTCGAACGGGCCGGTATACAGCGCGAGCGGGGGAAGGCTGATGCCCTCGAATTCGATCAGCGCCAGATCACGCGCGGCATCGATCGCGATCACCTTGCCCTGAAAGGATTTCTCGCCCTCCGAAGGCACTATGCCGATCACGACATTGTCGGGATGGCGCGCGGCCAACTCGACGACATGCGCATTGGTGACGATGCGATTGGGCGCGACGGCAAAGCCGCTGCCATGGCCAAAGCCGACCACCTCGTCATCCACCACCGCGATGGTGACCACGCGCACCACGCCGCGCGCGGAGGCCGAAATGTCGTCGGCGCGGGCGGGGGCGGCCAAGCCGAGGAGCAGGAGAAGCGGCAGCAGCCAGCGGATCGTCATGCCGCGTCCATAGCCGAAATAAGGCCCAGATGCGCAACGAATGGATCGAAATCTCGGTCACTGTAGAGCAGGTGGTGCTGGTCCATGATGCAGCGGGTGGCGATCAGCGTATCGATGCTCTTGCGGACGGTGATACCGAGCCCGCGCAGCGCGCGATAATTGCGGGCCGCCTGAACGGCGACCGCCTCGCCGACGATATCGACGATCGGCCAGGCACCGAGTTGAAATAGCGCACGATCGAATGTTCGGTCGTCCGATATGCCCTGCAATACCTCAGCCAGGATGAGGTCACCCGTAGCGAGACGATTCGAGCGAATGACTTGGATGAGTAGATCGGTCTGCGGGGTATCCTTGTCGCGAAAGAAATCGATCCATACGCTCGAGTCGACCAGGATCATCCATCAGTTCGCATTGCGTCCAGATCACCTTCCCAGCCGATGCCGCGGAGCGACAACAGGCCCTCCTGTCGCTGGAGCTGCACGGCTTGACGAAGCGCCAGTTCAACGGCTTCTCGCTGAGTCTCCACACCAAAGCCTTTGCGTGCTTCTTCAACGAGTTGCTGATCGATTACCATATCGGAAAGCATGATATCCATCCAAGCGTGAACCAAGAATATAGCACCGTGGGTGACAGCTCACAAGAAACTGTACGGATCCACGTCCACCGTAACCCGCACCTTATTCGACCAATCGAGCTTGCCGAGCCAGGCGCGGATCACGTCCTGCACGTCGAGCGCGCGGCGCGCGTGGATCAGCAGTCGGAATCGATGGCGGCCGCGCAGCATGGCGAGCGGGGCGGGGGCGGGGCCATAGGTTTCCATCCCCTCCAGCTGCGGCGCAGTGCGCCCGATCAGCGTGGCGGTCTCGTGCGCCGCCGTTTTGTCCTCGCTCGATACGACGATGCCGGCGAAGCGGCCGAACGGCGGCGCGCCGGCCTCGCGGCGCGATTCGGTCTCGGCGGCGTAGAACGCTTCGGCATCGCCGGTGATCAGCGCGCGCATGACGGGCGCGTCGGGGCTGTGCGTCTGGATATAGACATGGCCCGGCTTGGCGCCGCGCCCGGCACGCCCGGCCACCTGCATGATCTGCTGAAAGGTCCGCTCGCTGGCGCGCAGATCGCCGCCGTTCAGGCCGAGATCGGCATCGATCACGCCGACCAGGGTGAGATTGGGAAAGTGATAGCCCTTGGTGACGAGCTGCGTGCCGACGACGATATCGATATCGTGCGCTTCCATCCGCGCGACGAACTCCGCCGCCTTGGCCGGCGACCAGATCGTATCCGAGGTGATCACCGCGGTGCGCGCGTCCGGGAACAGCGCCTTGACCTCGTCGGCGATGCGCTCCACGCCCGGGCCGACGGCCACCAGCGTATCCTCGTTGCCGCACTCCGGGCAGGCGCGCGGGGTCGGCTCGAGATGCCCGCAATGATGGCAGGTGATGCGCTGGATCAGCCGGTGCTCGACCATCCAGGCGGTGCAATTGGGGCATTGGAAGCGATGCCCGCAGGTGCGGCACAAGGTCAGCGGGGCATAACCGCGGCGGTTGAGAAACAGCAGCACCTGTTCGCGCCGGCCGAGCGTCTCTTCCATCGCCTTGACCAATGTCGGCGCGATCCAGCGGCCGCGATCGGGCGGGGTCTGGATCAGATCGATCGGCTCGATCGCGGGCATTTCGGCGGCGCCCCAGCGGCCGGGCAGCTTGAGCTCGGCATAGCGGCCCAGCGCGACTTGCTGGCGCGTCTCGATCGCCGGCGTGGCGGAGGCAAGGATCACCGGGCAGCTTTCGAACTTGCCGCGCATCACGGCAACGTCGCGCGCGTGATAATGCACGCCTTCTTCCTGTTTGAAGCTGGTTTCATGCGCTTCGTCGACGATGATCAGGCCGAGATTGGCATAAGGCAGGAACAGCGACGAGCGCGCGCCGACCGTGACCAACGCCTGCCCGGTGGAAATCGCGCGCCAGGCGCGGCGGCGTTGCGAACTTCTCAGCCCGGAATGCCAGGCGATCGGCTCGCACCCGAAGCGCGCGGTGAAGCGCTTGAGAAACGGCTCCGTCAGCGCGATCTCCGGCAGCAGGACCAGCGTCTGCTTGCCCGCGCGGATGGCGGCGGCGACCGCCTCGAAATAGACTTCGGTCTTGCCCGAGCCGGTCACCCCATCGAGCAGGGTGGGGTGGAATTCATGCGCGGTGACGGCGGCGACGAGCGTGGCGGATGCGGCCCGCTGATCGGGCGACAGCGCGGGCTGGTGATGATCGGGATCGGGCAGCGGATAGGGGCTGTCGATATCGACCTGCAGCGCCTCCAGCGCGCCGACCTTGACCAGCCCGCGGATCACCGCGTCGGACACGTCGGCGACGGTGGCGAGTTCGCGGATCAAGCCCTGCCGATCGCCGATCCGCTCCAGCGCCTGTTCGCGCTGCGGCGTCAGCCGATCGGGCAGCTCCCCCGTGGCACGATATTCGGTGATCGTCTTGACGCCCTCCAGCGCGGAGGAGGAGGGCATCGCCATGCGCACCACCGCCGCGGCGGGCGCGAGATAATAATCAGCGGTCCATTCGATCAGCCGGCGCAACGGATCGGCCAGCGGCGGCACATCGACCCGCCCGACCAGATTGCGCAGCCGATTATCCCCTACCTCGGCATCGGAGGGCATGCGGTCGGGCTCCCACACCACGCCGAGCAACTGCCGGGGCCCGAGCGGGGCGATCACGATCGAGCCGGGCTGGACCGCCATGCCGTGCGGCACGCGGTAATCCAGCGGCCCGAGCGCGGAATTGAGGACGAGGACACGGGCGCGGGAGGACATGCCGCCGTATATGGCTTTGCCAGTGGCCGGAGGGAAGGGAGCGGAGCGTCAGACGGCCATTGCGGTCGGCGAGGCAAAGGGCTGGGCCGTGCCGCGCCGCGCGCGTTTGGCAGCATACAGTGCCATATCGGCGGCGTGCATCAGCTCGCGAAATGTATCGACACTCGGGCCGGGGCTGGCCGAGCCGATCGTCCCCGAGACAGGCAGGAGGACTTCGCTCAACTCGACCGGGGCACCGAGCTGCTCGAGCAATTGTGCGATCACCGCCGGCGCGTCGGCGACCAGTTCCGGATCGGTCAGCAACAGTGCGAATTCGTCGCCGCCAAGCCGCGCGGCGAAGCTGTCTTTGAGAAACGGCGCGTTAAGTCGCTGCCCAACCGCGCGCAGCACGTCGTCGCCGGCGAGATGGCCGAACGTATCGTTGGTCGCTTTGAAATCGTCGAGGTCGATAAGCAACAGCACCAGTGGGCTGCCGCCGCGCGCATCGCGCAGCGCGGCTTTCAGCACACGATTGAATTCCGCGCGATTGGCGATTTGCGTGACTTCGTCCGTGCTGGCGGAGCGGCGGAGCTTGCGTTCGACATGATAACTGTCGGAAATATCCTGGAAGACGCCAGCGACGGCGGCCGGGCGGCCCTGTTCGATTTCCAGCTCACCTGAGGCGCGCATGCGCCGGCGACGACCGCGTGCCGTGACAAAATCCAGCTCGATGTCGAACGCCTCGCCGGTCTCGATCGTGCGTGCCAGCGCATCGCTGGCGATGGCGCGATCGCGTGGCGGATAGAAATCGAGCGCGGCGGTAAGATCGGGGCGCGCGCCGCGATCCAGTTCGTGGATGCGATACATGCCATCCGACCAATCCAAGGTCTGGCTGGCCAATTCGAGCCGCCACGATCCGATCTTGGCCAGTCGCTCGGCCTGTCCGAAGACGCGCTCTTGGCGGCGCAGGACGCGTGATTGGCGCTGCGCGCTTTCGGCGATTGATACTGCTTCCAGCGCCGTGCCGCGCGCGGCGATCAACGCTTCGGCAATCGACGCCATATGCATGAGCGCCGCGATCTGCGCGGCGCACAGCGTGCGCGGCTTGGTGTCGACAATGCACAGCGCACCGATGGCATGAGTGCCATACGCGTCCGAAACTCGGATCGGGGCGCCGGCGTAGAAGCGGATCCCCACCTGGCCAGCGACCAGGGGATTGTCGGCGAAGCGCGGGTCGTTGGCGGCATCGGTAACGACAAACGCGTCGTCGCCGCGGATTGCATAATCGCAAAACGCCACGTCGCGACCGGTCTGCGTGCACTCGATGCCAACCTTGGCCTTGATCCATTGGCGATCGCGATCGACCAGGGTGATTAGCGATACGGGGCAATCAAAGCGTTGTGCGGCCAGCCCCACCAATGCGTCGAAGGCCTTCTCCGGCTCGCTGTCGAGCAAATCCAGCGCGTGAAGCGCACTGAGACGGCGTTCCTCATCGGTAGGATAGAATGTGGAGATGTCGGACACGGCGTTCATCACCGTATAACTATGATACTAAGGTTAATTTTCGGTCATTATTTCGTTTCGATGACGTTTTGACCTTCTCTTCCTGCCGCGCGTGCGGCTCGCACTGTCGATGGCGCGCTGCTACCATGAGGCATGATACCGACCATTTTAGCCTGGGAGCAGCATCTCGCCCACAACCGCCGTCGTTCGGTCCATACCGTGCGCGCTTACGTCGCGACGGCTCATCGGTTGGTCGTCTTTCTGGGCGAGCATTGGGGGGGCGCGGTATCGACCGAGCAGCTGGCCGGGGTGACGGCGGCAGATCTGCGCGCCTTTTTGGCGTTTCGGCGCACCGCTTTGGGCAACACTTCCGCCGCGCGTGAACTGTCGGCGGTGCGCGGGTTTCTCGATTTTGCGGTGGGCGTGGGGGCAACGCCGCGGCTCAGGGGGCCACGCGTCAAGCGGGGCGTGCCGCGGCCCGTGTCCCCGGATGAAGCAGTGGCGTTGGCGGAGGACGTCGCGGAAAGCGCCGCCGAACCCTGGCTCGCGGCGCGCGATTGGGCGGTGTTGATGCTGCTTTATGGTGCCGGCCTGCGCATCGGCGAGGCGCTCGCGCTGACCGGCGCGGTGCTGCCATTGGGCGCCACGCTCAGCGTGACCGGCAAGCGCGCCAAGACGCGCATCGTGCCCCTGCTGCCGCAAGTGCGCGAAGGGATCGAGACCTATGTCGCGCTCTGCCCGTGGCCGATCGAGCGCAACGTGCCGTTGTTTCGGGGGGCCAAGGGCGGCACGCTGGATGCGGCGCTGATCCGCCGTTCGGTCCAGGCGGCGCGGGGGCGGCTGGGGCTGGGCGATCGCACCACGCCGCATGCCCTGCGACACAGCTTCGCGACGCATTTATTGGGGCGCGGGGCGGATCTGCGCGCCCTGCAGGAGTTGCTGGGGCATGCCAGTCTGAGCTCGACGCAGATCTATACGGCGGTGGATGCGGCGCACCTGCTCGACGTCTACCGGAATGCGCATCCCCGGGCGTAACGGCGTGATCAGCTGGCGCGCGGTTTCCAGGTGAACACGCGGTAGAAATAATAGCCGATGATCACGACGGTCAGCGCCACCGCCGATGGCCCGACATAGCGATCCAACTGCTCGAAATTGGTCCCGAGATAATAGCCGGCGCCGGCCAGAATACAGTTCCAGATCACGCTGCCCGCGGCGGTGGCCAGGGTGAAGCGCCAGTGCGGCATGCACGCCATGCCCGCGGGGAGCGAGATGATCGTGCGCCCGGCGGGCATGAAGCGCATGAAGAACACCACCCATTGCCCGTGGCGCTGAAAGAAGCGGTGGAGCTTTTCGACCTCTTCCCAATCCATCGTCAGCCAGCGGCCATGACGATTGACGAACGGCTTGAGCCGCTGATAGCCCAGCCGCCGCCCGATCTCGTACCAGAAATAATTGCCCACCACGGTGCCGGCGGTGCCCCACAGGATCAGCGGTACGAGCTCCATCTGCCCGCGCGCCACGGCCAGGCCGCCCAGCCCCATGATCACTTCAGAGGGAATTGGCGGGAAAATATTCTCCGCCGCCATGAGCAGGAAGATGCCGAGATAGCCACCCCAGGCGATCAGATTGATGATGAGTTCGGTCATGAAAAGACACTACCCCCGTCATGCCGGACTTGTTCCGGCATCCAACGTGCCGCGCACGCACCAGCGGCGTGGTTCGCGGCACGTTAGACCCCGGACCAGGTCCGGGGTGACGGTCAGTTGCTCGCCACTTTCGCCTCGATCGCCGCCCAGATCAGCGCGGCCGTATCCGTCCGGTTGAAGCGATCGATCGCGACGATGCCGGTGGGCGAGGTGACGTTGATCTCGGTCAGCCATTTGCCGCCGATCACGTCGATGCCGACGAACAGCAGCCCGCGGCGTTTGAGTTCCGGCCCGAGCACGCGGCAGATCTCGATTTCGGTGTCGGTGAGGTCGGTCTTTACCGCCGAGCCGCCGACCGCGAGATTGGAGCGGATTTCGCCTTCGCCGGGCAGACGATTGATCGCGCCGGCGATCTCGCCATCGATCAGCACGATGCGCTTGTCGCCCTGCGCCACATCGGGGAGGAACGCCTGGATCATGTGCGGCTCGCGCCACGTCATGTTGAATACTTCGATCAGCGCGGAGAGGTTGGCGCCGTCCGCGCCGATCTTGAAGATCGCCTTGCCGCCATTGCCGTGCAGCGGTTTGATGACGATTTCGCGGTGCTTGGCGAGGAACAGGCGGGCCTCGTCCAGGCTGCGCGTGACGAGCGTGGGCGGCATGAACTGCGGATAATCGAGCACGAAGACCTTTTCGGGCGCGTTGCGCACGCTGGCCGGGTCGTTCACCACCAATGTCTTGTGCGCGATGCGCTCGAGCAGATGCGTCGCGGTGATATAGCCGAGGTCGAACGGCGGATCCTGCCGCATCAGCACGACATCCGCCTCGTCGCCGAGATCGAGGTTGCGCGGGGTCCGGAAGCTGAAATGATCCCCGACCACGTTCTGCACGGTCACCGGATGCGCCCTGGCCCAGACGCGGCCGTCGGCATAGTTCAGGTCTTCGGCTGAATAATGAAACAAGGCGTGGCCGCGCGTCTGCGCCGACAGCATCAGCGCGAAAGTCGAATCGCCGGCAATATTGATTGAAGCGATGGGGTCCATCTGGACGGCGACGGTAAGCGGCATGCGATTTCCCCATCTGCGCGTCACCCCAGCGCAGGCTGGGGTCTTCCAGTTCGAGCCGGACGCTCGCCCCCGAGAGACCCCAGCTTGCGCTGGGGTGACGGATTTGTTGGAGGCGATGTAGGAGCGCCGGTGGCGATTGTCACCCGATCCAGGCATTCTCGATATGCCGTGGGCGCGTGCCCGGCGCGATCAGGATGACATCGACGCGGATGTCATCGCCCGGCCCGGCATAACGCGGCATCAGCACCTCGGCCGCAGCGGCGACGCGCGACAAGCGGCGTTCGTCGATCGCGAAATCGAGTTCGGCGGCGGTCTTGCGCAACTTCACCTCGACGAACGCGACGAGATTGCCCTTGCGCGCGACCAGATCGACCTCGCCTGCCGGCGTGCGCACGCGGCGATCCAGAATGCGCCAGCCCTTGAGCCGCAACCACCATCCGGCCAAACGCTCGCCGCGGCGGCCCGAGGCTTCGGCGACGCGACGGTCTCTCATCCCTTCAACTCCAGCGCCCGGGCATAGAGCGCCTTGCGATCGACGCCGAGCTTCTTGGCCACTTCGCTCACCGCCTTGGCCATCGGCAGTCGCGTCAGCGCTTCGCTCAGCGCGCTGTCGGCATCATCGGCGCTGGCCGGCGCGGCCTCGCCGGGCGGGGCGATGACCACCACGATTTCGCCCTTGGGCGGCGCATCGGCATAGCGCGCCGCCAGCTCGACCAGCGTGCCGGTTACCGCTTCCTCGAACCGCTTGGTGATCTCGCGCGTCACCGCCGCTTCGCGCGCGCCCAGCTCCTCGGCCAGCGCGGCCAGCGTCGCGCCCAGCCGCGGCCCCGATTCGTATAGCACCAACGTCGCGCGAATCGCCGCCACCTCGGCGATCGCGGCGGCGCGCGCCTGCGCCTTGGGCGGCAGGAAGCCGAGATAGAGAAAGCGATCGGTGGGCAGCCCCGCCAGCGTCAGCGCGGCCACCGCGGCGCACGGCCCGGGAATCGTCACCACGTTATGCCCCGCGGCGCGTGCATCGCGGACCAGTTTGTAGCCGGGATCGGAGATCAGCGGTGTCCCCGCGTCCGACACCAGCGCCACCGCCTCGGTGCCCATGCGCGCGATCAGCCCGGGGCGGACGCCCTCGGCATTGTGATCGTGATACGGCGTCATCGGGCGTTTGACGCCGATATGGCGCAGCAGCTTGGCCGTCACGCGGCTGTCCTCCACCGCGATGACGGCCGCGCCGGCCAATACTGCGGCAGCGCGCGGCGAGAGATCGCCGAGATTGCCGATCGGGGTGGCGACGATGTAGAGGCCGGGTGTTAGGTCAGGGTTCATAGGGAATAGTCATGGCAGAGGCCGCATCGATACCGCAACGGGGCAGCGTGCTGTTTCGCATCGTCGCGCTGGCGAGCGCCTTGGCGTTGGGGGCCTGCCAATCGGTCGTCCCGCGCGGTCCCGCGCCGATCAAGCGCCCGCCCGTGTCACGCCCGGCCCAGACGGGACCGGCACCAATCGACCAAGGCATTCCGGCGGATACCGCGCGGCATCGCATTGCCTTGCTCGTGCCGATGAGCGGAGCGAACGCCGGCGTCGGGCAGAGCCTGAACAACGCGACGCAGCTGGCGCTGCTCGATACGCGCAACGAGCGCATCCGCATCACCACTTATGACACCGCCGCGCTGGGCGCGGCCGGCGCGGCGCAGCGCGCCATTGCCGAGGGCAACCGGCTGATCCTCGGGCCGCTGCTCGCCGAAGACGTCAAGGCGGTGGCGCCGATCGCCAAGCGCGCGGACGTGCCCGTGGTGAGCTTTTCCAACGATGCCAGCGCGGCGGGCAACGGCGCGTATCTGATGGGCTATGTGCCGGGCCAGTCGATCGCCCGCGTGGTCGATTATGCGCGCGGGCAGGGGATCAGCGCGTTTGCCGGGCTGGTGCCCAACGGCCTGTATGGCGAACGCGCCTCGACCTCGTTCTTGCGCAGTGTGGAAGGCGCGGGCGGCCAGGTCGTGACGCTGCAGACCTATGATCGCGCCACCGGATCGATCGCCGCGGCGGTCTCGCGCATGGCGCGCAATTCGCCCTATCAGGCGGTGCTGATCGCCGATGGTGGCAACAATGCCGCTGCGGCGGTGCCGTTGCTGCGCCGGGGCGGCGGGGCGAGCGCCAAGGTGCTCGGCACCGAATTGTGGAATTCCGATTCGTCGGTCACGGCCAAGCCGGCGCTGAACGGCGCCTGGTTCGCCAGCGTGCCGGATACTCTGTACCGCCAATATGCCGCGAAATACCGCGCCCGCTTCGGCACCGCGCCGTTCCGGCTGTCGAGTCTCGGCTATGATGCGGTGCTGCTCGCGGTGCGCATCGCGCGCGATTGGCCGCTCGATACGCGCTTCCCCGAGGATCGCTTGCATGATCGCGGCGGGTTCGGCGGGATCGACGGCGCGTTCCGCTTCGGCCGAGACAATATCGCCGAGCGTGCGCTGGAAGTGCAGGAAATCCGCGGCGGCACGACCGTGACGGTATCGCCGGCACCGGGCGGCTTCGCGAAGTAACGAGATAGAAATGCCCCTCCCCGTCAGGGGAGGGGCTTAAGATGCTTTTGCAACCTCGTTTATCTTCACGACGATCGGCAGGATTGCGTCGAGCAGCAGCATGCCCGCCTCGGTCACGATCAGGCGATCGCCCGCGCGCCGGGCCAGGCCCTGTGCCGCTAGCTTCTCCAGCGCGGGCAGATCGATCAGCTCGGGGATCGTTGTTTCCCCTAGCCGCGCGATGCGCGCCAGATCGACGCCTTCGCGCAGGCGTAGCCCCATCAGCAGCGCCTCGGTGGCGCGCGCCGCCGGGGTCAGCGGCTCTTCCAGCTCCATGCCGTGCTGGTTGCGCGCCACGGCGGCCAGGAAATTCTCCGGCTTCTTGCGCCGCGCGGTGGCCAGCCCGCCGCGCCGGCCATGCGCGCCGGGGCCGATCCCGGCATAATCCTGATAGCGCCAGTAAACGAGATTGTGCCGGCTCTCCGATCCCAGCCGCGCATGGTTCGAGATCTCGTAGGCGGGCAGCCCGGCGGCGGCGGTGATCGCGCGCGTCGCTTCGAACAGATCGGCGCCGCGATCGCCATCGGGGATGACGATGCGGCCGGCGGCGGCTTCGGTGGCGAAGCGCGTGCCCGGCTCGATGGTCAGCTGATACAGCGACAGATGCTCGGTGCCGAACGATAGCGCACGGCTCAGCTCGGCTTCCCAATCGAGCAGCGTTTGATCGGGACGGGCATAGATCAGATCGAAACTGACCCGCTCGAACGCCGCCTGCGCCGTGTCGAGCGCGGCCAGCCCTTCCGCCACGTCGTGCGCGCGGCCGAGAAATTTCAGCGCCGTGTTATCCAGCGCCTGCAGCCCGAGCGACACGCGATTGACGCCAGCGGCCGCGATATCGGCAAAGCGCGCCGCCTCCACCGAGGAGGGATTGGCCTCCAGCGTGATCTCGATATCATCGGCAAAGGTCCACGCCTTGGCCGCTGCGTCGATGATCGCCGCGGTCGTTGCGGGCGGCATCAGCGAGGGCGTGCCGCCGCCGAAGAAAATCGAGCCCAGCGTGCGGCCGGGCAAAGCGGCGGCCTCATGCGCCAGATCGGTCAGCAGCGCCGCGCGCCAGGCTTGCTGATCGACGCCGTCGCGGACATGGCTGTTGAAATCGCAATAGGGGCATTTGGACACGCAGAACGGCCAATGGACGTACAGCGCCAGCGGTGTTTCGGCGGGGTTCATGGGGGCGCCCTATGCTCGCCTCGGCAAGGAGAATAAAGATGCGACCGCTATTACTGGCGCTGCTGCTGCTCGCCGGTTGCTCGAACGGGCCCCGGCGCGTGGTTGAGGAACGTGCCTTCGCCGGCGATGCGCCGCGCGGCGATGCGCTGCTGCGCACCACGATGATCGAGGCGCATAATCGCGCGCGCGCCGCGGTCGGCGCGGCGCCGCTGGCCTGGGATGCGATGCTCGCGGCGGACGCGCAACTCTATGCGCTGGAGCTCGCGCGCACGCGCCGCTTCGCGCATTCCACCGGCGTGCGCGGGGCGGTGCCCGAGGGCGAGAATCTATGGACCGGCACGCGCGGCGCCTACACCTATGCCGAGATGATCGGCCATTGGCTGGCCGAGCGGCGCTTCTATCGCCGCGGCATCACGCCCGATTTCAGCACCACCGGCAAGTGGCAGGATGTATCGCATTACACCGAGATCATCTGGTCACGCACCACGCGCTTCGGCTGTGCGATGGCGCGCAACGCGTCGGACGACTATCTGGTGTGCCGCTATACCCCGCCGGGGAACGTGGTGGGGGAAGTGCCGTGAGCGGGCAACGCTAGCGCCCGGTGACACCTCTCTCATGGGGAGAGGATAGTAAGGCTTGGCTCGCCATGATGATCGCCCGGAACTGCAACCCAGGGCAGTTTTCGGCTCACACTCCGTAGATGGTCTCAACGCAGCAGACGCACGAGCGTTGAAACCCAAGCCAAGATCGGTGCGACGGACGCCGATGTTCATTCTTCGCCCCTGGATCAGCGGGTGCGCGTTTCTGCACGTTGTTAATATTATATTCTTGTTTGTGCACGTTCATGGAGCTAGGGAGAGCGGATGCCAAATGACATCCCGTCGAACCGTCGCGAAATGATCCTTGCCCGTCTCTCCGCTGGGCACGCAGTTCGTTCAGGCGCGCTTGCTGAAGAGTTCGGCCTTTCCGAGGATGCGATCCGCAGAGATCTGCGCGGCCTTGCCGCTGAAGGCTTATGCCGCCGAGTTTATGGTGGCGCATTGCCTGTCGTCGAGGGGGCCACCCCAATGGCCGAGCGCGTTGGCGAAGACGTGCACAGAAAGCAGGCGCTTGCCGCCGCCGCCGCTCAATTCATAGAATCTGGCAGCTTCGTCTTCCTGGATAACGGCAGTTCCACGCTCGCACTCGTCGAGACGCTGCCTCCAGACTTGAATTTTACCATCGGCACAAGTTCGATTACGATCGCTGCCGGGCTCCAGCATCGCGACGACATTGATCTGCTGATGGTGGGCGGGGTTATCGATCGCATGGTTGGCGGTGCCGTCGATGGCACGGCGATCGAGGCGATCTTGCGGCTCAACATCGATTTGTGTGTCCTCGGCGCGTGCGCACTGTCCGTCGAGGGGGGCGTTAGTGCGTTCGACATGGCCGATGCCAACTTCAAGCGGGCATTGGTTGCACGTAGCCGCAAGACGATCGTCCTCGCGACGAACGACAAGCTCGGTCAACAAGCCCCACATCGGATCCTCGGTGTCGATGCCGTTACCCATATTGTTATCGAGCATGACGCGGATGTCGGCATGGTGCGCGATCTGACGGAAGCCGGCGCGACCATTGCGCACGCCGACCCGCAAGGCCCCAGCGGCCAGCCCTAATCCGAGGATTCATCAATGACCAATTCGCGTTCCGGCGCGCGCCTTGCGACGCGCCAGGCCTTTCTCGTGTCTGGTTTCGGGCTCGCTTGCTGGGCGCCACTCGTTCCGCTTGCCAAGGAGAGACTGGCCATCGGGGACGGATCGCTCGGGCTCCTGCTCCTCTGTCTCGGGCTTGGCTCCGTCGCCGCGATGCAGCTTGCCGGGCCGCTGACGTCCAAGCTCGGCGCGCGACCCGCGATCCTCGTCGGCGGCATCGGGCAGGCGATCCTACTGCCCTTTCTTGCCTTCATGCCTACGGTGCCCACCATGGCGGTCGCGCTGCTGCTGTTCGGCGCGTTCCTCGGCGTGATCGAAGTCGGCATGAACGTGCACGCGGTCGAAGTGGAAAAACAGGCCGCCCGGCCGCTGATGTCCGGGTTCCATGGGTTGTTCAGCGTAGGCGGCTTCGTCGGATCAATGCTGCTGACGGCAGTCCTGTCGATGGGGATCAGTCCGATCACCGGGGCCGTCACGGCATCGGTCCTGATGATCGCGACGCTTGCGTTGGCCGCGCCGCAGCTGATCCCGACCCCCAGGACCGAGCAGGCTCCGCTGATCGTGGTCCCGTGCGGCATCGTGATCCTGCTCGCGGCGCTTGCTGCTATAACCTTCCTGACCGAAGGCGCGATGCTGGACTGGGGGGCGTTGCTGCTGAGTAGTAAGGGCTTGCTGCCGGTGACGCAGGCGGGGCTGGGCTACAGTGTCTTTGCGGTGGCGATGACCGTCGGTCGCCTGACCGGCGACGCGATGATCGCCAAGCTGGGGGATCGGCGGACGATGCTGTGGGGCGGCCTGCTGTCGATCGTCGGCTATGTCGTCATGCTGCTGGCACCGGTCGCACCGGTGGCCCTGTTCGGGTTCCTGCTGATCGGTCTTGGCGCCTCGAACGTCGTACCCATCCTTTTCCGCCAGGCCGGCTCGCAAACCGTGATGCCGGCGGGCCTCGCGATCGCCTCGGTCACGACGATCGGGTACGCCGGGATCCTCGCCGGCCCCGCAGGTATCGGTTTCCTCGCCGAGGTCATCGGGCTGCCCGCCGCCTTCTGGTTGCTCACCGCCCTCCTGTCCCTCGTGCCGCTGTGCGCGAAGGCCGCCACCTCACACGGGTGCAAGTGATGACACTTCCTGACGCTGCTTTCCTGCACCGTCTCGCCGATCTTGCCGATGCCGAGACGATGCCCCGCTACCGCGCCGACATCGCGGTCGATAACAAACCGAAGGAGGGTTACACCTTCGACCCCGTGACCGAGGCGGATCGTGCGGCGGAGGCCGCGATCCGCGCAGAAATTAGCGCGCATTTTCCCGATCACGCCATCCTCGGCGAGGAACTGGGGCTGACCGGGAGCGGGCGCTTTCGCTGGGTGCTCGATCCGGTCGACGGTACCCGCCCGTTCATCTGCGGTTTGCCTGTCTGGGGCACGTTGATCGGGCTGACGGTCGACGGACGTGCCGAGCTGGGGATGATGAGCCAGCCTTTCACGCGCGAACGCTTCTGGGCCGATCGCGAGGGTGCCTGGACGCAGCGTGATGGTATCCGCCGACAGCTGACAACGCGTGACGTTGGCAGCCTTGATCGTGCCATCCTGCACACCACCTCGCCCGAGCAAATCGGCGAGGGCCTCGCCAATGGTTTCGAGCGGTTGAAAGCGGCGGTGCGGATGACCCGCTATGGTGGCGAATGCTACGCGATGGCGATGATCGCCGCGGGACGTATCGACCTGGCGATCGAACCCTCACTTCAACCGTATGACATTGTCGCACTGATCCCGATCATCAAGCGCGCAGGCGGCATTGTCACACGCTTGGACGGCGGTCCGGCCGAAGAGGGAGGTGCGGTGGTGGTAGCGGCCACTTCAGCGCTACATGCCGAAGCGTTGCGCATTTTGATTTAGCCGCTTCCTTGAACGGGAAAGAACCCTCAATTGCAGTTCCGGGCGATGATCATTGCGAGCCGCTTCATCAACCCGCCTAAGTAGCGATTCGCTCCGCTAAGCCTTCATACCTCTCCCCATGGGAGGGGGAGCATCTTGGTGGCCGGCGCTATTCATCCCCGATGCGATAGACGCAAAATTTGTTGCCATCCAGATCGCGGAAATAGGCGCCGTAGAAGGTCTGCCCGGCCAGCCCGCCGCGCGCACCCGGCGCGCCTTCGTCGCTGCCGCCCAGCGCCAGCGCCCTGGCGTGAAGCGCATCGACCTGTGCGCGGCTGTCGGCGATCAGCGCGACCATCGTGCCGTTGCCGGGATTGGCCGGCCCGCCGTTATACGGCCGGGTGATCGCGAGCATCGGCTTGTCGCGCCCGGCGCCGTACAATGTAAAGCCGCGGGCATCCGGCAGCGTCGTCAGTCGCTTGCCGCCCATCACCGCGGTCAGCCCGTCGTAGAAGACCAGCGCGCGATCGAGATCGTTGCTGCCGAGCGTGGTGTAGCCGATCATGTCCTGCTCTTGGCCGGCGCGGTGCCGGGCTGCGGCGGGGTGAATTCGCCGGGCTTGCATTCGCCGTTGCGTTTCGCCGCCACGTTCATCACGAGCTTGCCGCCATCCGAGGTGGCGCCGACCGATTCGATCGTCAGCTTGATGTTCTGCTCGGTCGCGGTGTTGCTGCCCGCGGCGGAGATTTTCACGTCCTTGCCCTTGTTCTTGCAATTGGCGTTGAAGGCCAGGCTGGAGCCGGAGATGGTCTTGTCGGCGACGGTGCAATTGCCGGCCTGACCGCCCATGTCGGTCAGCTTTTTCTCGATGTCTTCCTGGGCCGAGGCCTCGGGCGTGACGCACACGGTCATCGCGGACACCATGTTCATCATCTGCTGCATCTGCGTCTTTTGCGCCGCGGTGACTCCCGGGCCGGCGAAATCGACGATCTCGATCTTCTGGCTCCAGCTGCCCGGCTGGCGCTTGGGCGGTGCAGAGCTGCTTTCCCCGCACCCGGCGAGCAGCAGGGCGGCGGTGGCAGTGACGGTGGCGGCGATACGCATGGTTGTTGAACTCCCCTAGGGGAGGGAGTGTCCCGTGTTCCGGCGACCGGCGCAACCCCGTTTCGGGTCGCGCCGGGCGCTGGGGATCAATCGACGAAGGCGCGCTCGATCACATAGGTGCCGGGGTTGGAATTCGATCCCTCGACAAAGCCCAGACCCTCGAGCCGTGCGCCAAGCTCGTGGATCATCGCCGAGCTGCCGCACATCATCGCGCGATCGGTCGCCGGATCGAGCTGGTTGGCGCCGCCCAAGGGATGCGAGAACATCGTGCCATCCTCGATCAGCGCGCCGATCCGCCCGCTGGTGTGGAAGGGCTCGCGCGTCACGGTCGGGATATAATGGAATTGCTGCGCCGCTTGCTCGGAGACCAGCGGATCATCCGCCAGAAGCGCGACCATCTCGTCATGATAGGCCAGATCGCTGACGCGGCGCACGCTGTGCACCACCACCACCTGCTCGAACAGATCATAGACCTGCGGATCGCGCATGAGGCTGAGGAACGGGGCCAGGCCGGTGCCGGTGGAGAACATGAACAGCCGTTTGCCCGGCAGCAGCGCATCGGTGACGAGCGTGCCGACCGGCTTGCGCCCGAGATACATCTGATCGCCCGGCTGGATCAGCTGCAGCCGGCTGGTCAGCGGGCCATCCTGCACCTTGATCGAGAGAAATTCGAGCTCCTCGGCATAATCCGGGCTGGAGATCGAATAGGCGCGCATCAGCGGCTTGCCCGTCTCGGTGGGCAGCCCGACCATGACGAATTCGCCCGAGCGGAAGCGGAAGCTGGCCGGGCGATCGACCGCGAAACTGAACAGATGTTCGTTCCAATGCTTCACCCAGCGGACGTCGACGGTGTTGAAGGCGGTATGATCGGGAATCGTGACGGGGGGGCGTTCGAGCGTTGTCATGTGGCGTCCCCTGCCGCGAGGGTGTGCGCCTCTGCAAGATATTTTATGTGGGGGCCGGGATAGATTGGCAGTCGCGCCCCTCTTGCCGTCATCCCGGCGCAAGCTGGGATCTTGATGGGGGGGGCGCCGCGACCGCCCCACCAAGACCCCAGCTTTCGCTGGGGCGACGCTTGGGGGAGGGATGGCCCAAAGGCATGTTGTCGGCGATCGGTCTCCGCCCCATATTCCGACCATGGCAATTCAGATCCGCACCAACCTGGACGAACCCGAAACCGACCAGGCCTTTATCCCGCATCGCCCCAACCGCCCCGACAAGGTCGAAGGCGGCAAGGCGTTTAAGCTGGTCAGCGAATATACCGCCGCCGGCGATCAGCCGACCGCGATCGCCGAACTAGTCGCGCAGACCGAAGGCGGCGAGCGTGATCAGGTGCTGCTGGGGGTCACGGGGTCGGGCAAGACCTTCACCATGGCCAAGGTGATCGAGGCGGTGCAGCGCCCTGCGCTTATTCTCGCGCCGAACAAGATCCTCGCCGCGCAGCTGTACGGCGAGATGAAAAGCTTCTTCCCCGAAAACGCGGTCGAATATTTCGTCTCGTATTACGATTACTATCAGCCCGAAGCCTATGTCGCGCGCTCGGACACCTATATCGAGAAGGAAAGCTCGACCAACGAGTCGATCGATCGCATGCGCCATTCGGCGACACGTGCGCTGCTCGAGCGCGACGACGTGATCATCGTCGCGTCCGTCTCGTGCCTGTACGGCATCGGCTCGGTCGAAACCTATTCGGCGATGATCTTCGATCTGAAGAAGGGCCAGGTGGTCGATCAGCGCGAGATCGTGCGCAAGCTCGTCGCGCTGCAATACAAGCGCAACGACATGGCGTTCCAGCGCGGCAATTTCCGCGTGAAGGGCGACAATCTCGAAATCTTCCCGTCGCATTACGAGGACACCGCGTGGCGCGTGTCGTTCTTCGGCGACGATATCGAGGAGATCGTCGAGTTCGATCCGCTGACCGGCAAGAAGATCGCCACGCTCGAATACGTCCGCGTGTTCGCCAATTCCCATTATGTGACGCCGGGGCCGACGCTCAAGCAGGCGATGGAGGCGATCAAGTTCGAACTCGCCGAGCGGCTCAAGGAACTGGTGCCGGAGGGCAAGTTGCTGGAAGCGCAGCGGCTCGAGCAGCGCACCAATTTCGATCTCGAGATGATCGCCGCCACCGGCAGCTGCGCCGGCATTGAGAATTATTCGCGCTTCCTCACCGGCCGCATGCCCGGCGAGCCGCCGCCCACATTGTTCGAATATCTGCCCGAGAACGCCTTGCTGTTCGTCGATGAAAGCCATCAGACGATCGGCCAGATCAACGGCATGTCGCGTGGCGATCACCGCCGCAAGATGACGCTGGCCGAATACGGCTTCCGCTTGCCCTCGGCGATCGACAACCGCCCCTTACGCTTCAACGAATGGGACGCGATGCGCCCGCAGACCACCTATGTCTCGGCGACGCCGGGGCCGTGGGAGATGGAGCAGGCCGGCGGCGTGTTCGCCGAACAGGTCATCCGCCCCACCGGGCTGATCGACCCGCCGATCGAGATCAAGCCGGTCGAGGAACAGGTGCAGGATCTGATCGTCGAGGCGCGCAAGACCGCCGAGGCCGGCTATCGCACGCTCGTCACCACGCTGACCAAGCGCATGGCCGAGGATCTCACCGAATTCATGCACGAGGCGGGATTGAAGGTCCGCTACATGCACAGCGATGTCGAGACGCTCGAGCGTATCGAGCTGATCCGGGATCTGCGCCTGGGCGTGTACGACGTGCTGATCGGCATCAATCTGCTGCGCGAGGGGCTCGATATTCCCGAATGCGGGCTGGTCGCGATCCTCGATGCCGACAAGGAAGGTTTCCTGCGCTCCGAAACCTCGCTGATCCAGACGATCGGCCGCGCCGCGCGCAACGTCGATGGCCGCGTCATCCTCTATGCCGATCGCATCACCGGCTCGATGGAGCGCGCGATGAACGAGACGGAGCGCCGCCGCGAGAAGCAGCGCGCCCATAACGAAGCGCACGGCATCACGCCGACGACGATCAAGCGCAATATCGGCGACATCATCAAGGACGTGTCGAACCGCGATCAGGTGACGATCGAGATCGACGAGGATCGCCCGCACATGGTCGGGCACAATCTGCGCGCCTATATCGAGGATCTGGAAAAGCAGATGCGCGCGGCGGCGGCCGATCTGGAGTTCGAAACCGCCGGGCGGCTGCGCGACGAGATCCGCAATCTGGAACAGGAGGAGCTGGGCCTACCGGTCGATCAGCAGAAACCGCCGGTGATGGGGCGCAGCAACGAGGGCAAACCGGGCACGCGCAAGACGCGCTATGGCAAGAGCCAGAAGTTCAAAAGTAGCCGCCGCAATGGCGCGGCGTCGTGATGTTGTTACCCTGGTCGAAATATCGTTTCAAATAATGGCTTGCCGAGCCGAGCCGAGCCGACACGACGGGCGGTCAGGCTTACGACTCGGAATTCAAACTGCTAAATCGGCGGAATGACGAAGACCGCCAAGCTCTACGCGTGGATAATTGCCAACCCCCGGGCATCGATACTTTTTCGCGATTTTGAGCGGATAATTATTGCATTCGGCTTCACGCACGTCCGCACCACCGGCAGCCACAGGCAATACGCACGGCCTGACGTCCCCTACACGATCACTGTTCAGCCGCGTGGCAAGGATGCCAAAAGCTATCAAATCGGGCAGTTCATCGCTATATGCCGCGAGTACAAGCTGACACTGGATGAATGATGTCGCCTCGATACCACATTGATCTTTTTTGGCATGATCCGGATGAATGCTGGATCGCTAACGTGCCCGATCTCAAAACTTGTTCGGCGCACGGCGATACGCCGGAGCAGGCGCTGGCCGAAGTACAGGTTGCAATGCAGGGCTGGCTGGAGATCGCAAACGACATGGGCTTTGCCATTCCGCAGCCCCGCTATCGTCCAGCCAAATTCGCTGCGTGATGCTATGGCGCGCGTCCGTATAGGTCAGCTGACGCCATCGCCCGAATGGTGGGTCCATCTGCGTTCACAAAAGCGTGTATTCTGGAAGGCGGAACGCAAGGCGCAGCGCTTGGACGCTCTGGAAACGCTCCGAGGGATCGATCAGTAGCTCGACGGCGGTGGCGCGTCCGAGATGAAGCCGTCGATGCTCAGATCTTCCTTGGCCGAGCCATAATAGCTCGCCACGCGGTCGGCATAGGCCTGGTCGAACACCGGCGCGCTGTTGGCCCAGCTCGGGCCGCCTTCCAGCACGCGGCGGTCGATCGTCACGACATAGGCATCGGCCGCGGGATCGAATGACAACAGGCTGAACGGCAGCGGGTAATAAGCCTTGCCCATGCCCAGAAAGCCACCGATCGTCAGCACCGCATACATCGCCTGGCCCGTGCGCTTGTTGACCATGAAGGCATAGACATGGCCAAGTTTGTCGCCATCGCGGCTCTTCACCGCCATCGTGTCGGCCTTGTTCGACTGGATCAGCAACTGGGTGGGTTCTGCGGAGGTAGCCATGATGATGTCCTTTATATCGCTATCGTAACAGGCGAAGCGCCGCGCGGTTCCTAATCTTCCTCGATCAGGCTGGTGCGCTTGGTTTCGGGCAGCAGCAGGAAGGCGATCGTGGCGAGCCCTAGAAAGGCGGTGACGTACCAGTAGAAGCCCGCCTCGACGCCGGCCTGTTTGAACCACAAGGCAACATATTCCGCCGTGCCGCCAAACGCCGCATTGCCCAGCGCATAGGGCAGGGCGACGCCCAGCGCGCGGATATGCGCAGGGAACAGCTCCGCCTTCACCAGCGCGCTGATCGAGGTATAGGCGCTGAGCAAGGTCAGCGGGATCAGGATGATGGCGAACGCCACCAGCGCACTTTTCTCCACCGCCAGCGCGCTGAATACCGGCACCGAGACGATCATCCCGCCGATGCCGAAGAAGAGCAGCATCGGCCGCCGCCCGAAGCGATCGGCCAGATGGCCGAACAGCGGCTGGGCCAGCATGAACAGGATCAGCGCCGCGGTCATGATCTGCGTCGCGGTCTGCACGGCAAAGCCGCTGGTGTTGACCAGGAACTTCTGCAGATAGGTGGTATAGGCATAAAAAGTCAGCCCGCCGCCCGCGCTGATCACCGCAACCAGCAGGAATTCGCGCGGACGCGCCTTCCACAGCGCGGCCAGCCCCGATTTGGGCCGATCGGCCGCCATGTTGGTGAAGGACGGCGTCTCCGCCAGCCGACGGCGCAGCACATAGACCAGCAAGGCGAGCAGCGCGCCGATGACGAACGCGATGCGCCAGCCCCAGGCGGCCATGTCCTGATCATTCAGCAGCGCGTGCAGCGCCAGCGTGACCGCCAGCGCCGAGAGCTGCCCGCCGATCAGCGTGACATATTGGAAGCTCGACCAGAAACCACGATTCTTGCGCGTGGCCATTTCCGACAGATAGGTCGCGCTGGCGCCATATTCGCCGCCGACCGACAGGCCCTGCAGCATCCGCGCCAGCAGCAGGATGGCGGGCGCGGCAATGCCGATCGTATTATAGCCCGGCACGATCGCGATCATCATCGATCCGCCGAACATCAGCCCGACGGACAGCGCCAGCCCCGCCTTGCGGCCATGCGTATCGGCATAGCGGCCCATGATGTACGCGCCGATCGGGCGCATCAGAAAGCCGACCGCGAAGACCGCTGCGGTGCCGAGCAATTGCGCGGTCAGATCGCCTTTGGGAAAGAAGGTCGCGGCGAACACCAGCGACAGCGAGGAATAGGCATACCAGTCATACCATTCGACCAGATTGCCCGCCGATCCGCCGACGATCGCCTTCAGCCGTTTGCCATCCATGGGGCGTTGCCTCTCCTTGTTGGCCTTCAGCCTTGCCGATGCGCGCGATGAAGGGAAGGATTTTGTCGGCGCTCGTGGTTGAGCCGCGCCGCCCAAACGCGCATAGCACCCGCCATGCGTTTGCTTCCCCTCCTCGCCGTCACGCTCGTGCTCGCCAGTTGCGCCGCCGTGCCCAAGCCCCAGCCCGCCGCGCCCCGCCCGGTGCCCAGCTACACCCCGCCGCCGCCGCCGCCCAGGCCGTTGAGCAGCGATTGGCGCGATTGGCCTTATACGCCGGGCGACTGGCGCTATCGCCAGGAGGCGCGCGGCTCGATCGCCGCGTTCGGCGCGGGCGGTGCACCCGTCTTCACGATCCGCTGCGATCTGGCGGCGGGCGCGGTGACGCTGTCGCGCCCCGGCACTGCCGCGGGCCCCGCGACGATGACCATCCGCACCTCCACGCTGCTGCGCGCGTTGCCGCTGCAGGACAGCGCCGACACGCTGACCGCAACGCTCGCCCCGCGCGATCCGCTGCTGGAGGCAATGGGCTTCAGCCGCGGCCGTTTCATTATCGAGCAGACGGGGGCGCCACGGCTCGTGCTGCCGTCCTGGGCGGAGATCGGGCGCGTGACGGAGGATTGCCGCCGCTGATGCCCGTCGCGACATCATCCAAAAGGCGATTTGGGGAGCGTGCCGGCCCATCGTCAGGCGCGTCCGGCAGCCCAGGAATGTCGTCCAAAAACAATTGAAAAACAAGCCTTGTATCGCACTGCAAGATGACTCACATTCCGATGCGTACCCACCGCACGGGTACGGTGTTTCAACAATGCGAAAGGAGGTGATCCGATGTCTCATGGTTCAGCAATGGGGTCGGTTCGGTTCGTTCGGAGGACGCACCGCTAAATTCTTCGGGGTCACCCGTAGGTAACAGGGGCGGGGGGTATTCTCCCCCAGACAACGTCGCCTTTATCGGAATTTAGCGGTTCGCATGGTCCTCCCAGCTGGAGCTTCCGGCCGCTGACCATGTCAGGAGGTTGCCGGGGTGTCGTGAGACCCCCGGCAGCCTCTTTTCATATCTGCTCTAGGGCCACGTGCCGCCGCCGCCATCGTCATCCGGGCACGGCCCGGCACCCGGCTTCTACTTTAGCGTCTCTCTGCTGCGCTGCGCAGAGCCCGGTGGAACACCGCTGCCGTCAACAGCGCTCCCTGAACTGGCGATACCGCGCGATTATGCTGTCCTACAACCGCGCCTTCATGGCATGTTCTTCAGGTATTCCTGCGATCCTGCCCGCCGCGCCGCCCCGCCCTGCCCAACACGGCGCTATGGTGCGCGCGCTTCATCGTCGCGCTGCCGGCGCATTGCCGTCGCCCAGGCGTTACACACCGTCGCGTCGTCGGCGCGTCGCCCGAAAAACATCGCTAGCGTCTCAACATTCTCAACATTCGCGGGCATCATGCCACCGTCGGCATCCGCCAAACACGCGCGCAAAGGTACATCATGAGCCGTTCGATCCGAGTCACCGCCTTTATCGCCAGCACAATAACGCTCGCCGCGCCCGCCACGGCGCAAACCGCGCCGCAGGTTGAGGAGCGCTCGATTACGGATCTGCAGGCTGCGTTGGGCAGGGGCACCAGCAGCGCGGCGATCACCGCCGCGTATCTCGCGCGTATCGCGGCGATGGATCGCACTGGCCCTACCTTGCGGGCGGTCATCGCCACCAATCCCGATGCGCTGGATCAGGCGCGCGCCAGCGATGCGCGGCGGAAAAGCGGCACAGCGCTCGGGCCGCTCGATGGCATCCCGCTGCTGATCAAGGACAATATCGAAACGCGCGATCCGATCGCGACCACCGCCGGCAGCCTCGCGCTCAAGAACAATGTCACGCGGCGCGACGCGCCCGTCGTGGCGCGGCTGCGCGCGCAGGGGGCGGTCATCCTGGGCAAGACCAATCTCAGCGAATGGGCCAATATCCGCTCGACCGCGTCGATGAGCGGGTGGAGCGCGGTCGGCGGGCTGGTGCGTAACCCCTATGCGCTCGATCGCACCGCCTGTGGCTCGTCGAGCGGCTCGGGCGCGGCGGTGGCGGCGAGCTTTGCCGCGGCCGCGCTGGGCACCGAGACGGATGGCTCGGTCGTGTGCCCGGCGGCAATGAACGGGCTGGTCGGCTTCAAGCCGACGATCGGGCTGGTCAGCCGCACCCATGTCGTGCCGATCAGCCATAGCCAGGATACGCCGGGGCCGATGGCGCGCAGCGTGCGCGATGCAGCGATCCTGTTCTCGGCGATGGTCGGCGCCGATCCCGCCGATCCGGCGACCAAAGATGCCGCGCGCTACGCCAGCGATTATACGAAGGGGTTATCGGCGGGTGCGCTGCGCGGCGTGCGCATCGGCGTGTTGCGGCCCGAAATGTCGGCCGCGCTCAAGGCCACCTATGACGCGCAGTTGCTGGTGCTGAAGCGCGCCGGCGCGGTGCTCGTCGATGTCGAGCAGCGCAAGCTGGAGGGGCTGGGCGAGGCCGAGTTCGAGGTGTTGAAGACCGAACTCAAGGCCGATCTCAACGCCTATTTGGCCACGACGCCGGCCGCGGTGACGACGCGCACGCTGGATCAGGTCATCGCCTTCAACGCGGCCAATGCGACAACGGAAATGCCCTTCTTCGGGCAGGAGATTTTCGACATGGCGGCAACGACGCGCGGGCTTGCCGATGCCGAATATCTCGGGCTGCGCGCCAAATCCCGGCGGCTGGCGGGCGCGGAGGGCATCGATGCGATGCTCAAGACGGCCAAGGCGACGCTCCTCGTCGCGCCTACCTATGGCCTGCCGTGGCTCAGCGACAGCGTGAGCGGCGATCATGCCGAGGGGCCGAGCGCGAGCACCTTGCCCGCCGTGGCCGGCTATCCGCATCTCACCGTGCCGATGGGGCTGGTCAAGGGCTTGCCGGTCGGGTTGTCGTTCATCGCCACGGCCTATGGCGATGAACGCGTGCTGGCGGCGGGCTACGCCTATGAACAAGCGAGCAAGGCCCGCGTCGCGCCGCGCTATCTGCCCGCAGCGGACGTGGGGCCGGGGCTGGAGGGCGCGCGCTAGCGCGCGTCGATTTCCAGCACTTCGGGGCGGATATGCGTAGCGATCAGCGACATGCGCACTTCGATCAGGAACGCGGCAAAGGCGGAAATCAGCAGCGCCATCGCCAGCACGAAGGCGACGGCCACCATCGTGGCGATGTGCAGCTGCACCAGCTTGGCGACGAACAGCATGGCCACCACCAGGCAGGTCATCACCGCGCTCGATACGGCGAGCACCAAAGCGGCGTTGATCACGGTCATGCGCCGATCGAGCAGCCGCAATTCCCACACGTGGCGATCATGTTCAGGGCCCGATGATCGCGGGTGCAGCGCCTCCACCGCGCGCGCGCGATCGACCACGCGGGACAGCCGACCGGCCAGCACATTGAGCAACTGGCAGATGCCGGCGAGCATGAAGACAGGGCTCAGCGACAGCTGGATGGCCTGCGCGATGGTCATATACGAATACATCAGCGCGTTGTGGCGGGGGCGACGCGCGCTGGTCAAGCACCAACCGGCAGTAACGCCTTGATGGTACGGGAGGACGTGATGGCGAGGCCAATGCTGCCGTTGCGCAAAACACGGGTGCGCAGAGCGGGCACGATGCTAAAGCTGCCGCAGTGCCCGCGCCGGCCGGACGCTGAGGATCGGCCAGGCGCCCAGCAGCCCCAGAGTCATCACGCTGGCCACGCCGATCGCCAGCGTGGCTGCAACCGCGCCGTAATCGGGCAGCCATTCGAACTCGAACAATTCGACCACCACGTACCATGCGCCGCCCAGCCCCAGGGCCAGCGCCAGCACCGCCAGCGCCGCGCTCAAAAAGGCATATTCGAGCGCCTGGCTGGCCAGCACCTGCGCGCGCGTGGCGCCCAGCGTGCGCAGGATCACGCTGTCGTACGTCCGCGCCTCGCGCGCTGCGGCGATCGCGCCGATCAGCACGGCGATGCCGGCAAATACCGCAACCGAGGTGGCGGCGGTGATCGCCGCCGCCATCTGGCTGACGATATCGCGCACTTGCCCGATCACGCCGCGCACCTCGATCACCGAGACGGACGGGAACGGCTTGAGCAACGCCCGCATCACCTTGCCCTCTGCGCCCGGCGGCAGATCGATCGTCGCGGCCAGATTATGCGGCGCGTCCGAAATGGCGTTGGGGGAAAACACCATCACGTAATTGAAGCCCAACGTATCCCAGTTGATGCGCCGGAACGAGGCGATCCGCGCGGTACGCTCCACACCGAGCAGGCTATAGCTGATCGGATCGCCAAGCTTGAGATCGAGCGCGGTGCCGAGTCGCTCGTCGAGCGACACGAGCGGCGGGCCGGCATAGTCTTTCGGCCACCAGCGGCCGGCGGTCAGCTCGCTGGCCTCGGGCAACGTCGCCGAATAGGTGATGCCCCGCTCGCCGCGCAGTGCCCAGGCGCCTTCGGGCACCGTTTTCAGCTCCGCGACGCGCGTCGTGCCATAGCCGGTGATCGTGCCGCGCAGCGCGGGCACGGTCGCGATAGCCGCTTGCGGTGCGGCCTGCGTGATGACGCGGCGAAATTCCGCCTCCCGATCGGGCGGCACGTCGAGCGCGAACAATGCCGGCGCGCGTTGCGGCACGGTGCGGTCGATATTGGCCTCGATGCTGGTGCGGATTGCCGCCAGCAGCACGAACAAGGTCAGGCCCAGTCCCAGCGCTACCACCAACGTACCGGTGCGCGCGCCCGGCCGGTGCAGCGCGGCCACGGCCAGCCGCAGCAGTGGGCGGCGCGCGCGGGGCAGCGCAGCGGCGCCCCGGCGTACCAGCCAGCCGAACCCGGCGAGCAGCAGCAACGTGGCGGCAACGGCGGCAAGGAAGCCGGCGGTCAGTCCGGGCTGCTCGGCGGTGAGCAAGGCCAGCGCCACGACCGCGAGGCCGGCACCACCCATCCACGGTACGGTGCGACGCCACGGCGCGCGGCGCTGATCGAACACGCCGCGCAGCAATCCGGCAGCGGGGATCGTCCCGGCGGCGACCAGCGGCGGCGCGGTGAAAGCGAAGGCGATCAGCAGGCCGTATGCCGCGGCCAGCGCGAGCGGCAGCCATTCAATCGCGAAGCGCGGTGCCACCGGCAGCACGTCGCCCGCCAGAGCAACGATCGCGGGAACGGCGACGACGCCGGCAAGCAACCCGGCAAGGATGCCGAGCAACGCCACCGCGCCGATCTGCAGAATGTAGATCCTGGCGATCGTGCCGGACGTCGCGCCGAGCACTTTCAGCGCCGCGATGCTGCCGCGGCGGCTTGCGAGATACGAGGTGACGCCGTTGCCGACGCCAATCCCCGCTATCACCAAGGCGGACAATGCGACCAGCATCAGGAACTGTCCCATGCGGTCCACGAAGCGTGCGGCGCTGGGCGCGGCGCGATCACTTGCCTTGGCCACCCAGCCACCGGTCGGAAATCGCTCCATGAACCGCGCCATGGAGGCGCGCGGGGCGGCCGCGTTGGTCAACTTCACGCGATACTTTGCCGTGTACATGCTGCCCGGCTGAATCAGACCGGTGCGCGCCAGACCTTCGGTGGTGACGATCGCCACAGGGCCGAGCGTAAAGCCTTCGCCCAACCGATCGGGTTCATTGTCGATGATCCCGCCGATGGTGAAGCCGGCACTGCCGATCTTGAAGCGACCACCTGGCTTGAGGGCGAGCCGTTCGGCAAGCGCGGGGGCGATCCAAACCGTGCCCGCATTGTTGATCCGGCCGTTGCCGGAGAAGGTGCGGTTTTGAGAAGCGAGCTGCAACGTCAGCTGTCCGTACAGCGGATACCGCGCGTCCACCGCCTTCAGTTCGATCGGCACGATCAGCGGCTCCGCTGCGCTGCCGCCGACCGCCGTCGCCTGCATGCTAGCGGTTTCCGATACGGTGCCGAGCGCCGCCATCGCCGCGCGCTCGTCCGCCGCCGCCGACCGCTGCGACACGGCGAATTCGACATCGCCACCGAGAATCAGCGCGCCACGGGCAGCGAGCTCGCGCTCGATCGCCTGCGTCAGGCTGCCGATCGCCGCCAGCGCACCGACCCCGAGAAACAGGCACGCCAGCAACAGCCGCAAGCCTCGAAATTTGAGATCGAGCTCGCGCCGCGCCAGCCGCCATGCCATGCGCCAGTCGCTCATCGGCGGCGGTCCGCGGCGATCTGCCCGTCGGCCAGCTCGATGATGCGATCGCAGCGTGCCGCCAGCCCGGCATCGTGCGTGATGATGATCAATGTCGCGCCGGCGGCGGCCTGGCGTTCAAACAGCAAATCCATGATCGCTGCCCCGGTGGTCGTATCGAGATTGCCGGTCGGCTCGTCGGCGAACACCAGCGCCGGCCGTGGCCCGAGCGCGCGCGCAATGGCAACGCGTTGCTGCTCCCCGCCGGAAAGCTGGGTCGGATAATGATGCAACCGGTGACCAAGCCCGACCGCGATCAGCTCGGCATCGGCGCGCGCAAACGCATCCGCCATGCCGGCGAGCTCCATCGGCACGGCGACATTCTCGCGCGCGGTCATCGTCGGCAGCAAGTGAAACGCCTGCAGCACGATGCCGATGCGGCCGCGCCGCGCCCGCGCCAGCGCGTCCTCGTCAAGCGTGGTGAAATCCAGTCCGGCGACCTGAACCTGGCCGCCGCTCGCGCGCTCCAGTCCGGACAGCACCGCCATCAAGGAGGACTTGCCCGAGCCCGATGGTCCCAGGAGCGCGAGGCTGGTGCCGCGCGCTACCTCCAGATCGATGCCGCGCAAGATATCGGTGCTGGCATCACTTGTGCCCAGCGTCAGGGTGACACCCTGGGCCGCGATCACCATATCGTGCTGGATGGTCTTGGTCATGAAGGAAATATCGCGTTGGAACGTGGTGGCTATGAATATGGGGCGGCAGCGTTGGTTCTCCAAGCGATGTTGCTGAGCGGGTGCGACAGCGAGCCGGCAACGCCGGCGCTCGTCGCGGTGAATGAGGCGGCGCCTGCGCCAACCACGCCCGTGCCAGTGGCGGGGGAGGAGCGACTGGTGCTGGCGTTCGGCGATAGCCTGTATGCCGGTTACGGCCTGCAGCGCGGGCAAAGCCTGCCCGATGCGGTGCAGGCGCGGCTGCGCGCGCAGGGCATCAACGCCAAGATCGTCAATGCGGGCGTATCGGGCGACACCTCGGCGGCGGGCCGCCAGCGATTGGCTTTCTCGCTGAACAATCTGCCGCGCACGCCCGATCTGGTGCTGCTCGGGCTGGGCGGCAACGATGTGCTGCGGCAGATCTCGCCCGCGGAAACACGCGCCAACATGGGCGCGATGCTTGCTGAGCTACAGAAACGCGGCATCCCGGTGATGCTGACGGGGATGGTCGCGCCACCCAACCTTGGGCCAGATTTTGCCAAGGCATTCAATAGCATCTGGCCAGATTTGGCGGCGCAATATGATGCCGCGCTCTATCCGTTCATCCTCGATGGCGTGATCAGCAATCCAGCACTGATGCAGCGCGATCACGTGCATCCGACGGCGCAGGGCGTGGCGCGGATTGCCGATAGGGTCGCGCCATTGGTGGCAAAACAGTTGACGGAGGATTGAATCGGATCAGCCCGCGAAATCACACCCGGATATAGCGGAAATACCAGACCTCATGCCCCTGGCGCCGCGCCTTGCGCTCGTAGCGCGTCTCAGGCCAGTCATCTGGTCGCGTCAGGAAATCCGTCGGCGTTCCCGCCTGCCACACGAAATCGCGGCGCTGGTTCATCACCATCATTGACCAGCGGCAATAGGTCGGATCGTCCGTGCCAAGGCGAAATTCGGCGCCCGGCTTCAGTTTGCGCTGGATCAGATCGAGCGGCCCATGATTGACCATGCGGCGCTTGGCATGCCGCGCCTTGCGCCACGGATCCGGGTGCAGCAGATACAGGCGGTCCAACGATTGATCGGGCAAACGCTCCACCACATCGAGCGCGTCGCCCATGTACAGCCGCACATTAGCCAGATCGCCATCGCGGACATGCGCCAGCGCGCCGACCACGCCGTTGAGGAACGGTTCGCAGCCAATAAATCCAGTTTCCGGGTGCGCGGCGGCTTGCCCGGCGAGATGCTCTCCGGCGCCAAAGCCGATTTCGAGCTGCAGCGGGCGGTCGTCGCCAAACAAGGTTGGCGCATTGAGCGCGCCGCTATCGGGGACGCTGATGCGCGGTAGCAATTCCTCGACGAGCTCGGCTTGGCCCAGACGCAATTTGTGCCCCTGGCGGCGGCCATAGAGGCGGCGGGTGGTCATCGGATCGTTCATCGCCGCTGCTCTAGCGAACACACGTCGTGCGTCCAGTCGCCGGAGCCAATTGATCTCGCGTTGGTTGGAGGGCGATGAGCAAAACCAAGAAAGCGGCGGCCGCGGTCGTCAAAGCGGATCGCGAATTAAGCCACAAGACGGCGGCGCATCGCGAAACGCCGGCGGTCAAGCGCATCGAGGCGGCGGGGGATCTGGCGGACCAACCGCCGCTGATCGTGCTCAGCGTGGTCACGATCCTGGTAGGGGCGGTGCTGAGCCGGCCCGCAGTGGCCAAAAACGGCGTGCGCATGCTGGCGAGCCATCTGGTGGCGACGGGGCTGAAGAATGTCGTCAAACATTCGGTCGACCGGACGCGGCCGGCCAAGGCGATCGACAGTGGCGAGCACCGCTTCAAGAAGGGCGAGAGCCGCGATCACGACCAGACGTCGTTCCCCTCGGGGCATACGGCAGGCGCGGTGGCGATCGCCAGTGCGGTAGCGCACGATGCGCCGGGCGCGGCGTTACCGGCTTACGCCGTGGCAGGGGCGGCGGCGGCGGCGCAATTGCCCAGCGGCAAACATTATCTGCTCGATACGCTGGCCGGCGCGGTGGTCGGCTATATCGGTGAAAAGGTGGCGAGCGCCGCGCTCCATGCTGCGGAGGCGGCGCTCGACGGAATCAGGCGACGGCAGCCTTCAGCGCATCGACCAGATCGGTCTTCTCCCACGTAAAGCTGTCGCCCTCGGGCTCCCGACCGAAATGGCCGTACGCGGCGGTCTTCTTGTAGATCGGCGCGTTGAGCTTGAGATGTTCGCGAATGCCCCTGGGGGTCAGGCGGACCAGCTTTGGCAGCACTTCCTCAAGCCTGGCTTCGGAGACCGAGCCGGTGCCATGCGTATCGACATAGACCGACAGCGGCTCGGCAATGCCGATGGCATAGCTCAGCTGGATCGTGCAGCGACGCGCGAGGCCGGCGGCAACGACATTCTTGGCGAGATAGCGCGCGACATAAGCGGCCGAACGATCGACCTTCGTCGGATCCTTGCCGCTGAACGCGCCGCCACCGTGCGGCGCCGCACCGCCGTACGTGTCGACGATGATCTTGCGCCCGGTGACGCCGGCATCGCCATCAGGTCCGCCGATTTCGAACGCGCCGGTCGGGTTGATGTAGATCTGGGTGGTATCCGAGATGAAGCCTGCGGGCAGCACATCGTTGAACACGCCCATCACATAATCACGTAGCTCGGCATACTTTACCGGATCGGGGTTCTGACCCTTTTCCGAATAGCCCGGCGCATGCTGCGTGGAGACAACCAAGGCGGTTGCCGCAACCGGCTTCTCGTCGCGATATTCGAGCGTGACCTGGCTCTTGGCGTCAGGCTGCAAGAACGGCGCGGCACCCGAATGGCGATCGGCGGCCATGCGCTCGAGGATCTTGTGGCTGTAATACAGGGTGGCGGGCATCAGGCCGGGCGTCTCGTCAGTCGCGTAACCGAACATGATGCCCTGATCGCCCGCGCCTTCGTCCTTGTTGCCGGTTTCGTCCACGCCCATCGCGATCTCCGCCGACTGGCCATGAAGATTGTTGTGGAACGCGAAGGTCTCCCAATGGAAGCCGCTCTGCTCGTAACCGATTTCCTTCACCGTCTGGCGCACCGCGGCTTCGATCTCGTCGAGCACGCCCGGCGCCCATTGACCGTCCTCGTAGATGCCCTTGCCGCGAATCTCGCCCGCGAGCACGACGAGCTGCGTGGTGGTCAGGGTCTCGCAGGCGATGCGCGCCTGGCTGTCCTTGGCGAGAAACAGATCGACGATCGTGTCGCTGATCTGATCGGCGACCTTGTCCGGATGACCTTCAGAAACCGATTCGGAGGTGAAGAGAAAACTGGAACGCATGTGGTTATCCTCAATGGTTGAGGAGAGCTTCGGCCGTTGCCATGCCTGATATAAAGCTTTCCTTATATCCCTGCCTAGCGAGCGCGCCGCCGAATGGCAATTGCCATCAACAGCAGCGCCAGTGCCACCGCGCCGGCCAGCAGGTTGCCGATTCGCGCGAACAGGGTGGGGGGATAGGGCGCGGGCAGCGGCAATTCGATCGCCCCCGCCTGGTTGAGCGGGATGGTTGCGAGCAGCGCGCCATCGGCGCCGATGATCGCGGAAATGCCGGTCGGCGTGGCGCGCAGGATCGGCAGCCCTTCCTCGATCGCGCGCAGCCGCGCCTGCGCCAGATGCTGTGGGGGACCCCAGCTGCCGTACCAGGCATCGTTGGAGGGGTTGAAGATGAAGGCCGGGCGATGCGCGCGATCGACCACCTGCCCCGAAAAGATGATCTCGTAGCAGATCTGCATACCGACAGCGCCGAATTGCGGAATGTCGATTGCGCTGGGGCCGGGGCCGTCGAGGAAATCGATATTGCCCGGCACCAGGCGATTGAGCCCGAGCCGCGACAGGATCGGGCGGGCAGGGAGATATTCGCCGTACGGCACAAGATGCGCCTTGTCGTAGCGACCAAGAATCCGCGCCTGAGCGTCGATGGCGAAGATCGAGTTGGTCGCGGTGGTCATCTCGCCCGCCGCGTCGAATTGCGCGGCATTGCCGCCGGTCAGCACGACGTCGTTCGGGCCGAGTGGTCTGGCGATGCGCATCCGGGTGAATGGCGCATAGCCACGCCAGTAAGCGGACGCCGGATAGCCATCCTCGAGCATGTAGCGCACCGCGCCCTCGGGCCAGACGATCAGCCGCGGCGCAGGGCCGGGCGTGCCGTTCAGCGCCAGCAGAGCCTGCAGGTTGGCCTCGGCATAGTCGTCCTGCGGGCGCTCCTCTTGCCCGAGATCGGGTTGCACCACGCGGACTCGGGGGGCCACGGGATCGGTTGGCGTGGGCGGTGGGCTTGGTGCGCCGAACAAGGCAAGCAACACGACGGCGGCCAGCGTGACGGCGGGATAGCGCCATGCGCGACCAGCGGCGACAGACAGCGCGCCGGCCACCACCATGGTCAGCCCGGACATTGCATATGTGCCGACCCAGGCGGCGACATGCGCCACGCCGGGCAGCGGCAGCCACAACGCGGCCAACGGGTTCCACGGATAGCCGGTGAACAGCGTGGCGCGCAGCCATTCGGTGACGATCCACGCAGCGGCGAACAGCAACGCATACGCCGCGCCGGGCGCTTGGCCGGGGCGGCGACCATATCGCCACGCCAGCCCAGCGGCGGCCATGGGGTATAGCGCCAGGACCAGCGCCAGCAGGAGCACGGCGATATAGCCCAGCCAGTGCGGCATATTATCTTGAAAAACAAAGGCATGCTGGATCCAGTTATTACCCAGCGTGAAATGCCCGACGCCGAACGCCCAACCGCTAAACAGGGCCTGACGGAGCGTGAGTGAGTCGTGGATCAACCACATCCAGGCAGCGAGGCAGACCAAGGCGACGGGCCACCACTCAAGCGGCGCGAAGCCCGTCGCGGCGATCGTGCCCAGCACAAGCGAGAACAGGGGAGCGTAGCGCGAGGCTGCGCGGGGTCGTTCTTGAATCACTTTCACCCTGTTCGTCATGGTCGCTGGCAGACGCCGCATATGCGATGCAGCGCGGTGCGGAACAAGCCGTTGATCCTTCACGCTTTGCCCGGCGGAGATCGGGGGCCGGTCAGATACCAGGGGAGGTGAGCGGTGCGCGACGCCACAGCAGCCTTTGCCACTGGCCGGCCTTTGCCGGGAAGGATTGAGGTGACGGGGCGGGGGATTAGCGGCTATCATGCCCCCATGATCAGGCCCTTCCACCTCGCTTTTCCGGTTCATGATCTTGCTGCCGCGCGTGCCTTCTACGGCGGCACGATGGGCTGCGCGGAGGGGCGGAGCAGCGACAGCTGGATCGATTTCGATCTGTTCGGGCATCAGATCGTCGCGCATCTCGATCCGGCGGCGAAGCCCGTCGCGGTGGAGAATGCGGTCGACGGGCATAGCGTGCCGGTGCCGCATTTCGGCGTGGTGCTGACGATGCCGGACTGGCAGAAATTGGCTGACCGCGTGGCCGCCGCGGGCGTACCGTTTGGCATCGCGCCCTATGTGCGCTTCAAGGGGCAGCCGGGCGAGCAGGCGACGATGTTCTTTCGCGATCCATCGGGCAACGCACTCGAGTTCAAGGCGTTTGCCGATGATGCGATGCTTTTTGCGACCTGAGGACTGACACATGACCGAGCCGATCACGATGGATATCCCGCACAAATATGGCCGCGAAGGCGTGCGTGCCAAGCTTGATGGCGGGGTCAACAAGATCGCCGGCGTGGTGCCGGGCGGGGTGGTCAAGGATCACCGCTGGGATGGCGACACGCTGCATTTCACGATCGAGGGGCTGGGGCAGCGCGTGGCCAGCAAGGTCGAGCTGTTCGACGACAAGGTGCGTGCGACGATCGACCTGCCGCCGTTCCTGGCGCTGTTCGCCGACAAGATCCGCGCCAAGCTCAACAAGGAAGCGCCGAAGCTGTTGAAGTGAAATTTCCTCTCCCGCTTGCGGGAGAGGAGCGAGACTTGGTCCGCCTACTTCAGGCGGGCCTAGTCGCAGCGGTGAGGGTCTTCTTTTTCTCCACCGTAGAGAAGAAGAAGACCCTCACCCAACCCTCTCCCGCGAAGGCGGGAGAGGGCTTCAGGCCCGAGCTTAGCGTGCTGCCCGCACGCGCCAGATGACGTTGCCGACATCGTCCGCCACCAGCAGCGCGCCCGTCCGGTCGGTAATCACGCCGACGGGGCGGCCCTGCGCCTTGCCGTCCTTGTCGAGGAAGCCGGTGAGCACATCGACGGGCTTGGCGCCCTTGGCGGGATAGCCGTTATCGCCGAACGGCACATAGACGACCTTGTAACCCGATACGGGCTTGCGGTTCCACGAGCCGTGCTCGCCGATGAACGCGCCGTTGGTGAAGCCGCCGCCAAGTTTGGCGTCGCCGGCAAAAGTCAGGCCCAGCGCGGCGACGTGCGGCCCCAGCGCATAATCCGGTCGCTTGGAATATTCCTGCAACGCCGGATTCTGCGGCTCGACGCGCTGATCGGGATAGCCGCCCCAATAATACCACGGCCAGCCGAAGTGATCGCCCATCTCGATCTGGGTGAGATAATCGGGGGCAAGATCGGAGCCGAGCATGTCGCGCTCGTTGACCACGGTCCATAGCCGCTTGCTGTGCGGCTCCAGCGCCATACCGTTAGGGTTGCGCAGGCCGGCGGCGAAGACGCGGAAGGTCTTGGCGTCGGGGAACACTTCGAGGATATTGGCGCGGAATTTCTCGCGCTCGATGCCGTTTTCGGCAATGTTGCTGGCCGATCCGACGCTGACATACAGCGTGTTGCTCGCCGGATCGGCGATCACGTTGCGCGCCCAATGGTTGCCGCCGCGCTGCAGCTTGACGACCAGTTCCGGCTTGGCGGTGATCCTGGTGTCGCCGGACTTGTAGGGCACACGGACCAGCGCGTCGGTGTTGGCGATGTACAGCCAGTCGCCTTGCAGGGCCATGCCGAAGGGCGAGTTGAGCCCGGTCATGAACGCGGTCTTCTGCTCCGCCACGCCATCGTTATTGGCATCGCGCAGCAAAGTGATGCGATTGGCCGAGGGCACGCCGGCGCCCGCCTTGTTCATCAGCAGACCCATTACCCAGCCGACGATCCCGCCGCCGTCACGCGGCGGCGAATTGCTTTCCGCGACGAGCACGTCGCCATTGGGCAGACGGTATAGCCAGCGCGGATGATCGAGCCCGGTGGCAAAAGCATCGACGGCCAGCCCGGCGGCGGGCACAGGCTTCGCGCCTTGTGGCCAGCCGATCGCATCGGCGACGGCGATGGTCGGGATCAGCTGCTTGCGCGGCTCCGTGATGGTGGGACGAGGGCCAGTGACCGCGGCGAGATCGAGCTTGGCGACGTCGGGACGGCTGAGCCAGAACAGGCCGGCACCGATGATCAGCACGATCAGCAGCAGGACGATGAGAATGTGTTTGCGCATCAGCGCTAGGTAAACGGCGCAGCGGGAAGGGGCAATGGCCCCATCCGTCACCCCGGCGAAAGCCGGGGTCTCCATGGGGCGGGTGTTGCAACCAGAACCAGGAGATCCCAGCTTCCGCTGGGATGACGGATAAGGGCGGCTTGCCTTATGCTACCGCCGGCTCGTCGCGGACGTGGCCTGAGGCCAGATCGAAGCGATCGGCGTTCATCACCTTCGTCCAGGCCGTGACGAAATCTCGCACGAACTTGTCACCGGCGTCCGCCGAGGCATAGACTTCGGCCAGCGCGCGGAGCTGCGAATTGGCGCCGAACACCAGATCGGTGCGTGAAGCGGTCCATTTCTGCTCGCCGGTCTCGCGCAGCGTGCCGAGATATTCCTCGTCGCTTTCGTCGCTCAGCTGCTTCCACGCCGTCTGCATGTCGAGCAGATTGACGAAGAAGTCGTTGGTCAGCTGGCCCATGCGATCGGTGAACACACCGTGCTTCTCGGCCTTGGGGTGATTGGCCCCAAGCACGCGCAGACCACCCACCAGCACCGCCATTTCCGGCGGGCTGAGGCCCAGCAATTGCGCGCGATCGACCAGCAGTTCCTCGGTCGGCACGCTGAACTTGACCGAGAGATAATTGCGGAAGCCGTCGGCCTGGGGCTCGAGCACATCGAAGCTTGCGGCATCGGTCTGCTCGGCCGAGGCATCGGTGCGACCGGGTGCGAACGGCACTTCGATCGCGCGACCGGCCGCCTTGGCCGCCGCTTCGATCCCGACCGAACCGCCAAGCACGATCAGATCGGCGATCGATACCTTCTTGGCGCCGCGGCCGTCGAACTCGGCCTTGATGCCTTCATAGACCTGCAGCACGCGGGCGAGCTGCGACGGATTGTTGACCTCCCAATCCTTTTGCGGGGCCAGCCGGATGCGCCCGCCATTGGCGCCGCCGCGGTGATCCGACTGGCGATAGGTCGAGGCCGAGGCCCAGGCGGTGGTGACCAGCTCGGCAATGCCGAGGCCCGACGCGGTGATCGCCTGCTTCAGCGCGGGCACATCGCTCGCGTCGATCTGCGGATAATCGGCGGCGGGGATCGGATCCTGCCAGATCAGGTCTTCCGATGGCACTTCCGGCCCGAGATAGCGGACCTTGGGGCCCATGTCGCGGTGCGTCAGCTTGAACCAGGCGCGGGCGAAGGCATCGGCAAACAGATCGGGATTGTCGCGGAAGCGCTTGCTGATCTCGAGATATTTCGGATCCTTCTTGAGCGCCATATCCGCGGTGGTCATCATCGTCGGGACGCGCTTGCCGGCGGTGTGCGCGGCGGGCGCAAGCGTCTCCTCGGGGTTGCCGACCGGTTGCCACTGGTGCGCGCCGGCGGGGCTCTTCACGAGTTCATATTCGTGATCGAGCAGCATTTCCCAATAGGTCATGTCCCACGTGATCGGGGTCGGCGTCCAGGCGCCTTCGATGCCGCTGGTGATCGTGTGATCGCCCATGCCGCTCTCGTGCGTCGAGACCCAGCCGAGGCCCTGCGTGGCGATGTCCGCGCCTTCCGGCTCGACACCGACCAGCTTGGCATCACCCGCGCCGTGCGCCTTGCCGAAAGTGTGGCCGCCGGCGGTGAGCGCGACGGTTTCCTCGTCGTTCATACCCATGCGGGCGAACGTCTCACGCATGTCGCGTGCCGAGCCCAGCGGGTTCGGGCAACCGCCCGGGCCTTCCGGGTTGACGTAGATGAGGCCCATCTGGATCGCGGCGAGCGGATTTTCGAGCGCGCGGCCCGATTCCTCCTCGATGCGCGTGTCGCCGAGCCATTCCTGCTCGGTGCCCCAGTAGATGTCCTTCATCGGCTCGAACACGTCCTGGCGTCCGCCGCCGAAGCCGAACACCGGGCCGCCCATCGATTCGATCGCGACGTTGCCGGCCATGATGAACAGATCGGCCCAGCTGAGCTTCTGGCCGTACTTCGCCTTGATCGGCCACAGCAGGCGGCGCGCCTTATCGAGATTGCCGTTGTCCGGCCAGCTGTTGAGCGGGGCGAAGCGCTGCGACCCCGAGGACGAGCCGCCGCGGCCATCGCCGGTGCGATAGGTGCCGGCGCTGTGCCAGGCCATGCGGATGAAGAAGGGGCCGTAATGCCCGTAATCGGCCGGCCACCACGGCTGGCTGTCGTTCATCAGCGCGGTGAGATCAGCCTTTACGGCGGCATAATCGAGGCTGTTGAACGCCGCGGCATAATCGAAATCATCACCCATCGGATTGCCCGACAGGCCATTTTGCTGGAGGATTTCCAGGCTCAGCTGATTGGGCCACCAATCGCGATTGGTCCGGCCAAGCAGGTTGCGCAGCGCTGCGGGTTCCTTGTTCGGATCGCTTAGCGGGCTGCCTTCGGTAATGGCGTCCATATCCTGATCTCCTCAGATCTCTGTGGTCTTGACCAGTGTTGTGAACCTCGGCCGGCCAATCCGCAATCATTTACTCCATGAGTTAAAATGATCTGAGAAAGTGAGTAGATCGATCACCAATCCGTCAGCTCTCGACATCCTCGGGCTCGGGGCGGGGCGGGTGCAGACGCAATTTGGTGACACGCCGCGTATCGGCGGCGACCACCTCCAGTTTCCAGCCGCTGGGGTGATCCAGGCACTCGCCCTGTTGCGGCACATGACCGGCGAGCAAGGCTGCGAGGCCGCCGAGCGTATCGATGTCCTCGTCCACCTCGGCCAGTCGCGGATCGATCGTCTCGCCGACATCTTCGAGCTCGGCGCGGGCATCGGCATCCCAGGCGCCGCCATCCAGCGGGACCAGCATCGCCTCGGCCGCTTCGTCGTGTTCGTCTTCGATATCGCCGACGATTTCTTCGATCAGATCTTCGATCGTCACCAGGCCCTCGGTACCGAAATATTCATCGAGCACCACGGCCAGATGGACGCGGCTGGCGCGCATGTCCGCGAGCAGATCGAGCACGCCGCGCGACATCGGCACGAACAGCGGCTGGCGGATCAGGTTATCGAGCGTCGCGGGATGCTCCGCACCGGTCGCCAGGATCGCGAACACATCCTTGATATGGACCATGCCGATGATCGTATCGAGTTTTTCGCGATAGACGGGCAGGCGGCTGTGCCCGGCATCGGCGAAGATCTTGACCAGTTCGGCAAACGAGGTCTGCTCCTCGATCGCGACGATATCGGCGCGAGGGACGCCGACATCGCCGGCATCGCGCTCGCCGAAATGGAGCAGATTGCGCACCATCGTGCGCTCGAGCGGCGAGAGATCGCCCTTGGCGTCGGGCGCGGGATCATCCTCGTGCGCGTCGATCGCTTCTTCGAGCTGGTGGCGCAGCGAATCGTCGCCCTGTTCGCCGAAGATCATGGCGCGCAGCGAGCGCCATATCGATCCTTCGTTCGTGGTACCGGCGTCCCCGGCGTCGGTGGTACTTTGGCCCTCGGGCATAAAAGTGATCAGTCCTCACGTATCAGATAGGGGTCGGCCAGACCGAGCGATTTGAGCGCATCGACTTCGATCGCCTCCATCGCTTCGCCCTCGTCGTCGTCCAGATGATCATAGCCTAGCAGGTGCAGCGTGCCGTGCACGATCAAATGTGTCGCATGTGCCGCGACCGTGATGCCTTTTTCGGCCGCTTCGGCGCTGCACACGCCATGCGCAAGGACGATATCGCCGAGCAGAACTTCGCCATCGTCGGAATTCTGCCCGACCGTATCGAGCAGATCGGCCTGCACCATCGGGAAGCTCAACACGTTGGTCGGCTTGTCCTTGTGGCGATATTGCGCGTTGAGCGTCTGCACTTCGTCGTCGCTGGTGAGGCGCACGGAGATTTCCACCGTCGCGGCGCTGGTGGCGAGTTCGCCGTGCGGCGTTCGCTCGACCGCGGCAGTCGCGGCGCGAAGGGCGAGGGCTTCCCAGTCAACGCTGTCGTCCCACGGCGATTCGATGGACAGGGCGGTTTCAAGCATCAGGCGAGATCGGTCTGGGCAAAATCGGTTCCCTTGTAGAGCAACTGGGCATTGTTCGTCTTGGCGCAGGCATAGGCGAAGCAGTCACCCATTTTGAGATTGGCGCGGTGCATACCTTTGCCATATCGCTCGTGAGCGCCGATTGCTGCACGCGCTTCTGCATCGCCAATCGTCACGACCCGCAGGCTAAACTCTTTAACGAAGCATTCCGCCTCGGTCTGCGCCAGAGAGATCGGCACTCGCCGTTTCCTCGCTACCGCGCGGACCGTCTCCCACAATGACATGGCAGAATACAGGACCTCGTCTGCTGCGCCGAAGCGCTGTGCGATGTCGAATCCGTCCGGTTCGTCGGTCATCATCGCAACCATCGCGGATGCATCGAGAAACAGGATCAATCGTCATCCTCATCGTTCAGCGAGTCATAGAAGGCCTTGTCAGCTTCCAATCCCGTCGGCTCCCCCAGGGGATGCGCTGCGCGCCAAGCGCGCAGGCGCTCGTGGATGTCACCGCCATGTTCGGCGTCCAGCGTACGCTTGCGACGCAACAGCGCATCGTGGACTGCGGCGGTCTTGCTCGTGCCCAACCGTTCCGCGATCCCGCGCGCCAGTGCGGCCGTGTCGCTGTTCTTGATGTAGAGAGATGCCATTATCGTCTCCGGATATCCCGGATATAAATCGGGGATATCCCACATCAAGCATCCACCCCCTCATAGGCTTCGACGATGCGCCCGACGATCGGATGGCGCACGACATCCCCCGAGCCGAAGCGGCACATCGAGATGCTTTCCACGCCCTCCAACCGCACCACCGCGTCGTTGAGCCCGCTGGCGTTCATGCCGCCGGGGAGATCGGTCTGCTTGGGATCGCCGCACACCACCATGCGGCTGTTCTCGCCAAAGCGGGTGAGGAACATCTTCATCTGGCTTGGCGTGGTGTTCTGCGCTTCATCCAGGATGATGAAGGCGTCGGCCAGCGTGCGCCCGCGCATGAAGGCGATCGGCGCGATCTCGATTTCGCCGCTCGCGATGCGGCGCTCGACCTGCTCGGCGGGGAGGCAATCATTCAGCGCATCGTATAGCGGGCGCAGATAGGGATCGACCTTGTCCTTCATGTCACCGGGGAGGAAGCCCAGCTTCTCGCCTGCCTCGACTGCGGGGCGCGACAGGATCAGCCGCTGCACGCTGCCGGTGATCAGTTGGGCGACGGCCTGTGCAACCGCGATGTAGGTCTTGCCCGTGCCTGCCGGCCCGAGCGCGAAGATGATGTCGTTATTGACCAGTTCGCGCATGTAATGCGCCTGCGCCAGCGTGCGCGGGACGATCGTTTTCTTGCGCGTGCGAATCATGATGCTGGGGGCGCCGCCGCTATCCGCCGAGATGATCCCGGCAAGCGTCGGTTCGGCCGACATGGCGATCACCGCATCGACCATGCCCTGATCGACGCGCTCGCCACGCGTGATGCGGTTGTAGAGCCCCTGCAACACGTCGCGCGCTTCCGCCACCGCTTCGGCGCGGCCCTCGAGCTGGATCTTGTTGCCGCGTGCGGTGATGTACACGCCCAGCCGGCTTTCGAGCTGCAACAGGTTCTGATCGAACTCGCCGAACAATTGCGACATCAATTGCGGGCGATCGAAGATCAATTCGGCGCGGCTAGGCTCGCCCGATCGGGCGGGGACGGGCTTGCGGCTCATGCAATTCCTTCGCTTGGGTGGGGGCTGCGGGTCGTTAAGGCTAGGCCGGGGACGGCGGATCGCGGCCGACGGAACGATGCGGCTGAAATGCCATATAAGAAACCGAATTGACGCGACAACGGGCGGTCAAGGCCGTCATGCGCGAGGAAGAGACGAGTCGGCTGCATCCAGGCGAGAGATTGGCAGAGCGATCGCGGCGCGAACAGCATATATCTTCACGCCGCCCAGAATAGTCGCCTATCCGCTCTTGTTCCAGCGGCCGAGTCTTACCAAATATTAAGACTATTTTTCTAGTCTCCCGTATCTGCGGAGAATGATGATGGTGCTGACGGCGACAGTGTATGTGGACAAGGGCGGCGCGCTCGATGGCGACAATCGCCAGGCCGAACGGCGCGCGGTACAGGCCGGCGCCACGCTACGCGACGACAACGAAGCACCCATCGATGCCGAACTGATCGATTTATCGACCAGTGGGTGCCAAGTGGCGCTTCAGGGCGAGCTGGTCGTGCCATCGATGGTGACGATCGGCGTTGCCGGAATTGGCCGGATCGACGCCTGCGTCGTGCGGCGCGACGGAGATCGCTACGGCTGCGCGTTTATCGAACCGCTGACCGCAGCGGCGGTAGCCGCAGCGCGCGCGGTGGAGACGGTCGTACCGCTCAGCGCATCGGCACTGCCGACGCCGGCGCCCGCAGAACAGGCGCTGCCCGAGCAGGTGCGCCTGTCGATCCGCAGCCGCGTGCTGTTGATTGTCGGCAGCGCCGTTACGGCGTGGGGCGCTGTGATCGCTGCGGTCCTCGGGGTCCGCGCGCTGGTCAGCTGACCAGTTCTGGGATCCGCTGTACGCCCGACAGCGAATTGGGATCGGCCCGCGCGATATCGACCGCGACAAGATCGCCGATCGCGGCATCGGTGAGCAGATGAACCGATTGTAGCCAGGGCGATTTACCAAGCATCTGGCCGGGAAGCTTACCCTTGCGCTCGATCAACACCGAGCAGCGGCGGCCCAGCGTCCGCGCGTTGAACGCGGCCTGATCGCGGTTGAGCGCGGCTTGCAGGCGCTGTAGCCGTTCGTCCATCTCCTCGGGCGCGATCTGATCGTCCATCCCGGCGGCGGGGGTGCCGGGGCGGGGACTGTACTTGAAGCTGAATGCCTGGGCATAGCCGACTTCGTCGATCAGGCTCAGCGTATCGCGGAAATCGGCTTCGGTTTCGCCCGGAAAGCCGACAATGAAATCGCCCGACAACGCGATATCGGGCCGCGCCGCGACGACACGCTCCAGCAGCCGCAGATACGAATCGCGGCTGTGGCTGCGGTTCATCGCTTTCAGGATGCGATCGCTGCCCGATTGCACGGGCAGATGCAGAAACGGCATCAATTTCTCGATATCGCGATGCGCGTCGATCAGGCCCTGCGTCATGTCGTTCGGGTGGCTTGTGGTGTAGCGGATACGCGCCAGGCCGGAAATCTTGTCGAGCTCGGCAATCAGATGATGCAGCCCGCGCGGCCCATCGCTCCAGGCATTGACGTTCTGCCCGAGCAGCGTCAGTTCGCGCGCGCCGGCATCGACCAGCGCCTTGGCTTCATCGACGATCTGCTGCCAGCCGCGGCTGACTTCGGCGCCGCGCGTATAGGGCACCACGCAATAGGTGCAGAATTTGTCGCAGCCTTCCTGCACGGTGAGAAAGGCGCAGGGCGGCACGCGGCGGCGGCTGGGCAAGGCGCCAAACTTGGTTTCGACCGGCATACCGGTATCGAGCGCGCTTTCGCCGCGCGCCGCCTTGGCGACCAGCTCGGGCAGATTGTGATAGGCTTGCGGGCCGACCACGATATCGACGTTTGCGCGGGTCACGATCTCGGCGCCCTCGGCCTGCGCGACGCAGCCGGCGATGGCGATCATCGGATCGCCGCCATGCTTCTTGCGCGCATCCTTCCGCAGCCGGCCGATATCGGAATAAACCTTTTCGGTGGCCTTTTCGCGAATATGGCAGGTGTTGAGCACGATCAGATCGGCATCGGCGGTGTCGGCGGGGGTGAGCCCTTGCGCCAGCATCAGCTCGGCCATGCGATCGCCATCATACATGTTCATCTGGCAGCCGAACGATTTGACGGCAAAGGTGCGCGGCAGCTTCTGGGGGGCGGGTTTCATGATGCGGGCGCTATAGGCTGCCACGCGCGTAACCTCAAATCTTCCCCGCGCTGTCTCCGGCGGTGGCATGCAGCGTTACGGAGGGGGGGCGGCACGCGGCATCGCCGGCCCCCTCAGTCGCGCGGCTGAAAGGCCGAGCGGTTCCTCCCCGGCAAGCGGGCGAGGATTTATAGACGAGGCGCCTCATATTGAAGCGCATCGACGTTATAAGCGAACGGCCGCAGCGGCTTGCCTAAGCTCTCGATCAGCGCTTCCTCGATGCGCCGCCGGCTTTCCGCCGCGATGGCCTTGCGCCCGGGATAGTCGGCCGGGAAGAAGGGCTCGAGAAAATGCACCTTGAGCGGAAAACTGCCCTTGCGGGCAAGCAGCCGCTTGGCGTTGTCCACGCCGCTTTCCACGCCGATCCAGCCGATCTCCTCGGCCACCGCGCCATAATCGAGCAGGACCGGCTGGACGAGCACGCCCGGGGGCGGCGGTTCGAGCACGCGCAGCATCGGCGTCTTGAAGGGCAGCAGCGATTGGCCGTCGGTGGTCGTGCCTTCGGGGAACACGGTGACCGACCAGTTATCTTCCAGCGCGTCGCGCAACTGATTGATCTGCTCGGCCACGCCAAGTCGGTTCTCGCGCTTGACGAATACGGTGCGGTTGAGCGTCGACAGCCAGCCGACCACGGGCGCGTCGCGGATTTCCTGTTTGGCGACGAATGCAGTGCCGCTTTGCCCGGCGATGCCGAGAATATCGATCCAGCTGAGATGATTGGCAATATAGAAGACGTCGCGCTTGAGCGGCGTGCCGACGCGGCTGACACGCGCGCCCGCGAGGCGCGCGGCCCAGCCGAGAAAGATGCGCGGCCAGGGCGAGGATTGGCGCAGCAGTCGCCAGAAATAATGGAGCGGCACCGTCAGCGCGAGCGCAAGCACGAGGCCGGCAGCGCGCCACGTGATACGCAAGCGGCCGAGCGCGTCGATCGGGGGCGGGCTACCAGCGGCGGCGGCGGCACGCTGCTCGGCCGTCAGCATGAGCGAACCGACATTATGCCCTCCGATGCGATTAAGCCCCATGTCCCACGGCATCATCCCCGACCGTGTGGGGAAGCGGCGGGCTGCCCGTCAGTTCTTGCGGTCGAGCGCCACGCCGTACAATTCCATGCGATGATCGACCAGCCGGAAGCCCAGGCGTTCGGCGATCGCCTTTTGCAATTGTTCAAGTTCAGGATCGACGAACTCGATCACCTTGCCGGTTTCGACATCGATGAGATGATCGTGATGCGCTTCGGGAGCAGGCTCGTAGCGCGCGCGGCCATCGCCGAAATCGTGGCGATCCAGGATCCCCGCTTCTTCGAATAACCGCACCGTGCGGTACACAGTGGCGATCGAGATGCCCGGATCAATGGCCGAGGCGCGGGCATAGACCTTTTCGACATCGGGATGGTCCTCCGCTTCGGAGAGCACGCGCGCGATGACGCGGCGCTGCTCGGTGATGCGCAGTCCCTTTTCATTACAGAGAGCTTCGAGATCGATCTTACGGGCCATGCCGACGATGTAGGCGCTCCGTGCTTATTGATAAAGGGGAGAGTGATTCTCAATAACATAGCGTTCGCAAACTGCTCGCCAAAACGGCGACCGGGATGCCCCGGCCGCCGTGATATCGTGCTGGTCTGTATCGCCTGAGGCGCGTGCGCGCTCAGCGCGCTCAGCGTGCCGGCGCGACTTTGCGACGCTTGGTGCCGAGGCCGATCTTCTTCGCCAGCGTCCGGCGCTGTTCGGCGTAATTCGGTGCAACCATCGGATAATCAGCAGGAAGATTCCACTTCGAGCGATACTGTTCCGGGGTCATTTGATAGTGCGTCATGAGATGACGCTTCAGCATCTTGAGCTTTTTGCCGTCTTCCAAGCAGACGATAAAGTCCGGCTTGATTGACGAACGAACCGAAACGGCGGGCTCCTGTTTGACTTCCGGCTCCGCGATCGGACCGCCAAGATTGGCCAGCGCGCCATGAACGTTGCCAATTAGGACGGCAAGGTCCGACACGGCCACACTATTGTTGCTGACATGCGCCGCGACAATATCCGCGGTGAGGGTGATTAGGGAATCACCCATATCGGTATCAATATCCATTGTAGTTCCTTCGACCCATTAGCCGGATGGATTGGAATTCCAGCCGCTACGGTGCATATCGCCCCAGATGCAAAGGATCGCAAGTAACAATTGTGAGATTAATTCGAGATCAGGCTAATGCGTGGCGGAAAGTGAATGCATCGGAGACTTGGCCATTGTTACCGCGATAATAACCTCGCCGCTCGCCGACCTTTATGAACCCAGCCTTACTATACAATTTTATCGCTTCGTTGCCGTCGCGCACCTCGAGATGAAGCGTCACTGCCTGGCGGTCGCGGGCATCGGCGATTGTCGCGCGCAGCAACGCTGCGCCGACACCACGGCGGCGGAACGACGGCGCGGTAGCGAGCAACAACAGCTCCACTTCGTCCAGCGTTTGTCGCGCCAACGTAAATCCGGCGGGCTGACCATCCAGCGTGGCGACGGTTAGCCAGACGCCGGGAAGCGCCATGATTCCGAGGCATTGGCCGCGCGTCCACGCCTCGCCGAAGCGCGGATCGAAAGCATCCGCCATCAGCGATTCGACCATCGCGAGATCGGCTGTGGACCCGGCGCGAAGCTCGATCATGTTGAGGACCGTGCTCATGGCCGCACCCGGGGCCGTGGCGGGGTGGCATCGGGGGCGCGGCCATAGATCGGGCGGGGGGGGAGCGCAGTGAACGCAGGCGGCAGCAAGGCTGCGTCGGCGGCGTTGGGCAACCGATCCGCCACCGGCAGCGTGGCCTCCAGCGCGGTGAGATGGCGGACGCCGCTGCCGAAAGCGTGGCGGGCGCCGAGCGCATCGCGCGCCGCCGCCGGCTTGAGCGAGGCGAAGGGCTCTGTTTCCGCGAAGGGTGTGGCGGTAAAGCCTTGCAAGAAAACCTCGCCGTGGCCGCCTTCGAGCACCACGGCAAGCTGCGCGAGCACCGGATCGGCGGAGAACGCGGCGGCGGCGATCAGCGGAAGCGAGGAGAAACCGTAAATCTCGGCGCCCCAGCCAAAGGCCAGGCCGCGCGCGGCGGCGATGCCGACGCGCACGCCGGTAAAGCTGCCCGGCCCACAATCGACCAGGATGCGCTGCGCGCGGCCGCCATCGGGCAATTCGGCGATCATCGGCACGAGCCGCTCGGCATGGCCGCGCCCGACCACCTCATGCGCCGCAGCGATCACCACCCCGGTCTCGATCAGAGCGACCGAGCAGGCGGCGGTGGCGGTTTCGATGATCAGGGTACGCAACGCGGTCTTTCCGTCCAGCCGGCGGGCGGCATCTCTAAGGGGAGATGCTGCCTTCGCCGCGGTGACGGGTAAAGGTCAAGCAATCGTATTGAACTTCTCGAATGCCGGGCGCGGCAGGCGATCATGAATCGATGCCGGATCGCCATGGCCGAGCGTGGCGATAAAGTTGCTGCGCACCGCCTGCCCGTCGCTGAAGAACGCGGCGTCGACCTTGCCATTATCGAATCCCGACATCGGCCCGGTGTCGAGCCCCAACGCACGCGCCGCAATGATCAGGTAGGCGCCCTGCAACGTCGAATTGCGCATCGCCGAGACGGCACGGAGCTCGGCATTGCCATCGAACCATGCCTTGGCATCGGTATGCGGGAACAGTTCCGGCAGATATTCGTGGAAATTGGTGTCCATGCCGATGATCACGCTGACCGGCGCCTTAAGGATTTTGGGCGCGTTGGCGGGACTGGTGCAATCGGCGAGCTTCTGCTTGGCCTCATCGGACACGCACCAGATCAATCGCGCGGGCAGCTGATTGGCGGAGGTCGGGCCCCATTTGAGCAATTCCCAGATGGCGTGCAGCTCGGCCTCGGTGACAGGCTGATCGGTATATCCATTATACGAACGCGCGGCACGAAAGATCGTATCGAGCGCCGCATCGGACAGCTTCTCGGTCATGACAAACCCTCTGATGGTCGGAATTAAACGGCGCGGACTTCGGTGACTTCCGGCACATAATATTTGAGCAATTGCTCGATGCCGTTTTTCAGCGTTGCCGTCGACGAGGGGCAGCCGGCGCACGCGCCCTGCATCCGCAGGAACACTTTGCCCTGATCGAACCCGCGATAGATGATATCGCCGCCATCGTTGGCGACAGCAGGGCGGACGCGGGTATCGATCAATTCCTTGATCTGCGCGACGATATCCGCATATTCGGGATTTTCAGCGAAAGTCTCATCGGCAGGAACGCTGAAGCCGCCGGCATTGCCCGGCTTGAACAACGGAATCTGCGCGCTGAAATGATCGAGCAACAGTGCGAGTACATCGCCCTTGAGGAACGCCCATTCGACGCCGGGCGCCGCGGTGACCGAGATGAAATCACGGCCGAAAAACACGCCGGTGACATCGCCGAGATCGAACAATTGCTCGGCGAGCGGGCTGGCTTCGGCTTCCTCGGGCGTCGCGAAATCGCGCGTGCCGGCATCCATTACGGTGCGGCCGGGGAGAAATTTGAGCGTTGCCGGGTTGGGCGTGGTTTCGGTTTCTATCAGCATGCTGTGCATGTGGGCCGCTGCGCCGGGGGACGCAAGGTTTGGGAGTGAAACGCTCGGTTGCCGCGCTTGGCCCGGACCGGCGAAGCCAGGCTCGCGAAGCGACGTCGTTACTGGCGGGTTCAGCTTTCACGCGCTACCACCTGTACCATGCATGTCCCCTTTGGCGCATCGCGCCGTCCGCTAATCCTTGCCTTGTTGCTCGGTCTTGCCCTCCCCGCGCAGGGGCAGGATGCCGCGCCGCAGACCGCGGTCGCCGCGGCGCAGTCCCCCACCGCGGCACAAGTCGATCGCCGCAACTGGCTGTTCGTCGATAGCGATATCAAGCCCGATCCCGAGTGGCATTATGGAACGTTGCCCAACGGGCTGCGCTATGCTGTGCGCAAGAATGGCGTCCCGCCCGGGCAGGTTTCGGTCCGCGTGCGGATCGATGCCGGCTCGCTGATGGAGACTGACAGCGAGCGCGGCTATGCGCACCTGATCGAGCATCTGTCGTTCCGCGGCTCGGCGTTTGTCCCCGATGGCGAGGCCAAGCGCATCTGGCAGCGCATGGGCACGACGTTCGGCTCCGACACCAATGCCCAGACCACCGCGACACAGACGGTGTACAAGCTCGATCTGCCCAGCGCGAGCGAGGTGCGGCTCGACGAGAGCCTCAAGATCATGGCGGGGATGGTTAGCAAGCCTAACATCACCGATGCCGCGCTCGGCGCCGAGCGGCCCGCCGTGCTGGCCGAGCAGCGCGAGGCACCGGGCCCCCAGGTGCGTTTCAGCGAGGCGCAGCTCAAAACTTTCTTCGCAGGGCAGCCGCTCGCCGATCGCTCGCCGATCGGCACGATCGACACGCTCAGCGCCGCCAATGCCGGCAAGGTAAAGGCATTCCACGACCGCTGGTATCGCCCCGAGCGCGCCGTGGTCGTGATTTCGGGCGATTTCGATCCGGCGATGTTCGAGCGGCTGGTGATCAAGAATTTCTCTGGTTGGCAAGGCGTGGGCAAGAACCCGGCAGATCCTGATTTCGGCAAGCCAGACCCCAAGCAGCCGACGACCGCGGTGATCAGCGAGCCCTCGTTGCCACCCGTGGTGACGATGGCGGTGGTCAAACCGTGGAAATATCAAAGCGACACGATCGTGATGAACCAGAATCGGCTGGTCGATTCGGTGGCAGCGCGCGTGATCAGCCGGCGGCTGGAGACGCGCGCCCGTGCAGGCGGCAGCTTCATTCGGGCGAGTGTGAGCACGAGCGACGAATCGCGTTCGGCAAGCCTCACCTTCGTGTCGATTCTGCCGATCGGCAATGATTGGGAAGCGGCGCTGAAAGATGTCCGCGCGGTGATCGCCGATGCGCAGAAGAATGCCCCGAGCGAGGCCGAAGTGCAGCGCGAACTGGCCGATTTCGACACTATCATGCGCACCAGCGTGGAAACACAAGGCGCCGAGCCGGGCGCGAGCCAGGCTGACGATATGGTCCAGGCGCTGGATATCCGCGAGACGACGACCGCGCCCGCAACGATCTATGCGGTGCTGAAGGACGCCATCGCCAAGAAAATGTTCACGCCGCAAACCGTGCTCGCCTCGACGCGGCGGATCTTTTCGGGCGATGCGACGCGCGCGCTCGTTAATATCCAGACCCCCGAAGAAGGCGCGGTGACCAAATTGGCGGCGGCGCTGCAGAGCGACGTTTCCGGGCTGGCCGGCAAGCGCAACACGCAGGGCAAGGTGACGTTCGCCAATCTGCCCAAGCTGGGCAAACCGGCGACGGTCGTGAGTCGCGAAAAGATTCCTGAATTCGATGCCGAAAAGGTCGTGTTTTCCAATGGCGTGCGGCTGATGCTGCGCGTCAGCCCGGCAGAATCGACGCGCGTTTATGTGCGCGTGCGCTTTGGCGGCGGGTATAATGCGCTGCCGGCGGACCGCGAGACGCCGGTCTGGGCTGGTGACATGGCGCTGGTTGCGGGCGGCATCGGCAAGCTGGGGCAGGGCGATCTCGAGCAACTGACCGCCGGGCGGCGCATTGGGCTCGATTTCGATGTTGGCGAGGACGCCTTCGTTTATGGCGCGATGACGTCGCCCGCCGATCTGGCCGATCAGATGAAACTGATCGCGGCGCGGATGGCGGCGCCGGGCTGGGATCCCAATCCGGTGACGCGCGCCAAATCGATGGCGCTGGCCGGTTTTGCCGGGTTCGACGCGTCGCCCGATGGCGTGTTGGCGCGCGACCTGGAAGGGTTGCTGCACGATGGCGATCCGCGCTGGGGCACGCCGACGCGCGAGCAGGTGGCCGCGACCAATCCGGCCAATTTCCGCAGCCTGTGGGAGCCGGTGCTGGCCGAGGGGCCGATCGAAGTGCAGGTGTTCGGGGATATCAACGCCGAGGCGGCGATCCAGGCCGTTGGCGCCAGCATCGGTGCGCTGCCGCCGCGCGCCGCGCCCGCCAGGCCTACCCCGCCGGTTAAGTTTCCGGCGCACAATGCCAGCCCGCTGATCCTGACGCATGGGGGCCCCGACAATCAGGCGGCGGCGGTGATCGTGTGGCCGACGGGCGGCGGGCTCGACCAGATCGCCGATAGCAATGCGCTCGACGTGCTGGCGGCGGTGTTCAGCGATCGGCTGTTTGATCGGCTGCGCTCCGAAGCGGGGGCAAGCTATTCGCCGAGCGTCCAGAGCCAGTGGCCCGAGGGCATGAGCGCGGGCGGGCGGCTGTTCGCGATCGGGCAGGTCGCGCCGAACAATGTCGGGCTGTTCTTCAAAATGTCGCGCGAAATCGCCGCCGATCTCGTCGCCAAACCGATCGGCGACGACGAATTGCAGCGCACGCTGACGCCGATGAAGGAGCTGATCCTGCGCCAGGCGACGGGCAATACTTTCTGGCTCAACCAGTTGCAGGGCGGCACATACGACCTGCGGCGGATCGATGCGGTGCGCAACATGTTTCGTGGCATCGGCGGGATGACCGCCGTCAAGCTGCAAGCCATTGCGGCGAAATATCTGCGGCCCGACGCGGACTGGACGATGGCGGTGGTGCCGCGCGGCAAGGATGGCAAGCCGGTGAGCCTGGCCGAGGCGCCGTCGGCACCCGCACCAGCGGCGAAGAAGACCGGTCGGTAAGCCAATTCCTCCCCGAGCAAGCTCGGGGAGGAATTGATCAGCTCTTGTACAGACCGTCCAGCCTCGCCCCGTAGACCTGCTTGAGCACGTGGCGGCGGATCTTCATCGATGGCGTCAGCTGTTCGTTCTCGATTTCAAAAGCATTATCCGCCAGGATGAAACGGCGCACGCGCTCGGTGACGGCCAGCTCTTTGTTGACGCGTTCGACGGCGTGGCCAATCGCCGTGCGATATTCGCTGTTTTCCGCCAGGCGCTTGAAATTGCACGCATCGCCATTGCGCGCGCACCATTCCTGCGTCCATTCGGAATCAGGCACGATCACCGCCACCATATAGGGTTTGCGATCGCCATAGATCATCGCCTGGGCGATTTCGTTCTGCAGCGTGAGCATGCCTTCGACCTTTTGGGGGGCGACATTCTCGCCCTTGTCGTTGACGATGATGTCCTTCTTGCGATCGGTGATCTGGATGCGGCCCCGTTCGTCGATCAGCCCGATATCGCCAGTGTGCAGCCAGCCCTCTTTCAGCACACGCGCGGTTTCCACCTCGTTGCGCCAATAACCGTGCATGACAAGCTCGCCCCGCACCAGAATTTCGCCATCCTCGGCAATGCGCACCTCGGTGCCCTCCAGCACCGGCCCGACCGTATCCATCTTGAGCCCGGCCTTGGGGCGGTTGCACGAGATCACCGGCGCAGACTCGGTCTGACCATAGCCTTGCAGCACGGTGATGCCGATCGCCTGGAAGAACACGCCGACCTCGGGCGTGAGCGGCGCGCCGCCCGACACCAACGCCTTGATGCGCCCGCCGAACTTCTTCTGGATCTTGGGGCGCAGCGTGGCCTTCAGCAGCAGGTTCATCGGCTTGTCGGCCAGCGACAGCCCGCCGGCCGCCTCCTTGGCGCCCAGCGCCTGCGCACGGCCGAGCAGATAATTGGATAGCTTGCCCTGCTTCTCGACCGCCTTGACGATGCGCTGGCGCAGCACCTCGAACAGACGCGGCACGACGATCATCATCGTCGGGCGGACCTCCTCGATATTGGCGGCAAGCTTATCGAGCCCCTCGGAATAATAGATTTGCGCGCCGAGGCCGATCGGGAAGAACTGCCCGCCGGTATGTTCATATGCATGGCTGAGCGGCAGGAAGGAGAGGAAGATCTCGTCGGCCCAGCCGAAATCCTCTTCGATCACCACGCAGCAACCGTTGACGTTGTGCAGGATCGCGCCGTGATGCTGCATCACGCCGCGCGGGCTGCCGCCGGTGCCGCTGGTGTAGATGATGCAGGCGAGATCATCGCGCCCGAACGTCGCCTTGGTGGCGGCGGTCTCGGCCTTGGTCGGGTGATCGGCGATCAGCGCGTGCCAGCTATGGCCTTCGAGCCCCTGGGTCAGCCGCAGATCGTCGATGCCGATGACGATCTTGGCCTCGCTCGAGCGGATCGCGGCGGGGAGCAGCGTCCTGGCCAGCTTGGCATTGGACACGATCACCGCGCGGGCGCCGGAATTTTCGATGATGTGCGCGTGATCGCGCTCGGTATTGGTGACGTAGGTCGGCACGGTCACGCAGCCGGCGGCCATGATGGCGAGATCGCTGATGCACCATTCGGGGCGGTTTTCGCTGACCAGCATGACGCGGTCGCCCGGCGTCAGGCCGATCGCGGTCAGCCCGGCGGCGAGGCTGGCGACCTTGTCCGCCGTCTCGCGCCAGCTGAGTGATACCCAGGCGCCGTTCTGCTTGTGCCACAGGAACGGCTTGTCCCCCTCGGCGGCGGCGCGCGTGAAGAACATCGTGACGAGATTGGGGAAGTGTTCGAGTTTGCGCATCATCTCTCCAAGCGGCTCTGGCGGCCTTGGCTGTTCTCTACACCCGGCGCGCGGGGTTTGTCAGCGGGAGATCATTGCGCGAGCGCGGTGCCGACACTGCGCGGGTCGGCGGCACCGACCCAGCCGGCGGGGGTCCGTTCGGCCGCATTGGCCTTCAGCCCGAGTTTGGCGACGACGACCTTGTGACCCAGCTTTTCGAGCGGCGCGAGCAGCGTTTCGCGCGCGGTGCCCTGTTCGAGCACCAGGCCGCGGGCGTTAAAGAACACCAGCCCTTCGCCGATCGCATCGCGCGCCGATTGGTGCCAATCGAGATGCGCGATCAGCGCCTTGGCGACCTGCATGATGATGGTCTTGCCGCCCGCCGCGCCGACCGTGAAGATGGGCGTGCCGGCCGCATCATAGACGATCGTCGGCGACATGGAGGAAAGCGGGCGCTTGCCGCCTTGCACGCGATTGGCGACCGGCATGCCATTCTTTTCCGGCACGAAGGTAAAATCGGTCAGCTCGTTGTTGAGCACATAGCCGTTGGCGATGAGCTGGCTGCCGAACGGCCCCTCGACCGTGGAGGTCATCGTGGCGATATCGCCCTTGGCGTCGATGGCGATGAAGTGTGTCGTGCTGGGCACTTCGGCGGAGGGCGCGGCGGTGCGCGGCTCGGCGCCGGGGGGCGTGCCGGCCTCGTATGTCGCCAGCGCCTTGTCGGTCGAGATCAGGCGGGAGCGCGACTCGATATAGGCGGGGTCGATCAGCCCGGCGAGCGGCACGGAAACAAAATCGCTGTCGCCGAGATATTTGTCGCGATCGGCATAAGCGAGCTGCATCGCCTCACCGATAAGATGCCAGGCGGTGGGCGAGTCCTTGCCCAGCTTAGTCATGTCGAAGCGCTCGAGCATGCCGAGGATCTGCAACACGGTGGTCGCGCCCGAGGAGGGCGGGCCCATGCCGCAGATCTTGTAGACGCGATACTTGCCGCACACGGCGGCGCGCGGCTTGGCCTGATATGCGGCGAGATCGGCAAGCGTGATGTCACTGGGGGCGAGCTTGCTGCCCGTGGCGGCGCCGACGATCGTCCGGGCATTGTCGCCCGTGTAGAATGCTGCCGGGCCGCCATTGGCGAGTTTCTTCAGGTATTTGGCGAGGTTGGGGTTCTTGACCGTGGCGCCGATCGGGAGCGGCCGGCTATCAATGGTGTAGAGCTTGGCGATCTCAGGGAAGTTGCTCCACAGCCGCGATGTCGCGGTGATGCCGGCGTTCATCGGCCGGGTGACCTGATAGCCGTCTTGCGCCAGCTTGATCGCGGGCGCGAACAGCGCCTTCCAGGGCAATTTGCCCCAGCGCGCATGCGTCATCGCCATGAGCCGGACATTGCCGGGCACGCCGACCGACCTGCCGCCCGCAACGGCTTCGAAAAACGGCCTGGGCGTGCCGTCGGGCCGGACGAAGCGATCGGGCGTCGCGGCGGCGGGGGCGGTTTCGCGGCCGTCGATCGTGTCGATCAGGCCGGTGGTGCCATCATGATACAGCAGGAAACCGCCGCCGCCGATGCCGGAAGATTGTGGCTCCACCACCGTCAGCGCGAGCAGCATGGCCATCGCCGCATCCGCCGCCGTGCCGCCGTCGCGCAGGATTTGTTGCCCGGCAAGCGTGGCGCGGGGATCGGCGGAGGTGACCATGCCCTGTGCCGAGGCGGTGGCGGGCAGGGTGAGCGCGGTGAGCGCGAGAAGGAGCTTTTTCATTGGCGACGACCGTAACGCGGTGGCCGGGGGGTGCAAGATGCCGACGTGTTTCCTGCCCGTCGCCCAGCGAACGCTGGGTCTCGTGTGGCTGCGGATCGCCATACTTCCCTAAGATCCCAGCGTTCGCTGGGATGACGGGGTTGGGCGAGCGATCAGGCTATTTGGTGCCGATCGCCTCGGCCACCGAGGCGAAGCCGTCGCGCTTGAGCAGGCCGGTGAGACCCTGGGCGATGCGGCGGGGCAGGCCGGGGCCTTCGAATACCAGGGCCGAATAGAGCTGCACCAGGCTCGCGCCGGCGCGGATGCGGGCAAAGGCTTCGTCGGCGCTGTCGATCCCGCCGACCGAGATCAACGGCAACGCCGCGTCGGTGGCGGTGCGGAAATCGACCAGTCGGGCGCGCGCCAGTCGCGCCAGCGGCGCCCCCGACAGGCCGCCGGTTTCGCGGCACTTGATCGATCGCAGGGCCGGGCGCGACAGCGTGGTGTTGCTGACGATCAGGGCATCCACGCCGCGCTCGATCGCGGCGCGCGCGATGCCGTCAATCTCGCGCGGATTGAGATCGGGCGCGACCTTGAGGAACAGGGGCCGCCGTTGTTTGCCGCGCCCGCGCGCGGCATCGGCGGCGGCAAGCAATTCGGTCAGCGCGGTGCCGTGTTGCAGATCGCGCAAGCCGGGCGTGTTGGGGCTGGAAATGTTGATCGTGACATAATCGGCGATCGCCGCAGCGCGCTCGACCCCGGTGACGTAATCCTGCACGCGATCGGCCGCATCCTTGTTCGCGCCGACATTGATGCCGAGCCGGCCCTTGCGCCGGGCCGCGATCGCACGCGGCAGTGCCGCGTCGATGCCGCCATTGTTGAAGCCCAGCCGGTTGATGATCGCGCGATCCTCGCGCAGCCGGAAGATGCGGGGCTTGGGGTTGCCGGGTTGCGGTAATGGGGTGAGCGTGCCGATCTCGACGCTGCCGAAGCCGAGCCCGAAAAATCCATCGATGGCATGGCCGTCCTTGTCCACGCCGGCTGCCAGCCCAACGGGATTGGCGAAGTCCAGCCCCGCGACGTGGTTGTGCAGCACAGGATCGGCGACCGGGCCGCCGCCGCGCCCGCCCCAGGCGGCCAGCGCGGTGATCGTCAGCGCGTGCGCGCGTTCGGCATCGAGAGCGAACAATGCAGGGCGGAGCAGCGAAAAGACCATCCGGCGCCCATGACATTGTGCGGGCTTGCGGTCAAAGTTGTACGAAACGCAGAGATGATGCTCCAAACAGGCCGCCGTGCTGCAGCCCGCGGTTGACACGACCGCTTTACTCCCCAAATAAGCAATCGGAACGATTTGGTCCGATTTGAGAATGCTTCGCAACTATGCGTTTATCCAGCCTTGCCGATTATGCCGTGGTGATGATGTCCGCCGCTGCGCGCCATTGCGGCGGCGTGGCGCGGCTCAACGCGACGTTGCTGGCCGAGGAGACGGCAATTCCGTTGCCGACGGTGCAGAAGCTGGTCAGCCGGCTATCGGCCGCGGGGCTGATCGAGAGCGCACGGGGGACGGGCGGCGGCTTTCGCCTGTCGCGCCCGCCCTCGGCGATCAACCTTGCCGAGATCATCGAGGCAATCGAGGGGCCGATCGCGCTGACCGCGTGTACCGAGCATGCCCCGCGCGACTGCAAGGCGGAGGAGACGTGCCGCGTGAAGCCGCACTGGAATGTGGTGAATGGCGCGGTGCGCGGGGCGCTGGCGAGTGTTTCGCTGGCGAGCTTGGCAACATCCTTGCCCCGCGACGGCGCGGGGGCAAAGGCCCCGGACGAAGTGCTTGAAACTCTGGATCCCCGCGTGCGCGGGGAAACGGTAGAAGGAATATTGGCATAATGGCCACCAAGAACGCCGAAGCCTATGAGGCCGCGAACAAGACGTACGAATGGGGTTTCCATTCGGATATCGAGCAGGAATTCGCCCCTAAGGGGCTGAACGAAGATACCGTGCGGTTCATTTCGGCCAAGAAGGGCGAGCCGCAGTGGATGCTCGACTGGCGGCTGAAGGCGTATCGCCTGTGGCTGACGCTGGAAGCGCCGGACTGGTCCAAGCTGCAGATCGATCCGATCGATTACCAGGATGCCTATTATTATGCCGAGCCGAAGGCCAAGCCCAAACTCGGCTCGCTCGACGAGGTCGATCCCGAAATCCTGCGTGTTTATGAGAAGCTCGGCATCCCGATTTCGGAGCAGAAGATGCTTGCCGGCGTCGTCGAGACCGAGGCGGATGGCACCCCCAAGCGCCGCGTGGCGGTGGATGCGGTGTTCGACAGCGTTTCCGTGGCGACCACGTTCCGCAAGGAGCTGGAGGCGGCTGGTGTGATCTTCCGGTCGATCTCCGAGGCGATCAAGGAATATCCCGATCTGGTGCGCAAGTGGCTCGGCCGCGTCGTGCCGATCCATGATAACTATTTCGCAGCGTTAAATGCTGCCGTGTTCAGCGACGGTACGTTCGTGTACATCCCTGAGGGCGTGCGCTGCCCGATGGAGCTCAGTACCTATTTCCGCATCAATGCCGAGAATACGGGCCAGTTCGAACGCACGCTGATCGTGGCCGACAAGGGCAGCTACGTCTCCTATCTCGAGGGCTGTACCGCGCCGATGCGCGACGAGAACCAGTTGCACGCCGCGGTGGTCGAACTGGTCGCGCTGGACGATGCCGAGATCAAATATTCGACCGTGCAGAACTGGTATCCGGGCGACGAGAACGGCAAGGGCGGGATCTATAATTTCGTCACCAAGCGCGCGCTTTGTTCGGGCAAGAATTCGAAGGTCAGCTGGACGCAGGTCGAGACGGGCAGCGCGATCACCTGGAAATACCCGTCCTGCGTGCTTTCGGGCGAGAACAGCGTCGGCGAATTCTATTCAGTGGCGGTGACCAACAATCGCCAGCAGGCCGATACCGGCACCAAGATGATCCATCTCGGCAAGGGTTCGCGTTCGACGATCGTCGCGAAGGGCATTTCGGCGGGGCGGTCTGACAACACCTATCGCGGGCTGGTGCGCGTCGCGCCGACCGCGGAAGGCGTGCGCAACTTTACGCAGTGCGACAGCCTGCTGCTCGGCGATCAGTGTGGCGCGCATACCATTCCGTATATCGAGGTGCGCAACCCGAGCGCGCAGATCGAGCATGAGGCGACGACCTCGAAGATTTCCGACGACCAGATGTTTTACGCGATGCAGCGCGGGCTCGATTCGGAGAGCGCGGTGGCGCTGATCGTGAATGGCTTTGCGCGCGAGGTGCTGCAGCAATTGCCGATGGAGTTTGCGGTCGAGGCGCAGAAGCTGCTGGGGATTTCGCTGGAAGGCTCGGTCGGATGATCCTGTCGCCGCAAGACAATGACCGGCGCGAAAACTCCCCTCCCCTTCAGGGGAGGGGCCGGGGGTGGGGGCTCTCCGCAGAGTACCTGGCGCTGTTGCACAAGCGCGCTGCCGACATGCGCCGCAACCCAACCGAGCCGGAAAAGCGCCTGTGGCGTGTGCTCTCCAACGGTCAGCTGGACGGGCATAAGTTTCGCCGCCAAGCCGTTGTGGGCCGTTTCATCGCCGATTTCGCCTGTGCGCAAAAGGCGCTGATCGTGGAGGTCGATGGCGATACGCATGACGCAGGCAAGGATCGCCTGCGCGACGATATTCTTGCTGGCCACGGCTTTCGTGTTTTGCGCGTCACCAATTACGAGGTGATGACGAACCTGGAAGGCGTGTTCAGGGCGATCCGGATCTCGCTTGATCAGGCGTCGTTGCGCTGGGCACGCCCCCACCCCAACCCCTCCCCTGAAGGGGAGGGGCTTGAAGGAACCATGCCGTCTATCGGCGCATCATCGAATTCGAAGGCTGACCATGCTTAAAATCACCGACCTCCACGCCGAAATCGACGGCAAGGAAATCCTCAAGGGCCTGTCGCTCAGCGTCAATGCGGGCGAGGTCCATGCGATCATGGGGCCGAATGGCGCGGGCAAGTCGACGCTGGGCTATGTGCTCGGCGGCCGCCCGGGCTATGAGGTCACTGCGGGCTCGGTCGCGTTCGCCGGGCAGGACCTGCTCGACATGGCGCCGCACGAGCGCGCCGCCGCCGGGCTGTTCCTCGGCTTCCAATATCCCGTCGAAATTCCCGGCGTGTCCAACGTGCAGTTTTTGCGCGAGGCGCTCAACGCGCAGCGCCGCTTGCGGGATGAAAAGCCGCTGTCCGGCGCCGAGTTCCTCAAGCTCGCCCGCGCGCAGGCGGATGCGCTGAGCATGGACCAGGAGATGCTCAAGCGGCCGGTGAATGTCGGCTTCTCGGGCGGCGAGAAGAAGCGCAACGAGATGGTGCAGATGGGCATCATCGGCCCCAAGCTGGCGATCCTCGACGAGACGGATAGCGGGCTAGACATCGATGCGCTGCGCGTCGTCGGCGACGGCATCAACCGCATCATGCGCCAGCCCGACAAGGCGGTGATCCTGATCACGCATTACCAGCGGCTGCTCGATTATGTGAAGCCGGATTTCGTGCACGTGCTGGCCGGCGGGCGGATTATTCGCAGTGGTGGCGCCGAACTGGCGCTGGAACTGGAGAGCGAAGGCTATGCCGGGGTGATGGCATGACCGCCGAAGGCAAAAATTCTGCCCTTTTTCTCGACGTCCTCAGCGCCTCTGCGCGCACAGAGAAGATTGGTTCGCGCAGAGGCGCTGTGAGCGCAGAGATGGTGTGCCGGTGATGGACGTTGCAACACTCCCCACACGCCGGGATGAAGGCTGGCGCTATAGCGATCTGGAGGCTGTCGCCTCGGTTTGGCCCGTACCCGCACCGGAACTGATCGACGTGCCCGCCGGCACCTCTATCTCACGCGTCATTCTGCAGGATGCGGCGCTCGATGCGGTGGCGGTCCGCGATTATCGTGTCGTGCTGCATCCCGGCGCGACGGCGACGTTCCACGTGCTCAACATCGGCGGCAGGCTTGGCCGTGTGACGATCGATGTGACGTGCCATGAGGGCGCGCATTTCGAGCTTGGCGGGGCGATGCTCGGCGGCGGCGATCAGACGCTGGAGATCGTCACCACGCTCAACCATATTGCGCCCAATGCGACGTCCAACCAGGTCGTGCGCGCGGTGCTGGCGGGCAAGGCGACGGGATCGTATCTGGGCAAGGTCGCGGTGGCGCGGCATGCGCAAAAGACCGATGCGTCGCAGAGCGTGAAAGCCATGCTGCTGTCGCGCACGGCGACCGCCAACGCCAAGCCCGAGCTGGAAATATACGCCGATGACGTGAAGTGCGCGCATGGGGCGACCGTCGGCGAGTTGGATGCGAACGCGTTATTCTATCTCGCCTCGCGCGGGATTGCGCCGGCCGAGGCGAAGGCGCTGCTGCTGCGCGCGTTTATCGCCAGCGTGTTCGAGGGCATCGAGGATGCGAGCGAGCGCGAGCGTGTCGAGGCGGCGGCGCAGACGGCGCTGGAGCGGATGCTCTCTCCCCTCCCGCTTGCTGGAGGGGCTGGAGGGCCTGTCACATGACGAGCGCGATTCTTTCCGAACCGGCCCTCCCCCGACCCCTCCCGCAAGCGGGAGGGGAGACGAAGCCGCTCGACCACGTCGTTGATTTCCCCGCCATCCCCGCTGGCTGGGCCTATCTTGACACCGCCGCCACTGCGCAGAAGCCGCACGCCGTGATCGATGCGATTACGCGGGGCTATGCTTGCGATTACGCCACGGTGCATCGCGGCGTGTATCAGCGCTCCGCCGACATGACGCTGACCTATGAGGCCGCGCGGAAGCGGGTCGCCGGGTTTATCGGCGCGACGACGCCCGACGAGATCGTCTTCGTCCGCGGCGCGACGGAAGGGATCAATCTCGTCGCGCAGTGCTGGGCGGGCACGCAGCTCAAAGCCGGCGATCGTATCCTGCTGTCGCAGCTCGAACATCATTCCAACATCGTGCCCTGGCAGATGATCGCCGAGCGCATCGGCGCGCATATCGATGTGATTCCGCTGACCGCCGATCACTGCATCGATCTCGATGCGATGCAGGCGATGATTACCCCTGCACACAAATTGGTCGCGCTGGCGCACGTCTCGAACGTGCTCGGCTCGGTGCTGGATGGCTCGCGGGCGGCTGCAATCGCGCATTCGGTCGGCGCGAAAATCCTGCTCGACGGTTGCCAAGCGGTGCCGCGCTTAAGCGTCGATGTCGCTGCGCTTGATTGCGACTTTTACGTCTTTTCGGGCCATAAGCTTTATGGCCCGACGGGCATCGGTGTGCTGTGGGGCAAGGCCGAACTGCTCGAAGCGATGCCGCCGTATCAGGGCGGCGGCGCGATGATCGATCGGGTGACGTTCGAGAAGACTACCTACGCCCCGCCGCCGGGCCGGTTCGAAGCGGGGACGCCGCATATCGTCGGCGTGCTCGGGTTGCATGCCGCGATCGATTATGTCGAGGAGATCGGGCTGGCGGCGATCCATGCGCATGAAACCGCGCTGGTGACCAAGACGCGCGCGGCACTCGCGCAGATCAATTCGGTCACCTTGTACGGGCCGGAGGACAGCGCCGGGATCGTGTCGTTCAGCATCGAAGGCGTGCACCCGCATGACATCGGCACAATCCTGGATGAAGCGAAGGTGGCGATCCGCGCCGGGCATCATTGCGCGCAGCCGCTGATGCAGGTGCTCGGCGTGGATGCGACCGCACGGGCCAGCTTCGGAGTGTATAATTCGGCCGCTGATGTGGATGCGTTGGTGGCAGGCATTCAACGCGTAACGCGAATTTTTAAATAAGGATCTTCGGATGAACGAAGAACACAGCATTGCGATCGAAGAAGTAAGTGCCGTGGAAGCGCCACCGCGCGCGCGCGTCGATGCGGCGCCAGTGGCAGCGCCGACCGAGCGTAAACGCGATTATCTCGAAGGCTTTCTGGCGCAAAAGCCGGTGGGCGATGCCCCGGGCGAGCCCGGGGGCGCGCTTTATGAGGCGGTGGTCGATGCGCTGAAGCAGATCTATGATCCCGAAATTCCGGTGAATATCTATGATCTCGGGCTGATCTATGGTGTCGACGTCACCAGCGACGGCCATGCCGTGGTGACGATGACGCTGACCACGCCCAATTGCCCTGTGGCGGAATCCATGCCGATGGAGGTCGAATTGCGCGTCGGCGCGGTGCCGGGGGTCGGCACGTCGGAGGTCAATCTCGTCTGGGATCCCGCCTGGGACCCGCAGAAGATGAGCGATGACGCGAAGCTCGAATTGGGAATGCTATAATGGCGACGATTGCCCGTCCGCGCCCTGCGGCGCTGAACCTCACGCCCTCCGCCCATGCGCGCATCGCCGAACTGATGGGCAAGGCGCCCGCCGAGGCGATCGGCGTGAAGCTGTCGACGCCGCGGCGCGGCTGTTCAGGGCTGGCCTATTCGGTCGACTACGTCACCGAGGCCAAGGCGTTCGACGAGCGTATCGACACGCCCGGCGGCACGTTGTTCGTCGATGGCGGCTCGATCCTGTATCTGATCGGCAGCACGATGGACTGGGTGGAAGACGATTTCGCCGCCGGCTTCGTGTTCGCTAATCCGAACGCGAAGGGTGCGTGCGGCTGCGGCGAGAGCTTCACCGTGTAACCCGCCGCGCGATCCCCGCAGGAACCGCGCGGCACGAGCTTATTCCGCCGCGGCTGCGGGGCGACGGCCGCGCTTGGGCTTGTCGGCCGGTGTGGCGCTTGCGGCGGCACGCGCGGCGCGGCCCTTTTGGCCAAGACCGATGCGATGCGCCATGGCGCGGCGCTGCTCCGAATAGGTCTCGGCGACCATCGGATAATCCGACTTCAGATTATAGCGTTCGCGATATTGCTCGGGGGTCATCCCGTGCGTGGAAAGATGCCGGCGCAATGTCTTGTACGGCTTGCCATCGATCATCGAGATGATGAAATCTTTGGATGCCAGTGATTTACGCGAGCTCACCGCCGGCGTATAGTCAGGCGCTGAGGGAGCTTCTTCGCTCGCTGCCGCCGTCGCTGCCGGATCACCCGAAAGCTCGCTAACGGTTGCATACATGGTACGCAGAAATGCCGGAACATCTTCTGCGGCAACGCGATTATTCTGATTGCTGAGCCAGGCGATGGTGAGTTCGGTGGCAAGTTCAACGGTGTTCAGTGTTGTATCTTCAGTCATGGTAGCTCCTTCGACCCGAAGGGCGGCCAACGCTGATCACGCCTCTTCTTTTTGCCCCATACAACTATGACATTCCGATGTCGACCAATGATGCTTGACAATTTTCGAGAGCAGTGTTGCTAGCGCGAAAGCAACTCAAGCGGATCATCGCAGCCCGGTCGTCTTGGCATGAAGCCGCAACTTGTCGCGCAAGTCACGGCGTAATCGTCACGGCAGAGCAGGCGGCAGATGGATGCCGATAAAGACTTGATCGATGTCAGCGATCATGATGGATCACGTGCGCGCTTAAACTGTCGCTTTTGATTTAATGCTCGTTGGCACCAATTTCCCATTTAGAGATGATTATCACCATTGTGCCGTGCGCCCGCGGGCGTCAGCTGCGCCAGCTTGTGTCGATCTTATCGACCTTGCGTACCATCGCTGCAAAGTCGGCCGCGCCGGGGCCGCCGGGCACTTGCGCCATATGCAGATCGCGCTGATGCACCGCGACGACCGCCTCATCGACCAGCAGCGGCTTGCCCATGCTCATCGTGGCAACCTGGATTTCGCAGGCGCGCTGCAGCGACCAATGCTTGATGAATGCTTCGGGGAGCGTGCGGCCCATGACCAGGATGCCGTGATTCTTGAGGAGCATGACGCGCTTGCTGCCGAGATGCGCGAGCAGCCGTTCGCCTTCTTCGTCGCGTACGGTGACACCCTCGAAATCATGGTATGCGATCTGCCCGGCGAAGTTGCAGGCATAGAAGTTGCTCGGCTGTAACCCACCCTCGACCGAACTGACCGCCATGCCCGCAGTGGTGTGCGTGTGCATGATGCAATGCGCGTCGGGCAGATGGCGGTGGAACAGCGCGTGCTGGACGAAGCCGGCGCGGTTGACGGGATAGGGGCTGTCGTCGAGCTTGTTGCCGTCGATATCGATCTTGACCAGGCTGGACGCGGTGACCTCGCTGAAGTGCAGCCCGAACGGGTTGATCAGAAAAGCGCCTTCTTCGTCGAGCTTCACCGTGATGTGGTTGTAGATCATTTCCGACCAGCCGAGCATATCGAACACGCGGTAACAGGCGGCGAGTTGTTGCCGCGCTTCCCATTCGGCTTCGCTCATTTGCGCGTTGCGAAGGATTGCCGTAGCCATGATGCTCTCCAAATCTGAACTGTCGGTACGATTATCGCACGAGCGATAGGTTAGCGCAAAGCGGCGATTTCGGCGTCGCTGAAGCCAAGTTCGGCAAGCACCGTGTCGTCGTGCGCCGAGGCCATGATCGGGGCGATGGTCGCACTGGCCGAATAGCGCGGCGCGGGGGCGGGCTGGGTGACGCCGCCGGCCTCGACGAACGCGCCGCGAGCAACGTTGTGCGGATCGACGACGGCTTCCTCGAACGACAGGACGGGGGCGAAGCAGACTTCGTGGCCGTCAAAGGCGACGCACCATTGGTCGCGGGTCCTCGTCCTGAACTGCTCGGTCAGACGTTGCTTCAGCGCCGGCCACTGGCGCGGATCGAACTGTGCCGCCCATTCGGCACCGTCGAGCGCGAGCACGCTGCGCAATGCGGCATAGAATTGTGGCTCGATCGCGCCGATCGCAACGTATTTGCCGTCTGCCGTCTCATAAGTATCGTAGAAGTGGGCGCCGCCATCGAGCAGATTCGTGCCGCGCGTATCGCTCCACCGGCCCATGGCCCGGAAGCCCCAGATCATGCTCATGAGCACGGACGAGCCTTCGGTCATTGCGCAATCCACCACCTGGCCCTGGCCGGTCGCTTTGGCCTGCAGGATCGCGGCAAGCATGCCAAAGGCGAGCATCATGCCACCGCCCCCGAAATCGCCGACCAGGTTGATCGGGAAGTGCGGCTTGCCACCGGCCGGGCCTAGCGCGTGGAGCACGCCGGATTGGGCGATGTAATTGATGTCGTGGCCGGGTTGCGGGGCCAACGGGCCGGTCTGCCCCCAGCCGGTCATACGGCCGTAGACGAGGCGCGGGTTGGCGGCGAGGAGGATATCGGGGCCGAGCCCGAGCCGCTCCATCACGCCGGGGCGGAAGCCTTCGATCAGGCCGTCGGCGGTGGCGACGATGCGCCTGACCGCGTCGATCGCCACGGGGTTCTTGAGATCGAGCGCGATCGTGCGACGCGAGCGCAGCAGCGGGTCCTTGGGGTTGGCGGCGTCGCCGGGGCGCTCGATGCGGATCACCTCGGCGCCGTGATCGGCGAGCATCATGCCGCAGAACGGGCCGGGGCCGATGCCGGCGATTTCGACGATACGGATGCCGTGGAGCGGGGCGGTGGTCATGGCGGTCCTCGGGGCTGTCCTCAGGGGCGGGGTGGGCTGGGCGAGTCGGAGACCATGCGGATGCCATCGATGACGATGGGGGAGGCGACGCCCGGGATGCCGCCCCGTGTAATCGCCATGCCGCGCGCGACAACCTGCGCATCGGCGAACACTTCGTCGACGCGGTTGATCGGGCCGGCGGGCACGCCCGCTTCGTCTAGCGCCCAGGCGAGATCGGCCTTGCGCCAGCCGCCAATGGCGGCGGTGAGCAGCGGGATCATCTCGGCACGGTGCTGCACACGGGCGGGGTTGGTGGCGAAACGCTCGTCGTTAGCCAGGGGAAGGTCGAGGATCGCGCAGAGCTTGGCGAACTGGCGGTCATTGCCGACCGCGATGATCAGATCGCCATCCGATGCGGCAAAGGCCTGATAGGGAGCAAGGTTCGCGTGGCCGTTGCCCATGCGGTGCGGCACATGGCCCGATGCCATCCAGTTGAGCGCCTGATTGGCGAGCACCGCGACCTGCGTATCGAGCAGCGCCATATCGATATGTGCGCCGGTGCCATCGCGATCGCGGGTGCGCAAGGCGGCGAGGATGGCGACGGCTGAATACACGCCGGTGAAGATGTCGGCATACGCAATGCCGGATTTCTGCGGGCGACCGTCGGGCTCGCCGGTCAGCGACATGATCCCGCCCATTCCCTGGATGATGAAATCATAGCCGGCGCGCGCGGCATAGGGGCCGGTCTGGCCGAAGCCGGTGATCGAGCAGGTAATCAGGCGCGGGTTGAGTTGCGAAAGGCTGGCGTGGTCGAGGCCGTATTTGACCAGCCCGCCGACCTTGTAGTTTTCGATCACCACATCGGACTCGGCGGCGAGCGCGCGGATCTCGGCCTGGCCCTCGGCGCTGGCGATGTCGACCGCGCGGCTGGTCTTGCCGCGGTTGGTCGAGTGGTAATAGGCCGCGTCGAGGTTGTCGCCGTTCGGGCCGGTCATGAAGGGCGGGCCCCAGTGGCGCGTGTCGTCGCCGGCGCCCGGGCGCTCGATCTTTGTGACTTCCGCGCCGAGATCGGCGAGCAACTGGCCGCACCAGGGGCCGGCGAGGATACGGGCGAGTTCGAGGACTTTGATGCCGGCGAGGGGTTTGTCAGGCATCGGCGCGAATCAAGCCACGAGCGTCATCCCAGCGGAAGCTGGGATCTCCCGGTTGGGAAGCGGGTGCCCACCGCTCGAGACTCCAGCTTTCGCGGGGGTGACCGGTGGATAATGCGGCGACGGGCGGCATGTTCAGAACGCTGCGATCCCCGTGATCGCGCGGCCCAGGATCAGCGCGTGTACGTCGTGCGCACCCTCATAGGTATTGACCGTCTCCAGGTTCATCATGTGGCGCATGATCTGATATTCGCCACTGATGCCGTTGCCGCCATGCATATCGCGGCTCATCCGCGCGATATCGAGCGCCTTGCCGACATTGTTGCGCTTGACGATCGAGACCATCTCGGGCGCGAAGCGGCCCTCGTCCATGAGGCGACCAACGCGCAGGGACGCTTGCAGCCCGAGCGCGATTTCGGTCTGCATGTCGGCGAGCTTCTTCTGGTACAGCTGGTTGGCCGCGAGCGGCTTGCCGAACTGGTGGCGATCCAGGCCATATTGCCGTGCCGCATGCAGGCAGAATTCGGCGGCGCCGAGTGCACCCCAGCTGATCCCGTAGCGCGCCCGATTAAGGCAGCCGAACGGACCCTTGAGGCCCTGGACGTCGGGGAGCAGCGCGTCCTCGCTGACCTCGACCTCGTCCATCATGATCATGCCGGTGATCGAGGCGCGTAAGGAGAGCTTGCCTTCGATCTTGGGCGTTTCGAGGCCCTTCATGCCCTTGTCGAGAATGAAGCCGCGAATGCCGCCGCCATGCGCATCGGATTTGGCCCAGACGACGAACACATCGGCGATGGGGGAGTTGCTGATCCAGGTCTTGGCACCCGAAAGCAGGTATCCGCCGTCGACCTTGGTGGCGCGCGTCGTCATGCCGCCGGGATCGGAGCCGGCATCGGGCTCGGTCAGGCCGAAGCAGCCGATGAACTCGCCCGATGCCAGCTTGGGCAGGTATTTCATCTTCTGCGCTTCGGAGCCGAAGGCGTAGATCGGGTACATGACGAGGCTCGACTGCACGCTCATCATCGAGCGATAGCCGCTATCGATCCGCTCGACTTCGCGCGCGACCAGGCCGTAGGCGACATAGCTCGCGCCGACGCCGCCATATTGTTCCGGTACGGTCGGCCCGAGCAGGCCGAGCGCGCCCATCTCGCGGAAGATCGCCACGTCGGTAACTTCATTCTGAAAGGCATCGACGATGCGCGGCGCGAGCTTTTCCTGCGCATAAGCCCGCGCGCTGTCGCGGATCATGCGTTCGTCTTCCTCGAGCTGATCGTCGAGAAGGAAGGGGTCGGCCCAGTCGAATTGGCCCATGCCGGTCATGTTGTGCTCCACTGTCGTAGCTGCCGTTACCGGCGTAAATTACAGGCTCAGTACCCGATCGTCGAACAGACCGAACGCCAGCGTGGAGGCGTAGACCGCCACCGCCTTGTCGCGCGGCATGGTGGCGGCCCATTTGCGCATGTCGAACGCGGCGTTCTGCAGCGCCATCAACGCCTGCGCCGCCACCAACGTATCGACCGGGCGGATCGAGCCTTCGGCGATACCGTCGCTCATCGTGCCGGCATAACGGCGGGCAATACGGTTCGAGCGTTCGAGCATCTCCGCGCGCACACCCAGCGGCAGGCCGGACAAGGCCGTGGTGCGCAGCAGTGGACCGCGCTGCGAGAATTGCACATCGAGCAGCGTGGCGATGGTGCTCGATAAGCGCTGCCAGTGATCGCCGCCGGTCTCGTCTGCCAGGCGCTGCGCGTCGGCAATGGTATCGAAGCTGCGCTTGTAGCAAGCGATGACCAGATCATCCTTGGCATCGAGGTGGTGATAAAAGCTGCCCTTGGTGACGTTCAGCTCGGAGGCGATCTTCTGCACCGAGGCGCCGCGATAGCCGAGTTCATTGATCAGCCGCGTGGCGGCGAGCAGAAAGGCGGCACGACCGGGCTCGGCGCTGTTGTGATCGAGATCGATCAACGCTGGCGCCCATTTCTGGCCGGGGGCCGCGATGCCGTGTTCGAACACGTGCATCAGCCGCGCCTCGACGCGATCATATTGATCGGCGTCGTAGCGAGTCAGCCAGACGGGCAGCCAGAACGTGTTTTCGAGCAGCACGTGCGCACGGGCGCCGCGCAGATCGGTTTCCGCGCGCGTCTTGGCCGGGCCCCATAGCGTCCGCGTCTTGCGGAATACGTCGCGCCATGCGGTCATCAAGTGGCCGCGTGCGGGCTCTTCCATCGCGCGCAGATCGGACAGGACGGCGAACGGCGTCTCCGTGCCGCGGTCGATCGCCGCCAGCCGAGCCATGTTGATCGAGAGATATTTGGCCACGCGCGCTTGCGGGGTGGCCTCCCGCAGCGCTTCGTCGAGCATCGCCTGGAGCTTCTCCAGCGTGTTCTCGAAGCAGGAGGTGGCGAGATCTTCCTTGCGCTTGAAATAATAAGTGACGCTGGTGGTATTGAGCCCGACGCGGCGCGCGACATCGGCAAAGGTCATGCCCTTGGCGCTTTGCTCGTTGATCGCCTGCGCGGCGGCGGCCAAGATCGCATCGCGCTTGGCGCGGAACCTTTTGGTGCCGCTTTCGTCGTCGATCAGGGTCTGGTCAGTCGCCATCGGCCCTGTCTATCAAGTTCCTTTAGAAGAAACAGTCTTTTTTGCCGTGCGCTTGCAGGGGCCGAAATATCTCGCCGCGCGGCTTTACCGAAAACGCGGTACGGTCTACCCAGCAATCGAACGGGCCTCTGGCCGGGCATCTTGTGGGAGAGCGATCATGGATTTCACGCTGAGCGAGCGCGAGACATATTTCCGGGATCGGGTGCGCGATTTCATCGATCAGCATATCCGCCCGCGCCAGGCCGACTATGACCAGCAGGCGCATGAAGGCGAGCGCTGGAAGGTGATCCAGGTGATCGAGGACATGAAGCAGAAGGCCAAGGAGGCCGGCTTGTGGAATTTCTTCATGCCGCCGCATTCGGGGCAGAATCATGTCGACGACACGTTCGAGTTTGAAGGCACGCAGCTGAGCAATCTCGAATATGCCTTGTGCGCGGAGGAAATGGGCAAGGTCGGCTGGGCCTCGGAAGTGTTCAACTGTTCGGCACCCGACACCGGCAATATGGAAGTGTTTCATCGTTACGGTACGCGTGATCAGAAGGAACGCTGGCTCAAACCGTTGATGCACGGCGAGATTCGCTCGGCCTTTTTGATGACCGAGCCGGCGGTGGCCTCGTCGGACGCCACTAATATCGAAACCAGCATGGTGCGCGATGGCGATCACTATGTGATCAACGGCACCAAATGGTGGTCGAGCGGGGTGGGCGATCCGCGCTGCGCCGTCGCCATCGTGATGGGCAAGACCAACCCGGAAGGCGCGCGGCACAGCCAGCAGAGCCAGATCCTGGTGCCGATGGACGCGCCCGGCGTGACGATCAAACGCATGTTGAGCGTCTATGGCTATGATCATGCCCCGCACGGGCATGGCGAGGTGGTGCTGAAGGACGTTCGCGTGCCGGTGGACAATCTGCTGCTTGGCGAAGGGCGCGGGTTCGAGATTGCGCAGGGGCGTTTGGGGCCGGGGCGCATCCATCACTGCATGCGCACCATCGGTGTGGCGGAGACCGGGATCGAGGCGATGGCCAAACGGCTGCTGACGCGCGTCGCGTTCGGCAAGCGGATTGCCGATCAGTCGGTGTGGGAAGAGCGCATTGCGCGCGCGCGGATCGATATCGAGATGACGCGACTGCTGTGCCTCAAGGCGGCGGACATGATGGACCGTGCGGGCAACAAGAGCGCACAGCAGGAGATCGCGATGATCAAGGTGCAGGCGCCCAACATGGCGCTTAAGATCCTTGACGATGCAGTGCAGGCGCATGGCGGCGGCGGCGTGTCGGGTGATTTCCGGCTGGCGCATGATTGGGCGCATATGCGCACGCTGCGCTTCGCTGACGGGCCCGACGAAGTGCACAACCGCGCGATCGCGCGGCATGAGTTCGGCAAATATGCCGAGCTGCCGGCGGCGGTCGCGGCGAAGGATGCGATGCGGCGGTAAATGCAGCTGTCACCCCAGCGAAAGCTGGGGTCTCCTGGTAACGAAGCGCGCGGTGGCGGCTTGAGCTCCCAGCTTTCGCTGGGATGACGAGGTTAGAATGAAAGCAGCAGTCCTTTACGCCCCCAAGACCGATCTCGTGATCGAGGACATCCGTGTGTCCGATCCCGGCCCGCGCGAAGTGCTGATCCGCACCATGGCGGTCGGCGTGTGTCGATCGGACCTGCATTTCATCGATGGCGCCTTTCCGCATCCGATGCCGACGGTGCCGGGACACGAGGCGGCGGGCGTGGTCGAGGCGGTGGGATCGGATGTCGCGCATCTCAAGGTCGGCGATCATGTCATCACCTTCTTCACCGTGTTCTGCGGCGCGTGCGAATTCTGCGTGTCCGGGCGGCCGAGCCTGTGTGTGGATCCATCGACGCGGCGGGCGAAGGGCGCGCCGCCACGGTTATCCTTGGACGACGGCACGCCGCTGGCGCCGTTCCTCAATCTCTCGGCCTTTGCCGAGATGATGCTGGTGCATGAGAATGCCTGCGTGGCAATCTCGAAAGAAATGCCGATGGATCGTGCGGCCTTGCTCGGCTGCGCGGTGATTACCGGCGCGGGGGCGATCTTCAACGACAGCCAACTCAGGCCGGGCGAGACGGTGGCAGTGATCGGCTGCGGCGGCATCGGGCTGGCGGCGATCAATGCCGCCAAGATCGCCGGCGCGGGACAGATCATCGCGATCGATCCGGTGGCGGACAAATTGGCGCTGGCCGAGAAACTGGGCGCGACACATGGGTTCGATGCGATGGACCCCGATCTGACCAAGAAGGTCATCGCGCTGACCGAGGGGGGCGTGCATTATGCCATCGAGGCGGTGGGTCGGCCGAATACCGCGGAGCTCGCCTGGAATATCCTGCGGCGTGGCGGGACGGCGACGATCCTCGGCATGATCGCGCCCGGCGGCGAGGTGAAGATACCGGGGCCGACCTTCCTGACGGGCAAGAAATTGCAGGGCTCGCTTCTGGGCTCGACGCGCTTCCCGATCGACATGCCGCGGCTCGTGCAGCTCTATCTCGATGGCAAGCTCGATCTCGACACGATGGTGGCGGAGCGGATCGGGCTGCAGCAAGTCAACGAGGCGATGGGCAAATTGCGCACCGGGGATACGGTGCGCTCGGTGATCGAGTTCGCGTGATGGATGAATCGCCACAGACCATCGCCGTGCCGGAAAAGGATCGGCTCGACGAGGCCAAGCTGACCGCGTGGATGGAGGCCAATGTCACGGGGTTCGAGGGGCCGCTCAGCTACTCGAAATTCTCCGGCGGGCAATCCAACCCGACGTTCAAGATCACCTCACCATCGGGCACCTATGTGCTGCGGCGCAAGCCGTTCGGCCATCTGCTCCCCTCGGCGCATGCGGTGGACCGCGAATATCGTGTGATTGCGGGCCTGTACCCGACCGGGTTTCCCGTCGCGCGGCCTTATGGGCTGTGTACCGATCCGGAGGTGGTGGGGACCGATTTCTATGTCATGGGCTTCGCCGACGGGCGCAACCTGTGGGACGGGACGCTCCCCGATTATGCTCCCGCCGAGCGCACGGGCATCTATGAAGCGATGTGCGACACGCTGGCGGCGCTGCACAACACCGATGTGGAGGCCGCGGGGCTGGGCGATTATGGCCGGCCGGGCAATTATTTCGAACGCCAGGTGGCGCGCTGGACCAAGCAATATCGCGCCTCCGAGACCGAGCATATGGAATCGGTCGAGCGGTTGATCGACTATCTTGGGCGCACCGTGCCCGAGCAGACGCGGACGTCGGTGGTGCATGGCGATTTCCGCATCGACAACATGATCTTTCATAAGACCAATCCGCGCGTGATCGCGTTGCTCGATTGGGAATTGTCGACGCTCGGCGATCCGCTGGCCGACTTCTCCTATTTCCTGATGAGCTGGGTGACGGCGCCCGAGGGGCGATCCGGGGTGCTGGGCATGACGGGCACCGAGACGGGGATTCCGACGATCGAGGCGATGGTGTCGCGCTATTGCGCGGCGACCGGGCGCGACGGGGTGCCGGATCTCAACTGGTATTTCTCGTACAATCTCTTTCGGCTGACCGGGATCGTGCAGGGGATCAAGAAGCGCATCGTCGAGGGCACGGCATCCAGCGCGCAGGCGGAGAAATCGGCGGCGGGGGTGTACCGGCTGGCCGATGCGGCTTGGGATTTTGCGGTGAAGGCGGGGGCGTGATCACCGCGCACGCGCGCCTCCAACGTCATCCCAGCGCAAGCTGTGATCTTTATGGGGCGGGCGCGCCGCTCGCCTCGTCGAGACCCCAGCCCCCGCTGGGGTGACGGCTATTTGAAATGGGATGACCAAATATGTCGTTATTCGATCTGACCGGCAAAGTCGCGATCATCACCGGCTCGACCAAGGGCATCGGCAAGGCAAGCGCGGTCGAACTGGCCGAACACGGCGCCCGGGTGGTGATTTCCAGCCGCAAGCAGGATGCCTGCGATGCCGTCGCCGCCGAGCTCAATGCGCGGTTCGGCGCGGGCACGGCGATCGCGGTGGCGGCCAACATCTCCGACAAGGCGGCGTTGCAGCATCTGGTCGACGAGACGCGCGCGGCGTTCGGGCAGATCGACGTTTTAGTCTGCAATGCCGCGTCTAACCCCTATTACGGGCCGCAGGCGGGGATCTCCGACGATCAGTTTCGCAAGATCCTCGACAACAATATCGTCTCCAACCACTGGCTGATCGCCATGGTCGCGCCCGAGATGTGCGCGCGGCAATCGGGTTCGATCGTCATCGTGTCGTCGATCGGCGGCCTGCGCGGCTCGAGCGTCATCGGCGCCTATTGCATCTCCAAGGCGGCGGACATGCAGCTGGCGCGCAACCTGGCGCATGAATTCGGGCCGGATAATGTGCGCATCAACTGCATCGCGCCGGGGCTGATCAAGACCGATTTCGCGCGCGCCCTGTGGGAAGATCCCGCGCGGATCGCCGCGGCAAACGAGACGGTGCCACTGCGCCGGATCGGCGTGCCCGAAGAGATCGCCGGGGCGGTGGTGTTTCTGGCGTCGCCGGCGAGCGCGTTCATGACCGGGCAGTCGATCGTGATCGACGGCGGGGTGACGATCTAGGTCCATGCCGTCGCCCCAGCGGAGGCTGGGGCCTCGTGCCGGGAGGGCGCGGTTTGTGGCTTGAGATCCCAGCTGTCGCTGGGATGACGGTGGGGTGAGGGAGACGGACATGCGGTTCAGCGGCAAATCGATCATCGTGACCGGAGCGGGCTCGGGCATCGGGCGCGCGGCGGCGCGATTGTTCGCCAGCGAAGGCGGCTCGGTAATCTGTGGGGATATCACCGCGGCGGCGGAGGAAACCGCGGACATGATCGTTGCCGCGGGCGGCGCGGCGCACGACATCATCATGGACGCGGGGAACGAGGAGGACGTGATCCGCGCGGTGGCGGTCGCTGGCGAATATTATGGCGGGCTTGACGTGATGTTCGCCAATGCCGGCATTTCCGGCGGCATGGCCAATATCTTCGATACCGATGTGGCGCTGATCACCGAGGTGCTGCGCGTCAATCTGATCGGGCCGTATCTGGCGATCAAGCACGCCGCGCCCAAAATTGCCGAACGGGGGGGCGGCGCCATCGTGCTGACGGCTTCGGTCGCGGGAATCCGTTCCGGCGCGGGGTCGCCCGCCTATTCCGCGTCCAAGGCGGGGGTGATCAACCTGGCGATGGTCGCGGCGCAGCAATTGTCCGGCTCCAACGTGCGCGTCAACGCGATCTGCCCGGGGCTGACCGAGACGGGGATGACCAAGCCGACATTCGATTATGCCCGCTCGGCCGACAAGATGGATCGCGTCGGGCGGCTCAATCCGTTGCGCCGCGGCGCGCAGCCGGAGGAGCTGGCCAAGGTCGCCGCGTTCCTGGCGTCGGACGATGCGAGCTATGTCAACGGGCAGGCGATCGCGGTGGATGGCGGGCTATCGTCGAGCCATCCCGTGACCAAACAGGAATATGGTAAGACGGCGGTATGAACGCCAACGCGAAGGGCAAGGAGCATGGCGAAGACGCGCGTCCGTGTGCGGGGCAGACGATTCGAATTCGACCTGCAAACGGAAATATCGCCCGCCGGGCTGCTGGCGATCGCCGCGATCGTGCTCGCCAGCGCGGTCGTGACCGGGGTTGCCATCCGTGAAGCGAAGCGCCCACGCCTGACGCGCCAAGAGGGCTGACGCGCAGCTACAGCGTGAAGGCGAAGAAGATGGCCGTGGCCGCGGCCATCACCAGGGTGGCGACCCAACCCAATACCGTCGCCCCGAGCGGCAAGGTCAATTGCCCCATCGCGCGCTTGTTGCGGACGATCAGCATCATCATCGCCATGAGCGGCGCAGCCAGCACGCCGTTGACCACCGCCGCCCAATATAAGGCGCGGACCGGATCGATCGCCACCGAGGTAAGCGCCGCGCCGGCCAGCGTGGTCACCGCGATCGTGGTATAGAAAAGCCGCGCCTGCAGCGGTTTGGCGTCGAGGCTGCCAGACTTGCCGGTCATTTCCGTCACCGCATAGGCTGCCGAACCGGCCAGCACCGGTACGGCGAGCAAGCCAGTGCCGATGATGCCGAGCGCGAACATCGCGAAGGCGAACCGTCCGGCAATCGGCCGCAACGCCTCGGCCGCCTGCGCCGACGTGGCGATATCCGTCACGCCGTTAGCGTTGAGCGTCGCCGCGGTGGCAAAGACAATCGCCAGCGACACGATCGAGCTGAACGCCATGCCGACCAGCGTGTCCATGCGCACGCGGGCGAGCTCGGGGCCGGCCTCGCGTGGCGCGATACATAGCGGCTTGGCGTGGTGGCGGTGCTGCTCCTCGATTTCCTGCCCGGCCTGCCAGAAGAACAGATAAGGGCTGATCGTCGTGCCGAGGATGGCGACGAACGCCGTTGCATAGGCCGCATTCCATTGCACTTCGGGCACGACCAGCGAGGCCAGTGCGCGGCCCCAGGGGACGCCCGCCACCGCGACCACCGCCACATAGGTAAACAGCGACAGCGTGGTCCATTTGAGGATCGCGGCGTAGCGCGGATAGCTGAGCGTCACTTCCAGCACGACGCACAGGATCCCGAACAGCAGCGTATACAGCACGGCATTGCCGCCCGTCAGCAACACCAGAGCGGCGCCCATCGCGCTCAGATCAGCGCCGAGATTGATGATGTTGGCGATCAGCAGCAGCGTGACCATCGTCCACAGCACGGGCCGCGGATAATGGCGACGCAAATTGCGCGCGATGCCCGCGCCGGTCACGCGGCCGATCTCGGCAGCGACTTGCTGGATCACGACCATCAGCGGGAAGCTCAGGACGAATGTCCAGGCCAGGCCATAGCCGAATTGCGCACCGACCTGGCTGTGCGTGCCGATGCCGCTGGGATCGTCATCGGCCGCCCCGGTGACCAGCCCGGGCCCCAGCGTGCGCAGGAAGCCGCGCTTTACGGCGCGGGGTGCGGCCACAGCCACCGTGTCGCTACGCAAGGCGTGGGCCGCACTGTCTGATCATCGGCGCGTCGCTCCTCCCCGGAATATGCGCCGCGATTATAGCGCATAGCGGGGCACAGGCTCTACGCAGTTCCCCGGGGTCCGCGCGGTTTGGAATCGCTTGCGCCGCGCGGTCCCCTTCGACGCGCGCGCGAGAGAGCGGGCCTCGCCGTCAGGGCTCACTACTCAGAATGCCGCCCGCGCAGCAGACTATTGGCGCAGCCGCATCAGCCCTTCCTGCGCGACGCTGGCGACGAGGCGGCCGTCCTGCGTGAAAATCTGGCCGCGGTTGAAGCTGCGCGCATGGCCGGCCCAGGGGCTGTCGCAGGCGTACAGCAGCCATTGGTCGGCGCGGAATGGCGCATGCAGCCATAGCGCGTGATCCAGGCTGGCGGTCTGCAGGTTATGCGTCAGCCAGTTGATGCCGTGCGGCAGCGTGCCGGTGCCGAGCAGCGACATGTCAGAGGCGTAGGCCAGAATGGCGCGGTGGAGGACGGGATCGTCGCCAACGGCCGAGCAGATGCGGAACCAGCTTTGCTGGCGGGGCGCGCTTTTAACCGGGTCGAGCCAGGAACGTGGCGAGACCGGACGGATCTCGATCGGGCGGGGCTTGAGGAACGTGCGGCGGAAGCGTTCGGGAACGCGATCGGCCATTGCGGCGCGAAGTTCGGTATCAGGTTGCAGGGCATCCGGCGGCGGCGCATCGGGCATCGTGTCCTGATGATGCAGGCCTTCCTCGGGCGTTTGCAGCGAGCAAGTCAGCGTCAGGATGGGTTGCCCCTTCTGCAGCGCGATGACGCGGCGCGTGGCGAAGCTCTTGCCCTCGAAATCGCGCACGACGCGGTAGAGGATGGGGAAATCCTCATTGCCCGGGCGCATGAAATTGGCGTGTAGCGAATGCGCGATCTTGGGCGCCTCGGTCGAGCGTTGCGCGGCCTGCAGCGCCTGGGCGATGACCTGGCCGCCGAACACGCGGCCGAAGCCGTCCTTGCCGCGTTTGCCGCGATAGAGATCGGTATCGAGTTCCTCGATGTCGAGCAGATCGCAGAGATCGGCGGCAAGCGCGGCGGGGCTTGGCAGTTCGGTCATCGCCTCAGTAGCCGGCGGCGCGGGCGAGCTTGTCGGCGTGGTAATTGGCGTCGCCGAACATTTCGGCGAGGACGCGGGCGCGCTTCATGTAGAAACCGATATCGTATTCGTCGGTCATGCCGATGCCGCCGTGCATCTGGATGCCTTCCTGGACGCTGAGCGTGGTGGCGAGCGCGGTCATCGCCTTGGCGACCGAGACGGCGTCATCTGCCTTATCTGAGCCGGCGTCGAGCAATTGCGCGGCCTTGATCACTGCGGCGCGGGCGACTTCCATTTCGCTGTAGAGATGAGCGGCGCGGTGCTGCAGCGCCTGGAAACTGCCGATCGTCGCGCCGAACTGACGGCGCTCCTTGAGATAGCCGATCGTCATATCCATTGCGCCGGCGCCGACGCCGAGCGATTCGGCGGCGGCGCCGGTGCGGCCGGCGCGGAGCAGGCGCGCGAGCGGATCGGCGCCGGCGTCGATCTCGCCGATCACCGCGTCGGCATCGACGTCGAAGGAGACTAAAGTGACCGTTGCGGCGATGCTGGAATCCGCCAGGCGTTCGCTATCTATTTGAATTCCGGGCGATGTTGGATCTACCGCGAACAGGGTGATGCCGTCTCGTTCGTGCGCCGCGCCGGCGGTGCGGGCGGCGAGGATGATGAGATCGGCGATGTGACCGTGCGTGACGAACTGTTTGCGCCCCGACAGCGTGAAGCCGTTGCCCGAGCGCTTGGCCTTGAGCGCGATTGTGTCACGATGCTTGGGGCCTTCATCGATGGCCAGCGCGGCGATGGAATCGCCCGACAGGATGCCGGGGAAATAGCGCGCGGCGTGCGGCGTGCCCTTCAATGCCTCGACCGCGGCGACGGCGGTGGTGAGGAAGGGAGAGGGCGAGAGGTTGCGGCCGATTTCTTCCAGGACGACGCCGGCTTCGACATGGCCGAGGCCCAGGCCGCCATCAGCTTCGCTCATCAGCATGCCGGTGAAGCCCATATCGGCGAAGCTTTTCCACAGGTCGCGGGAGAGGCCGTCCGGGTTCTGCTCGTCGCGCAGTTTGCGGAGGTGGGCGACGGGGGCGTGTTCGGCGATGAAGTCGCGCGCGGTGTCGCGGAGCATCTGCTGTTCGTCGTTGAGGTAGAGGGGCATTTTTGATCGCTTTCGTCATCCCAGCGAACGCTGGGATCTTTGTGGGGCTGGCGCGGCGCGCGCCTCAGGGAGACCCCAGCGTTCGCTGGGGTGACGGGACGGCTAGGCCGAGGGCAGTTCCAAAATCCGCTTGGCGATGATGTTGAGCTGGACTTCGCTCGTGCCGCCCTCGATCGAATTGGCCTTGGTGCGCAGCCAGGCGCGCGGCATCGCGCCGCCCGAGGAGGACGCGCTTTCCCATTCCAGCGCGTTGGAGCCACCGGCGGACATCATCAGTTCGTAGCGGCTCTTGTTGAGCTCGGTGCCGTAATATTTCATCATGCTGGGCTGCGCGGGGTGCGCGCGACCGGCTTTCAGCTCATCAATGAAGCGCTCGCTCATCATGCCGAACGCTTTGCTGCGGACCTCGAACAGCGCGATGCTGGCGCGAAGCAGCGGATCGGCGAGGCGGCCGTCATGATCGAGCCCGACGGTGGCGATGGCGCCGTCGATCAGCGGATTGCCGCCGGTGGAGGCGAGCCCCATGCCGGAGATCATCTCGCGTTCGTGCCCGAGCAGATATTTGGCCACGTCCCAGCCCTTGTTCTCCTCGTGGACGCGATTTTCCTTGGGCACCTTCACGTTATCCATGAAGGTCTCGCAGAAGGGCGAGTAGCCGCTGATCAGCAGGATCGGCTTGGTCGAGACGCCTTCGCTGGCCATGTCGAACAAGACGAAGCTGATCCCGCCCTGCTTATTGGTCTTGTCGGTGCGGACGAGGCAGAAGATCCAGTCCGCCTTGTCGGCATACGAGGTCCAGACTTTCTGGCCGTTGACGAGATAGTGATCGCCCTTGTCCTCGGCCGAGGTGGCGAGCGCGGCGAGATCGGAGCCGGCGTTCGGCTCGCTATAGCCCTGGCACCAGCGGATTTCGCCGCGCGCGATCTTGGTCAGGTGGTTGAGCTTCTGTTCCTCGGTGCCGTATTTGAGCAGGGCCGGGCCGAGCATCGAGATGCCGAACGAGTTGAGCGGATTGCGCGCGCGGATCGCGGCCATTTCTTCGCGCAGGATCTTGGTTTCGGCCGGGCTGAGGCCACCGCCGCCATAAGCCTTGGGCCAATCGGGCACGGTCCAGCCTTTCGCCGCCATCCGGTCCATCCACGTTTTCTGCGCCGGCGTGAGCATGGATTGATCGCGGCCGCCCCAGACGGCGTCCTTTTCGGAACGGACGGGCTCGCGCATTTCGGGCGGGCAGTTTTCGGCGAGCCAGCGCCGGGTTTCGGTGCGGAAGGTGTCGAGATTGGTGTCGGTCATGTCGTGGCTCCTCACCTCATGTCGTCACCCCAGCGAACGCTGGGGTCTTTGTGGGCTGGGGCCGCGCTCGCCCCGCTGAGATCCCAGCGTTCGCTGGGATGACGGCTGGGGGAGCGGGGTGCCGCTCCCCCCATCCCCGGGTTATTTATTAAACCCGCCACCGTTCTCAGCCTTGCTCTTGAGCAATCCGGCCACCTGGAAGCCGTGCTTCTCCAGACCGCCCACGATCTTCGCCAGTCCTTCGGTGTCGGCCCAGAACATCGGGCCGCCGCGATAGACCGGCCAGCCATAGCCATAGATCCACACCACATCGATGTCGGACGCGCGCTGCGCCATCTTCTCCTCGAGGATCAGCGCGCCTTCGTTGACCATCGTGTACAGCGTCTTTTCGATAATCTCCTGATCGCTGATCTCGCGCTTCTGCAGGTTCGATTTGCTGCGGAAATCCTCGATGATCTCGGCCACGCGGGGAGAGGGGGTGGGGTTTCTTTTCTCGTCATAATCGTAGAAGCCCGCCTGCTTCTTCTGGCCCCAGCGGCCTTCGGCGGCGAGCGCGTCGCGGATATTCTCGATGCGCGTCGGATCGCGATGCCAGCCGATATCGACGCCGGCGAGATCGCTCATCTGGAACGGCCCCATCGGCATGCCGAAGTCGACATGGACGCGATCGATCTGCTCCGGGGTGGCGCCTTCCATCAGCAGCTTCATCGCCTCGACCTGACGGGGCTTAAGCATGCGATTGCCGATGAAGCCATCGCACACGCCGGCGACCACCGCGACTTTCTTGATCTTCTTGGCAAGCGCCATGACGGTGGCTAGCACGTCGTCCGCGGTCTTGGCGCCGCGCACGACCTCCAGTAGCTTCATCACGTTGGCGGGGGAGAAGAAGTGCATGCCCAGCACATCGCCTGGACGGCTGGTGGCGGTGGCGATCTCATCGACATTCAGATAGCTGGTGTTGGAGGCGAGGATCGCGCCGGGCTTGGCGATGGCATCGAGCCTGGCGAAAATCTCCTTCTTGACGCTCATTTCCTCATAGACCGCTTCGATGATCAGGTCGCAATCGGCCAGCGCATTGAAATCGAGCGTGGGGGTGAGCGCGCCCATCGCCTGCTCGACCTGCTCGGGCTTGAGGCGCCCCTTGGCGGCGCTGGCCTCGTAATTCTTGCGGATCACGCCGGTGCCGCGATCCAGCGCGTCCTGCGCCATTTCGACGATGGTGACGGGGATGCCGGCGGACAGGAAATTCATGCTGATCCCGCCGCCCATCGTGCCGGCGCCGATCACGCCGACCTTGTTGATCGGCCGGAGCGCGATATCGGCGGCGATGCCGTCGATCTTGGCAGCCTGGCGTTCGGCGAAGAAAATGTGGCGCTGCGCGGCAGATTGTACGCCCATCATCAGCTTCATGAACTGTTCGCGTTCGAAGGCGATGCCCTCGGCGAAGCTCGACCCGTCGGCGGCTTTCTCGACACAGGCGATGTTGGCGGCGGGCGCATCGAAGCCGCGGAACTTGCGGGCATTCTCTTTCTTGAACGCGGCGACGGCGTCCGGATCGGCGGTCGCGGCCTTTTCGCTGGCGCGGGGCAGTGGCTGCACGGCGGCGATCTCGCGCGCGAAGGCGATGGCGTCGGCGGCGAGGCTGTCTTCACCCGCGAGGCGATCGATCAGCCCGGCGTCGAGCGCTTTCCTGGCCGAGATCGGATCGCCCTTGGCGGTCATTTCCAGCGCCAGCGAAACGCCGGCGATGCGCGGGATACGCTGCGTGCCGCCGGCGCCGGGGAGCAGCCCGAGCTTGACCTCGGGGGTGCCGATCTTCGCGCTCGGGACGGCGATGCGGTAATGGCAGCCGAGCGTGACTTCGCAGCCGCCGCCAAGCGCGGTGCCGTGGATCGCGGCGACGACCGGCTTGGTCGAGGCTTCGATCTGATCGACGACGGCGGGCAGGCCCGGCTCCTCCATCGGCTTGCCGAATTCGGTGATGTCGGCGCCGGCGAAGAAGGTGCGGCCGTCGCAGCGGATGACCATCGCCTTGATCGCCGGATCGGCCAGACCCTGCGCGATGCCGGCGGCGAGCCCCTGGCGGACGGCGGCGCCGAGCGCGTTGACCGGCGGGTTGTTGGAGATGATGACGAGGATGTCGTCATGGATTTCGGTGGTGATCGGGCTGGTCATTGTGGTCTCTCCTAGTCGGAATGCGTCATCCCAGCGCAAGCTGGGATCTTTGTGGGGCGGGCGCTGCACGCGCCTCGTTGAGACCCCAGCTTTCGCTGGGGTGACGGTTGTGGGTTAAGTCAGGGCCGAATAAATCAACGTCTTCAATTCTCTTCGGATCGGATATTGGCTGCTGGGCGAGAGCTGCGTCATGAATACCATGCTCAGCCGCTCGACCGGATCGATGAAGAAGGCGGTGGAGAACATGCCACCCCAATAATATTCGCCGACCGAGCCGGGAACCATGCCGGGCGCGAGATCCTGGTTGACCGCGAAGCCGAGCCCGAAGCCGGTGCCGGCGAGCGCGGCTTCGCTGAACAGCGAGCGCGACATCTGCGTGAGATCGCGGCCGCCGGGCAAATGGTTAAGCGTCATCAGCTCCAGCGTCTTGCGGCCGATGATGCGCTGGCCATCGAGCGTGCCGCCGTTCAGGCACATCTGGCAGAAACGGTGATAATCCAGCGCGGAGGAAACGAGGCCGCCGCCGCCCGACAGGAATTTGGGTTTGCGGCCCCAGGCGCTGTCGGCGCCGCGATCGTACATCACGCGGCCCTTTCCGGGCGCGAAGGTGTAGCAATCGGTGAGGCGATCGATCTTGTCTTCGGGCACGTTGAAGAAGGTATCGTGCATACCAAGGGGCACGAAGATGCGCGTTTGGAAAAACGCGTCGAGCGGCAGGCCGGAGAGGCGCTGGATCACCGCGCCGAGCACATCGGTGGAGACGGAATAATTCCACGCCTCGCCGGGGGAGAATTCGAGCGGGATCCGGGCGAGCTGCGCGACGAAGCCATCGAGATCATAATCGCCGTGCCAATGCTCCAGCTTGTTCGCGCGGTACGCGGCATCGACGCTGGTGCGATATTGAAAGCCGTAAGTGAGGCCCGACGTGTGCCGCAGCAGATCGACCATGCGCATCGGCTGCGCGGTGGGGCGGGTCTGGAACGGGACGGAGCCGCCGCCGGCCACGTACACGCCGAGCCCCTTGAATTCGGGCAGGACGTGATGGACCGGCGTGTCCAGCGCGACCTTGCCTTCCTCGACCAGCATCATGAAGGCGATCGAAGTGATCGGCTTGGTCATGCTGGCGATGCGGAACAAGGCGCTTTGATCGAGCGGCGCGCCACCTTCGCGCGCACGCCCCTGGCTGGCGAAATGGACGATCTCGCCATCGCGCGCGACCAGCAGCTGCGTGTGCGCGAGCAGCCCGCTGTCGATATAGCGCTCCTTGAGCAGCGTATCGATCCGCGCCAGCCGCGCGGCGCTGAAGCCATGATCTCCAGGCTTGGCGGTGTTCATGCTCTGCCCATACCCCAGTTTCGAAACGGATGGCTTCCTATTGCCTTGAGTGAAGCGTGAATCAACTCTAAACGGGCGAATATCGGCAGATAAGCCAAACCCGATGTTCAGATTACCGGAGAGACGCCTTGCAGGACCAACCACTTGTCACGCTTGATCCGTCGTGGCCGGCGCTGTCACTGGCCGACGCCGAGGCGTTGCTGACCGCGCCTGGGGCGAAATTCGAGATGGAGACGATCACGCTGCGGGGCGTGCCGACGCGGGTGTGGAAGAATGCGCCGCCGAGCCTGGCGTGGCTGGCGCAGGCGGCGCGGGCGCATGGCGCGCGCGTGTTCACCATCTATGAGGACGAGCGCGTGACGTTCGAGGCGCAGTATCGCGCGGTGGCGATGCTGGCGACCAGACTGCAGGCGATGGGCGTGGCGAAGGGCGACCGCGTGGCGCTGGCGATGCGCAATCTGCCCGAATGGCCGGTGATCTTCTTTGCCGCCGCCAGCATCGGCGCGATCGTGGTGCCGCTCAACGCCTGGTGGACCGCCGGCGAGCTGGAATATGGCGTGGATGATTCGGGTGCGCGCGTCCTGTTCGTCGATGACGAGCGGCATCAGCGCTTTATTGAGGCGGCGCCGGCATTGCCCGCGGTGGAGCGGCTGATCGTGGCGCGCGCCTCGTCGCCGCTGGAGGGGCGGGCGTCGCGGCTGGAGGATCTGATCGGCACGCCGCACGATTATGCCGCGCTGGAGGAGGTGCCCTTCCCGCAGGTGCCGATCGCGCCCGATGACGATGCGACGATCTTCTATACCAGCGGCACCACGGGGAGCCCCAAGGGCGCGCTCGGCACGCATCGCAACCTGATGACCAATATCATGTCGAGCGGTTACGGCGCGGCGCGCGCGCTGCTGCGGCGCGGCGAGCCGGTGCCCGATCCGGTGCCGCGCACCTCGCTGACCGTGATTCCGTTGTTTCACGTTACGGCGTGCAGCGCGGGGCTGATGGGCATGGTGGCGAGTGGATCGACCGCGATCTTCATGCGCAAATGGGATGTGGTGCGCGCGATGGAGCTGATCGAGCGCGAGCAGGTGCATATGACCGGCGGCGTGCCGACGATCGCCTGGCAGTTGCTGGAGCATCCCGAACGGTCGCGTTACGATCTCTCGTCACTGGAGGTGATCGCTTATGGCGGCGCGCCGTCCGCGCCCGAACTGGTGCGGCGCATCCATGAGGAATTCGGCGCGCTGCCCGGCAATGGCTGGGGCATGACCGAGACGATGGCGACGGTGACGAGCCATGCCGCGGAAGATTATCTCAACCGCCCGACCAGCGCCGGGCCGCCGGTGGCGGTGGCCGATCTCAAGATCATGGACGAGGATGGCGCGCGCGAAGTGCCGGTGGGGCAGGTCGGCGAATTGTGGGCGCGCGGGCCGATGGTGGTGAAGGGCTATTGGAACAAGCCCGAGGCGACCGCGGAGACATTCGTCGACGGCTGGGTGCGCACCGGCGATCTGGCGCGGCTGGATGACGAGGGGTTCGTCTATATCGTCGATCGCGCCAAGGACATGATCATCCGTGGCGGCGAGAACATCTATTCGAGCGAGGTGGAAAACGTGCTGTACGCGCATCCCGCGGTGACCGATTGCGCGCTGATCGGGTTGCCGCACCGCGTGCTGGGCGAGGAACCGGCGGCGGTGGTGCATCTGGCGCCGGGCCTGACGGCGAGCGAGGCGGAGCTGCAGGCGTGGGTGCGCGCGCGGCTGGCGGTGTTCAAGACGCCGGTGGCGATCCGCTTCGTCGATCAGACGCTGCCACGCAACGCCAATGGCAAGATCCTGAAGAAGGATCTGAAGGCGTTGTTCGAGGATCGGGCGAGCGCCGCGGCGTGAACGGGTGATCAGGCGGCTGCGAGCGTGACCACGCTGGCGACCGCCTTTTGCCAGCCGGCCAGCCGCGCGGCGCGGGCATCGGCGTCGATCGCCGGGGTGAAGGTTTCCACCGCGCCGCGCATCACGCCGGCGGCGGCGAGATCCGCGAACAGCCCGCTGCCGACGCCGGCCAGCATGGCGGCGCCCAGCGCAGTGGTCTCGGCGAAGCGGGGGCGCTCGACGGGAATGCCGAGCATGTCCGCCATATCCTGCGCCATCCAGTTGTTGGCGACCATGCCGCCATCGATGCGCACGCAATTCCAGTTGATGCCGTCGGCGGCGAACGCAGCCTCCAGATCGTGCGCCTGGTGCGCCATCGCTTCGAGCGCGGCGCGGACGATGTGCGCGCGGGTGGTGGAGAAACTGAGCCCGGAAATGCTGCCGCGCGCATCCGGCTCCCACCACGGCGCGCCCAGCCCCGACAGGGCGGGGACGAGATAAGTGCCGCCATTGTCGGTTACGCTGCGCGCCAGCGCCTCGGTCTCGGCGGCCGTGCCGATCAGGCCGAGCGTGTCGCGCAGCCATTGGATCAGGCTGCCGGCGACGAACACCGATCCTTCGAGCGCGTAGGAGCGCCGCCCATCGAGCTGCCAGGCGATCGTGGATAGCAAGCGGTGACGCGAGGTGGGGGGCGTCGGGCCGGCCTGGGTGAGGACGAACGCGCCGGTGCCGAATGTCGCCTTGGTCTCACCGACCTGCAGGCATGACTGACCGATCGTGGCCGCCTGCTGATCACCGGCGATGCCGCAGATCGGGATCGGCGCGCCGAACAAGGTGGTCTCGCCGAAGCGGCCGGCGCAATCGACAATCTCGGGCAGCGCCTTGCGCGGCGCGCCGAACAATTCGATCAGGCCGTCATCCCAATGCCCGCTGCCGATCGCCATCAGGGCGGTGCGGCTGGCGTTGGTCGCATCGGTGATATGCAGCCCGCCCCGTTCGTCATTGGCGGTCAGCTTCCAGATCAGCCACGAATCGATCGTGCCGATGGCCAGATCGTCGCCCGCCTCGCGCAGCTGCGGCCAATGCGCCATCGCCCAGCCGATCTTGGAGCCCGAGAAATAGGGATCGAGCACCAGCCCGGTCTTGGTCTGCACCGCGGGCTCATAGCCCTGCTCCTTGAGCGCGCGGCACGTGGCGGCGGTGCGGCGATCCTGCCAGACGATAGCGGGGGCCAGCGGCTCGCCGGTGCGGCGGCTCCAGAACACGATCGTCTCGCGCTGGTTGGTGATGCCGATCGCGGCAATCGCCTCGGCGCCCCCGGCTTCGGCGACCACCTCGTGCGCCACGGCGAGCGTGCGCTGCCAGATTTCGGCGGCATCATGCTCGACGCGGCCAGGCTCGGGATAATGCTGCGTCAGCTGTTGCTGCGCGGTGTGGCGGCATTGGCCGTCCGGGCCAAACAGCATCGCGCGGGTCGAGGTGGTGCCTTCGTCGATGACAAGAATCTGGTCGCGCATCTCGCCGTGCTAGCCGGGATTACAAGCGCTGGGAATGCCGCTAGGGTTTGGCGATGGTGAGCGTTGAGGACAAAGCGAATGGCGGTGAGCGACGAGACTGAAATGCCGGTGGCGCTGGCGCTCGATCCGGCCGCTGCCGCTCCTGCTGCCGCTGCCGTACCGGGCGCGTTCGGGCTGCCGCTGGAGAGCGGCGAAAGCGTCGAGGATCTGGCGCCGATCGCGCTCCGGCGCGATCGACTGCTGGCGGCGCTGACGCTGACCGCCGGCTTGGGGCTGGCGCTGGCCACGCCCTTCGCGCTGAAGGCCGGTGCAGAGTTTTTCCTGCCGACGACGACCGCGCTGGTGATCGCCGTGGCGCTGATCCCGTTGCTCGAATGGCTGGAGCGGCGGCGCGTGCCATCGCCGCTGGCGGCGTTGTTCTGCGTGTTGCTGTTCCTCATCGTGGCGAATATCGCGCTGGCCGCGATCGTCGTGCCGGCGACCGAATTCTTCCGCCTGCTGCCGACGCGGATCGATCGCATCCAGAACAATCTCGCGCCGCTGCTCGATCTGTATTCGAGCCTGGAGAAGTACGCCAACCGCACGCTCCGGCAGATCGCCTCGACGCCGATTCGCCAGGCGCCGACGGCGGGCGTGGCGCCACCGAGCTCGATCCTAGAGCTGGCCGCGACCTCGGCGCCGGGGGTGATCATCCAGATCTTCTTCGGTATCCTCACCGCCTTCTTCTTCCTCTCGGGCTGGACGCGAATGCGCCAGCGCACCATCACCAGCCGGCAGAGCTTCGGCGGCGCGATGGCGACGGCGCGGGTGATCCAGGACGTCGTCGATGACGTGTCCTCGTATCTCGGCACGATCACCGCGATCAACATCGTGCTCGGGCTGTGCATTGCCGGGGCGCTCTATGCGCTGGGCATGCCGTTCCCGCTGATGTGGGGCGGGATCGTCGCCCTGCTCAATTACGTGCCGTATTTCGGCCCGGTGGTGGCGGCTTTGCTGCTGGCGATCGGCGGGCTGATGACCTTTTCCGACGTGTGGGTGGCGCTGGCGCCGCCCGCGATCATGTATGGCCTGCATCTGGTCGAGGCCAATGTGGTGACGCCGCTGATCGTCGGGCACCGGCTGACGATCAACCCGATCATGATCCTCATCTCGATCAGCTTCTGGGGCTGGGTGTGGGGCACGACGGGCGCGCTGCTGGCGGTGCCGCTGCTGATCATCATCCAGACGGTGATCGGCGCGGCGGGCAAGCCGGACATTGCCGGCTTCCTGTTCGAGCATGGCACGCTGACGCAACGCCGGCGCGACGATGCCTCGATCGACACCCGTTCCGAGACCGGAAGTTGATTTGTTGTAAAAAGCGCGTTGACAGGGTGCGGCGCCGCGCATAGTGAGCCGCCTCCACGCTTTACAAGCGGGTGTAGCTCAGTTGGTTAGAGCGCCGGCCTGTCACGCCGGAGGTCGCGGGTTCGAGCCCCGTCACTCGCGCCACTCCCTGATTTGGGAGGGTGTTTTGAAGGTGGTTATCCACACATACTTCCGTCATCCCGGGCTTGATCCGGGATCCAACGCGCGGCTTTCGCAGCGTTTTATTTGCATGTGCTCCGTAGGCGGCAGCCTGGATCCCGGACCAAGTCCGGGATGACGGTGGGTTAGGGGGTGGGCGCGCGCCAGGTGCCGGTTTCCATCCACTGCAGCAGGCGGCGCATGGGGAGCACCCACAGCCAGATCACGCCGGTGAAGACGTAGAAGGCCAGTTGCAGCAGCCAGTGCCAGCCGCCGACCATGTTCGACAGGCTGGCCACGCCGACCACCCAGACCGTCAGCAGCAGCAGGATGAGCAGCATGCCTGCGGGTTTGCGCCAGCTGGGGGTCATGGCGTGATCCAATCGGTTTCAGTGACGATGGCGTGGAGCGGGACGTCCCACGCATCGGCGGGAAGCGCCTCGACCTGCTGGATGCTCCAGGCGACGCCGATGCGCCACGCGTTCGGAAAGGTGACGAAGGCGCGGTCATAATAGCCGGCGCCCTGGCCCAGCCGGTTGAGCATGGCATCGAACGCGACCAGCGGGGTGAGGATGATATCGGGTTCGCGCTCGGCGGCATCGTGCGCGGGCTGGTGCAACCCGAAGGGGCCGGCGATCAACGCGGCTTCGGTATCCCAGGCAAGAAAGCGCAGCGGCGTGGCGCGATCGACGACGTGCGGGAGGACGATCTCGCACCCCGCCTCGACCGCGGCGCGGGCGAGGGGGCTGGGGTCGGCCTCGCCGGGCATGGGCACGTAGGAGGCGACGGTCAGGCCGTGCTCCAGGCGATCGAGAAAGGCCTGGGGGACGAGAATCTTGGGTGGCTTTGCAACACTATGCGTCACCCCGGACCCGTTCCGGGGTTCATCGCTCGGCATCTGCCCGGGCGGTTGATTTTGCGGCGCGGTGGACCCCGGACCAAGTCCGGGGTGACGAACGGGGGATGGATCCGCCGCCATGCTCTGGCGAGACTGAACTTGTCGATCCGCATCGCCTTCCACGAAGGCGAGCCGCGCGGCGCGCATCTGCGTGCGCAGCGTCTGCTTGTCTAGCATATCGCGCCAGATGGGGTGGCGGGACCACCATGGCCGTTTTCCTGAATATCCTCTGACGCCAAAAGCATCAGGTGGGGATCATGTACGACAGACCAGGATCTGCGCAGGGACAACCCCCTAGGAAGAAGAATCGCCTCAGGGATAATCGGTAAGGCTCGTACCGGGCAGTGCCCGCCACGCAGGTATATAGCGGGCATCACGCTATTTCTCAATACTCTCGGCGAGCGCTTCGAGGCGGTCGGCGAGCTTTTCCAGCAGATCGGCGCCGATCACTTCTGCGGCATCCGCAAGGGGGCGGCGCTCGGCTTCGTCGAGCGAATCGGCGAGCATCAGCGCGATCAGCAGCATCGTGCGTTCTGCGTTGAGGCTGCCGGCGGCGCGCGCCGCGGCGGGCCAGCGCGCATCAAGCATCGTGCCGAGACGATGCAACTGATGCTCCTCCCCCGCGCGACAGGCGACGATATGGCGGCGACTGCCGATGGTCAGCGTGACATCGACCATTATTCCTGCTTCCCGCGGGCGATCACCTCGTCAAGCGCGGCGACCGCCTCGGTCATGCGCGTGCGCAGGGCGGCGTGGCGTTTGGCAAGCGCGTCACTGGCCTGCGCGCGGCGTGCGGCGGCCGCAGCGATGCGGGCAATCGCTGCGTCGATCCGGTCGATTGGCCGGCCGATGGGCCGGTCGATGGGGGTATCGGGCATGGTTTTAGCGGATAGCATGGTTGGCGAAGGCAACAACATGCATTCGCCACAGCCCGGTTGACGCAGCGCCCGCTCCACCGCAAAGACCGCGGATATTATCGACCCGATGGGGCACGGATCCCCGCAAACCGGTGGAGATTTCCGACGACCGGCCTCACGCGGCCACCATATTCCTTTCATCACCGTCGCCGTTGCCTCAGGCTTGGGGCACCGCCCGGCGCGTCCACATCCCTGGCCGAAGGCGGCCGGCAGCTTCAGGAGAATGAGCATGACGATCAAGGTAGCGATCAACGGGTTCGGGCGGATCGGTCGGCTCGTCGCGCGCGCGGTGCTGGAACAGGGCGACACGGGGCTGGAACTGGTGGCGATCAACGATCTGGCCGATGCCAAATCGAACGCCTGGCTGTTCAGCCGCGACAGCGTGCACGGCAAATATCCCGGCCAGGTCTCGGCCGAGGGCAATGATCTAGTGGTCGATGGCAAGCGCATCCGCGTCACCGCCGAGCGCGATCCGGCCAATCTGCCGCATGGCGAAATGGGCGTGGACATCGTGCTGGAATGCACCGGCTTCTTCACCGATCGCGCGAGCGCGCAGAAGCATATCGATGCCGGTGCCAAGAAGGTGCTGATCTCGGCACCGGGCAAGGGCGTCGATCTGACGGTCGTCTACGGCGTCAATAACGACAAGCTCGAGGCCGGGCACAATATCGTCTCCAACGCGTCGTGCACGACCAACTGCCTGGCTCCGGTGGCCAAGGTGTTGAACGACGCGATCGGCATCGAGCGCGGGCTGATGACCACGGTGCATGCCTATACCAACGATCAGAAGATCCTCGATCAGATCCATCCCGATCTGCGCCGGGCGCGCGCGGCGGCGATGTCGATGATCCCGACCACCACCGGTGCTGCCCGCGCCGTGGCGGAAGTGCTGCCCGAGCTGAAGGGCAAGCTGGACGGCTCGGCGATCCGCGTGCCGGTGCCGGACGTGTCGCTGATCGATCTGACCTTCACCCCGGTGCGCGATACGACCGTCGAGGAAGTCAATGCGGTGCTGAAAGCCGCGTCGGAAAGCGGCCCGCTCAAGGGCATTCTGGCTTATACCGATGAGCCGCTGGTCTCGATCGATCTGATGCACACGCCGGCAAGCTCGACCGTCGACAGCCTGGAAACCGCGGTGATCGACGGCAAGCTGGTGCGCGTGCTGAGCTGGTATGACAATGAATGGGGCTTCTCCAACCGCATGGTGGATACGGCGCGCGCGATGGGCCAGTTCCTCTGATGCACCGTTCCGTCATGCCGGCGGATGCCGGCATCTCCTCGTTCGGGCCGCTGGGCGCGTCCCAGGGAGATCCCGGCGTGCGCCGGGGTGACGGACCGGTCGGCGCGCTCGGCGGGATCGCGCGGCATGCGCGCCCGCGCGCGGCGATGGAGACGCTGGATCGCGTGCTCGTCACGCTCGAGGGCGGGATTGCCGGCGACTATCGCGGCGGCATGAAGGGCAAGCCGTATCGGCGGCAGGTGACGTTGATCGAGCGCGGTGATTGGACGGCTGCGCTGGCCGAGATCGATGCTGATATTCCGTGGCAGGAACGGCGCGCCAACCTGTTGATTGACGGGCTGGATCTGCCGCAGACCCGGGGTGTCCGGCTGCGCATCGGCGACGATGTCGTGCTGGAAATTACGCGCGAGACCGATCCGTGCGAGCGAATGGACACGCTCGCCCCGGGGCTGGAGCGCGCTTTGCTGCCCGATTGGCGCGGCGGCGCCTGCGCGATGGTGATACAGGGCGGCACGATTGCCGTCGGCGATGCAATCAGGATCGAGACATGACCCGGAGCTTCAAGACACTCGACGATATGGGCGATGTGCACGGCAAGCGCGTGCTGGTGCGCGAGGATCTCAACGTGCCGATGATCGACGGCGCGGTGAGCGACGATACGCGGCTGCGCAGTACCGTGCCGACGGTCAGCGAGCTGGCCGACAAGGGCGCGATCGTGCTGATCCTGGCGCATTTCGGGCGGCCCAAGGGGATGCGCGATGCGACGATGTCGCTGGCGCTGGTCACGCGGCCGTATGAGACGGTGCTGGGGCGGCCGGTGCGGTTTGTCGATTGGGATGGCGCGGCGGAAGCGGCGGCGATGATGCAGCCGGGCGATATCGCCATCGTCGAGAATACGCGCTTCTTCGCAGGGGAAGAGCAGAACGATCCCCAACTCGTTGCAATGATGGCCGAACTTGGCGATTTCTACGTCAACGACGCGTTCTCCGCGGCGCACCGCGCGCACGCCTCGACCGAGGGGCTGGCGCATGTCCTGCCGGCCTTTGCCGGGCGCGCGATGGAGGCCGAACTCGATGCGCTGGACAAGGCGCTGGGCAATCCCGAGCATCCCGTCGCCGCCGTCGTCGGTGGAGCGAAAGTGTCGTCCAAGCTCGACGTGCTCAAGCATCTGGTGACCAAGGTGGATCATCTGATCATCGGCGGGGGGATGGCCAACACGTTTCTTGCCGCGCGCGGCGTGAACGTCGGCAAGTCCTTGTGCGAGCATGACCTGACCGGTACCGCGGACGAGATCTTCGATGCCGCCGAGCGCGCCAATTGCACGATCCATTTGCCGTACGACGTGGTGGTGTCGAAGGAATTCGCCGCCAACCCGCCAAGCTTGCGGACCTGCAACGTGCATGAAGTGGCGGCGGACGAGATGATCCTGGATGTCGGGCCGGCGGCGGTCGAGGCGCTGGGCGATGTGCTCAAGAACTGCCGCACCCTCGTGTGGAACGGGCCGTTGGGCGCGTTCGAGACGCCGCCGTTCGATGCCGCGACGGTGGCGCTGGCCCGGACCGCGGCGGCGCTGACGCGCGACGGTTCGCTGGTGTCGGTGGCCGGCGGCGGGGATACCGTCGCCGCGCTCAACCAGGCCGGCGTGGGCGACGACTTCACGTTCGTGTCGACCGCGGGCGGCGCGTTTCTGGAATGGATGGAAGGCAAGGATTTGCCGGGGGTGGCCGCGTTGACGCGTTGATTAACCGCGCCCGGCTTGCTATGTTAAACGTGTTAAACGGAGCATGGACATGCTGGGCGTTCGTCTCGATACCGATCTGGAACAGCGCCTGACGGCAGTGGCGCGAACGCAGGGCCGCAGCAAGAGCGATATCGCGCGCGATGCCGTGCGCCGCTATGTCGAATTGCATGATGAGGCCTATCGCGCGGAAGCGCGTCGCCAGTCGTTGCGCGCGGCAGCGCGAGACGGCGGTGAGGACTGGGCGTTTTTGGAAGCTGTCGAGAGCGAGGACGGTGCGTGGAGCTGAGGCGGGGTGCGATCGTGCTCGCCGCTGGCCCGGGCGATTACTCGGGCAAGCCGCGGCCCTTCCTTATCGTTCAGTCCGATATGTTCAACGAGACGCACGCTTCCGTCACCCTGTGCCCGATGACCGGCAACGTCGGTGGCGAAACGCTGTTTCGCGTACCGTTTGCCCCGTCTGACGCTACCGGCCTTGCCGGAGAAAGCGAGGCGCAGATCGACAAGGTGCAGTCGCTGCGCCGCGAACGGATCGTCAAGCTACTGGGGTACGCCCCGGCCACGACCATGGAACAAGTCGATCAGGCGCTGCGGCGCTGGTTGGCACTTTGAAACAGCGCTAAGGAGATTAAAATGACGCCAACCGTCCAGGCCATTCTCGACAAATACGAATCCGATTCGCCCGCGACCAAGACCAATATCGGCCGCATCCTGATGCAGGGCAAATTGGGTGGCACGGGCAAGCTGGTGATCCTGCCCGTCGATCAGGGCTTCGAACATGGCCCGGCGCGCAGCTTTGCGATCAATCCGGCGGCCTATGATCCGCACTATCATTTCCAGCTGGCGATCGATGCGGGGCTCAGCGCCTTTGCCGCGCCGCTCGGCATGATCGAGGCGGGCGCCGCGACGTTTGCGGGGCAGATTCCCACGATCCTCAAGGTCAACAGCTCGAACAGCTGGGCGCAGGGCGCCAACCAGGCGGTCACCGGCTCGGTCGAGGATGCCGTCCGGCTCGGCTGCGCGGCGATCGGCTTCACCATCTATCCGGGATCGGACGATCTGTTCGACATGATCGGGCAGATCCGCGAGATGTCGGCTGAAGCCAAGTCGGTCGGCATCGCGACCGTGATCTGGTCGTATCCGCGTGGCGGCATGCTGCCCAAATCGGGTGAACTGGCGTTGGACGTGGGCGCCTATGCCGCGCACATGGCGGCATTGCTCGGCGCGCATATCATCAAGGTGAAGCTGCCCGGCGATCATATCGAGCAGAAGGAAGCCAAGCCGATGTACGAGGGCACCGACTGGTCGAACCAGGCGGATCGCGTGCGTCATGTCGTGCAGTCGAGCTTTGCCGGGCGGCGCATCGTGGTGTTCTCGGGCGGTGCCTCGAAGGGCACCGATGCCGTATTCCAGGACGCGCGCGACATTCGCGATGGCGGTGGCAATGGCTCGATCATCGGCCGCAACACGTTCCAGCGCCCGCGTGACGAAGCGCTGGCCATGCTCGAGCGAATCATCGCGATCTACAAGAACGAAGAATAAGCGTCTCCCATGCAGTTCGCCTATCATCGCAGCCTTGGGCCGATGATGGGCGTGCTGCTGGGGCTGGCGATCATCGAGATGCTGGTGGTGCATCTGGTGGTCGTCGCCTGGCTCGGCGGATGGGCGGCGCTGGTGATCGGCATGGTCGATCTCTCGGCGGTGATCGGGCTGGTCTGGCTGATCCGGTCGTTCCGCCGCCGCCCGGTGACGCTCCGTGATGGCGTCCTGACGCTGCATGCCGGCTATCTGCAATCGATCGCCGTACCGGTCGATCAGATCGCCGGGCTGCGCGCGACGTGGGACGCAGCGGCGATCAAGGATCGCGGCCTGCTCAATCTGGCGCTGATCGCCTGGCCCAGCGTGGTGATCGACCTCAAAGCGCCGATCGCGCCGCGGCGGGGCCGACAGGTGCGCGCGGTGGCGCACAAGCTCGACGATCCGGCGGCTTTCCATGCCGCGATCGCGGCGCTATCGCGCGCGGATGGATATTGACCCGCTCGGCCCGCTCGACCCCAATTTTGCCGCCCAATTCACGCGCGACATGCGCCGGCCACCGTGCCAGCTCTATCTGATCTCACCGCTGGAGGTGGATGGTGCCTTTCCGGATCGGCTCAGGCGCGCACTCGACGCGGGGCCGGTGGCGGCGTTCCAGTTTCGCGTGAAGGATGTCGATCAGCATGTCGCGGCGGCGCTGGCCGAGCCGCTGCAGCGCATTTGCGCTGACGCGGATGTGGCGTTCATCGTCAATGACAGCATCTCTTTGGCCAAGCGGCTGGGCGCGGATGGCGTGCATCTGGGGCAAGGCGATGGCGATCCGCGCGAGGCGCGCGATCTGCTCGGGCCGACAGCACAGGTCGGCGTGACCTGCCACGACAGCCGCCATCTGGCGATGGAAGCAGGCGAGGGCGGCGCGGATTATGTTGCGTTCGGCGCCTTTTACCCGACGACTACCAAGGCGGTGTCGCATGTCGCCGAGCCGGTGCTGCTCAGCTGGTGGTCGACCGTGTTCGAAATCCCCTGCGTGGCGATCGGCGGGATCACGCCGGCCAATGCCGCGCCCTTGGTGGCGGCGGGGGCGGATTTCCTTGCCGCATCCAACGCGGTGTGGGGCGGTGACGAGGCGGCGGCGGTGCGGGCCTTTGCCGAGGTGATGGCGCGGCCCAAGTAACGGCGATCAGAGCGCCAGCCGCGCGCGTGCCGCGAGATATTCGCGCTCCATGCGATCGACGCGCGCGGCCACCGACTCGATCGCGGTGACCGCGCCGATGCCCTGGCCCGAGCCCCAGATTTCCTTCCACGCCTTGGGCTTGCTGCCGCCACCGTCATTGCCACCGGCGCCGAAATCCATCGTCTTGAGATCACCTTCGGGCAGGTTGTCCGGATCCATCCCCGCCGCGGCGATCGAACTGCGCAGATAATTGCCGTGTACGCCGGTGAACAGATTGGAATAGACGATGTCCGCCGCCTTCGAGGCGACGATCGAGTCTTTATACGCCGGCTCGGCATTCGCCTCGGTGGTGGCGATGAACGGCGAGCCGATATAAGCGAGGTCCGCGCCCATCGCGAGCGCGGCGAGCACGGCGTCGCCGGTGGCGATCGAGCCCGACAAGGCAAGCGGCCCATCGAACCACTGGCGGATTTCCTGGATCAGCGCGAATGGCGACAGCCGCCCGGCATGCCCGCCGGCACCGGCCGCGACCGCGATCAGCCCGTCGGCGCCCTTTTCGATCGCCTTGCGCGCGAACCGATCGTCGATCACGTCATGCAGCGTGATGCCGCCCCAGCCGTGCACCGCGGTGTTGAGATCCTCGCGCGCGCCGAGCGACGTGATAACGATCGGCACCTGCCACTTCGCGCAGGTGGCGAGATCCGCCTCCAGCCGGGCGTTGGATTTATGCACGATCTGGTTGACCGCGAACGGCGCCGCGGGCCGATCCGGGTTATCACGGTTCCACGCCGCCAGTTCCTCGGTGATGCGGTGCAGCCATTCGTCGAGCAGCGCCTGGGGGCGCGCGTTGAGCGCGGGGAAGGAGCCGACGATCCCCGCCTTGCACTGCGCGATCACCAGATCGGGACCGGAGATGATGAACAGCGGCGAGCCGATGATCGGCAGCCGCAGATTTTGCAGGATGGCGGGCAGGGTCATAGATCACGTTTCATAGCGCAACCGATATGGCTGTCCAGTCAGTCGATACGCTTGAGCCCGGTGGCGCAGGCCTGCGCCTTGGCGACGTAGTGCTGCGCGGAGACCAGCAGCATCGCCTGCGCCGCATCATCGAGCGGACGCATGACGCGCGCCGGGCTGCCGACGATCAGGCTGCCGGGCGGGAAGGTCTTGCCTTCGGTGACCAGGGCGCCGGCGCCGACGATCGACCCGGCGGAGATGACCGCGCGATTGAGGATGATCGCGCCCATGCCGATCAGCACGCGATCCTCGATCGTGCAGCCATGCAGGATGGCATGATGCCCGATCGTGCAATCGGCGCCGATGGTGAGCGGCGCGCCCGGATCGGAATGGCACATCGCGCCTTCCTGGATATTGCTGCGCGGGCCGACCAGGATCGGCGTGTTGTCGGCGCGGATCACGGCGCCGAACCAGACATTGGCGTGCTCGGCCAGATGCACGTCGCCGATCAGATCGGCGCTGGGCGCGATCCAGACGCCGGCGGCGAGCTGCGGGCGTTGGTCGTTCAGTTCGTATTGCGGCATCGGGTGCTCCTTTGATGTTGCGTAGCATGGGCGGGGGGCAAGGCCAGCGTTCCCCGCGCCACACCGGCTTGATGCGGCGCGATTTACCCGCCATCGCGGGCGGCATGACCGTCGCCCCACAGAAATTCGATACGCTTCCCCGCATCGCCGTGATGACCGCTTTCCCGCCGGAATGGGCGGCGCTGGTAGATAGCGTGACCGAGGCCTGCGAACACCGCGTCAACGGGCTGACGATCCTCACCGGCATGCTGGCGGGCAAGCCGGTGGTGCTGATGCAGAGCGGCATTTCGATGGTCAATGCGGCGATGAACACGCAGCTGCTGATCGATCGCTTCGCGCTGCGCAGCATCGTCTTTTCAGGCATTGCCGGCGGTGTCGATCCCGCGCTGCTGATCGGGGATGTGTGCGTGCCGGACAAATGGGGGCAGAATTTCGAGCTCGCCTTCGCCCGGCAGACGGCGGACGGCTTTGCGCCGCCAACCGGGATTCCCGGCGGCACCGAGCTGCCGGGGCATGGCGCGCTGTTTCCGCGCGATGTGATCGTCGGCAATGCCGATGATGCGGTGGCGGAGCGGCGCTGGTTCGCGGCCGATGCCGAATTGGTAGCGCTGGCCGGGCGCGTGGGCGCGGATATTGCGCTGGAGCGCTGCTTGCCTGCCGAGGACGGCGGCCAGCCGCATTGCCTGGAGCATCAGCCCGCGGTCGTGACGGGCGGTGTCGGGGTAAGCGGTTCGGCGTTTGTCGATAACGCGGCGTATCGCGAGTATCTGGCCGCGACCTATGCGGCGCGCGTGGTGGATATGGAGAGCGCGGCGGTGGCGCAGGTCGCTTATGTCAATCAGGTGCCGTTCGTGGTGTTCCGCAGCGTCTCCGATCTGGCCGGGGGCGATGCCGCCGCGAACCAGATGCTGACCTTCATGGGGCTGGCGGCGACCAATTCGGCGCATCTGGTACGCGCCTTCGTTGCCGCGATGCCGGGCTAGTCGCGCAGCCAGTTGCGTTCGCGAAACCATTTGGTGACGATATATTTGGTGCCGCGCACCACCGGCATGCCTTCGTGCAGCGTGGCGAGATTGGGGCTGCCATCGGGGTTCATATTGTTCCAGGCGAGCAGCAAGCCGCGCCTGGGCGCGACGCGGATGCCGGCCTGGGGAAACCAGGTCGCGCCGCCTTCCTCCACCTCGTTGAGATAGATCATCGCCGTCCAGGTGCGCTGGCCGCCGGCCTGGGTGACCTCGGCATAATAGCTTTCGGCTTCGTGGAAATAATCGTGATGCGCGCGGAAGTGCTGACCGGGGGCGTAGCGCTGGCCCTGCATCGTCTCACCATGGCTGGGCTCGATGCCGAGCAACGCCGCAATCGCTTCATCGGTGGGGCGCACATCGGGTGACCAGCGATCCATGTCGCAGCTTTCGCTGGTACGGAATTGCGTATCCGGCTTGCCGCTGAGCAAGGTTGAGGGGCGCCGATTGGCGTCGATCATGCGGATCAGCGCGGCACATTGCGCGCCACTGAGAAAATCGCGGTGCTGATAGATTTGCGCCGCATCGGTGTTGGCGCGCTTGATCGCGGGGTTTGCGGCGAGGCGCTCGGCAACGTGCTTGCCGGCGGCGTGGCGGGCGGGCGAGGCCGATCCGGCTTTGCGGGTTGCTGTGGTCACACCGCTCAAATCGCTGCGTACGCGGCAAAAAACAAGACCCGCCGGGGGGAGCGGCGGGTCTTGAAGCGCTCAAGCGTTACCAGAAGATGTCGTACACCGTATCGACCACCTGGCCGGAATAGACATCGACGAGCAGCGCATCGTTATAATAACGCACCCAGCGATATTCGCCGTAAGCCTCTGGCAAGCCATAATAATTGGCGTTGTCGATCCAGTAGTTCCGGTTGAACAGCAGCGCGCTCAGCGTAAAGCCGATATCGAAGCGGCGGTAGCCGTAGCGCCAGCCGCTCGGTGCATAGTAGCGCGGCAGGTGATAGGCGTTGCGGTTATACTGGCGGCGGCTGGTCCAGTCGTAACGGTTATCCTGCCGCCAATTGCGGTTCCAATTGCCACCGCGATTATCGTTGCCGCGCCACTGCCCGCCGCGATTGTCGTTGCCGCGGCGTTCGTTGCGGATGCCGCCATTGGCGCCCCATTGGCCGCGATCGTTGGTGCCGCGATACACGCCGTTGGAGCGGTTTTGCTGGATGGCCTGCGGCTGCGCCTGGGCACCGCGCTGATAGCCATTCTGGCCACGATCGCCGCGCTGACCGTTGCCGCCCCAAGTGCGGCCGTCGGCGCGCTGGGGGCGGGCCTGTTGCTGCAATTGCGGCTGGGCCTGGACGGGAGCGGCAACCTGTTGCGGCTGTTGTTGCTGGGGACGGACGCGCTCGGGCCGGGCCTCGTTTTGCTGGCGCGACAGGCGGGCCTCACGGCCGCCCTGCGCGCGGCCTTCGCTGCGCTGCCAGCCGGGATTACCGTCCCGTTCGCCGCGCTGCGCCATCGCTGCGCCGGGGATGAGGGCGGTGGCGGCCATCAGGGCCGCAAGTATGGACGTACGCATGAACGTTTCCTCGAAACGCCGGCGCTGAGAGTGCCCGGTCGATAACCGTGCTATGCCGGTCGGTCGATGAGGCGATGCTGAATTGATATGTCAGCAAATCGACAGGAATCGCGCTATTGCGGAGCCACCAAAGCGGGGACGCGGCGCGCCGCTTCGGCCGGCGTGGTGCCGGGTGGCGCGCCGACCGCGATCTCGCCATCGCCGCGCTGCACGCCCGCGGCGGCGAGCACGGCATCGATGATGCGGGGATAAACGCCGCAGCGGCACAGATTGGTGATGCCGGCGCGGATATCGTCTTCGGACGGGTTGCGGTTCTTCTTGATCAGCACCGCTGCGGCCATGATCATGCCGGGGATGCAGAAGCCGCATTGCGGCACGTTCCCGGCGATGAAGGCGAGTTGCACCGGATGATCGCGCTCGCGCGACAGCCCTTCTATGGTGGTCACGAAACTGCCCTCGATCGCGCCGATCGGCACCTGGCAGGCCAGTACCGCGGCGCCGTCGATATCGACCGTGCAGGCGCCACACTGGCCGTTGCCACAGCCATATTTGGTGCCGGTGAGATTCGAGCCATCGCGCAGCGCCCACAACAGCGGCGTCTGCGGATCCATGCGATACTGGACCGGGTTGTTGTTAACCGTGAAGCTGGTCATCGCTCAGGCCCAGCCTTCGAGCACCTGATCGGGCGGGCGGTGGCCATCGGCCCACATGCGGATGTTCTGGATGACCTTGTCACCCGTCGCCATGCGGCCTTCGAGCGTGGCCGAGCCCATGTGCGGCAGCATCACGACGCCGGGCAGCGCGAGCAGCCGCGGATCGATCTGCGGTTCATGCTTCCACACGTCGAGCCCGGCGCCGGCGAGCCGGCCGGCTTCGAGCGCGTCGGTCATGGCATCTTCATCGACGATGCCGCCGCGCGCCGCGTTGATCAGATAGACGTGCGGGCGGAGCAAGGCGATGCGGCGTGCATCGAGCAGCCCGCGGCTATCGGCGTTCAGGGGCGTGTGGATGGTCAGGATGTCGATGCTGCCGAGCATCTCATCCAGATCTTCGTGCCAGGTGGCGGCGAGCTGCGCCTCGAGCACCGACGGCAGGCGATGGCGGTTGTGGTAATGGACCGAGAGGCCGAAGGCGCGGGCGCGGAGCGCCACGGCCTGACCGATGCGGCCCATGCCGATGATGCCGAGCGCCTTGCCGCCGATGCGATGGCCGAGCATCCCGCCGGGGCTCCAGCCGGTCCATTGGCCCGAGCGGACCAGTTTCTCGCCCTCGGCAAGGCGGCGGGGGACGGAAAGGATCAGCGCCATGGTCATGTCGGCAGTGTCTTCGGTCAGCACGCCCGGCGTGTTGGTAACGATGATGCCCCGCGCGCGCGCCGCCGTGAGATCGATATGGTTCACGCCGGCGCCGTAATTGGCGATCAGCTTGAGCCGCGGGCCGGCGGCTGCAATCAACGCGGCATCGATCTCATCGGTAACGGTGGGGACCAGCACGTCGCATTCCTGCACCGCGGCGGTGAGCTCGGCGCGGGTCAACGCGGCATCGCTGCGGTTGTGCTGCGTATCGAACAACAGCTCCATCCGGTCCATCACCGCATCGGCCAGCTGACGGGTGACGATGACCTTGGGGGTAGGGCGTCTCGTATCGGGCATGGCGGTGGCTTGGCGGAGGGGCGCGGGCGCGTCAACAATGGTTGAAGCGGGCGGGCCGGGCGGGCTAGGTGTGGCGCTGAATTAATGGGAGGCGTGTATGCGTAATGGAGCGAGAGTGTTGCTCGCCGGGGTCGCGGTCGCGCTGAGCGTGCCGGCGCTGAACGTGCCGGCGCTGGCCGCCGCGGCCGACAAGCCGGTGCCGTATTTTGCCTCGATCGCGGCAGGCAAGGCGCGCATGCGCAGCGGTCCCGGGCGGACCTATCCGGCGAGCTGGCTGTATCAGCGCGCCGATCTGCCGGTGAAGATCGTCGCGGTGTTCGAAAAGGGCCGCTGGTACAAGGTCGAGGATCCGGATGGCACGCAGGGCTGGATCCTCGGCGCGCTGATCAGCCAGACGCGGACCGCGCTGGTCACCGGTGGAGTGGCCGAATTGCGCGATGCGCCGCAGATCGGCGGGCGGGTGACGTGGCGCGCCGCGCCCGGCGTGGTGGGGCGGGTGAGCAAGTGCGCGCTCGGCTGGTGCTATTTCGACGTAAAGGGGCGCGGCGGTTTTGTCGAAACGCGCAGCTTGTGGGGCGTGGCGGGGGACGAGCGTTTGTGATGCGGATCGTGCGTGATGACCTGACCGATCCGCAGGTGATCGCGCTGCTCGATCTGCATGTCCGCGCCGCGCTGGATAATTCGCCGCCCGGAGCGGCGTTCGTGCTCGATCTCAGCGGATTGCGTGACCCGGCAGTCACGCTGTGGTCCGCGTGGGACGGCGTGGCTTTGCTCGGGCTGGTCGCGCTCAAGGAGCTGGATGCGGGGCAGGGCGAGGTGAAATCGATGCGCACCGCGCCGGGGCACGTGCGCAAAGGCGTTGCGGCAGCAATGCTGACGCATCTGATCGCGGAGGCGCGGGCGCGGGGCTATCGGCGGCTGAACCTGGAGACGGGGACGGGGGATGCGTTCGCACCGGCGCGGGCGTTATATGAGCGCACGGGCTTCGCCCCGTGCGGGCCGTTTGGCGACTACGCGCTGACCGAGTTCAACAAATGTTACGCGATGGAATTGTGATGTCCGGGCCCCTTCCTTGCAAGGAAGGGGCGTTCCGGATCAATCGATCAGTTCGACAGCCACGGCGGTGGCCTCGCCACCGCCGATGCACAGCGCCGCAACGCCTTTCTTAAGCCCGCGATTTTGCAGCGCGGCGACCAGCGTGGCGAGGATGCGCGCGCCGCTGGCGCCGATCGGATGGCCGAGCGCGGTCGCCCCGCCGTTCACATTGACCTTGTCGTGCGGGATGGCGAGATCGCGCATGGCGATCATCGAGACGACGGCAAAGGCCTCGTTGATCTCGAACAAATCGACATCGGCCACGCTCCAGCCGGTCTGATCGAGCACCTTCCGGATGGCATGAACCGGTGCGGTGGTGAATTTCGCCGGCGCGTGCGCGTGTGCAGCGTGGCCGACGATGCGCGCCAGCGGGGTAAGCCCGGCGGCTGCGGCGACGCTCTGGCGCGTCAGCACCAAGGCCGCGGCACCGTCCGAGATCGACGACGCATTGGCGGCGGTGATCGTGCCGTCCTTGGCGAAGGCGGGCTTCAAAGTCGGAATCTTTTGCGCATTGCCCTTGGGGGGCTGCTCGTCCGTCGCGATCGTCTCGGTGCCCTTGCGCCCGGTGATTTCGACGGCGACGAGCTCGCGATCGAACGCGCCGGATGCCTGCGCGGCCTGCGCGCGGGATAGCGACGCGATGGCATAGTCATCCTGCGCGGCGCGGGTGAACTGGTAATCGGTGGCGGTTTCCTCGGCGAAGCTGCCCATCGCACGGCCCGGCTCGTAGGCGTCTTCGAGGCCATCGAGGAACATCGAATCCATCACGCGATCATGCCCCATGCGCGCGCCGCCACGATGCTTGGCGAGGATATACGGCGCGTTGGTCATGCTCTCCATCCCGCCGACGACAAGCAGATCGACCGAACCGGCGGCAAGCGCCTCGGCACCCATGATTGCCGCCTGCATCCCCGAACCGCACATCTTGTTGACGGTGGTGGCCTCGACCGACAGCGGCAGCCCCGCCTTGAGCGCGGCCTGGCGGGCGGGCGCCTGACCCAATCCGGCGGGCAGCACGCAGCCCATATAGATGCGCTCGACGGACGCCCCATCGACGCCGGCGCGTTCGACCGCGGCCTTGACCGCCGTCGCGCCGAGCTCGGTTGCAGAGGCGCCGGCCAGCACCCCCTGGAAGCTGCCCATCGGCGTGCGGGCATAGGACAGGATCACGACGGGATCGGCAGCGGCGACAGGCATGTTGAAACCTTTGGCGAGAGCGGGAGCTATGGCGAATTGTGATCCGAACTAGGCGTGGAAGGGCCGATGTTCAACTCGGCTGACCGAGGGGGCGCGCATGAGGCGCCGGTGCGGTCTCCCAAGATATTGATCCAGGTCAACAGTCGTGCAGTTATGAATTTATTAGCCGCGACAGGTCATATTGGCTGGCCTGAGGAAACCGCCGTGCATGATGAAACCGAGCGCCTGCGCGCGCTTCACCAGCTAAAGTTGCTCGATACGCCCGCGAGCGAGGCCTTTGATCGCATCACCCGGATGGCTGCGCAGATTTTTGATTTGCCGATCGCCGCCATTTCCCTGACCGACAGCGATCGGCAATGGTTCAAATCGCGCGTTGGCGTCGAGCACCAGACATTGCCGCGCGAGGGCGCGCCGTGCACGCACGTGGCCGAAACCAATGCGGCGCTGGTCGTGGTCGATCTTGCCGAGGACCCGTCCTATGCCGCCTCGCCGCTCGCCGCGCAGGGCGTCCGCTTTTATGCCGGCGTGCCGCTGGTGACCCCGGCGGGCCATGGTCTGGGCGCGTTGTGCGTGCTGGGTTACAGCCGGCGCACGGTTACCGCGCCGGAAATGCGCGCGCTCGACGACCTCGCGGCGATGGTCATGGTGCAGATCGAGCTGCAACATGCGCTGGGGCGGATCGATCCGGTCAGCGGATTGCCCAACCGTCGGCAGTTGATCGAGGATCTCGACGATTTTGCCCGTGACCATGGTGGGCAGCGTCGCTTGCTCGTGCTGGTGGACATTGCGCGCGACGACCAGCTCAACCAGGGGCGGCGGGTGATGGGATCGGTGTTCGTCGACGATCTGGTGATCGAATCGGCACGCCAATTGTATGCCGCGTTAGGCAAACAGCGCACCGCCTATCACGTCGGCGCCACGCAATTCGCGTTTCTGGCGCCGGCGGATGTCGATGACGAGGTTTATGCGCTGCATCTCGGCAGCCGGCTCAAGGCCATCATGAGCACGGCGCGCGCGCGCTTCGTAATGACCTCGGCGATCGGGGTGGCGCCGTTCCTGGCCGGCGTGACGCGGCCGAACGACGTGCTGCGGGCGGCTTTCGCTGCGGCGCAGGACGCGCGCAGCGATAACGTGGCGGTGCGCTTGCATTCGACCGCCAGCGACGCCGCGCAGGCGCGCCGCTTCAGCCTGCTGCATGCCTTTGAAGAGGCGCTGGGCCAATCGGATCAGTTGCGCCTGGTGTATCAGCCGCGCATCGATCTTGCCTCGGGCCAATGCCTGGGCGCGGAGGCGTTGCTGCGCTGGCAGCACCCGCGGCTGGGGGACGTGCCGCCGTCCGAATTCATCCCGATCGTCGAGCAGACGTCGATCGTGCGGCAAACCACGCGCTGGGTGTTGAACACCGCGATCGCGCAGCTGGCGGCGTGGGGCAAGGCCAATGTGGCGCTGCAACTGTCGGTGAACATCTCGGCCGCCAATCTGGACGAGCCGGATTTCGCCGCGCGCGTGCAGCTGACGTTGCTCCGACATCGCGTTGCCGCGGATCGGCTCGAACTCGAAATTACCGAGAGCGCGGTACTGGGCAATTCCGCGATGGCGCAAACGCAGCTCGAAACGCTGGCGGCGTGCGGCGTGCGGCTGGCGATCGACGATTTCGGGACGGGCTATAGCAGCCTGGCCTATTTGCAGCGCCTGCCCACCAAAGTGGTCAAGATCGACCAGTCGTTCGTGCGTGACCTGGCAGACAAAGCCAGCGATCGGATGCTGGTCCAATCGATGATCGGGCTGTCGCACGGGCTGGGCTACCGCGTGGTGGCCGAGGGGGTCGAGACGCCGGCCGCTGCGGCGATCCTGCGCGAGCTCGGCTGCGAGGAGGCGCAGGGCTATTTCTTCGCGCGGCCGATGGAGGCGATGGATCTGGCCGGGTGGATCGCGGGCAACGACGCAGCGGTGGCGGGCGTGGTGCGGGTCGCCTGAGCGCTGGCGATAACGAGCAGGTGACGCGGGCGTGTTGCTCGCCTAGCGCGATGCGATGGCGATAGTGATTTTCTGGCTCGTGATGTTGGGGCTGCTGGGCGTGATCCTGGGCAGCTTTATCGCGGCATTGGTGATCCGCTGGCCGGCGGGGCGATCGGTCGCGCGGGGGCGATCGCAGTGCGATTCGTGCGGCGTGACGCTCACCGCGCGTGATCTCGTGCCGCTGCTGAGCGCGGCACTGGCGCGGGGACGGTGCCGGGCGTGCGGCGCGCGGATCGACCCGTTGCATTGGCAGATCGAGCTGACCGCATTGTGGATCGGGCTGATGGCGGGACTGGTGGTGCCCGGGCCGGTGGCGCTGGCGGGGGCGGTGTTCGGCTGGCTGCTGCTGACGCTGGCGGCGCTTGATGTTACTGAATTCTGGTTGCCCGACAGGCTGACCGCGACGCTGGCGCTGGCCGGATTGGCGACGGGGTTGCTGGGTGTGGAACCGGGGATGATCGATCGGCTGATCGGCGGCGTTGCCGGGTTCGCCGCGTTGTGGGCGATCGGCGCTGGCTATCAGGCGTGGCGGGGGCGCGAGGGGCTGGGCGGGGGCGACCCGAAACTGCTCGGCGCGATCGGGCTGTGGCTGGGCTGGGCGATGCTGCCGGCGGTGTTGCTGTTGGCGGCGCTGACCGGGCTGGCGCTGGTGCTGGTCGGCATGCTGCGCGGGCGGGCGGCGCGGATGGACGACAAGGCGCCGTTTGGCGCGCTGCTGGCGATCGCGGCTTACCCGGCCTGGTTGTTCCTGCTAGGATTTTCGCGATGATCATGCTGACCCTTGTGATGATGCTGGCCCAGGCGGCCAGCCCGGCCACCGACGCGTCACCGATCGCGCCGCTTCCCGGGCAGAGCCTGCCCATCAGGGGCTGTGCCGCGTTTCTGTTCGCGCCCGGCGACAAGCCGCTGTTCATGGCGATGGCCAGCGCGGATCCGGCACAGCTACGCGTGGCGCTGGGCGGCACGGTGACCGATCTGCCGCGCGCCGCGCAGAGCGGCGCGGGGGGCTTTGGTTTTGGCGGCGTGACCGAGTATGAGGCGGGCGGGGTGAAGGCGGTGCTCGACATGACGATCGAGACACGTGCCGATCTCAAGGATGGCGCGGCGATCAAGGATGCGACGCTGAGGATAGAGCGTGCGGGTCAGGACGGCGTTGTCGTGCCGCTGGCGGGGATCGTTGCCTGCGCAAAATAGGGGAGGAATGGCGATGGTGGATTTGGCGGCGATGCTGGCGGTGCAGCGCGAGGCATTCATGGCGGAGCTGCCCGTTCCGCTCGATACGCGCAAAGATCGCCTGAAACGCGCCGCAGCGCTGCTGAGCGATAACACCGAACTTTTCTGCGATGCGCTGTCGGAGGATTTCGGGCATCGCAGCCGCGAGCAATCGCTGCTCACCGATATCGCTTCCTCGGTGGCGCCGATCCGCCACGCGATCAAGTCGCTCGACGGCTGGGCCAAGCGCGACAAGCGCCCGGTGCAGTTTCCGTTGGGTCTGCTGGGCGCGAAGGCGTGGGTCGAATATCAGCCCAAGGGCGTGATCGGCGTGATCGCGCCGTGGAATTTCCCGGTGCAGCTGGTGATGGCGCCGCTCGCCGGCGTGTTTGCAGCGGGCAACCGCGCGATGGTCAAGACCAGCGAATATACGCCGCGCGTGGCGGCGTTGTTCGAAGAACTGGTGGGCAAATATTTCGCCGCCGACGAATTGGTGTTCGTGACCGGGGGGCCGGAGGTGGGGCAGGCCTTCGCCGAGCTGCCGTTCGATCATCTGCTGTTCACCGGCGCGACCGCGGTGGGCAAGCACATCCTGCATGCCGCGGCGGACAATCTGGTGCCGGTGACGCTGGAGCTGGGCGGCAAATCGCCGGTGATCGTGGGCAAGGGCGCCGATATCCGGCAGGCGAGCGAGCGCGTGGCACTGGGCAAGATGCTCAACGCCGGGCAGATCTGCTTGGCGCCGGATTATATGCTGGTCGAGGCGGGCGACGAGGCGGCGGTGGTCGATGGGCTGCGGGGGGCGGCATCCGCAATGTATCCGACGTTGCTGGCCAATCCCGATTATACGGCAATCGTCAACGATCGGCATTTCGAGCGGCTGACCGGTCTGATCGAGGATGCGCGCGCCAAGGGAGCGCGCGTGGAGGTGGTCAATCCGGCGAACGAGGATTTCGGCGCGTCCAATGCGCGCAAAATGCCGCTGCACATCATCACCGATGTGACCGATGACATGCGGGTGATGCAGGAGGAGATTTTCGGGCCGCTGCTGCCGGTGCGGCGCTATGCCGGGATCGAGGATGCGATTCAGCAGATCAACCGGCGCGACCGCCCGCTCGGGCTCTATTATTTCGGGCCGGATGCCGGCGAGCGTCGGCGTGTGCTGGATCGCACGATCGCGGGGGGCGTGACGCTGGACGACGTGATCTTCCACATCTCGATGGAGGAACTGCCGTTCGGTGGAGTCGGCCCTTCCGGCATGGGATCGTATCACGGGCGCGACGGCTTTCGCACCTTCAGCCACGCCAAGGCGGTGTTCAAGCAGGCGCGATTCGATGTCGCCAAGCTGGCCGGGCTCAAACCGCCTTATGGCAAGGCGACGCTGGCGAGCGTTAAGCGTCAGATGGGTTGATGCAGGTTTAGTTGCGGTTGGTTCGCAGCTGGAACATTGGCCCCGGCAATAGCTTTACAGGCGATGGATACAGCCTTCCCCGATCGCGTGGCCGATACCGATGCTGCGGCGTTGCTGCGGATCAATCTGACCTATTGGTGGCGGCATCGCCGATTACCCAAGCTGAGCGCGCCGACCCTGTTCACGGAACTCGTGCAACTCCGCAAGCTGCATGATCGTGACCGACGGCTTCCGGCGATGGCAGACAAGGTGGCGATAAAGGCGCTGGTGGCCGATCGGCTCGGCCTGGAATGGGTGGTGCCGACTTTATGGGCGGGCGGCAGCTTGCCGATGCGATCGCATTGGACGCAGCCGATCGTGCTGAAATCGCGGCATGGCTGCAATCAGAACGCATTTCTGCAGGATGGCGGCGCCGCGGATTGGCCGGCGACGCGGGCACGCGCCGCGCGCTGGGTGCGCTCGAGCTATGGCGGGTGGCTCGACGAATGGCTGTACACGCAGATCCCGCGCGGCCTGCTGATCGAGCCGTTTATCGGCGCTGCCGGGCGCTTGCCGGTGGATTATAAATTCTATGTATTCGGTGGGTGCGTGACGCATGTGCAGGTGCACCGCGATCGAGGCGGAGATCATCATTGGGCGTTGTACGACCCTGACTGGGCGATGATCACGCCAGGCGGAGCAGTGACTCCGCGACCATCGGCGTTGCGCGAGATGATCGCGGCGGCGGAGGCACTTGCCGGTGGCTTCGACTTCGCCCGCGTCGACCTCTATCAACCGGCTGGCCGACCATTATTTGGCGAGATCAGCTTCTACCCGGGCTCGGGGCTCGATCGTTTCGATCCGCCGGAAATGGATGGCGCGATGGGGGCATTGTGGCTGCGCGCCGGAGGGCATCGGCTGGTGCGGCGCGGCACACGTGGCATACCGATCGAAGCCCGCGTCTGATCAGCCGCGTTCGATACGGTAGTGGATCGGTTTGAACGTGCCGCCGTTCGAATCCGGCGCGGAGCAGGCGGTGAGGCCGATGATCAGATCCATGTGGGCACGGAAGGCGATGTGATCGCCCGCCTTGCTGATCGGCGGGAGCACGCGCAGCTTGCCCGTCGCGCCATCGACGGGGACGTTCATGAAGCAATTGAACGCGGTCGGGACCATATCGGGCGCGATGCCATATGGCTCGAGCGCAGCCGCGAGATTGCCGAAACAGCCGCGGTGCGGCTGCAATTTGGGATAGAAATGGTGAAACGTGTCATAGGAACACGGCGTGAGCAGGAAATCGTGCCGACCGACCGTATCCTCGATGATGCCGAGCATTGGGCGGCTGCGGTTCGAATATAGTTCGTGGCCGGTCGTCAGGTATATCGTCTCGGCATAATCGAACGTGCGGCCGGAGGAGATGATCTCGGCGACATCCTCGGCATTGAACGCGAGCAGATCGGCTACCTGTTCGCCACGCGGATCGATCACGATCAGCGTATCACCCTGCTCCAATGTGAACGCCGTGCCGCTGCGTTCGGGAATTTCGACCGTATCGCTCACTTGGACGGGCCCGAATAGCTGAACGGGCATTTCCAATCGGCATCGACGACGCGACCGGAATATTGCCGCGCTTCGCTGGCATCGCCGTGACGCGCCAGCATCGGGTTGCGACTGCCGGCATAAGCCTCGTCGCGCACCATGATCTTCTCGCGCATGTTCTCGTATTTGTTCTGCGCGCGCAGCGTTTCGAACTGGTCGTGCAGGTTGAACACCATGGTCGGGCGCGGGAAGCGGCGCGCGGGGCGGCTGGCGTTGGGGTGCAGCCCGACGATGAAGAACGCCTCGCCGCCGAAGCTGAGCGAGAAATGCGGGCTCTCCGGATCGGGGCTGACGGCATCGTCGTAGCTCTGGCCGCGCCACACATCCTTGTCAGAAATGGATTGCGCGCGCTTCCACAGCTGCTTTTCGAACTCGGCCTCGCTGAGATCGTCGGGGCCTTCAAACACGACGGCGAAGCTGCGGAACAGCGCCGGCTCTTCCTTATACGCTTCGGCGAAGCGTAACAGACCGTCATGGATGCGCAGATCGTCCCAGCTACTGTCGATACGATTACAGGCGAGCACGTGAAGCGTGCCCTTGGCGAGCGCGGCCTTGGCACCGACGCAGGGGAAGTCCATCTCGGCGACGCGCGCGTGCATCATCGCTTCGAGTTCGGCCTGGGCTTCGTGCTGCCATTTGAACAGCGGGGTGTGGGGTGCTGGCATGGTCGGGAAGAGACGCGTGGGGGAGCGGAGTGTTCCCGGGAATATGGCTGATCGGGATCAGTTGCAGGTTATCCTCCCCCGCCAGGGGGGAGATGGCGGGCGCCGTCTGACGGAGGGGGGCGATAGGAAGGACGTCTGTTTCGTGTACCGCCCCCTCCGTCGCCTTCGGCGCCACTTCCCCTGCGTGGGAGGATTAGCGGGGCAGTTGCGCTTTGGGGAAACCGGTCCAGGCCTGGTCGTAATCCTCGTCGAGCGCGCTGGTTTGCAGCGCGAAGTTGGTGGGGCGGAAGACCCAGCGGCTTTCGATCATGAAGGCCATCGTGCCGTCGATCTTGTGCGGCTTCAGTTCGGCATTGCTCGCCGCCGTCCACGTCGCGACGTCGGGGCCGTGGCCGCTCATCTGATTGTGCAGCGAGAGCGCGCCGGGGCGGAAGCCCTCGGCCTTGGCATCATACTGGCCGGTGATCAGCCCCATACATTCGCTCATCGTGTTGCGATGGAACCAGGGCGGGCGGAACGTGTCCTCCGCCACCATCCAGCGCGGCGGGAAGATCGCGAAATCGACGTTGGCGGTGCCGGGCACGTCGCTGGGCGAGGTCACCACGGTGAAAATCGACGGATCGGGATGATCGAAGCTGACGCTGCCGATCGTGTTGAAGCGGGCGAGATCATATTTCCACGGCGCATAATTGCCGTGCCAGGCAACCACGTCGAGCGGCGAGCGGCCAAGCTGCGTGGTCCACAGATGGCCGAGGAATTTCTGCACCAGTTCGTACTCGCCCTCGACATCCTCGAACCAGGCCACCGGGGTCTCGAAATCGCGCGGATTGGCAAGGCCGTTGGCGCCGATCGGGCCGAGATCGGGCAGGCGGAACGGGGCGCCGTGATTCTCCGCGACATAGCCGCGGGCAGCGCCGTCCGTGAGCGTAACGCGGAAGCGGACCCCACGCGGGATCAGCGCGATTTCGCCGGGCTTGACGTCGATCCGGCCAAATTCGGTGAACAAAGTGAGCGCGCCCTGTTCGGGCAGGATGAGCAATTCGCCATCGCCGCTGACGAACGCGCGGTTCTGCATGTCCTTGTCTGCGCGGTAGAGGTGCATCGCGACGCCGGTTTGCGTGGCGGGTCCGTCGCCCGCGACGACCATTGTGGTGAGGCTGTCGAGCCAATCCTGCGGTTCGATTTCGAGCGGGCCCCAGCGCAGGCGGTTGGGCGCGAAGGGCTGCTCGATCGTGCCTGGGGCGAAGAGTTTGGCGCCAGCGTAACGGGTGAAAGCGGGGTGCGCGGCGCTGGGGCGCAGCCGATAAAGCCACGACCGGTGATTTTCGTGCCGGGGGGCGGTGAAGGCGGTGCCGCTCAACTGCTCGGTGTAAAGCCCGAACGGAGGCTTCTGGGGCGAATTGCGGCCGATCGGGAGCGCGCCGGAGATGGCTTCGCTGGCGAAATGGTTGCCGAAGCCGGTCATATAAACGGTCATGGCTTGTCCTTACTTAGCCCCTCCCCTTCAGGGGAGGGGCTTAAAAGCTTAGGCCTCCACCGCGCCCGGCACGACGCCGCGGCGAATCTGATCGAGCTCGATGCTTTCGAACAGCGCCTTGAAATTGCCCTCGCCGAAGCCGTCATTGCCCTTGCGCTGGATGATTTCGAAGAAGATCGGGCCGACCATATTCTCGGTAAAGATCTGCAGCAGCAGACCGCCACCCGTTTCCGGCGCGCCGTCGATCAGGATGTTGCGCTTGCGCATTTCTTCCACGTCATGGTCGTGGCCGGGCAGGCGTTTGTCGATCAGATCGAAATAGGTCGAGGGCGCGGTCTGGAAGCGCACGCCGTTGGCGCGCAGCGTATCGACCGTGAGGAAGATGTCGTCGGTCGCCAGCGCCAGATGCTGGATGCCTTCCCCCTTATAATCCTTGATGAATTCCTCGATCTGCGAATGCTCGTCCTGGCTTTCGTTCAAGGGGATCCGGATCTTGTCGTCGGGCGCGGTCATAGCCTTGCTGAACAGGCCGGTCGACTGGCCTTCGATGTCGAAATAGCGGATCTGACGGAAATTGAAGATACGCTCGTAATAATCCGCCCAATAGGCCATCCGGCCGCGCTGCAGATTGTGCGTGAGATGATCGAGCGTGTGCAGCCCGACGCTATGATCTTCGGGCGTGGCGCCTTCGACCGGCGCGAAATCGGTTTCGTAGATGCGCGACTGTTCATCGACCAGATACAGGTTGGCGCCGCCAATGCCCTCGATCGCCGGGATATCGAGCTCGCCCGGGCCGGGTTCGCCGCGCACCGCCTGCGCGCCGCGCTCGACCGCCAGTTTGAGCGCGGCGGCGCCGTCGGCGACGCGGAACGCCATGGCGTTGGCGCTGGGGCCATGCGCGTTGCGAAAACCGGCGACCTGGCCGGCGTCATCCATGTTGAGCAGGAAATTGATGTCGCCCTGGGCATAGCGGCGCACGTTCTTCGACCGATGATTGCCGACATGCGTGAAGCCCATCTTGACGAACAGATCGGCCAGCGCATCGGGATCGGGCGAGGTGAATTCGACGAATTCGAAGCCGTTCAGGCCCATTGGATTGGCGGTCGCTGGCAGCTCGGTCATGATCTCTCTCCGGGGACTCAACTGGTAACAGATGAAACTAGCTACGCGAACTTTGGGTGGGCGTCCAGCGCTGCTCGCCAAGCGCGCATCGCGCGGCTAGGCTGGCGTGGTGACGACGATCGATCATCCCGAACGCGTGCTGGCCGTGCTGCTCTCGGCGGCGGCTGGCTTTGTCGATGCGGTCGGGTTTCTCGCGAGCGGCGGCTATTTCATGTCTTTCATGAGCGGCAATTCGACCCGGCTGGGTGTCGGGCTGGCGGCGGGAACCGCCGCGGCGGCGATCGCCGGGGGGCTGATCCTGCTGTTCGTCGGCGGGGTGACGGCGGGATCGCTGATCGGGCGCGTGGCACGCGCGCAGCGCCGCGGCTGGGTGCTGGCGACGATCGCTGCGCTGCTGGCGCTGGCCGCGATGCTCGGGGATGCGGGGCTGCTGTGGCCGGCCTGCGCGGCGATGGCGATCGCCATGGGGATGGAGAATACGGTGTTCGAACAGGATGGCGAGGTGCGGATCGGGCTGACCTATATGACCGGGCGGCTGGTCAAGGTCGGGCAGCGGCTGGCGGCGGCGCTGGCGGGCGAGGATCGCTGGGGCTGGGTGCCGCATGCCCTGTTATGGTCGGGGCTGATCACCGGCGGCGCGGCGGGCGCGGCGTGCTTTGCGGCATGGGGGCTGGATGCGTTGTGGATCGTTGCGGCGGGCATGGCCTTGCTCGTGTTGCTGGTAACGCTCGGCCCGTTGCGGGCGCGGGAGAGTCTCGCGTGACGGACGGCAACACGACGCTCAAGCTCGACGACTTTCTGCCTTATCGTTTGTCGATCGCCTCGAACCGCGTGTCCTCGGCCATTGCCACGGCGTATCAGGCGCTGTTCGGGCTGCGGATTCCGGAATGGCGGCTGGTGGCGGTAATCGCGGAAGGGCAGGGGATGACGCAGCAGGCGCTGGGCGCGGCAACGCGGATGGACAAGGTGACGGTGAGCCGCGCGGCGATCGCGCTGGTCGAGCGCGGGCTGATCGCGCGGCGCCCCAATCCGGACGACCAGCGCTCGCATCTGCTGTCGCTGACGCCGGCGGGGCAGGATCTGTACGAGAGCGTCGCGCCCAAGGCGCTGGAGCTGGAGGCGCGGATCTTTGCCGGCTTCGGGGCGAAGGAACTGGCGGCATTTCGCGCCGTGCTCGATCGGCTGGAAGCATCGGCAGCGGCGCTGGACCCCGAGTGACTTGATTGCGCGAAGCGCCGACGTGTCAATCCTCTTCGTGTCCTTCGTGGCTTCGTGCGAAGATCATGCTCGCACGAAGCCACGAAGAACACGAAGTTCGTTTGAATGCTGCGCCTCGAAGGTTCGGGGTTGATGCTGCGCTGCGCGCTGCTTAAGCGCGTATTGTCCTCCCCAGGCGTCGTTCGGTTCGAACCCCAAGGAGATATCATGCCCGCAATGCTCGATCGTGCCGGATTGTCCGTCGCCGAACCGTTGGTGCGCTTCGTCGAGGAGGCAGTGCTGCCTGGCCTGGCGATCGACGCGGCGGGCTGGTGGCAGGGGGCGGCGGATATTTTTGCGCGGTTCGCGCCGGTCAACCGTGCGCTGCTGGCAGAGCGCGACAGGCTGCAGACGGCGATCGACGCGCGCTACGTTGCCGGGGAGCCGGTGGACGAAGCGTTTCTGCGCGAGATCGGCTATCTCGTGCCCGAACCGGTACCGTTCACGATCGGCACGCATGACGTCGATGCCGAACTGGCGACGATGGCGGGGCCGCAACTGGTCGTGCCGGTGCTCAACGCGCGGTTCGTGCTGAACGCGGCGAATGCGCGCTGGGGCAGTCTGTACGACGCCTTTTATGGCACCGATGCATTGCCGGGCAAGGCGGCCGCGGGCGGCTATGATCAAGCGCGCGGTGCGCAGGTGGTCGCCGCGGCTAAGGCGTTTCTCGATCAGGCTGTGCCGCTGATCGGGCGGCGCTGGGACGAGGTGGCCGGGTTCGGCGTGGAGCATGGTGAGCTGCTGGTGGCGGGGCTGCTCGGTGCGCCGACGCCGGCGCTGGCCGATCCTTCCGCGTTCGTCGGCTATGACGGCGCACCGGCGGCACCATCGGCGCTGCTGTTCCGGCATCACGGGCTGCATATCGCGGTGATGATCGATCGCGCCACGACGGTAGGGCGCGAGGATCCGGCTGGCATTGCCGATGTGGTGCTCGAATCGGCGCTGACCACGATCGTGGATCTGGAAGATTCGATCGCCGCGGTGGATGCCGAGGACAAGGTGGCGGCCTATGCCAACTGGCTGGGGCTGATGAAGGGCGATCTGGAGGAAAGCTTCGACAAGGGCGGCCGCACGATCACGCGCAGGCTGGCGGCGGATCGTGAGTATAGCACGCCCGATGGCGCTGCGTTGACGCTGCCGGGGCGCAGCGTGCTGTTCGTGCGCAATGTGGGGCATCTGATGACCACGCCGGCGTTGCTGCTCGCCGACGGCAGCGCGGCGCCGGAGGGGATACTCGATGCGCTGCTGACCAGCACGATCGCATTGTATGACCTGCGCGGGCTGGGGCGGTTTCGCAACAGTCGCGCGAGATCGGTGTATATCGTCAAGCCCAAGATGCACGGGCCGGGCGAGTGCGCGTTCACCGATGATCTGTTCGATGCGGTGGAGGATCTGCTCGGGCTGGCGCGGCACACTATCAAGGTCGGCGTGATGGACGAGGAGCGGCGGACCTCGGCCAATCTCGCGGCGTGCATCCAGGCGGTGAAGGACCGTATCGTGTTCATCAACACCGGCTTTCTCGATCGCACGGGGGACGAGATGCACACCGCGATGCGCGCCGGGCCGATGATCCCCAAGGCCGAGATGAAGGCCAGCGGCTGGATCAAGGCGTATGAGGATCGCAACGTGCGTATCGGGCTGGCCGCCGGGCTGTCAGGCCGGGCGCAGATCGGCAAGGGCATGTGGGCGGCGCCCGATCGCATGGCCGACATGATCCGGGAGAAGATCGCGCATCCGCTCGCGGGCGCCAATACTGCGTGGGTGCCATCGCCCACCGCGGCGACGCTGCACGCGATGCACTATCACAGCGTCGACGTGTTTGCGCGGCAGCGGGAGATCGCTTCGGAAGCCGTGCCGGCACTGGACGCATTGCTTGCCGTGCCGGTAGCGCGCGGGCGCAATTGGACCGCGGAGGAGGTGCGCGCCGAGCTGGACAATAATGCGCAGGGGATTCTGGGCTATGTCGTGCGCTGGATCGATCAGGGGGTCGGCTGCTCGAAAGTGCCCGACATCCACGATATCGGGCTGATGGAGGATCGCGCGACGCTGCGCATTTCATCGCAGCATATGGCCAACTGGCTGCTGCACGGCGTGGCCACCGCGGACGATATCGACGCCGCCTTCGCGCGGATGGCGGTGAAGGTGGATGCGCAGAATGCCGGCGATCCGCTGTATCGGCCGATGGCGGGCAATGAAGCTACCAGCCTGGCCTATCAGGCGGCGCGCGCGCTAGTGTTCGACGGCGTGACGCAGCCGAGCGGCTATACCGAGCCGTTGCTGCATGCCTATCGCTTGCGCGTAAAGGCCGGATGACGGTGGCACCAAACCGGTAAACGGGCTAGGAACCAGCGCGACACCCGTGCAATAGGTGCGGCGGGTGGGAGCATAGGCGGTGCCGGCCGCGCCCAAAAGAAAGTAAGCGTTTTGACTGGTTTGTGGCTTACGTCGAGTTGGGCAGTGTTGGCGTTGGCGGGCATGGCACCGGCGCAACAGACGCCCGGGGCGCCGCCGGTCGAGGTGCCGCCCGCCGACGCCGCGACCGATCAGCCGATCGTGTCCGATGCCGAATTCGACGCCGCGCTGCCGGCCTTGTCCGATGACATCAATGCGCCGCTCGAGGCGATGCCGGCACCCGCCGACACCGCACAGGCGACGCCGGATGACGTATTGACCCCGGTTGCGCAGGCCGAGCCCGATCTGGTCGCGCCGCTGCCGACGTTGGGATCCTACGACACCACGCCGCCGATCGAGCTGGCCGATACCGACGACGAGAAAACGGTGGTGATCCGCTACGATACCGACGTCCGCGGGCTCGACGCGATCGAGGCGACGGGGCTGTTCAACGGCCTGTCCGCGCTCAAGGAAGGCGATGGCGAGGCGGCCAATGCGGCGATGGTAGCGGCACGCGGGCGCGAGGATGAAGCGCTGGCGGTGCGGCTGATGAAATCCAAAGGCTATTATGACGGTACGGCGATCTCGACGATCGAGCAGCCGGCCGCGGGCGATACGAACGGCCGGATCAAGGCAATCGTCTCCGCCACGCCGGGCAAGGTCTACACGCTGTCCTCGGTGACGATCACCGCCGATCCGGTGACGCCGCCCGATCTGCTGCGCCGCGAGCTGCCGCTGGTGGTGGGCGACCGGATCGAGGCGGATCGCGTGCAGGGAGCGGAGGCCAATCTGGCGCTCAAGCTGCCGCAACAGGGCTATCCGTTCATCACGCTCGGCCAGCGCGACATCCTGCTCGACGATGCCAAATGGACCGGCGACTATACGCTGCCGGTGGATACCGGCCCGCGCTCGTCGTTCGGCAGCTATTCGACCGAGGGCAAGCTGGCGTTCGATGCCGAGCATGTCGGCGTGCTCGCGCGCTTCAAGCAAGGCGAGCTGTACGACAATCGCAAGGTCGACGATCTGCGCCAGGCTTTGGTCGCGACAGGATTGTTCTCCACCGTCTCGGTCGAGCCGGTGCGCACAGGCACGCCGGGGCCGGATGGCACCGAGCAGGTCAATCTGCTCGTGCGCCAGCAAGCAGGGCCGCCGCGCTCGCTGGCCGGAAGCCTGGGCTACAGCACGGGGCAGGGCTTCACCGCAGAAGGGTCGTTCACGCATCGCAACGCATTCCGCCCGGAAGGCGCGCTGATCGGCACGATCATTGCCGGTACGCAGGCGCAGGGCGCGAGCGGCACGTTCCGCCGCATGAACGCCGGCAAGCGCGATCGCACGGTCACGCTGACCGCATCGGCCAATCATTCCAATTACGATGCGTTCGATGCGTTTACGGGGACGGTATCCGGGCGGATCAGCTATGATTCGACGCCGATCTGGCAGAAGAAGTTCAGCTATGCCTATGGCTTCGAGCTGACCGGCACGAACGAAAGCGTCTACGATTTCAGCACGCTGCAACGCGAACGCCGCACCTATGGCATTTTCGCGTTGCCGGGCCAGGTGCTGTTCGATCGATCGGACAGCCTGCTCAATCCTACCAAGGGCTATCGCCTGAAGCTCAGCGTCAGCCCGGAAACCGCGGTCAGCGGTGGCGTGAAGCCCTATGCCCGGGTGCTGGTCGAAGGGAGTATCTATCAGGCGGTGAGCGACAGCATCGTGCTCGCTGGCCGCATCCGCGCGGGCACGATCCCGGGCATCGATCGCGACGATCTGGCGCCGTCCAGGCGGTACTATGGCGGCGGTGGCGGCTCGGTGCGCGGCTATGGCTATCAACGGCTGGGGCCGTTCGATCCCAATGGTGATCCCGTCGGCGGGCGCAGCATCAACGAATTCTCGCTGGAGGCACGTTATCGCTTCGGCGATTATGGCATCGTGCCTTTTATCGATGGCGGCAATGCCTATGAAGGCATCATGCCCAAGGGGCAGGATCTGCGCTACGGCGCCGGGATCGGCGGGCGATTTTACACCAATTTCGGGCCGATGCGTGTCGATGTCGCCACGCCGCTCAACCCGCGTGAAGGCGACGGCAAGGTCGCGCTTTATATCTCGATCGGGCAGGCATTCTGATGGCCGACGAGCCGACTACTGAAACCGTCGTGGTCGCGCCGCGCCCGCTGTGGCAGCGCATCCTGAAATGGCTCGGCATTGCCGTGCTCAGTTTGGCCGTGCTGATCGCCTTGTTGTTCTTCGGCGTGGATACCGGGCCGGGGCGGCGGATCATCGCCAATTATATCGGCGGGTATAACACTGCCTCCGGGCTGAACATCAAGGTCGGGCGGATCGACGGATCTATTTACGGCAAGATGGTGCTGAGCGATGTGCGCGTCAGCGATCCCAAAGGCGTGTTTCTGACCTCCCCACGGCTGGATGTCGATTGGCGGCCGTTCGCATTCGCCAACAATCATGTCGATGTGACGTCGGCCAGCGCCAAGCTGATCACGCTGGCGCGGTCGCCCGAGCTCAAGGCCGTGCCGAGCGATCCCAACGCGCCACTGCTGCCTGACCTGGATATCGATATCGACCGGCTGACGGTCGATCGGTTCGTCATCGCCAAGGCCGTGTCGGGCGCGCCGCACATCCTGCGTTTCGACAGCGCCGTGCATATCGCCGATGCGCGCGCGCAGATTTCCGCCAACGCGCTGGCGCTGACCGGCCCCGGCATCGCCGGTGGCGATCGGCTGCTGCTCAAGCTCGATGCGGTGCCGGACCAGAACCGCTTGACCGTCGATGCGCGGCTGACCGCGCCAGCCGATGGCGTCGTCTCGACCATGGCGGGGCTGAAGCAGCCGCTGGACGCCACGGTGATGGGCAACGGCACGTGGCAGGCATGGACAGGCAAGGCGGTTGCCACGCTCGGTGGCAAGTCGCTCGCCGATCTCAACCTCGCGGCGAATGACGGCGCGTTCAAGGTGCGCGGCACCGCGCATCCGGCGCTGTACGCCGACACACCCGCCGAAGGCGTGGCGCAGGTCCGTGCCGGGCGCGGGCAGCAGCCCGATGCCGGCAATCCGCTTGCCGCGCTCACCGCGCCGCAGCTCGATCTGGCGATCGATGCCACGCTTGACGCGCGCAAGGTCAATACGCGGTTCCAGCTCAAATCCGACGCGCTGGCGGTGGCCGGGCAGGGCCTGATCGATCTGGCGACGAGCCGCTTCGGCAACCTCAAGGTCGACGCGCGGCTGCTGACACCGGGCGCGATTCTGCCCAATCTCAACGGCCGCGATGTGGCGGCGAGCGTCGTGCTGGATGGCGCGTTTGCCACGCCGACGGTCAATTACGTGATCAAGGCGGCAAGCATCGGCTTCGGTGAGACGCGCGTCGACGATCTGTATGCCTCTGGGCTGGCCACGGTGGATGCCGATCACATCATGGTGCCGATCGCGGCGCGCGCGCGGCGCATCGCCGGGCTGAATGCGGCGGCGGGCGATCTGCTCGACAACGTCACGATCAACGGCGATCTGGCGATCTCCGGTGTCAACATCCTGTCCGACAATCTCAAGATCCGCTCGCGCCGCATCAATGCGACTGCGATCGTCGCCGCCAATATGCAGACCGGGCGCTATACCGGCGCGCTGAACGGCACGGTAAACGGCTATCGGCTGGAGAGCATCGGTATCCTGAACATCACGACGGATGCCAAACTGGTAACGGTGCCGAGCGGCGGGTTCGGCATCATGGGGCGTGTGGTCGCGCGGACCTCGCAGATCTTCAATGCGGGCGTGCGCGATTTCCTGGGCGGCAATGCCGTGGTGCGCACCGATATCGGCTATGATCCGAGCGGCGTGATCACCTTCCGCAACCTGCGCATGAACGCGCCACAGTTCCGCGTGACGGGCGGTTCGGGGCGGTACGATCCGAGCGGCGCGTTGCTGGTCAATGCCGATGCCTATTCGACTGCCTATGGCCCGCTGACCGCGCGTGTCAGCGGCAGCGCGACCGCGCCAATCGTGGTGCTGCGCGCGCCGCGGCCGGGCGTCGGCGTGGGGCTGGTCAATCTCGAAGCGCGGGTGCGCGGCAACGGTACGTCATACGCCATCGTGGCGAGCGGCGGGACCGATTACGGTCCGTTCAGCGCCGATGTGATCGTGCGGCCAAGCCCGGTGCTGGCGGTGGATATCCGCAGCGGCCGATTTGCCGGGATGAATTTCAGCGGGCGCGTGCAACAGGCGCCGGCGGGGCCATTCGTCGGGCGCGTGCAGTTCGCTGGCTCCGGCATCACCGGTGCGGCCAATCTCGCCGCGCAGGGCCAGTATCAGCGCGCTGATATCGCCGCGCGTGCTTATGCCGCGAAGATCCCGGGCGCCGCCGACTTTACCATCGGGCGCGCCATCATCGCCGCCAATATCGTGCTGTACGATCAGCCACAGGTGCGCGCCGATGTGCAGATCGCCGACATGCGGTATGGCCCGACGGTGCTGTCCTCGGCGCGCGTGAAGATCAATTATGCCGGGGGCAGCGGCACCGCGCAGGCCGTGGCGACCGGCTCCAACGGCGTGCCGTTCAACATCGCGATCAATGCGCGGCTAAGCCCCAAATTGTGGCTGGCGGCGATTCAGGGGCGCGCCAATGGCATCGGCTTCCGCACCGCAGCGCCAGCGCGCATCCAGCTTGAGGGTGCGGGCTATCGTCTGCTGCCGACGCGGCTCGACTTCGACAAGGGGACCGCGCGCATTGCCGGCACCTATGGCCGCGGCACGACCGCGCAGCTGCGGCTCGATCGGCTCGATCTGTCGGTGGCCAATGCGCTGATCCCGAATCTCGGGCTGGGCGGCACGGCGACGGGCAGTCTCGACTTCAGCCAGGCCAACGCCGCCGCTTTCCCGGTGGCAGACGGGCGGCTGACGGTGACCAATTTCACCCGGTCGAGCCTCTCGGCTGTATCCGATCCGGTCGATATCGTGTTCGCCGGCAAGCTGGCGCAAAGTGGCGGCGAGGGTCGTGCTCTGGTCAAGCGTGGGGCCAACACCGTAGGGCGGATGGTGGCGACGTTGCAGCCGATCCCGGGCGGCACCTCGTGGAGCGAGCGACTGCTCGCCGCACCGCTCTCGGGCGGCATCCGCTATAACGGCCCGGCCGGCGTGCTGTTCAGCCTGGCGGCGCAGCCCGACCAGTCGCTGACCGGCGGGATCGCCATTGCCGCCGATTTCGGCGGGCGATTGCAGAATCCGACGCTCAACGGCGTGATCCGCGCCGATAAGCTCGCTTATGAAAACGAGACCTATGGCACGCGGCTGTCGAACATCCGGCTGGCCGGGCGGTTCAACAATTCGCGGCTGGAGATCACGCAATTGCAGGCCAGGGCCGGCGACGGCACGGTGCAGGCGCAGGGCTCGGTGGGCTTTGCCGCCGCCGAGGGCTTCCCGATCGATATCCGTGCGCGCCTGAACAATGCGCGGCTGGCCAAAAGCGATGCGCTCGGCGCCACCGCCAGCGGCACGATCGCGATCACCAACAGCAAGGCCGCGGGTGGGCTGATCAAGGGCGATCTGACGATCCCCGACGCGCGCTACGAGATTATCCGTCAGGGGCAGGCCGACGTCGCCGAACTGACCGGTGTGCGCCGCAAGAGCGATGCCGTGACCCGGCCGACGGATCGGCCCGCGGTGGCCTCTGCCGGCCTGTTCAAGCTGGATCTGCGGGTGCGCGCGGACAATCAGCTGTTCGTGTCGGGCATGGGGCTCGAATCCGAATGGGAGATGGACCTGCGCGTCGGCGGCACCTCGGCGGCACCCAGGGTGGTTGGGCGGATTCAGATCGTCCGCGGCACCTACAGCTTCTCGGGTAAGCGCTTCGAGATCACCAAGGGCGATGTGCGCTTCAACGGCGGGCTGCTCTCCGATCCCGAGATTGCGATCACCGCGAGCACGACGACCAACGGCATCACCGTCAACATCAACGTGACGGGCACCGGGCAGAACCCGCAGATCGCCTTCTCGTCGACGCCGTCGCTGCCGCAGGACGAGGTGCTGAGCCGCTTGCTGTTCGGCTCGTCGGTCACCAACCTGTCGGCCACCGAGGCGCTGCAACTGGCCTCGGCGCTCAATTCGCTGCGCGGTTCGGGCGGCGGGCTCAATCCGCTGGGCAAATTGCGCTCGGCAACGGGCATCGATCGCCTGCGCATCCTGGGGGCGGACGAGGCAAGCGGGCGCGGCACGGCGCTGGCGGCGGGCAAATATCTGACCGATGATATCTATATCGAGATCATCACCGACTCGCGGGGCTTTGCCGCCACGCAGCTGCAGGTGGCGCTGACCAAGAGCATCAGCATTCTCTCGCAGGCGGGGTCGTTCGGCGGATCGAACGTGAGCGTGCGTTACTCGAAGGACTTCTGAGAGACACGCCCGCCGCCGCGAACAGTCCTTTTCTGCAACCGATAGATATCCTATCGTCGCGGCAGGAGAGACAAATGTCGCTAGAACATTTCGATGTCGTGATTGTCGGCGCGGGCATTTCGGGTATTGGCGCCGGGTATCATTTGCAGACGCTGTGCCCGGATCGCAGCTACGTCGTCCTTGAGGGGCGGCCGCAGCTCGGCGGCACCTGGGATCTGTTTCGCTATCCCGGCATCCGCTCAGATTCCGACATGTATACATTGGGCTATTCGTTCAAGCCGTGGACCGCGGCGAAAGCGATCGCGGATGGCCCGTCGATTTTGCACTATCTGCAGGAAACCGCACGGGAAAACGGCATCGACCGGCACATCCGCTACGGGCAGCACGTGAAGACGGCGGCCTGGTCGAGCAAGGAGGCGCGCTGGACGGTCAGCGTCGAGCATCCGGAGGGAACGGCGCGCTACACCTGCAACTTCCTCTTCATGTGCTCGGGCTATTACAACTACGCCCAGGGCCACACGCCGGACTTTCCCGGCGCAGCCGATTTTGCCGGACGGATCGTGCATCCACAGCATTGGCCGAGCGATCTGGAATATGCCGGCAAGCAGGTCGTGGTGATCGGCAGCGGCGCGACCGCGGTCACCTTGGTGCCGGAGATGGCCAAGACCGCAGCGCACGTGACGATGCTGCAGCGCTCGCCGACCTATGTCGTGTCGCGGCCGAGCGAGGACAAGCTGGCCAACTGGCTGCGCGCCCGGCTGCCCGCCAAGGCCGCCTATGGCATTACACGGTGGAAAAACGTGCTGTTCAGCATGTTCTTCTTCAATCTCGCGCGCAAAAAGCCGGAGAAGGTCAAGCAGCGCCTGCTGGGCATGGTGCGCGAGCAGCTCGGGCCGGAGTATGACGTGGCAACGCATTTCACGCCGCGCTACAATCCGTGGGATCAGCGGCTTTGCCTGGTGCCGGATGCCGACCTGTTCGACTCGATCAAGGCCGGGACATCCGATGTCGTGACCGACCGGATCGCGCGGTTCACCCCGACCGGTATCGTGCTGGAGAGCGGGCGCGAGCTTCCCGCGGATGTGATCGTGACGGCGACGGGGCTGGAGCTGCAACTGCTCAGCGGTGTCGCGTTCAGCGTGGATGGCGCCTCGATCGATCTGGCCCAAACGTACAATTACAAAGGCATGATGTATTCGGGCGTGCCCAATCTCGCCGCGTCGTTCGGCTATACCAACGCCTCCTGGACCCTGAAGGCGGATCTGACCGCAGCCTATGTCTGCCGCTTGCTCAACACGATGCGCAAGCGCGGGCTACGCCAGGCGACGCCGCGTATCGGCGGAGAAGCACTGCAGCCCGCGCCGTTCCTCGATTTCACATCGGGCTATGTGATGCGTGCCATGGCGAAGTTCCCCAAACAGGGGGACCGCCATCCCTGGAAGCTATATCAGAATTACGCGAAGGATCTGGTGACGCTGAAATATGGCTCCGTGGATACGGAAATGGATTTCACCAATCCGGCGCCCAAAACGGTGTCTTCCGACGTGGCGATTGCTGCGGCAGGGGCCTGATCGACCAGCCAGCATGCCGGGGCGCCACGGAGGCCGAAGCTGCAAGGGTGATACGGCATCGTTAACGGCGATTCGTACAATGTCGATAACGCGACAACGCTTGCGATAGATTGTCTATTGTCGCGCGCAGGATCCTCGGGAAGGCTATCGAGATCTTTCCGATCCCGGTGCTAAACGCTTCTAATACTGTGAAATTAGCTCGGGACCGGATCGATCACCTGAATTTACCAGGGGCGAACGTTGTCGCCGTAAATCAGCGAAAGCAGGAACTTCAGCATGGGTTTTCTCCCTTAACGCACTCAGTTGAGTGCAAGGAGTCGTTAACGAGATTTTAACGATGATTCAATTGGTTTTAGGCCGATCTGCTGAGTCCGGCCGGTGCGATTAACGGTTCGTTTAGGTCTCCGCCGCTAACGGCGGCTATGGTCAGCGCTTCGACAACCAAGTGCCTGTCCGGTCAGCTTTCCACGGTGGAGCTTGCTACCATGCCACTGCTTGCTGCCAATGCGGATGCACATGACGTTGTGAGCAACAAATCGCTTGTGGACGCAACGCTGCCGCCCCCCAAAAATGATCCAATCAGATTTGCCACTAGTGGATGGACGTTTCTCGGTTTGGCCGAACTTAGTAATTTCGATGCGTTGCGCCGTCGCATTGGCCGTGCGCAGGTCGCTCAAATGGTTGCAGAAGTTGTCGGTCGCATTGCCGCTGCACTGCCAGCGGCGCGCCTGCAGGTTATCGGGCGCGCCTCGATCGAGATCGCCTTTGACGGCGATGCGTTGGCGGAGGCGCAAGATGCGGTCGACCAATTAGGCCGATTATTTGCAGTGCCGGTCGAAGTCGCGGGCGAGCCACACACTGTTACGATGTTATTTGCGGTCGCATCGGCGCCGCTTGGTCATACCGCAGAGGTGCGATTGATCGAGGAAGCCGAGTCCACGATGGAGCAGGCGCGGATCGAACAACGCTCGGTGGTTCGTGACCTTTCGGTTGGCTCACCGGCCTTCGACAAGTTAACGCTGGCGCGTGAGCTGGGCGAAGCAATCGCTAATCGTGAAATGTTTTTGCATTATCAGCCCAAAGTGCATGTTCGGCGCCGCGAGATCGCCAGCGCTGAAGCGCTGGTGCGGTGGCAGCACCCAACCCGCGGGCTGGTCTATCCGGGTGATTTCATCCCGCTGGCGGAGGAAATCCGGCAGATCGGCCCGTTGACGTTGTGGACGCTCGAGCGCGTGATTGCCGACCAGAATATCATTGCTGCCGACGGCCACGACCTGACGATCTTTATCAATATTTCGGGGCAACTGCTCGGTGACGCGGCGTTCGTGGATCGTGCCTGCGCGTTGGTGCGCGCCGGCGAGGCAAAGATCGGGTTCGAGATTACCGAGACCTCGGTTATCCGCGATCCGCAGGTGGCGATCGCGCATCTGCAGATCTTCGCCGATGTCGGCATCACGATCGCCATCGATGACTACGGCGCCGGACTGTCGTCGCTAGCCTATTTGAAACAGCTGCCAGCACGCGAGTTGAAAATCGACAAATTGTTCGTGATGCAGCTCACCAGCAGCCATCGCGATCCGCTGATTGTACGATCGACGATTGATTTGGCGCATGCGCTGGAGATGGAGGTAACGGCGGAAGGCGTGGAAACGCAGGCGGCGCTTGCGTTGTTGACCGTCATGGGGTGCGATATGGTCCAAGGCTATCTTATCAGCCGCCCGATCGCGATCGACGCGTTTCGAAAGTTTCTGCTCGAGGATCACCTCGAGCTGGGGGAAAATAACGTCAAATCCATGTTTAGCCGGCCCGCAAGTTTCTGGAAAAGCGCCTGATTCCTTGGGGTTGTTCGGTTAGCACGGATTTAAGAATTGCCGTCTACCAAGCTCAAATGAGCTTTCGTCGTTTCGCCTTACTGATCGTCACTGCCGCATGTTGGGTGACTGCTACCAGCAGTGTGGCTGTGGCCGAGCAACCCACACCCGCCACCGGCGCAGCGCAAATCAAACACGGCGCGCAATTCGACGCGGCCATCGCTGATGCCAAAGCGATGATGCTCATCGACCCGGCCAAAACGCTGCTGAGCGCGAGACGTGCGGCGCAATGGGCGAGCCGTTTGGACGGCAGACGCCGCATGATTGGATTGGCCACTGCTCAATGGCTTGAGGGCGAAGCCTATTTGCGCCTTAATAACTCGGCGAAAGCGGCCCCCCTTATTGACCGGGCCATTGCCATCGCAATGCGTACGGGGCGAGCGACGAAGCTCAATGGTGACCTTTTGGTATCGCGGGGCGGCTTGCGCACGTCTACCGGGAACGTGGCGGCGGCGCTGGCCGATTACCAGCGGGCACACAATATCTTTAGAGATATTGGTGATCAGCGTAGTCAAGCGGTGTCTTTGCTAAGTATTGCCTTACTGTATCAAGAAGCGGAAGATTATAATAATTCTCTAAAATACTACAAACAAGCAATAGACGTCTATCGAGGCGATTCTCAAATATTATATGCGATATACAATAATAGAGCTAACGCACTTAAGGAGCTTGGTCGGATCGCTGCGGCGGAGGAGCAGCTAGGCAAGGCGCTGGAGCTAGCACGTGCGCAAAAGAGCCCTGCCATGGAGGCTCGCGTGCTGAGCAATATTGCGCGGGGCCAACTGGTTGCCGGCCAGTTTGATAAGGCCGATCGGACCATCGCTCGGGGAGTGGCGTTAACCCGATCTGGTCAGGCCGCGGAGGCTCGCAACCAATTTTGGGTTCTCGCGGCAACGTCAGCATTTCATCGTGGCGATATTACAGGCGCTATAAAATTGATCGATCGCAGCTTCGATGGCGTAGATCTTGGCAAGACCACGTTGGATATGCGCGAGGGTCATAAGGCTGCCTATGAGATTTTCCGGCAGTCGGGACAGGACAGTAAGGCGCTGGTCCATTTAGAAACGCTAAAGCGGCTGGACGATCAGACATCGCGTCTCGCCGCCTCGGCCAATACCTCGCTGGCCGCGGCAAGGTTCGACTTTGCCAATCAGGAATTGCGCATCGCACAGCTCAAGGCGGACGAATTGCAGCGCAATATCGATTTCCAGCAGGCGCAGGCCGTCACGCGGCAGAATATCGCCATTGGCATCGCGCTGGTGGTGATGACGATCGTCACCTTGCTGGCCTTCGGCATCTTCACGCTGCGGCGCAGCCGTGATCAGGTGCGCGTCGCGAATATCGATCTTGCCGCGACCAATACCGCCTTGGCCAAGGCGCTGGCAGCGAAGACCGAATTCCTCGCCACGACAAGTCATGAGATTCGCACGCCGCTCAACGGCATTCTTGGCATGACGCAAGTGATGCTGACCGATCGCACGCTGAGCGCAGCGCTGCGCGAGCGGATCGGAATCGTGCACGGCGCCGGACTGACGATGCGCGCGCTGGTCGATGATATTCTGGATGTCGCCAAGATCGAGACCGGCAATCTGACGATCGAGCAGACGCCGTTCGATTTGCGTGTGACGCTGGAGGAGGTCGCCAAATTGTGGCGCGAACAGGCCGAGGCGCGCGGGATCGGCTTCGTGCTCGACGTTGCGCAGAGCCCGAACTGGATCCTGGGCGATCCGGCGCGGCTGCGGCAGATCGTGTTCAATCTGTTGTCCAACGCGCTCAAGTTCACGGAGCGCGGCACGATCGCGCTGCGCGCGGGCAGCGATGGCGGCCGCGTGGTGATCGCCGTCAGCGATAGCGGAATCGGCATTCCCGCGGCCAAGCATGAACTGATTTTCGAATCGTTCCGCCAGGTCGATGCCGGGACGACGCGGCAATTTGGCGGGACCGGGCTGGGGCTGGCGATTTGCCGTAATCTGGCGCGGGCAATGGATGGCGACGTGCGCGTGGCCAGCCGGCCGGGAGAAGGCGCAACTTTCACGATCGATCTTCCGCTGATCGCCGCGGTCGCGCCACATGTGGTGTCGACGCGACAGGATCAGACGGCATTGCTGATCGTGGACCGCAGCCCGATCACGCGCAGCATGCTGCGCGCCGTGCTGGAGCCGCATGCCGGGGCGGTCGATTTTGCGTCGTCGGCCGAGGAGGCGGTGGGCAAGATCCGTGGCGGCCGTGTGGCGCAAGTGCTGATCGACGATGCCACGATTGCCGGCGAGCCGGATGGCGAGGCAGCGCTGGCTGCCATCGCCGACGCGGCGGCGGCGCATGGCGTGGCGACCAGCCTGTTATGGGCCGCACCCGATGAGCAGTGCCAAGCGGCATTGCTGGCCACCGGGATCGGGCAGGTCATCGCCAAACCGATTACGGCAGCCACTTTGATTGCGAAATTGTTCAATTCTTACAATTTGTCGGGCGATCGCCTTGTTTCGCCCGCGACATGAGACGATAGGCACCGCCATCATGCCGATTATCGAGACTATCCGGGCGCTGCGCTCATGAACGTCCTGTTTATCGAGGATGACACGATGAACCGTCGTGTCGTCAGCGATATGCTCGACGTCGCGGGCGCGACGATGACGGGCGCGGAAAGCGCCGAGATCGGGCTGCAGCTGATCGACCAGCATGATTATGCCATCATTCTGGTCGATCTGCGCATGCCCGGAATGGATGGCATCACCGCGATCAAGCATATTCGCGCGCGACCCGACGCCAAGGCCAAACTGCCGATCATCGTGGTGACCGCCGACACCGCGGTGGACCTGCGCGAGCGGTGCATTGCTCAGGGCGCGGATGAAGTGCTGTTCAAGCCGGTGGCGATGGATTCGCTGTTCGACACGATGGGCCGGATGCTCGCCAAGGCGGCTGGCGACGGGATGATCGGCTAGGCCGATCGAACCGCTTAGTCGCGGCGGGCCAACGCGTCGGTCAGCGATGCCGTCGCGCTGCCACGGCGCGCGGGCTGGGGCTGGGTCGGGGCCGGCGCCCAGCCGGTGAGATAGATGATGTCGAACCGTTCGGGTGTCCGGCCATCGGGATCGGCACGATCGGCGAAGATTTGCGCGGCGCGCGCCAGCGTCGTGCGGCTGAGCGGTGGTGTGCCGGGCAGCAGATTGGTGGCCGCCATGCCGCGCAGATCGCGAAGCAAGCTCCATAGATCGCGGTAGCGCACCGACAGCGTTTCGACATCGGCGACGGGCAAGGCAAACCCGGCCCGCGACAACAGATCCCCCGCGGCGCGCACCTCAACCTGAGGATGAATACGCGCTGCCGGGGCATCGCCTTCGGCCTCGCGTAACGTGGCGCGCAAGGCAGAAAGCGTGCTGCCGCCGGTAAAGGCGGCGATGAACAGCCCGTCGGGGCGCAGCGCGCGGCGCGCGAGCACCAGTGCTCCCGGGAGATCGCTGACGGTGTCGAGCGTTCCGGCGGCCACGATCAGATCGAACGAGGCGTCGGGGAAATTGGCTTGATCCTCCTCGGCCTGCACGGCACCGGCGGCGGTGGCAAAGGCGGCGCCGGGATCCAGCCGGGTGATGCGCGCGCCCGGCGGCGGCGCGAAGGAGGCATCGAAGCACCCCAAATCGAGCACGTCGGTGAAGGGGCGGGTGACGCTGTCCAGCCGATCGCCGATTCCCTCCAGCATGTGCGCACGCAGAAAATCGAACCCGGCATAGCCCGGCGCGGCGCGGTCACGGCGAAGGCGGCGCAGGCGGCGGTCGAAGATGTCGGGTGGGGTCACGCCCGGGCTTGTGCCGCGTCGGCGCGGGTAGGACAAGATGTACATGTCGCCCTTGCTTCGGCCTTTACACTTTGTCGCCGGCCTTGCGCTGCCGCCGCGCTGCCCCGGATGCGGGACGGTGATGGCGGAGGATCATGTCTTTTGCGCCGCCTGCTTTGGCGCGCTGCGCTTTCTGGGGCCGCCCTGGTGCGCGGCGTGCCATGTACCATTCGAGTATGACCGAGGGGAGGGGGCGGTGTGCGGTGCCTGCCTTGCCTACCCTCCGCGGCATGCCGGGGTGCGCGCGGCGGTGGCCTATGGTGCGGTCGCCCGCACCGTCGCGTTGCGGCTCAAATATGGCGGGCGGACGGCGTTTGCTACGACGGTGGCGCGGCAAATGGCGCGCTGGCTGCCCGAGGATGCCGATCTGCTGGTGCCCGTGCCGCTGCATCGCTGGCGCATTTGGTCGCGCGGATTCAATCAGGCCGGGCTGATCGCGCAGGCGCTGTCCCGCACCAGCGGGGTGCCGACCGATCTCACGGCAGTCGTGCGGCGCAAGGCCACGCCGTTGTTGCGCGGTCTGGGCGCGCGCGATCGCGCGCGCGCCGTTTCGGGCGCGTTCGCGGTGCCACCCGCCGCCCGGCCGCGGCTGCGTGGCAAAGCGGTCGTGCTGATCGACGATGTGCATACGAGCGGCGCGACCAGCGACGGCTGCACCCGCCTATTGCTGCGCGCTGGGGCGGCAAACGTCACGATCCTGTGCTGGGCGAGGGTGCTGGGCGAGGCGCCGGCGGATTGACAAGCTGCGTTCCGCACCACATCTCAACGCGATGGCCAAAGTCGAAATTTATACCAAAGCCTTCTGCCCGTATTGCACGCGCGCGCTGAAGCTGTTGTCGTCCAAGAACGTTGAGGTCGAGGAATTCGACATCACCATGGGTGGCCCCAAGCGCGCCGAGATGCTGTCGCGCGCCAATGGTGGGACGACCGTGCCGCAGGTGTTCATCAACGGCAAACATGTCGGCGGCTCCGACGATCTCGCCGCGCTCGAGCGTGGTGGCAAGCTGGATGCGCTGCTCGCGGCATGAAGGCCGCCGTGCTGCAGATGACGAGCGGGATCGATCCCGCCGTCAATGCCGTCACGTTGCAGACCGCTATCGCCGACGCCGCTGCCGGCGGCGCGGCCATGCTGTTCACACCGGAAATGTCGGGTTTGCTCGATCGTGACCGCGCCCGCAGCGCGGCGCATATCGTCGCCGAAGAGGACGATATGGTGCTTGCCGCCGTCCAGGCGGGGGCGGCAGCGCATCGCATCTGGGTGCAGCTGGGATCGCTGGCGGTGCGGCGCCCCGATGGCAAGTTGGCCAATCGCAGCTTCATGATCGATGATCGCGGCGCGATCCGCGCGCGTTACGACAAACTCCATTTATTCGATGTCGATCTGCCGGGGGGTGGCAGCTGGCGTGAATCCGCCAGCTATGCGCCTGGCGAGCGCAGCTGTGTGATCGACAGCCCGCTTGGGCCAGTAGGGTTGTCGATCTGCTATGACCTGCGCTTCGCCGATCTCTATCGCGCGCTGAGCGATGCGGGGGCGATGGTGCTCAGCATACCGGCAGCGTTTACCGCGGAGACGGGAGAAGCGCATTGGCAGGTGCTGCTGCGGGCACGCGCGATCGAGGCCGGCGCCTGGGTGATCGCGGCGGCGCAGACGGGGATGCATGAGGATGGCCGCCAGACATACGGCCATTCCTTGGTGGTCGACCCATGGGGTCAGATCGTGCTGGATATGGACATGGCGGCGGGGCTGGGCTTTGCCGAGATCGATCCGGCGCGCGTGCCCGCCGTGCGGAGCCGCATCCCGGTGGTGGCACATCGCCGCGCTATCCCGCCGGTGGAACGATCATGATCGTGTTCGATCTGACTTGCGGCGCGCAGCATGTGTTCGAAGCATGGTTTGGCTCGAGCACAGCGTTTGAAGAGCAGCGCGCTCGGGGGCTGGTCGCGTGCCCGCTGTGCGGTGATACGCAAGTTGGCAAGGCGCTGATGGCGCCCAATATCGCGGCCAAGGGCAACCGCCAGTCCGGTGCGCGCACGCCGACAACTACCCCAGATGCGACGATCGCGCCGGAGGCGATCAAGGTGGCGCTGTGTGCGCTGGCCGACGCGCAGGCCAAAGCGCTGGAAAAATCCCAGTGGGTAGGGCGAACTTTCGCTGATCGTGCCCGTGCGATGCATGCCGGGGAAGAAATCGCCGCGCCGATCCACGGGCAATCGACCCGCGCGGAAGCGATCGCGTTGATCGAGGAAGGCGTGGAGATCGCGCCGTTATTGCTGCCCGTGGTGCCGCCCGAGGTGCTCAACTGACGCGCCGATCGCGCGCGCGGTCGAATTGTACAAAACGCAAAGCGGTTGGGCGACAGCGCGCGTGATATAGAGCTGCCAGCGTTAGCGTTGGAGATCCACGTGGACATCGTTCAGCAAATGAAGTGCCGGTTCGGCGCGCATCATCGCGATGGGCGCCGAGTCCATCGCGCCACCACCGGTGTTTATACCTCGGTGTGTTCGGGATGCGGCGTACAGCTGTGGCGTACATCGGCAGGCTGGGTGCTCGAGGAGCCGTTCGACGACGGCACGATCGACATTCAGCTGATCGCGCCGGCCGAGGGCGGCCCGGCTGATCCGGCGCCTCCCACCGCTGTCTGAGGCTTGCTGGCGGTAATTGCAGCGCAGGTTGGTCGTTGACCTGCCGGATGCGCAAACCTAGGAAACTGCCAGTGCCCCCGTAGCTCAGCCGGATAGAGCGACGGTTTCCTAAACCGTAGGCCGCGTGTTCGAATCTCGCCGGGGGCACCATTCCGGCATTGGTAAACCAATGCGGGCCGCCCCCAGCGAGGGCCAGAGTTATGCTTTGACGTGCTGCGAGATATACTTGTTCATCTCGAACATGGTGCACTTGTCGCGACCGAACACCTTCTTCAGCTTTTCGTCGGCCAGGATTTCGCGCTTGTTCTCCGGGTTCTGGAGATTGTGCTCCTTGATATAGACCCAGACCTTGCTGATCACTTCGCTGCGCGGCAGCTTGTCGTTGCCAACGATCGCGCCAAGCTCGGGCGACGGCTGCACGGGGGCGTGGATGCCACCCGTTTTGGGAGCCGCATCCTTCTTGGGAGCTGCTTCCTTCTTGGCAGCCGTGGGAGTCTTAGCCATAAAAATTCCTTCCTGATGTGCCGTTCAAGCCGACATCGGTTCACGCTTTCTTCAGCGCGCTCTCCTTGTGCGCCGCCTTGCCGCCATTGTCACTCCTAACAATGAATTCCGGATTGTCGGGTGATGCCGCGACTTTATGGCCCTTAATCGTGGTCGGGGTGGTTTGCTTCTTTTCGACCGTGCCGTGCGCCGTGCCGCCGGGGGATTTCCAGGTAACCTCGTCGCCCTTCTTCAGCGTCGTCATAACCGCTCTCCTTTGCCGGGGATCAGCGCAGGACGGCCTGAATGGTTGCACCCACCTCAGCTCCCGGCCCAGGCCGGGAGCTGAGGTGGTCCGATGACGCCGGGACGTCAGAAGGTCTTGCGCAAAGTAACGCCATAGGTGCGCGGCTGATTGGGGTAGCCGCTATAGCTGCCATCCTGCGCGACCGTAGGAAAACTGCTGATCAGCGTGTTGTAATTCGTCAGGTTACGGCCCCATACCATTACCTCGAGCTGCTGGTTGGCAAAGGTCAGCCCGGCGCTGGCGTTGAGCGCCTGCGATCCGACGGTCGACAATTCGGGCGGCGTCGTTTCGATCAGCTGGAATTTGCTGGTGTAATCGTATTCGCCGCGGACATAGCCGTTGATGCCCTCGGCCAGATCGTGGGAAATGGTTGCCGCCACAGCCAGGCTCCAGGTCGGGATGCCGGCCGGACGATCGCCCGACAAATCACGGAAATTCGGACGGCGACCGGTGGCGGGATCGACCGGGCAACGCTCGCTATCGTAATTGACGCAAGGTGCTCCGATAAAGGAATCGTATTTCGGATCGAGATAGGTGGCCGCCGCGGTCAACGACAGGAACGAGATGGGGCGATATGCGGCGTCCACTTCGAACCCGCGCACCGATTGCTCGCCGGCATTCACCAGGCTGTAGCCCAGCCCGGTAAAGGCATTCGACTGGAAGCCCTTGATGGTCTGCTGGAATAGCGCGAGGTTGACATATCCGCCGCGGAACTTGGCCTTGGCACCCACTTCATACACCGCGACATCTTCGGGATCGGCGGTGCGGCCGGCGCCGTTCACGTCGGGCGGGCGGCTATCCGACGACAAGTTGAAGGCGCCTGCCTTCCAGCCGGTGGAATAACTGGCATAGACGTTGAGCAGATCGAGATCATAAGCGATGCGGGCGGCATAGGTGAATTTGTCGCCCTTCAGCACGCCACTCTCCGCGGCGTTGGGAAAATTGACCGGCCCGTGCGTCGGCGAATCGCCGTAGAAGAATTGCAACGCGCCGAGCGCACCGAACAGGTTGGTCGGGATGCGCGCCCCGGCTGGCGCTGCCGGGTTGAGGATCGTCAGCGGCAGGAAGCCGAGCTCGGGCACGTTCTGCAGATTGAGCGCCGAGAATGGATCCTGCATCACGACCGAGGACCGCGCCTCCTTGCGATCGTTGAGATAGGCGAGGCCGCCGGTGACGGTCAGGCGATTGGTGATGCGGTAATCCGCCTGCCCGAAGACCGAATAGGAGCGCTGCTTAAGCTTGTAGCGATCGGAAATACCCTGGCCGGGCTGGAAATAGGTCAGCCCGGGGCGCACCGCGGGATTGACCAAGGATTGCAACGTTTCAAGTTGGATCAGCGCGTTTTGCGACAAACCGTTGGCAAAGCCGCGAATATCGCTGCCGTAGCGAATGTCACGCCCGGTATCGAGCTTCTCGTCCTGATAGAAGCCACCGATCAAATAGCTGAACGGGCCATCGCCCTGCGACGCCAGCCGCAATTCCTGCGTGAAGGTCTTGATCTCGTTGGCGGTGGTATTGTTCGAAATGTCCGCCGCCGTGAAATCAATATCCTGCTGCGATTCGTTGATCTGGTTACGATACGCGGTGATCGAGGTCAGCTTGGCGCCGCCCAGATCGTAGTCGGCCTGCGCCGAGACGCCCTTGCCGCGCACCCGATTGCTGGGATCGGTATTAAAGATCACGTTGCGATCATAGATTGCCGCCGGATCGCCGATGTTTTTGCCCAGGCCGAAGGGCGCCGGCGCGCCGATGAACTGCGTCGCCGGCCCGTTGAAGATGGTCTGCACGCCGCAGCAAACCTCCTTGATCACGTTGTAATCGGCGATGACGCGCAGCGAGAAATCGGAGGACGGCTCCCACAAGACATCGCCGCGCACCGATTGGCGGTCGCGATTATTGATATCCGAGCCCGTCGTCACGTTATCGAAATAGCCGTCGCGGAAATTGAAGCTGCCCGACAGCCGCACGGCGACGGTCGAGGTCAGCGGTCCCGTGATCGTCGCCTTGCCCTGCATCTGATGATAATTGCCGTAGCTGATCTCGGCCTTGCCGCCCCATTCGAATTGGGGGCGCTTGGTGACGATGCTGATCGCGCCGGCGGACACGTTTTTGCCGAACAAGGTGGATTGCGGCCCACGCAACACCTCGATGCGTTCTACTTCAGGCAGATCGTCCAGTGCGGCGGCGGAGCGCGAGCGATACACGCCATCGATAAACACGCCGACCGAGCTTTCAATGCCGTCATTACCGTTGCCGTTGCCAAAACCGCGAATAATGAAGTTGGTCTGGCCGACCGCGTTGAACTGCGTCACCTTGAGCGACGGTACAATCGACTGGAGATCTATCAAATCGCGGATCTGCGCGCGCTCGATTGTTTCCAATGCAGTCACCGACACCGAGATCGGCACATCCTGCAGTGTTTGCGCGCGCTTCGTGGCGGTAACGATGATATCCTCGTCCTGGTTATAGTCGGACGGTCCGGCGCCCGGCGTGTCTTGCCCCGCGCTGGTGGTCGATGCCGAGGACAGCTCTTGGGCGTAAGCCGGCATGGACATGACCAAGGCGAGTACGGACGCAGCGATCAGTTCGCATTTCTTCATGGTGATCCCCTCCTATATTGCCGCAGCTCTGTTGGCCGTCTGGCAAGGTTCTCTGTTTAACAAGCCAAGGCTGCGCCCGCCGAGCAACGCCGTCAATCGGAATTGCGTGCGAAACTGTGGGGTTGCGGGACAGTTGCTCAGATGAGACAGGAGCCGGGACAAGACGAAAGTACGCCAGATGATGCTTGCCGTAGCGTCATGCGGGCGACTCTGTTCAAGGATGGTGCATTGACCGATCTTCCCGACGCGCCGGTTGGCGGCGATCTTATTACGCCACTGGCAAAGATGGCGGTGCCGGAGCATGTTCAGGAGGCGATCCGGACGCTGATCCGCTGGTCCGGTGACGATCCCGCGCGCGAGGGGCTGCTCGACACGCCGGCGCGGGTGGCACGCGCCTGGAAGGAATATTGCAGCGGCTATGGCGATGATCCGGCGCATCATCTCGCGCGCGTGTTCGACGAAGTGGGCGGCTATGACGAAATCGTGCTGTTGAAAGACATTCCGTTTCAGTCGCATTGCGAACATCACATGGCGCCGATCATCGGCACCGCGCATATCGCCTATCTGCCGCGTGACCATGTCGTGGGCATTTCCAAGCTGGCGCGCGTGCTCAACGCCTTTGCGCGTCGGCTGCAGGTCCAGGAGCGGCTGACCGCGCAAGTGGCGGATTGCATCTGGGACAATCTCAAGCCGCACGGCGTGGCAGTGGTGATCCAGGCCAGCCATGGCTGCATGACCGCGCGCGGCGTGCGGACGCCCGGCGTGAAGATGGTCACCAGCCGCATGATGGGCGTGTTCCGTGATGACGAGCGCAGCCGCAAGGAAGTGCTCGCGCTGATGGGCGTGTGACGTTGCGCACCGTTCTGGTCACTGGCGGGGCGAAGCGGCTTGGCGCGATTATCGCGCGGGCGCTGGCCGCAGATGGGCAGCGCGTGGTGATCCATTACGGCGCGTCGCGGGGCGCGGCGGAGGCGCTGGCGGCGGAGATCGGGGCCGTCGGGGTGGTGCAGGGCGATCTGGCCGACACTGCTGGCATCGACGATCTGTTTGCGCGTGCGCGCGCCGTGGCGGGCGGGGCGATCGACGGGCTGGTCAACAGCGCGTCGGCGTTCGACTATGACACGCCACCGGCGCTCGATCCTGCATTGCTCGCGCGGCTTTACGCGATCGGGCATTCCGCGCCGGTGCTGCTCGCCTCGGCGCTGGCGCGGCAGGATGATGTGCCCGATGCGGCGGTGGTCAACGTGCTCGACCAGAAGGTGGTGAACCTGAACCCGGATTTCTTCTCTTATACCGGCGGCAAGCTGGCGCTGGCCGGCGCGACGGTGATGCTCGCGCAGGCGCTGGGCCCGCGGGTCCGCGTCAACGCGGTGGCGCCGGGGCTCTGCCTGCCCAGCGGCGACCAGACCGACGCGGAGTTTGCCGCGGTGGCCGCCGAGAATGCATTGCGGCGACTGGTCGATCCGGCAGACGTGGCAGCGGCGGTCGGCTTTCTGCTCGGCGCGCGCGGGATCACCGGGCAGACGGTATATGTCGATGGTGGCCAGCGGCTATTGCCAAGGGAGCGGGACGTGATGTTCGAACGTGCGCGTGGCTGAGTTCACCACGCTCCTCGATCGCCTGGCGGTGATGATCCGGCTGGGCATCTACGCGCACGAGGCCGAGCCGCAGCGAGTGATCGTGTCGGTCGAGATGACGGTCGATTATCCAGCGCCGCTGGGCGAGGACGCGATCGACCAGGTGCTGGATTATGATTTCGTCCGCACGGGCATCCTGACGCTCGCCGCGCAGCGCCGCTTCGCCTTGCAGGAAACGTTATGCGAGACGATTGCCGCGTTGTGCCTGGACGATGCGCGCGTGATGCGGGTGCGAGTGCGGACGATGAAGACCGATATCTATCCCGATGCCGGGATCGGCTGCGAGATTGTCAGGGAGCGGGCGAAGTTCTCTTAAGACCCTATCCCATCTTCTTGGTAGAGGGCCTCAAGTAAGAAGCTTCATGCCCGGTTGGCCGCGCTGAGCATGGCGCGCACGCTGGCGGTGGCGATATCGGTATCGAGCCCGACGCCGAACACCGTCCGCCCTTCGCCCGTGCGACATTCGACATAAGCGGCGGCCTGCGCATCGGCGCCGTGGCCGATGGCATGTTCATTATAATCGACCACTTCGAGCACCACGCCGCAATCCTCGTGCAAGGCATCGAGCACGCTCGAGATCAATCCGTTGCCGCGGCCGCTGATCGAGCGTTCCTCGCCGTCCAGCCGGACCTTGCCGGTGAAAATGCGCGGCGGGCCGCCGGGGGCGTGGCTTTCCTGATAATCGATCAGCGCGAAGCGATCGAGTCCGGTGGGCAGATAGGTCGCTTCGAACCGGCCCCAGATATCGGCGGCGTTGAGTTCGCGGCTGGTCTCATCCGCCATCGCCTGGACGTGGCGGCTGAAATCGGCCTGCAGACGCTTGGGCAGCTTCAATCCCTTATCCTGCTCGATGACCCAGGCGACGCCGCCCTTGCCCGACTGCGAATTGACCCGGATCACCGCTTCGTAGCTGCGCCCGAGATCGGCCGGGTCGATCGGCAGGTACGGCACTTCCCACAGTGGATCGTTCTTCGCCTCCTGCGCCGCGAAGCCCTTCTTGATCGCGTCCTGATGGCTGCCCGAAAAGGCGGTGAACACCAGATCGCCAGCGTATGGCGTACGCGGATGGACCGGAATATTGGTGCAGTAATTGATGGTGTTGACGATGCCGTCGATGTCGGAAAAGTCCAGTGCTGGATCAACGCCTTGCGTGTACATGTTGAGGGCCACGGTGACGAGGTCGCAATTGCCCGTGCGCTCGCCATTGCCCAATAAACAGCCCTCCACGCGGTCCGCGCCGGCCATCAGGCCCAGTTCTGCCGCGGCCACGCCGGTGCCGCGATCATTGTGCGTGTGCAAGGAGATCACGACGCTGTCGCGGTTCGGGATGCTCCGCGCGAACCATTCGATCTGGTCGGCATAGATATTGGGCGTAGCGCATTCGACCGTGGCGGGGAGATTGAAGATGATCGGCTTGTCCGGGGTCGGGCGCAGCACGTCCATCACCGCCGCGCACACCTCGACCGAGAAATCGAGCTCGGCGGTAGAGAAGGTCTCGGGCGAATATTCGAACGTCCACGCAGTATCCGGCTGCGCGGCGGCGCAATCGCGCAGGATCTTGGCGCCTTCGATGGCGATACCGCGCACCTCGTCGCGCGTCATGCCGAACACGATCTTGCGCCACGCCGGGCTGACCGCATTGTAGAGATGGACGATCGCCTGCGGGCTGCCGCGCAGGCTTTCGAAGCTCTTCTCGATGAGGTCGCGGCGCGATTGCGTCAGCACCTGGATCGTGACGTCCTCCGGCACATGCTCGCCGCGCACCAGCCCCGAGATAAAATCGAATTCGGTCGCGCCGGCGGAGGGGAAGCCTACTTCGATCTCCTTGAGCCCGACCTTGACCAGCAGATCGAACAGCCGCGTCTTCTTCTCGGCGTCCATCGGATCGATCAGCGCCTGATTGCCATCGCGCAGATCGGTCGACAGCCAACGCGGCGGGCGGGTGATCGTCCTGGAGGGCCATTGCCGATCCGGCAGGTCGATCTGGGGGAAGGGGCGGTATTTGGTGGAAGGGTCGCGCAGCATGATGGTCTCGCTCGGGGCTCGATAGCGTCGGTCGGGGCGAAGGTCCCTTAGGCGGGGTCGCGCATGGCCGATCGGCGCACGCGGCGAGGGTACGCGCCTAAGGGCGCGTAAGTCGCAGCAGCGGAAGGAGCAGGCCTTGCGTCATTGGCGCGAGCCTAGCGCGCCATGCGGCGGGCTGTCCAGCAGGCATTTGGCGCGCGCGCCCGGTCGCTTGATCTCACTCAATTCGCCTGACGGCAAAGTGGCGTACTGAGGGGTATGGATTCCATCGTAACCCCCCTCCGCCAGCTTCTTTACGTTAGCTCGAGCAATCCGAGTGGCGCCAAGATCGACGTTCCCACGGTGGTGGAGCAATCGCGGCACAATAATGCCCTGGATGGTGTGACCGGGTTGTTGTGGAGCGACGGCAAACGCTTCCTGCAGGTGCTGGAAGGCGCGGCGGATAGCGTGATGACGACGTTCGCGCGGATCAGGGCGGACCCGCGGCATCACGCGATCGTCGTGCTGCACGAGCGCAACATCGAGGCCCGCGAATTCGGCAATTGGACGATGGTGCAGCGCCGACCGGGTGATGATCCGGATGCGTTAGATCGAAAGATGCGTCGTCTGCTGGAGGGCGCTTCGCAAACGGTGCGCGGGAACTTCCTCGGGCTGATCGCCGCGCGCCCATAGATGCGCTGGGAAAGCCCCTCCCGCGGTGGGAGGGGCCTTGTTCCGTTTATTTGACGAACGCCGCGGCGATCTTGAGCTTTACCGCATCCGACACGACGGGCAGCGCGCCGTTGATGCCGAACTGGCTACGCGTTACGGTGGTGGTGGCCTCGAAGCCGACCGTTTCCTTGCCGCCCATCGTGGCCGGCATCTTGCCCGCGCCATAGAAAGCGACGTCCAGCGTGACGGGCTTGGTCACGCCGTTCAGCGTCAGGTTGCCGGTGACCAGCGCCTTGTCCGTGCCCGTGGGCTTGACCGAGGTAGAGACGAAATGCGCATCGGCGGGGGCGGGGCCGAAGAAGTCCGGCTTGCCGCCATCCTTGCCCTCGCGGAGCAGATGGGCGTTGAGCCCGCCGCTGGTGGTGATCACCTTGGAGACCGGGATGGTGATGTCGACAGTCGCTGCAGTCGGCTTTTTGGGATCGAGGTTGAGCGTGCCGGTAATATCGCCGAACAGGCCGAAATAAGGCGTGAAGCCGATGTGATCGACTTCCCAGCTGATCAGCGTGTGGCCCGGATCGGCGGTGTAGGCACCGCCGGTGACGAAGCTGGCATTCTTTTGGCCAGGGAATTGCGATGCTTGCTGGGCGATCAGCGGGGTCGCGACGAGCGCAGCGGCGGCGAGAAGGATGAGGCGCATGATGGTTCTCCTGTTGATCCCGCGATGCTGACGCAGCCAGCACGCGGGGTCAAATGTTGGAACGGCAACGCATCGTTTCGCGCGTGCGGCGCCCTGCCACACAGCCGTCAGGCCAGCGAAAGCCGGCATCTCCCCGGGGCGGATGCCTCCTTGTTACCGGGGAGACCCCAGCCTGCGCTGGGGCGACGATGTGGGCGTGCGTGCGTCAGTTCTTGGCTTTATCGACCAGCGCGTTCTTGCCGATCCACGGCATCATCGCGCGCAATTCGCTGCCGATCTTCTCGATCGGATGGGCAAGCGCCTGCTTGCGCGAGGCCTTGAGCTCGGGCTGGCCGGCGCGGTTGTCGAGGATGAAATTCTTGACGAACCGGCCCGACTGGATGTCCTCCAGCACGCGTTTCATCTCCGCCTTGGTCTCCGCGGTGATGATCCGTGGCCCGGTGGTGATGTCGCCATATTCGGCGGTGTTGCTGATCGAATAGCGCATGTTGGCGATGCCCCCTTCATACAGCAGATCGACGATCAGCTTGGTTTCATGCAGGCATTCGAAATAGGCCATTTCTGGCGCGTATCCGGCCTCGACCAGCGTTTCGAATCCCGCCTGGATCAGATGCGTGATGCCGCCGCACAGCACGGCCTGCTCGCCGAACAGATCGGTCTCGCACTCTTCCTTGAAGTTCGTCTCGATGATGCCCGAGCGGCCGCCGCCGACGCCCGAGGCATAGGCCAGGCCGATATCATGCGCGTTGCCGCTCTTGTCCTGGTGGATCGCGATCAGGCAGGGGACGCCGCCGCCGCGGACATATTCGGAGCGCACGGTGTGGCCCGGGCCCTTGGGCGCGATCATAATCACGTCGAGATCCTCGCGCGGCTCGATCAGCCCGAAATGCACGTTGAGGCCGTGCGCGAAGGCGATGGTCGCGCCCTGCTTGAGATGATCGTGCAGGTCCTCGGCATAAATCGCCGCCTGATGCTCGTCGGGGGCCAGGATCATGACGATGTCGGCCCAGGCCGCGGCTTCCTTGTTCGATTTCACTGCGAAACCGGCGTCGATGACCTTCCTGGCGGTGGCCGAGCCCTCGCGCAGCGCGATCGCCACGTCTTTCACGCCGCTGTCGCGCAGGTTCTGCGCATGCGCGTGGCCCTGCGAGCCATAGCCGACGATGGCGATCTTCTTGTCGCTGATGAGGTTCAGATCGGCGTCGCGATCGTAATAGACACGCATGATGTTGCTCCTTCGAAAACTAATCCGTCATGCCAGCGCAGGCTGGCATCTTATGCGGCGGCGTGGTGCCGGTTGCCATGAGACCCCAGCCTTCGCTGGGGTGACGGTGGTGGTTGTGGTGAGACTGGATAAGCGAAACTAAGCCGGCTCTTTCCCGCGCGCCATCGCGACGATGCCGGTGCGCGCGACCTCGATCAGCCCGACTTCGCGCATCAGCGTGATGAACGTGTCGATCTTGTCCGGACCGCCGGTGACTTCGAATACGAAGCTCGAGGTCGTCGCATCGACCACGCGGGCGCGGTACACATCGGCGAGGCGCAACGCCTCGATACGGTGATCGCCCATGCCGCGCACCTTGACCAGCGCCAGCTCGCGCTCGACATGCGGCCCGAGTGCGGTGAGATCGCTCACCGAATGCACCGGCACCAGCCGATCGAGCTGCGACAGGATCTGCTCGATCACATGATCCGACGCCGAGGTGACGATGGTGATGCGGCTGACCGCCTTGTCGGCGGTGACGTCCGACACGGTCAGGCTCTCGATATTATAGCCGCGCGCGGTGAACAGGCCGGCGATGCGGGCGAGGATGCCCGGTTCGTTATCGACCATGATCGCCAGCGTGTGGCGCTTGGCGGCTTCGGTTTGGATATGCATTACTTGATCCCCCTCCCGCTTGCGAGTTTGGGGTCGGTCATGCCCCCGGCATGACCTGAACGACGCGGGGCGTCGTTTACCCCAAACTGGGCTAGGGGAGGGCGTGTCCCCCAGCATGGCCTGACAATATTGGACAGGCCCTCCCCCGACCCCTCCCGCAAGCGGGAGGGGAGTTTTTTCGGCGCTTGCATCATCACACCAGCGCCTTCGCCGCATCATCCATCTCGCCGGACACTTCCGCGCCCTGCAGGATCATTTCGGTATGCGCCGCGCCCGAGGGGATCATCGGGAAGCAGTTGGCCAGCTGCGAGACCATGCAATCGACCAGCACCGGGCCGTCATAGGCCAGCATGTCGGCGATGCCGCCCTCCAGCTGGCCCATAGTTTCGATGCGGATGCCCTTCCAGCCATAGGCTTCGGCGAGCTTGACGAAATCGGGCAGCGAATCCGAATAGCTCTCGGCATAGCGGCTTGAATAGGTCAGTTCCTGCCACTGGCGGACCATGCCCATATATTGATTGTTGAGGATGAAGATCTTGACCGGCAGGCGATATTGCGTCGCCGTGGCGAGCTCCTGGATATTCATCTGGATCGAGGCTTCACCGGCAATGTCGATCACCAAGGCATTGGGATTGCCCAGCTGCGCGCCGATCGCCGCGGGCAGGCCGTAACCCATCGTGCCCAGACCGCCGCTCGTCAGCCACTTGTTGGGCGCCTCGAAGCCGAAATGCTGCGCCGCCCACATCTGATGCTGCCCGACCTCGGTGGTGATGATCGGATTGCGCGCGTGCGTCGCCTCCCACAACGCGCGCACCGCGCGCTGCGGCATGATGTCCGACGGCAGATCGGTGAAGCCCAGGCTCTGCTTCGCCCGCCAGCCGGCGATGCGCTGCCACCACTCGGTCAGATCGGGCTTGGGATGCTGGCGCGATTTCCAGATCTTGATCATGTCTTCCATGGCATGGCCGACATCGCCAACGATCGGCAGATCGACGCGCACCGTCTTGTTGATCGAGCTGCGATCGATATCGACATGGATCTTGATGCTCTTGGGGCTGAACGCATCGAGCCGGCCGGTCACGCGATCATCGAAGCGCGCGCCGAGGCAGATCACCAGATCGGCCTCGTTCATGGCGAAATTGGCTTCGTACGTGCCGTGCATGCCGAGCATGCCGAGCCACTGATCGGACGAGGCCGGCAGCGCGCCCAGACCCATCAGCGTCGAGGTGACGGGCGCGCCGGTGATCCGCGCCAGTTCGCGCAGCATCTGGCTGGCCGCCGGGCCGGAATTGATGATCCCGCCGCCGGTATAGAAGATCGGGCGTTCGGCGGCCGCCATCAGATCCACCGCGCGCTCGATCAGGGCACGATCGGCCTTGATCTGTGGGCGATAGGTCTTGTGCTGGATCGGGCCGGGCTTGGTATAGGCCGCGGTGGCGATCTGCACATCCTTGGGGATGTCCACCACCACCGGACCGGGGCGGCCCGAGGTGGCGATATGGAACGCCTCGTGCACCACGTCACCGAGCTTGGCCGGATCCTTCACGAGATAATTGTGCTTCGAGCAATGCCGCGTGATGCCGACGGTATCGGCTTCCTGGAACGCGTCCGAGCCGATCAACGCGGTCGGCACCTGGCCGGTGATCACCACCATGGGAATCGAATCCATCAGCGCATCGGTGATGCCGGTGACCGCATTGGTCGCGCCGGGCCCCGAGGTGACCAGCACAACACCGCATTTGCCGGTCGAGCGGGCATAACCCTCGGCGGCATGCGTCGCCGCCTGTTCGTGGCGGACGAGGACGTGCTTGATCCGCTTGGAACGGAACAGCGCATCATAGATCGGCAGCACCGCGCCGCCGGGATAGCCGAACACGACCTCGACACCGAGATCGCACAGCGCGTCGACGAGGATATCGGCTCCACTTTTCTCAGGCGTCATGATCGGTCTCGATGCAGGTAAAGATATACGGGAAGGGGGCTGCTAGGGGAGGTGAGCACTGCGGTCAACCCTTGGCACGCATTATTATATCAATTGCAGGAGGTATTTCGTTTCTTTCGTTCAAGCGCGGCCAGTCTTTCGGCGATTGATTGCGAAACCAGGTGAACTGGCGCTTGGCATATTGCCGCGTGGCAAGCGCTAGCGCGCCCAGCGCCTCGTCGCGCGTGGTCATCCCAGCGCGCCAGTCGGCGATCTCGGCGACGCCGATGGCGCGGCGCACGGAGAGGTTGGGGGGGATGTCAGCGCGGGCGAGCAGCGCCTCCACTTCGGCAACGGCGCCTTGCTCGAGCATCTGCGCGGCACGCTGGTCGCAGCGCGTTAGCAACCAATCGCGGTCTGGCAGCAGGATCGCAGGGTAAAGATCGACCTGGCCGGCAATGCCGCCCTCGCGGTGCGCCTGCCAGTCAGCGAGCGTGCGGCCGGTCGAGCGCACCACTTCGAGCGCGCGGGCGACGCGGGTGGTGTCGGCGGGGGCGAGGCGCGCGGCGGCCTGGGGGTCGGCCTGCTGCAACTGCGTGTGCGCCTCGGCCACGGGAAGCGCGCGGACCTCTTCGCGGATCGCGGGGTCGATGTCGGGAATGGGGGCGATGCCGTCCAGCAACGTGCGGATATAGAGGCCGGTGCCGCCCACCAGAATGGGCAGCTGGCCATGCGCGTGCACCGCGGCGATGGCGGCGCGCGCGTCGTCCGCCCAGCGCGCGGCGGAGCAGCTTTCCGCGCCGTCGATATAGCCGAACAGCCGGTGCGGCACGCGTGCTTCGTCCGCTATGCTGGGGCGGGCGGAGAGGATGCGCAGATTGGCATAGACCTGCGCGCTGTCGGCGTTGATCACCACGCCGTCGTGCCGCTCGGCGAGATCCATCGCCAGCGCAGACTTGCCGCTGGCGGTCGGCCCTGCGATGAGCGCCAGTCTAGGAAGGGGTTGAGCCATGTTCATCGCGACGTTGATAGCACCGGGAACGCTAGCCGGGGGCGATATTTCCGCCGCGCGCGACCGGCTGGCCGACGCGGGCTGCGCGCCGCGCGAGGGGGTGTGGCTGGAAGACGGCTGTGCCGCTGATGTGCCGTTCGAGGCGTTGCCGGATGCCGCGCGCGCCGCGCTGGAGGGCGCGTTCGCGGCGACCGATATCGTCGTGCAGCCGGCTGCGAGGCGCGCCAAGAAGCTGCTGATCGCGGACATGGATTCGACCATGATCACGGTCGAGTGCATCGACGAACTGGCCGATTATGCCGGGATCAAGCCGCAGATCGCGGCGATCACCGAGCGCGCGATGCGGGGCGAGCTGGAATTCGAGGCCGCGCTCGATGCGCGTGTCGCCTTGCTCGCCGGGCTGGACGATGCGGTGATCGAACAATGCCTCAACGAACGCGTGACGATCATGCCGGGCGCGGTAACTCTGGTGCGGACGATGAAGGCGCGCGGCGCGCTCACCGTGCTGGTGTCGGGGGGCTTTACGCGCTTTGCCGATCCTGTGGCGGCGATGATCGGATTCGATCGCGCCATTGCCAATCGGCTGCTGGTCGAGCGCGGCGTGCTTACCGGCAGGGTGGCCAAGCCGATCGTGGGATCGGCGACCAAGCTGGAAACGTTGCTGGCGGCGAGCGCCGAGCGCGGGCTGGCGGCGTCCCAAACGCTGGCGGTGGGCGACGGCGCAAACGATCTGGCGATGATCGAGCGCGCCGGGCTCGGGGTGGCGTATCACGCCAAGCCGATCGTGGCGCAGGCCGCCGCTGCGCGGGTCGATCACGGCGATCTGACCGCGTTGTTATATGCGCAGGGAATTAGGACGGCGGAGTGGGTCGTGGGCTGAGCAGCTGGAACCTTCTTAGCGAAAGTCTTTGCTTGTATAACATGGGCTTGCCTTGGTTTTTTGATTGTCAGTGATACATGCCGAAATGCCGCAAGGATTGCGGTAGCGAGCCTGCGGCCCGACCCGATCTGCCGCCATTAACCTGTTCTTGACGCAACCGTGCGATGCCGCATCGCGACATCGGGAGTTTCGGCACATGCGCGTTCTGGCGATGGCATCACAGAAAGGCGGATCGGGCAAGACGACGCTGTCGGGGCATCTGGCCGTCCAGGCGCAAATTGCCGGCGCCGGGCCGGTGGTGCTGATCGACATCGATCCGCAGGGGTCGCTATCCGATTGGTGGAACGAGCGTACCGCGGAATATCCCGCCTTCGCCCATACCACTGCCGCGAAGCTTGCTGCCAATCTCGAAACGCTGCGCCAGCAAGGCTTTAAACTGGCCATGATCGATACGCCGCCGGCACTGACGGTGGCGATCCAGAGCGTTATCGCGGTGGCCGAACTGATCGTTATTCCGACGCGTCCGAGCCCACATGATCTCCGCGCCGTTGGCGCGACCGTCGATCTGTGCGAACGCGTAGGCAAGCCGTTCCTGTTCGTCGTCAACGGCGGCACGCCCAAGGCGCGAATCACCGCCGATGCTGCGGTCGCGCTGGCGCAGCACGGCGCGGTGGCGCCGATCACGGTGCATCATCGCACCGATTTCGCCGCATCGATGATCGATGGCCGCACGGTGATGGAATGCGATCCGAACTGTCGCTCGGCCGAAGAAATCGCCGCCTTATGGTCATACGTGTCGGATCGCCTGGAAATGAATTTCCGCCGCACCGTGTTCAGCGCTCCCGGTACCGTGCCAGGTCAAGTTCCGCAGCGCGCCGCCAGTTCGGGCTTCGGCCGCCGGGGCGTGAGCTGAGGCCATGATCATGACGCGAAGCCTCCTGCCCCTCGCGTTACTGCGCAGCACAAATCGGCCCAGCGCCTCGGCACGGAGGCGCTGGATGCCCTTTTCGAAACATTGCCCGCAGTCGGCGCGCTGGTCCGCCAGTTGTACGATCGGGCACCACGCGGGGATTTTCCGATGAAGAACCGAACGATCATTACTTTCGGTCTTTCGGCGCTGGTGCTGGGTGGCGCCATGGCGGGCCATGCCGGCAATGGCGGGATCGCCGTTGCCGGGGTGCGGGACGCCGCCGGCAATGCCGCCAAACAGATCGAGCTGGCCCGCAAGAACCTTGCCAGGGGCAGGGCGGAAGCGGCGGTCGAGCAGGCCGAGCGCGCCGTTGGTTATGCGCCCTTGATGGCCGATTATCGCGTGGTGCTGGGCCAGGCATATCTGAAGGCCGGCCGGTTCGGCTCGGCGCGGACCGCCTTTGGCGACGCGTTGGCGCTGGAACCGGGCAATGGCAAGGCAGCGCTCCATCTCGCGCTGACCGAGATCGGCGAGGGCGATTGGGAGGGCGCGCGGCAAACGCTTGATGCCCATGCCGCGACGATCGCGGTGCGCGATCGCGGCTTGGCGATGGCCTTGGCCGGGGATCCGGTCGCGGCGGTCGCGCTGCTCGACGGCGCCGCGCGCGCGCCCGATGCGGATGCCAAAACACGGCAGAATTATGCACTGGCGCTGGCGCTGGCCGGGCGCTGGGCGGATGCGCGCACCGTTGCCGCGATCGACGTGGGGCCCGACCTGCTCGACGCGCGGATGCTGGAATGGGCGCGTTTCGCCAAACCGACATCCGCCTCGGATCAGGTTGCGAATCTGCTGGGGGTGACGCCGGTGTTGGATCCCGGCCAGCCCATGCGGTTGGCGCTGCACGACCGTGTGGCGGTGCTGGCGACCACGACACCGATCGATGCCTATATGCCCGGCGCGCAGGCCGCCCACCCGCCGGAGGCGCAGGTGGAAACCGCGGACGTTGTGGAAGCGCCGCCGCCGGCTGGCGCCCCGGTCCATGTCAGCTTTGCCGCGCGGCGCGAAGTCGTGCAGATGCTGCCGCCGCGCCCGGCGCGCGCGGTGCCGACGGTGAGCGCCGACATAAAGCGCAAAAGCAAGGCGGTGGCGGCCAAGCCGGCGGTGACCGTCACGACGGCGGCAAGGATGCCGGGCAACGGCGATTTCTTCGTCCAGCTGGGCGCGTTCGATAACGCCGATGCCGCGCAGGCCGCGTGGCGCCGCCTGTCGCGCAAACACGGCGCGCTGGCCGGCAAGATCCCCTCGGGCGTCTCGGTGCGAACCAAGGCAGGCGCTTTTTATCGCCTGTCCGTCGGTGGTTTTGCGCGCAGCGCTGCAGTCACGCTGTGCCAGAACTACAAAACGACCGGCGGCGCTTGTTTCGTGCGCGCCGACGCTGGCGACAAGGTCGCGGCCTGGGTAACCCCGGGGGCGCACTTGGCGTCGCGCTGAGCCATGTCGTCCATGCGCCGCGCCGCGACGATGCGACTAGTCCCCAAGTTGTGCGTTACGCAGGCTCAACGATTATCGGAAAATGTTCACATGATCTCTCTTAAAATGCCCCTTATTGCAGGTCTTGCGTTAGCTTTCTCCGTCACCGCGCACGCGCAGGACGCGCAAAAGGACGACACGGTCGACGTGGCCGGTCGCATCGCCAGCCAGCCGGTGCGCGATGTCGGCATCGCCAAGACCAAGATCCCGCCGGTACTGCAGCGCGCCAATGAAAATACCTACGCGCCGCTGAAAAGCTGCACCCAGCTTTCTGCCGGCATAACCGAGCTGAACGGTGCGCTCGGCCCCGATTTCGGCTCGGGCGAAAGCGCCAAGCGCGCCGGGATCGCCGAACTGGGCGGATCGGCAGTGGTCAATTCACTGATCCCGTTCCGCGGCGTCGTGCGTGAAGTATCTGGTGCGGCGGGCGCACAGCGCCGGCTCGAACAGGCGATCAGCGCCGGCCATGCCCGCCGCGGCTATCTGCGCGGGTTGCAGAGCGCGCGCGGCTGCCGACGCTAAATAAGCGCTGCGCCGCCCTTCCACAGGCGCAGCACCTTGCCCTGCACCGGCAACCCGTCAAACGGCGTGTTGCCGGCAATGGCGACCATCTTGTCGGCATCTATCAGCCACGGGGCGCCATCGTCGAACAGCATCAGATCGGCGGGCGCGCCGGGGGTGAGCGTGCCGGTATCGAGCCCGAGGATCGCCGCCGGGCCGGCCGACAGCATGGCGATCATCCGCTGCAGCGTGATGCGTTCATCGCGCACCATGCCCAGCGCGAGCGCCAGCAGCGTCTCCGCGCCGGCCATGCCATGCGCCGAATCGGCAAAGGGCAGGCGCTTTTCCTCGGGGCCGCGCGGGTCGTGACCCGAACATAAGATGTCGATGGTGCCATCGGCGAGCGCGGCGAGGCACGCCTGCCGATCGCTTTCGTCACGCAACGGAGGCGACAGGTGCGTGAAGGTGCGGAAATCGCTCATCGCAATGTCCGAGAGCATCAGATGCGCCGGGGTGATCCCGCAGGTCACACGCACGCCGCGCCGCTTGGCGGCGCGGATCAGATCGAACCCGGCGGTGGTGGTGACGGCGCGGAAATGCAGCTTGGCGCCGGTTTCCTCGGCCAGCATCAGGTCACGCGCGATCGCCAGTGGCTCGGCAATCGACGGCGCCGAAGGGAGCCCCATGCGCGTCGCGGTCTCGCCGGCGGTGGCCACGGCAGTCCCGACGATGCCGCCATCCTGCGCTTCGGCAATCAGCGTCAGACCGAGATCGCCGGCATAGGCCAGCACTTTGCGCATCACGCCTGAATCGGCGATCCAGCGCTCGCCGGTGCCGATCGCGACCGCGCCGGCATCGCGGTTGATCGCCATCTCGGCCAGATCCTTGCCGGCCAGCGCGCGCGTGGCGGCGGCGATCGGGTGGATCCACAAACCGGGGCGGCCGATCAGCGCGGCGCGCTGGACGATACCGGGATCATCCAGCACCGGCGTCTGATCGGGCATCAGCCCGACGCGGACGATGCCGCCGGCATGGCAGGCGGGCACGTCGATCGTGAACACGCCGAGATCGACGATCGCGGGGCTCAGGATCTTGCCGCGGCAATCGATGACGTCGGCGCCCTCGGGCACCGCGAAGGTGCCGACCGCGGCGATATGCTTGCCCTCGATCAGCACGCCGCCGCTGCTCGTACCGGCCACCGGGCAGACGAGCTGCGCGTTGAGAAGTGCGATCGTCATGCCCAGCCCTTTACGCCGCGCGACCGGCGCGTCAGCACGTCGAGACAGGCCATGCGCACCGCGACGCCCATTTCGACCTGTTCGGTAATCGCCGATTGATCGACATGATCGGCCACCGCGCTGTCGATCTCGACGCCGCGGTTCATCGGCCCGGGATGCATCACCAGCGCGCCCGGCTGCGCCTTGGCCAGCCGCTTCAGCGTCAGCCCGTAGCGCAGGTGGAACTCACGATTGGAGGGGACGAAGCCGCCGGCCATGCGCTCGTTCTGCAGCCGCAGCATCATCACCACATCGGCGCCCTCCAGCGCCTGGTCGAAATCGGTAAACGGCGTCACGCCCATGCGCTCGATCGCGGCGGGCATCAGCGTGGAGGGCGCGCAGACGCGCACGTCGGCGGCCAGCGAGGTCAGCGCGAGGATGTTCGAGCGCGCCACACGGCTGTGCAGCACATCGCCGCAGATCACCACGCGCTGGTTGTGGATCGTGCCGCGCCGGCGGCGGATGGTCAGCGCGTCGAGCAGTGCTTGCGTGGGATGTTCATGGCTGCCGTCCCCGGCATTGAGCACCGGGCAATCGACCTTGTCGGCGATCAGCCGCACTGCGCCCGACGAGCCGTGGCGGATGACGATCACATCGGCGCGCATCGCGTTCAGCGTCATCGCCGTGTCGATCAGCGTTTCGCCCTTCTTCACGCTGGATTGCGCGGCATGCACGTTGACGACATCGGCGCGCAGCCGTTTTCCCGCGATCTCGAACGACAACAGGGTGCGCGTGCTGTTCTCGAAAAAGGCGTTGATCTGGGTGAGGCCGCGCAGGCGCTTGTCGTTCTTCTTCGAGCCGCGATTGGCCGCCACCCACTGCTCGGCTTCGTCGAGCAGAAAGGTGATCTCATGCGGCTTCAATCCGGCGATGCCGGTTAGGTGCCGGTGCGGGAAGACGGCGCTGCCCGGGAGCGAGGCAGCGGGGCTGTGGTCTGATGGTTGCATTAAAGTCGTCCGGTAGCGCCCCCGTTACGGCGGCGCAAGGCAGGTGTCCGTCGGCCGTCAGACCGCGACCAGCGCGTCGATCGCGCCTTGCAGAATATAGGCCGCGGCCATCTTGTCGACCAGCTCGGCGCGTTTGGCGCGACTGGCGTCCTGTTCGATCAGCGTGCGCGTGACGGCCTGGGTGGACAGGCGTTCGTCCCACAGCAGGATCGGCAGGTCGAGATCCTCCATATTGCGTGCAAAGGCGCGACTCGATTGGCTGCGCGGGCTTTCATTGCCATCGAGATGCAGCGGCAGGCCGATGACGATTCCGGCGATGCGCTGTTCTGTGATCAGCGCGATCAGGGCCAATTTGTCCTTCTGGAATTTGGTGCGGCGGATCAGGGTGGCGGGGGAGGCGAAGCTCCAGCCGGCATCGCAGATCGCCGTGCCGATCGTCTTGGTGCCGACGTCCAGCCCGATGAGGCGGCCGGCGGCGGGAAGCGCCTCGCGGTACAGGATGCGGTCAGCGGTGATCATTTGCCGGAGAACGTCGTCAGGCGCCGCGCGGCGTCGGCGCGGACATTGGCCCAGAACAGCGCGTAATCGTACACATGGTAATTGTTGCCCGGCAGCACATAGCTGCCGATCGTCGGCGGTTCGCCGATCAGCAGAAAGCCCTGCGCGTCGCAGCGCGCGGGCACGCTGCCGACGATGATCGTCGCGCTGGCGAGATCGGCGGAGGGGACGAGCGTGCCGAGATTGGCAGTGGCGGGTGCCGCGGCGTCCGGCGTGCCGGTCAGCGGATTGGTGCACACCATCGGCGTGCCGCGGCGCGGCTCGCCGTTCAGCCCGGTGGTGAGATCATATTGATCGAGGATCATCGCGGGATCGGCGGGTTCGGCGAAGCTCTGCCAGGAGAGCAGGCACCCGGCCTGATCGGCGCGCGCGCATTCGGGCAAGCCCAGCGCGGCGAGATCGGTGCTGCGTGAAATGGGCCAGCCGATGACATAGGCCGCGACGATGCGGCGGGCGAGCGGCGTGCCCGCCACACGATCGCGCAGCAGGCGGGTGAGATGCAGCGCGCCCTGGCTGTGACCTGCAAGGATGATCGGGCGGTGGCCCGCTTCCTTCAAAAACTGGTCGAACGCCGCCACCACATCGCCATAAGCGAGATCGAGCGCCTGGTTGGCAGCGGCGGCATTGGTGAGGAACGCACCGAACGTCGCCTGGCGATAGCGCGGCGCCCAGATCACGCCGACTTCGTTGAACGCACTGGCCTGGCCGCGCAGGAACAGTTCGGCGCGGGCATTGGTTTCGGCATCGTCGAGCGCGGCGTTCCAGTGCTGCGTGCCGAGCAGCGAGGTCGGATGGATGTAGAAGACGGCGGCGGTCGGCCTGGCCGCCGCGGCATAGCCCGGCGGGGTCCAGCGCGCCGGATCGGCGCGCCGGCCCGGATGCGCGATCCACATCTTGGCGTCGGCATAAGCGTTGGCGGCTACCTTGGGTTGCGGCTCGAACTGCGCGCTCGGCACTGCCCACCAGCGGATGATCTGCGCGCCCCAGATGCGATAGGCAAAGGCGGCGGCGATCGCGAGGACGATGAGGACGGAAATGACGTAGAGAAACTTGCGGGCCAAGTGGCGAACTCCAGGCGGCAGCGCAGCCTGGTCGCTGCTCGGGGCCGATCGGCCGCTGACTGCACGATCATCGCCGCGCGTGCAATCTTGCACGGCAAGTGATCCTTGCGCCGGTCGGCCACGCTCTGCTAGCCGCAGCGCATGCCAGTAGATATCCCCACCGTGAAGAAGATCGCGAGCCTAGCCCGGATCGCGATTACCGAAGACGAAGCCGCGCGCATCGCGCCCGAGCTCGACAATATCATGCACTGGATCGAGCAATTGGGCGAGGTCGACACGACCGGCGTTGCGCCGATGACCGCGGTAATCCCCAATCATCTGCGCCTGCGCGATGATGTGGTGACCGATGGCGGGGTGCGCGATGCCGTGCTCGCCAATGCCCCGCAGGCCGAGCATGGCTTCTTCACCGTACCCAAGGTGATCGAATGATCGGCCCGATTGTCGTCCCAGCGAAAGCTGGGATCTCGTGCCGCAAGGGCACGCTTCGTTACAGTAAGACCCCAGCGTTCGCTGGGGTGACGGGAATGGGCGTATGACTGAACTCACCAACCTCGGCGTAGCCGCAATCCGCGATGGCGTACGCGACGGCGCCTTCTCTGCCCGTGAAGTAGCAGAAGCATTCGTGGCGAATGTCGCCAAGGCCAAGACGCTCAACGCCTTCCTGGTCGAAACGCCGGACCATGCGCTGGCGGCGGCGGATGCCGCCGATGCTGCGCGCGCGGCGGGCGAGACGCTCAAGCCGCTGGCCGGCGTGCCGATCGGCATGAAGGATCTGTTCTGCACCAAGGGTGTGCCGGCGACTGCGGCCAGCCTGATCCTCGAAGGCTTCACCCCGCCGTATGAGTCCACCGTTTCCGGCAAGCTGTGGGATGCGGGCGCCGGCATGCTGGGCAAGCTCAACATGGACCAGTTTGCCATGGGCTCGTCCAACGAGACCAGCGCGTTTGGCAACGTCATCTCGCCGTGGCGCCGCAATGATGGCGGCAATGCCGCACTGACCCCGGGCGGCTCGTCCGGCGGCTCGTCGGCCGCGATTGCGGCGCGACTGTGCCCGGCGGCGACCGGCACCGATACGGGCGGCTCGATCCGCCAGCCGGCCGCTTTTACCGGCATATCGGGGATCAAGCCGACTTATGGCCGCTGCTCGCGCTGGGGCACGATCGCCTTCGCCTCGTCGCTCGATCAGGCCGGGCCGATGGCGCGCGATGTGCGCGATTGCGCCATCATGCTGGAGAATATGGCCGGCTTCGATGCCAGGGATGCCACCTCGCTGCAGCTCGACGTGCCCCAGTGGGAAGCGGGTTTGTCGAGCGATCTCAGGGGCAAGCGCGTCGGTATTCCCAAGGAATATCGCGTCGATAACATGCCCGCCGAGATCGATGCTTTGTGGCAGCAGGGTATTGCCTGGCTGAAGGATGCCGGCGCGGAGATCGTCGAGGTTTCGCTGCCGCATACCAAATATGCGCTGCCGGCTTATTACATCATCGCGCCCGCCGAGGCGTCGTCCAATCTCGCGCGCTATGATGGCGTTCGCTATGGTCTGCGCGATCTGCCCGAGGGCGCGGGGCTGCAGGATATGTATGCCGCGACGCGCGCCGCCGGGTTCGGGCCGGAAGTGAAGCGCCGCATCATGATCGGCACCTATGTGCTCTCGGCCGGCTTTTACGATGCCTATTTCACGCAGGCATCGAAGATCCGCACGCTGATCGCGCGCGATTTCGATAATGCTTGGGCCAGTTGCGATTTGCTGCTGACGCCGACCGCGCCATCGGCGGCGTTCGCGCTGGGCGACAAGACCGATCCGCTGGCCATGTATCTCAACGACGTGTTCACCGTGCCCTCGTCGCTCGCCGGGTTGCCGGCAATGTCGGTACCCGGTGGCGTCGATGCCGCCGGCCTGCCGCTCGGCCTGCAAATCATCGGCAAGGCGCTCGATGAGCAGGGCGTGCTCAACGCCGGGCTGGCGCTCGAGCAGCGCGCCGGCTTTACGGCACGGGCGGAGCCGTGGTGGTAGACAGTATTACCGATTTTCGGTAATACCTCGGCATGGCGAAGCTTACCAATCTGACGGTCAAGGGCCAGGTGACGATCCCCAAGGACGTGCGCGACGCGCTCGGCCTCGTGGCGAACGAGCCGGTCGAGATTGCCATGCTCGGCCGGGATACGGCCGTCATCCGCAAGCCGCGCCGCGATCTCGATGCCGAGGTCGAGCGATTGAGGGCACGCGTACGGGAAACGATGCAGCGTCTGCCGCATCTGCGCGAAGGCCGGCCGACCGACGACATCATGCGCGATATTCGCGGAGATGATCCTTTCCCGCCATGATGCTGGATACCAACGTCGTGATCGATTTGCGCGAACAGGATCCGCGCTGGTTCGAATGGGCGATGCGCTCGATCGTCCGCGCCCGCGCGCCGGTTCAGGTTAGTGCGATCGTTGTCGGCGAGCTCGCGATGCGGGGCGGGACGCAGCGCGATATCCTCGCTATGCTGGCCGGGATCGGCTTGGGCGTGGCGGTGTTCGATGCCGGCACCAGTCATCGTGCCGGCGCCGCGCAGCATGCCTATCGTGCCGCCGGCGGTGGCCGCGACAAATTGCTCGGTGACTTTCTCATCGGTGCCCATGCCGAAACCTCGGGCCAGCCACTTCTCACGCGTGATCCCCGGCATTACCGTACCTATTTTCCCGACCTTACCCTCATCACACCCGAGACCGACGCATGACTGATGCCTCCACTTACACCATCCGCGGCAATACCGGTGACTGGGAGGTCGTCGTCGGCCTCGAAGTCCATGCGCAGGTGACGTCCAACGCCAAATTGTTCTCGGGCGCCGCCACCGCGTTCGGCGCTGAGCCTAACACGCAGGTATCTCTGGTCGATGCGGCCATGCCGGGCATGCTGCCCGTGCCGAACCGCGAGTGCATCCGCCAGGCAGTGCGCACCGGCATGGCGATCGACGCGCAGATCAACCGCTGGTCGCGGTTCGATCGCAAGAATTACTTCTATGCCGATCTGCCGCAGGGCTATCAGATCAGCCAGCTGTACCATCCGCTGGTCGGCGAAGGCGCGATCGATATCAGCCTCGACGACAAGAACCCCGATGCCAGTGGCAAGCGCATCGGCGTCGAGCGCATCCATGTCGAGCAGGATGCCGGCAAATTGATGCACGATCAGCATCCCACGCGCAGTTACGTCGATCTCAATCGCTCGGGCGTCGCGCTGATGGAGATCGTGTCCAAGCCCGATCTGGCCTCGCCGGCCGAGGCGGGCGCCTATCTGCGCAAGCTGCGCTCGATCCTGCGCTATGTCGGCTCGTGCGACGGCAATATGGAAGAAGGCTCGATGCGCGCCGACGTGAACGTCAGCGTGCGCAAGGCCGGCGACCCGCTGGGCACGCGGACCGAGACGAAGAACGTCAATTCGGTGCGCTTCGTGATGGCGGTGGTCGAGCAGGAGGCCAAGCGCCAGGTCGAGGTGCTGGAGGATGGTGGTCGCATCGTCCAGGAAACGCGGCTGTACGATCCCGATCGTAACGAGACGCGATCGATGCGCTCGAAGGAAGATGCGCACGATTATCGCTACTTCCCCGATCCCGATCTGCTCCCGCTGGAGCTGGACGAGGCGTTTCTGGAGGAGTGCCGCGCGAGCCTGCCCGAACTGCCCGATGCCAAGCGCAAGCGCTACGAGGCGCTGGGCATCACCGCGTATGGCGCGGCAGTGCTGACCGCCGAGGTCGAGCATGCACGTTGGTTCGACGCGCTGCTCGATACCGGCACCAAGCCGGTCGCGGCGGCCAATTGGGTGACGTCGGAGCTGTTCGGCGCGCTCAACCGGCTGGGCAAGGACATCGCCAATTCGCCGATCACGCCGGCGGGAGCGGCGGAACTGCTCGGGCTGGTGGCCGATGGCACGTTGTCTGGCAGTCTTGCCAAGCAGGTCTTCGAGATCATGCATGAGACCGGGCAGGGGGCTTCCGAAGTTGTCGAAGAACGCGGGTTGAAACAGACCAGCGATACCGGCGAAATCGAGAAGATCATTGCCGGTGTGATGGCCGCCAACGCAGACAAGGTGGCCGATTATCGCGGCGGAAAGGACAAGTTGTTCGGCTTCTTCGTCGGGCAGACGATGAAGGCGATGGGCGGCAAGGCCAATCCCGGCGTGGTCAATGATCTGCTCAAGAAAGCGCTTGGATAATATACTAAATTGATCTTGCGTTGACTGAATAGCCTGCCTTAGACCTGCCAGGTCGCGCGTCGGGGGACGATGCGGCATGGGGGGATTCGCATGATGGGCGTGATGTTCAGGCCGCTTCTGGCGCTTTTGTTGCTCGTTGGGGGCGTTCAGGCCGCACAGGCGCAGGAGAAATCCGGCATCAAACCCGGTTTCGCTTTGAAACAAGGCTCGGCCAAGATTCTGTTGATCCGCCCGACGATCAAGGTCGGCGCGCAATCGACCGGCGGCATGTTTGAGCCGAATGCGGATTGGACCGCGCAAGCCAAGGAATATCTCGGTACGGCGCTGAATGCGGCGCAATCGAAGCTCGGCAACGCGGTGATCGTGGCCGACGAGCCGATCGGCCCCGCGGCTGAAACGATGGCGGATTATCGCGCGCTTTTTTCGGTGCTGGCGGATTCGGTGATCCGCTATCAGTTCTTTCCCGGCAATCGGCTGCCGACCAAGAAGCGCAAGGGCGAGTTTGACTGGACCATGGGGCCGGGCGTCGCCGAGATCGCCAAGGGCTCCGGTGCGGACTATGCGCTCTTCATCTTCAACGAGGATCAATACGGCTCCACGGGGCGCAAGATTCTGCAGCTTTTCGCCGCCATGGCGTATGTCTCGGTCAAATCGGGCGAGCATCGCGGTTTTGCCGGGCTGGTCGACCTGCGTAGTGGCGATCTCGTCTGGCTGAACGCCGATCTCGCCATGGGCGGCGACGTGCGCACGCCGGAGGGGGCGCAGAAGCGCGTGGCGCAATTGCTGGAGGATTTTCCGGGCAGCTCGGCGTTTGCCAAAGACGCCACCAAGGTGGCGGCAAGATGACCTTCTGGCTGCGCGCGTCGTGCGCCGCGGTCTGCCTGGTATCTACGGTGCAGGCGGTGGCCAAGGACGCCATTCCTGCTGTGCCGCCCTATGTCGCGGCGTATCAGCCCCAGGGCGTCGACGAACGCGGCGTGTGGATGATCGCCGACGAGGCCGAGCGCAGCCTGCGCGATTCGAAGACGCTGATCGGCGATACAGCGCTCAACGCTTATCTGCGCGATGTGCTGTGCCGCACGGTGGGGGCGGATCGCTGCGGCGGGGTGCGCCTGTATGTCGTGCGTCAGGCGCTGTTCAATGCCTTCATGACGCCCAATGGCACGATGGTGGTCTATTCCGGGCTGTTGCTGCGCGTGCGCGACGAGGCCGAACTGGCGGCGGTGCTGGGGCACGAATTCGCGCATTTCGAACTGCGCCACACGCTGCGCGGCTTCCAGCACACCCGCTCGGCGACGGATATCGGCGCCTGGGCCGGGCTCCTCGCCGCCGGCGCGCGCACCTACGGCACGGCGCAGAGCTATCAGATGATCCAGTTGTCCGCGATCGGCTCGATCTTTTCGTTCAACCGTGATCAGGAGCGGCAGGCCGATCTGCTATCGATGGCCTATCTCAAGGCATCGCCATATGATCCGCGCTGTTTTGCCGACATCTGGCTGCGGCTGATGGATGAAGCGGACGCCACCGCGCGCGGGCGGCGGCAGCGCAGCAAGCGCTACGATCGCACCGCCTTCTTCGCCACGCATCCGCCGACGCTCGAACGCGCCACCTATCTGCGCGATCTGGCCACCGTGATGAACAAGCCGGGCGAAGACGATGCGCCGCGCTACGACGCCAAGCTGGCCGCGTGGCGCAGGCAATTCCTCGCCGATCAGCTCAAGCTCAATGATTTTGAGGGCACCGACTATCTGCTTGGCGAACTGGCGCGATCGGGCTGGACGGCGGATCTGCTCTTCGCGCGCGGCGAACTCTATCGCGCACGCGGCAATCCGCGTGATCTTGTTGCCGCCGCCAGCTTTTATCGCGATGCGATCGGGCAAGATCCGGCCAATGCCGAGGCCTATCGCGGCCTCGGCCTGGCGCAATTGCGCAGCCGTGATCCGGCGGGGGGCGATGCGCTCCGGAAATACCTCGCAATGCGGCCCGATGCGCCCGACGGCGCAATGATTTCCACCCTGGTGCAGTGAGAAACGACATGACCAAACGCAATCGCCTCGTGCTGGCCGCCATCGTCTCGCTGGCGCTGGCCGCGCCCGCCGTGGCGGGCAACAAGCTGATCCCCCAGGGCCAGTCGGTCACGGTGGCGAAGTCACCGCTGACGATCACGCCCGATCACGAGTGGAACAAGATGGGCGCGCGGCCCGGGCGCAATTCCGAGACCTGGACGCTGGATGGCGACGGGCTCAACGACGTTACCTTTTATGGCGGCATTGAATCCGGACGGACACTGTTTCGCGAGGTCAGCAAGAAGACCAAACCGCTGCCGCGTTTCGCCGCGACGATGCTGCTGACCGACATTCCGGCATTGTTCGAGGCAAGCTACAGCATCGCGCTCGACACGCGGCTGATGAAGATCGACAGCGTCACGCCGACGACGTTGCTCGGCACCCGCGGCGTGCATTTCAGCTATTCGTTTTCGCGAGCGGATGAGGAAGTGCGGCGCAAGGGCGAGGCTTCAACGGCGATCATTGGCGGCAAGCTGTACATGATCACGTTCGAAGCCCCGAACGTCTATTATTTCGACCGCGACATTGGCGGCTACCGCGCCATCGTGGCCAGCGCCAAGCTGGGTGCAACCACGATGGCTGCGCGGTAGCCGTTATTGCGCGGTATCGTCCTGGTTCTTCACCACGCCGCCGGTGCCACCGACGCCGTCATGCTCGCCGGCCGACGTGAAGGTCTCGGGCTCTTCGCCGCCTTCGCCGCGCTCGACCGCATCCTTGCGCGCCTCGACCATCTGCTGGAGGTCGCTGCGGGGGTCTTCGTTGATCTTCAGATCAGGGTCGTCCGCCATGTCGGCTCCTTCAAGCGTAGGTTGCGCCGCCATAGGGCTGGCCGGGGGCGATGTCGGGACCGACATCCGGGGTGGTGTCGGGGAAATCGACATCGGGCTGCGGCGAGGGCAGCTCGGTCGGCACGGGATCGGGCTGCGCCGGCTGGCTCGGCTGCGGGGGAAGTTCGGGGGGCGTGGATGCCATGATCATTCTCCTTCGCGCTATCCAACGCGCCAGCCGGGGCACGGTTGCGTGGGCCGGGCGCGGATGATGTGCGACGTGGCTTGCCCCGGGGGCCGTGACTGGTATAGACGCCGCCGACCTGCGGTGTCCAACGTGCGGGCGTGGCGGAACTGGTAGACGCGCTTGGTTTAGGTCCAAGTATCGCAAGATGTGGGGGTTCGAGTCCCTTCGCCCGCACCAGTCCTTCGCGCTTCGCCGCGAGGGTGGCCGCGAACAAGATAGATTCCTGAAAAGGCGTGAGTTGAAATGCAGACTGTCGAGACGTTGAACGAAGGCCTGAAGCGCGCCTACACGCTGATGATCACCGCCAAGGATATCGAATCCAAGGTCGATGCCGAGCTGAAGCGCGTGGCGCCGCAGGTCCGCATGCCCGGTTTCCGCCCCGGCAAGGTGCCGGCGAACCTGGTGCGCAAGATGCACGGCGAATCGCTGATGCAGGATGCGCTGAACAGCTCGATCCAGCAGGGCGTGCAGCAGCTCATCACCGAGCAGCGCATCCGTCCGGCAATGCAGCCGTCGGTCAGCCTGGGCGAGTATGCGCCGGGCCAGGACGCCGAAGTGAAGGTCGAGCTGGAAGTGCTCCCCGACGTGCCCACCCGATCGATCGATAGCCTCAAGCTGGAGCGCCTGACCGTGCCGGCGGACGAAGCCAAGGTGCAGGAGCAGCTGCAGAAGTTTGCTGACCAACAGAAGCGTTTCGAAGACGCGCCGGAAGGCCATGCCGCGGCGACCGGCGATCTGGTCGAGATGGATTTCGTCGGCAAGGTGGGTGGCGTCGCCTTCGATGGCGGCACCGGCCAGGACATGTCGGTCGAGATCGGCACGGGGCGTCTGATCCCCGGTTTCGAGGATCAGCTGGTCGGCGTGAACGTCGGTGACGAGACGCAGATCGAAGTGACCTTCCCGATCGATTATCAGGTCAAGGAACTGGCCGGCCAGCCCGCCACGTTCGATCTCAAGATCAAGGCTGTTAAGGTCGCCGGCGAGACGGTGATCGACGATACGCTGGCCACCTCGCTCGGGCTCGAAAGCCTGGAGCAGCTGTCCGGTCTGCTGAAAGGCCAGATCGAGCAGGAGCTGAATGGTCTCACGCGCACCTATATGAAGCGCAAGCTGCTCGATCAGCTCGCCGAAGGTCATGATTTCCCGGTGCCGCCGTCGATGGTCGAAGCCGAATTCGGCCAGATCTGGTCGCAGCTGGAGCATGAAGCGACGCACGAGGAAGATCCCGCCGCTGCTTTGGCCGAGATGGAAGGCGAGCGCGACGATTACCAGAAGATCGCGGAGCGCCGCGTCCGTCTCGGGCTGTTGCTTTCGGAAATCGGCCAGGCCAACGGCATCGAAGTCTCCAATCAGGAAATGCAGCGTCTGGTCGCGCAGGCCGCGCAGCAATATGGCCCGGAAGATCGCAAGCGCTTCATGGATTATGTCCAGCAGGAGCCGATGGCCGCCGCCCAGCTGCGCGCACCGCTGTATGAGGACAAGGTGGTCGATTTCCTGTTCGAGAAGGCCGAAATCAGCGATCGCGAAGTGACGCGCGAGGAACTGGAAGCGGCGATCGAGAGCGACGAGGGTTTCTCGACCGGCACGCACAGCCACGATCATGACAATCACAAGCCCAAGGCGAAGAAGGCCAAGAAGGGCGAGGCCGCTGACGGCGCAGCAGAGGTGACTGCCGATGCGGCACAGCCCAAGCCGGCCAAGAAGGCCGCCGCCAAGCAGATGGAAGACGCCGATATCGAGCCGGCAGCGCCCGGCGACGAGCTGGTCCAGGCCGAGCCGGTGAAGAAGGCGGCGACCAAGAAGGCCAAGGCGGCACCGGCGGATGTGGCAACCGAGTTGACGACGTCGTCACCGGCGGCGGCGGAAGCGGCCCAGGGCACCGAAGCGGCGGATGCGCCGGTGAAGAAGCCGCGCGCCAAGAAGCCGGCGGCGGATCAGGCGTAATTCTACCGAGCGTCATCCCAGCGCAGGCTGGGATCTCAAGCGGTTGGCGCGAGACGGGAACCGATTGAAGCCCCAGCGTACGCTGGGGTGACGGTCTGGCGGCGGACGAGCGGAGGCAGGGCAAGCATGAGTGATATCGGCCCCAGCATCGCCGTCCTGCTACCCTGCTATAACGAGGAAGCCGCCATCGCGCAGACGGTGGCGAGCTTCCGCGCCGCGCTGCCGACCGCGCGGATCTATGTGTACGACAACAATTCCACCGATCGAACGATCGAGGCAGCGCGCGCTGCCGGTGCGATTGTGCGGATCGAGCGCATCCAGGGCAAAGGCGCGGTGGTGCGGCGCATGTTCGCCGATGTGGACGCCGACATTTATGTCATGGCCGATGGCGACGCGACCTACGACGCGAGCGCCGCGCCGGCGCTGATCGCGCGCATGCTGGAAGAACAGCTCGACATGGTGGTCGGTAGCCGCGTGACCGAGGTCACCGCCGCCTACCGCCGCGGGCACCAGCTCGGCAACAAGGCGATGACCGGGCTGCTGGCGCAACTGTTTGGCCGCAGCTTCACCGATATCTTTTCCGGCTACCGCGTGTTTTCGCAGCGTTTCGTGAAGAGCTTTCCGGTGCTCTCGGCCGGGTTCGAGATCGAGACCGAGATCAGCGTGCACGCCCTGGAGCTCAAGATGCCGGTCGGCGAGATCGAGACGCGCTATTTCGCGCGGCCGGAAGGGTCGGAATCAAAACTCAACACCTATGGCGATGGTCTGCGCATTCTCAACACGATTGCCACGCTGTATCGCATCGAACGGCCAATCCTGTTTTTCGGCGTCATCGCGGCGCTGTTGGCCGCTGTCGCCGTGGTTCTGGCGATTCCGCTGGCGATCACCTATATGCAGACGCATCTGGTGCCGCGCTTCCCGACTGCAATCCTGATCACCGGGCTCGGCATCCTCGCCGCGCTCAATGTGTTCGCCGGATTGATCCTCGATACGGTGGTGCGCGGCCGGCGCGAGATGCGGCGGCTGGCCTATCTCGCCCACAAGGCTCCCGGCAACGGGGGTTGAACTCGTTTCTCCCAGCGCCGATGTATGTGGCTCGCCGACAAGGCTTCTGGGGCATAAGGACTGAATACTCCCATGCATAATCCGTTCGAGACCGGTAATTTCGCCCCTCCGGGGTTCCGCGCAGACCCGATCACCGGTGGCCTCGTGCCGATCGTGATCGAGCAGTCGAACCGCGGCGAGCGCAGCTTCGACATCTATTCGCGTCTGTTGCGCGAGCGCATCATCTTCATCACCGGCGGCGTCGAGGACCATATGGCCTCGGTGATCACCGCGCAGTTGCTCTTCCTGGAGTCGGAAAACCCCAAGAAGGACATCTTCATGTACATCAACTCGCCGGGCGGTGTCGTCACGGCGGGCATGGCGATCCATGACACGATGCAATATATCCGTCCGCGCGTCGGCACGGTGTGCATCGGCCAGGCCGCCTCGATGGGCAGCTTCCTGCTTGCCGCCGGCGAGCCCGGGATGCGCGTCGCGCTGACCAATTCGCGTATCATGATCCACCAGCCGTCGGGTGGCGCGCAGGGCATGGCCAGCGACATCCAGATCCAGGCGCAGGAAATCCAGCGCATCAAGAACCGGATGAACGCCTTGTATGCGCAATATACCGGCAAGCCGATCGAGGAGATCGAAAAGGCGATGGATCGCGATACCTTCCTCGAGGCGCACGAAGCCAAGGCGTTCGGCCTGATCGATGAAGTGTTCGACAAGCGGCCCGCGGTTATCGATGAGACGGGCGCGACACCGGTGTTGCCGGCGTCGTAAGCGCGTATTTGTATTGTAGGATTGCAGGCGGGCGGCCTAAGGTGGTTGCCCGCACTAGCGCATCCCTTGGATGCGAAGGATGGATTGAATGACCAAGTTGAGCGGCGGCGATTCGAAAAGCACCCTGTATTGCTCGTTCTGCGGCAAGTCGCAGCACGAGGTGCGCAAGCTGATTGCCGGGCCGACCGTGTTCATCTGCGACGAATGCGTCGAGCTGTGCAACGATATCATCCGCGAGGAAACCAAATCCGCATTGGTGTCCAAGAAGGATGGCGGCGTGCCCACGCCGCAGGAAATCTGCGACGTGCTCGATGATTATGTGATCGGCCAGAAGCGCGCCAAGCGCGTGCTGTCGGTGGCGGTGCACAACCATTACAAGCGCCTCAACCACGGCCAGAAGGGCGCCGATGTCGAGCTCGCCAAGAGCAACATCCTGCTCGTCGGCCCAACCGGCTGCGGCAAGACGCTGCTGGCGCAGACGCTGGCGCGCATCCTCGATGTGCCCTTCACGATGGCCGATGCGACCACGCTGACGGAGGCCGGTTATGTGGGCGAGGATGTCGAGAACATCATCCTCAAGCTGCTTCAAGCGTCGGACTATAATGTCGAGCGGGCGCAGCGCGGGATCGTCTATATCGACGAGATCGATAAGATCAGCCGCAAGGCGGAGAATCCATCGATCACGCGCGACGTGTCGGGCGAGGGCGTGCAGCAGGCGCTGCTCAAGCTGATGGAAGGCACCACCGCGAGCGTGCCGCCGCAGGGCGGGCGCAAGCATCCGCAGCAGGAATTCCTGCAGGTCGACACGACCAACATCCTGTTCATTTGCGGCGGCGCGTTCTCGGGGCTCGAGAAGATCATCGGCGATCGTTTGCAGGGCAAGTCGATCGGCTTTGGCGCCTATGTGGCGAGCCCGGAAGAGCGCAAGACCGGCGAGACGCTGAAATCGGTCGAGCCCGAGGATCTGCTCAAGTTTGGGCTCATTCCTGAGTTCGTCGGCCGTCTTCCCGTCATCGCGACGCTGGAAGATCTCGACGTGCCGGCGCTGGTGATGATTCTGACGGAGCCGAAGAACGCCTTGGTGAAGCAGTATCAGAAGCTGTTCGACATGGAGGACGTGAAGCTCGGCTTCACCGACGACGCGCTGGTAACAGTGGCCAAGAAGGCGATCGATCGAAAGACCGGTGCGCGCGGTTTGCGCTCGATCCTGGAGAGCATCCTGCTTGATACGATGTTCGATCTGCCCGGAATGGACTCGGTCGATGAGGTGATGATCGATGGCGACGTGATCGAGGGCCGCAAGGAGCCGATCCGCGTCTATGCCAAGAAAGAAAAGTCGGGCGCCGCATAAGCAAAGGGGGAGGGCTTCGGTCCTCCCCGTTACCCCGGCAAAGCTGGGGTCTTGGGCGCTCTAGGCTCGTACCAGCGGTATGACCTGTGGCGCCATTGCGAGGCAGTCCGCGCCGAGGACTTTATTCCGCGGCTTCCTTTGCCAGCCGCTCCAGCCAGGCCTTGGCCTGTTTGGGTTCGCCCACCGCGCTTGGGCTCGCCACGCCGCGTGCTGCGATAAAGTCGCTGTGCAATGTGAACGGCGCCACATCGAGCTGATCCCGCAATTTGTCGATCGCCGCGGCCAGGTCGTCCAGCTCGTCGATCAACGGCGCGAATTTGGCGATGCTTTGTTTATCGGGGCGATGGCCGAACAACCCCCAGCGCCCGGCGGCACAGGTTTCCAGCGCGGCGGTGAGAATGCCGAGATATTCGGTCTCGAGTTCAGCGCGGCGGAGATCGGTCTGTTCGAGGCGGGCGGCTTTGGCCATGATAATATCCTTTGCGTGGCCCATGCCATAACGGCGCCGTCAGGAGGCGTAAAATCGAGCCGTCGACATTACGCGACTTACGCTCGCCTGTTGGCATCTGTCCGCTGCCGCGCCGCGAGCGCCAGGCCGGCAGCGATCTGTACCAGCGCATAGGCCCGGCGGCGACCCGGTCGCCCACGGAACGGCGCGACCAGTGCTTCGGAGCCAAGCGCGTCTTCCGCCCACAAGGCGACGTGGCGGCGCGGCTGGAGGAGCCCTAGCAACCCGTCGCCGATCATGAACATCGCCGCCATTTCCGCCCCCCGCTTGGTCCATCGGCTCATTGTGACATTCCTTCCGGTTTTGCCGCGGCGCGCCGCCGGGCCTGATCCGCCTGATACGCCTCGACGGCCGTGGAACGTTTTAGCACGCGGGCATGAGGATCGAGCACGATATGCGCGCCGTCTGCCACCGTCAGCGTGCCGCGCCCGCCGGTCATCGCCAATTTTTCAATCCGCCCATCGATCTGCAGCTCGATCGGCATGGGAAAGACGCGCCCGTCGGGCGCCGACCATTGCAATGCTATCACGCCCTTGCGGCGCGTGGCGATCAGCTCGGGCAACGCGGCCTGGCGCAGATAGGTCTCAAAGAACCAGCCGTAATCCCGACCGGTCACCGATCTTACCAGCGCCTCATACTCGGTCGTTGTACCGAAGCGCGGGCGAAAACTGCCCGGCTTGGGATCGGTCTGTCCGAAAACGGCGCGCCGCGTGACCTCAAAGAAAGCGGCATCGCCGATCAGCCCGCGCAGCGTGTGCAGGATCCACGAGCCCTTGTAATAGATGTCCGTGCCCGGCCCGCCCAGCTTGGTCTCGTATACTTCCTCCTCGGTGCGCACCCGCCCTGAGACGATCGGCTGTGCGTTGACGATCTTGTTGCGCTGATCGTCGAGCATCGTCGCATAGCGCGCTTCGCCCTCGCGCCAGCGGCCGTAGAGCGGCTGCATGTAGCTGGCATAGCCTTCGTGCAGCCAGTAATCGTCCCAGTTCGCCGCGGTCAGCTGGTTGCCAAAATATTCGTGCGCAAATTCGTGGTGGAACAGCCAGTCGAATCCCTCGGGCGCCTTGGCATAATCGTTGCCATAAGCGTTGATCGTCTGGTGCTCCATGCCCTTGTACGGCGTCTCCACCACGCCCAGTTTCTCGTCGCCGAACGGGTAGGGGCCGATCACGCTTTCGAAAAAATCGAGCGTGGACGCGAACTCGGCGAACAGGGCGCGCGCCTGCGGCTCTTCCCCCGGCAAATACCAATAATGCATCGGGATGCGGTTACCGAAGCGGCTGTGATACGTTTCGCGCACTTCCTCATAGGGGCCGACGTTGAGCGCGATGCCATACGTATTGGGTTGCCGCGCGCGCCAATGCCAGGTCGTGCGGCCATCGGGCAGCGTGTCGACCCGCAACAATCTTCCATTGCTCGGCGCCTTCAATCCCCTGGGCACGGTGATGTGCAGATCGACCGCCGCCGGTTCTCCAGTGGGGAAATCGAGGCACGGCCAGAACAGATCGCAGCCATAGCCTTCCGCGGTGGTGCCGAACCACGTCTTGCCGTCTTTGGTTTTCGCCCAGACCACGCCATCATCCCACGGCGCGCGCACCGCGATGTGTGGCGCGCCGCCATAGCGGATCGTGACCACCACGGTGCGCCCGGCCGCGATCGGGCGCGGCAGCGTGATCAGCAATCGGCCATCGGGATTGCGCCACGCCGAAGCTTTCAGCGCGCGCCCGTTAAGGGCGATCGCGCTGACCGGCAGGTTGCGATCGAGATCGATCGGCAGCCTCGCCATCCGCCGCAGTGCGGTGAACCGCAGCGTCGCCACGCCTTCAAGCCGCTGCGTTTCAGGCAGCACTTCAAAGCGCAGATCGGCGAAATCGAAGCGCACATTGGCTTGGTCGGGATCGATCGGGCCGCCGGATCGCTTGGTCTGCGCCGTCAGCGGCGGCGCGCCGTTTTCAATCGGGCCGGCCGCGATCAGCAGCGGCGCGGCGACCAAAGCGACCGCCGTTAAAAGCGACCAATGCGCGCGCCGATTGATGGATCGGCAAGGATCACCATATAAGGTCAGTAACGCACCGCGTTTTGGTGCCTCCGGAGCATTCATGATGCAATCTTACCCCGTCTTGCCGCTGCGCGATATTGTTGTGTTTCCGCACATGATCGTGCCGTTGTTCGTGGGCCGCGACAAGTCCGTCGCGGCGCTGGAAGCGGCGATGAACGCCGACAAGGAAATTTTTCTCGTCGCGCAACTCGATCCCGCCGAGGACGATCCCGCACGCGAGGATCTGTACGATCTCGGCGTCACCGCCACCGTGCTGCAATTGCTCAAACTTCCCGATGGCACGGTTCGCGTGCTGGTCGAGGGCAAAACGCGCGCCACGCTCGATGTGCTGAGCGAAACCGACAATTATCTCACCGCCACCGTGCTGCCGGTCGAGGATCTCGCTGCCGAGGGCACCGAGGTCGAGGCGCTGATGCGCTCGGTGATCGATCAGTTCGAAAATTATGCCAAGCTGAACCGTAAGCTGCCGGCCGAAGCCACCGTGCAGATGGGTGAAATCGAGGATGCCTCGCGCCTGTCCGATGCGATCGCCGCCAACATCTCGGTCAAGGTAGCGGACAAGCAGACGCTGCTGGTCGAGTCCGATCCCGCCAAGCGGCTGGAGATGGCCTTTGCCTTCATGGAAGGCGAGCTTGGCGTGCTGCGCGTCGAAAAGAAGATCAAGAGCCGCGTCAAACGCCAGATGGAAAAGACGCAGCGCGAATATTATCTCAACGAGCAGTTGAAGGCGATCCAGCGCGAGTTGGGCAATGAGAGCGAGGAAGGCGAGGGCGATGAGATCGCCGAGTTGACGCAGAAGATCGCTTCGCTGAAAATGTCCAAGGAAGCGCGTTCCAAGGCCACTGCCGAGCTCAAGAAGCTCAAGACGATGGCGCCGATGAGCGCCGAGGCGACGGTGATCCGCAATTATCTCGATGTGCTGCTGGGTCTGCCCTGGGGCAAGAAATCGAAGGTCAAGAAGGATATCGCCGCAGCGCAAGGCGTGCTCGACGAGGATCATTATGCGCTGGAAAAGGTCAAGGACCGGATCATCGAATATCTCGGCGTGCAGGCGCGCATCAACAAGCTGAAGGGGCCGATCCTGTGCCTAGTCGGCCCGCCGGGCGTGGGCAAGACCAGCCTGGGCAAGTCGATCGCCAAGGCGACGGGCCGCGAGTTTATCCGCCAGTCGCTTGGCGGTGTGCGCGATGAAGCCGAAATCCGCGGGCATCGCCGCACCTATATCGGCTCGCTGCCGGGCAAGATCGTGACCAACTTGAAGAAGGCGGGCACCAGCAACCCGCTGTTCCTGCTCGACGAGATCGACAAGCTCGGGCAGGATTTCCGCGGTGATCCGGCTTCCGCTCTGCTCGAGGTCCTCGATCCGGAGCAGAATGCGAAGTTCCAGGATCACTATCTGGAGGTCGATTACGATCTTTCGGATGTGATGTTCGTGTGCACGGCCAACTCGCTCAATCTGCCGCAGGCGTTGCTCGACCGCATGGAGATCATCCGGCTGGAGGGTTATACCGAGGACGAGAAGGTAGAAATCGCGCGGCGCCATCTGATCGAGAAGCAGATCGAGGCGCATGGGCTGAAAAAGGGCGAGTTCGAGCTCACCACGGAGGGCCTGCGCGCGCTGATCCAGTTCTACACGCGTGAAGCCGGCGTGCGCACGCTGGAGCGCGAAATCGCGCGGCTGGCACGCAAGGCGCTGCGCCAGATTCTCGAAGGCAAGGTAACCAGCGTGGTCATCACGCCGGACAATCTCGGCGAGTTCGCCGGCGTTAAGAAATATCGCCACGAGCTGGGCGAGGAGGAGAATCAGATCGGCGCCGTCACTGGGCTGGCGTGGACCGAGGTGGGTGGCGAACTGCTGACCATCGAAAGCGTCACCGTGCCCGGCAAGGGCGCGGCCAAGGTTACCGGCACGCTCGGCGATGTGATGAAGGAATCGATCGATACCGCGCTCAGCTTCGTCAAGGCACGCAGCCCGAGCTACGGCATCAAGCCCTCGCTGTTCAACCGCAAGGATATCCATATCCATCTGCCTGAAGGCGCGGTGCCCAAGGATGGTCCATCGGCCGGCATCGGTATGGTCACCGCGATCGTTTCGACGTTGACCGGCGTTCCGGTACGCCGCGAAATCGCCATGACCGGCGAAGTGACGCTCCGGGGCCGGGTACTGCCGATCGGCGGCTTGAAGGAAAAGCTGCTCGCGGCGCTGCGAGGCGGGATCAAGACGGTGCTGATCCCGCACGATAACGAGAAGGATCTGGCGGAAATTCCCGCCAACATCCTGAACGGTTTGCATATCGTGCCCGTCAAGCATGTCGATGAAGTGCTCAAGCTGGCGTTGACCGAGCCATTGGTGGCGATCGACTGGACCGACGCCGACGAGCTTGCCGCCTTGCCGCCGCCGGGCGTTACCCCTGCGGGGGGCGAGCTGCACCATTGATGAGGATTGGCGGGCTGCGCCGCGCAGCCCGCCGTTTTCCTGGCATATTGCGGCGCCGCCACGTCATTTTGCTTTGACAGGCTCGGTAAGTACGGCCTTACTGAACCACCGGCTATGCGCCGGGAATCATTTTTCGTAGTTATGTAAGCGGGGGTTTTGGGCATGAACAAGCAGGAATTGATCGGCACGGTCGCGGATGCGTCCGGGCTGAGCAAGAACGACGCGACCAAGTCGGTGGAGGCTGTGTTCGAAGCCATCTCCGCATCGCTTAAGAAGGGCGATGAAGTCCGCCTGGTCGGCTTCGGCACGTTTTCCGTAAGCAAGCGCAAGGCATCGACCGGCCGCAACCCCCGCACCGGTGAGCCAATGACGATCAAGGCCTCGACCCAGCCCAAGTTCAAGGCCGGCAAGGGCCTAAAAGACGCGGTCAACTAAGCGGTTTTCGTCGCGCTGGGGGTGGACAAAGCCTCCGCCGGCGCTCTAAGGCGATGACATCGGGGCGGCGGTAACGTCGCCCCGTTGCGTTGATGGCCCCCTCTTAATGGAGCTGGCCGTCAGCGGGCGCGTAGCTCAGCGGTAGAGCACACCCTTCACACGGGTGGGGTCACAGGTTCAATCCCTGTCGCGCCCACCATTTTTCAAAACCCGTCGGCTGCAAGGCCGGCGGGTTTTTGCATTTGATCTGGGTGGCTTGCGTTCTGGTCAATCTTGCCACTGCGAGGTGCGCAATCGTCATGATTCTGTAACGGATGTCACAAATCCGTCATTGCACCGCAATCATATCGTCTTGGAAACCGCGTCCGCCCGTCACGAATGCCGCCTAGGCGCAACATTGCGGGGCGACAGGGGGATAACCGAGTCGGCCGCAAGGGCATCCGCCCGCAGGTTTAACCCGGCAGCGCCGGACTCGGAGATTTTCATGGCCAGCTTTACGCGCATCAGCCTCGCTTTGTTGACCGGCACTGCCGCACTCGCGCTTGCCGCTTGCGATGGCGCAGACGGCGTTGCTTCGCCCGGTGGCGTGATCGGCGGCACGCCAGCACCGTCGCCGACCCCGACGCCCACGCCCACGCCAACGCCCGCCCCATCGGCGATCGCGGCTTTCGCCGAGACGGCGCAGAGCGGCATCACCGTTACGCGTGACGAGCAGCTGGCGGTCGTCAACGCTGGCACCAACAACAATCTGAGCGGCGTGAACCCGCTGAACGGCTTCCTGCCAATCGGTGCGGCCGCCACGGCAACCGCGTTCAACGCCTCAACGATCAATCCGTTCTTCGTGGCGACCAGCTATATCGGCGCGGTCAACCCGGCCGGCGATACCTGGTACCAGGGCTGGACCTGCAATTCCTCGACTGCCAATTTCGGCAGCACCAGCGGGTCGTGCTCGGCCGTGCCAACCATCGCTGCGACAGCTACGCCGGCGGCAACCGCTTGCCCGGCAGGCACGACCGCAGCCGGCACCAACACCAATTATCGCCTCTGCGTCCTCCCGGCTCTGGTCAGCGGCAATTTGTCGCTCCCGGCGATTGCGGGCATCGCGTATCAGATCAACGGTCGCGTTGATGTCGGTGTCGATACGGGTGGTGACGGCACGGCCGCTGGCGGCGCCGCCGCGACGCTGACCTTTGCGGCGGGCAGCCTGATCGTGTCGAACTCGAGCGACGCGGCCAATGATTACCTCGTGGTCAATCGCGGTTCGCGGCTGAATGCGATCGGCACGGCAACCGCCCCGATCATCTTCACCTCGCAGCAGAACCTGAACTCGGCTTCCAATGGTGATGCGACGCAGGGCCAGTGGGGCGGGATCATCCTCACCGGCAAGGCGCAGATTTCGAACTGTAATGCCACCGGCATCGCCGGCGGTGCGGCCAATTGCCAGAACGTCGTCGAAGGCACGGGCAACGCGCTGTACGGCGGCGCCACGGCGGCAGACAACAGCGGCACGCTGCAATATGTCCAGATTCGCTATTCGGGCATCGCGATTTCCGAAGGCAACGAGCTGCAGGGTCTGACGCTCGGCGGTACCGGTTCGGGCACCACGCTGGATCACATCCAGGTGCACAACAGCTCGGACGATGGCATCGAGATTTTCGGCGGCCGCAGCAATCTGAAATATCTGGCGCTGACCGGTTCGGATGATGATGGTCTGGATACCGATGTCGGCTGGCAGGGCATGGTGCAGTTCGCCATCGTCGCGCAGAAGGTCGGCGGCGCCACCACCGACTCGTTCTCAAGCGAGATCGACTCGAACGGCAATGAAGACTTCATCCCGCGTCAGAAGGGCAAGCTCGCCAACTTCACCTTCATCCAGACGGCAAATGCCCCGGCGGCGATCCGCCTGCGCGGCGGCGCGGATTATACCTTCATGAACGGCATCGTGAAATCGGTCGTGCCGTGCCTCAACATGGTTGCCGGTACGGAGGCCAATGGCGGCAAATCGACCATCCGCCCGGCCGGCGGCACGGGTGCGGTGCCGACGACGATCGAGGAGGACGGCCCGCCCGTATTCCGCTCGGTATACTTCGCCTGCAACAACGCCTGAGCCTCTAGCGCCCAGCCGACCAGTGGATGCCGGGGCGAACACCACGCCCCGGCATTCGCCGTATCTACCCAATCGGGATATTAACGATGGCCAAGCCTCTCGCATTCGGATCGCTGCTGCTTCTTTCCTCCAGCCTGGTGGCGCCAGCGGCGCTCGCGCAGGCCTCCCCTGGCGGGCAGACGGCATCGCCGCCGGCCACCGTCACGGTCGATCCTGCCGCTGGGCAGACACCGGAAACGCAGGAAGAGCAGGTCGAGATCTCCACGCCGGGGGCGGGCGATGATATCGGCGCTGACATCGTCGTCGTCGGTCGCAATATTCCGAACGCCATTCGCGCCACGCCGGAAGTGATCTCGGTTCTCTCCACCGCGGATATCGCGCGTACCGGTGAAGGCGACATCGCCGGCGCGCTGCAGCGCGTCACCGGCCTCAGCGTCGTCGGCAGCGGCTTCGTGTTCGTGCGCGGGCTCGGCGATCGGTACTCGTCGTCGCTGCTCAACGGATCGCCCTTGCCGTCGCCCGAGCCGCTGCGCCGTACCGTGCCGCTCGACATCTTCCCGACCAGCATCGTCGCCAGCGCACTGGTGCAGAAGAGCTATTCGGTCAATTATCCCGGCGAATTCGGCGGCGGCGTGATCAATTTGACGACCAAGGGCGTGCCCGATGAGAGCTTCCTCTCGTTCGGTGCGTCGGTCGGCTATGACAGCGCGAGCACCGGCCAGTTGGGCTACGTCTATGATGGCGGCAGCCTGGATTTCATCGGTTTCGATAGCGGTGAACGCACCGTGCCGGGCTTCATCAAGGCGGGCGGCGCGCAGGCACCGCAATATAGCTCGGCGCAGATCGCCACGATGTCCGGCGCGCCGACCACCTTGCTGCAGCAGAGCGACGATTTGCCGCCGAACTTTTCGGGCGAGCTCAATCTGGGCCACAGCTTCGATCTTCGTGGCGCGCGCATTGGCGTGATCGCCTCGGGCAGCGTCAGCAACGGCTTCCGCACGCGTGAATCGACGCAGCAGGACACGGTCGACGCCAACGGGGCATTGCGCAGCGATTTCCGCACGATCCTGACCGATAACCGCATCGTCGCCAATGCGCTGCTCGGGCTCGGCGCCGATTTCGGCGAGCACAAGGTGCGCTGGACCAACATCTATCTGCACGACACGCTGAAGCAGGGCCGCCTCGCCACTGCCACGGTCTATCCGAACAGCAGCGGCGATCGCATCATGCAGCAGAATACCAACTGGTTCGCGCGCCAGCTGATCGACACGCAATTGACCGGCGAGTTTAAGTTCGGCGATTTCGGCGTCGATCTGCGTGGTTCCTATGCCAATACCAAGCGAGATTCGCCATACGAGCGGTCGTTCAGCTATCGCTTCGATCAAAATGCGCAGCTGTTTCAAAACAACCTCAACGGGCTTGGCGAAAGCGCCTTTGTCGCGTTCAGCTCGCTCAACGAGGATCTGTACAGCGGACAGGCCGATTTCAGCTATAAATTGCCCACCGCGCGCCCGATCACGGCGTCCGCCGGCTATTATTACAGCGATAGCGACCGTACCTCGACCCGTCTCAACTTCCAGTATCGCACGTTCGATCAGTCCGCGCTGCCGGCGCCGTACAGCTATCAGCGGCCGGATTATCTGCTGAGCAGCGGATCGATCAACGGTGCCTGCGCAGCCAATGATGGCGGCGGCTGCATCCGTCTGTTCAACCTATCGGGCGCTGACGGCGCGGCACAATATGATGCATCGCTCCGCATCCATGCCGGCTACGGCCAGCTCGAAGGCGAAATCGCCGACGGGCTGCGCGCCACGGTCGGCGTGCGCTACGAAACCGCGAAGGAAGAAGTAACGACCAGCAGCACGTCGTTCCAGGGCACCACGCTCGACAACGACTATTTCCTGCCGGCCGCCACGGTGACGTGGAATTTCGCCCCCGACATGCAGTTTCGCGTGCATGGCTCCAAGACGATCGCGCGCCCGCAGTTCCGCGAGCTCGCCCCACAATTGTACCGCGATTTCGATTCCGATCGGCAATTCTTCGGCAACCCGCAGCTGAAGGATTCGCAGCTGACCAGTGCCGAGGCGCGCTACGAATGGTTCTTCGGGCGTGATCAGCGCTTCACGGCGGCAGGCTTTTACAAGCACATCAAGAACCCGATCGAGCAGATCGGCTTCTTCCCCAACGATACGTCGCCGCTGCAGACCGGCTTCTCCTCGGCGCCGGCGGCCGATCTCTACGGTGCTGAATTCGAAGCGCAGAAATATATCCCGCTCGACGACGCGTTCGGCAGCGATTTCTTCGCCGGTCGCCGCCTGCTGCTGATCGCGAACTACACCTACACGCAGTCGAAATTGAAGGTCGGCACCGAGCTCGTGCCGAGCCCGATCCAGAATGGCAGCGGCGTGCCGGTATTCCTGCCGGCCAACGAACTGTTCCGCGATGGCGCGCCGCTGACGGGCCAGTCGGATCACCTTGTCAACGCGCAGATCGGCATCGACCGCAAGGTCGGCACCGTTTCACAGCTCACCTTCCTGTTCACGTATGCCAGCGAACGTGTCACCAATCGTGGCCCGATCGCCGGTGGCTTCCTGCCCGACATCGTCGAAAAGCCGGGCGTCAAGTTCGACATCGTCGCACGCCAGGGCTTCAAGCTGCGCGGGGCGGAATTCGAACTGAAGCTGGAAGGTCGCAACCTGAGCGGCACCAAGTTCCAGGAATTTCAGAAGTTCGACAATGGCACGCGCGTCGACGTCAACACCTATCGCCTGGGCCGTACCTTCACGATCGGGCTGAGCACCAAGCTGTAAGAAAGATGGCGGGGGCGGGGGCGGGGGCACTTCCTCTCCCCCCACCGTCATCCTGAACCGCATTCATGGTGACGGGCTTTTTGCCGCAAGCAATGGCGCGAAACCGCTTCGCTATCGGCGCATCACCCCCATTCGCGCTCGCGAAACCATTTTGTGATCACGTATTTTGCTCCGCTGCGCACCTTCATCCCCTGATGAATCGTTGCCGGATTGGGCGAGCCATCCGGCCGCAGATTATTCCACGCGAGCAACTTGCCCGTTTCGGGCTGGACGATCTTGTCGATCGTCTTGAAGCGCGTTGCGCCGCCCGCTTCGGGTTCGTTCAGATAGATCATCACCGTCCAGGTGCGTTGCCCCGCCACGCTGCAATAGCGTGCGAAATCCGCGCCGCCGGGATCGAAATAATCGGTGTGGCCCTTGAACTCCTGGCCCACGGCGTAGCGCTGGCCCTGCATCGGTTCGCCATGCGTGGGCGCCAGCCCGGTCAGCGCGCGGATCCGCGCTTCCACCTCGATCACCGCGGGATGCGTGGGATCGAGATCGCACGTCTCGCTGGTGCGAAAGGTCGGATCGCCATTGGCGTCCGCGATCGTCGAGGGGCGCCGCTGCGCATCGACCAGGCCCGCGATGGTCGCGCACAGATCGGGCTCAAGGAACGCCTTGCGCACGAACAGCACGAGTTTCGGGCTGGGCACGCGCTGTATGCCAGGCTGCGCACGCAGATGCGCGACCATCTCGTCGCTCGGATGGCCGCAGCCATGATCGGGAACAATTGCCATCATCACAGTCTGCCAAATCGCGCGGGCACTGGCCAGTGTAGACAGGTGCCGCATTAGCTTCACACTTTTGCCGCGCGATTGTAACACTCGGCCCGTAGCAGCGTCTCCGAAGGGTTTTTCTCGCCATGCGCCTCGCTCTTGACGCCCGCGCGCGCCGCCTGCTCCGGCGGTGGCCGCGCACCAATCTGTATAGCGCGCTCGAGCTGGTGTTGCTCGGCGTGCTGGCGGTGCAATGCGCGCGGTTGTTGTGGGTGATTGTCACGCCGGTCGGGCCGCTTGGCGCGTGGCGTCCGGCGCAGCCCGGCGTGGCCGGCTCGCCGATCGAGATCCTGCGCGGCTTCGATCCGTTCTTCCGCTCGGCGCCTGCCACCGGCCAGGCAACCGTGGTCACCTCGCTGCAATTGACGCTGTACGGCACGCGCATCGACGAGGCGGTGGGCGGCGGCTCGGCGATCATCGCCGGCCCGGATGGCGTGCAGATGAGCGTCGCGGTGGGCGACGAGATTGTCCCCGGCGTGCGGCTTAAAGCGGTGGCCTTCGATCATGTCACCGTGGATCGCGGCGGCGTGGCGGAGGATTTGTTCCTCGATCAGTCGGGCGGGGCCACGCCGGTCACGCCGCCGGCGCCGGGCGCGCTGCCCGCCGGCGGCGCGCTGCCCGCGTCGGCGGGTGCGCCGGCGGGGGATGCAGGCGTCAAACTGAGCCAGCTACAAAGCGATATCGGCTTTATCCCGCGAGTCGATGGCGGGCGGGTCAGCGGCCTCGTCGTGCGCTCGCAAGGGTCCGGGGCAGCGTTCCGCGCCGCCGGCCTGCGTGACGGCGATGTCGTCACCGCGATCGGTGGTCGCGCGGTCAGCGGCCCCGGCGATATCGAGCGGCTCGCCGCGCAATTCGGCAATGGCGGCACGCTGGCGATGACGGTAGAGCGCGGCACCGACACACTTCCTCTCTCCCTTACGATAGCGGGCCAATGAAAAAACTGATTTTGGCACCGGTGCTGGCCGTATTGCTGGCCGGGCCGGTGCTCGCGCAGACCACGCTCAACGTGCGCGATGCGGATATTCGCGCCTTCATTGCTGATGCTGCCAAGGTCACCGGGCGGACGTTCATCATCGACAGCAGGGTAACCGGCAAGGTCACCGTCGTTACCGATCGGCCGCTCAGTCGCTCGGAATATTTCGAGATATTCCTCTCCACCTTGCGCTCCAACGGGCTCATCGCGGTGCCCACGTCGGGCGGCGCGTTCCGAATCCAGCCGACCGATAATGCCGCGGCGCAGCCGAGCCGGATCGGCTCGCGCGGTGCCGCGCGCAACAGCTATGTGACGGAAATCATCCGCCTGCGCGCGATCGATGCCAGCTCGGCGCTGGATACGGTGCGGCCGCTGGTCAGCGCGCAAGGCTCGGTCACCGCAAATCGCGGCGGCAACAGTCTCGTCGTGGTCGATTTCGCCGATAACGTGCGGCGCGTGCGCGAAGTCGTGCGCCGCATCGATACCGATAATGCGGCAACGCGGGTGATCGCGCTGAAAAATGCCGGCGCGCGCGAAATCGCCACCGCGCTAACGGCGCTGGCCGGCGCCGGCGGGCAATCGGGCGGGCAGGGCGGCAGCACCGGCAGCGTCAGCGTCGTGGCCGTCACCAGCTCCAACGCAATCGCGCTGCGCGGCGATGCCCAGAGCGTCGCCAGGCTCGCCGCTGTCGCGCAGGATCTCGATGCCCGCGCCAAGAACGGCACCGAGATCAAGGTGCAGTTCCTCGAAAATGCCGATGCCGAGCAGTTGCTGCCCGTGTTGCAGCAGCTCGTCGGCCAGACGCCGACGCAGCCAACCAGCGGCGGCAACCAGCTGTCGCGCTCCAACTTCGGCGGCACCGGCAACAGCGCCGCCAATCAGCCAAGCGTCATCCAGCAACAAGCGCAGCCGCAACCGCAGCAGCAGGCGGCGAGCGGCGGCACGGGCCAGGCGGCGATTGTCGCTGATGGCGGCCGCACCGCTTCCGTCGTTACGCGCTTTGCCGGTGCCAACGCGATCGTCATTGCCGCGCCCGCCGAAGTGCAGCGGCAATTGGCCGATGTCATCCGCCAGCTCGACACGCGGCGCGAACAGGTGCTCGTCGAGGCGATCGTCGCCGAAGTGTCGGATTCCACCGCCAGCAAATTGGGCGTGCAATTCCTGCTCGCCGGGCTCCCCGGCAGCGGTATCCCGAGCTTTGCCAGCACTTACAGCAATTCGGCACCGAACCTGCTGACCATCGCCGGCGCGCTTGGCGCCCGCTCGCTCAACACCACGACGACGACGATCAATGGCGGGACCGTCACCACCAGCACCAACTCGGCGGTCAGCGATTCCCTCGCGCAATCGGCGATCAGCTCGATTCTGGGCGCCACCGGCGGCTTTGGCGGCGGCGCGTTCAACATCGGCAAGGATGCCATTTTCGGCGCGATCATCAACGCGATCAAAAGTGATACGACATCCAACCTGCTGCAGGCGCCCTCGGTCACGACGCTGGACAATCAGGAAGCGCGCATCCTGGTCGGGCAGGAAATCCCGATCACCACGGGCCAGGCGCTGTCCGACAATTTCGACAATGCCTTCCGCACCGTGCAGCGGGAGAATGTCGGCATCCAGCTGGAGGTCAAGCCGCAGGTCAATTCGTCCGGCGCGATCAAATTGTTCCTGCATCAGCAGGTCAGCAGCATCGCCGGTCCCGTCTCCAGCGACAATAGCGATCTGATCCTCAACAAGCGCGAGGTGGAAACCACGCTCACCGTCGACGATGGCCAGATCGCGGTGATCGGCGGGCTGCTCAGCGACAGCGAGCGGCGCACGATCGAGAAGATCCCCCTGCTCGGTGATCTGCCGGGGATCGGTGCGCTGTTCCGGTCCAAGGCCAAGGAACGCAACAAGACCAATCTGATGGTGTTCATTCGTCCGACGATCCTGCGCTCGGCCGAGGATCAGCGCCGCGTGACCGAACAGCGCTATGGCTATTTGCGCTTGCAGCAGGCGGGGCAGAACCCCGATGTTGAGCCGAGCATCGATCAGTTGGTGCGCGATTATCTGGGTGCCGCGGCCCCGCTGCCGCCTGCTGGCCGCGATGGCGCGATCGAGGATCCGCGCATTGCCGTGCCGATCCAGCGCAATTCGACTAAGATCATCCGTCCGAAGGGGCAGTGACATGATGCGCAATCGCCTGCAGCGCTTGCCCCTGGTACGCTTCTCCGGCGAAGGCCGGGGCCCAGTCGGTAAGGGTGCTGTAAAGATGCGCAACGCCAGCCCATTTCTGTTCCACGACTGGGCCCCGGCCTGCGCCGGGGAAGCGTTGATGAGAAAGGCCGTCTCATGAGTGTCGCCGGAGATATCGCAGCGTCGCATAACGACGCGCTCAGCATGGGGGCGGCCACTGCTCTTATTGACACTCCGGTGCTCGATCCGATCGTTATCCCCGAACCGCTCGTCCTTCCGCTCGAAATGCTCGCTATTCCCTACGCCTTCGCGCGCCGCTTCGGCGTCGTGCTGCAAGACCATGAAGGCAGCCATGCGGCGATCGCCATGCGCGCCGGCTCCGATCCCAAGGTGTTACTGGAGCTGCGCCGCCATCTCGCGCGCCCCTTCGACGTGGAATTCGTCGCCGCAGAAGAATTCGATCGCCTGCTCTCGGATCGATACGCGATGGACGGCCAGGCCGCGGCGGTCGCCGCGGGCACGCTGGGGCTGGGCGATGAACTCGATATGCTCGCCAGCGATATGCCCACCGCAGACGATCTGCTCGATACGGCGGATGATGCCCCGGCGATCCGGTTGATCAACGGCATCATCGCCGATGCCGCGCGCAACGGCGTGTCCGACATCCACGTCGAGCCGTATGAAAGCGGCCTCGTCGTGCGCATGCGCATCGATGGTGTGCTGCGCGAAACGCTGCGCATGCCGCCGCATGTCGCGCCGGTCGTGGTCAGCCGTATCAAGGTCATGGCGCGGCTCGATATCGCCGAGCGCCGCGTGCCGCAGGATGGCCGCATCGGCCTCACGCTCGGCGGCAAATTGCTCGACGTCCGCGTCTCGACCTTGCCCAGCCGCGCCGGCGAACGCGTCGTGCTGCGTATCCTCGACAAGGACCATGCCGGGATCGACATGGACGTGCTGGGCCTGTCCCCGGCGATCAACAAGATACTCAAGGAAGCGCTGGCCGAGCCCAACGGCATCGTGCTCGTCACCGGCCCGACCGGCTCGGGCAAGACGACCACCTTGTACGCCGCGCTGCGCACGCTCAATGACGGCAGCAGCAATATCCTGACGGTCGAAGACCCGGTCGAGTACGCGATGGACGGCGTCGGCCAGACGCAGGTCAATCCCAAGGTCGGGCTGACGTTTGCCGCCGGCTTGCGCGCGATCCTGCGCCAGGATCCCGATGTCGTGATGGTCGGCGAAATTCGCGATCGCGAGACCGCCGAGATCGCCGTGCAGGCCTCGCTCACCGGCCATCTCGTGCTCTCCACCGTCCACACCAACGACGCGGTCGGCGCGATCACGCGCATGCGCGACATGAAGATCGAGCCGTTCCTGCTCGCCTCCACGCTCCGCGCGGTGATCGCGCAGCGGCTGGTGCGCCGGTTGTGCGAGCATTGCCGCAGGCCGGTCCAGGCCGAAGGTTCGGTATCGGCGTTGCTCGGTTTCGATCCCGGCACCGTGGTGTACGAACCGGTCGGCTGCGAGCAGTGTTCGCATTCCGGGTTCAAGGGCCGCATCGGCGTGTTCGAGGCAATCCGCATCGACGAGACGATCCGCCGCCTGATCAACGATGGCGGCGACGAATCGATCATCGCGCGGCACGCTTTCCTCCATTCGCCCAATCTCGGTTCGGCCGCGCGGCAACTGGTCCGCGATGGCCAGACCACGCCGGAAGAGGCGGTGCGCGTGTCCCGGCGCGACATGGCGGATATCGAAGCGCCGCTGATCGTGGTGCCCGAGGACGGGGCCGGTGGCTGACTTCGATTATCTCGTGATCGACACCGCCGGCGCCGAAAAGCGCGGGCATATCGCGGCGGAGTCGATCGATGCCGCGCGCAGCGCGCTCGATCGGCGTAAGCTGTATGTGGTCAGGATCGAACCCGGCTCCGGCGCGCCGGCGCGCGGCCAGCCCCTCGTCACCGGCCTGTCGTTCCGCCGCAACAAGATGAGCGTCAAGGATCTGACACTGTTCACGCGTCAGCTCGCCACGCTGAACCAGGTCTCGCCGCTCGAGGAATCGCTCCGCACCATCACCCGGCAGACCGAGCAGGAGCGTGTCCGCGCGATCGTCGCCACGGTGCATAGCGGCGTGATGGAAGGCCGTCGCCTGGCCGAGGCCATGGGCCGTGAACCGAAGAGCTTCCCGCCACTGTACCGCGCCATGGTCTCGGCCGGCGAACGCTCGGGGTCGCTGCCGATCATCCTCGAACGGCTGTCGATCCTGTTGGAGCGGCAGGCGGAGATCAATGGCAAGGTCATCACCACGCTCGCGTATCCGGCCGTACTGTCGCTCGTCGCCACCGCCGTGGTCACCGCGCTGATGGCGTTCGTCGTGCCGCAGGTGGTCGAGCAGTTCGACACGGTCGGGCAGGAGCTTCCGTTGCTCACGCGCCTCGTCATCGGCCTGTCCGATTTCCTGGTCGGCTACTGGTGGGTGCTGCTGCTCGGCATCGTGGCGGGGGGGCTGCTCGCCTGGCAGGCGCTCAAGCAGCCCGCTATCCGCTTGGCCTTCGACACGCGGCTGCTGCGCATCCCCTTGCTCGGTCGCCTGATCCGCGATCTGCATGCCGCGCGCATGGCGCGCACTCTCTCGACGATGGTCGCCAGCCGCCTGCCACTGCTGGAAGGCCTGACGCTGACCGCCGGCACGATCCATAATCGCCGGTTGCGCGCCGCGTCCGACGAGATCGTCGATGCCATTCGTGGCGGCGGCAGTCTCTCCGCCGCGATGCGCCGCACCAGCGTCTTCCCGCCGCTGCTGACCTATCTCGCCGCCTCGGGCGAGGCGGCGGGGCGGCTCGACGAGATGCTCGAAAAGGCGGCCGATTATCTCGAACGCGAATTCGATCGCTTCACCGCCACCGCGCTGTCGCTGCTCGAGCCCGCGATCATCGTGCTGATGGGCGGCATCGTCGCCACCATCGTGCTCGCCATTCTGCTGCCGATCCTGCAGCTCAACACTCTCGCCGGCCAATGAGGTTAGTCATGCTTACCGATACCACCACGCCCGATCGTCAGCAGCGCCGTTGCCGTCGCCATCAGGAGGAGGGCTTTACGCTCGTCGAGCTGATGGTCGTCATCGTCATCCTGGGGCTCCTCGCCACGATCGTTGCGATCAACGTATTGCCGAGCGGTGACCGCGCGCGTGTCGAAAAGGCGCGCACCGATATCGCCACGATCGAGAGTGGCCTCGAAATGTACAAGCTGCAGAACTTCAATTATCCCAGCACCTCGGATGGTCTGCAGGCGCTGATCACGCCGCCCGCGGGGCTGGCCGATCCGTCGCGCTTCCAGAAGGGCGGCTATCTCAAGAAGCTGCCCAACGATCCATGGGATCGTCCCTATCTCTATGCCTCGCCCGGCACGCACGGCGCGGTCGATATCTGGTCGCTCGGCGCCGACGGCAAGGATGGCGGCGAGGGCACCGACGCCGATATCACCAGCTGGCAGTAAGGTGAACGAACGCCGCGCCATATCCATGCGCCGGGCCGAGCGCGGCTTCACGCTGATCGAGCTGATGGTGGTCGTCACCATTATCGGCCTCGCCTCGGCGATCGCGGTGCTGACGATGCCTGATCCACGCGGTCGGCTGTTCGACGAGGCGACGACATTCGCGGCGCGCACGCGCGCGGCGCACGATTCGGCGATCGTCGAGGCACGCCCGGTCAGTGTGTGGGTGTCGCTTGGCGGTTACGGCTTTGATCAGCGCACCCGTGGCCAATGGCAGCCGATTTCCGAAAAGCCGCTGCGCGTGTCGCAATGGGGCAAGGGCGTCATTCCGACGCTCACCGCCGAGCGCGACCGCGTCGTGTTCGATTCCACCGGTCTTGCCGATAAACCGCTCGATGTGCGGCTGACGCGCGATGATCAGAGCGAGATCGTCCATATCGGCATCGACGGATCGGTCCGCGTCGGTGGTTAGGCGAAACGGCTTCACCCTGATCGAAATGATGGTCGCGCTCGCCGTGTTCAGCCTGGCTGCAATGGCGCTGATCCGCCTGGAAGGTGCCACGATCCGCGGCGCGACGATGCTCGATTCCACGCTCACAGCGCAGATGGTCGCGCGCAACGTGGCGATCGAAGCGCTGACCGACACTGGCCCGCCGGCGATCGGCAAGGCCAGCGGCCAGGAAACCAATGGCGGCCGCAGCTGGGCGTGGACGCGCGTCACCACGCCGACCGGCGACATCCGCATCCTGCGCATCGAAGTCGCCGTCGCCGACGCCAGCGGTACCGTGCAGGGCCGCCTCACCGTAGTGCGCCCGGCGACGCAACCCGCCTCGGTCACCACGTCATGATCCGGGGCGAGCGCGGCTTCACGCTGGTCGAGATGCTCATCTCGCTGATGATCTTCGGCATCCTCTCCGCCGCCGGGGTCGCGATCCTGGCGTTCAGCGTGCGGGCGCAGGGTGCCACCGGCGACAAGCTCGACGATGTCTCCGCGCTCAACCGCCTGTCCTCGGCGCTGTCCGCCGATCTTGCCCAAGCGAGCTTGCGCCAGACGCGCAACGAGGCCGGCGATCTGCTCCCCGCCTTCACCGGCGAATCCGGGTCGACTGCCGTGCCGATGCTGCGCTTTGTGCGTGGCGGCTGGAGCAATCTCGATGATGCTCGCCGCGCCAGCGAGCAAAAGGTCGAATATCGACTGACCGACACTATGCTCGAGCGCATCGCATATCCCATGCTCGATGGCGCCGAGCCCCTGCCGCCAGCCGCGTTGCTCGGCAATGTCCGCCAGGTCGCGCTGCGCTATCGCATCGACGGGGCCTGGGCCGATCGCTGGCAAGGAACGCCGCGCGCCCCGCTGCCCCAGGCGCTCGAACTGCGCATCCTGCGCAGCGACGGCATCGAATTCCGCCAGCTCTTTCTGGTCGGCTCGGGGTATCGCCCGACGGTAACGCCCAATGCCGGCTGATCATCCCCCGCGCGAACGCGGCGCGGCGCTGCTGATGGTGCTGCTGCTCGTCGCGGTGATCTCCGTTCTGGCGGCCACCGCGCTGGAGAAATTGCGCCTGTCCACGCGCCTCGCCGGCAATGCCGCCGCCATCGAACAGGCACGCGCTTATGGCTACGCCGCGGAAACGCTGGCCGCCGCGCGCGTCACCACGATGCTGGGCCAGGCCGGCAAACGCGTGACCCTGGTGGGCGGGTGGAGCGGCAAGCCGTTCGGCCTGCCGATCCCCGGCGGGCGCGCTACCGCGCGCGTGCGCGATGGCGGAAATTGTTTTAATCTCAATGGCTTAGTACGCCAAGCGGAGGCTGGCACTTATATCATGAATCCCGGTGCACAGGTGCAGTTCTCGCGCCTGATGCGGCTTGTCGGCGTGCCAGCATCGCTCACCGATGGCATTGCCGATGCCGCGACCGACTGGATCGACAGCGACACCGCGCCGCTTGCCGCCGGCGCCGAGGACAATGCCTATACCGGCGCGGCCGTGCCCTATCGTACCGCCAACACGCTGATGGCCGATATCAGCGAGTTGCGCGCGGTCGCCGGCGTCACGCCCGAGACGTACGCACGGCTGCGCCCTTGGCTGTGCGCGTTGCCCGTGGCAAAGCCCGCCGAAATCAACGTCAACACTCTCTTGCCGGAGCAGGCCCCTTTGTTCGCAATGCTGCTTCCCGATACGTTGAGCGTGGAAGCCGCGCGTCAGTTCTTGCTCAAGCGCCCACCGCAAGGCTTCGAAAGCACTGAAGCTTTCTGGAAGCTGCCCGCGCAAAGCGCCATCACGCCTTCGCCTGATGCCACAGCGCAGACCAGCGTGACAACGCGCTGGTTTGCGCTGCAGGTCGATGTCGCGCTGGGCAGCACCGAGCTTGAGCAACATTCGATGATCGATGCCACTATCTTACCGGCACGTTTGGTGTCGCGCTCCTGGGGGGAGCCGTCATGAGCGACACGCTGGTCCTGTTCCTGCCCGCCGCGGAGTTGCCGTGGCGCTGGCTGCGCATCGCGGACGATGTCGTACAGGCGCGGGGCGAGGGCTTCCCCGAGGGGCTCGATCCCGATGCGCCGCCGCCCGTCGCCGTCGTGCCGGCCGATGCGGTAACGCTGCATTGGGCAGAGCTGCCGGATCGTTCCCCGGCGCAATCGGTCGCTGCGGCGCGGCTGCTCGCGGCGGATGCCAGCGCCACGCCGATCACCGAGTTGCACGTCGCGGTCGGGCGCGAGGGCGATAATGCCGAGCGTCCGATCGGCGTCGTCTCGGCGCGGCAGATGCATCATTGGCTCGCCGCGCTGGCCGCCAAAGGCGTCGATCCGGCCGCTGTCCTGCCCGCGCCCATGCTGTTGCCGCGCCCTGAGGATGGCTATCTGCGCGCCGATCTTGGCGGCGAGGGCGTCGTGCGCGGGCCCACCAGCGGTTTCGCCGACGAAGCACGGCTGACCGAGCTGATCACCGGCGGCGTCGCCCCGACGGTGCTGGAGCGCGACGCGCTGGAAGCGGCCATCGTCGCCGCGGTGGCCGATCCCGCGCTCGATCTGCGGCAGGGGCAATTCGCGCGGCGGCGGCGCTTCGCCATCGATTGGGGGCTGATCCGCCGGCTCGGCTGGCTATCGCTGGCCATCCTCACCGTCACGTTGATCATCAGCCTGGTGTCGATCCTCAAGTACAATGTCGCCGCCGACATTCTGGAGCAGCGCGCCGATCAGCTCGCCCGCCAGGGTCTGCCGCGCGGCGAGACGGTCAACGATGCCGATCGCCAGCTGACCGAGCGGCTGTCGCGGCTGCGCGGCGGGGGGCTAGGGTTCAGCCGCACCGCAGCGGCCTTGCTCTCGGCGGTGCGCGCCGTGCCGGGCAGCGAAGTGACGGCGCTGGCCTTCGATCCCAATGGCGACGTCCGCGCGACGATCTCCGCGCCGGGCGAGGGGCCGGCGACCGATCTGCGCAACCGCGTGATTGCGCAGGGCTTCGTGGCCCGGCTGAGCACGCTGGAGGCCGCCAATGGCCGCGTTTCGGGAACGCTGACGGTGAGCACGCCATGATTGCACAATTCCGCACCTGGTTTGATGGGCGCTCGTTGCGTGAGAAACGCATGCTGCTCGCCATGGCCGGGTTGGCGCTGCTGACGGTGATCTGGGCGGGGATCATCCTGCCCGTGACCGACGCCTTGTCCTCGGCCAGGGAGCGCCACGCCGGCGCGGTGGTGCGGCTGGGCGAAACGCAGGCGCGGCTCGCGGTGCTGCAGGATCTGCAGCGCGATCGCCCCGCGGCGCTCGGCGCGCCGCTTGATACGGTGATCCGGCTGCGCGCCAACGAGGCGGGCTTCCCGCTCTCGCTGGCCACGCCGATGGGTAATGATCGCGTGCAGATCGCCATCACCTCGGCCAAGCCCGGCGCCTTGCTTGGCTGGATCGGCGAGCTTGAGCGCGCCGGCATCCTGGTCGATTCGCTCAACATGACCAACAATGGCGATCAGACCGTCGCCGCACAGATGACGCTGAGAGCGCGGGGCATATGAGACGCATTCGTCTGACCACCGGCCCGGGGCTGCTGTTTGCCGCCGCCTTTGTCATGGCGCTGCTGGCGTTTTTGCCGATGCGGCTGGTGCTCGGCTGGATCGGCGTTGGCGAACAGGGCCTCACCGCGCGGGCGGTGGAGGGCAGCGTATGGTGGGGATCGCTCAGCGAGGCGCGCTTCGGCGATCTCGCGGTCGGCGATCTGCGCGCGCAGCTCTCGCCGGTGCAGTTGCTCGTCGGGCGCGCGCGCGTCACGCTCGACGGGCGCGAAGACGTCCGTCCGCTGCACGGCGCGATCGGCATCAGCCGCCACAGCATCGGGCTGGACGACATGACGGCGTCGCTCTCTGCCGGCACGGTGTTTGCGCCGGTCCCGGTCACCGGCATCGATCTCGATGATGTCAGCGTGCGTTTTCAGGATGGCAATTGCGCGCGTGCCGAGGGCAGGGTGCGTGCAACCTTGTCAGGCGATATCGGCGGCATTGCGCTCAGCCAGGGCATGAGCGGCACCGCCAAATGCGATTCGGGCGCGCTGCTGCTCCCGCTCGCTAGCCAGTCGGGCACCGAAGCGGCCACCATCCGCCTGTGGCAAACCGGCCGCTTTCGCGCCGAAATCTCGGTGCAACCCAGCGACCCCGCGGCCGGCGCCAAATTGGTGCTGAGCGGCTTCCGTCCGACCGCCGCTGGCTATACGCTGGCTGTCGAAGGCACATTTTAACAAGCGGAAGATACGGCATGCGCGCATCGGTAACAATCATGGCCTGCGCGGCGAGCATGATGTCGGCAACCCCCACCGCAGCGCGCGACACGGATGGCTGGGACAAAAGCGGCAGCATCGCCCGCGACGCGCTGGTCGTCACCGCGCTGGCGCTCCCCGCCGTCAAGGGGGACTGGAAGGGCGATGTGCAGGCGCTGGCTAGCCTCGGCAGCGCGTTCCTGATCACCACCGTGTTCAAGGAAACCGTAAAAGCCCGCCGTCCCGATGGCAGCGATCAGCGCAGCTTCCCCTCGGGCCACACCTCCGCCTCGTTTGCTGCGGCGGCGACGCTGCATAATCGCTACGGCTGGAAAATCGGCCTGCCGGCGCAGGCGCTGGCAGCGTTCGTCGGCATCTCCCGCGTCGAGGCCAAACGTCACCACTGGGGTGATGTGCTGGCCGGCGCGGCGATCGGCGAGGCGTCCGGCCTGCTGCTGACCAAAAAACTCAACCCCAACATCCGCGTCGTGCCGTGGGGCGATACCAGGTCTGGCGGTGTTTCTGTGGCGATGCGCTTCTAAACACGCCGCGCAATCTTGACGCCGCCACCCCGTACCCGCTAGGGGCGCTCGCTCTGCGGCGATCGTAGTTCAATTGGTTAGAGCGTCGGCTTGTGATGCCGGATGTTGCGGGTTCAAGTCCCGTCGGTCGCCCCATTCTTTTCGCAGAGATCATATCATGACCGCCAATTGGGGCTTCCCCGACTTCGACGCGCACGAAGGCGTGCACCTGTTTACCGATGCCGCGTCCGGGCTGCAGGCGGTGATTGCGGTGCATTCGACCAATCTTGGCCCCGCCGCCGGCGGCGTGCGCTTCTGGCATTATGCCAATAGCGATCAGGCGATCACCGATGCGCTGCGTCTGTCGCGCGGGATGAGCTTCAAGAATGCCATGGCTGGGCTGCCGATGGGCGGCGGCAAGGGCGTCGTGCTCGCCGCCAATCCCGGCGACACGATCACGCAAGGTCAGCTCGAGGCGTTCGGCCGCGCGGTCGAATCGCTCGGCGGCAAATATGTGACGGCGGAAGATGTCGGCATGTCCGAAGCGCGCATGAAGGTCATCGCCACGCAGACGCGCCACGTCTCCGGCCTGCCGGTCGCGGCGGGCAGCGCGGGTGGCGATCCCGGGCCGTACACCGCGTACGGTATCTATCTCGGCGTCAAGGCGGCGGCCAAGCGCGGCCTCGGCGCCGATACGATGCAGGGCGTGCATGTCGCGATCCAGGGCGTCGGCAGCGTCGGCGGCGGGCTCGCCAAATTGCTCGCCAAGGATGGCGCGCGGCTCACGCTGGCGGACGTCAACGCCGATCGCGCCGCCGCTTTGGCCGCCGAACTCGGCGCCGAGACGGTGGCGGCCGACGCCATTCTCGCGGTCGAGGCGGACGTGGTCAGCCCCAACGCCTTGGGCGCGATCCTCACCGAACAGTCGATCGACGCGCTCAACACCCGGATCATCGCCGGCGGCGCCAACAACCAGCTGGCGACTCGCGAAGATGGCGCGCGGCTCGCCGCGCGCGGCATTCTCTATGCGCCGGATTATGTGATCAACGCCGGCGGCATCATCAATGTCGGGCTCGAATATCTCGGTCAGGGCGACGAGGCCGAAGTGCTCGCGCGCATCGAACGTATCCCGGCGCGCCTCAGCGAAGTGTGGGACGAGGCGGACCGCAGCGGCGCACCGAGCTCGGACGTCGCCGACCAGATCGCCCAGCGCCTGATCGGGCGCGGCTAAGCCTATTCCCCTCCCTGAAAGGGAGGGGGCAGGGGGTGGGTCGACGCCCGCGCTGACGCCAGGGGGCCGGAAAGGTCCTACCCACCCCCAGCCCCTCCCTTGCAGGGAGGGGAGCTATCATCCCAAGAACGCCAGCATCGCCGCGATCGCGGTCATCGTCTCGGCCGGATCGCGCACCGTGATCGTATCGATCCCCGCCGCCTTCACGGCATAATCATTCCCGCCCTCATAGATCGCGTCGCCGAGGAACAGCATGTCCGCGGTGGCAATGCCCGAATGAGCGGCGAGTGCCCGCATCGCGCTCGCCTTGTCCGTGCCCTGGCGCGTGATGTCGATCGAGGTCGATCCGCCCACATTGATGGCAAAGCCCCTGAGCTGCCCCTGCACGATGCGCTGCATCGTCTTGCGCTTGGCGAAATCGGGATCCCACGCCTTCTTGGCGTCGATCGGCGCTTCCTGGCCGAGCCCGGAAAAGGTGATCTGGCTGCCGCGATCCTCGATCTGTTCGCCCCAGATCTTTTCGTTGGCCAGGCCCGCTTGCTGCCGCGCATCGTCCAGCGCCGTCAGGATGCGATCGCGCTCCGCGGGCGTGAAGTTATCAGCATAGATCTGCCGCCAGACGCCGTCGGTGCAGCGATACAGCTTGGTCCCCGTGGTCGGCATGATGAACAGGTTGGTGAGATCGGCGCCCAACGGCAGCCGGGCGACGATCTGCTTTTCGAACTGTGGCCAGTCACCGCCCGAAATCACCGCCACCGCGACATGGCCCGCCAGATCGGCGAGCAGCGCCGCCATGTCCGGCGCCAGCGCCTGCTTGCTCTCGGCCAGCGTGCCATCCAGATCGAACGCGACCAATCGTTTCATGCGTCATCCCTCGGCAAATCATCGTCATGCTCGGGGGCGCAGCTTATTGCGTAGCGCACAGTTGAGTAGCATCGAAACTCGCTCTAACGTGCGCGCAGTGCCCAGTATTCATGCCCTTGCCAATCCTGCGCGCTTCCTCAAGATCGCGCGCCCGCTGACCCCGGCGCTGTTGCTCGCCGGCGCGGCGCTGATTCTGCTCGGCAGCTGGGCCGGGCTGACGCTGACCCCGCCCGATTATCTGCAGGGCGAGACGGTACGCATCATGTATATCCATGTGCCGGCCGCATGGCTCGGCATGAGCGGGTGGAGCGGCATCGCCATTTCCAGCATCGTCTTTCTCGTCTGGCGGCATCCGCTGGCCGCCGTCGCCGCGCGCGCCATCGCGCTGCCCGGCGCGGTATTTGCCGCGCTGTGCCTTGCCACCGGATCGATCTGGGGCCGCCCGACCTGGGGCACGTGGTGGCAATGGGATGGGCGGCTGACCAGCATGCTGCTGCTGTTCTTCGTCTATCTCGGCTATATGGCGCTGGCCCGCGCGGATGCCGATCGCGGCGGTGATGGGCGTATCCCCGCTTTATACGGCGTGGCGGGTTCGGTATTGCTCCCCATCATCCGCTATTCGGTCATATGGTGGAACACGCTGCATCAGGGCCAGAGCATCGGCCTGACTCAATCGAGCATCGACGCATCGATTTTGTGGCCGCTGTGGCTCACGCTGATCGGCTTCACGCTATTTTTCGCCGCGATCGTGCTGATGCGCATGCGCACGATGCTGGCGCTGGCCAAGGCCGAGGCGCGGATGCGGCGGATGGCGGCATGAACCCCTGGCCGTTCGTCATCGCCGCTTATGCCGTGGTGCTCGGCGCGGGCGCGCTGCTCGCGCTGCTCAGCTATGCCGCGATGCGCCGGGCGGAGCGCCCATGAAGCCCAAACATCAACGCCTCACGCTCGCGCTGCTCGCGCTCGTCGCCGTGCTCGGCGCGAGTGGGCTGGCGCTCTCCGCGCTCAAGGATCAGGCCGCGTTCTTCTACGCGCCGGGCGATGTCGCCAAGGCCGGCCCGCCGGTCGGCCGCGCGGTGCGACTGGGCGGCATGGTCGCGCAGGGGTCGCTGGTCCGCCAGGCCGATGGCGTTTCCATACGCTTCGTCGTCACCGATGGCACGGCCACCGTGCCGGTCAGCTTCCGCGGCGTGACCCCCGATCTGTTCCGCGAGGGATCGGGCGTGGTCGCCGAAGGCATGTTCAACGCCGATAGGAGCTTCACCGCCAGCAATCTGCTCGCCAAGCATGACGAGCGTTACATGCCGCCGCAGGTCGCCAAGACCGCACAAGGTGCCATGCACGAGACGAAGACGCTCGAGCCGTGATCGCCGAGGCAGGTCTTGCGGCATTGTGGCTTGCCGCCGCCTTGGCGGGATTGCAATTGCTGCTCGCGATCGTCGGGTTGCGCCTGTCTTCCGGCGCTGAGCCAGTCGAAGACGAGGGGATCGGCGCGGACATCCTGGCGGCGGTGCGCCCGGTGGCGGTGGTGCAGGGGTTGCTCGCCTTGCTGGCGATGGCGCTGCTGATCACGCTCTTCGTGCGCTCCGATATGTCGGTCCAGCTGGTCGCCGCCAACAGCCACTCGGATAAGCCCCTGTTGTACAAATTCTCCGGCGCCTGGGGCAATCACGAAGGCTCGATGCTGCTGTGGGTGACGATCCTCGGCCTCTCCGGCACGACCATCGCTATTATCGAACGCAGCCTGCAGCGTGCCACGCTGATCGCCACGCTCGGGGCGCAGGCGGCGATCGCGCTCGGCTTCTATGCTTTCCTGCTGTTCTCCTCGAACCCGTTCGCCCGGCTCATCCCCGCGGCGGAAGACGGGCAGGGGCTCAATCCGCTGCTGCAGGATCCAGGCTTAGCCTTCCACCCGCCGACGTTGTACATCGGCTATGTCGGCATCTCGGTGGCCTTCTCCTTTGCCGTCGGGGCGCTGGTCACGCGCGATGTCGGCCCGGCCTTTGCCCGCGCGATGCGGCCCTGGGTGCTGGGTGCGTGGATATTCCTGACGCTCGGCATCACTGCCGGCAGCTACTGGGCTTATTACGAGCTCGGCTGGGGCGGCTGGTGGTTCTGGGATCCGGTCGAGAATGCCTCGCTGATGCCGTGGCTCGCGGCCACCGCCTTGCTCCACTCGGTCAGCGTGCTGGCCACGCGCGATGGCCTGCGCGCCTGGACGGTGATGCTCGCCGTGGTCGCCTTCTCGATGTCGATGGTCGGCACGTTCCTCGTCCGCTCGGGCATCCTGACCAGCGTCCATGCCTTCGCGGTCGATCCGACGCGCGGCAGCTTCATCCTCGCTTTGCTGCTCCTCTATATCGGCGGCGCGCTGCTGCTGTTCGGTCTGCGCATCGGCACGGTGCGGCAGGGCTCGACGTTCGAACTGGTCAGCCGCGAAGGTGCGCTGGTCGCCAACAATCTGTTGCTCTCGGTCATCCTCGGCATCGTGCTGATCGGCACGCTCTACCCCATCGTCGCGTCCGCGTTCGGCGTGCAGCTCTCGGTCGGCCCACCTTTCTTCGACAAGGCGGCGGGGCCGGTGGCGTTGCTGCTCGTCGCCGTCATGGCGGTCGGCCCGCTGCTGCGCTGGCGCCGCGATGATGGCCAGGCTGCGCTCGAGCGCATGATGCTGCCGATCGCCGTTGCCGCCTTGGCCATGGCCGGCATCTTCATGATCACCGGCGGGATCGGCATCCTGCCGTTTCTCGGTCTTGGGCTTGCCGCCGGTCTGGCCGCTGCCAGCCTTGCGCCGCTGTGGAAGCGCAATCTGCGCCGCACGCCCTTGTTCACCTGGGGCATGGTCATCGCGCATCTCGGCATCGCCGTCAGCCTCGCCGGCATGGCCTCGGACAGCGCCTTTACTCAGGAAACACTGGTCGCCGCGCGCGTCGGCGAACCACACAAGGTCGGGCCCTATACCGTGCGGCTGGATGGCATTGCCCCGGTGATCGGCGCCAACTGGTCGGCGCTGCAAGCGCGGCTCAGCGTGCGCCGCGGCGACGATGGCGACTGGTTCGTGCTGCGCCCGCAATCGCGCTTCTTCTCCTCGCCTCCTACCACAACGAGCGAATCCGCCATCGCCACGCGGCTCGACGGCCAGCTTTACACGGTGCTGGGCGCACCCGACGGGCAGGGGCGCTGGCAGCTGCGCCTCTGGTGGAAGCCGTTCGTGACGTTTATCTGGTTCGGCGGTGGGCTGATCGCGCTCGGCGGCCTGTTGTCGCTGCTCGGCCGCGTCCGGCGTGACCGCAAGACCGTGCTGCGGGAGAGATATGCATGAGGCGCTCGACCGTCTGGCTGCCCTTGCTCGGCTTCGCGCTCGTCTTCGCCGTCGTGGCGATGGCCTTGGTGCGGCCGGCCGATCGCACGGTGCGCTCGGCGCTGATAGGCAAGCCGCTGCCTGCCTTTTCGCTGGGCGCGATCGTGCCGGGCAAGCCCGGCCTCGGCAGTGCCACGTTCCAACAGGGCCAGCCGCGCTTGCTCAACGTGTTCGCCAGCTGGTGCATCCCGTGCATCGCCGAGGCGCCGATGCTGATGCGGCTGAAGCGCATGGGCGTGCCGATCGATGCCGTCGCGATCCGCGATACGCCCGCGGCGGTGCAGGGCTTCCTCAAGCGCAACGGCGATCCCTATGCCCGCATCGGAAATGATCGCGAAAGTTCGGTGCAGCTGGCGCTCGGCTCGTCGGGCGTGCCGGAGACGTTCGTGATCGACGGCAAGGGCCGCATCGTGCTGCAACATGTCGGCGATATCCGCGAGGATGACGTGCCCGCGATCCTCGCCGCGCTGGAGCAGGCGCGGTGACCTCCGTCCACATCCGTCATCCCGGATTCAGTCCGGGATCCACCGTGCCGCATGAGCAACGGACGGTTGGCTTGCGGGCCGTTGGATCCCGGACCAAGTCCGGGATGACGGCGATTGCGGGGCTGATGCTCGCCATCGCCATGCCCGCGCTGGCCGACAGCAATCTCCCCCCCGCGCGCTACGCCAATACGCAACTCCGCGATCCCGCGCAGGAAGCGCAGGCGCGCGCGCTGATGGCCACGCTGCGCTGCCTCGTCTGCCAGGGGCAGGCGATTTCGGATAGCGATGCGGAAATGGCCGGCGACATGCGTTCGCTGGTGCGCACGCGGATCGCCGCCGGCGAAAGCCCGCAGCAGATTCGCCAGTCGCTGATCGCCAGCTACGGCGATTACGTCACCTATGATCCGCCGTTCAACGCGCTCACCGCGCCGCTGTGGCTGCTGCCGCTGATCCTGCTCGGCATCGGCGCGTGGCTGGCGCGCGGCTTGTTCAAGCGGCGGCGCGGCTGATGGGCTGGGCGGCGCTCGCCATCATCGGCGCGGCAACGGCGGCGTTGCTGTGGCGCATCGGGCTTGCCCGCGGTCTGTGGTCGTTCGTCGGCGCGGCGCTGATGCTGGGGGCGGCGGGCTATGCCTTGCAGGGCGAACCGTCGCTCGCCGGCCGTCCCGTGCGCGCCAACGCCGATCCGATCCCGGTCGATCCCGAGCTTACCGCGCTGCGCGATGACATGCTCGGCCGCTTCCGCGCCGACACCGCCTATCTCGTCGCGGGGGACGCGATGACGCGCATCGGCAATCCCGGCTATGCGGTCAGCGCGATCCTCGGCGGCATCCGCCATCATCCTGACTCACTGGCCTTGTGGACGGGGCTCGGCACGGCGCTCGCCACGCATGACGGCGGGCAGGTCTCGCCGACGGCGCTGTTCGCGTTCCGCCGCGCCGGGCAGCTCGCCCCGCTGCATCCGGCACCACCCTTCTTCCTCGGCCTCGCTTATGTCCGCGCCGGCGAGTTCGCCAAGGCGCGGCCCTATTGGGCGCGCGCGCTGGCGCTGACGCCGCAAAGTGTATCCTATCGGCCGCAGATCGCCCTTCGCCTGGCGCTGCTCGATCAGTTTTTGGCCGAAACGGCAGGGGCGCCGCCCCCGCCGTAACGCTCCGGTTCAGTCGGCCCCGCGCCCGGTTTGCGCTTGCAGCGCATCGATATGCTTCGAGGCTTCCGCCTTGCTCAGCGTATCGTCGAACTCTTCATGCGCCTCTTCGCTCAGCGTCTTGAGATAGCTCGCCTGCGCGCCGGTCATCGGCTCGTCCCCGGTGGTCCAGTCGTCGGGGTCCTTCTGCGCGTTGCCGGTCGGGTGGTCCTTGGGGTTCTGGTCGGTCATCGGTGATCTCCTGGTTGCCAGGGCTGAACGACCATGTTCCTTATATGTTCCATACTGTCATCCCAGCGAAAGCTGGGATCTCAATGGGTTGGCGCGTCCACCGCCCCACGAAGACCCCAGCCTGCGCTGGGGTGACGCGGAGCGGGCGCCCGTTGTTCAGCCCGCCGACCAAGCCTCGAACGGCAGGTCCAGCGCTTCCGCCACGGCGACATGCCGGATCTTCCCCGCCGATACGTTGAGCCCGTTGGCGAGATGCGCGTCCGCCGCCATCGCCGCTTCGGCACCCAGATTGGCCAGTTTGATCACGAACGGCAAGGTCGCGTTGTTGAGCGCAAACGTGCTGGTCCGCGCCACTGCGCCCGGCATGTTGGCGACGCAATAATGGATCACGCCGTCAACTTCGAACACCGGGTCCTCATGCGTCGTGGCATGGCTGGTCTCGAAACAGCCGCCCTGGTCGATCGCGATATCCACCAGCACCGAGCCGCGCTTCATCGTCTTGAGCATCTCGCGCGTGACCAATTTGGGTGCCGCCGCGCCCGGCACCAGCACCGCGCCGATCACCAGATGCGCATTCTTCACTGCCGCGGCGATCGCCGCCTTGCTGGCATAAGCGGTCTTGATCTGGCTGCCGAAAAACATGTCGAGCTCGGCCAGCCGCGCGTTGGAAATGTCGTAGATCGTGACATCGGCGCGCATCCCCACCGCCATCTGCGCGGCGTTGACGCCGGATACGCCGCCGCCGAGAATCGCCACCCGCGCCGGCGCCACGCCCGGCACGCCGCCCAGCAACACGCCGCGCCCGCCTTGTTCCTTCTCCAGATAATGCGCGCCGACCTGGATCGACATGCGCCCGGCCACTTCGCTCATCGGCTTCAACAGCGGCAGCGAGCGATCGTTCGCCGTCACCGTCTCATAGGCGATGCACGTCGCGCCGGAGCGGATCAGCCCCTCCGCCTGCGGCTTGTCCGCGGCGAGGTGCAGATAGGTGAACAGCAGATGCCGCGCTTCCAGCAAGGCGATCTCGCTCGGCTGCGGCTCCTTCACCTTCACGATCATGTCGCTCTGCGTGAACACGGCCGGCGCGTCGGCCACGATCGTCGCCCCCGCGTCGATATAATCCTGGTCCTCGAAGTCTATGCCCAGCCCCGCGCCGGTCTGCACGACCACGCTATGCCCCTGCGCCACCAGTTCGACCACCGAGGGCGGGGTCAGCCCGACGCGATATTCGTGATTCTTGATTTCCTTGGGAACGCCGACGCGCATGTGGGTAAACTCCGGTTTCGAATGATACGATCATAGCAACGCGCGAGCCACTTGTCCCGTTGCGGGTGCCGGGGCGTGGTGCTAGGCGCGGCTCCACATGGGCCAGCAATGTCGATCAGCCAAAGGGGCGCGTGCATCGTGAGCAGCCAGAGCGCTACTATGCCCAGCGACCTGACGCCTGAAGATTGCGGCCATGGCCACCATCATGACGGGCTGATCAAGCTTTCGGTCGGCGCGATCGGCGTGGTGTTCGGCGATATCGGCACCAGCCCGCTTTATGCGTTCCGCGAGACGTTTGCCGGGCATCATAAGCTCGCGCTCGATCCGCTGCACATCATGGGCGTGGTCAGCCTGATGTTCTGGTCGATGATGATCGTCGTCACGGTCAAATATGTCAGCATCATCATGCGCGCGGACAATAAGGGCGAGGGCGGCAGCCTGGCGTTGCTCGCGCTCGTCTCGGGCAAGACGACGACCCGGCGCTGGACGCGCGGCATCATCCTGCTCGGCGTCTTCGCGACAGCCTTGTTCTACGGCGATTCGATGATCACCCCGGCGGTCACCGTGCTGTCCGCGGTCGAAGGGCTGGCGGTGGCGCAGCCGGCGCTGGCGGGGTTGGTCTTGCCGATCGCCGTCGTGATCCTGATCGGCCTGTTCTCGATCCAGCGCAGCGGTACGTCCAAGATCGGATTGTTCTTCGGCCCCGTCATGCTGCTCTATTTCGCGGTGATCGCCACATTGGGCGTGATCAGCGTATGGCAGACGCCGGAAATCCTCTGGTCGCTGTCGCCGCATTATGCCGTGGCGTTTTTCTATCTCGATCCGTTCCGCGCTTTCCTAGCGTTGGGCTCGGTCGTGCTGGCAGTCACCGGCGCCGAGGCCCTGTATGCCGATATGGGGCATTTCGGGCGCAATCCGATCCGCGTGTCCTGGCTGTTCTTCGTGCTGCCGGCCTTGATCCTCAATTATATGGGGCAGGGCGCCTTGCTGTCGCGCGTCGGTGCGTCCGCGCTGGAAAGCCCGTTCTATCTGCTCGCGCCCGAATCGCTGCAGCTGCCGCTCGTCATCCTCGCCACCGCGGCGGCGGTGATCGCCTCGCAAGCGGTGATTACCGGCGCCTTCTCGGTCACGCAGCAGGCGATCCAGCTGGGCTTCGTGCCGCGCCTGCGCATCGAGCATACCAGCGCCGCCACCGCCGGGCAGATCTATATTCCGCTCGTCAATTGGCTGCTGATGGTCATGGTGGTGCTGCTGGTGCTGGCATTCCGCTCCTCGTCCAATCTTACTTCGGCCTATGGCATCGCGGTCACCGGCGCGATGATGATCGATACGTGCCTGTTGGCGGTCGTGCTGTTCCGCCTGTGGAACTGGCCGACTTATTTTGCCGTGCCCCTGCTCGGCGTCCTGTTCCTGGTCGATGGCGCCTATCTCGCCGCGAATCTCACCAAGGTGCCCGATGGCGGCTGGTTCCCGCTGCTCGTCGGCTTCATCATCTTCACGTTCCTGACCACCTGGTCGAAGGGGCGCAAATTGATGATCGATCGGCTGCGCGAAGGCGCCATGCCGATCAAGGTGTTCATCCAGTCCGCCGCCACTGCGGCCACGCGCGTGCCCGGCACCGCGGTGTTCATGACCTCGACGCCCGAGGGCGTGCCGCACGCGCTGCTGCACAATCTCAAGCATAACAAGGTGCTGCACGATCGCATCATCCTGCTCACCGTGAAGATCATGGATGTGCCGTATCAGGCCGATGACGGGCGCTGCCATCTCGAGGATCTGGGGCAGGGCTTCCATCGCATGGTGCTCAAATACGGCTTCATGCAGGAACCGGACGTGCCCGCCGCGCTGGCCCGCATTCACCAATGTGGCGCCGACTTCCGCATGATGGATACCAGCTTCTTCCTCTCGCGGCAGACTTTGCTGGCCTCCGAGCGGCCGGGCATGATGGTATGGCGCGAGAAACTGTTCGCCTGGATGCTGCGTAACGCCGAAAGCGCGATGGAATTCTTCCGCTTGCCCACCAACCGCGTGGTCGAGCTGGGCAGCCAGGTCGAGATTTGAGTCCGCCGGCCGCGATACCCGCGCCGATCCCCGCGCCGATTATCGTCACCGCCGTGTTCGGCAAGGCGGACACCGCCTATTTCGATGGCCTGCGCAAGGCGCATTTCCCGCCCGAGCGCAACCAGCTCGCCGCGCACCTCACCATGTTCCACCATCTCCCGCCCTCGCTGGAGGCCGAGCTCAAGCAACGCCTGGCGGGGGAAACGCGCGGCGTGCCCGCGCCGCAGGCGCGCATCGCCGGGCTGATGTCGCTCGGCCGCGGCGTCGCCTTCCGCATCGAATCGCCCGAACTGGAGGATATCCGCGATCGCCTGCGCGATGCCTTTGCCGCGATGCTGACCCCGCAGGACGCCGCCGGCTGGCGGCCGCACGTGACGATCCAGAACAAGGTCGAGCCGTATCAGGCCAAGGCGCTGCAGGCCGAATTGGCCACGGATTTCCGCCCCCGCAGCGTCGCCGTCGCCGGTCTGGCCAGCTGGTGGTATCGCGGTGGCCCGTGGGAGCCGCTGTCGCGGCATATGTTCGCTTGACCGCCCGATAACCGCTTCCTATAGCCCGCGCCTCGCAAGCAACAACGGCTTGTCGTGGCGAAGTAGCTCAGCTGGTTAGAGCACGGGAATCATAATCCTGGGGTCGGGGGTTCAAGTCCCTCCTTCGCTACCATTCTTCTTCTGCGATCGATGTTTTGGCTCGGTCCCGTGGGCGGGACCAGACTGTCCCCAGACGGCGCAAAACCCCTCGATCCGCGACGAGCAGACCTCTCCTAACGTCACCCCGGGCTTGACCCGGGGTCCCGCTTCTAATTCTCTACCGCGATGGGAATCGCGGCGGCTGGGTATATATTATGGCCGATCGGTATCGTGGCGCCATGTATGTCGGCGTCACCGCCGATCTGGCGGCACGAATTAACCAGCATCGGGGGGGCGATGGGTCGGACTTCTGCCGGCGCTACGGCCTGCACCGGCTGGTCTGGGCCGACCATACACCATCGATCAACGATGCCATCGCGCACGAAAAACGTCTCAAACGCTGGCGGCGTGCGTGGAAGATCACCTTGATCGAACGGGGCAATCCCGAATGGCGAGACCTTTTCGACACGATTGCATAAGGCAAAAAGCGGGACCCCGGGTCAGGCCCGGGGTGACGAAGGGGTGGGCAGCCGCATACCTGCTGTCTGGGTTCGCTGCCCTCGGCTTGGACCGGAGCGACGGGCAAAAATATGCCCAATCCACCACCATCCCGTCACGGCAACCGCCGGGCACTCCGGATCAGGATCGGCGGCACGATCATCTGTCCCTTCATCATGCCCTCGCCCGCGGTGGCCGAGGTCGGCGCGTCGAGGATGCGCTGGATCACTTCCATCCCCTCCACCACATGCCCGAACGCGGCATAGCCGAGATTGTCGCCCGGCGCCGCGGGGTCGGCGTCGAGCGCCGGCTGATCGCCGACCATGATGGTGAAATCGCCGCTGGCCGTGCCGGGGGCATAACGCGCGATCGAGATCGTGCCGCTCAGATGCCTGATCCCGGTCTGCGTGGTCGGCTCGTGCTTGATCGGCGGCAGCACGCGCTTGGGCGCATTCTGCACGCCGAACTGGACGAAGCCGAACGCCGGCCCGCCCTTGGCGGTACGATAGAAGCCGATCCCGTCGAGCCGTTTCTGATCGACATATTTCAGGAAATTGGCGGTGGTGATCGGCGCGCGCTCTTTTTCCAGCGCGAGCACGATACGCCCCGCGGCGGTATCGAGCGCAACACGCACGGTGGCGGGGGGTGGGGGCACGGGCGGGGGCGGGGGCGCTAAGGTCGGTGCTGCCTGAGCGGCCATTGCCAGCGTGAAAATCATATTGAGCATCGTTTCCCACCCTATTGCCGTCATCCCGGACTTGGTCCGGGATCCACGTGCCGCACGATTGACAAGATGATGTGTGCGGCACGGCAGACCCCGGAACAAGTCCGGGGTGATGATCGGGGGTGAGGCGGCGCGCGAAAGAATGCTGTCCTACACGCCGCGCACCAATTATTCTCAGCACAATGCCGATCGATCCCGCCCCATGCCCCGCTACGGCCAATGTTGAGACGCCCCCCGAAAAACCGCGCCAGCGTCTCAACATTGTCAACATTCGCGCGGGTCGCTCACACGGAATCAGTCACTTAACCAGCGCAAGTCCCACCACCCCGAGGCGCGAATCGCCCGCCCGTCGCACGGCGCGGCGCTTTAACCTTGGCCCCGCCGCTCCCATGTTGCTGCCAACCCCACCGCGCCCTAGAAGCGCCGCTTCGTTACCACGGAAATGTTCATGACCACGCACAAGACCAAGATGCTCATCCTCGGCTCCGGCCCGGCCGGCCTGTCCGCCGCCATTTATGCCGCGCGTGCGGGCATGGAGCCGATCGTCGTGCAGGGCATCCAGCCGGGCGGTCAGCTCACCACCACCACCGATGTCGAGAATTATCCCGGCTTCCGTGAGGTTATCCAGGGCCCGTGGCTGATGCAGGAGATGCAGGCGCAGGCCGAGCATGTCGGCACGCGCATGATGTGGGATACGATCGTCGAGGTCGATGTCAGCCGCCGGCCGTTCCGCCTGATCGGCGATGGCGGCGACGTGTATGAAGGCGACACGTTGGTCATCGCCACCGGCGCGCAGGCCAAATGGCTTGGCCTCGACAGCGAGGAGGCTTTGAAGGGCAAGGGCGTCAGCGCCTGCGCCACGTGCGACGGCTTCTTCTATCGTGGCAAGAAGGTCGCCGTGATCGGCGGCGGCAATACCGCGGTGGAGGAGGCGCTGTACCTCACCAACCATTCGCCCGATGTGGTGCTGATCCACCGTCGCGACAGTTTCCGCGCCGAGAAGATCCTGCAGGAGCGGCTGTTCGCGCATAAGGGCGTGACCGTGCTGTGGAACAAGGAAGTCGTCGAATTCGTCGATGGCGGCGGCACCAGCGGCCTTGTCGCGCTGGAGTTGCGCGATACCGTGACGGGCGAAATGTCGCGCGTCGATGTCGAGGGCGGGTTCGTCGCCATCGGCCACCATCCGGCGACCGAGCTGTTCCGTGGCCACATCGCGCTCGACGAGGATCATTATATCGCCGTCGAGCCGGGCAGCACGCGCACCAGCGTGCCCGGCGTGTTCGCCTGCGGCGATGTGATGGACAAGGTCTACCGTCAGGCGGTCACCGCGGCGGGCACCGGCTGCATGGCCGCGCTCGATGCCGAGCGCTTCCTCGCGGCGGCGGAGTTCGATCATCTCGCCGTCGCGGCGGAGTAATCGGCGGGATTGGCTTGGCGTCCGGCCCGCATCGGGGCGGGCGCCAGCGCGGGCTAGTGGATCGCCTTGGCGCCCGCAAAGCGCACCAGCGCGCCGAAGCTTTCGAGCATTTCGCCATCCACCTCATCGTCTTCGATCAGGATGGCGAGCCGCTCTTCCAGCTCGGTCAGCAGGCCCGCAACTGCCATCGAATCGAGTTCGGGCAGCGCGCCGAACAACGGGGTTTCGCTGCGAAATGCATCGACGCGGTCTTGCGACAGGCCAAGCACGTCACGGAGCACGGCGCGCACGGTGGCGTCGATCTGGTCGATATCGTCTGGCAGCAAGTGGGTAACCCTTAATGATGCGGCGCTTTTCCGAATCGCCGTTAGAGCCTGGCGAGGTGGATGCCAAGGCTTGCGGTCGCGGTGCAGCAGGCTGTGCGTCGCCATCGGTCGTTTGCCGACGACGGCTTGGATTGTCGCGGATCATGCGTATCAAGGCCGCATGATCCCGCTAGATCCCCTGCCGCTGCCCATCGACCATCTGCCGCGCCGCGGCACCGCGACCGACATTGCGGTGCTCGACAAGGCCGGAAGCCTCGATTTCGCAGCGCTTGAGGCGCTGGTCGGGCGTACCGCGGCATGGCTCGCCGGGCTCGGTCTGCCGCCGGGGGCGCGTATCGCCTCCTGGCTGCCCAAGACGCGGATCGCCTGTGTGCTGCCAATGGCGGTCCCCCGCGCCGGATTGATCCATGTGCCGATCAATCCGATGCTCAAGCGCACCCAGGTCGCGCATATCCTCGCCGATAGCGGCGCGTCGATCCTGGTGTCGCAAGCGGGGCGGGCAACGACGCTGGAGACGGGTGACGTGCCGGCGGGGTGCCAGGTGATGCTTGAGGAGCATATCGTTTCGGACGATATGCTCCCGCCCTCGTCGTCCGATCCTGCCGCTTTGGCCGCGATCCTGTATACATCCGGATCCACCGGGCGGCCCAAGGGCGTGATGCTAAGCCATGCCAATCTGTGGCTCGGGGCGATTTCGGTCGCGCATTATCTCAAGCTGACGCCGATGGATCGCGTGCTCGGCGTGCTGCCGCTGAGCTTCGATTACGGGCAGAACCAGCTTTTCTCCACTTGGGCGGCGGGCGCTTGCTATGCGCCGCTCGATTATCTCACTGCCCGCGACGTCGTGAAAGCGGTCGAGCGTGTCGAGGCGACCACGCTGGCCGGTGTTCCGCCGCTGTGGCTGCAACTGCTGGAGACGGACTGGCCCGCGCAGACCGCGGCCCGCCTGCGCCGCCTGACCAATTCGGGTGGCGCCCTGACGCCCCGGCTCATTGGCCGGATGCGGGAACGCTTTCCGGTGGCAGACCTGTATCCGATGTACGGGCTGACCGAGGCGTTCCGCTCGACTTATCTGGCGCCGCATCTGGTGGCGGCGCATCCCGATGCGATGGGTCAAGCGATCCCCTTTGCCGACGTGATGGTCGCGCGGGCGGATGGATCGCGCGCCAGCCCCGGCGAGGCGGGCGAGCTGGTCCATGCCGGCCCATTGGTTGCGCAAGGCTATTGGCGCGATGCCGAGCGGACGGCGGCGCGATTTCGCGATGCGCCGGTTTGGGCAACGATGGGTGGCAAGGCGGTGTGGTCCGGCGACACGGTGATCGAGGGAACGGACGGGCTGTTTCGTTTTGTCGGGCGTGATGACGAGATGATCAAATCCGCCGGCAACCGAATCAGCCCCACCGAGATCGAGGAAGCTGTGCTGGCCGGCGGCGAAGTGGCCGAGGCAGTGGCCTTGGGAGTGCCCGATCCGCGACTTGGGCAGGCCATCGTCGTCGTGGCGCGTGGGGACGGCACGGCCGAGGACGCGCTACGCGCGCGGTTGCGGCGCGAACTGCCGAGCTTCATGCAACCCGGGCGGTATGTGTGGCGGGCGGAGCTGCCACGTAATGCCAATGGCAAGCTCGATCGCGCTGTTTTGAAAGGAGAAGTTTAGTGATCGGCGATATGGTTATGGGCGGCGGCGCAGAACCGTTGGCGCCGCGATGCGGAGTTGCCGAGCGCGCGCGCGCCGGGCGCCTGGATCGTGTAACCAAGCTGCACGCAATGGTCGGCGGCAGGTTATTTGGCGCCAGCTTGGCAAGAACCCGCTATCGCACTGCGATCGTCGCGACGGCTGGGTTGGCGACATGAAGCCGATGGGGACCATCCCGGCCGCGTTTTCGGGCGAGGGACCACTAATGATTGGTGGTCGTTCGGCGGATGCCTGGGCGGCGGAAGGCGATACGCCGCTGTTCGTTTATGATCTTGAGGTAGTGGCGGCGCAGGCCGCGGCGCTGCGATCGGCACTGCCCGGCGTGGACATCCATTATGCCATCAAAGCCAATCCGCTCCCTGTTATGGTGGCGGCGGTGGCGCCGTTGTTCCATGGCCTCGATGTCGCATCGGGCGGCGAACTGGCCATTGCGTTGAAAAGCAAGGCGGCATCATCGATCAGCTTTGCCGGGCCGGGCAAGAAGGATCGGGAACTCGAGGCGGCGATCCGTGCCGGGGCAACAATCAACCTGGAATCGTCCGGCGAGTGCGATCGGGCGCTGGCGGCGGGCGCGCGACTTGGCGTGCCGCCCCGGCTGGCGGTACGGGTCAACCCCGATTTTGAGCTTCGTGGCTCGGGCATGAAGATGGGCGGGCGCGCCTCGCCGTTTGGCATCGATGCCGGCGCGGCGGCCGGTGTGGTGGTGCGATTGCGCGCCGCTGGCGCGGATTGGCGCGGCTGGCACATTTTTGCCGGGTCGCAATCGCTCGATAGCGCCGCCATCATTGAGACGCAGGCGGCGACCATCGCGCTGGCGGCGCGATTGTCCGAAGAGGTCGGCGCTCCGCCACCGCTGGTAAATCTCGGCGGCGGGTTCGGCATTCCCTATTTTGCCGGTGACACGCCGATTGACCTGACGGCGATCGGCGCGGGGTTGGCGTCGGCGCTGCAGGCGCGTGCGGCCATCTTGGCTGACGCGAGGTTCGCGATCGAGCTCGGGCGCTACATCGTCGGCGAATGCGGCGTGTATCTGACACGGGTGATCGAGCGCAAAGAAAGCCGGGGGGAGACATTCCTCGTCGTCGATGGCGGGCTGCATCATCAATTGGCCGCATCGGGCAATTTCGGCACCGTGGTGAAGCGCAATTATCCGGTAGCGGTCGCGACTGCCGTTGCCGGCACCCCGACGGAGACCGTCAGTATCGTCGGTTGCCTGTGCACCCCACTCGACCGGCTTGCCGACCGGGTCACGCTCCCCGTCGCGCGCCCGGGCGATCTGATCGCGGTATTCCTCGCCGGTGCCTATGGACTGTCCGCGAGCCCTATCGGCTTTCTCGGTCACCCCCGGCCGCTCGAACTGATCGCTGCTCGGCGGTCCTGACGCTTGCTGAGCTCGAGCGCAGCGTGACCAGAATCTTGAGCAGATCGGCCAACAACACTATGTGTTTGCCAATCATTGTGAAAACGGCTTGTACCAAAGCTGGTCATCAAATCAGTCAGTACGACTGACTATAATAGCGTAATTTGGCAGGACCGGCCCCACGGCGTCGCTCGGCATCCTATAATTTTATGCGACAGTGCGAATAGGATCAGGCTTCGGCCCGCGCCCGGTCGGGGTCGCGACAGCGTCGCAATCGGTGAGCGTTTGCTTGATTCGTGATCTTAACAAGTCGGCGTGGCATGGCCCCCGCCTGCGCAAGGTGGTGACGATGTACGACGACCATTATGGATTGAGCGGTCGCCCGTTCCAGCTAACGCCGGACCCGCGCTTCTGGTTCGAAACGGCCACGCACCGCAAGGCGATGGCGTATCTGGGCTACGGGTTAAGCCAGGGCGAGGGCTTTATCGTCATCACCGGTGATGTCGGCGCGGGCAAGACCACCTTGGTCGGCCATCTGATGGCAACCATCGATCGTGAGCGGCTGCACGTCATCAAGATTGTTTCGACGCAGATCGAGGCGGATGATCTGCTGCGGTTGTGCGCCGGCGGGCTCGGCATCGAGACGGCAACGCTGACCAAATCGCACTTGCTTACCGCGATCGAGCGCGCGCTGCACGCGATGGCGCGCGCGGGCAAGCGCACCCTGTTGATCGTCGATGAAGCGCAGGCGCTGCCGGTATCAAGCCTCGAAGAACTGCGCATGCTCTCCAATTTCCAGGCCGGCGGCCAGGCGCTGCTGCAGATATTGCTGCTCGGTCAGCCCGAATTTCGCGAACGCCTGCACGGTTCGGATCGGCTCGAGCAATTGCGCCAGCGCGTTATCGCGATGCATCATCTTGATCCGATGGCTGCCGAGGAAGTGCAGCCCTATATGGTGCATCGCTTGTCGCTGGTCGGCTGGCGGGGCAATCCACACTTTACCGAAGATGCCTATCGCGCATTCTATGAGGCCTCGGCCGGCGTGCCGCGCCGGCTCAACCAATTGGTCGCGCGCGTGCTGCTGTTTGGGGCGGTCGAGCAGATCGAGGTCATCGATCGCAAGGTGATCGAGGCGGTCCTGGCCGAGATTGCCGGGCATGCCCGCCCGCCGCTCGCGCCGGTGATGCGCGAAACGCCCCCGCCATCGCCGCCAGCCGCGTCGACCGACACGTCGAGGCGGGCCGCGGACGTTCCTTTGCCAGGGCAGGGGCCACGGCCGCTATTCCCTGCTCCGCCGCCCAGCGAACCGCCATCGGTTCACGCGACTCCAGCACGCGTCCCTGCACCCGAGCCGGCGGGCAACGAATCCGCCCTGATCGAGCGTATCGCGGCGCTCGAAGCACGGATCGCCGAGCAGGAAGCAGCGCTGCGCCGCGTGTTGACGCTGCTGGTCCACTGGGTGGAGGTAGACTTGCGCCCCGATGCCAAGGCGGTGCGCGCCGTCGCGGCGGGCTGATCGAGCGGCATCCGCGCTCCTTCGATAACTGAATGCAGGTTGGCGCGTTTGGGCATGTCATGCTTGTTTCCCGCGTCCGGCGCGGTCATTAGCCCAACCGATGATGGCGCGGTGCGGCTGACGGCGCTGGCATTCCGGAGCGCGTTCGGGATGACGATGGCTAGTGCTGGAACCTGATCAATGAGCGGCCTTGCCGGTCTTTACTATCCCGCCACACCCAAACCGGTCGACCCGGCGAGGATTCGTGCGATGGCCGATGCGCAGGCGCATCGCGGGCCGGATGGATCGGGCGTGTGGACCGCGCCGGGGGTCGGGCTCGGCCATCGTCGCTTGGCGATCATCGACCTTGCCGGATCGCCGCAACCCATGTCCAGCGCGGATGGCGCGTTGACCGTCACGTGCGATGGCGAGATCTATAATTACATCGCGCTGCGGGCGGAATTGCAGGCGCGCGGCGCGGTGTTCGCCACCACCGGCGATACCGAGGTGTTGTTGCACGGTTGGACGCTATGGGGCCCGGCAATGCTTGATCGGCTCAATGGCGAAATCGCCTTCGCGCTGCATGACAGCCGTCGCCAGTGCTTGTTCCTGGCGCGCGACCGACTGGGCGTAAAGCCGCTCCATTATGCCGAGCTATCCGATGGCGCAGTCGCCTTTTCGTCTGAACTCAAGGGTTTGCTCGCGCATCCTCTGCTGCGGCGCGAACCCGATATCCGCGCGATCGAAGATTATATGGCCTTGGGGTACGTGCCGGATGACGCGTGCATCGTCGCCGGGGTCCGCAAGCTCGCTGCCGGCCATGCGCTGCTGATCGAACGCGGCAAACCGGTGCCGGCGCCATCGCGCTGGTGGGGCGCGGATTTCTCCAACCGCGCCACCGGATCGGCCAAGGCGCTGGAGGAGGAACTCGTCTCGTTGCTGCGCGATGCGGTGCGATCGCGGATGGTCGCGGACGTGCCGCTGGGGGCGTTGCTGTCCGGCGGCGTCGATAGCGCAGCGGTGGTCGCGTTGATGGCCGAGGCGTCGTCCAAGGCCGTCAAGACCTGCACGGTCGGGTATGGCAGGGCGGGGCATGATGAGCGTAGCCACGCCGCGCAGGTGGCACGGCGCTTTGCCACCGATCACCGCGCGCGCGTTGTCGCGGCGGATGACGTCGCGCTGATCGATCCATTGGTCACAGCGTTCGACGAACCGTTTGCCGATGCCTCGGCGCTGGCCATTTACCGTCTGTGTGAGCTGGCACGCGAGGAGATGACGGTTGCGTTGTCGGGCGATGGCGCGGATGAGGGCTTTGCCGGGCATCGTCGCTATCGCTTCCAACGGGCCGAGGAGCGGGTCCGCGCGCTACTGCCAGCGGCGCTGCGGGTGCGCGTGTTCGGCGCGCTTGGTCGGCATTACCCCAAGGCCGATTGGGCGCCGCCGCCGCTCCGCGCCAGATCCACCTTGCTGGCGCTGGCCGAAGACGGCGCTGAGGCTTATGCCCATGCGGTAGGGGTCACCACGCCGGCGCTGCGCGCGCGGCTGTTCTCCGATGCGGCGAAGCGCGCGCTGGGCGGCCATCGGGCCGAGGATCGCTATGTCCGCAGCATGCACGACGCGCCGGCGCGCGACGCGCTCGATCGCGCGCAATATGCCGATTTTCAGCATTGGCTGCCCGGCAACGTTCTTGCCAAGGCCGACCGCACGAGCATGGCGGTGAGCTTGGCAGCGCGCGCGCCGCTGCTCGATCATCGTCTGATCGAATTCGCCCAGCGGCTGCCGGTGTCGATGCGCGTGCGCCGCGGGCAGGGCAATTGGCTTCTGAAGCAGAGCATGGCTTGCTATCTGCCCGCCGACATCCCGCAGCGGGGCCAGAAGGGCTTTGTTACGCCGATCAGCGCGTGGTTCCGGGGGCCGCTGGCGGGCGAAGCAGCCGCGTTAACCAAGTCGCGTATTCTCTCCAACTGGTTCGATCCGTCCGTCATCGCAACGTTGGCGGCTGACCACCGTGCCGGCCATGGCGATCATGGGCATACGCTGTGGCAATTGGTCATGCTCGATCGCGCCACGCGCCGCATTTTTGGCTGATCTCGCTCAGCTCGAATTGCGAAACAGCCAAATCACGCTGATCTAGGTCAGTAGTGGCGCCGGTGGCAGGAACGTAACGGCCGTCGGCCGGTTGGGACATTCGAGCTTCACGGAGATTTTACCATGTTCATGCACAATAAGCGGTTACAATATACCGTTCGCGTTTCGGAACCAAATCCGCATCTTGCAACAATGATGCTTGAGCAGTTCGGCGGGGCCGATGGCGAATTGGCCGCGGCAATGCGCTATTTCACGCAAGGGCTTGGCGAAGACGATGCGGGTCGCAAGGATTTGCTGCTCGATATCGCCACGGAAGAATTGAGCCACCTCGAAGTGATCGGTTCGATCGTCGCCATGCTCAACAAGGGCGTGAAAGCGCAATTGTCCGAAGCGGCCAAGAATGAAGTCGAGCTGTATCGCATGATCGGTGCATCGGGCAGTTCCGCCAAGGGCGCGTTGCTGTTCGGCGGCGGCCCGGCGCTGTGCGACTCCGCAGGCGTGCCATGGACCGCCGCCTATATCGACAGCCGCGGTGAACCGACTGCAGATTTGCGTTCAAATATCGCGGCCGAGGCGCGCGCCAAGATCGTTTACGAACGTCTGATCGCGATCACGGACGATCCCGGCATCAAGGACGCCTTGGGCTTCCTGATGACGCGCGAAGTGGCGCATCAGAAGTCATTTGAAAAGGCGTTGTACGCGATCGAGAACAACTTCCCGACCGGCAAGCTGCCGGCGATCGAGAAATATGCCAACATTTACGTTAACACCTCGCAGGGTGAGGGCGACATGGAAGGCCCGTGGAATTCGGGCGATCAGTGGCAGCGCATCGACGATCTGGCCGAGACCATGCCGATCGACGGCGGTGACGGCACGGCGACCGTCGGGCTGGACAGTGACGACACCAAGGTTGCGGCGCAATTGGCAGCACGCACCATGTCCGATCCGACGAGCGATCCGCGCACTGGTGTTGATCTCGGTGCCGGTCCCGGCGCTGGCTTGACCAGCGATGGCGATCAGGGCGGTGCTGCGGACATCGACGATGCCGTGGCCATGGCCGATAAGATGACCGTCAAGTAATCATTTGGGCGCGAACCCGAAAGATCGACGGCATGGCGGCGCGGGCGAGAGTCCGCGCCGTTAGTTGTGTCAGCCGCTATGCGTCTGGAAAACGGCCATCGCGGCGTGGAGCGTTAGCGCGACCAGGGCGAGTGACGAGCCGAGGAACAACGCGAAGCGCACCGATACCTTGTTGATCATGGCCTGCCAGATGCTGTGCGCGATGCGCAGCGCGACATAAGCCCAGGCGATCCAAGCATTGATGCCGTTGCCCGTGCCGGTCAACGCGATGATCAGGCACACGGCATAGAACAACGTAGGTTGTTCCATCAGATGATTGTAATTATGCGCCTTCCACTGCACTTCGCGGGGTAGTGCCTGGTCGGCATCGGCCGGTTTGGAACCGACCAGTCGACCTAGATCAACGCCGGCTGCTTTCATCGCTGGTAGTCGTGTTGCCATCGTCCACAGCAGCATTAGGAGTGTCCAGGCGATCAAGGCTACCATTGGCTTCAAGATTTCGCTGTGCATGTCGCTCCCCTTTTCGCCGCGCTTTCCGAACGTGTTTTAACTTGGTTGATCATGATCGGGCGCGCCAGATAAAATGACGTTGGTCATCAAACCGTCATCAAAGCCAAACCCGCCGTTAACTCTGTGCGGCATAAACGACCCCCATGAAATTCGACCCCGCTGTCCTGCGCCCCACCTCTTTGCCATCGCTGGGCACGGGGAGCGGCCGTTTCGCCACGGTCCAGCATGGCGCGGCATTGTCAGCGGTGATCGAGATGTTCCGCCGGCATCCCGATATGCGCTCCTTACCCGTAATCGCCACCGACGGCCGTCCCGTCGGCATCATTCGCGAGCTCGATGTGCGGGGGATATTGTTCAATCCCTACGGCCACGCGCTGATGCAAAACCCGGCCATCGGTGGATCGCTGCATACCTTGGTGCGACCATGCCCCAGCGCGGATAAGGGGCTGTCGGTTCAGCGTTTGCTGAGCATCTATGCAGAATCGGGCAGCGATGATGGGTTGATCCTGACGCGCCATGGCGTTTTTCACGAGATCATCGACCACCGTGATTATGTGCGCCTCGCCGCCGATCGCGATCTCGCCTTGGCGAGTGAGCGGGTGGCGCGCGCCGAGCGTCTGGATATCGCCAGCCGCGCGTTCACCGCCGATATCGCGGCGCTATCGAGCGAACTGAGCGGCGTCGCCGCCACGGTGCAGCAGGTTGCACGGCAACTGTCCGGGCGCGCCGAGGATACCAGCCAGGAAGCCACCTCCGTTGCCATTGCGCAAGGCCAGACGGCCGACGCGATGGATGACATTGCCCGCGGCGGGCGGCGACTGGCTACCTCGCTCGATGGAATCGTCGCGCAGACCGCCGAGGCGCGGCGGATTCGGCGCGATGCGCAAAGCGCTGTCGGAACGGCGGGCGCACGAATGGTTGCGCTGAGCACCACCGCGCAATCAATCAACGATATGCTGGCGCTTATCCAGCGGATTGCTGCGCAGACCAATATGCTCGCGCTGAATGCCAGTATCGAGGCCGCGCGCGCGGGCGAGGCCGGGCGTGGCTTCGCCGTGGTCGCCAACGAGGTGAAGATGCTCGCCATGCAGACGAGCGTCGCGGCGCGCGATATTGCGGGCCATGTCACGCAAGTGCACGGTGTGCTTGATCATGTCGTTGATGGGCATCGCGGCATCGAGCAGGCGATTGCCGCTATCGCGGACATTTCGTTGCTGATCGATCAGGCGCTCGATCAGCAGCACGATGCCACACGGATCATCGCCGCAAGCGTCGATCAGTCGGTCGAGGCGGGCGCCGATATGGTGATGCGGATTCGCCAGATCAGTGAAGGCGCGACCGCCATCGGCGGCGATGCCGAAGCGCTGCACGCCATGTCGCATACGCTGGCTGGCTCAGCCGCGCGGCTGCACCAGCGGGCGGCGACCTTTGTGGAGGTCGCCGCCGCTCAGTGATAAGCCAAACTTGCGTGATCAGTCGAAGCTGGCACCCCAGCGACGCTTGACGCGGTTTTTCCACAAGCCGCGATGATACGCGTCCGATGCCAGCAGCGGCATCACGCTGCCTGCCTCGGCAAACACCATCTGCTCGATGCCGGTGTTCACCTTGCCCCACGAGGCCGCTTCCTGCAGCGTCGATGATGAGCAGGCGCCATCGCGCACGTCGGCGACGGTTATCTGCACGGCGTACTTGTGCACCTGAACGTCGTCATGGCCGAGGATTTCGGCGCAGACCACGGTGTCTTGGATGAAGTTCTTGGGCACGCCGCCGCCGATCATCAGCAGGCCCGTCGTGCCCGCCTTGATCTTGATCTCGGTAAGCTCCCGGAAATCGGCGATCGCGTCGAGCACCATGTAAGGCTTGCCCGCCTTCACGGCATCGACCTGATGCTTGACGAGGCCGAACCCTGCCGAGCTGTCGACGAATGCGGGGCAGAAGATCGGCACGTCATGCTCGTAGGCGAGCTTGACGAGGCTGTTCTCCTTTTTGCCGTGCTGCGTGAGATACTTGCCCATCTCACGGATGAACTCGCGGCTCGAATATGGCCGTGGCTCAAGCGTCTCGGCGATCTCGAAGATCGTGTGATCGACGTGCTGGAGCTGCTCTTCGTCGATATAGGTGTCGTAGATCCTGTCGATCAGCAGCGACCGCAGCGTATCATCATCCGGCACTTCCAATGCCTGATAATGCTTGTGGCCGAGGCCCTCGAAGAAATCCATGTCGACGATCGTGGCGCCGGTGGCGACGATGCCGTCGATCATGTTGTTGCGCAGCAGCTCGGCATACAGATCCATGCAGCCACCGGCCGAGGTCGAGCCGGCGATGACGAGGAAGATCGAGCAATCGGGATCGGCCAGCATCTGGTTGTAGATGTCGGTCGCGCGGCCGAGGTCGCGGCTGGTGAAGCTCATCTTTTTCATCGCGTCGACGATCGGGCGCGCGTCGAAGCTGGTGATGTCGATATGCTCGACCGGCGTCGAGAGCAGTTCCGCCTTGCGGTTGGAGAGTGTGGTTTCGGTCATGGGAGTTCCGTCTTCAAGAGCCGCCGTCGTTGAGGGGACGCGGGAACCCGTGAACGGGCGGCCCAGTGCTGGGCCGCCCGGTATTCGTAAAGCTTAGGAGACGCCTGTTACAGCGTAACGACGTTCGACGCGACCTCGTCTTCGGCATCGAGGTACAGCGACACCATCGGTTCGTCCTGCATGATCACCGTCTCGTCCGAGCCGAAGCCATTGAACGCGGTGCGCATCGCGCAGCCATAGGCACCGAGCATGCCGATTTCGATATAATCGCCGGCGCCGGTATCGGCGGGCAGCATGAAGGGACCGACCATGTGATCCATATCGTCGCAGGTCGGCCCGTAAAAGCTGAACGCCATATCGCGCGCGCGGCTGTCGGGCTCGCGCAGCAGCTGCACCGGGAAGCGCCAGCCGATATGCGCGGCATCGAACAACGCGCCGTAAGCGCCATCGTTGATGTACAATTCGTCGCCGCGGCGTCGTTCGACGCGCACGATCAACGAGCTGTATTCAGCGCACAACGCACGGCCCGGTTCAGCCCACAATTCAGACGAATAGCTGACCGGCAGCGATTCGAACGCACGGTGGATCGTCTCGAAATAGCGCTCCAGCGGGGGCGGTTCCATGCCCGGATAGGATGACGGAAAACCACCACCGACGTCGATCACGTCGACCGTGACCGCCGCTTCGACGATCGCCGCGCGGACGCGCTCCAGCGCGTTGGCATACGCCTCCGGCGTCATGGCCTGCGAGCCGACATGGAAGCAGATGCCCAGCGCATCCGCCGCCTGGCGCGCGGCGAACAAAAGCTCCTTGGTCTCGTGCGGCGCGGCGCCGAACTTCGAGGCCAGGCTGAGCATGGAATGCTCCGACGATACGCGCAGGCGAACGCACAGCGTCAGATCCTCCGCGTACCGCGTGGCGATCTGGATCTTTTCCAGTTCCTCGAGCGAGTCGAGGCTGAAGGTGCGGCAGCCGTGCGTGAAATACGCTTCTTCGATTGCTTCCGACGCTTTCACCGGATGCATGAAGCACAGCGTCGCCTCGGGCAGCGTGCGCGCCACGAGCCGTACCTCGCCAATCGAGGCAACGTCGTAATGCGTAATGCCGTTGTCCCACAGAACCTGCAGCAGGCCCGGCGAGGGATTGGCCTTCACGGCATAGAGCGACCGGCCCGGAAACTTCTCGACGAAGAAGCGGGCGGCGCGCGCCGCGGCGTGCGGGCGAATCAGGGTCACCGGCTGGACCGGCTTGGTGTTGGCGATCTCGATGACCGAGCGGGACCCGGTCGAATGGGTGGTCGCTAACCCCAGCGCGTTATGATGCTTGTGCAATTCAAGGGACCTCCAATGTCCGTAGACAAGTTCACGAAACACTGCCTTGCGGTTGGAAGTCCCATGGGGCAGCGGAAGGGCGAAATAGGGTCGTGCTTCGGCGATGTAAAGCGGTAATGGACCCCCGGAGGCAAAAAGTGACATTTATAAGACAGCCGACGCGCGCCGGGGTGCGCGATGCCACCGCCAAGATCGCCGCGGTGGTCCCGGTAAGCCCATTATTAACCTGCGAAATCAACGGTATAAAGATCGCTTTCAAGTGCGAGTGTGTGCAACCCGTTGGCGCGTTCAAGCTGCGCGGTGCATGGCATCGGCTCACCGCGATTGACCCGGAACAGCGCCGCAAAGGCGTTGTCGCCTTCTCCTCGGGCAATCATGCGCAGGGCGTGGCCTGGGCGGCCAAGCGGCTGGGCATGCCCGCGGTGATCGTCATGCCGGCCGATGCGCCCGTGTCGAAACGCGACGGTACGCTCGCCTTGGGGGCCGAAATCGTCAGTTACGATCGCGCCACCGAAAGCCGCGAATCGATCGCCGCGCAGCTCGCCGCGGCGCGCGGCGCGGTGCTGGTGCCGAGCTTCGATGATCCCTGGGTGATCGAGGGGCAGGGCAGCGCCGGGATCGAGGCGGCGGCGCAGATGGACGCACTGGGGCTGGGGCCGGTGGTGCACGCCGTGGTGCCATGCGGCGGCGGGGGGCTGGCGGCGGGGATTGCGCTGGGCCTGCCGGATGCCGCGATCACCGTGGTCGAGCCGGCAGGCTGGGACGATATGCGCCGCTCGCTCGAGGCGGGGTGGATCGAACCGGTCGAGCCCAATCCCCCGCCGACGGCGTGCGACGCGTTGCAGACGATTCGCGTCTCGCCGCTGACCTTCGATGTGCTGGCGCGGCGCGACGCGCGCGGCGTGGCGGTCAGCGAGGCGGAGATTCGCACCGCGCAACGCTGGGCGGCGGAGCGCTTGCGGCTGGTGGTCGAGCCGGGCGGGGCGGTGGCGCTGGCGGCGCTGCTGGCGGGCAAGGTCGCGCCGCATGCCGGGATGCTGGTGGTGTTGTCCGGCGGCAATGTCGATCGCCTGGCCTATGGCCGGGTGCTGGCCGGCGCGGATTGATCGGCTAAGGGGGCGTCATGAACACGGACACACTCACCGGGATCGGTGCCGCCGCGCCTGCCATTGCCATGCTTGGCGTGTTCGCCTGTGTGGTGGGCGGCGTGTATCTGCTGGCCACGGGGCGCGAGCGCAAACGCGCGGTGCTGATGCTGGTGATGGCGGGTGTGTTGCTCGCCAACGTGCTGATCTGGACGATGTGACGCGCGTTGGCCGACCCGTCCGATCGTCACCCCGGGACAAGCCCGGGATGACGGGGAAAGTCAGCGGATCGGCGAGTTGGGATCGAGCCGCATATCCAGATATTTGTCCACGCTGCCCATCAGCTCGGGCATCTCGTGCTCGAAGAAATGGTTGGCCTTCGGAATCGTGTCGTGGTGGATGGTGATGTGCTTCTGCGTGCGCAGCTTGTCGACCAGCTTCTGCGTGGCGAGCGGGGGCGAGACTTCGTCATTCTCGCCCTGGATGATGATGCCGCTGGCCGGGCACGGCGCGAGGAACGTGAAATCATACATGTTGGCGGGCGGAGCGACCGAGATGAAGCCGCGGATTTCCGGGCGGCGCATCAGCAATTGCATGCCGATCCAGGCACCGAAGCTGAATCCGGCGATCCAGGTGGTCGAGGCTTCGGGGTGAAAGCTCTGCACCCAATCGAGCGCCGAGGCCGCATCGGAGAGCTCGCCAATGCCGTTGTCGAACGTACCCTGGCTCTTGCCGACGCCACGGAAATTGAAGCGGAGCGTGGCGAAGCCGCGGCGCTGGAAGGTCTTGTACAGCTCCTGCACGATCTTGTTGTTCATCGTGCCGCCCGCGGTCGGGTGCGGATGGAGGATCATGGCGACCGGCGCGCGCGGGCGCGGTCCCGGGGAAAAACGACCTTCGAGACGGCCTTCGGGGCCGGGGAAAATGACTTCTGGCATGGGACCTGCTGACTAATCTGGGGCCCCACCTCAGACGGACGTGGAGCGCTGGAATGTGCGCGCTATATAAGAAACCGGCTTACTTTCGCAATTGGAACGACTCCTGACCGCTTCTTCCCCCGATCGAGTGTATCTCGACCATGCGGCGACCACGCCGATCCTGCCCGCCGCGCGGGCCGCGATGATCGAGGCGATGGCGCGCTGGGCCAACCCGTCGTCGCCGCATGCCGAGGGGCGCGCGGCCAGGGCGGCGCTGGAAGAGGCGCGGCGCGCGGTGGCGGCGGCTTATGGCTGGGCAGGGGAAACGCTGTTCACCAGCGGGGCCAGCGAATCGCTCGCCATCGCCGCGCAGCGCGCGCTGCCGGCGCGGCGGATCATCACGGCGGTGGAGCATGATGCGGTGATGCGCTGGGCCGGGCCGGAGACGGTGGTGCTGCCGGTGGGGGCGGATGGCATCGTCTCAGTGGAGGCGCTGGCCGAAGCGCTGGCGGGGGTGCCGGCGCTGGTCACCGTGCAATGGGCCAATAGCGAGACGGGGGTGCGCCAGCCGATCGCGGTGATCGCCGCGGCGGTGCATGCCGCCGGCTCGTTGCTGCTGGTCGATGCCGCGCAGATGCCGGCCGGCGCTGATCAGGATGTCGCCGCGCAGGCCGATTTCGTCGCGCTGTCGGCGCATAAGCGCGGCGGGCCACCGGGCGTGGGCGCGTTGCTGGTGCGCGATCTCGGCACGTTGACGCCCACCGGGGGGCAGGAGCGCGGCTATCGGGCGGGGACGGAGAATGTGCCCGCCATACTCGGTTATGCCGCCGCGCTGGCCGAGCCGGAAGCGCTGGCGGAGCATCAGCGGCTGCGCGCGTTGCTCGACGATGCGGTGCTGCGTTCGGGCGGGGAGGTGATCGGCGCGGGATCGCCGCGCCATGCCGCGATCGGCGCGTATCGAATGCCGGGCGTGGCGAGCTTCGTGCAGCTGATCGATTTCGATGCGGCGGGCTTTGCCGTCTCGGCAGGAAGTGCCTGCGCCTCGGGCAGCATGAAGCCGAGCCACGTGCTGGGCGCGATCGGCCTGCCCGATGCGGCCAAGCGCGAAGTGGTACGCGCCAGCTTCGGCCGGGCGACGACCGAAGAGGAGGTGCGCGCGTTAATCGCCGCGTGGCGGTCCATTGCGCGCGCCAAGCAGCGTTTCGTGGCATGATCTATCTTGATTACCAGGCGACCACGCCGCTGGCCCCGCAAGCGTTCGAGGCGATGTTGCCGTGGCTGCGCGACAATTTCGCCAACCCGCATTCGCCGCATGCCGCCGGGCGCAAGGCCAAGGCGGCGGTGCAGGTCGCGCGGGCGCAGGTCGCCGCGCTGCTGCCCGCGAACGGCCGCATCGCCTTTACCAGCGGCGCGACCGAGGCGCTCAATTGGGCGATCAAGGGGGTCAACGTGAACGGGCCCCCGGGGCGGATCGTGACGCTGGCCACCGAGCATGCCGCGGTCCTCGATACGGTGGAAGCGCTGGCCGGGCAGGGACGCGAGATCGTCGTATTGCCGGTGGGGGCGGATGGGCTGGTTGATCTCGATATGGCACGGGCGGCGATCGTGCCGGGTACTGCCTTGGTCGCGGCGATGCTGGTCAATAACGAAATCGGCGTGGTGCAGCCGATCGCGGCGCTGGCGGCGCGGGCGCATGCCGCGGGGGCGCTGATGCTGTGCGATGCGGTGCAGGGTTACGGGCGGGTCGAACTTCCGGCGACGTGCGATCTGATCGCGGTGTCGGGGCACAAGATTTACGGGCCGAAGGGCGTGGGGGCGTTGTGGATGCGCGATGGCGTGACGCTGGCACCGCTGCTGCATGGCGGTGGGCAGGAGGCGGGCGGCCGATCGGGAACGCTGTCGCCGGCTCTGTGTGTGGGGTTTGGCGTCGCGGCGCAGCTGATGGGCGCGCGGCGCGCGGCGGATGCGGCGCATGTGGCGCGCTTGTGGGAAACCGCGACGACTGCCTTGCGCCGTCACCCCGGGCTTGGTCCGGGGGCCAACGCGCCCCAGACGCCAGCGTCCATGGAGGGTTGGACCCCGGACCAAGTCCGGGGTGACGGAGAGTGGTTGGTGAATGGCTCGATCGCTGACCGTTACCTAGGTAACCTCAACATCCGCCGCGACGGGCTCGATGTTGCTCGCCTGATGTCCGAATTGCGCGACATCGCCTTCTCCGCCGGCTCGGCCTGCGCCAGCGGGTCGGGGCGCTCCAGCCACGTGTTGCGCGCGATCGGGCTGAGCGAGGCGGAAGCACGGTCGAGCATCCGGCTGGGGTTCGGGCGCTACACGACGGAAGCGGAGGTGCGGGAGGCCATCGACCGCATCGTTACCGCGGCGGAAGCGCAGCGGGTGGCGGGGTGAGCGTATTGCCTTCATCAACACGCAGCTTTCCAGGCGAGGGCCGGGCCCCAGCTGCGAAACGGCGGGCGATAGGCGCTACGCAGCGTCGCGACCTTTCCGACTGGCCCCGGGTCTTTGTCGGGGAAGCGCATGTGAGGGCAGGCTGTCAGTGATCCTTATCCGTTTCATCGCCACCGACGGGACGATCCGCGAGGTGGAGGGGCGCCCCGGTGACCGCCTGCTGGATCTTGCCCAGGCCGACGGCCAGCCGCTGGAAGGCACGTGCGACGGCCAGATGGCGTGTTGTACCTGCCATGTCATCATCGCGCCCGAAGATTTCGCGCTGCTGCCGCCGGCGAGCGCTGACGAGGAGGACATGCTCGATTTCGCCACCGGCGCGACGCGGACCAGCCGGCTGGCCTGCCAGATCCGGCTCGACGCGGTAACCGCCAGCTTAACCGTAAAAATGCCGGGCTGATCGGAACAGTAAAAGCGAGCGACCGTTCCGCTTCCGTGCCGAATACGGCGCTCACAGGAGATGAACATGAAGTTTCTGGGATTGATCGCCGCCGGCATGCTCGGCGCGCTGAGCCTGGCCCCGGTATCGGCCAGCGCCGCTGCCGCACCGTCCGCTGCCACCGTTGCCGTGGCCGGCGCTGCCGTCGCCACGCAGGCAGTCGTCGTGCGCGAGCGCACCGTGGTGCGCCGTGACAATCGCGGCTATCGCAATAATCGTGGTTATCGCAACAACCGCAACCGTTGGGGCACGCGCCGCGTCTGCAATAATCGCTGGCGCAACGGTCGCAAGGTCCGCACCTGCCGTTCAGTGCGCTATCGCCGCTAATCGCGGGGATTGATCACCCCGCCCGATTTCCCTAGAGGCGCTCTTGGAAGTCGGGCGGACGTGGTCGTCGCCAACCTGGTCAGATCCGGAAGGAAGCAGCCACAACGATTTCGCCACGGGTCGTTCCGGCTTCCACCGCGAGCCGCAGCAAAGCTGCGGTGAGCGCGGCCGGCGGGGCAGGGCCCCGTCCGACGACGTGGCTTTGCCGCGGCGCTATTGCCAGTCCTCTTGTTGCTATGTCCACTTTCTTCCGCGCACCGCATCGCCTGCGGCACGGCGGATACCGGACCAAGTCCGGGATGACGGTGCACATGACGTTGGGCTTGCGAAACCTTTTCCTACCATCCGGCGCGATCGCCGCCTAGATAGTCGGTAATGTCCGACTCCCACGATCTCCCCAGCCTCGACCTTCCGAGCCTCGACCTCCCGAGCTTCGACTTGGGCGAGCCCGCGCAGCCGGCCAGGCCCGAGGCATATCGCGTGCTCGCCCGCAAATATCGCCCGCAGACCTTTGCCGAGTTGATCGGCCAGGATGCAATGGTCACCACGCTTGGCAACGCGATCAAGCGCGGACGCCTGGCGCATGCCTTCCTGCTCACCGGGGTGCGCGGGGTCGGCAAGACCTCCACCGCGCGGCTGATCGCCAAGGCGCTCAACTGCATCGGACCGGACGGGAAGGGCGGGCCGACGATCGATCCGTGCGGGGTATGCGAACCGTGTCGTGCGATCGCCGAGGGGCGGCATATCGACGTGATCGAGATGGATGCCGCCAGCCATACCGGCGTCGACGACGTGCGCGAGATCATCGATGCCTCGCGTTATGCCGCGGTGTCGGCGCGGTTCAAGATCTACATCATCGACGAAGTCCACATGCTGTCGAAGAACGCGTTCAACGCGTTGCTCAAGACGCTGGAGGAGCCGCCGGCGCATGTGAAATTCCTGTTCGCGACGACCGAGGTCAACAAGGTGCCGGTAACGGTGCTGTCGCGCTGCCAGCGCTTCGATTTGCGGCGCATCTCGGCCGAGATGCTGGCGGCGCATTTCGCGCGCGTTTCCGAAGCCGAGGGGGTCGAAGCGGAGCCCGAAGCGCTCGGGCTGATCGCGCGTGCGGCGGAAGGCAGCGCGCGCGACGGGCTGTCGATCCTCGATCAGGCCATCGCGCATGCCGGGATCGAAGGCGGCGGCGTGAAGGCCGGCGCGGTGCGCGACATGCTCGGCCTGTCCGATCGCGGCGCAGTGCGTGACCTGCTCGGGCTGTTGCTCGCAGGGGACGGGCTTGGCGCGCTGGGCGCGCTCCGGCGGCAATATGATCTCGGCGTCGATCCGCAGGCGGTGCTGCGCGCGTTGCTTGAAACGGTCCACGGCGTAACGCTGGTCAAGCTCGGCACGCCGCCCGAGGCGGGGCAGGCCAATGAGGAGCGCGAGGCGCAGCAGGGCTGGGCTTCCGCCTTGTCGTTCGCCGCGTTGCACCGTTTGTGGCAATTGCTGCTCAAGGGGCATGACGAGGTGGCGCGCGCGGCACTGCCGATCGAGGCGTGCGAAATGGCGTTGCTGCGCGTGGTCCATGCCTCGCAGCTGCCCGATCCGGGCGAGCTTGCCCGGCAGTTGGCGGCGGGCGGGCCGGTGCCGGTCGCGGCGCCTGCAGCCGGGCCGGCTGCCCCGGCATCGGCCCCTGCCGCGTCTGCCGAACCGGCCTTGCCCGGCACGATCGAGGAGATCATCGCGGCGATCGAGCGGAGCGGCGAATTCGGGCTGGCGGTGAAGCTGGAGCGCAGCGCCAGCGTGATCCGCCTCGCGCCGCCCGAACTGGTGCTGAGCGCGGCGCGGCCCTTGCCCGCCGATCTCGTGCGCGATTTGACCGTCGAGCTCAAGAATTGCACCGGTCGCGCGTGGAAAGTGACCACCGAAGATGCGCCCGGCGCGCCAACGATCAAGGAGCGCCGCGGCGAAGCGCGCGCGGGGCTGCGCGCGGATATTCTTGCCAGCCCGGTGGTCAAAGCGGCGTTCGAGGCGTTTCCCGAGGCAGTGCTGCCCGAGGAAGAGCTTGATCGGCTGATCGCCGCGCAGTCCAAAATGTAACGAGGAAGATCGCATGAAGAGCATCGAAGACATCATGGCCATGGCGCAGAACGTCCAGGCCGAACTGGAAAAGGCCCAGGCCAATCTCGACGTGATCGAGGTCGAGGGCGTCGCCGGCGGCGGGCTGGTCAAGGTCAGGGCGTCCGCCAAGGGCCGCATCATCGGCATTTCCATCGATGATTCGCTGATCGTACCTACGGACAAACAGATGCTCGAAGATCTGATCGTCGCCGCCTTCAACGATGCCCGCGCGCGGGCGGACACGGCGTCCAATACCGAGATGAGCAAGATGACCAGCGGGATGCCGTTGCCGCCGGGGTTCAAACTGCCGTTCTAAGTCGTGTCGTCACCCCGAATGTGATCCGGGGTGACATTTTTCGTTAGCTCAGGCAGCCATCCAGCCCGCCATTACGCACCACGCCCACACGCCGCGTGATGGCGTTGCCATGCCGCCGCGTGAAGCCGCGCGGGGCTTTGGCGGCGCGCTTCTTGGGCAGCGGCAGGATCGCCGCGATGCGGCCGGCCTCCGAGGGCGAGAGCCGTGCCGCGCTATGCCCGAAATAGCGGATCGCGCCGGCCTCCACGCCGTAGGTGCCGATGCCCGTCTCGGCGACGTTGAGATAGACTTCCATGATCCGGCGCTTGCCCCAGATATTCTCGATCAGCACCGTGAAATAGGCCTCCAGCGCCTTGCGCAGGTAGCCGCCCCCCTGGAACAGGAAGGCGTTCTTGGCAGTCTGCTGGCTGATCGTCGATCCGCCGCGGATGCGCCCGCCCTTGGCGTTGCGATAGGCGGCATTGGCGATCGCGGTGAAATCAAAGCCGTGATGCGTGCAGAACCGAGCATCCTCGCCAGCGATCGCGGCGCGGGGCATATCGCTATCGATCGCCGAGAGCGGCACCCATTTCTTGGTGACGCTATGCCCGCCCAGCATATCGCCGACCATCGTCAGCGTGATTGGTGGCGGCACGAAGCGATAGATCACCACCCACAGCACAGAGAGCAAAACGAAGCCGATCACCGACTTTGCAATCCAGCCGAGAATACGGCGTGGGAGCTGGCGGCGGGGCATGGCATCGCGGACGGCGGTGCGCCGTCGCGCCGAGAAAGGGCGGTCGTTCATTTCGGCAGGAGTGCCGGATTAGCCGCGACGGGGAAAGAGCCTTCGTCGCGAGCGCCGCCGAGGGGTTACCGCTGGAGCCGCGTGTGAAGAAAGAACAAGGGTAATTCGCACGAAGACGCTAAGGCGCAAAAAGCTGGTAAAGGCCGGCGTGGACCTTCTTCTCTTCGCGTCTTAGCGTCTTCGCGCGAAAAATCTTTTCTTCTCAGGCAGCCGTCACCAGTCGGCGATCACCCGCCAGCCGCATCATCGCTTTTTGCAGCTTCTCGAACGCACGCACTTCGATCTGGCGGACGCGCTCGCGGCTCACGCCGTAAACCTGGCTCAGTTCTTCCAGCGTCTTAGGATCGTCGGTCAGCCGGCGCTCGGTCAGGATATGCTGCTCACGCTCGTTAAGATCCTCCATCGCGGAGGTCAGCATCTCATGCCGCACGTCGGCCTCCTGCGCTTCGGCAACGACCGTGTCCTGCAAAGGGGCGTCGTCCTGCAGCCAGTCCTGCCACTGGCCATCGCCGTCCTCGCGCATTGGCACGTTGAGCGAGGTATCCCCGCCCATCGCCATGCGGCGGTTCATGCTGGTGACTTCTGCCTCGGTCACGCCAAGATCGGTGGCGATCTTCGTCAGATGCTCGGGCGTGAGATCGCCATCCTCGAACGCATCGAGCTTGGATTTCATCCGGCGCAAATTGAAGAACAATTTCTTCTGTGCGGCGGTAGTGCCCATTTTCACCAGCGACCAGCTGCGCAGGATATATTCCTGGATCGAGGCGCGGATCCACCACATGGCGTAGGTGGCGAGGCGGAAGCCGCGATCCGCCTCGAACTTCTTCACGCCCTGCATCAGGCCGATATTGCCTTCTGAAATGAGCTCGGACGTGGGCAGGCCGTAGCCGCGATAGCCCATCGCGATCTTGGCCACGAGGCGCAGATGCGAGGTGACCAACTGCGCCGCAGCATCGGTGTCGCCATGTTCCTCAAAGCGCTTAGCGAGCATATATTCCTGCTCGGGCGCGAGGATGGGGAATTTTTTGATTTCCGACAGATAGCGGTTGAGGCTGGCCTCTCCGCCAAGAGCGGGGACCGTGGCCGGCAAGTTGCTTTTGGCCATGTAATGATCTCCCTTTCAAATAGGCATGCCGCAACGCAGCGAAGCCTGATAGCTATACGTTAAGAAAGTTGAACAGTTCCTGCATATCGGCAGGCATTTCACTGTCGAACGCCAGAACGGTATTTTTCACTGGATGAATGAACCCCAAGCGCGCGGCGTGCAACGCCTGGCGGTGGAAATTCAGCGTTTCCAAAAGCTCCCGATGAGCTTGTTTTGTTCTACCATAAACCGGGTCTCCCAGCAAGGCATGGCCGATCGAGGCCATGTGCACGCGCACCTGATGGGTCCGCCCGGTCTCCAAGCGGCACTCAACCAATGCGGCGTTTTTCAGAGACTTGAGCGTCGAAAAATGCGTCACTGCACGTTTGCCGCCCTCGACGATCGCGACCTTTTTGCGATTGGTCGCCGAGCGCGCCAGTGGCTTGTCGATCTTGCCGGCGGGCGGCGCGGGGCGGCCTGCAACGATCGCCTTGTAGCGCCGGTCGATGCTGTGATCGTGAAACTGCCGCGCCAAGCCTTCGTGCGCGCGATCTGTCTTGGCCGCGAGCATCAGCCCCGACGTGTCCTTGTCGATGCGGTGCACAATGCCCGGCCGCGCGACGCCACCGATGCCGGACAGGCTGCCGCCGCAATGGTGCAGCAGCGCATTGACCAGGGTACCATCCAGATTGCCTGCCGCGGGGTGGACGACGAGCCCGGCCTGTTTATCGATCACGATCAGATGCTCGTCCTCGAACACCACGTTGAGCGCGATATCCTGCGGTTCATTGTGCGCCGGCGTCGGCGCCGGCACGGCGACGTTGAACAAGGCGCCCGCCGCCGCCTTGCGCGACGGATCGCGCGCCAGCGCACCACTTGGGTCGCTCACCGCCCCACTGTTGATCAAGACTTTCAGCCGCTCACGTGACAGCGTCGGGACCGCGTCGGCCAAGGCACGATCCAGCCGCCAGCCATCCGCGGCCTCCGCGATCCTTGCTTCGATGATGGAAACCCCCCGGCACATGCTTTAGCGATGTGGGCATGAGGTTGGAGATTTCAAGCGCGCTGCTGGCCGGCCTGCTCGCCGAGGTGCGAGCCACGCCTGATCGGGAGATCTGCGGGCTGTTGTTCGGCACTACGTACAGGATCGAAGCGGCGGCAGCGTGCGCCAACGTGGCGCCGGCGCCGGCGCGCGCGTTCGAGATCGATCCGGTCGCCTTGTTCGCGGCGCATCGTCGCGCCCGGGCAGGCGGGCCGGCAGTGATCGGTCACTATCACTCGCATCCGTCGGGCCGCGCCGAGCCCTCGGCGACCGACGCGGCAAGCGCGATGGGGGACGGGGCGGTGTGGTTGATCTTGGCGGGGCATGAGGCGCGCGCCTGGCGGACAGCGCGGGCTGGGGCGTTTGAGGGCGTGGCGCTCGTTACGACTTCATCGTCATCCGGACCGAGTTCCGGATGACGGACGGGTAGGGTAGGCGAATGCCGGTCGCAGTGGGTTGCGCAGCCGCCCCCACCTCGCCAGAAGAGCGATCACATCCTTTTCCCCGAAGCGGACCCCATCAAATGACCATTTCCTCGGTCGATTTCGCCAGCCTGCTCTGCTCGCGCCTGTGCCATGATCTGCTCTCCCCCGTAGGTGCGCTCAACAACGGGCTTGAACTGCTTGCCGATGAGCATGATCCCGAAATGCGCGCGCGCTGCCTTGAGCTGCTCAACGAAAGCGCGCGCGCTTCGGCGAACAAACTGAAATTCTTCCGCCTGGCCTTTGGCGCCGCGGGCGGTTTTGGCGAAATGGTCGATGCACGTGAGGCGCGGGCGGCAATCGAGGGGCTGTTCGGCGACAACCAACGGCTCAAGTTCGGCTGGCTGGTGGAGGATGCGACCCTGCCCAAGCCGGCGATCAAGGTGCTGCTGAACCTGGCGCTGATTGCGGGAGACGCGCTGATCCGCGGCGGGCAGCTCGATGTCGGCGCAGAAAGCATCGATGGCGCCGTGGAGATCGTGGTGCGCGCCGATGGCCCGCGCATCGTGCTCGATCAGGAGCTGCGCGGCGCGCTGGCCGGGACGCAGGGCGATGCGGTGATCACGCCGCGGGCGGCAGCGGCATATCTGGTGCAGGCCTTGGTCGCCGAAGGCGGCGGCACCGTTCAGGTATCCCCGCCCGATGCGCCGGTGTTGTTGTTTGGCGCAGCTTTTCGCGCCGGGTAAACCACCCCTTAATCAGTGATCGTCCAAGCTGGCGCCGACGCGGGGGCCCATGGACGATCTATTGCAGGAATTCATCGCTGAAACCCGGGATACGCTTGATGCGCTTTCCGGGGAGATCGTCGCGTGGGAAAGCGCTCCGGCGGACGGTCAGCGGCTCGATGCGATCTTCCGCTTTGTTCACACCGTAAAGGGGAGCTGCGGTTTCCTCGATCTGCCGCGGCTCGCGCGCCTGAGCCACGCCGCTGAGGATGCGCTTGCCGCGGTGCGCGATGGTGCCCGCGTGCCGGACACAGCATTGGTTAATGCCGTGCTGGCCATCGTCGATCGCATTGGGGCGCTGGTCGAGGCCATCGATGGCGGTCAGTCGTTGGATGATAGCGGCGAAGATCAGCTGATCGCCGCGCTCGCCCAAGGCGCTGTCGGGGCCGATCTCAGCGCCAATCCGGCAGCGCAGCGTCAGCCAGCGCGCAGCGTGCGGCTCGGCGTCGATCTGCTCGACCGGATGATGTCGGGCATGTCGGATATGGTGCTGGCGCGCAACGAGCTCGCCCGCCGGCTGCGCGACGAAGATGCCGATCCCGCGGTCGAGGCCGCGTTGGAGCGTCTGTCGCTGACGGTCGCAGAGATGCGCGATACGGTGACGCGCACGCGGATGCAGAAGGTCGATGCGCTCTTTTCCGCGCTGCCGCGCATGGTGCGGGATATCGCGGTAGAACTCGGCAAAACGGTGAAGTTGACGATCGAAGGATCGGATGTCGAACTCGATCGCGAGATGATCGAGATGATGCGTGATCCACTGACGCATATGGTGCGCAATGCCATCGATCACGGGCTTGAAACACCGGCTGAGCGAATTGGGGTTGGAAAGCGCGAAAGTGGCCGGTTGACAGTGGCGGCGCGGCAATCCGGCAATCAGATTATCATCGAGATTGCTGATGACGGGCGCGGCATCGACGTCGATCGGCTGATCGCGAAGCTGGTGCTCGCTGGTCGGCCCGAGCCTGAGCTGCGCGCGTTGAGCCCGAAGGCCAGGCTCGATCTGATTTTCCAACCGGGGCTGTCGGCGAAGGATGTGGCCACCGGCATTTCGGGGCGCGGCGTGGGGATGGATGTCGTTCGCACCAATGTCGAGCAAATCGGCGGACGCATCGAAATAGACAACCGGCCGGGCGCGGGCCTGCGTATCGCGCTCCACGTGCCGCTGACCCTGTCGATCATCCCCACCATCATCATTACCGTCGCCGCGCAGCGCTTTGCCATTTCGCGTCAAGCGATCCAGGAGATCGTGATGGTGCGCGCGCCGCAGGTCCGTGTCGATATGCTGGGGGATCGCCCCGCGGCGACGGTACGGGACAGGCGCATGCCACTGGTGGATCTTGGCGACCTCATGCGCATGCGCCCGTCCAGTGCCGATCCGATGATGCTGGTGATCGTTGGCGTGGCGGGTGGCAGTTATGCGCTGGCGGTCGACGCCGTGCTCGATCACGAGGAACTGGTCATCAAGCCGGCCACGCCTGCCGTAATGGCCACCGGAATTTATGCCGGCCAGGCATTGCCCGACAGTGGCTTGCCGATGCTCTTGCTCGATGGCGCAGGGATCGCGGCAGTGGCGGGGCTTGAATTTTGCCGCCATGAGTTGGCGAACGATGACGACGTGGAGGCACGCATCGAGGGGATAGCGGCGCTGCTGTTCGATGATCTCGATGGCGTGCGACGGGCAATGCCGCTGGCTGCTATCGATCGCATCGAGCCCGTGCAGCCCCATGACATTCGATTCGCGGCAGGGCGTCTGAGGCTGGTCGTCGAGGATCGCATCGTGCCCTTGGCGGCGATGGCGGAAATTTCCCAGGGCCAGAGCGTATCCGTGCTCCGATTGCGGGATGGACGAAGCGAGATTGCCTATGCGATCGATGGCGCGGTCGACATCATCACCGTGCCCGAAGTCAGGGTCGGCAGTCGCACAGCGGGGCCGGTCGCTGGCGTCGTCACTGTCGATGGCCACCAGATCGAAATTGTCGATGTATATTGGCTGTTCGCGGTGCATGGAGACGCCTTGACTGACGAACCCGCGCCGTTGGTGCTGATCGATGGCAGCGGCTCGCCGTGGATGACCACGTTCTTGAAACCGACCCTCGAAAACGCCGGTTATACCGTGGCTACCGAACTGCAGCAGGGCGACCCGCCTGCCATCGTGCTGACGATGGACGCTGAACCCACGCTGTCGCTGAATGCGGCTTCGGTGATCCGGCTGCGCCAGGATCGGCCCATCCGCGGCAGCGATGACGACAGCATTTATCGTTACGATCGGCCGGGTCTGCTCGCTGCGTTGGCGTACCATTCGGGGCGGGCCGGCTGATGAGCAGCTTGTTTCTGATCGCGACGATCGCTGGCCGCCCCGTGGCGATCGAGTCGGGGCAGGTCGAATCGGTGGTCGATATCGGTACCATAGTGCCCGTGCCCCGCGCGGTGGCGCAGGTGCGGGGCTTGGCGGCCCTGCGCAGCCGGGTGGTGACCGTGATCGACGCCCATGTGGCGCTCGGCCTTACCGCGCCTTCGCGCCCCGCCGGGCGTGCGGTGATCACGGTGGTGGAAGGGCAGCATTACGCGGTGCTGGTCGATTCGCTCGAGGATGTGGAGCCGTTCGATCTGGTGCCGCTGGCGGCGGGGATCGCTCTCGAGGGCGGGTGGCGGGCCGCCGGATGCGGCATCGTTGCACGCGATGGAAAGCCGATTCTGGCGCTCAATTTGCGCGCGCTGTTGCCCGTATCAGCCTGACTTGGCGCCATTAACGCGACGCTCATTCATCCCCGTCACAATTGCGACGCCACAATACGGGACGAACTGATGAAGACTTGCCTGGTAGTCGATGATTCCAAAGTGATCCGCAAAGTGGCGCGCCATATCCTCGAAACGCTCGATTTCAGCGTCACCGAGGCATGCGATGGCAAGGAAGCGCTGGATGCTTGCCTGGCCTCCGCGCCGGATGTGGTGCTGCTCGATTGGAACATGCCGGTGATGTCGGGGATGGATTTCCTGCGTGCGCTGCGCTCGAGCGCGGTAGCACCGCGGCCAAAGGTCGTTTTTTGCACGACCGAAAACGGCATTGCCCATATCCGCGCCGCGATCGAAGCAGGGGCCGACGAATATGTCATGAAACCGTTCGACCGCGAAACGCTGGAAAGCAAATTGCTGATCGTCGGGATGGCCTAGCGACTAGCCACGATGAGCGCCCGATCCACCACGCGCGTTACCGCCAACGGACGCGATGCTCGCTTGCTGATCGTCGACGATTCGGCCGTGGCGCGCGCGGTGATCGCCCGCATGCTTGCCGCCAAAAGCAATTTCGTAGTGGTGGCCGCCGTGGCCGAGGCAGGGCAGGCGACCGAGTTCCTGCGTCGGTCGCCGGTCGATCTCATTCTGCTCGATATCGATATTCCCGGTGCGAACGGGCTGAGCGCGCTGCCCGATCTGATCGCGGCGGGCGGCGGGGCGCCGATCCTGGTAATATCGTCCTCCTGCGCAGCGGGCGGCCCGGCGGCCGTTCAGGCGCTGGCACTGGGGGCGGCGGATACGCTGGAAAAGCCCCCCAATGGTGCGCTGGCCGGGCGCTTTGCCGATGATCTGATCGATAAACTGCGTCTTCTACTGGCGTCCGAGACGGCCGGCGCGCCAGCCGCGCGACGACGGAAGATTGCGCCGGATCGCAGCGAGAGCTTCGATATCGTCGCGATCGGCGCCTCAACCGGCGGCATCCATGCCTTGAGCCAGGTGCTTCGCGAAATCCCCGCCAGTTTCCGCCAGCCGATCCTGATCACGCAGCACCTGCCAAGCGCGTTCATGCCATATTTCGCGCAGCAAACGACCTTGCTGGCGCAGCGCCCATGCGAGGTCGCGACGGACCGCATGCGCATTGTCCCGGGGCGCGTGCTTATCGCGCCCGGCGATGGCCACCTGCGAATCGTCGCTCTGGGAGACGGCGCGGCGGCCGTGCGGCTGACGCGGGAAGCAACTCGCAGCGGCTGCATGCCCTCAGTCGATCCGATGTTTGAAAGCGTCGCCGAGGTGTTTGGGGCGCGGGCCTTGTGCATCGTGCTGAGCGGGATGGGGCGTGACGGCAGCGTGGGGGCGCACCGCGCGGCAGCGGCAGGCGGCTGCATCGTCGTGCAGGATCGCGACAGTTCCGTGGTCTGGGGCATGCCCGGCGCGGTGGCGGCGGCGGGGGATGCCAGCGCGGTGCTGACGCCGCCGGAAATCGGCCGTCTGATCGCCACGCGGCAACGCCCGACATGACCTTGCCGCCACCGCCACGCCGGACAGCCACCGCCGCGCCAATGCATCCGGTCGACGCGCTCACCGTTTTTGCGACGCTGCTGCAGCAACGCACCGGTCAGATCATCGCCGCCAGCCGCGCCTGGCGGATCGAAACCGCGCTCGGACCTGTGCTGCGCGACCGGGGAATCGATACGTTGGAACACCTCGCCGCCCGCGTCGGGGCCGATGAAGACCCTGCTCTGGCGGATCACATCGTCGATGCCCTACTCAATCAGGAAAGCTCGTTTTTTCGCGATCCCGCAGTGATGGAGTTGATCGGCGCGGCGGTACAGGCGCGGCGCATCGCATCTCCGACACGCAGCGTGCGGCTGTGGTCGGCGGGGTGCTCGACCGGGCAGGAGCCCTTGTCGCTGGCCATGATGGTGGCCGAACAGACCGAAGTGGGGCCAGCGTCGGGCGCGGCCGGGCGGGCGCCCGAGATCGTGGCCAGCGACGTGTCCGGCGCGGCGCTCGCGCGCGCCAGGAGCGGCATGTTTACGCAGTTCGAAATCCAAAGGGGGCTCTCCGTACGGCGCATGGTGCGCTGGTTTGATGCGGTGGGATCGGACTGGATGGCCAAGCCCGATCTGGTGCGCACAATCGCGTTTCGCCGGGCAAACCTGATCGGTGATGAACTGCCGGTCGGGCGCTTCGATGTGATCCTGTGCCGCAACGTGCTGATGTATCTGTCGCCACCGCGCCGCGCGGAAGTGCTGGCGCGGCTGGCCGGCGTGCTGCGGCCTGACGGGCTGCTCGTGCTGGGGGCGGGCGAAACGGTGATCGGGCAGACCGATGCGTTTCGGCCATCCCCGACCTATCGCGGGTTTTACGAGCCGACCGGGGTCTGAGCAGCCGGCGCATCGCCACGTTTCGCAGCGGACGCGCGCTATGCTAGTCGGCATGGCAGGAGGCGCGATGCCGCCGAGGAGCCGCCATGACCCTGATCGATACGCCGTCGCCCAATTTCGACGAACGGTTGCTGCCGGTGTCGATGATCGTGTTGCACTATACCGGCATGCAGGATGCCGAATCGGCGATCCGGCGGCTGATCGATCCCGAGGCCAAAGTCTCGGCGCATTATCTGATCGCCGAGGATGGCACGGTGCTGAAGATGGTCGGTGAGGCCAAGCGTGCCTGGCACGCGGGGCGGTCGCATTGGCGCGGCATCACCGATGTCAACAGCGCCAGCGTGGGCATCGAGCTGGTCAATCCGGGGCATGAGTTCGGCTATCGCCCGTTCCCGGAGCAACAGATCGCGGCGCTGCTGCCCTTGGTCGCCGCGATCAAGGACCGGCACGAGATCAAGCGCGGCAACGTGGTCGGCCATTCCGACATCGCCCCGACGCGCAAACAGGATCCGGGCGAGCTGTTTCCCTGGGCAGAACTGGCCAAGCGTCGCCTGGCGCTGCCCCGCCCGACGAAGAATTTGATGGATCCGCGCTGGACCGATGGCGGCTTTCTGCTGGCACTCGAACGGTTCGGCTATGATGTGGCGGACAAACTGGCCGCGGTGGTGGCGTTTCAGCGCCGTTTCCGGCCCGAGCTGATCGATGGCGAAATCGATATGGAATGTCGCTGCATCCTGCTCGGCCTGTTGCTGCCGAAACCGCAAGGGGACGATTAACGGTGCGCGCTCCTCTCTTGCGCGCAGCGGGGGTAGCAGGAACCGCACAGCCACGCTAAGCACCGCGCTCGCCAGAGGGTCGGGCGACCGCGGGGGTGCCTGGCACCCGCGAGGAAAGTCCGGGCTCCACGTAACGACGGTGCCGGGTAACGCCCGGCGGGGGTGACCCCAGGGAAAGTGCCACAGAGAGTAGACGGCGTCCGGCTTCGGCCTAGTGCTTCGGCAGCGCCACGGTGAAAGGGTGCGGCAAGAGCGCACCGCGCGCTTGGCAACAAGGGCGGCACGGCAAACCCCACCGGGAGCAAAACCGAATAGGGGCGGCATATGAGCATCGTTGCTGCTCGTCGCCCGGGTTGGTTGCTTGAGCCCGCATGCAAGTGCGGGCCTAGAGGAATGGTCGCCCATCCCGGTCAAACGGGGGGACAGAACCCGGCTTACAGACCCTCTGGCGTTTCTCGCGTGGTGGATCATAACCTACCGGAAACGGGGGGCGAATCGATGCGGGCGCAGGTCATTTTGGTAGCGGTGGCGGCGGTGGGCACGCCGGCGACGGGGCAACAGCCCGTCACCACGGTTCAGCAGGATTTCGAGGCGGCAACGGCGCTGCACGATAAGGGTGATTTTGCCGGCGCGCTGGCCCGCTGGCAGGCGTTGCAGGCGCGAGCCACCAAAAATGTGCGCAGCCAAGCGCTGGTGCAGGTGCGCAAGAGCCAAACGTTGTTCGCGCTCGACCGCAAGGACGAGGCCGTGGCGGCGGCACGATCGGGGCTCGCCAATTTGCCGGCCAGTGATGCCAGTCTTCGCGGCGACCGCTTCATTGCGTACGTCACGCTCGGTAGCGTCGCCGAGCAGGCGCTGGATTATGCCAGCGCGGCACAAGCTTATGCCGATGCTGAAAGGATCGCTGATACGCCAGGCGAGCGCCTGATTGCGCTGCGCGGCTTGATCCAGGCCGATACATTCATCGATCCCGCGACCGCCGAGCAAGCCATGACGCGCGCCGAGGCGCTGATAGCTGGCAATGCACTGGACACCCAACTCCAAGCGGTGATCAAACGACTGAAGGGGCAGTTATTGCTCAATCAGGGCGCCTTCGACGCATCGCGCCTCGCCAGTGGCGATGCCATCAAATTATTGGGCGGGCTGACCGCACGGACGCAGATCAACGACGTCCCGGTACGCTCCAACTATGCCATTGCTGCCCTGTTGGCGGGCAGGAAAGACGATGCACGGCGTTATATGGCGATGACCGGGGCAGGGCGGCTGAGCAAAGGCAGCTTCAATCCAGGCGCGCAGATGAAAGTGCCGGAATGTGGGGGGGAAGCCGGGCTGAAACCGAGCGATATGGCGGTGGTCGAATTCACCATCGACGATGACGGCGCAGTGCGCAGCAGTGCGCCAGTTTATGCAGCGGGCGGTGGGCGCGTGGCGTTGGACTTTGCGCGGGCTGCACGAAACTGGTCGTGGACTGCCGAACAGGTCAAGCAAATGCCGTTGTTCTTCCGCAATCGCGTCCGTGTCGAATTGCGCTGCTCGACCGCGTTCGAGCGACCATCCATCGGCACGTATCTGGATGGCGAATTGGGTAACTGGCTGGCGGACAAAAAGGTCGCGTTACCGCCGCTGTTGAGCGGCTCCGATGCGACGACGCTGCCGATGTTGCGCGCTCAGCTTGCCGCCGTCGAAGCGGCACAAGGGCGGGAGGCCTTGGCGTTGGTGCCGATCCTGCATCAATTGACGACGAACAGCGTGGTCGGGCGCGAGGAGGTCCGCATGTCCGCGCAGCGAGAACTGGCCATCGTTATCGCCAATGGCGCGCCACCGGCCGCGCGGTTGGCGGTCGAGACGACGGTGTGGCAGACCGCCGGCGCCGAAAGCTGGAAGCCCGAGGCTTATGCGCGCTTGCTGATACCGGCATTGACGGCAGCGCCTTATGCTGGCGACCCAGTGGCGCGATCCGCGCTGCGATTGCTGGTGGCCGATGCCGTGCGCAAGGATGAAGCTCGGGCGCGGCGATTGTTGCTCGCGGTCGGTTCTGACGTGGGTCTGCCGGATAATCATCCGCTGCGCGTCGGAGCGCTGGTTCGGCTTGCCTCGCTGGAACAGGATGCCGGCAATGCTGCCGCTGCCGCTGCCGCTTTCGCGCAATCAGGTTTGTCGGCGCGGCAATGCGCTTTGGTGGATTCCGCGCCCCGCTTCTTGGGCGTGAGCGCCGGCGCAAAGGATTTTCCGCAGGAAGCACAGCAATGGGGTTTTGAAGGGTTCACCACCACGCAATTCGATGTTTCCGCTGACGGCAACGTGGTCAATGAGCGCGCCGTGATCGCCTATCCACCGTTCGTCTTCACCGATGCGGGGACCAAGGTCATGAAAAGTGGCCGCTACGAAAAAAGCTATCGACCCGATGGCGGGCTGGGGTGTGGGGGCAACGTACAGCGGGTCGCGTTCCGCATGCCGTAAGGCCGCGCGCGCTTGCGCTCTGGGCGCTGCGGCCTATGTCGGGCGCATGGCGCGTACATCTTCACGTTCGGCAGATTGGGGCTTCCCGCGATGGCGCGGTTATGGCGAGGCGGGCTCCGCTGCGGCAACGGTGCGGCTGTGCGACCGGCATGGCTGCCAGGAAAAGGGCGATTGCCCCGCGCCCAAATCGCCCAACAGCCCGGAGCGCTGGTATTTCTGCCAGCTTCATGCCGGCGAATATAATCGTGGCTGGAATTATTTCGAAGGCCTGACCGCGGAGGAAGCGGCCGAGCGCGAGCGCGCCGAGACGCAGACCGCCGAGGGCTATACCGAATCGAAGCACAATAGCTGGGCCGGGCCGGGCGATGGCAGCCGCTCGCGCGATGAGATGCGCGCGCTGGAAGTATTGGGGCTGGATCCCGATGTCGAGTTTGCCGCGGTCAAGCTCGCCTGGCGCAAGCTGGCCAAGGACAGCCATCCCGATCTGCGCCCGGGCGATGCCGAAGCGGCCAAGCGCTTCCAGGCGGTGCAGACCGCCTATGAGGTGCTGCGCATGGCCGAGGAACAGCGCGAGTGGAAGCCGGCTGCTTGAGGACGGTGCGCGCGGACTGGGCGGGCACGGTGCTGGTGTGCCGCAAATGCTCGAAGAAGCTGGATGGCGGGTTCGGGCCAAAGGGCAAGACCCCGCTGGCCAAGGCACTGCGGCGCTTTCTGGCTCTAGGCAAGGGGCGCAAGAGCAGCCTTGGCGTGGTCGAGGTCAAATGCCTGGGCATCTGCCCGAAAAACGCCGTGACGGTAGTGGATGGCGCGCGCCCCGCCGAATGGATGTTGATTGACCGAGGCATGCCGCTCGACGAGGTGGCGGCGGCGCTGGCGCGTGCACCGCACTGAATGGCGCTCCACCGGTCAGCGACTGTTCAGCCTCCGCGTGGTATGGCGCGGTATCCAAAGGAGATTGCCATGCGATCGATCCATCTCATCATCGGTGCCGCCCTGCTGTTCGGCGCGGGCGCAACCGAAGCCCGCACCCGGCTGACCCCGGAAGCGAAGCTCGCCAAACTGCTCGACGGGCGCGTCGCTGGGAAACCCGTCAACTGCCTCAACCTGCGCGATATCCGGTCGAGCGAGATCATCGACGATACGGCGATTGTCTATCGCATGGGGCGTACGCTCTACGTCAATCGCCCGCGCGGCGGGGCGGAATCGCTCGACGGCAACGACGTTCTGCTGACCAGGACCTATACCGGCAGCCTGTGCTCGATCGACACGGTCAATCTGATCGATCGTAACACGCAATTCCAACGCGGCTTCGTCTCGCTCGGCCAGTTCGTACCCTACACCAAGCCTAAATAAGGCTTAGGCGTAACGCTGCGCGGTCTCGCGGATCAGTGCAATCATGTTGGGAATGCCTTGCGTGCGGTTCGAGCTCAGCTGGTTCCTGAGATCGAACGGGGCAAGCGCCTCGGTGATATCGGTGGCCAGGATGGTGGCGGCGGGCTGATCCTGCACCGTCAGGAGCACCAGCGCGATAATCCCTTTGGTGATAGCGGCGTTGCTGTCGGCGAGGAAATGCAGCGTGCCGTCATCCCGGGTCATCGGATAGACCCACACCGATGCGGAGCAGCCGCGGACCAAGGTGGTCTCGGTTTTGAGCGCGTCCGGCATCAGTTCCAGCTCGCGGCCAAGCTCGATCAACAGGCGATAGCGATCGTCAGAATCGAGGAAGCTGTATTCGTCTTGCAGATCGGCGAGATTCGGCATGGCTCGCGGTAGGCGGGTAGACCTCAGAGGTCCACCCCGGCGGCGATTGCTTCCAGTTTGCGGATGCGCTCCTTCAGATCAGCGATCTCGATGCGCGCACTGGCATTAGGCATGGTCTGCTGCAGCGGGAGGTCGCCATGGCCATGCAATTCCTGCGTCTTAAGCTGCAGCCAGCCACGCCAGCCGGTGAGCGCGGCGAAGGTGAGCATGGCGAGACCAGCAAGGGCGGTGGTGGCGAGGGTCAGATAGAGATTGGGGTCGGTCATGATCCCTGCTCCTTTAGCTGCGGTCGCGCAGGCGTTCGATCTCGCGATCGAGCCGGGCGCCGCTATCGTTAGTGTCGGTGGCGAGTCGTTCGAGCACCGCCAGGCGCTCCTTCATTGCCTTCAGTTCGTCGCGCAGCCGCTGGGTTTCGATTGCCGAAGCTGCGCTGACCGGGCCGAACGTGTCGTCACTGTCGCGCTTCTCGTGGCGGTAGCGCGCTGTGAAGACGCGGCCGATGGTGACGATCAGGATGATCGCGACGACCATGGCGAATGGATTGTCCATCGTGCTGCCCCTCTTAATTGAGCGGCGCGCGGTCGTCGCGCAACCGGTCGATTTCATCGCTAAGATCCATGCCGCGATCGGTGAGGATCCGTTCAAGCACGCGGACGCGCTGTTCGAGCCGTTCGGTCTGCGCGGCATATTGCGCGGCCTTTTCGGCGACCATGCTGGCGTTCAATTCCATCTGACGGTTTTTGTAGGCGAACCAGGGCCGGACGAAGACGCCGCCGAAGATCGCCAGCAGGCCGCAGGAGATGCCGAGGATCGGGATTAGCAAGGGGCTCATGGTCTGCTCCTCAGTGGGTGTTGCGCAGCGCGTCGATCTCGCGGGCGGTGCGTTCGGCGGGGTCGGTAGCGATGCGTTCGAGCACCGCGATGCGTTCCTCGAGCCGGGAGATCTGCCCGGTCAGTCGCTCGTTTTCGGAGGACAGCAGACCGATCTTGCGTTTGGCATCTACATCCAGGTCGCTGCGATGGCTTTTGCCGGTCCATTCGTCTTCCAGTGGATAGCCATGCTTGGCCCGGATCCAGCTGTTGATGATCCACCCGGCATAGGACATCGCGATGATCGCGATCACGAAACTTGGTCCACCCCAATTCATTGTTCTTCTCCCCGGTTGACCGCCTGCGCCTTAGCGCAGGCTGTCAATTTCATTGGCCAGGCGGCTGTTGCGGCTGGTGTAATGCATTTCGATGTCGGCCAGCCGGCGATCGATGTCGCGGAAGCTGGATCGGATCTCCGCGGTCGAGCGCTTCGGGTTGGAGCGCACGCCCTGCCAGAACTTCTGTTCTTCGCGGCTTTCATAAAGCCCGGCGGGCTTGTTGTCGGCCATCCACGCGACCAGCCAATAGGCGATCATCGTCCAGGGGAAGCCCCCGGCCAGCGTCAGCACCACGGTGCCGACACGGACCCAGGTGACATCGACGCCGGTGTAATCGGCAATCCCCGAGCAGACGCCGAGATATTTGCGGTTCTGCTTGTCGAGATAGAATTTTGTGCGGCTGGCGGACATTTCAGTTCCTCCTCGAGAGATAGTCGTCTGGCTGGTCGGATTTGATCCGCGGCTGCCAGTCGGGGTTGTCGGCGGCGACGATGCGCTCCACCGTGTTCAGGCGATCCTCCAGCCGGCGGGCGAGCGAGTAGAGCTCGTCGAGCAGGCCTTCGTCTTCCTGCGTGATCTTCGGCGCCTGCTTCCACTTGGTGATGTAGTGGAGGATGATCCAGGGCATGCCGATGAACAGCGAGGTGATCGCGATCAGCGGGACAAAGATGTCTTCCATCTTAGCTGTCCCTTCCGATGCGTGCCTTCATCGCGGCGAGCTCAGCATCGACCTTTTCGGCCGATTTGAGTTCCGCGATTTCCTCGTCGAGCGACTTGGGCGGGCCGCCGAGCGCGGCGGCATCGGCGCGGCCCTCGGCCAGATCGACGCGGCGATCGAGAATGTCGAAGCGCGAGAACGCATCCTCAACCTTCTGCCCGGCATACATTTCGCGCAGCTTGAAGCGGTTGTGCGCCGTCTCCAGCCGGGTCGAAATCTGGTTCTGTCGCGTGCGGGCTTCGCTGAGCTTCTTCTGCAGCTTGGCGATATCCTCCTCGGCGGCGCGCAGCGCATCATCCAGCACGGTGATCTCTGCGACCAGCTGGCTGCCCATATCGGCGGCCTTCTGCTTTTCGACTAATGCGGCCTTGGCGAGATCCTCGCGATCCTTGCTCAGCGCCAGTTCAGCCTTCTCGGTCCAGCTGTCCTGCAGCTTGTCGAGCTTGTCGATGTGGCGGCGCATTTCCTTCTGATCGGCGATGGTGCGGGCGGCGGAGGCGCGCACCTCGACCAGCGTCTCCTCCATTTCGAGGATGATCATGCGGATCATCTTCGAGGGATCCTCCGCCTTGTCGAGCAGATCGGTAAAATTGGCGGCGACGATATCGCGGGTGCGGGAGAAAATACCCATTGAAAAACTCCTTCAAGGAAACGCGGGAAACCGGGGCGGGCTATAGGGGTGCTGCCCGCCCTGGGCGCTCGCCGTGCGGTCAGGCGACGGCGGCGATGCTGGGCGCCGAAACATTGGCCGGACCGACCGCTGCCCCCACCGTGACGGCGCTGAACAGGACGGCGAAGAAAAGTGCGGCGACGTTGCGGCGGAGATCGGTCTTGCTGAACATGATATTACTCCCTTGAAAGACTGTTGCGGCCCGTCTTTGCGACGATTGCCCACAGCTCTGCAGGGACCGTGCCAGTTTCGAAAATGGCTGAAATGCGTGGTTTTTGAACGCGCTGCGGAGTGTCGACCATTTTCGACTTGCGAACGCTTGGGATAATACGCCAAGCTTTGGGAATGGAGCGCACCACGCAGGTCATCGGTCAGTCGAACGCCTTTCTCGACGTGCTCGAGCGGGCCAGTCGCGCCGCCGCGCTTGACCGCCCCGTGCTAGTCATCGGCGAGCGCGGCACGGGCAAGGAACTGGTCGCCGAGCGCCTGCACCGGCTGAGCCCGCGCTGGGATCAGCCGCTTGTCATCATGAACTGCGCCGCGCTGCCCGAAACGCTGATCGAGGCGGAATTGTTCGGGCATGAGGCGGGCGCGTTTACCGGGGCGACCAAGGCGCGCGTCGGTCGGTTCGAGGAAGCGCATGGCGGCACGCTGTTTCTCGATGAACTCGGCACGCTCTCGATGGGCGCGCAAGAGCGGCTGCTGCGCGCGGTGGAATATGGCGAGATCACGCGGATCGGATCGTCACGCCCGATCCGGGTCGATGTGCGCATCGTTGCCGCCACCAACGAACATCTGCCGGCCAAGGTGGAGCGGCATCAATTTCGCGCCGATCTGCTCGATCGGCTGAGCTTCGAGGTGGTGACGCTGCCCCCCTTACGCGCGCGGCCGGGCGACGTGATGGTGCTGGCGGATCATTTCGGGCGCCGCATGGCCGCCGAGCTGGGGCGAGACGATTGGGACGGTTTCGGGCCGGGCGCGATCGAGGCGTTGGTCGCCTATCAATGGCCGGGCAATGTGCGTGAGCTGCGCAACGTGGTCGAGCGCGCGGTATATCGGTGGGAGCGTGTCGGGCCGATCGAACAGATCGAGTTCGATCCGTTTTATTCGCCCTATCAGCCGGCCAGCCCGGGCAGCCCGACCGGCGATGCCGCGGCGGTGCCGTCCGCACAGCCAGCTGTGGCAGCGCCCACGTCGGTTGTCGCGCCGCCAACGGGCGATTTCAAGACCCGCATTGCCCGATTCGAATGCGATCTGCTGGAAAAGGCGCTGGCCGAAAACCGCTTCAACCAGCGCTCGACCGCGGAAGCTTTGGGCCTCAGCTACGATCAATTGCGTCATGCCCTGAAGCGTCACGGGCTAATTTCCGCCGGCGCACCCGAATCGGTTGCGTAACGATTGCGCCGGACCCATTTCCGCGGGCAGGCGTTGCCCAACCGACCATAATGGAGGATTCCCATGGCTTTCGAACTTCCCCCGCTGCCTTATGCGTATGATGCGCTGGAACCAACGATCTCCAAGGAGACGATGACCTACCATCACGATAAGCATCATGCTGCGTATACCGCCAAGCTCAACGAAGGCGTCGCCGCCGATCCCAAGCTGGAAGGCAAGACGATCGAGGAAATCTTTGCGATGATCTCGACGCTGCCGCCGCTGGTGCGCAACAATGGCGGCGGGTTCTGGAACCACGACTTTTTCTGGAAGATAATGGGGCCAGAGGGCTCGACCCAGCCGTCGGGCAAGCTCGCGCAAGCGATCGAAACGTATGGCGGGCTCGACAAGCTCAAGGAAGATTTCAACACCAAAGGCGCGGGTCAGTTTGGCTCGGGTTGGGCCTGGGTGATTGCGGACGAGAGCGGCGCACTCAAGGTCGTCTCGACGCCCAATCAGGATAACCCGCTGATGGATGATGCCAAGGACAAGGGCACGCCGATCCTCGGTAACGACGTGTGGGAGCACGCTTATTACCTGACCTATAAGAATGACCGCCCGGGCTATCTCAAGGCATGGTGGAACGTGGTCAACTGGGACGTCGCCGGCCAGCTGTACGATAAGGCCGTCGGGTAACGATCCCCGTCATCCTGGCGGAAGCTGGGATTTCCGTGGGGCGGGCGCGGCGCCCGCCCCACACCTGATCTGCAATTGCGAGAAAATCTTGGGTCCCGCGGGGGGCGATTGAGCCCATGGCAGAGGCTCAACGTAACTGCTGGGGACAGGATGAGCAGCCCGTTTAACGCCGAAGCGAGCAGCGCGTTGGCCGACCAAACGCGATCATCAGCCCTCGGGTGGCACCGGCGGCTCTTCCCCCACCTTCAGCCCGTGCTTCAAGAGCATCGGCACATTGGCGAAGGCAAAGATCAGCGTCAGCGGCACCGCGCCCCACAGCTTGAACCCGGCCCATATTTTGGTGTCTGAGTCAGGCAGCGGCGCATAAGTCCGCCAGACATATTCGTTGAGCAGCGCCATCAGTACGAAGAAGATCGCCCAGTTGCGTGTCAGCTTGCGCCAGCCCGCTGCGTTGACGCCGGGATAGGCGGTATCGAGCAGCATCTGCAGCAGCGGTTTGCGCGTCGCCAGACCGTACGCCAGGATCGCAGCGAACATCGTGTAAACGAAGGTCGGCTTCATCTTGATGAAGGTGCCGTCGTGAAAATACAGCGTCAGCCCGCCGAACACGAGCACCAGCGTCCCCGAAATCCACAGCATCGGCGAGATATGCCCGGCTTTCAGCTTGGACACGATCATCGCGGTCGCGCTGGCGATCATGAACGCGACGGTGGCGGCGAGCAATTTGGTCAGCGCGATACCCGGCGCGAACATGTTGACCAAGAAAAAGACGGCCAGCGGGCCGATATCGATGGCAAGCCGCAAGCCGGTCGAAATCGGCGGGCGGGCGGGGGCGGTCGGGGCAGGGGCTGGGGGGGCCGGGGTCATTTAAGCGCCTCTTCCACGCCGGCGATGATGCGCGCAACCTCGTTGGGATCGAACGGCCGGAGATCGCCCATCTGCTCGCCGACGCCGATGGCGTGGATCGGCAGGCCATATTTCTCTGCCGCCGCAACCAGCACGCCGCCACGCGCCGTGCCGTCCAGCTTGGTCATCACGAGGCCCGTAACGCCGGCATCCTTGCTGAACACCTCGATCTGGCTCAGCGCGTTCTGCCCGGTGGTGGCATCGAGCACCAGCACTACGTCGTGCGGCGCCGCGGGGTTGAGCCGGCCAAGCACGCGGCGAATCTTGCTGAGTTCGTCCATCAACTCGCGCTTGTTCTGCAAGCGGCCGGCGGTGTCGACGATGAGCACGTCGGTGCCGATCGCGGTCGCCTGCTTGACCGCTTCGTAGACGATCCCCGCCGCGTCGCCGCCTTCCTTGCCCGAGATGATCGGCACGCCGACACGCTCGGCCCAGGTGGCGAGCTGGCCGATCGCGGCGGCGCGGAACGTGTCGCCGGCCGCCAGCATCACGGCATAATCCTGCTCCATCAGCAGATGCGCCAGCTTGGCGATGGTGGTCGTCTTGCCCGATCCGTTGACGCCGATCACCAGGATCACCTGCGGGCGCGGAAAAGCCTCGATCTCGAGCGGCTTGGCCACCGTGGCCAGCACCTTTTCGATTTCCTCGGCCACGATCAGGCGGATGCCGAGCTCCTCCATGTTGCGCTCGAAACTGCCTTCCGCGAGGCGTGCGCGGATGCGCGCGGCGGTGTGCGGGCCAAGATCGGAGGCGATCAGCGCTTCCTCGATGTCGTCAAGCGTGGCCTCATCGAGTCGCCCCGTGCCGAGCCCGGCGAGATTGCCGATCAGCCGATCGGAGGTGCGCTTGAAGCCGCCGAGCAGCTTGTCGTGCCAGGCGGTGCTCATGCCGCGGCTGCCAAGGCGAGGGGGGTGGCGTGGAGAACGGAATCGGTCATGCCGGTGATGCTTACTTCCTGGATGCTGCCGACGGGTAACGCATCGCAGCGTATTTCGGCGAAATTGGCGGAGTGGCCACGCGTGCCGGGGTGTTCGACGAGGATCGACTGCGTGGTGCCGATCATGCCGCCGAGCCACGCCGCGCGGCGCTGTGCGGCTGCTGCGCGCAGTTGCGCCGCACGCGCCTTGCGCAACGCGGGCGAAACTTGCGGCATGCGCGCGGCGGGGGTGTCGTCACGGGGCGAGTACGGGAAGATGTGCGCATGGACGATGTCGCAATCGTCGATCAGCGCCAGCGTGTTGGCGGCCATGGCGTCGTCCTCGGTGGGGAAGCCAGCGATAAGGTCGGCGCCGATGGCGATGCCGGGGCGCGCCGCTTTCAGCCGCGCGGCCAGGGCGACGGATTGCGCGCGCGTATGCCGGCGTTTCATGCGTTTGAGGATCATGTCGTCGCCCGCCTGCAGCGACAGATGCACATGCGGCATGATGCGTAATTCCTGCGTCAGCAGCGTGAACAAGCGGTCGTCGATCTCAATGCCGTCGAGCGAAGAGAGCCGCAGCCGCTCGAGCTGCGGCACGTGCCGTAAGATGCGCTCGACCAGGATGCCGAGCGTCGGCGCGCCGGGAAGATCGGGGCCATAGCTGGTCAGATCGACGCCGGTCAGCACGATCTCGCGGTGCCCGGCATCGACCGAGGCAGCCACGTGCTCGATCACCGCCTCGGCCGGCACCGAGCGGCTGTTGCCGCGGCCATAGGGGATAACGCAGAACGTGCAGCGGTGATCGCAGCCATTCTGCACCTCGATAAAGGCGCGGACATGCGCGGCAAAGACGGTAACGGGCTGCGCCGCGGTATCGCGCGTGGCCATGATATCGCCGACCAGCAGCGGCGCATGCGTCTGCCAGGCGGGGGCGGTGAGCTTCTCGGCATTGCCGATCACGCGATCCACCTCGGGCATGGCGGCGAAGGCGGCGGGATCGATCTGCGCCGCGCACCCCGTAACGACGATTTCCGCGCTGGGCCGCTCGCGCCGCGCCTTGCGGATGCGATCGCGCGTTTCGCGCACCGCATTGTTGGTCACCGCGCAGCTGTTGACCACCACCAGGTCACGCCCGGCGACGAGCGCGCGGATCGTTTCGCTTTCCGCGATGTTCAGGCGACAGCCGAGGCTGATAATATCTGGATCGGCGCGGATGACAGCCGGAGGGATGGACATGAGCGGTGATCTAGAAGCGAAGCCACACGAAGTCCACGACGACGCCCAGGAAGTGCTGACCTTCTGGTTCGAGGAAGTGCCGCCGGAGAAATGGTTCGCGCGGGATCACGCGCTCGATGCGGCGATCGCCGATCGCTTTGCTCGGATTCGCGATGACGTGGTCGCCAGCCAGGCTGCGGGCTGGCGCGGCGATGTCGAGACAATGTTGGCGGCGATCGTCGCCGCGGATCAATTCTCGCGTAATCTGTTTCGCGGCAACGCCGAAGCCTTTGCCGGCGATGCACTTGCGTTGGAATTGGCCCGGGAAGTGATCGGCAAAGGCTGGGATCGGGATTTGCCGTCGGCACAGCGGACGTTTCTGTATATGCCGCTGATGCATGCCGAGGACGCGGAGGTGCAGGCGGAAAGCGTCGCCGCGTTTACCGCGCTGGGCGATCCGACCAATCTCGCCTTTGCGCGGGATCACGCCGCGGTGATCGCGCGTTTCGGCCGCTTCCCGGGGCGCAACGTGGCGCTGGGACGAATCACGACGGCTGACGAAGCGGAGTTTCTCGCTCAAGGGGGGAGCGATTGGTAATCCGTGCTGCGGTGCTCGCTCGGGCTGCGATGGCTGCGGCAAGTTTATCCAGTAGTTTTCGAGCGGGGCAGCGGGCAGCGGGCAACGTCGCGCGGGGGCGTAAGCGCGCGGGACAGCACGCTGCTGCCCGTACCAACGAAGACTAAGATCGCGGCAACGGTGACGATGTCAGGTTGCAAAGTCATCAATCATTAGCTACCGATCTGAGCGATCGCTCGTCCCCGACGAAGCGCAAAGGCAGCCCAAGGGCTACGCCGGCCGACGAGGTTTCGTCCGCCGGCGTGTTTTGCGTTTAGGCAAAGGCGCGGTGGTCGCAAAGAAAGGTTTTGAATTGTTCGATAGCCTGAGTGATCGCCTTGGCGGTGTGTTCGATCGGTTGCGGGGGCGTGGGGCACTCGTAGAAGCGGACGTACGTGCGGCGATGCGCGAGGTGCGGGTCGCCTTGCTCGAAGCCGACGTCGCGCTGCCGGTGGCGCGCGATTTCGTCGACAAGGTGACCGAACAGGCGATTGGGCAGAACGTGTTGCGTTCGGTTACGCCGGGGCAGCAGGTCGTCAAGATCGTCAATGATGCGCTGGTCGAGATGCTTGGCGCCGAGGCGTCCGAGCTGGAACTGGGCGTCACGCCGCCGGCAGTGATCATGATGGTCGGCCTGCAGGGCTCGGGCAAGACCACGACTACCGCCAAGATCGCATTGCGGCTGAGCGGTGGCCGCGGCGGGCGCGAGCGCAAGAAAGTGCTGATGGCGTCGCTCGACGTCAATCGCCCCAATGCGCAGGAACAGCTCGCGGTGCTGGGCACGCAGGCGGACGTGCAGACACTGCCGATCGTCGCCGGGCAACAGCCGGTGGATATCGCGCGGCGCGCGTTGCAGGCCGCCAAGCTGCAGGGCTATGATGTCCTGATGCTCGATACGGCAGGCCGCCTGCACGTCGATCAGGCGCTGATGGACGAGATGCGCGCCGTCGCCGAGGTCGCGCAGCCGGCCGAAATCCTGCTCGTGGTCGATGCGCTGACCGGGCAGGACGCGGTCAACGTCGCGCAGAATTTCTCCGACCAGGTGCCGCTGACCGGCGTCGTGCTGACGCGCATGGATGGCGATGCGCGCGGTGGTGCGGCGCTGTCGATGCGCGCGGTGACGGGCAAGCCGATCAAGTTTGCCGGTGTCGGCGAGAAGCTCGAGGCGCTCGAGGCGTTTCATCCCGGGCGGGTCGCCGGGCGCATCCTCGGCATGGGCGACGTGGTCGGGCTGGTCGAGCGCGCGGCGGAAGCCGTTGAGCAAGGCGAAGCCGAGGCGATGGCCGCCAAGATGGCCAAGGGTCAGTTCGACATGAACGATCTGCGCGCGCAACTGGGCCAGATGCGCCGCATGGGTGGGCTTGGCGCGCTGGCCGGCATGATCCCGGGCATGAAAAAGGCCCAACAGGCCATGGCCGCGGGCAATGTCGACGAGAAGATCCTGCTGCGTATGGACGCGATGATCACCTCGATGACCAAGAAGGAACGCACCAAGCCCGAGCTGATCAACGCCAAGCGCAAGATCCGCATCGCCAAGGGCAGCGGCACGACCGTGCAGGACGTCAACAAATTGCTCAAGATGCACATGGAAATGGCATCGGCGATGAAGAAGATTCGCAAGATGGGCGGATTGAAAGGCCTGGGAGCGATGTTCGGCAAGGGCGGCCTCGGCGGCGCACTGGGCGGCGGGGGCGGCGGTGCGGGCAGCCTCGCTGGCCTTGGCGACATGCTGGGCGGCGCCGGTGGGGGCGGTCTTCCCGGCCTCGGTGGCGGTCAGGCCAAGCTTCCCCCCGGCTTCGAGAATCTTCTCAAGAAGAAATAACCCCGCGCCGTCATCCCAGCGAAAGCTGGGATCTCAAGCGGCAAGGGCGGACCCTAACAACCAAAAGACCCCAGCGTTCGCTGGGGTGACGAATAGAGAAGAAGGAAATACCAATGGCAGTCAGCATTCGCCTTACCCGTGGCGGTTCGAAGAAGCGTCCTTATTACAAGATCGTCGTGGCCGATGCCCGCGCCCCGCGCGACGGCAAGTTCATCGAGAAGATCGGCACGTATAACCCGCTGCTCGCCAAGGATGACGAGAAGCGTGTCGTGCTCGACAGCGATCGCGCCAAGCATTGGCTGAGCGTCGGCGCGCAGCCGACTGATCGTGTCGCGCGCTTCCTCGACGTGGCTGGCGTGCGCGAGCGCGAAGCCCGCAACAACCCGAACAAGGGCAAGCCCGGCGAGAAGGCCGTCGAGCGCGCCGACGAGCGGGCGACTAAGGCCGAGGCGGCTGCCGCTGCCGCTGCCGAGGCTGCTGCTCAACCGGCACCGGAGCCAGAAGCGCAGGCCGAGACCGAGGCCGTGATGGCATCGGAAGTCGAAGCAGCGACCGAGACGCCTTCGCCCGAAGGCGAAGCCGTTGCTGCCGCTGCTGAAGCCGAGCCGACGACGACCCAGGCCTAAACGGCACGAACATGGGCATCACGCGTTCCAGGACCTTCAACAGTGCAGGAGTGCGTGATGCCCATCGTCGATCCAGAAACCACCGATACCGATGCCAAAGATGATGGCGACGCGACCAATCAAGGTGTCTCCGCCACCGATCCCGCTGAAGGATCCGACAATGTCCCCGCCGAAGACGACGGCTCGCCAGCCGGTTGAACGCGCTGAAGCGCCGGTCACGCTGGCCGTGGTGATCGGCGCGCATGGCGTGACGGGCGAGGTCCGGCTGAAAGTGTTCAGCGAGGATCTCGGTGCCTACACGATTTTCAACAACGGCACGCTGACGCTCAAATCGACGCGGCACGGCAGCAACGGCACGATCGCGCGCATCGCCGAAGTGACCGACCGCAATGCGGCCGAGGCGATGCGCGGCACCGAACTGACCGTCCCCCGCTCGGCGCTACCGCCGCTGGGGGAGGGGGAATATTATCACACCGACCTGCTCGGCCTGCCCGTGATCTCGACCGAGGGCGAGCCGCTTGGCGTGGTCGTCGCGATCGACGATTTCGGCGCTGGCGACGTGATCGAGGTCGAGCGGCCCGACAGCAAGCGCTTCATGGTGCCGATGACGGCCGACGCCGTGCCGGACTGGAATGGCGAACGGATGCTGGTCGATCCGGCGTGGATCGTGTGACATCGCCAGCCTGACGGTCTGCTTTTTCGGCTGGCCGGAAGTTCGCTAACGTCGGATATTGGCGTGAGCGGCCAGATTGATTTTCGCCCCGTTAGCTGCCGGTCGGCTTTCGGGCATTTTGATCGCCCCAGCACGTTCTGAACGGCGAAAGGTGGAGGAAAACGGTCGTCTATTGTTCGGCGAACGCTTGCTGCAAACCGGCCCGATAGCGCTCAACCTCTGCCTCGGCAGCAAGGCGCTTTTTCTTTGCATCTTGCCATGCCCACGCAAGACCAAGCGGCATGATCAACATCGGCAGAAAGGCCGGTAGCGCCTGCGGTAGGTCCAGGGGAAAAGCAACGTAGAACCACAGGGCTATAAATGCGCCGAACAAAATGATGCTGAAAGCCGCCATTACCCGTTCAACGAATCGATTAGGAGAAGTTGGTGGTACAAAGGGCCGGAAAGCTGGCGGCGAAATGCTCATTGAAAGATTGTGCCTAAATCTTCTGCCCGCGCAATGTCTGCTAGTGGGCGATTTTGTTGAAAAAGGCCGCTGTTTCGAGCGCCGCGAAATTCACGAACTTTGATTACTTTTGCGGCGAACGATTGATTCAATTCTCACGTCGATGGTATTCGACTGCTGCGCTGATCTGTCCGAAAATCTCGCAGCCCGAGTTTTTCAACAGAATCGGGCGTTATCTGCCCTCCAGGCTGGTGGGAATATCAATATCGAACTTGCTGCAATGCGGTCCGCCGCAATAGCAGGCTGGTGGCGCTCTGCCGTAGCCTCGGCTCTTGCGGCAGGCTTAAAATGAAAAACGCTAAGCGGGGGTACATGATGGCCAAACCTACTATTTTTCTTAGTCATATCAACGAAGAAGCCGATCTTGCGGGCGCTTTTCGCGCGGCAATCGAGGAATCTTTCTTGGGGTTGGTAGACGTTTTTCAGTCATCTTATCCTAAAAGTATGCCTATAGGTACAAATTGGCTTGATAATATCACAAAAGCTTTGCGTGATTGCCAAGCTATCTTGCTTTTTTGCAGTCCAAACAGTGTAAATCGGCCGTGGATCAACTTCGAGTGCGGTGCTGGTTGGGGGCGCGCTATAGAGGTGGTACCAGTTTGTCATTCCGGCCTTCGGCCAGTTGATCTACCGATACCGATCAGCTTGCTTCAAGGCGTCGAGGCGACTGACGGGCCGGGCCTCCAGCAGGTCTTTGAGATGGTCGCTAAAAAGTTAGGATCGAGGGCGCCTACGATTGACCAAAGGGCTCTCACCGATCGGGCTGCAGCATTTTCGGAGCGCTACGTCACCGACCTTTCGGTCGGAAATTATGTCGTTCTTATCAAGCGCGGTCTCGACGAACATCTTTTCTCTATCCTAAAAAAGGTGCCCGCAGATACTGTCGTTCCAATAGACGCATTCCCTCAAACTTATTTTGAACGGGTAAAGCCTGCCCTAGATGCATTACAAGAGAATAAAAATTTGCAATACTCGTGGGCAGTCGGAGGGATTATCGTGGACGGGTCGCCTTATAGCGGAACGCGAGGCTTGCTCACACTAAAATTGTCGCGGTCTCTCCACGAGGGGATTCAGAAAGCTTAGCAGTGTCCGTTACAACTATATTTCAGGCTTCTGCGCGCCGCGGAACCCCCTCCGCCGCGCTTTAACAGTTCTCTCTCATAATCGACGTGCGCCGCGCCAGAAGCTACGTCGTACCTTTCGTTTTCTGCGGCATTGCATACGCCATGTCTGAAGTTGGTGATAGCTGCCGTTCAAGCAGCGGCCGCCAGCTCCATGCTTTTCCGGTGAAGGAAAGTCTCTGGGGCAATCTCATCCGGCATCAACGAACCATGCTCCGATGCGAGAGAGACGAGGATTGCCCAGCGATCGGATGGTCGTCCACCGTCAGCCTGAAGCTGGCGTGCGTTCAGCGGAGCGGTGCGTCGAACAAGATCGCCAACTGTCTCAACACCGGCTGGCAATCTGCCGCGATCCGCCCACATCGGGAGAATGCCAAACATCGCAATTCCGAATGCGACGCAGCTAAATAACCACTGACCAATAAGTAGTGTCACGACCGCCGCAAGCAGACCACCAGTTAGAAGGAATCCGCCGACCATCCCGACCGGCGTCAGCCGAGCCGATGGAAGGCGGAGGCCGGTGTCGCGCCCGATTCTCTTAAACAGATCGAGCGGCCTGCCATAAACTGTCAAAGTCGTTCCGGGGCTGACCCCTTGCGATCTATCAGGGTCGAGCGACCGCCTGATCCGATAGAAGGTCATGGAAGAGCCGCATTTGCCGCCTTGCGTATCCCAACCGGGCGTATGGGCGCAGAGGACGGCGTATAGATCGCCAATGGTGGCGCACCGTTCGGCTTCATCTTTGGTAATCGTGAAGCTGAATAATGTCTCAACCTCTTCAATCAGGTCGATTGCTCCCCATTCAGGATCGAGGTCGAGGGTAGTCAGCATCCTGCAATCATGCCTCCAGCCTTAGCCTAGCGCAATGTCCGCGATTGGGCGCTTCCAGCCTGTCCGCTCATCGCGGGGAAGACACTGGTCCGGAGACGCGCGCCATCAATGTATCGTCACCCCGGACCTGGTCCGGGGTGCACCAGGCGGCTGGCGACAGCATAGCGGCGTGACCACAGCATGCGCGGCCCGGTGGACCCAGGACCAAGTCCGGAGTGAGAATAGTAAGAATTGCTGTCGCTGGTGAATTACCGCCGGATCGGGCGTTGCTCCGCGAGCAAATTGCGGATCGTCGTCGCGGCGACGCCGGCTTCGCCCATCGCATGGCTGATCTGGTCGAGGCCTTTGACCACGTCGCCCGCCGCGAACAGGCCGGGGATGGTGGTGCGCTGATGCGCGTCGACTTCAAGACAGCCATCATCCGAGGCGCTAGCGCCTGCCGCAACCGCCAGCTTCGAGCGGATCACCGAGCCCAGCGCCGGATAGACGCTGTCGAACTCCAGCGTACCCGAGGGCGTCGATACGGCCAGCTTGTCGCCGGCGATGTGGATCGGCGCGCTTGGGCCATCGACATGCGTGATCCCGGCCTCGGCCAGCTTGGCGCGGCAGGCGTCGTCCAGATCGTGCGCCGCGCCAGGGGCGATCAGCGTTACGTCGGCGGTGAAGCCGCGCAGGAAGATCGCTTCGCGCATGCCGTGATCGCCGGTGCCGATCACCCCGACGCGCTTGTCGGTGACTTCATAGCCGTCGCAGATCGGGCAGTAGCGCAGCAGGCCGCGCTGCAGCGCGGTGTCATGCTCGGCGGGGTCCATCTCGGGGCGGTTGTTGACCACGCCGGTGGCGAGCAGCACGGTGCGCGCTTTGGCGATGCGCGTCCCGACATGAACCTCGAACCCGCCCTCGACCGGCACGATCGCGGTGACTTCGGCATGCTCGCGCGTCGCGCCGTATTTCTCGGCCTGCTCCAACATCAAGCGGAGCAGTTCGGTGCCTTCGACACCCTCAGGGTAGCCGGCATGATTGTGCGTGCACGGGATCAGCGCCGCGCGACTGCTGCCGCAATCGAACAGCCGGATCGAAAGGTGAAAGCGCGCGAGATAGATGGCGGCGGTGAGCCCGGCAGGGCCGGCGCCGATAATGATGCAATCGTCCATGGTCGCGCTACGCGTGGCGCGCGGGGTTGTTCCTTGACGGGAGGAGAAGGCGTATATACATCATGTGTATACGGAGGCTGAGATGGACGACGACGCTTATCACGGGACGACGTTCAAGTCGGGCAACTCGGTTGCCTTGCGGCTGCCCAAGGGCATGGGCATTCCCGAAGGCACCGAGGTGCGCATGATCAAGGAAGCGCCCATGTCGTTCAGGGTCGAGGCGATCGCGGCGCCGCGGCGCACGATCGACATTAGCGGCTTTGCGGGGAAAGCACCCGGGGCCAAGCTGGTGCCGCATGGCGATTTCGACGAGCGGCCTAGCACGATTGCCAAGCGGCAGGCAGCTAGCGACGCGTGACGAAATTTCTCATCGATGCTGACATGGCGATCTATGCGATGGCGGCATTGCGCTCGCCGCTGAACGACAGGCTGGCGGCGTGCCACCCGGGCGACGTGGCGATCTCCGCGGTCAGTTTTGCGGAGATCGCGGTCGGCACGTTCGTGGGTAAACCCCCGACGCCCGACGTGCTCGATGCCTTCGTTCGCGTGATCCCGATCCTGCCATTCGACGAGCGCGCGGCGCGCGACTATGCGCGGCTGCCGTTCAAGCGCGCGCGGTTCGATCGGCTGCTCGCGGCGCATGCGCTCAGTCTCGGTGCTGCCGTCATAACAAACAATGAGGCTGACTTTGCCGACGTCCCCGGCCTGCGCCTGGAGAACTGGACGTTATGACCTTCGCCGCTACCGTCCTGACGCTCTATCCCGAGATGTTCCCCGGGCCGCTCGGCATCTCGCTGGCCGGGCGGGCGCTGGGCGAGGGGACGTGGAGCCTCGACGCCCGCAACATCCGCGAGTTCGCCACCGACAAGCACAGCACGGTGGATAGCACACCGGCCGGGGGCGGGGCCGGGATGGTGTTGCGCGCCGACGTGCTGGCGGCGGCGATCGACAGCGTGCCGGTCGGGCGCCCGATCCTGGCGATGACGCCCAGGGGGGCACCGCTGACGCAGGCCCGCGTGCGGGCGTTGGCGGACGGGCCGGGGGTGACGATCCTGTGTGGTCGCTTCGAGGGGTTCGACGAGCGCATCTTCGACGGGCGTGCCGTCGAGGAAGTGTCGATCGGCGATTACATCCTGTCGGGGGGCGAGATGGGCGCGCTGGTGCTGCTCGATGCTTGCATTCGGCTGCTGCCCGGCGTAATGGGCGCGGCTTATAGCGGCGTGGACGAGAGCTTCGAAGGAGGCTTGCTCGAATATCCGCAGTACACCCGACCAGTAGAATGGGAAGGGCGCACGATCCCTGAAGTGTTGCGATCGGGGGATCATGCGAGGATCGCGGCCTGGCGCAAGCAGATGGCCGAGACCGACACACGGCTAAGGCGGCCGGATCTTTGGGAGCGCCATATCGGTGCTCGGGTCCAGTCGCCCTCTGGCGCGCGACAAAAGAAGGACGAATGAGATGAATCTCATCCAGACGATCGAAGCCGAGAACATTGCCAAGTTTCTCGAGAACAAGAAAATTCCCGAATTCCGCCCGGGCGATACGCTGAAGGTCGGCGTGAAGGTGGTCGAAGGCGAGCGCACCCGCGTGCAGAACTATGAGGGCGTGTGCATCGCGCGCTCGAACAAGGGCATGGGCAGCAACTTCACCGTGCGCAAGATTTCGTTCGGTGAAGGCGTGGAGCGTGTGTTCCCGCTGTATTCGCCGAACATCGACAGCATCGACGTGGTCCGCAAGGGCGCCGTGCGTCGTGCCAAACTGTATTATCTGCGTGGCCGCACCGGCAAGTCGGCGCGTATCGCCGAGCGCCGCGACATGCGTCCGGCCAAGGGCACCGTCGCCGAGTAATCGGACGGGCTGTACGGCTGGAAAGAGGGCGTGGAGGCGATGGTCTCCGCGCCCTTCTTTGTTGGGAGTGGCGCCGCCTGTTCACGCCTACGGATAGGCTTGCGTTCATCCTCTGCAGCCTAAACGCGCGTCACCGCGTTGAGCGGCCGGAAGGTACACATGGCGTTCGTTCAATCATCGCGGGCAGATCGCATTCGGGGCGCGATCATTGCGATCGTGCTGCAAGGGGTGATTGGTTATGCGCTGATCGCCGGGCTGGCGGTCGGCTTCCCGCAGGCGGTGACCGAAACGCTGCAGACCTTCACCGTGCTGCCGCCGCCAGCACCGCCGCCGCCCGAAAGGATCGTGCCGCACCGTGTGGTAAGCAAGAAAGCCGAAGGCGCCGCCTCACCGCCCAATCTGCGCTCCAGGGCCACCGAGCTGGTGGCGCCACCGCCGATCGTGCCGCCGCCGGTGCCGCCTTTGATCGTGGCGGCGGAGCAGCCGGGCGTGGGCCATCAGGCGACCTCCGGCAATGCCGACATGCCCGGCCCGGGTACGGGCAGCGGCGGGGTCGGCAATGGCACCGGGAGTGGGCGCGCCGGCGATGGTGACGGCGATGGCGGGCGCGAAACTCCGCCGCGCCAGATCAACGGGCGGCTGAAGGATTCGGATTGGCCGCACAATCTTGCCGATGAAGGGATCGGCGGGCGCGTATCGGTGCGGTACGTGGTGACCGTAGATGGCCGCGCGACCGATTGCGAGATTGCGCGCTCCAGCGGCAGTCGGCAGCTGGATCTGCTGACCTGTCGGCTCATCGAGGAGCGCTTCCGCTTCAAGCCGTCGCTCGACGCCGCGGGCCGAGCGGTGGAGTCGATGATCATCCAGAACCACGATTGGGTGAACGGCATCAACCAATGATGTCGCCCGCGCATGGCCCATAATGGGGCCATGCGCGGGGCGAGGCGGGGGTTAGTCGACCGCCTGGATGAGCGCGCGGGTCACGTCGCCCATCAACTGCATCCGCGCGGGGATCGGGCGGCGCGTGCTGGAGATCATCACCGCGACAGCGTAATTGTGGCCGCTGGGCGAGCGCAGCAGCCCGACATCGTTATAGCCGGTCGCCAGACTGCCAAGTTCCTGACCGGTGCCGGTCTTGTGCGCGAAGGTCCAGCCCGGGCGAAGACCCGATTTGAGGCGCAACGGCCCGGTCTTGCTGGCGCGCATCAGCGTCAACAGGTGCACGGTCGAGGCATTGCTGAGCAGCGCGCCCTTTTGCAGCAGGGCCAGGCCGAGCGTGATGCCGTTGGCCGAGGCGCCATCATAAGGCGCGGCGAGATAGCGCTGCAGCGCCTTGTCCCGCGCCTCGAAGCTCATGTTGGCGCGCGCCTGCAGGAAGCCGGCGCCGCCGGCCCATTCGGGGCGCCACTCGAGCCCCGCGGTTTTGGCCTGGAGCACGCGCTCGCCCGGGCCGAAGCCAACACCAGCCACGCCCTTTTGCGCCAGCACGCGGCGGATGGTGGCCGGGCCACCGACCTTCCACAACAACACGTCGTTGCAGGTATTGTCGCTGCGCGTCATCGCGCCTTCGAGCAGGGCGGCGACCGTGGTGCGGTATCCCTCGGCGCCGACCAGGGGGCGGATCGGCTGATGGAATACGGTCAGATCGGATCGACGCACGGTGACCGAATCGGATAATGACAGCGTTCCGCGATCGATCGCGTCCATCACTGCGATCGCCACCCACAGCTTGCTCACGCTTTGCTGCGGCATCGGCAAATCGGCGTTGTAGCCAACCGCCCAGCCATCATCCACGTCGCGGATGGAGATTCCCACCTGTCCGGCGAAACTGACGCCCAGCGCCTGGACGGCGTTGAGCAAATCCGCCGGCGGCTGATCGCGCCGGGCCAGCGGGCGAACGGGTGGCTGGGCGCTGACGGACAAGGGCGGGGCAGCGGGCAGCGGCCGGGGCGGCGGCGCGCTGGGCCGTGGCGGCGCATTGCTCGGCACGCAGGCCGCGAGCAGAAGACTCATGCCGAGGCCAGCAAGCGCCGCCCGGTTCACTGCAAATTTACGCAAACATCGACCCCATTCATCCCATGCCGTTCTAGCCAATAGCGCCTCGAGCTGACCAGCGTGCCACGCTCGCTTTACCGCGTATTCAAGCGCATTGGGCGAAATTGCCGTCTGCGGTCACTTCTTTGGTGCTCAGCCGAATGTGCTCTCGCCCCCCATACGCCGTCGCTATTTCGCTTTGATTACCGGCCGCCCGGCGGCGGGACTGGCATTAAATGCGCCGTTTTGGGTCTTTAATCGGCGCTTAATCCGCGCAGTGGAAGGCTTACGACGCGCTATGGTGCAGCGCGTGTACAGGGGCCAAAGCTATGCGCCATTTGCTGACCAAAGACGCGTTTGCCAAGCGGTCGACCGGGCGCGACTCTCCGGCAGAGGGGGAGCGCGAGAGGATCGCCGCCGTGTCGCGTCGTCGCGACCTGCCGATGGCGCGCGACGAACTCGAAACCGTATTGGCGCGTGCGCGGGTCGGCATCCTGCATCGGGCGCTGGATGGCCATGTGCTGGTGGTCAACGAGGCATATTGCGCGCTAGTCGGGCGAAGCGCCGAGACGCTTGAGTATTTGCCGTTCGAACAGTTCACGTATCCTGCGGACAGAGAAAGCTCAATCCGCATCTATGGCGATCATCTGGCGACCGCCCAACCTTTCGAGATCGAGAAACGCTATATTCGGCCGGATGGTTCGGTGGTGTGGTGTTCGGTCCACGTGTCCTTTGTGGTCGACGCGGCTGGCCAGCCCCAATCCACCATCGTCATCGCATCGGACATCAGCGCGCGCCGGACGGCCGAACAGGAGCTGCGCGAAAGCGAGGAACATCTTCGCCATACAGTCGAGCTGAACCCGCAGATCACCTGGACCGCTTCGCCGGCCGGCGCGGTGCTGGAGGTGAGCGCCCGATGGTGCGAAGTGACGGGCATTCCGCGCGAGCACGCGCTGGGGGAATATTGGGTATCCGCGCTGCACCCAGACGATGTTGCACAAGTGCGCGCACAATGGGCGATCTCGGTGGCGAGCGGACTGCCGATCGATATTGAGTATCGGCTGAGGACCGGCGCGGGATCGTTCCGCTGGTTCCGTGCGCGGGCGGCGGCCAGAACCGACGCTGAAGGCCGTGTGGTCCGCTGGTACGGAACGTTGGAAGATGTGCATGATCGTCGGCTGGCCAAGGATGACCTGCGCGAGAGTGAAGCGCGGTTCCGGCTCGCCGCGCAGGCGGCGGAGCTGGGCATCTGGGACTATGACGCGGTCAGCAATGAGCGCGAGTGGTCCGATGATTTCAAGACGATGCTTGGCCTCTCGGCAGACGCCAGGCCGGATGTGGCGCTGGCGCTGGAGCTGGTCGTTCCAGCCGACCGACATCTGCTGACCGCGTTGGTCGAGGCGGCCCAAGCCGGGGACAGCAGCACGCGCTTTGAAGTCACCTTACGGATCCGTCGCGCCAGCGACGGGGCGGAACGCTGGATGCGCACTGCGGGTTGGCGCATGCATGCGTCGTCCGGGCGATTGACCCGCGTGCTCGTGACTATCCGCGACGTGACCGAAGAGCGGAACGCACAGGATCACATCCGCTGGACGGCCACGCATGACGCGTTGACGGGCGTCGCCAACCGGGCATTTTTCACCGATCAGCTAGAACAGGCGATTGCCCGGGCAACGCCCGGCCGCCAACTCGCGCTGGTGCTGCTCGATGTCGATCGGTTGAAGGAGATCAACGACACGATCGGGCACGATGCGGGCGATGTGCTGCTGGAGACCTTTGCCCGCAGGCTCGACCGCGCCTTTGCGCCGTGCGCCGTCACCGGCCGGCTCGGCGGAGATGAATTTGCCGTGCTGCTCGAGGGTGGGCTGCACGAGGACCTGGCGCAGCGCGTGAGTGCAGGGCTGGAGGTGCTCGGGGAATTAGTCGAATATGACGGGTATGCCTGCGAGACGCAGGCTACGGCGGGCCTTTCGCTATACCCGGCGCATGGCGCGACAGCCGCCGAACTGCTCAAATCCGCCGACATCGCGTTATATGCGGGCAAGGCGGGACGGCGCGGAGAAGTATCGGTCTTCGAACCCGTTATGCGCGCCGGGATGCAACGACGCGCCTCGATGCTGAACGTGGCGCGCATCGCGGTGCGCGATGATCTAGTGATGCCATATTACCAGCCCAAGATCGCGCTGTCAGATGGCCGTGTCGTCGGGTTTGAGGCGTTGCTGCGGTGGCGACACGAGGCGCTCGGCGTGCAGGGGCCGGACACGATCGCGGCCGCTTTCGACGATCTGCGGCTGGCCGCGGCGTTGAGCGACCGCATGATCGACAGCGTTGCGCGCGATCTGCGGTGCTGGCTGGACCAAGGTTTCGATCCGGGACGGGTGGCGATCAATCTGTCGCCGGCAGACTTTCGTCATGACCGGCTGGTGGAGCGCGTGCTGGAGCCGCTCAAAAGACACGGCGTGCCGCCGGCGCGGATCGAGCTCGAGATCACCGAGACAGTGCTGCTGGGGCGCGACACCGACAAGGTGGCGGCGACGCTGGCGGTTTTCCACGATCAGGGCGTGACGATTGCGCTCGATGATTTCGGCACTGGCTATGCCTCGCTCACGCACCTCAAAATGTTTCCCGTCGACGTTATCAAGATCGACCGAAGTTTCGTGGCAAGGGTGTGCGAGCAGCCCCACGATGCCGCGATCGTCGAAGCGATCATTGGGCTGGCGCATCGACTGCAGCTGGAAATCGTTGCCGAGGGCGTCGAACGTGAAGCACAGGCCGAGTATCTTGCCGCGCTGGGCTGCACGTACGGGCAGGGCTATCTGTTCGGGCGGGCCGTTCCGGCAGACGCCATCGCAAAATTGCTCAGCTGGAGCTGAGGTCGCCGACATTGCGGTTCCGGCTGACGCGGGCCGCGATGACCGGCGCTTGCGCGCCAGCGGGCCCGACATGCCGTGCCGGACCCGCAAACGCGCTTGCAGGGGGCGTTAGGACGGCGTCAGCTCGACCATCACGACATCATGATCGCGCATCGGGAGGTCCAGCGTGGCAATGCCGCCGGCGGTGACAGACACAGTGCTGATGACCGGCGCGTCGCTGGTCAGCGCCTGAAGCTGCTGAACCTGCGCTGCGCTCAACTGCGCCGGACGCCCCATTTCGAGATAAACGGTATAGGCGTCGTTTTGCCGGAAGCCGGTCCGGCGGATGGCGGCGCGATACCGGCCAGGCTTCAAGCCACCAACGCGTAGCGCCAAGGGGGCCGCGGCGGCGGGCGCGCGGACCTTGGTGAAGAAAGGCCGGTTGCTGACGGGCTGATCGGGGAGCACGTCGCGCCACGCCAGCACTTGTACGGTCTGGCCCTTGAGCGCGGCGATGCTCTGCGCGTCGCCCGTCGGCAGTTCACGGTCGCCAAGTTCGTTCAAATATTTGAACGCGAACCACGAGGCCTTGCGGATGCCCTGCGGCGTCATCAGCCCGAAGCCGCCCTCGAACGGTTTGGTCTGCGGGCCAGGCTCCTCGAACAGATCGCTATAGGTCCAATAGCTCATCCCCTGCGCCAGCCCCTCACTGCCGCGCAGCTTGGAGAGGATATAGGCGGCGCTGAAATAATCGTCGTGGATCGGATCGCGCGGGCTGTAGCTCGTGCTCCATTCGGTGAAGAACAGCGGCAGCCCGGGCCGCGCCGCATCGATCTGCGCGCGCACGGCGCGGACGTCCTGAACCACTGCGTCCGGATTGCGCGAGAGCTTGTTGTCGCCCTCGCCCTTCTCATCGAGGAAGCCGCCCTCGACGCCGTAAGTGTGCGTGGCGATGAAATCGACCGGCAGCTTGTTGGCTGCGGCATAAGCGAGCAATTCGGGCACCCAAGCCGCACCGGCCGAGGCGGGGCCGCCGACGCGCAGCGCAGGGTCGATCGCCTTGATGGTGCGCACGGTGCGACCGTAATATTCGAAATAGGCCTTCTGGTCGGCACCTTCCCAAAAGCCGGCGAGATTGGGCTCGTTCCAGAATTCGAAATACCAGCTGCGCACTTCCGCCGCACCATAACGCTTGATCACATGGCGGACAAAGGCATCGACCAAAGCGGTCCATTTCTCCGGCTGCGGATGCGAAGTGTTGCCCTTCCAGTAGAAGATCGTCTGATCGGACGTCTTCATAGCATCCGGGGTGAAGCCGAGCTCGACGAACGGCTTGATCTTCATGGCGAGCAGCTTGTCGTACAGCGCGTCGGTCCGGGTCCAATCGTATTGCGGCTTGCCGTTTACCTCGCGATAGACGCCGAGCTGATCGGCAAAGATGTTATGAAAGCGAATGTAGCGAAATCCGAGCTCGCGCGCGGCGATGCGCAATTGCGCAAGGCTATCGGCCCGCTCGAGCGTGCCGGGAAAGTCCGCCCCGACCGACATCTGCGCCATCCGATCGCGTGTCTTGCTCGCGCCGTGTGCATCCAGCGCGATCGTGCGCTGGCCGGGCTGTGCCGCCTGTTGCGCGTGAAGCCCGGTGGGCAAAACAGTGGCCGCCAGCAGCAGGCCGAGCATCTTGAGCGATTTCGTCCGCATTCTTATTCCTCCCCAATCCACATTCTCGCCGACGGCGTTTTGCGGTACCGCTACCATACAGGCCGAACGCCGTGGGGCAACGCCTGCGTCGGCTTTCCTGAGGGTAATCGTGCCGCCAGCGGCCACATTGCCCCGATGCCTCGCTGCACCGCGGCCATGCTCAGCCGCGCGGCGGTCGGCCAATGCGATACGGCCCGGCGCGCGCCGCGAGCACGCGTCCTTTCCAGCTCAGCTGCACGCGCCCGTCTGCCAGCAATCGGTCGACTGCCGCATGCACCAGCGGCATGGCACTGCGCCAGGCCCCGGCGGTCGATGTCGCATCCGTGGGCGTAAGCGTGCGAGCCACCTCGCTGGGGCAGACGGTCGCTCCCGATGATCGGCCGGCCAGCAACGCGAGCGTCGCATCACGCGCGGCATCATCAACGTTCATGGCGGGGGCTCACAGCATTTCGAGCGGGCGAGGGCGGGAAGGCCGCGGGAAGGCCGCGTCGAGCGCCGCCAGATCGGTGTCCGCCAGGTCGAGATCGGTTGCTGCGCGGTTTTCGTGGACATGATCGACCGTCCCGGCCTTGGGGATGGCGATCACGCTGCCGCGGTGCATCGTCCAGGCCAGCGCGACCTGCGCCGGCGTGGCATTGATGTTGCGCGCCACGTCCGCCAGCGCGGGGTGCCCGAGCAGCCGGCCTTGTTCGACCGGGCTATAGGCCATCACCGGGATGGCATGATCGTGCAGCCATGGCAGCAAGGCGTGTTCCGGGCCGCGGCGCGTGAGATTGTACAGGATCTGGTTCGTTGCGCAGCCCCCACCGCCCGCTGCGGCGAGCTCGATCATGTCATCGGTATCGAGATTGCTGACGCCCCAGTGGCGGATTTTGCCCGCCGCCTTGAGTGCCTCCATCGCCTCGACCGTCTCCGCAAGCGGCACCGATCCGCGCCAGTGCAGCAGATACAGATCGAGCCGATCGGTCCCCAGCCGCTTCAGGCTCGCCTCGCAAGCGCTGGCCAGGCGCGCGCGCGACGCGTTTTGCGGATAGGCCTTGCTCACCAGGAACAGGCGCTCGCGCACCGCACCCAGTGCTTCGCCAATCAACCGCTCCGCGGCGCCTTCGCCATACATTTCGGCGGTATCGATAACCGTCATGCCAAGCTCAACACCGGTGCGCAGCGCAGCGATCTCGGCGGCGCGCCGGTCAGCGCGTTCGCCCATCATCCAGCTGCCCTGACCCAGCGCGGGCAGCTTTTCGCCACTGGGCAACATCACGCTTTTCATCATCCACCTCGCCAAACGAACGGAGGCTGAACGCGGGGTCGGCGCTTCCGACGCATCGACCGGCGGATTTAATCACTCCGTGCTGGCAACATCGCCCTAGAAGCGGAAGCTTAGCCATCCCGCCAAAAAGTCTGAACTGCTGTAGCCCGCCTGGGTCAGCGACGGGCCGGCCTCGAGATGTTCGTAGCGACCGGTGAACGACAGCCGCGAGGCGATCGACCAGACCAGTTGCAGCCGGCTGACATTGCCGATCTTGCGATTGGCGACATTCTGCGTGCCGGCGAACGGCTGGCCGTTGGCGCGGTAGACCGCGTCGTCCGCGGCATCCCGCCAGGCGAGCTGATATTCCGCAGTGAGCCGCACCTTCTTGATCGGCGTGAAGCTGACATTGGGCGCCAGCGCGATCAGATTGGAGGGCGTCAGCGACAATTGATAACTGTAATAGATGTTGTTGCCGAACGGCGCATAAGCGTTGCGCAACGTACGCCCGCCATAACCCCCGCCACCGCTGGCATAATCGGCATGGAAGCCGATACGCGGCGCGGTGGCGCCTTTGCCGATGCGGTAGGTCTGCGCGAAAAAGCCGTGCCAGGCATTGATATCCTGATCGATATAGCTGCCCCATTGATGGTTCACCGACCAGTCGATCGTCAGCGGCCCGGCATCGCCCCACAAGCGCGCGCCGCCATAATAACGCCGCGCCGGGCCGATGCGGCCACCCCATGCGCCGACATCGTTGCGCCGGCGCCACAGGAAGGGATCGAAATAGAGTTTCGAGCCGCCGAACCAAGTGGTCGGCACGACGGCGCCCAGGGTGACGCCGGAAAAGCGCCGCGCCGGATCGTTGACGTCGTCATCGGTGCCCAGATCGCCATAAGCGGTGGGCTTGAGATCGAACACGTCGACGCGCACCGTGTGGCCCCGCGCCCAGGCGCGGATGCCGTTCAGCGTATAGCGGATCGTATTGTTGTCGCGCTGCGACAGCAGCAGGTTCGAGCCGTCGGTAAACTCCTGCCGCCCATAACGCGCGCCGATCGCGACGCCGCCGACCTCCGCGTCCGCCTCGGCAAAATATTGCTGGAAGACGAGATCGTTGCGCAGCGTCGCGGCAGGGGCGCCGAGTTGCCGCCCGCTGATTCCGCCATGCGCCACTTCGCCGAAGAAGCGCAGGTGCGGGCCGACATGTAGATCGGCACCGACGAACACGCGGTTGATGTCCTGCCGCTGGTGCGGCGTCTCGCGCAGATTGGGGTTGCTGGTCATGTTGACGCGGAACCGGGCCTCACCCGACAGCGTGACATAGACATCGCCATCACCGTCGAGCGGCAGGAATTTGAGCCGGTCGAGCGGATCGTCGCGCTTGGCCGGATCGCGCAGCGCGCTCCAATCCTCGGCCCAGCGCGAGAGGTTATAGCCGTTGCTCGTCGCGCCATCGCCGGCCGCCGCGGCGGGATAGTCGTTGGCGGCGGGGCTGGCGGCGGCCGCGGTCTGCGCCTGAGCGGGCGCGGCGAAAAGCAAAGCGATCGGGGCCGTGGCGCCGAAAGCGCGGAACGGGTGCTGGAGGGCCATATTATTCGGCCGGTACAGCGTCGGCCGCCATTTCGTCGACGCGCGGGCTTTGCCCGCAGATGGCGCGACGGAACTGCTCCATATCCATCCGCCCCTCCCAACGTGAGACGACCACCGTCGCCACGGCATTGCCGATGAAGTTGGTGAGGCTCCGGCATTCGCTCATGAAGCGATCGACGCCGAGGATCAGCGCCATGCCCGCGATCGGCACGCTCGGCATGATCGAGAGCGTGGCGGCGAGCGTGATGAAGCCCGCGCCGGTTACGCCCGCCGCGCCCTTCGACGACAGCATCGCCACGCCGAGCAGCAACAATTGCTGCCCCAGCGTGAGATCGACGTTGCACGCCTGCGCGATGAACAACGCCGCCAGCGTCATATAGATATTGGTGCCATCGAGATTGAAGGAATAGCCGGTCGGCACGACCAGCCCGACAACCGATTTGGGGCAGCCGGCGCGCTCCATCTTCTCGATCAGGCTGGGCAACGCGCTTTCCGAGCTCGACGTGCCGAGCACGAGCAGCAGCTCCGCCTTGAGATAGCCGATCAGCTTGAAGATCGAAAAGCCCGCCCAGCGCGCCACCAGCCCCAAAACGACGATCACGAACAGCAGCGAGGTGAGATAGAAGGTGCCGACCAGCATCGCCAGATTGGCCAGCGTGCCGACGCCGTAGCGCCCGATCGTGAAGGCCATGGCGCCAAACGCGCCGATCGGCGCGACTTTCATGACGATGGCGACGACCTTGAACACCGCGATCGACACGTCTTCCAGCGCATGCAGCAGGCGCGTGCCGCGATCGCCGATCATTGCCAGCCCGACGCCGAACAGCACCGCGACGAACAAGGTCTGTAGGATATTGCCGTCGGTCAGCGCGGACAGGAACGTGTCGGGAATGATCCCGGTGAGGAACCCGGTGAGCGTGGTTTCATGCGCCTTGCTGGCATATTCGGCGACCTTGGAGGCGTCGAGCGTGGCCGGATCGATGTTGAGCCCGGCGCCTGGCCGCACGACATTGGCGACGATCAGACCGATGATCAGCGCGAGCGTGGAAAAGAAGAAGAAATAGGCGAATGCCTTGCCCGCCACGCGTCCGACCGAGGCCAGATCGCGCATCCCGGCGATACCGGTGACGATCGTCAGGAAGATCACCGGGGTGATGATCATCTTGACCAGCTTGATGAACGCATCGGCGACCGGTTTCAGCGCCTCGCCCGTGGTCGGGGCGAAATGGCCGAGCAGTATGCCGGCGACGATGGCAACCACGACCTGGGCATACAAGTGGCGGTACCAGGGGCGATGCGCCGCGCTGGACCTGTCGGTGGCGGAGTGCGAAATGGGAATCATCGGCCTTGCGTCCTCGTCCGGGATGAAGCGCCGCTGTCGGGCGGGTGTATGAGGAAGCGGTTTGCGGCAAGCCGGGTGGCGGGCGGCACAATAAAGCCATGGTTTGATAAGACTCTATAATCAAGAGATAATATACCCTGTGGCGCAACGCATCGCGAGCATTTTAGGGCAGATTTCGGCACAGCACTTATACGCATAGTGTCAAAAGTTGCATATCTGCTGCGACCGCTTATGCCGAGCCAATGGTGTGGCAGGATCGATTACGCGAGGGGCGTTGGGTGCTGGGCGCCGTGGTGCTGGCGCTGCTCGCCGCGTTGCTCGCCGGGGGCATCGCCGAGCATCGCGTGGTCGCCGCAGCGCGCGTGCAGGCCAAAACTGACGCGCGGCTCCGCGCCGCGTTGCTCAACAGCGAGGTCGCGCGGTTTCGTCTGTTGCCGATGACCCTGGCTGACGACCGCGATGTGGTTGCCGCGATCGATCGTCCGGCGGGGGACATGGGCGCGCTCAATCGCAAGCTCGAAGCGCTCGCGCGAGTGACCGGTGCGCCGACAATTTATGTGATCGGTGCCAATGGCGTGACCATCGCGGCAAGCAACTGGCGGACGCGATATAGCTTTGTCGGGGCGGATTATCGCTTTCGCCCGTATTTCCGCGAGGCGCGCGCGCGCGGCGAGGGCAGCCAATATGCGCTCGGCACGGTGAGCGGGCGGCCTGGCCTGTATCTCGCGCGGCGCACCGCCAATGGCGGCGTGATCGTGATCAAGCTTGAATTCGATCGGATCGAGCGCGCCTGGGCCGAGGCGGGCGGCATCACGCTGGTGCGCAATCCGCTGGGCGTGGTGCTGGTGACCAGTCGGCCGGCCTGGCGCTTCACCGCGAGCACGCCGCTCTCCGCGCCCGATGAGGTTCGCTTCCGTGCGGAGACGCGCGTGTCGGATGGGGCACTGGTCAGGCTGCCGGTGGCCCCCGCTGGTGACGATCGCTTCACCAGCGGCGCGGCGCGGTTCGTCGGGCAGGACGTGGCGACCGCCCAACCGGGCTGGCGGCTGACCTTGCTTGAGCCGATCGGGGCGGCCATCACTGCCGGGCGGCGCGCGGCTTCGCTCAGCGCCGCGCTGGCGACGATCGCGCTGGCAGCGGTGGCCTGGATGCTGCGGCAGCGCGCGACGCTGGCGCGCCGCCGCACCAGCGAACTGGAGGCTGCCGTGGCGCAGCGCACCGCCGATCTGCGCCGCGAAATGGATGAACGTGCCGACAGCGAGGCGCGCGCCGCCGATCTGCGCGAGGCGCTGCGCCAGGCCAATCGGCTTGCCTCGCTGGGCCAGATCACCGCCAGCGTGGCGCATGAAACCGCGCAGCCGGTGGCAGCGATCCGCGCCTATGCCTCTTCGGGGCGGACCTTGATCGATCGCGGCGCACTGGATGAGGCGCGCGGCAATCTTGCCGCTATCGACCGCCTGGCGGAGCGGATCGGCGCGGTCACCGCGCAGCTGCGCGGATTCTCGCGCCGGCAGCCGGGTGATTTGCGGGCCGTTCGGGTCAGCGAAGTGATCGAGGGCGCGCTGTTGATCCTGAAAGAGCAATTACGTCGCGTCACGCTCGACTTACCGGGACCCGACCCGACGCTGGCAGTGATCGGCGGCAAGGTGCGGCTCGAGCAGGTTCTGGTAATCCTGATGCAGAACGCGGCCGAGGCGATCGCCGACGGCGCCGACCGGCGCATCGCGCTGACGTTGGCGCGTGATGCGGCGCATGTTCGGCTTACCGTCACGGATTCCGGGCCGGGTCTCGCCGCCGATGTCGCCGCGCGGTTGTTTACGCCTTTCGTCACGACGCGCGCGCAAGGGCTGGGGCTGGGGCTGGTGATCGCGCACGATATCATGGAGGAACTGGGCGGCTGGCTCCGGCTGCTCCCGTCCGACGCCGGCGCGCGGTTCGAAATCGGGATGCGGCGGGCATGACCGCTGCGCCGCTCGCCCCGGGACTGCCTTGTGTGGCGTTGATCGACGACGATGACGATCTGCGCGCCGCCACCACGCAATTATTGTCGCTGCACGGCTTCACGGTGCGCGCCTTTGCCGACGCCGACGCCGCGCTGGCCGTGATCGACGCCGATTTTGCCGGGGTTGTGATCACCGATGTGCGCATGCCCGGCATGTCTGGCATCGAATTGTTGCGGCTGTTGCACGATCGCGACGCGGAGCTGCCCGTCGTCCTGATCACCGGGCATGGCGATGTCGAGATGGCAGTCAGCGCGCTCAAGGCCGGGGCATGGGATTTCCTGACCAAGCCGTTCGATCCCGAAGCGCTGATCGCGGCCGCGGTGCGCGGGGCCAAGGCGCGCGCGCTGACGCTGGAAAACCGGCACTTGCGCGCGGCGGCGGATGCGGCGGCGGGTGACGCGCTGATCGGCGACAGCCCGGCGATGCGCCGGCTGCGCACGATGATCCCGATGCTCGCCGATGCCGCGCTCGACGTGGTGATCGAGGGCGAGCTTGGCACCGGCAAGGAGCATTTCGCGCGGCTGGTGCACCGCGCCGGGCGGCGCGCGCGGCATCGCTTCCTCAAGATCGATTGCGCCACGGTGACCGCGCCGCTGATCGAGCGCGACCTGTTTGTGCGCAACGGGGTGATCGCGCGGGCGGATCGCGGCACGCTGTTTCTCGACAATCTGGCCTGGGCGAGCGACGATCTGCAGCATCGGCTTGTGCGGCTGGCGGAAACGCGTGCGGTGGCGCTGGAGGCGCGCGATCCCGATCCGGTCGATCTGCGCATCATCGCCTCGCTGGAGGAAGGTGCGCGGGAGCGCGTGTCGCCGGCCTTGTATCATCTGCTGGCCGGCGTGCCGCTGCGCATGCCGCCACTGGCCGAGCGCGCGGCCGATATTCCGCTGCTCTTTGCGCATTTCATGACCAGGCTGGCGCAGCATCATGGCCGCGCCGTGCCCCCGCTGGCCGATCACGCGCACCGCCTTGCCGTGCGCGCCTGGCCGGGCAATGTGCTGGAGCTGGAGAAGACCGCCGAGCGGATTTGCCTCGGGCTGGATGACAGCATTGCAGCCTCGGCGCCCGGGCTGGCGCCGTTGCCGGTGCGGCTCGATGCGTTCGAGCGGGCGGCGATCATCGATGCGGTGACGGCGGCCAATGGCGAGATCGCGGCCGCGATCGAAACGCTGCAATTGCCACGCAAGACCTTCTATTATCGCGTCAAACGGCTGGGCATCGATCTGCGCGCGCTTCGGCGGCAAGCGGCGATGTGATCAGCCGGCGGGCCATGTTCGGCACGTTAACGCTCGTCGGCGTTGGAGCGAGCGCGCTGCCCGGAGGCGCGCGCCTCAGCGCTTCACGCCAAAACGCCAGATCGTGGTCGAACGGAAGATCTGGCCGGGGCGAAGCACCGTGCTGGGAAATTCCGGATGATTGGGGCTGTCCGACAAGTGCTGCGTTTCCAGCGCCACGCCGTCATAAGCCTTCATGAATTTGCCGCTCGGGCCACGATCCTGACCGTCGATATAGCCGCCGGTATACACCTGGATCGAGGGTTCGGTGGTCTCCACCGTCAGTGTGCGGCCGGAAGCGGGATCATCGAGCCGCGCCACCGGCGCCAGCGCGCCAAGTGGCTTATCGAACAGCCAGGCGTGGTTGTAGCCGCGCGCTCCCATCGGTGCCACGCGGCTGTCGATTCCCATGCCGAGCGGGCGCGGCGTGCGCAGGTCGAGTGGGGTCCCGGCGACCGGGGGGAAAGCGCCGGTCGGAATGCCGCCGGCATCGGTCGCCACATAACGCGTCGCCATCAGCTGCAGACGCTGGGCGCGGATCGAACCGCTGCCTTCGCCGGCGAGATTGAAATAGGCATGATTGGTGAGATTGAGTGCAGTGGGCTTCGACGTGCGCGCCTCATAATCGATGCGCAGCGCCGTGCGACCGATCAGCCGATAGGTCACCGCGACCTGCAGGCGACCGGGGAAATTCTGGAAGCCGTCCGGGCTGTCCAGCGTGAAAGTGACGGCGCGGCGATCGACCTTGCGCACCGACCAAAGCTGCGTATCGAATTTCGCGCGCCCGCCGCCGTGCAGCGCGTTGGGGCCGTCATTGGCGACGAGCTGCACCGGCGTGCCGTCGATCGAGAGACGCGCGCCAGCGATGCGCCCGGCATAGCGCCCGATCGTTGCCCCGAACGAAACCTTGTCATTTTTCGCGCGGAACTCGGCCGGCGTGGCAAAGCCGAGCAACACATTGGCGCTTGTGCCGTCGCGGTCGGGCACCTTGATCTGGGTGACGGCAGCGCCGAACGGGATCAGGCGCACGACCATCGCGCCATCGCGCAATTCGATCACGCCATCGTCCATCTGCGCGCTCGCCGGGGTCGCAAGAGTAAGGGCCAAGCCGACGATCACTTCCTTGCGCATTCTTTCCTCCGCTTGGCTGTCCTCGCACCGCCATTACCACTCGGTGCCCAAGCACGGCTTGTACAGCGGGCGGAGCAGAACCGAAGAGCGAAAGGGCCGGCTGTGTATTCGGTAGCTCTGCTGCCAGACCAGTTGCCAGGGCAAAAGTTGCGGGCGGGCAGCATCGGGCACGGCACCGGGCGGGCCTCGTTGGGCTAGGGCCGCGTGAGGGCGGGGCTGGTCTGTCGCCGCGCCAACAGTTCTTCCACGCGGAACACGAACTCGTCTGGGTCGAAAGGCTTTTTCATATAGTCGTCCGCGCCGGCAAATCGCGCCATTTCCTCATCTTGCGCGCCGCGCCGCCCGGTAAGCATCATCCCCGGCAGGTCCCAAAATGCCTCCATCTTGCGCAATTCGCGCAGCACCAGCACGCCGGACATGCCGGGCATGCTGCAATCCAAAACGAGCAGGTCAGGCCGCCGGGCCTTTACGATACGCAGCGCTTCGGCGCCGTCCTGCACCAGACCGGCGCCATGGCCGTAAGCCATGAGCGCATCGCACGCGATCGCGCCAGTGATCTCGTCATCTTCCGCAACTATTATCAGCGCCACTATACGTCTTTCGTTGCCGCACCCGATACATGGTCATGCGGCGTCTCGCGCGAGTCTGCCGCGGTGGTGAGCAGCGCGGCGCTCTGGATAAAGCGCTCGCGTCTTTCGGCAGAGGCCCAAGTACTCAATCCCTCTTCCAATGCGCTGGCATGATCCCCCAGCGTTTTTTCGCCGAACATGCCTGCGGTGCCGGCCAATTTGTGCAACAGCCCGGCCACCGTTTCGCTCTCGGCATCGGTGAAGGTGCCACGTTCGATCAGCGCCGCGATCTGTTCAAGCGTTCGTGCACGATGCTCGGCATATTTGGTCTGCGCCGCGGCGCTGAGTTTGAAGCCGGTTTTGGGCCGGCGGATCCTTCCTGGCGCTGGTCGGGGAAGCGCCCAGCGCTCCACCGCGGCCAACAATGTGTCCATCGACATCGGCTTGGCGATGTGATCATCCATCCCCGCCTCGCGACAATTGTCGAGATCCGATCCGAAGGCATTGGCGGTGAGCGCCACGATGGGCAGCCGGCGCGCGCCCGGCATTTCCATTGCGCGGATCGCTCGGGTCGCGGCCAGCCCGTCCATCACGGGCATCTGTATGTCCATCAGCACAATGTCGAACGGTGTGCCATCCTCGGCCAGACTGGCGCGCACCGCAGCGACGGCCGCCCGGCCGTCCTCGGCCAGCACCACATCATGCCCTCCCTGCGCCAGCATTGCCTGCAGCAGCAACTGATTGACCTCGTGATCCTCCGCCAGCAGCACCTGGCACGGCTTCCCGCCCGCTTGCCTAGTCGCCGCGCTCGCTTGCGGCTCGGTCGCCACGGGCATGCTGGCGACCGTCATCGGGAGCAGCAGCGTGACGGTCGTGCCTTGGCCGATGACACTTTCCAGCTTGATGCGGCCGCCCATCAGCGTCGCCAAGCGATTGCTGATCGCCAAGCCCAGCCCAGTGCCGCCGTAGCGGCGCGTGATCGTTTGATCGGCTTGGACGAATTCGGCGAAGATCATGCTCTGGCGTTCGGGCGCGATGCCGATGCCGGTATCGCGCACGGCAATCGCAAACCACGGTTGTCCGCGTTCCTGAAGCGTCCGCAGGGTAACGGTGATGCCGCCTGTCTCGGTAAACTTGATGGCGTTGCCGATCAGGTTGAGCACGATCTGCCGAATCCTCAGCCCGTCTCCGAGCACGAAGCGCGGGACATCGGGGGCAACGGACACGTCGAAGGTCAGACGTTTTTTGGCGGCGCTTGGCCCCAGCAATCGCGCGGAGGCGCGCAGCGCGTGGGGGAGTTCGAATGGCTCGCTGCTGACGTCGAGCTGCCCCGCTTCGATCTTGGACAGATCGAGAATGTCGTTAAGCAATTTCATCATCGCCTTGCCGCTATCGGCGATCAATTCGGCATCGCGGCGCTGATCCGGGGACAGGTCACTGGCCAGCAGCAATTCGGCGAACCCGATCACGCCGATCATCGGCGTGCGAATCTCGTGGCTCATATTGGCGAGAAATCCGGCCTTGGCGAGCGAGGCGGCCTCGGCATCGGCCTTCGCCGCGGTGAGCTCGGCCTTGATCGCAACCTGCTGCGAGACATCACGCCACACGCTGACGAAGCACAGCGAGTTATCGACTTCGGCCAGCCCCGAGCTGGCCTCCAGCCAAGCATAGTCGCCGTCGGCGCGGCGCATGCGGAAGTGGATCGAGGTGTGCGCCCCGGCGTCGCCCGCATAAAGCGCAGTGGCATACGCATTGATGCGGGCGTAATCGTCCGGGTGCACACGCGCGAGTGGCCTTGTGCCGATCAATTCCTCCGGCGCGATGCCGAGGATGGCGGCGGATGCCGGCGACATGAACAAGCAGACGCCGTGGCCGCTGATCAACGTGATCATATCGCTGGCCCGTTGCGTGATAAGCCGGAAGCGCGCCTCGCCACTGCGCAGCGTTGCCTCCGCCAGCGCGCGTTCCGTGACATCCTGAAGCACACCGAACATGCCGATCATCGTGCCGGTCTCGTCCAACTCGACCTGCCCTTGCGCCACGATATGGCGCACCGCGCCATCGGGGCGGATGATCCGCGCCTCGCATTCGAAATCTTTCTGATCGGCGACCGCCTGCGTAAGCAGCGCGGTCACGCGGGCACGATCATCAGGATGATAGAAATGCATCGCCTGATCGACCGCGGGCGGCTTGCCGACGGGTAAGCCGTGGATGCGAAACATTTCATCGGACCAGATGACACTGTCGTTATCCAGCGCGAAGCGCCAATGCCCGAACGACGCCATCGTTCCTGCCATCCGGAACAGACGATTGTTTTCACGGACGCGCTGATGCGCCACCGCGGCATCGGCCTCAAGCAACTTCCGCACCGAGATGTCGCGGACGGAAACCACGAATTCGCACGGCCGATCATTGCTGTCGCGGATCAGGCGAAACACGCCTTCGACCCAGATTGCCCGGCTACCAAAGCGACGCTGACGATAGCTGAGCGTTTGATCCGGGGCGCCCGCCAGCAACGCGGTGAAGACCTCAGATACCTGCTCTACATGCTCTGACACGACGTGTTCGGCATAAGGCGTATCGACGAGTTCTGCGGGCGCGACACCAAGCAATCGCAGCGCCGCCGGGGTCACCGATCGGAAGCAGCCGTCGATGCCGATGCGTGCAATCATGTCGCTCGTATTTTCCGCCAGCAGGCGGTACAGGCGCTCGCTTTCCGCGATCTTGGCTTGCGCGAGCCGGCGCTGGGTCACGTCGGCGATCGAGCCGTAGCTGCCCACGACCGTGCCCGCCGCATCGCGCAGCGTGGTGAGGTGCACGGCCGCCCAACGCATGCCATCGCCGCCAATGAACCGGAGTTCCGCGCGGCTGAAGCCACCTTCCGTCTGCCCGGCGGCGCGGGCGGCCGCGTCGAGCTTGGCCCATTCCTTTGCTGGGAACCACAGATTGGCGCAGTGGCCCAGACTGGAGGTGATATCCTCGCCGGTCAGGTGTACCCAGGATTCGCTTAAAAATGTCCAGTGCCCGGCGGCATCGGTTTCAAAGATCACATGCTGTGCTCGATCGACGATGCGCCGGTGCCGCGCGTCGCTGCGTTCGTGCGCCGCCATCAAATGCGCGCGCTGCTCAAGCGCTCCCGCGACGGGCAAGGACATCAGAAAGGTGGCAGCGAGATACAGCTGGAAGAACTGAAATTGGGACGCCTGCGACAGGCTCGTCATCATGACCGGGCCATGTCCGCTAGCGGTCGCCACCCAGCCGATCACCGCCACGATAGCAATCGACAATGACGCGCCGCGCCGGCCAAGTTTGAATGTGGCGAGGAGGATGGGTAGTGCGGGAAGGAACAATAACGGCAACTTCGTTTGCCAGAAGACGGTCGCGGTGGTCACCGCGACCGCGAGCAGCAAGGCGCCACCGCCGCCCCACAGGCCAGCGAACAGGGACGTGGCGCGGCTGGCACCGTTGCGATCGTGCAGCAACAGCACGATCGGGCTGGCGATCAGTGTGCCAAGCCCATGCCCGACGCTCCAATCGGTATAAGTCTGCAGCCAGGGATGGCCGAGCGCAAACCACATTACGGTGGCAGCGATCAATCCGCTGGCCAGCGGCACGACGAGCCCGACGATTGCGGTGAAGGCAACCACGGACCCCGACGTTTCGAAATAGCGGCCATCGGGCAGAAAGCGGCGGAGCAGCTGCGCGCCCAGCGCGGCTTCGCCGATGCTGGCGATGCCGAGCAGAGGGGCCGCCCACAAGACCGGGCCGAACAGCATGCTGGCCGTGATCGAGGCGAGCAGCGGCCCGAGCAGCGCGCCCCCCCAGCGATCCATTTTCGTGGCGCACAGATGCATGACCAACGGCGCATTGGCGAGCCACAGCAAGGCGACCCCGCCATTGAAGCGGGTCAGCACGATCGCCGCGGAGGCCAGCACGAAATAGCCGACGGCTACTTTCACGTCATTGGCTGTGGGCACCGCGATGGCGCGCGCGGCGGCCGCGCGAAGCACGCCGAGCGCGGTCAATTCAACGATCCGATGGACATCCGTGCCGATGGAGACGGCGCGCTGCCTTTGCGGCGCAGCATAAGCCGGGCGCTGCGCGAGCGCAGGCCAGAAACGCCTCGGCGTGCGCTTGATTTCGTCGTGACGGAAAGATCCTGCGACCTCCGCGAGAAGCCCGCCATTGCTGCCTGCCCACCGATAAATATCCCGGGCATCGGCCACGAGACGATTGCAGCGTCGCCAAAGGGGCGCTGTTGTGCCCGTATCGACGGTCAACACCGTTGTGACAAGCCGTGGAAGATGCGGCAGCGCTGTTTACCAAACCGTAATAGTGCAGCGGCGCCCGGGCAGCGCTGCGGTCATGGCTTTTTCTCGGCGAGCGGCAAGGTGAAACAAAACGCCGCGCCACCGGTGGCGGCATTTTCCGCCCAGATCTGGCCGCCATTGGATTCGATGATCATCTGGCAAATCGCCAGCCCGAGGCCGACACCATGCAGCTTGGTGGTCATGAACGGAGCGAACAATCCCTCTGGCTGATTGACGCCAAAGCCCCGCCCGTTATCGGCGATCTCCACTTTGACAAAATCGCCGCTGGCCGTGGCGGCAACCGAGATCGCGGGCGTCGGCGTATCATCCAGAGCATCGACCGCGTTGCGCAGCAGATTGACGAATACCTGCCTGGTCTGGATGCGATCGGCGATGATATCGAATTCGGACAAAGCGGATGCGATCATGATGCGTACGCCGCCGCCCGCGCTATTCTGGCTGGTCAGGGCGCAGGCATCGTTGGCTGCCTCCCATAAGTTATGCACCGACAAACGTCCTTCGCCACGCAGCGTCAATTCGCGCATGCGATGAACGATCGCGCCGGCGTCCAGCGCATTGGTCGCGGCGGACTCCACCGCCAACAGAATGCGATCGCGGGACAGCGGATCGTCCTGCAGCAGCAGCCGGCGGGCGCCGCGGACATAATTGGTCAGCGACGTGAGCGGCTGATTAAGCTCGTGCGACAGCATCCCGGCCAGCGCCGCGGCCGTGCCGGAGCGTGAAATATCGAGCATTTCGGATTGCAATTGTTCGATCCGCTGCTGGGTCGCGCGTTCTTCCGTCAAGTCGGACAGGGCACCGGTGGCGCGGATCGCGCGTCCGTTGCGGTCGCGTTCGATAAAGGCCCGCGCCTGGACGTGCGCGTAGGCGCCATCGGCGCGCCGGGTGCGGTATTCGCAAATCCAGCGTTCGCCTTCCGGGCAGGAAAAGAACGAGTGGGTGAAGCGGGCGAGGTCATCGGGATGAATACGTTCCCGGCACCAGGCAAGCGCCCCCACGGCTTCCACATTGCCGTACCCCAGCGTCGAATCGAGATCGTTGCTGAACGTGAGCGTATCGGTCGCAATGTCGATCTCCCAGATGACATCGCGGGTCGCCCAGGCCGCTTTGCTGAAGCGCGCTGCATTGGCTTCGGCCGCGGCACGCGCTCTGATGAGTTCGTCTACATCACTGAGCAGGCCGCGCCAGAACACCTCGCCGCCATCACGGCTGCGGAATTTTTCGGCCCGGCAGCGAAACCAGCGATAGGCGCCGTCTGCCATCCGAACGCGGTGATCAAACAGATATTCCTCGCTGTCCCGCGTGGCGGCAGTCCAGGCGTCGCCCAACCCCTGACGATCCTCGGGATGGATATACTCCAGAAACCCGCGACCAAGCGCATCGGCAACAGGACCGCCGGTACGCTCCGTCCACGATTCGTCGATGCTGACCAGCGCACCCGAGGCATCGGCCACAAAAAGGATCTGGCGGCTGATTCTGATGGTGAAGCGATAGCGCTCGTCCAAGTCGATCAATGCGGCGCCAGATTGTTCAAAAGCGGGATCGCGTAGGATAATTGACTCCAGTCTGTATGAGGGCGGTGACGTCGATCAGGATGCCCGCGTTTACGGCCGTAACGGCTGCAGCCCTGCCAACTTGCCGATTTCCGCGCTGTGATAAACGTCTCTGGCGCCAATCTGCTGCTCGAGCGCCACGCGGATCCGGCGCACCTGCATTTCGGATATGCCGAGCAGCAGGGCGAGCGCCGACGACGCCATTCCCGCGATCGAACCCTGCAGCACGACGAGCTGGTCGGCCGAAAGGGTGGCGATTGCATCCCGCGCACGTGCCGCGGCGAGATCCGGGACGCCGCTGGCAAGCGTTTGAAAGCCAATTTCCAGCGCGTCGAACAAGCGTTCTTCGTCGAACGGCTTTTCCATGAGCACGAACGGGCAGATTTCCGCCGCCACGCGCATGGCAGGGGCATTGGCCGCGGCCGTCATCAGGGTGATCGGCATCGTCCGCCCCGCCGCCGACAGGGCGCGCATCACATCCAGCCCGTTGGCTTGCGGCATAACCAGATCAAGCAACAGGCAGCCATCAGCAAGCGCCGGCAGTTCGGCCAGGAACGGCACGCCGCCATCGAACTTGCGGCAGGCGATGTCGACCGTGCTGAGCAGGAAATCGATCGACTCACGCACGACGGGATCGTCATCGACGACATACACCGGGAACACTTCGCTGATGCCTAGCTGCATTACAATCCTTCGCGCGGGGAGAAACCATTGGGCCACTTTGCCCGGCAAACCCTTGATTAATCCACAACGGGATCATTATGATCTGAAACGGTTCGAAATAACGACGTGGGATCGCCGTCGATCACGTGATCCAATCTCATTATAGTTGATCCCATGGCCACATCGTTGCCATCCCGCTATCTCCATAAGGCAGATCGTTTTTTTTGCTCGTTCGGCGGTTCGAACCTTGAGCTACGCGGGCCTTGTTCTTAAGCTGAAGCGATGTTGCGTAAGAAAGCCTGGTGATGACAATCCCGTCGCCGACGATCGTATATATCGTGGACGATGATGCCGAGATCCGACGGTCATCGTGGTTCATGCTGTCAGCGGCCGGGCTGAGCCCACGCGTTTTTGCCGGGGGGGCCGATTTCCTAGAAGAGCTGCCGCATCTGACGCTGGGCGCGGTGCTGCTCGATCTGCACATGCCCGACGTCAGCGGGTTCGACGTGCTTCAGGCCATCACGGCTCGCAATGCCGCCTTCCCGGTAATCGTGGTGACGGGTTTTAGCGATGTGTCGGCCGCGGTGCGCGCGATGAAACTGGGCGCGATCGATTTCATTGAAAAACCCTATGTCGATGATGAACTGATCACGCTCATCGAAAGTGCGGTTGCGCGCTGCAAGGATGCCGATCAGGCACAGGAATGTCGCCGTGCGGCCGAGCGCAAGCTGGCCCTGCTCGCGCCACGCGAGCGCGAGGTGCTCGAACTCATGCTGGCGGGATTGCCCAACAAACTGATCGCGCATCGCCTGCAGGTCAGCAGCCGCACGGTGGAGATGCACCGCGCCAAGCTGATGAGCCGGCTGGACCTGCCGAATTTTTCGGCCGCAATACGCCTGGCGATTGCGGCCGGGATGGACTTGCGGGCGTCGCTGGAGGCGTGACCCCGACCGATCCACCGCCCGGAGCGGCGGGGGTGGCGTCGTTGATCCGCTTGCGGCAGTCTGTGATCAAGACGGACGAACGGGGCGGGATGACGATGAAAAAGATGCTGGCCGCAGCACTGGCAGTAGGACTGGCCCCAGCACTGGCCGCAGCACTGGGCGGGTTACTCACAGGATCGGCACTTGCCGCCACCCCGGACGATCCGCTGGCCGCGACCGGACGCTGGTCCGCCTATACGGCGGGGCGCGCGGCGACCCCGCCGATGGGGTGGAGCAGCTGGAACGCGTTCGCCACGGATATCGACGAGGCCAAGATTCTGGCATCGGCGCAGCGCATCGTCGATAGCGGGCTGGCCGCTAAAGGCTATCGCTACATCAATATCGACGATGGCTGGGCGCTGCAGCGGCGGGGTCGCGATGGCCAGCTGATCGTGCGCGCCGACAAATTTCCCTCCGCGCGCAACGGCGACACGCCAAATTTTCGGCCGTTTACCGATCGGCTTCACGCGCTGGGATTGAAGGCCGGCATCTATTCCGACCTCGGCCGCAACACATGCTCACAGGCTTATGCGCCGAGCGACGCAGATCTGCCCAAGGGCAGCGTGGCGGAACGCGAAGTCGGGCTGTATGGTCATATCGATCAGGATATCGCGCTGTATTTTGCCAGCTGGGGCTTCGATTTCATCAAGGTCGATGGCTGCGGACTGCGCGATTACGGGCCTGCCAGCGTACGCGTGCGATCGGGCAAGTTTCGCGCGCTCGGGCCGATGCTCGATTCGGGCGCAGTGACGCGCAGCGATAGCGGAGCGGTGCAGGGCCTGTTTCGAGAGATCAACCTAGCGCTGGCGCGGGCCAATCCGGATGGTGATTATCTGCTGTCGCTATGCGTCTGGGGCGCCGCCAATGTGCGCGCCTGGGGCAAGGATTACGGCAATATCTCGCGCACCAGCGACGATATCGCGCCGGCCTGGGGGCGGCTGCTGGTCAATTACGATAGCGCTGTGACGCGGTCGCTCTATGCGCATCCGGGCGCATGGAACGATCCCGACATGCTGCATATCGGGGCGGGCGATTTCGATGCGGATCACCTGATCGAAGCGCGCTCGCACTTTTCCTTGTGGGCGATGCTCAACGCCCCGCTGATGATCGGCACCGATTTGCGGGCTACGCCCGCCTCGCTGATGAACATTTTCGGCAATGCCGACATCATCGCGCTCAATCAGGATCCGGCCGGCAATCAGGCAGTGCTGGCCTATGATAGCAGTGACCTGCAGATTTTGGTCAAGCCGCTCGCTTCGGGGGACAAGGGCGTGGCGATCTTCAACCGCGGCTCGGGGCCTTACGACGTCGAGCTCAATGCCGGGCACCTGAAATTCAGCGACACCGCGCCGATCGCGTTGACCGATCTGTGGAGCAAGCAGCGCACCGATTTTACCGGACGGATCAAGCTGCGCGTGGCCCCGCGCGAGACGTTGGTTTTCCGGGCGCAGGGGACGCGCAGCCTGCTAGGCGGCTATTATCTGTCGGAACAACCCGGGAGCGTGAACCCCGCGGTGGATGGCGTGATCGACCCGACCGTCGACCCGACGATCTTCCGCACGGCGGCAGGCTGGACCGGCACCACCGGACCGGGCGATCGGCCGACCTATGCCGGTTGGGGCGGCGCGCGCGCCGACAGCGCGCCCTACGGCCAGGTGCTGCAGATCGCGGGCACCACCTTCGGGGCGGGCATCGGCATCCTGGCCAATTCCCGGTTGGAGGTGCGCAACACGGCACGACGGTTCACGACGATGGTCGGGGTAGACGACAGTGCGGTGGACAAGACACACGCGGTCACCTTCGCCGTTTACGGCGATGGCAGGTTGCTGGCGACCAGCGCGCCGCTGAAATGGGGCATGGCCGCGCAACCGCTATCGGTGCCCGTCGCCGGGGTGAAGCTGATCGAACTCGTCGCGCGGAGCCGCGGCGCGACCAACCAGCGGCTGCCGGTAACCTGGGGTGACGCGGCGCTGATGCGCTGAGCAACGGGCGAGGGGACGGCGATGATCGTGAGAGGCTTGGCGGTAGTGGCGGCATCGATCGCTCGGCCTAAGCTATTGCGGCTGATCTAGGAGACGTGCATCGCGCGACCGCCGGCTCACCGGGATCCGGCCAAGGAGATGCACGATCTTTCACCTGTTCTTTTTGCTGCCGTGCCTGTTGGTACTGGCGCGATGGCTATGGCCGCTGGCGATTGCGCTGGAATGGAAGATCGCGGTGGCCGTGCTGCTGCTGGTGGCGTCGCAATATCATTTGTGGAGCAGGCTTTCCTCCGGCTCGGTATTCGCGCCGGAATTTCCTCGCGCGATCGTGATCCTGTTCAACTGGGCATTCGGGGTGATCGTGCTGCTCGCCGTTGCCCAAGTGCTGGCGGATCTGGTTAGTCTGGGCATCGTGCTGGTGCGGCAACGGACGATCACCATACCGGATGGCGTGCGATATGCGCTTGCCGCTGCGGCGGCGCTGCTGGCGGCCATCGGCGTGAACAATGCCATCGGCGTGCCGGCGGTGAAGGATATCGACATCGCCGTTGCGGGGCTGCCGCCGCGCTTCGACGGCTATCGTGTGCTGCAATTGGCCGATCTACACATCAGCCGACTGTTCCCGGCCAGCTGGACACGCAATGTGGTCGATCGCGCCAATGCCTCGGGCGTCGATCTGATCGTGGTGACCGGGGACTTCATCGATGGGTCGGTGGCGATGCGGCGCGCCGATGTCGCGCCATTGGCCGATCTGCGCGCACCGGACGGCGTGTATGCCATTCCCGGCAATCACGAATATTTTTTCAGTTATCCCGATTGGATGCGTCATCTGCGCGGGATGGGGCTGCGCATGCTGCCTAATGCGCATGTCGTGCTCGCGCGGGACGAGGCGCGGCTCGTGGTGGCCGGGGTCACCGATCTTTCGGCGCGGGCGGCCGGGGAGGCCGGGCCGGATCTGGACACCGCGCTGGCCGGCGCACCAGCGGAGGTGCCAATCCTGCTGCTCGACCATCAACCGCGCGGCGCGCGGGCGGCGGCGGCCAAGGGCGTTGCCATCCAACTCTCCGGTCACACGCATGGCGGCATGATCCGCGGCCTCGACCGCTTTGTGGCGCGGGCCAATAACGGCTTCGTTTCGGGCCGCTACGCGGTCGGCGGCATGACGCTCTACGTCAGCAACGGCACCGCCTTGTGGCCCGGCTTTGCCCTGCGGCTCGGGCGACCGCCGGAAATGACCCGCATCACGCTCCGCACGGCACGCTGAACAGCGTGGTTTAGACAAGGACACATCGGCTTAACCACGCGTTTCCCCCTGACCCCTCATTGGAGCAGGCATCATGGCAACGCACAACGATACCACGCGCGATATATTCATCGTCGGCTTGCGCAACGCGCACGCGGTCGAGAAGCAGGCGCTGTCGATCATGACCCCGCAGGTCGCGCGGATCGAACATTATCCTGAAGTCGCCGAGCGGTTGCGGTTGCATATCGAAGAAACCAACGGGCAGATCGCGCGGCTCGATGAGCTGCTGGCCAGCTTCGAATCGAGCGGCTCGGTGCTCAAGGATACCGCGCTCAGCATGTCGGGTACGATGGCGGCGATGATGCACACCGTGGCCGACGATGAAATCCTGAAGAACAGCTTTGCCAATTACGCGTTCGAGCATTTCGAGATCGCGGCTTACAAGTCGCTGCTGGTGCTGGCCGATGATGGCGGCTTCAGCAACGCCACTGCAGCGCTCACCAAATCGCTCGGCGAAGAGCAGAGCATGGCGCAGTGGATCGATGAGGCACTGCCGATGATCACGCGTCGTTACGCCTCGCTCTATGCCGCAGAGGGCGCATCCGAAGCCAAGGTGTGATCGACCGGGCGGGGTGATGGCTGACGCCATCGCCCCGGCCTGCCCGCGCGCCCTTATGCTGCCTTGGCGCGGCCGGCACGGGCACGATTGTCGCGCGCGAAATGCTCGATTCCTGCGCTCAGCGTGCCAGCCGCAGCACCGCGCGCACTGGCCAACGCGGCCTGCGCGGGGCGCGCCGCAGGCCAGCCGAGCGTATCGCCGCGCACGCCATCGATCAGTCTTGTGTCATACCCGCAGGCTGCGGCAATGCGACGGGCAAAGTCGGCCCAGCTGACCGCCTCGTCGCCGGCCAGATGCCAGATGCCGTCTGCGCCATCAATCAGCAGATCCAGCGCGGCATCGACCAGCGCGGGCACAAAGGTTGGGGTCACGACCCAGTCCTCCGCCGCGATGAAGCACTGCCCGCGATCGAGCGTGTCGACCACGGCGACGGCGAAATTGTGCGTGTCGTGGGGCGAGAAGAACGCTGCCGTCCGCGCGACGAGCACCCCGGGCAGATCGGCGCACGCCGCCTCCATCGCCGCCTTGCTGCGCCCATAGGCATTGAGCGGGGCCACCGCATCGGTTTCGACATAGGCGCGCGACCCCTGGCCATCGAACACCAGATCACTGGAGAAAGCGAGGCAGCCGATGCTGCGCGCGGCGCAGGCTTGCGCGATCGCGATCGCGCCGGTGGCGTTGATGCGGTGGCACGCCGCTTCTGCGGCTTCAGCCTCATCGACACGCACCCAGCCGGTGGCATTGATCACCGCCCACGGCCGGTGCAGATCGAGCGCGGCGGCGATGCTGTGGCCATTTTCGAGATCGAGCGTGTCGCGCCCGGTGACGACATGGGCGATGCCGCGCGCGGCGCAGGCGCGGGCAAAGGCCTGCCCGAGCGTGCCGGTCGCGCCGCAGATCAGCAGCGGCGCGACATTACCGGGCTGCGACAGCGTCGCGTGGGCCGCCTGCGGGTAAAGCAGCCGGTCGGGGCGCTGCCACCAGCCTGGCGCCGTGGCCACCGGGTGGCGCGGGGCATCATGCGGCAGGCCGCGCCACAAGGCCGCAAGCGCCGTCGCGCGCGGCGTGCCTGTCGTCACGTCGTACACGCCGGCTTCGTAAACGCCGGGCGCCGTGAGCAACGTGTTCCAGCCATGGCTGCCGAACAGCGCCCAGGCGGTGACGGCAATGATATCCACGCCCTCGGCGCGCAGCATGACGGCCTGGTCCCAGATTTCCGCCGCCCAGCGCAATTGCTCCTCGCGCGTGCAGCCATTGTGTACCTCGGTGATCGCCAGCGGCACGCCATAACGCTGCCAGGCCTCGCGCAGCGCGCCGCCCAGCCCGGGCGGCGCCGGATCGAGCACGCGCAACGCCTCGATATCGGCATAAGCGGCACGGCCGTTGCCGCCGTGCGTGTGCGGCGGATAATGATGCAGCCGATGATCGAGGAAACGATCGCTGGTGAGATAATGGTTCACGCCGATCACGTCGGGCGGGCAGGGGTCATCGGCGATCGCGCGCAGCCGATCGCCCAGCCCGAACCCGTCGATCCGATCCCACATCGGATGTGCGCGCGTGACGCGGCCGAACAGCAGATCCCAGCCGATCCAACGACGCAGATTGTCGAACGCCGCCTGCTCGGCGAGCGGCGTGGTCGCCTGCGTGCGCCCGAGATCGTCGGTCTGGATCAGCCGCGCCGCGGGGTTGATCCGGCGGATCGCGCACATCGCCGCGCGCGTGCCATCGATCTGATTGAGCATGGCGCGCCAGAACGACCGCTCGTCGCGGTGATGGGGATACCAGTGCCCGTACAGCGCCGAAAAGCGCGCCGTGGTGAGCGGTTCGTTGATCGGGGTCCAATCGTCGATCCACGGATAACGCTCCGCCACCTGGCCGGCAAAGCGGCCAAGGCCCGGTGCAAACCCGTTGTCCAGCAGATTGGTATAGGCAGGGCCGCTGCCATGATGGACCAGCCCCGCGATCGGCCGGATGCCGCGATCGTGCAGACCGCGCAGACGTTGATCGCTCCATGACCAATCCGGCGTTGCCGGATCTCCGGGCGCGACGCGCTCCCACAAGATGGGGTAGCGCACCGCAGACAGTCCAAGCTCGGCGAAGAGATCGAGATCGCCATCGCGCTCGTGGTGGCCGCTTAACCTGATCTGATCAGCATAACCATCATGCGTGCGGTTCACGGTACATTCGGGACCGCCCCAGAGCTCCAACGCCGCCATGCTTATATCCCTGATGCCTGCCCAGCCAACGGCTGGCGCTCGCGCGGTGTTCCGCACGGCGTCATGATATGCATCAGCGTAGGGAGCGTCAGCCGCTGGCTTCAGCCACGACCGCCATCCGCGCCAGGCGCTTCGTGATCACGGTATACCGAATGCGCAGCGGCGCCATCGTGCTTATGGTCTGATTGCGATCTTGAGCACGTTATCGCGCTGATGGCCGAAGATATCGTATGCCGTTTCGATATCGTCGAGGCTGAAATGGTGCGTGACCAGGGCGCTGGTATCGACACGCCCGCTCGCCACCACGGCCATCAGCCGGCGCATCCGCTCCTTGCCGCCCGGGCACAAGGTGGTGACGATACGATGGTCGCCGAGCCCGGCGGCAAAGGCATCGAGCGGGAGGCGGATGTCCTCGGAATAGACGCCGAGCGAGGATAATGTGCCGCCGGGGCGCAGCGCGCGCAACGCCCATTCGAATGTCTGCTGCTTGCCCAATGCCTCGATCGCGACATCCACGCCGCGCCCACGCGTAATGCGCATGATGGCGCTAACCGGATCCTCGATGGCAAAATCGACGACGTGATCGGCGCCCATGCGGCGCGCGATGGCGCAGCGCTCCGGCAGATGCTCGATCACGATGATCTCTGCGGCGCCCATCATCCGTGCGCCCGCAGTGGCGCACAAGCCGATCGGGCCCTGCGCAAAGACCGCGACGGTGTCGCCGATACGGATCTTCGCAGCCTCTGCGCCGCCTAACCCGGTTGACAGGATGTCAGGGCACATCAGCACCTGTTCGTCGGTCAGCCCATCGGGGATCGGCGTTAGATTGGCCATCGCATCGGGCACGAGAAGATAATCGGCCTGTGCACCATCGATCGTGTTGCCGAAGCGCCAGCCGCCAAGCGCTTTCCAGCCATGCGGGGTGCCCGCGCCGCATTGCGCATGGCATCCGTCGAGCGACGCATTTGACCAGCCGGAAGGTGTGATCGCGCCGGTGATAACGCGCTGGCCTTCTTCATATCCGCTGACGGCGGACCCGAGCTTTTCGATCACGCCGACCGGCTCATGGCCGATCGTTAGACCTGGCGCGACCGGGTATTCCCCCTTCAGGATGTGAATATCGGTGCCGCAGATCGTGGTCATGGTGATGCGGATCAGCGCATCGAGCGGGCCGACCTCCGGCACGGGCTTTTCGCCCAGCACGAGCCGCCCGGGCCCGAGAAAAATCGTCGCGCGCATCTTGTCCGCCATGAGTCGCTCCTTTCGCACAGCAAGTTTGCGCGCCGACGCGGAAAGCGTCGTTACGGGATTTCCCGCATGGGCGCTGCCGGCTCGGCATCGATCTCGAGTTCGAGCAAGCGGATGCGCGTGACCACCGCGACGAAGAAGGCCGTCGACCAGCCGAGCAGGATGATGCCGTTTGCCCCTTCGATCGCGCCCAAGACGCGCCATCCCGGTGCCAAGACGACATCGCCATAGCCGATCGTGGCATAGGTCGAGGTCGAGAAATACAGCGCCTCCTCGAACGTTCGCAACGCCCCGGCCGTGAAATAGAGCACGGCGTACCCCCATATCTCGATCGCGTGGAGCACGAACAGGGCAAATGCGGCGATCAGGATACCGATGCTATCGTGCAGGTGGACATTGCCATCGGGCCGCCGTGAACGATGCCCCCGCAGCAGCCTGAGCAGCACGGTAAGCCCGGCCAGATGCAGGCCAATGGTAAGCGTGACCATGATCGTGGCGAACGCTAGCTGGAGGGGCAGGGTCATCGCGGGATCATGCGCGCAGGCCCAGCCGCCTGCCATGCGGCGATCTACGTAGTTCGAACGGCAGCGATTGGCGTGCGCGCGACCCTTGGGCATCTTCCAGCGGTGCCACGCGTTGATGGCAAGTGGTGGTTGAGGGAGCGTACAATGCGGCGTCTGTGTTTAGTGCCGATGGCCTTGGCGGCGGGTTTGGCCGGCTGTGGTGGTGGTAATGATGGCGGCGGGCAGGCGCCCCCGCCGACCACGGCGCCGACCCCAACACCCACGCCCACGCCCACGCCCATGCCGTTGCCGACCCCCACCCCGACGCGCGTGACGACCGCCGTCGACCAGCGCGTGGTCGCCACGTTCGACAATCCGTGGGCGATGGTGTTCCTGCCCGATGGCCGGATGCTCGTGACGGAGAAATCGGGACAATTGCAGCTGGTCACGCAGGCCGGGGCCAAGACCTCAGTAACCAATGTTCCGCGCGTGACCTTCCAGGGGCAGCTGGGATTGCAGGATGTCGCGCTCGATCCCGATTTTGCCGCCAACGGGCGGGTCTGGCTTAGTTATGCCGAGCCGGCCACCGGCGGCCAGCAACTTGCCGTGGCCCGCGCGACGCTTGACCTGACGGCGGCGCCGCGGCTCACCGATGTGGCTGTCATCTGGCGCGCGACCCCCGCCACGACTGGCGGGCAGCTCGGCGGTCGGCTGGCGTTTGCGCCGGACGGGCGGACCTTGTTCATCAGCACCGGCGAGCGTCAGCAAGGCAGCCCTGCGCAGGATAAGTCGGGCACGCTGGGCAAGATCGTGCGCATCACTCTGGATGGCAGCGCCGCGGCGGGGAATCCGTTTGCCGGGACGCCGAACGCCAGGCCCGAAATCTGGTCGCTGGGGCACCGCAATCCTTATGGCCTGGTCTTTGCCGCCGATGGGCGATTGTTCGAATCCGAAATGGGCCCGGCGGGCGGCGACGAATTCAATCTTATCGTCGCGGGCGGCAATTATGGGTGGCCGGGTGTGTCTGAGGGGGACAATTACGATGGGACGTTCATTCCGCGCCACGCGACTGCGCCTGGCGTCGTCGCGCCGCTGACCAGCTGGACGCCGGTGATCGCGCCGGGCGGGATGATCCAGTATCGCGGCACCGCCTTTGCCGGCTGGACGGGCGATTTCCTCCTCGCCGGGCTGGTCCAGCAGGGCCTGGTGCGCGTGCGCGTGACCGGCACCGAGGCGCGCGAAGTGGCCCGGATCGCGCTGGGCAACCGCATCCGCGAGATCGAGGAGGGCCCCAACGGATCGTTATGGGTGCTCCGCGACGGCACCAATGCCGCGCTGGTGGAGCTGACACCGCGTACATGATTTGACACAATAGCGACATGCGCCGTCGCGCAAGGATGCCTATCTCCGGCGCTCGATCACGATATGGCGACCACGCGGCGGCGCCGATTTCTCGAGGAGCGAAGAATGACCTATTTTGCTGATCTGGTGGAAGGATATCACCGCTTCCGCACGTCCGACCTGCGCCGTCAGCGCGACCGCTGGCACGAGCTGCGCGAGGGCCAGAGCCCCAAGGTGATGGTGATCGCCTGTTCCGACAGCCGCGTCGAGCCGGCGCAGATCTTCGATACCATGCCCGGCGAGATTTTCGTGGTGCGCAACGTGGCCGCGCTGGTGCCGCCGTTCGAGACGCGCGCCGGCTTCCACGGCGTTTCCGCCGCACTGGAATTTGCCGTCACCAAATTGCAGGTCGAGGAAATCGTTGTCATGGGGCACGGCGCGTGTGGCGGCTGCAACGCCGCATTGAGCGGTGCGTTTCGTGATGCCGAGCCGGGCAAGGGCGGCTTTATCGCCAGCTGGGTGAGCATTCTCGATGGCGCGCGCGACAAGGTTAAAGCGCGCTGCGGCGATGGGCCCGATGCCACGCGCGAAATGGAATATGAAGCCGTGCGGACATCGCTGGCCAATCTGCAAAGCTTCCCGTTCGTGCAGGCCGCGATCGCCAAGGGCGCGCTGACCTTGCACGGTTCGTATTTCGCGCTGGAAGACGGCCAGTTGCGCGTGATGGGCGAGGATGGCGAATTCCGCTTCCAGCAGCCGGAGCAGGTAGACACCAGCCCGTTGGCGGCATCGGCGGTATAACACGCCCGGACAGCGCCGCGTGGCGGCTGTCCAGAAGACGGGATTCGAGCGGATCGGGATGGGTCATCCCGGCCCGCTCGAGCGGCAGCGAGCCCGGCGTGCGATGCACCCGGCTCCGTCCTTACGGCAGCGTCGCCGCGACATCGGCGACGAAGCGGGCGATGTCAAACCGCGCCGCGCCCGGATCTTCGCCGCGGCGGACCACCACCAGCTGCCGCGCCGGGATGACCATGACATATTGGCCGCGATTGCCCTGCGCGGCGAAGCTGCCCGCGGGCAGACCTTGTTGCGGACCGAACAGCCACATCGTCGCGCCATAGCCCGGCCCGCTGGCGGGCTGCGGGCCGCTGGCCGTGGTCATCGTGCGCACCCAGCCCCGCGGCAGCAGGCGCTGGCCGGCCCACACGCCATCCTCTTAAGTCGACAGCCAAATATATCGACTTTCATGAAGAGTCGTCACGGGTACCGACTATTTTAGATCAATAGATACGCGACTCGCAATTTAAAATTGCACATAGCACGCCTGCCCAGTCCAGTAGGGACGCCTGAATTGATGTTAATGAGTCGGCGGGTTCTGCGAGATGAATATTTAGTATCTGTAAAACAAGATGTTTACGATGACATCAAGCGAATCTTGCCCTTTATACTAATGCATAGTAACATAGAATTTGTGTGATCGCCGAATTATATGTCTGGAGGTCGCACGTGACCGCAGGCTTCAATAATCCATATGCTCTATAATAAATGGAGGAAGGCATGGAAGGCATGGAAGGTAAGGCAAGCATCAAGCTTTTTGATAAGGTTGATCCATCAAGGGTCACCAAGGGTGCCCCAGCGGTAGTATTCTATCCTGTTCCGGATAGCCATATAGAGTTCACTAGTCCCGAGGAAATAAAGGCGTGGGAACATGAAGTTCGAGAGCGCCTTGGCGTAAAATTCAGTGGAAACCTCGGTATTGGTTCGGAATCGTGTTCCGCAGGATGTTCTGACGACTGCGACTGACGAAATGCGGGTACCGGTATGGAGATTGTCTAATGAAAGATGGCGTATTGATCGTATCTGAAAGTGATGATCTCCATGCCTTGCTGATCCAGGACGTTATCAAGAGCAAGGGCGGTAATTGCTACATTATTGGCAGTGATAGCGTCCATGGTAGTGAATTGGTCAATTATCTTTGTGTAAGTGGAGCAGCTCCGCAGGTACGATTGACAACGACATGCGGGACGGTCGTAGATCCCAAGGAGTTTGCGACTTTGTGGTGGCGAAGGTATAAGCCAGCGCAGACCGGCCTAGCTATATTAGGGCGTGACGAGCAATCGCTGATTAACAATGATTGCTGCGCCGGACTGCGCGGGGCGCTGGAAACCTCGTTCGAGGGACGGTGGGTATCCCACCCGTCGGCGACGGAAGCGGCTTCTAACAAACTTGTGCAGCTTGCAGCCGCCGTTAGGGCCGGCTTCAACATTCCTGCGACGCTTGTAACCCAATCTCCCGGCGCACTGGGCAGCTTTGCTGATGCGTTCGATAAAATTATCTACAAGCCGGTGGCAGGCACGCGGGGTCCACTTGTTTTCACTCGTTTCTTGGACCTAAAGTGTATCCCCGAGGAAATCATTCGGTCCGCCCCAACTATATATCAGGAGTTTGTCCCCGGAACCCGGCATATTCGGCTTAACGCTTTCGGTGCAGTGTCGCATGCGAGCATTATTGAGACAAAACAGCTCGATTGGCGGCCGAACCTAGACGTGCCAATCAAGCCCTGGGCTGTCGATGATACCTTGCAGGCACTTGTTGACGGAGTGCTTAGAGAGCTGTCACTGGCCATGGGAATATTCGACGTAAAAATCACACCGGATGATGAATATGTTTTCCTTGAGGTAAATCCGCAGGGTCAATTTCTATTTTTAGAAGCGGCTACTGGTGAGCGCTTGGCAGACCACATGGCCAATTTTCTTTTAGGCGACGATCACCGCAACCGGACCGTCGGAATTTCGCCAAGCTCCAGCCGATTTGCAGAGCAAACCCAGGGCGTGTGCTGAGGCCCCGCCCGTCTTCCGGTCCCAGTGCCATTAAGCGATCAACAACTTAAAGCGGGAGCGAAGGCTTTCCGCTACATTCGTCGCGAAGCCGGTGTTCAGCAAAGGAAAATCCCATGACCAAAGTCCTCGTCCTCTATTATTCCTCCTACGGCCATATCGAACAGATCGCGGATGCCGTCGCCGAAGGTGCGCGCGCCGCTGGTGCCGAGGTCGATATCCGTCGCGTGGCAGAGACGGCGCCCGCCGCCGTGGTCGCCGCTGCCGGGTTCAAGACCGATACCGCGCATCCCGAGATCGAAAGCGTCGAGGCGCTGGCCAGCTATGATGCGATCATCATCGGCGCGCCGACTCGCTTTGGCCGCATGCCCAGCCAGATGGCGTCGTTCCTCGATCAGGCCGGCGGCCTGTGGTTCCGCGGCGCGCTGAACGGCAAAGTGGGCGGCGCATTCACCTCGACCGCCAGCCAGCATGGCGGGCAGGAGACGACGCTGTTCTCGATCATCACCAACCTGCTGCATTTCGGCATGACCATCGTCGGGCTCGATTATGGCTTCCAGGGGCAGGTCGGTGTGGATGTGGTCAAGGGCGGTTCGCCGTATGGCGCGACGACGATTGCGGACGGCGATGGCAGCCGCATGCCGAGCGCCAGCGAGCTGGACGGCGCCCGCTATCAGGGCCGGCGCATCGCCGAAGTGGCGGCAAAGCAGATCGCGTGAGCGGTTGACGGTGTGACCGAGCGGCCGGTCGGGGAGTCCCGGCCGGCCGCTTTCACATGCCCGGAAGACGCGGAAAATAGAGCGGGAAGGCGGGCTGCGGCAGCGTCGACACGACGCGGGGCGGCTTCAGATACAGGCCCGGGATCGCCGGATAATTGGCCGCGGCCCGCGCGAAGACGGCGCGCGCCGCCGCCGCGCCGGGCGCGCGCGGCGACGTGCCGACCCAGCGCCAATGCCATGGCTCCCACGACACGCCCTGCGCATTGCCTGCCGGGAACGACAACTCGAAGCCGAACTCGCGCGCATGCGCCAGCAGCCAGCGCCCGGCGGGGTGCCAGATGATGCAGGCATCGACGTCGGGGCAATCGGGCGACGGGCGGATCGCGAAATCGAGCGTATAGCCGGTGGCATGTTCGCTGAACGCCGGCGGCGCCACGACGCGGGCGCGCTCGGCGGCGCTGGCGAAGCGCTTGTCGGCCCCGATCTGCCCGCAGAAAACCTGCCGTTGATACTCGATCGAGCGGAAGCAGGAGACGCCGCGCAGCGTCCCGGCCACGCCGGGCACCGCATCCGCCGCCTGCAGCAGTCGGATGAGATCGTCCGCCGCGGCGCGCTGCAAGCGGCACGGGCCACCGATGCTGAAGCCCGGCGGCGCGCTGAGCAGATCCGCCTCGGCGCCCTGGCCATATGGCAGATGGCCCAGCGCGCGGCCATCCGCCCCGGTCTCCGCGCTTTGCGTGGCGCACAAGGGCACGGGCAGCGCCAGCGCCAGTGCCGGCGCCATGCCCAGCAACCAGCCGCACGCGCCGATGATGATTTTAAGCAACAAGGTCACGGGGTGTTTCTCTGGCATGCAGCCGCAAGCGGTGGCAAGGGGGCGGCATGCTTGCAAATCATGTTCTCTTTCTCGACGGCGAAGCGCTGGTCATTGATAAACCCGCCGGGCTGCCGGTCGATCGCCCGCGCGACGGCTCGATCAGCCTTGAAAACCATCTCGCCGGCCTGACCTTCGGGTTTCGCCGCTGGCCGCATGCCGTGCACCGGCTCGATCGCGATACGTCGGGCTGCCTGCTACTCTCGCGCAATCCCAAGGCGCATGCGCGGCTGCAGCAGGCGTTCGAGCAGGGGCTGGTGACCAAACGCTATCTCGCGGTGCTCGATGGCGTGGTCGAGGGCGAGGGCGTGATCGATCTCGCTTTGTCCAAGATCAGCAGCGCGGAAGCGGGCTGGCGCATGAAGGGCGATCCTGCCGGCAAGGCGGCGCGCACCGGCTGGCGCGTGATCGAGGTGAAGGACGGGCGCTCGTTCGTCGAATTCACCCCCGAGACGGGGCGCACGCACCAGATCCGCGTGCACGCGGCCGAGGCATTGGGCGCGCCCGTCGTAGGCGATCCGATTTACGGTTCTGGCGGCAAGCACAGCCTGCTGCATGCCGCGGCGCTGACCGTGCCGCGCGCGGGCAAGCCGCCGATCATCGCGGTCGCGCCGCTGCCCGCGCGCTTCGCCGAGGCCGGGTTTACGCTGCCCGAGGGCGCCGAGGCGGCCACCGTGGTAACCGAATTCGAGAAGCCGGAAGAGGCATGACCTTTCCCGTCATCCCGGACTAAATCCGGGATGACGGGGGTCAGTCCCGCACTTTCCCGCGCAGATTCTTCACGGTCGCGCGTTTTACCTTGCCGTCCACGCGCCGCGTCTGCGACGCGCGGGTCGGCTTGGTCGGCCGTCGCTTTTTCGGCACGATCGTCGCTTCCTGGATCATCGCGATCAGCCGCTCGCGCACCTCCTGGCGGTTGAGCAATTGCGAGCGCGTGCTTTCGCTGCGCAGCACCAGCACGCCATCGCGCGTCAGCCGCGATCCGGCGATGATCGCCAGCCGGTTTTTCACCGCCAGCGGCAGATTCGGCGAATTGCCCACATCGAAGCGCAGGATCACCGCGCTGTCGGTTGTGTTGACATGCTGGCCGCCCGCGCCGCCCGAGCGCGTGGCGCTTTCCTGCAGCTCGTCGCTGTCGATCGAGATCGAGCGGGTGACGGGAATGGCGACCATCCGCGATGCGATCGCGCAGAATGGCGCCGGGGGCAACCACATCGTTGGTCGTCAACCGGAACTTGTTTCAGGATGCAGCCGCGTCCATGTGACCCAGCGGCACCGTTCATGAGACGGCGGGCCGCATGTGGACCCCGAAAGGCATTCGGGATGCCGACTTATTAGTGGAAACGACATGTACCAGTTCGACATCGCCGCCGGCAGCAAGGCCGAGCTTTACCGCGACCTCACCGCCGCGCTCGACGCGCTGACGGCCGATGAGCCCGATGCGATCGCCAACATGGCCAATGCCGCGGCGTTGGTATGGGAATATCTGCCCGATCTCAATTGGGCCGGCTTTTACCGCGCGGTGGCGGGCGAATTGGTGCTGGGGCCGTTCCAGGGCAAGGCGGCGTGCATCCGCATCGCCATGGGCAAGGGTGTATGCGGTGCGGCGGCTCAAACGCGCACGACGCAATTGGTCGAGGATGTGCACGCTTTCCCCGGCCATATCGCCTGCGACGCGGCCAGCCGTTCCGAACTGGTCGTGCCGATCGTGGTGGACGGGCGGCTGATCGGCGTGCTCGATCTCGATAGCCCGCAGCCGGCACGGTTCGATGCCGAGGATGCGGCCGGCTGCGAGGCGCTTATGGCGCTGCTGGGGCCGCGCCTCTGATCGGGGAATTGGCCCGGCGCTGCGTGCGCTGGCGCCGCCTTCTGTAAGTTAATTTTGCGCGAAATGAACGTCCGCGCCGGCCAGGGGTTCGGGGGGCATGTTTGAAACCTTCTCCTGGCCACCCGAGCCCTATATCCTGGCGCTCACCGCGGCCGGTCTGCTTATTGCGCTGGTCGCGTGGTTGCCGCTCGCGCTGAAGAAGCTGCCCTTGTCGCTGCCGATCGTATGCATCGCGATCGGCGCGGCCTTATTCTATGCGCTGCCCCTGCCGATCGTGCCGCTGCCCGATCGGCATCCCGTGTTCGTCGAGCATTTCACCGAATTCGTGGTCATAGTCGCGCTGATGGGGGCGGGGCTGAAGATCGATCGCGTGTTCGGCTGGCGACGCTGGGGCACGACCTGGCGGTTGCTCGGCCCGACCATGTTGCTGACGATCGGCGCGATCACGCTGCTCGGCGTCTATGCGCTTGGCCTCTCGCTCCCCGTGGCGATCCTGCTTGGCGCGGCGCTCGCGCCGACCGATCCGGTGCTTGCGGCGGATGTCCAGGTCGGGCCGCCCAAGACCGGCGAGGAGGACGAGGTGCGCTTCGGGTTGACCTCCGAAGCCGGGCTCAACGACGGCCTGGCCTTTCCTTTCGTGCATCTCGCACTGGCGCTCGCTGCTACCGCGGCGACGGGCGAGGCATGGGCGACCAAATGGGCGCTGCACAGCGTGATATGGGAAATCGCCGTGGCGATCGTGATCGGCTGGGGCATCGGCCGGTTGTTCGGCTGGATCACCTTCCATATCCCGGCGGAGAGCAAGCTGGCGCAAACCGGCGACGGCGTGATCGCCATCGCCGCGACGTTCATCGCCTATGGCGTGTGCGAGATCGCGCAGTGCTACGGCTTCCTCGGCGTGTTCGTGGCGGCGCTGTCGCTGCGGCACTCGCATCGCAGCCATGATTTCCAGCGCGACATGCACGATTTCACCGAGCAGATCGAACGCCTGGCGATGATGGCCGGGCTGTTGCTGTTCGGCGGCGCGCTGGTCAGCGGGCTGCTCGCGCCGCTCGGCTGGATCGAGATCGTGGTGGCGCTGGCGATCCTGCTCGTGGTGCGGCCGGTCGCCGGGATGCTCGGCTTCCTCGGGTCGTCGGCGGAACGCAGTGAAAAGCTCACCCTGGCCTTTTTCGGCATTCGCGGGATGGGGTCGTTTTATTACCTGGCTTATGGTCTGAACCATATGGAGGTCGCTTATGTCGATCGGCTGTGGGCGATCATGGGCCTGGTCGTCTTGCTGTCGATCCTGATGCACGGGCTGACTGTTACGCCGGCAATGCGGCAATTGGATCGGCTGCACGGGCGCGATCCCGACGGGGACGAGGGGGAAATGGAGCCGGCGGCCAGCCGCTGATCGGGGCGCCGCGTGGCGACCCTCACCACGGTTTGCGTCATCCCAGCGAAAGCTGGGATCTCAAGCGGCAAGCGCGCGCCAGAGCCGCTTGAGACCCCAGCTTTCGCCGGGTGACGGCAATGTACGAGAGGCGCCGCTAACGCCGCCGGTCGCTCACCGCCGCGCGCGCTCCCCAAACGTCACCACGCTCTCCGCGCCATCCGCCGCGACTGCCGACACGCCGATCAGATGATCGTCGACCGGCACGTTGCTGAGCAGCGCCTGTACGTCGCGCACGTCGCGGCTGCCGGTCCAGTCCTGCGCGTCGGTGCGGCGCCAGCGGATGCGGTAGCTGGTGGCGCCGGGGATGGCGGCCCATCTCACCGTCGTGTCGCGCGAGAGATCCCCCGCGATCGTCACCTTGTCGGGGGCGGCGGGCGCCGCGGCGAGCCGGGCGATCGCGGCGACATTGATCGCCGTGACCTTGGCCAGATAGGCAAAGTCCATCTGATCGACCGTGTCGCCATATACCACGCCCTTGTCGGTCCGCAGATCCTGGTGCTGCGCATCCCAATTCTCCACCGAGGACGAAAAGCGCACGGCGGGGAAGCCCAGCTTCAGGAAGGGTTCGTGATCGCCGCCGCGGCCGAAGCGATCGGGGCGGCGATCGAGGAACACGTCCACGCCACCGGGGATCGTGGCGGCGATGCCGTCGATCGCCTTGCCCAGCGCGCGCGACGGGCCATCATCCTCGCCGCCATTGCCGCGCCGCGCGATCTGCGCCGGCAGATCCTCGGACGCGCGGATGCCTTCGGAAAACACGCGCACCTTGGCGCTGTCGCGCACGCCGCCCTGGCCCAGGCTGTTGCCGACGATGTCGTTGTTGAGCATCGCGCTGACCGTCCAGCCTTTCTCGCGCGCCGTTTCCGCCAGCAATTGCGCGCCGAGCAGCCCCTGCTCCTCGCCCGAGAACAGGACATAGACGATCGTCGCGCGATATTTGTTCTTGGACAGCAATCGCGCTGCCTCGAGCACCAAAGCCGATCCAGACGCATTGTCGTTGGCGCCCGGCGCGTCACTCTTGGCGTCCATCACATCGGTCACGCGGCTATCGATATGCGCGCCGACGATCACCACGCGCTTGGGGTCGCTGCCCTGCTGGAAGCCGAGCACGTCGACGATGTTCGCGCCATCGGGGGTGCGCGGCGAGACCATCGTGCGCGCGATGTTCGAGACCACGATGCAGCCGCCGCATTTGTCCGAAATGCGCGTCAGTTCGCCCCCAGCCCAGGTCCGCGCCGCGCCGATCCCGCGCACCGGATCGGTCGCCGAGGACAACGTATGGCGCGTGCCGAACGAGACTAGCTTCTCGACATCCGCCTTGAGCCGGGCGGGGTCGGGGCGATCCTGCGCTGCGGCAGCGGCAGCGGCGGGAGCGGGGGTAGCGAGAACGAGCGCGATAAGCGGAAGATAATTCATTAGCTGAGCCTGTCGATGGCGTCGCGGTCGAGCGAGCCGGGGATGATCATGAGCGGGACGGGGAGCGCGCCGGCATCGGTGCCAACGAAATGCGCGACCAACGGGCCGGGCGCGCCGACCGCGGCGGCGCCCAGCACCAGGGCGGCGATATCGGGATTGTCGGCGATCATCTCGCGGATGATCTTGGGGCCGTCGCCTTGCTTGAGCGTGATCGACGGGCGCAGCCCCGATTCCTCGATCAATGTGCCCGCCGCGCCGGTCACCAGCGCCTCGGCATGAACCCGCGCTTCCTCCTCGATGGTGGCCTGCACGCCGCCCCATGGGCCGAATTCTGCCGGCGGCAGCAGGGCGAGAATCTCGACTCCGCCACCGGTCTTGACCGCGCGGCGCGCGGCGAAGCGCAGCGCGATGCCCGCCTCGGGCGTTTCGTCGACGACGACGAGATAGATACGCATGTACGGCTCCCCTGTTGGCGCCATACGTGCCGATATGCGGTTGTCCGCGCAAGGGGCGGTCTTGACCGGACGGGACGCGGAGGCGAAGGATCGCGCGCATTCACGGAATCGCGTCCTCCCCAGGAACGAGTTAAGGAATCTCATGCCGATCGAAATCAAGATGCCCGCTCTGTCGCCCACGATGGAAGAAGGCACGCTGGCCAAATGGCTCGTCAAGGAAGGCGACGCCGTCAAGTCTGGCGACCTCATGGCCGAAATCGAAACCGACAAGGCGACGATGGAATTCGAGGCGGTCGATGAAGGCGTGATTGGCAAGATCCTGATCGCCGAGGGGACCGACAACGTGAAGGTCGGCACCGTCATCGCGACCTTGCTCGCGGATGGTGAAAGCGCGGATGCGGCACCGGCGGCACCGCCAGCGACAGCGCCCGCCGCGGCCGCGCCGAAGCAGGAACCGCAGGCCGCGGCACCGGCCAAAGCAGCTGAACCCGTCGCGGCACAGGCTGCCGCACCGGCGGCGTCTGGCGAGCGCTTGAAAGCCAGCCCGCTGGCGCGGCGGCTCGCGGCGGAGAAGGGCATCGAACTGTCGGCATTGACCGGTACCGGCCCCAACGGGCGCATCGTGAAAGCCGATCTGGATAGCGCCAAGCCGGGCGCTGCGCCGGCCGCTCAAGCCACCCAGGCCGCTCCGCAGGCCGCCGCTGCCCCGGTCGCCGCGGCGAAGCCCGCCGCCATCCCGGATATCCCGCATGAGGCGAGCAAGCTCAGCAACGTGCGCAAGACGATCGCGCGCCGTCTGACCGAATCCAAGCAGCAGGTGCCGCACATCTATCTGACGGTCGATATCCGGCTCGATCCGCTGCTCAAGCTGCGCGCCGAGCTCAACCACAGCCTCGAGACACGCGGCGTGAAGCTGTCGGTCAACGATCTGCTGATCAAGGCGCTTGCGGTCAGCCTGATCCAGGTGCCGACATGCAACGTGATGTTCACCCCCGATCAGCTCATCACGTTCAGCCGCGCCGATATCTCGGTCGCGGTCAGCGCGCCCTCCGGGCTGATCACGCCGGTGATCACGTCCGCCGACACGAAGTCTTTGTCCGCCATCTCGACCGAGATGAAGGACTTGGCCGGCCGTGCGCGCGAGCAGAAACTGAAGCCCGAGGAATATACCGGCGGCACCGCCAGCATCAGCAACATGGGCATGTTCGGGATCAAGAATTTTGATGCCGTGATCAATCCGCCGCAGGGCATGATCATGGCGATCGGCGCGGGCGAGAAGCGTCCGTACATCATCGATGATGCGCTGGGCGTCGCTACGGTAATGTCCGCGACGGGCAGCTTCGATCATCGCGCGATCGATGGCGCGGATGGCGCGGCGCTGATGCAGGCGTTCAAACAACTGATCGAACATCCGCTCGGCATGTTGGCCTGACATGCCCGTCCGCACGCTCGTCGAGCTGCTGCACCTCGTAGGCGGCCTGCTGGCGACGTGGTTGCTGGCCTGGCTGGCGGCGTGGTCGGTGCCCAATGCCCGCGGCTCGATCGTGCTGGTCGCGTGGATCGTCGCGGGCGTCGTGGTGCTGATGGGCGTGCGGCCCTTGCGGCGCGCCTGGGCAACCGATCATGCGCCGGTCAGCAACGATAGCGGTAGCCGTGGCTGACGCGCCACCCGATGCAGCCCCCGCGATCCGCGCCACGGCGATGGCGGCAGATGCCAATCCGTATGGCAAGATATTCGTCGGTTGGCTGATGGGGCAGATGGCGCTGGCCGCGGGGTCGGTGGCGTCGCGGCGGTCGGGTGCGCGCTGCCCGGTGGTGGCGGCGGACGGGTTCAGCTTCACAGCGCCGGTCAATATCGGTGACGAAGTGTCGTTTCATGCCGAGATCGTCGGCACCGGGCGCAGTTCGATGACGGTGGCGGTGCAGGTGTGGCGGCGCGACCGGCATGGCGAGGCAAGCGCGCCGGTCGCGGCGGGCACGTTCACGCTGGTGGCGATGGGCGAGGACGATCGTCCGCGCGCGGTGATCGGTTGATGTTCCGCCTCGCCTACGTCATCGCCCTTCCGTTGCTGCTGGGGCTCGCCGGCGGGCCGTTGCTGTTGGTGTGGCAAGCGACACCCGCCGATGCCGGCAGCTATGCGATGGCCGCGGTGATGGGGGGTGCGCTGGGTCTGCTCGTCGTCGTCGCCAATGTGCTGGGCGCGCTGATCGTCAACAAGATCGGCTTGCGCTCCTGGGCGATCAACAGCGCGCTGTTCGCCGGCATCGCGCTGGCCTGTTTCGGCTTCCTGATCGACTGGCTCGACACCATGTTGCGCGTGATCGGCGGGATTACCGCGCTGGGCGCTCGCATGCTCCCCTGGTCGCTCTTCCTTCTCAATCTTCTCCTTTGCTGCGTCGTGCATCGCGGCGCCTTCCTCCCCAAGAAAGTCAGGACTGTCTCGTGAGCGAATCCTATGATCTCATCGTGCTGGGCTCGGGCCCCGGCGGCTATGTCGCGGCGATCCGCGCCAGCCAGCTCGGGCTGAAGGTCGCCATTGTCGAGCGCGAATTGCTCGGCGGCATCTGCCTCAACTGGGGCTGCATCCCGACCAAGGCGCTGCTGCGCTCGGCCGAAATCTTTCATTACATGCAGCATGCCAAGGATTACGGGCTGGTTGCCGAGGGCATCAGCGCCGATCTCGATGCGGTGGTCAAACGCTCGCGCGGCGTCGCCAAGCAGCTCAATCAGGGCGTCACGCATCTGATGAAGAAGAACAAGATCGCCGTGCACATGGGCACCGGCACGTTGACGGGCGCGGGCAAGCTCACCGTCACCGCTGCCGACGGCAAGACTACCGAACTCGCCGCCAAGAACATCATCGTCGCCACCGGCGCCCGCGCGCGCGACCTGCCGGGTCTGCCGGCCGACGGCAAGCGCGTGTGGACCTATCGTCACGCGATGACCCCGGCGGAAATGCCGCGCCGGCTGCTGGTCATCGGATCGGGCGCGATCGGCATCGAATTCGCCAGCTTCTACAACGACATGGGATCGGAAGTGACGGTTGTCGAGATGCTCGACCGGATCGTGCCGGTCGAGGATGTCGATGTCTCCACCTTCCTCGAAAAGGCGCTCAAGAAGCAGGGCATGAACATCCTGACCTCGGCCAAGATCGACAGGATCGCGGCGAGCGACACGGGCGTCACCGCGACGATCACCACCAAGGACGGCACAGCGACGACGTCCGAGTTCAGCCATGTCATCGTTGCCATCGGCATCGTCCCCAACACCGCCGATATCGGGCTCAAGGAACTGGGCGTCGAGATGGACGAGCGCGGCTTCCTCAAAACCGGGCCGGACTGCAAAACCAATATCGACGGCCTCTACGCGATCGGCGACATTACCGCGCCGCCCTGGCTCGCGCACAAGGCCAGTCACGAAGGCGTCATCGCGGTTGAGGAGATCGCGGGCAACCATCCGCACGCGATGGACCCGAAGAACATCCCCGGCTGCACCTATTGCCACCCGCAGATCGCCAGCGTCGGCCTCACCGAAGCCAAGGCCAAGGAAGCCGGCTACGACCTCAAGGTCGGCACGTTCCCGTTCATCGGCAACGGCAAGGCGATCGCGCTCGGCGAAGCGGAAGGCTTCGTGAAAACGGTTTTCGACGCCAAGACCGGCGAACTGCTCGGCGCGCACATGATCGGCGCGGAAGTCACCGAGCTGATCCAGGGCTATACGATCGGCAAGACGCTGGAGACGACCGAAGCGGAGTTGATCGAAACCGTCTTCCCGCATCCCACGCTGAGCGAAATGATGCACGAGAGCGTGCTCGCGGCGTACGGCAAGGCGCTGCATATTTGAGCAAAGTCGTCACCCCGGACTTGTTCCGGGGTCCACGGTGCCGCACACGCGCCGAACGCCGATCATGCGGGCCGGTGGACCCCGGAACAAGTCCGGGGTGACGGCGGGTAGGTCAACACGGGGAAATACATGCTGAAATATCTGGGCGCTGCACTCTTGGCGCTGGCCGCTACGCCAGCCTCCGCCGAAACCGTCATTGTCACCGCCGATCGCATGGTCGATGTGCTGGGCGGCAAGGTGATCGAGCATCCTGCGGTTACCATCGTCGACGGGCGGATCACCGGTATCGCCGATGCGCGCACGATCAAGTTCGGCGGCGACGTCAAGCATATCGATCTTGGCGGCAAAACGATCCTGCCCGGGCTGATCGACATGCACGTGCATCTCACCTCGCTGGCCGAAGTGGGCGGCTATCGGGGCTTGCAATATACCGACAGCTTCTGGAGCGCGGTCGGCGTCGCCAATGCCCGGAAGACGCTGGAGGCGGGGTTCACCTCGGTGCGTAACGTCGGGTCGGCGGATTTCCAGGATGTGGGCCTGCGTGAAGCCATCGATGGTGGCTGGGCGGTCGGCCCGCGCATCACCACCGCCGGCTACGCCATCGGCGCGACCGGCGGGCATTGCGATGACAACAGCCTGCCGCCGAGCATGGACAAGCAATCGCCGTCCGTGGTCAATTCGCCCGAGGAAGCGCGCGCGAAGATCCGCTGGCTGCACAAATATGGCGCGCAGGTGATCAAGATCTGCGCGACGGGCGGGGTGTTTTCGCTCGGCGACAGCGTCGGCGGACAGCAACTGAGCCTCGAGGAAATGAAGGCCATCGCCGACGAGGCGCATATGCTGCACCTCAAGGTCGCGGCGCACGCGCATGGCGATGAAGGCATCCGCGCCGCGATCCTCGCCGGGATCGACACGATCGAGCATTGCAGCCTGGCGTCGGACGAGACGCTCAAGCTTGCCGCGCAAAAGCGTACCTGGTTCGACATGGATATCTATAACGACGATTATATCCTGGCGACGGGCACCGCCAACGGCACCGAACAGGAAAGCCTGGACAAGGAAAAGATCATCGGCCTGAAACAGCGCCAGACGTTCCAGCGTGCGGTCAAGGCGGGCGTGCGGATGATCTTCGGCACGGATGCCGGCGTGTATCCGCACGGCGACAATGGCCGGCAGTTCGCCAAGATGGTCGAATGGGGCATGACCCCGCTGGGCGCGATCCGCGCCGCCACCTCCGATGCCGCCGAAGCGCTCGGCAAAACCGGCGATGTCGGCGCGATCGCGGTCGGGCGCTACGGCGATATCGTCGCGGTGGATGGCGATCCGCTGGCCGATGTGCGCGTGCTGGAAAAGGTCAGCGCGGTGATCAAGGGCGGCGTGCGGGTAAAATAAGGCCAACACCGTCACCCCAGCGAAAGGTGGGGTCTTTGCGGGGCGGGCGCTGCGCCCGCCCCATTAAGATTCCAGCGTGCGCTGGGATGACGGCAGCTACTGGATCAACCCCGCAGTGCGCAGCCCGGCATCCACCGCCGCGCGGCTGGCTTCGCCGGGCGGGGTCATCGGCAGCCGCAACGCCATCGGCCAGGCGGACTTGAGCACGCTCAGCGCATATTTCACCGGGCCAGGCGAAGCATCGGTGAACAATGCGGTATGCAAGCCGAACAGCCGGTCCTGCAGATCGAGCGCCAGCGTATAATCCTCATCCGCGCAGGCCGCCTGGAATTCGGCGCACAGCCGCGGCGCGACATTGGCGGTGACCGAAATACATCCCACACCACCGCTGGCGTTGAACGCCAGCGCCATGTCGTCATTGCCCGACAGCTGGCAGAAATCCGGGCCGCAGGCGATCCGCTGCGCCGAGGCGCGCTGGATGATGCCGGTGGCGTCCTTGATCCCGACCACGCTGGGAAACGCCTTGGCAATCCGCGCGATCGTCTCCACCGCCATGTCGGTCACGGTGCGGCCGGGCACGTTGTACAGCACGATCGGCAGATCGCAGCTATTCGCCACGGCTTCGAAATGGCGGAAGATGCCTTCCTGATTGGGGCGGTTGTAATAAGGCGGCACCATCAGCGCCGCATCCGCGCCGGCATCCTTCGCTGCCTGGATGTTCTGCATGGCGACGCGCGTGTCGTTCGATCCCGCGCCGGCGATCACCGGCACACGGCCCTTGGCCTGCTCCACGCACACGCGCACCGCGGTATAATGTTCGTCGGCCGAGAGCGTCGCCGCCTCGCCGGTGGTGCCGCACGGCACCAGGCCCGACGAGCCTTCGGCGATCTGCCATTCGATAAAGTCGCGATACGCGCTCTCGACGAACGCGCCATCAGGCCCGAACGGCGTGACGAGTGCCGGGATCGATCCGGAAAACATGGGCTTAGCTCCTGGGGGCGCGTCAAAAAAGCGCGCGATTTTTGGTATTTTGTTCACTGACAGATAAGGTCTCGTGGCGTAAGCTGTCCACCATGTTACCAGCGTTATTCAAAATCGCCCTGCTCGCCGCTTCCGCTTCGGGAGTCGCCTTGCCCAGCGCCACGCAGGACCAGCTTGGCTGGGGCCGGGCGCAGCAATTGCTGCAGAACCAGCCGCTGCCGCAGGATAATGCGCTGGCCTCCGCGGTCGGGCAATGGAATGCCTTGCGGCAGACCGATAGCCTGCCGTTCGATTCCTATGCCCGCTTCCTGCTCGCGCATCCCGGTTGGCCCGGCGAGACGGCGATGCGGCGTACGGCCGAGCGCACATTGACCGGTGGCGCTGCTGCCCCAAGCACGGTGATCAGCTTCTTCGCGCGCTTCCCGCCGCTCACCGCCGGCGGCGGCGCGGCCTATGCCCAGGCCTTGTCGGTCACCGGGCAGCGCGATGCGGCGTTCGCGGCGGCGCGCAAGGCGTGGGTCACCGGCGTGCTGTCGGTCAGCGATGAAGCGTTGCTCACCTCCAGCTTTTCCGGCGCGCTGACCCCGGCGGATCACGATGCGCGGATGGATGAACTGCTCTGGCAGGGCGCGACCACATCCGCCGCGCGCCAGCTGGCCTTTACCAGCCCGGCCAATCGCGCGCTGTTCGAGGCGCGGCTCGCTTTCCGCACCAACGCGCCCGATGCGGCGCAACGCGCGGCGCAGACCGAAGGGCAGGGGGCCAGCGACCCCGGCTATATCGCTGATCGCGCGACCTGGCTGCGCAACGCCGGTTCCGCGCCCAGTGCACGCGCCTGGCTGGCCCGCCCGCGCACGCTGGCCAGCCGCCCCGGCGATGTCGAGAAATGGTATGAAGTGCTGCTGACCAACGCGCGCGAAGCGGCCAATGACGGGCAGGGGCAGCTCGCTTTCGCCATCGCCAGCAAGGTTGACGACGCCTATCCGGCGGGCACCGATGTCAGTCGCACGCCGCTTGGCGAGCGTGACGATTATACCAGCCTGGTGTGGCTCGCCGGGCAGACGGCGATGAAGAAGACCTATCGGCCGGCCGACGCGATCGGCATGTACGATCGCTATGCGCGCGGCTCGGCCACGCCGCAGTCGCAATCCAAGGGCTATTATTGGGCTGGTCGCGCGGCCGAGGCCGCTGGGCGACAGGCCGATGCCACCGCGTTCTTCACGCGCGCGGCGGGCTATCGTGATCTGTTCTACGGCCAGTTGGCGATCGAGCGGCTGGGGCGCCCGCTGACGCCGCCAAGCGCGCCGGCGCCGCGCACCGTCGATCCGGCAACGCGCAGCGCCTTTTTCAACCGCGAAACGGTGCGCGTGGCGCAATATCTCGGCCGCGTCGGGCGCTGGGAAGATCAGAGCCTGTTCGTCCGCCAGATCGCCATCGATGCCAAGAGCGATGCCGATCACACACTGGCGACCGAGCTTGCGCGGGTGATGGGGCGGCCTGATCTCGGCGTGATGGTCGGGCGCAGCGCGGCGCAGAATGGGCTTCCCGATTATACCAAGGTAGCGTTTCCCAGCGTTCGGGTGCCCGATTCACATGCTGCCAACTGGACGATGATCCATGCCATCGCGCGGCAGGAGAGCCAGTTCGATCGCGCTGCAATCAGTCATGCCGGTGCGCGCGGGCTGATGCAGTTGATGCCCGGCACGGCGCGCGAGCAGGCGGGCAAGCTCGGCCTGTCCTATAACGCGGCGGCGCTGACGATGGACACGGATTACAATATCCAGCTGGGCTCGAGCTATTTCCAGCGCATCTACGCACAGTTTGGCAGCTATCCGCTGGCGGTGGCGGCGTATAATGCCGGGCCGGGCAATGTGAACAAATGGCTCCGTGCCAATGGCGATCCGCGCTCGGGCACGGTCGACGTGATTGACTGGATCGAAGCCATTCCGCTGCAGGAAACGCGCAATTACGTGCAGCGCGTGCTCGAAAACGCCGTGGTGTATGATTTGATGAATCCGCAGCGGGCACGCTCGGCTGGCGTCAATAACAAGATCAGCTGGTATCTCGGCAAGGGCAAACCGGGCTGATTCAGCAGCCCGGCGCGGTGGCGGCGCTGGCCTTAGCCGCGCGCCGCGGCCAGCTGATCCCGCCGGTATAGCATGCGCAGGCGCGGCCGCAGGACATGCTCGCGTGTCGCCTGCGCGGCCGCCGCGGCCTCCATTGCGGCTTCCACGGCCGCGCGGCCGGCTTCGGTCAGCGCAATCACGTCGTCGCGATCCTCGATCAGCGCGGCTTGCATCATCGCCTTGATGAAGCGGCCCGCGGTCACGGGTCCAACGGTGGTCGTCGTCGCCAGCTCGGCCGCCCCCATCGCTACGCCTTCGACTTCGGTGACGAACAAGCTGAGCAGCATGTCGAGGCTCGGATCGTGGATCAGATCGATGGGCAGATGCTCTTGCAAGGCGCGCCGTGCGGCGAGCATCCTGCGCGCGATATCGGCTGCTGCTGCTGTCGCGTGCGCGCGTCTGAGCGCGCGCCGTTCGGCTAGTTTTTTAAGCATTTACAGGCCCCCAGGGCGTATGACACCGTTGTCTGCAGGCGCCGTAACACAACAATTCAGAAAAAGCCATAATATGTTGCGTTGCAGCATTTTCGTCTCGTCGCGGTGATCGTTGATACCGGCGAAAAGCATAATAGCGGTGCTTTCTTTCCGCCGCCACCACGCCTACATCGCTGGCTCTCATGGCCAGACCAAAACCCGCTGCTTTCGAAAAGACAAAGATCGTCGCCGAGAACCGGCGCGCGAAATTCGATTATTTTATCGAGACGGTATTCGAAGCGGGCATCGCGTTGGTCGGCACCGAGGTGAAGAGCTTGCGCACCGGGCAGGGCTCGATCGTCGAGAGCTATGCCGAGGTGAAGGACGGGCAGGTCCATCTGATCAATTCGAACATTCCCGAATTCAGCCACGGCAATCGCTTCAACCACGAACCCAAACGGCCGCGTAAGCTTTTGCTGCACGAGCGCGAGATCAAGAAGATGTTCGGGGCGGTGATGCGTGACGGCATGACGCTGGTGCCGCTGTCGATCTATTTCAATCCCTCGGGCAGGGCCAAGATCGAACTCGCTTTGGCCAAGGGCAAGAAGGCGCACGACAAGCGCGATACGATCAAGGAACGCGACTGGAAGCGCGAGCAGGGGAGGATCATGCGTGATCGCGGCTGAGCGCCCGCCGGTCACCAAACCCAATCTGGCCAAGCGGCTCGCCGCCTGGTGGCGTCGCTCGATGCCGACGCGCGACAGCCTCGAACATAATCGGTTCCTCAAGCCTGTTGCACACCGCGTGCTGGCGCCCGAATTGTGGCGCTTTACGCGGCGCTCGGTGCCGCGCGGCGTGGCGCTGGGCATGGTCACCGGGATCCTCTTTCCAGTGGCGCAGATCGTGCTGTCGGCGATTCTCGCGCTTCCGTTCCGCGCCAACATCCCGACGGCGGCGGCCACGACCTTGATCACCAATCCGCTGACCACGCCGCCCTTGTGGATCTTGGCCTATTGGCTCGGGCAATCGCTGTTGCGTTTCGATCGGCAGGTGCCCGGCCAGCCGATCGCCGATACCGTCGCGGCCAATAGCGGCTGGCTGCACTGGCTGTGGGCCGGCGCGCTGCCCGCCACGATGCTTGGCCTGCTGGTCATCACCATGGTGTTTTCGGTCGTCGGCTATGCGCTGACCGCGCTCGGCTGGCGCTTGTGGATCGGGCACAAATGGCGCCACCGGCACCGCCAGAGTGATCCGCTCGAGGGCTAAAGCAGTAAATCCTGTTACCAATATTTGACAACGGCTTAGCCGCGGTAGAACAGGTCAGCGTCGCTGTCCCGGAGTCCTCCCGCATGAAACTGTCGTTCGCCCTTCTGCTTTCCGCCACGATGCTCGCCGGTTGCGCGACCACGGGCCAATCGGCTGCCGACACCGGCGCGGCTGCGCCCGTCGCCGCTGTGCCCGCCGCCAAGCCCGCTTACGGCACGTTCGGGTTTGACGATGCCGGCATGGACCGGGGCGTCCAGCCGGGCGACAATTTCTACAATTATGCCAGCGGCACCTGGGCCAGAACCACGCCGATCCCGGCCGACAAATCGAATTACGGCGCGTTCAACATCCTGTCCGACCTGTCCGAAGCGCGCACCCGCGAAATTCTCGACGGCGTCGCCACCGATGCCAATTCCAAGATCGGCGTCGCGTATGCGAGCTATCTCGATCGTGCCGCGATCGACGCCAAGGGCCTCGCCCCGGTCCAGCCGCTGTTGGGCAAGATCAAGACCACGCCGAAAGCCGGCTACTCAGCCCTGATCGGCGAACTTTCCACGATGGGCGTGCGCGGGCCGCTGAATGCCGGTGTCGGGCAGGACGACAAGAACCCCGATGCCTATATCTTCGGCATCTATCAGGGCGGGCTCAATCTGCCCGATCGCGATTATTACCTCAGCAAGGATGCCAAGCTGGCCGAGGCCAGGGCGGCCTATCAGGTGCACGTCGCCAAGCTGCTCACACTCGCCGGCGAGCCCGATGCTGCGGCGCGCGCCAAAGCGATCGTCGATTTCGAGACGGCAATCGCGCAGGTCAGCTGGACCCGTGTCGACAGCCGCGACGCGACCAAGACGTATAACAAGATGACGCTGGCCGAGCTGCAGACGCTGGCCCCGGGCATTGATTTCACCGCCATGCTCAAGGCCGGCGGCGCCAGCAACATCGCGGACGTCGTCGTCGCCCAGCCCAGCGCGGTTGCCGGGATTGCCAAGCTGGTGCGTGCCGCGCCGATCGGGGTGCTGCGCGATCAGCTGATCTACAACACGCTGCGCAGCTTTGCCGACGTATTGCCCAAGCCGCTCGATGACGAGCAGTTCGCGTTTTACGGCACGACGCTCGCCGGCACGCCGCAGCAGGAAGAGCGCTGGAAGCGCGCGGTGCAGTTCACCAGCGGCGCGCTCGATGACGAGGTCAGCAAGCTCTACGTCGCCAAATATTTCCCGCCCGAGACAAAGGCGGCAGCGGATACGTTGGTCAAGAACGTCATCGCCTCGATGAACACGCGCATCGATCAGCTCGAATGGATGGCGCCCGAAACCAAGGTCAAGGCGCACGCCAAGCTCGCCGCGTTCGTGCCCAAGATCGGTTATCCCGATCGCTGGAAGGACTATGCCGGGCTGCAGATCGTCGCCGGCGACGCCTTCGGCAACAACGTCCGCGCCAGTCAGTTCCAGACCGCGTATCAGGTCGCCAAGCTGGGCAAGCCGGTCGAGCGCTGGGAATGGGGCATGACGCCGATGACGGTGAACGCCTATGCCAATTTCGGCATGGTCGAGATCGTCTTCCCCGCCGCCATCCTGCAGCCGCCGTTCTTTGATCCGGCGGCCGATCCGGCGGTCAATTATGGCGGCATCGGTGCGGTAATCGGTCATGAACTGAGCCATCATTTCGATGATCAGGGCGCCAAATATGATGCCACCGGCACGTTGTCCGATTGGTGGACGCCGCAGGACGTGAAGAATTTCACCGCGCTCACCGGTAAGGTCATCGCGCAATATGATGCCTACGAGCCGCTGCCGGGGATGCATGTGAAGGGCGCGCTGACCTTGGGCGAGAATATGGCTGATCTCGCCGGGCTCACAGTGGCGTATGACGCCTATAAGAAGTCGCTCAACGGTCAGGCGGCGCCGGTGATTGATGGCTTCACCGGCGATCAGCGTTTTTATCTCGGCTGGGCGCAGGTGTGGCGCCGCAACTACCGCGAAGCAACGCTGCGCCAGCGTCTGCTGACCGATCCGCACAGCCCCTCCGAACAGCGCACCGCGATCGTGCGCAACATGGAGCCCTGGTATGGCGCATTCCAGCCCAAGCCGGGCGAGAAGCTGTATCTTGCGCCATCGGAACGCCTGAAGGTCTGGTAATTGCTCTACCCGCTCGCGAGCGCCTGATGCCGTGACGGGATAGCTCGCACGAAGCCACGAAGCCACGAAGCCACGAAGCCACGAAGCCACGAAGCCACGAAGCCAATGAGGTCACAAAGAATGGATCTCTTCGTGGCTTCGTGCGAACCATCCTTTCAATGGCGTGCACCGGCAAGAGCTGGTTTCAGCGCCAATCCCTAGCGGCGGGTTAAGCAATCGGCCTAATCGCTTGACCCATACGCCACAGGCTCCAAGAAAGGCCCCATGGCCTCACTCCCCGCTCCCTTGCAACAACGCCATCCGGCGCGCGGCGCGGCGCTGATTGCCATCGGTTGCGGCCTCGTGGCCGCGATCGCCATTCTCGGGCTGATCGGCAATGTCATCGTCGCTGCCGCCTTCGCCGCGGCGGCACTGCTGCTGGCGGGCGGGCTGGTCGCCGCGCATCGCCTGTTCCCGGTCACCGCGGCGAGCGACAGCGAACCTGATTGGGCGCTCGCGCGGGCGCTTGCGTCGCTGAGTGTCGATGCGGTGGCGATCACCGATCGCGCGGGGCGACTGATCTGCGCCAATGATCGTTACGGGGCGTTGTTCGACGGCTTCCCCACGCCGCCCGGGCTGCCGATCGATCCGGCCTGCGTCGAACGTCTCAGCGCCGCAGGCCGGGCCGCCTGGCGCGATGGCCGCGCCGATATCGAGCGCCTGCTGGTCCAGGGCAGATTGTTCGCCGCCGAGATTGAGCGGGCCGGGGCCAGCGATGATGTGCTGATCTGGCGATTCTGCGATGCCGAGGGGATCGACATGGCGGCGAGCGTCGAGGCGCTGATCGCCGGCCCGACCGGCGATCGCTTGGCGGCGGCGGGCATCATGACCGCGTTGATCGACCCGGATGGTCATGTGCGCCAGGCCAATCGCGTGCTGCATGCGCGCGCCATTGGAGACGGCGGCACCATTGCCGGGCGTGATTTCGCGCATTTCCTGGTCACGGATATGCAGGGGCAGGTGCGCTTCGAACGCGAAGGGCTGAGCGGGGTGCCGCTGCGGGTGTTGCAGATCCCGTTCCTCGATGGCGATGACGCGCCGATTCTCATCGTCTTGCTTGATGAAGAAGGTGGCGTGGAGACGCCCGCGATTGCCGCCGGTGCCACCGCCAGCGAGCATATCCGCAGCCTCGTCAGCCTCATGCCCTTCGGTATTGCCCTGGTCGATCGCGATGGTCGCTTCATCCAGATGAATGAGGTCTTTGCCCGCGCCGCGCATGTCGATGCGGATGCACCGCCGCTCTATCCCGGCGATCTGCTCGTGCGCGAGGATAAGGGCGTGGTGGCGGATGCGATCCGCCGCTTCGCCAATGGCGCGACGCATTCCACCGATCTCGCCGTACGGCTGAAGGATCACTCCGACGAGCCGGTCGCGCTGACCATCGCCGGCGCGCGCGGGCTGGGTGAAGCGGCCGTGCTGCTCAGCCTCAAGAACAATGGCGAGGAAACGCGGCTCAAGCGCGAAGTGGCGCAGGCCACCAAGATGCAGGCCGTCGGGCAGTTGGCCGGCGGCGTGGCGCATGATTTCAACAATATCCTGACGGCGATCATCGGGCATTGTGATCTCATGCTGATGCGGCACACGCCGGGCGATGGCGATTATGATGACATTCAGCAGATCCGTGCCAATTCGAACCGCGCCGCCAGCCTGACGCGCCAGTTGCTCGCGTTTTCCCGTCAGCAGACGTTGCGCCCGCAGATATTGCAATTGCCCGATGTGATTTCCGAGGTGTCCAACCTGCTCAAGCGCCTGCTCGGCGAAGCGGTGACGCTGACGGTCAAGCATGGCCGCAATCTGGGGCCGGTGCGCGCCGATCCGGGGCAGCTTGAACAGGTCGTGGTCAATCTCGCGGTCAATGCGCGCGATGCGATGATCGCGCATAATCCCAGCGCCGGTGGTACATTGGCGATCCGGACACGTGCCGTGTCCGCCGAGCAGGTCCGCCAGATGCGCTCCGATATCCTGCCGACCGCGGACTATATCGCGCTCGATATCGCGGATACCGGAACGGGCATCCCGGCCGATGTACTCCCCAAGATTTTCGAGCCGTTCTTCACCACCAAGGAGGTCGGCAAGGGCACGGGGCTGGGCCTGTCCACGGTATACGGCATCGTCAAACAGTCGGGGGGGTACATCTTCGCCGAGAATAACAAGAACGGCCCGGGCACGACCTTCACCATGTATCTGCCCGTCCATACCGCGAGCGCCGCAGAGCCGGCGCCGGTGCTCGCCGCGCCCAAGCAAAAGCCCGCCGATCTGTGGGGCACGGGCACTATTCTGTTGGTCGAGGATGAGGATATGGTCCGCGCCATCGCCGAGCGCGCGCTGACCCGCCAGGGGTATACCGTGCTGACCGCGGAACATGGCGAAGCGGCGCTCGATCTGCTCGCGCATAGCGAGCGCCCCGATCTGTTGATCTCGGATGTGATGATGCCGGTGATGGACGGGCCAACGATGGTGCGGCGCGTGCGCACGCGCTATCCCGATCTGCCGATCTTGTTCATGTCGGGCTATGCCGAGGAAACCGTGCGCAAATCGATCGATCTCGACAATGTTCACTTTCTCGCCAAGCCGTTCTCAGTGCAGCAACTGGCCGAGGCGGCGCGTTTGGTACTCAACGTTAAAACGCCGTAGAGCATTGAGCGTTCTCGTGAATTGTACCGTTTCATAAAGCGCCAGGCGAAATGACTTGGCGCGGGGCCACGCCAATGGCTAAAGACGCTGTATGAATGGCCCACAGCGTATCCTGATTGTCGAAGATGAACCCCTGATTGCGATGATGCTCGAGGACTTTCTCGATATTCAGGGGCGTGCGCTGGCCGGACAGGCGGATACGGTGGCCGATGCTCTGGCGTTGGTTGCGGCGGGCGGCATCGATGCGGCGATCCTCGACGTCAACCTGCGCGATGGCGAACAAAGCTGGCCGATTGCCGATGCGCTGGCGGCGAAGGGTGTGCCATTCGTCTTTGCCACCGGCGGATCGCAGGATGGCGTGATCGAAGCGCACCGCGACCGCCCGACGCTGCCCAAGCCGTTCACCATGGATGGCGTGGAAAAGGCGCTGAACGCGCTGGCATAATTGCCGCATTTGCTGGACCGTTCGCTTCGCTTCCTTGCCGACGTCATCCCGGGCTTGGTCCGGGGATCCCGGCTTACCACCGCCCGCCAGGCAAAATGAGGCGTCTATCCCCTTCGCATACGTGATTGACGTAAGGATCTGAAACAGCATAGCTTACCCTCGATAAGGGGATGTATGGCTAGAGCCGCTGTTGAGCCGTTGGATGGAGTGCCGTTACGGCTGTATTTAGATCATCGGCAGGTTGATTTTCCTGATGCGATAGTCGTTTCTCAAGCAACAATTGCGTTTGCTAATGGCGTAAAGAAGCTTGCCTTCCTACTCGACCCAACGCTGGATTTTAAGATCGCGCTGCGACCGAGCGAACAAGGAAGCTACTGGCAAAACACGTATCTCAGAGCCAAGGAAGAGGACGAGAAGAGAAAGCGGCTTTACCAGCTCGCAGCTGCGTCGATGGTCTGGTTCGTACAGCCTCAGATGGAACGAATAAGAGATGGACAGTGGAAGCCCGACAGCGTTCCACGCAATCGTCGCGGCCGACCAAATTGTAACGGCTAACCGCGAAGCGATCGAGGGGTGCAGCAAGGCCGCAGCCTGAAGGCACGAAACCGTGCGATGCACGATCCGTGTTGCGTCAGAGCAGACCGTCACTCCGTCCGCACGGTGACCAAGTTCAGAACCGGATCGTTCCAACCAGTGACGCCGACGTGCGACAGGCGGCGGGAGCGCCGCAATTGCCCATGATCCGCAGGCCCACTTCTACACCGTCGATCGTTTGCTTGTCGGCGAGACAATAGCCGGGGCCGGGTTGAGCGCCGTCACAAGGTCCGAAGATGACGTGCTGCACATAACCGGTCCCGACACATTATGTCCAATGGAGTCGATGCCCTGGAGTTGTTGAGCGCGCGTATCGGGAGCGAGCTGGAATGTGCAGCAGCTTTCGATTTTGAAACGTCCGACGCGATGGCTGCTGAGTCGCATTGAGTTTGAGACGGCCAATGAACTTAGACGGCGTAACCGCTCGGCCGGGAAGAGACCAGGAGTGGCGGCACGACTGGACCAGGACCCGCTCATTGCAGAAGTAAGCAAGGAGCCGCCGCCATTGTCAGTTCTGACGATAGGTAACTTGCGCAAGTTTGCTATTCTGCACCCCAAGACGTGAACAGCGGCCATCGTGGCGGCGCACGGCAAGAGAGACGATATGGCCGCGCTGATCCCCAGAATGCATCTTTTCGAGTTCGAGGATCAGGCGTGGTTTCCGTCCAGCATTCGCAACTACATGACCGATTTCCTGCGCTACTCGACAGTCCGGATGCAGCTACACCGGCCTATGGTGCAGATCTTGACCTCAATGATCAACCGCACAGGCACGCCCAAGATTGTCGATCTCTGTTCGGGCGGCGGCGGGCTGCTTGCGGCGATCCAGCGCGATATCCGCAAAGCGGGTCGGCCGGGTACATCGATCACCTTCACTGATAAATATCCCAACGCAGAGGCGTTGTCGGCGATTTGTCGCGAACAGCCGAGCGCGCTGCAGTTCGAAGTGGCGAGCGTCGATGCGACGGCGGTGCCGGCACGGCTGCGGGGGATTCGGACGATGTTTTCCGCTTTCCACCATTTCCGGCCTGAAATCGCGCAGCAAATATTGGGTGATTCGGCGGCCAGTGGACAGGGGATCGCAGTATTCGAGATCTCGCGGCGGTCAATACTCGGGCTGGTACCGATGCTGCTATCGCCACTCGGCACATGGTTGATGACACCGTTCATCCGCCCGCTGACGCCTGGCCGTCTATTCTTCACCTATGTCGTGCCATTGGTGCCGTTCTTCGTGATGTGGGACGGCATAGTCTCTGCCTTTCGCACCTACACCGTCGACGAGATGAAGGCGATGGTCGCAGGACTCGGCGGAAACACGTTAGAATGGGAGGCGGGCATCGCCGACGCGCCCTTCGGTTACAAAGTCACCTATCTCGTCGGAGTACCAAGATGACCAATGCCGCCATAAACCAGGTCGTTGACTACCGCGCCGATCTAAAGCCCCGGCCCCATCTTGCCGAAGTTGATATCTTCGACGTTGCGGAGGTAGAACTCGATGCACACCCACACAACTATATAGCGCGCATGCGTGAGCGGTCCGACGTCTGGCGCCGCACGGTCAGCGCTGTGAATCGCGAAATCGGCGTCTATACCTTGTTCTCTCACGATAAGTGCACGCAGCTGCTGACGCATCCCGAAGTATGTCAGTTTTATACACAGCTGCTGATGTGGCGCGGCGTGCCGGTCGGGCCTCTGCAAAACCTTTTCGTCAACGGTATGCCGACCGTCGATGGCACTGTGCACCGCCGTCGCCGCAAACCGCTCGCTGGCACATTCACCATGCCTGTAATCAAGCGGCTGCAGCCCGACATCCGCCGCTTCGTGCGAGATCATCTGACGCCTTACCTGGCGCGCGGCGAGATGAACGTGGCGACTGAATTCGCCAAGACGATGCCGCCGCGATTGTTGTGCAGCATCATCGGCATCCCGGAAGAGGACGTCGACTACTTCGTCGGGTTGGCGCGGCAGGCGGCGGTCGGTCTGACGCTGTTTCCGCTCGAGCAGATGGGCGATATCGACGCCGCTGCCGCGGCGTTGATGGGCTATGTCGAGCGCCTGCTCGACCGGCAGCGCACCCACGGGCAAAGCGACTTCCTCCGCCAATATCTGCAATCTGCTAGCGCAGTGGATCCCGAACTGACGCCGGCGGAGACCTATGTCCAACTGATCGATCTCATGCTGGCGTCGGCGGAGACGACGCGGATGACGATCACTAACGCGATTTCGCTGCTGCTCGCCGATCGCCGCCAATGGGACCTGCTGTCGCAAGATGCCTTATTCATCGGGGGCGCGGTCAACGAGACGCTGCGGTACGAACCCTCGGTCGGCACCTGTCCCAGGTTCACGCTTGCCGACATCGAGCTGGGTGACGAGCGCATCCCGGCCAACTCTATCGTGTCAGCGAGCCTGTTGGGCGCGCTGCGCGATCCCGCGTTGTTCGCGGATCCACAAGTTTTCAACATCACGCGGACCGATTTCCAGCGCAAGCATCTGGTGTTCGGCGGCGGCGCGCATCGCTGTTTGGGGGAAAGCCTCGCATGGATCGAGGTATTCGAGACGCTGAGTGCGTTCGCTGAACTCACCCCCAATATCCGTCTGCGCGACGGTCCGGCGACTTGCACCGGGTTAAGCGGGATTAGACAGGTCAGCGACTGCCATGTCATCTTCTGAAGCGGCACCAGCCACAATCCAACATAAACAAGGAGAAAAACAATGACGGCACATCCTACGGGTATCGTATTCTCGGAGATTCCAGTCGCAGATATTGCGCGCGCGAAGACGTTCTATGAAACGTTGCTTAACGCGCCGATGGTGATCGACACCACCGCAGGGCCATATGCGAAGGCGGTGTTGGCTTTCCCGGAGGGCACCGGCGTGTTCGGACATATCGTCGAGGGCAAGCCGGCGACCAAGGGTGAGGGCGCGATCACACACATCGCGATTCCCGACACGTTAGAAGACGCGATGGATCGCGTGAAACGGGGTGGCGGAGAGGTTGCTTCCGACATCATCACGATTCCGGCGGGATCGTTCTTCTACGCGCACGATACCGAGGAGAACACGATCGGTGTGTTCAAGTTTTGACAATTTGGCGGTTCGCAGGAGGGCGCGATGACTGAAGATGCCCAGGCTTCGCTGCTTGCGCTGACGCCGATGAATCCGGTGTTCAAAGCCGATCCGCACGTCGTGCTACGGCCGCTACGCGAAACGCGGCCAGTGGCTCGCGACCCTCAGGCGGGCACGTTCATCGTCACGCGTTATGTCGATGCGCACCGCGTGCTCGCCAACCGCCGCACCTCCCGCAATGGCGCCCGCGCCGAGACTTGTGCGCATCTCGCACACCGCCAGGAGGCGCAGCTGCCGACTAACGTGCCGCGCTCCGAAGTCGCGTCGATGATCGTGCTCGACGATCCCGATCACGCGCGAATTCGTCGTCCGCTCCAGCGCGCTTTTTACGCGCGGGTCAAGACGTGCCGGCTGCGGCTCGAACAAGTGGTCGACGCCGCGCTAGACGCCATTGATCCGGAGCGACCGTTCGACTTGATGGTGGCGTTCTGCCTGCCCGTCCCGATCGATGCGATCGCCGCGATCATCGGCGTGGACAATGTATCGCTGACCGATTTTCGGCAGTGGTCGGAGGGCGTCGCCCTTGGGCTCAACCCGTTTCGCTCGCCCGAGCAGACGGTTTTGCTCGAACAGGCGCGCACATCCTTACGCGACTATTTCCGCGGCCAGATTGACCAGTGCCGCGTCACTCCGCGTGACGACCTGATCAGCGACATGGTGGCACTGCAAGCGGCAGGCGCCGAGATCAACGATGCGGAGTTGGCGCTCAACCTGATTGCATTGCTAGTCGGCGGCAACATGACGACGACCGACCTGATCGGCAATGGCGCGCGGTTGCTGATGCTCAACCCGGGCGAGCTCGAGAAGTTGCTCGCCGATCCGGAGCTCGCGCCGCTCTTGGTCGAGGAGGTGCTGCGTTTTGAGGGCCCCATCGATGTCACTGAGCGCATCATGACCGACGATATCGAACTCAGCGGATGCCCGATCAACGCGACGCAGGCAGTGACGACGATCTTGCGCGCAGCGAACCGCGATCCGGCGGTGTACGACGACCCTGAGCGGTTCGTAATCGACGCAAAGCGGGCGCCGCATCTCTCATTCGGCGGCGGGAGTCATTTCTGCATCGGTGCGCCGCTAGCGAGGCTGGAGGGACAATTGGCGCTGCTCAAGTTATTCCAGCGGTTCCCGACCCTGAAGATCGTCGATTGCGACGCAGAGCCTGCTTGGCGCACGCTGCCATTCTTCCGCGGATTGGAGAAGCTGATCGTCCACGCCTGACCAATGCTGTCACGATACGTTCACGTACGAGAGGAGAGATACATGCGCGACCTGACGACGGGTCCGATCAGCAAGCATCTGATCGGTATGGCGGCGTTCATCGGCGTCGGATTGGTTGTGCAGACCCTGTATTTCCTAGTCGATTTGTATTTCGTTGCGCAGCTCGGCAAGGCAGCGATCGCCGGCGTTTCGAGCGCGGGCAGCACGACCTTCCTCGTCATGGCGGCCAGCCAGATGGTCGCGGTTGGAGCGTTGTCTCTCATCTCTCAGGCGATCGGCCGCCGCGACGCGGCCGATGCGCAGGGCGTGTTCGAACAGTCGCTGTCGCTATCAGTGGTGCTGGGCTTGGCGACTCTGGTAATCGGTTATACGGTTGGTCTCGTCGGCGTGCGTGCGCTCGGTGCAGACGCCGCGACCAGCGCGCTGGCCGCCCAGTATCTCGCTGCCTATCTGCCCGCGCTCGCCCTGATGTTCCCGGTTGCCGCGATCGGGTCAGCGCTCCGAGCGTCGGGCGTGGCAGGGCCGCCGATGCTGATCCAGTCGCTGACCGTTGCTTTCAACGCGCTGCTTGCGCCAGTGCTGGTGACTGGTTGGCTGATCGGATATCCACTGGGCGTGTTCGGCGCGGGGCTGGCGAGCAGCATCGCAACTCTGGCTGGGAGCATCGCCTTCGTCCTGCTGTTCGGCCGGATGCAGCCGCATCTCCGGCTCGATGTTCGCCGCCTAGCACCGCGCCTAACAATCTGGAGGCGGATTGCCGATGTGGGGCTACCGGCGGCAGGCGAGTTCGTGATGATCTTCGTGATGACTGCGGTCGTCTACTGGATCATCCGCGGTTACGGGCCTCAGGTGCAGGCAGGCTACGGGATCGCATCGCGTATCCTTCAGTCGATCTTCTTGCCGCCTATGGCGATCGCCTTCGCCGCGGCGGCGATGGCCGGACAGAATTACGGTGCCAAGCTGCCGGATCGGGTGCGTTCCACATTCTACCAATGCGCGGGGATCGGCAGCATCGTCATGCTCGTGCTAACCTTGCTGTGCCAGACGAACCCGCAAGCGCTGATCCTTCCGTTCACGCATGACCCGTCGGTCGTTGCGGTGGCGGCTGATTATCTCAGGATCAGCTCGCTGAATTTCGTCGCGATCGGGTTGGTCTTCGCCTGTTCGGGCATGTTCCAGGCATTCGGCGATACGCGGCCTGCGTTGATTAGTAGCGCAGGTCGGCTGCTGACGTTCGTCTTGCCCGCGCTGTACATGTCAACGCGCGGCGACGTCGCGCTGGAGGCTTACTGGTACCTGTCGGCGGTTGCGGTCACCGGCCAGGCGATCGTTAGCATCTGGCTGCTACGTGGCCATATGCGCGATAAGCTCGGCAACGGCCCGGTGCCGCTGGTAGCGACGGCGGTCTAGCTTTCGACCACGCCGCCGGACGGCAGCTTGTCGACGGGAATCAACCGCGCCGAGGCTGTCGCGCTCGCTAGCAAGGCGCCAGTATCGTCGTGCAGTTCGCCCGACACGAAGGCGATGCTGCGCCCCATCGAGACGACGCGACCCGTACCGATTACCGTTCCGATATGGACAGGCGCGACGAAGAGCACGTTCAGCCCGATCGTGGCGCAGCAGAACGCCCCGTCCGACTTGACCAGCACCGCGGACCCGAGCACGTCGTCGAGCATCGCCGCGAGGAAACCGCCCTGCACGGTTCCCCCGGGATTGCCGAATTCAGGGCGGGCCGCGAACCGCACCCGGACGATGCCTGTCGCCGGATCGGCGGAGATCAATTGCCAGCCGAGCGTATCGGCGCAGGGCGGCTTGGCGAAGCGATCGAACACCGCCGACATCCTGTCATTCTCCCGGCCGCAGCTGCATCAGCGCTTCGCGATATTGTAAGTTCTGCCAATGAGATCGATTGCTCAATCGTCGTAAGCTCTATCGGCTAATCTGTATCACGGGTCGGCGCGGTGGCAAATGGAGAGAAGATAGTGACGACAACTGACATCGACCGGGCATGCCGGCAATTGAAGCCCGATGATCGCGCGCGCGCTCTGTTCGCGCGCATGCACACGAAAGGTACGATGAGCGAATTGGTCGGTTGGCGGTTCGTCGATTACGATGGAGATGCGTTGCGTCTCGGCTTTACACCGCAGCCGATCTTCTGCAATCCGATGGGCATGATTCACGGTGGCTTCGTCGCCAGCATGCTCGATGAGACGATGGGATCGACGATTTTCGCCGCGACCGACGGACGTCAGATCGGTGCGACGATCAGCGCGACCACCGATTATGTCCGCCCGGCGATGCTCGGATCGCTCGAGTGCGTCGGCCGGATTCGCCATCAGGGCAAGTCGATTGCGTTCATCGAGGCTGAGCTGTTCGATGCTGGCGACCGGTTGCTGGCGAAGTCGTCGGCCTCGTTCAAGCTTGTCGCGATGCCCTGATCGGCGCGGGCCGATTACAGAATGGCAGTGAGCGCAAATTGCAGATCCGATTGACCAAATTTTTAGATCCTCAGATTAGGGGCTAAGCTGATGAACAAGCTACTTTCTGTATTTGCGGCTTGAGGGTCCCCCGGTTTCTCATCCAACCTGAGGGTGAGTTTCCGGCGTTCATTCGGCCGCCTTGGCGGCCGTCGCAGCAGCATATTCGACCGGCGTCATCCAGCCAAGCGATGTGTGAGGACGGCTCTCGTTATAGTCTCGCCGCCAGGCCTCGATCTTGGCTCGGGCGTCGGTCATGGACAGGAACCAATGTGCGTTCAGACATTCGTTGCGAAGGCGACCATTGAACGACTCCACGAAGGCATTGTCGGTGGGCTTGCCCGGTCGACTGAAGTCCAGCGTCACGCCGTTCTCGTACGCCCAGCGGTCGAGCGCTTTCGAGATGAATTCCGGCCCATTGTCCACACGAATGGTCTTGGGCGCGCCGCGGATCGATGAGATCCGTGCCATCGCCTCGACGACCTGCTCGCCCTTGATCCCCTGGTCGACGTCGATCGCCAGCGCTTCACGGGTAAAGGCGTCGACCACGGTCAGCGCGCGTAACCGCCGGCCGTCGAACAGGGCGTCCGAGACGAAATCCATCGACCACATATCGTTCGCCGCCAGTGCGGCAGCTTGGCACTCGCGGTTGGCAGCGCTGACATTGCGCCTTGGTTTCTTGAGCCGACGGCTCAGTCCATCATTCCGATATAGCCGGTAGACGCGTTTGTGGTTCACGACCCATCCCTCCCTGCGCAGCAGGATGTAGATCCGGAAATAGCCATAGCGCGTCCGCGTTGCCGCCAGATCACGGTTGCGCATCACCAGCGGTGTCTGGTCCGGCCTGTGGGAGATGTAGCGCACCGACGACCGCTCGACGCCCAGCGCCGAGCAGCTTACGGCATGAGACGCCTGGACGTACGCGACGAGCTCGCGTCGTCGTCCAGGCGTCAGAGCTTTTTTGCCAGAACGTCCTGCAGAATGTGCTTGTCCAGGCTTAGGCCGGCGACCAGCTGTTTCAGCTGCCCGTTCTCGTCCTCGAGCTGCTTCAGGCGCCTCAGCTCATCAACGCCGAGACCGCCGTACACCTTCTTCCAGCGGTAGAACGTCTGCTCGGAAATCCCCATTCGCCGGATGACTCGGCCACCGGCGTGCCGGTTCCGCCTGCTTCAGCGCGAAGGCGATCTGCTCGTCTGTGTGCCTAGATTTCTTCATTTCCAGCTCCTTGCCCGAGGGCATCACAAGGCCGGAAAACTCTCGCTCAAAATGGGCTAAAAAACAGGGGGGACGTCAAAACGGCCGTTGCTGCCAACACATTGGATCGCCAGTTCGACGTGCCGCAGGCTAATCGCGCCTGGGTGACGGACATCACTTAGATCCGCACGATGGAAGGCTTGAATGCTACACCAGTACGAGAATCTGTCGGACATATAGTTTTCCAATTTGCATGCCCTGCCGCACGCGCTAATGAGAGCGCTACCGTAGGGCCAGGCAGGCCACGGGTCAGGGGAGGTTTGATGTCTGTTTGTTTTGCCCGTTCGACTGCGTTCAAGTTTGGCGCATCGGCGTTGGCGTTGGTTGCGGCCGGGATCGCGCCTTCCAGCTATGCGCAGGTTGCGCCACAGGGGGCTGCCGACACGGACCAGGCATCCACGGACGACGCTGCTGTCGATATCGTTGTAACGGGGCGCCGGGCGGCGCTGGAAGCCGCCGAAGACCGCAAGCGTCGCAGCGAGACGATCGTCGATTCGATCGTTGCCGACGATGCTGGCAGGTTGCCCGACAATTCGATCACCGAAGTGCTGCAGCGCGTCTCCGGCGTGTCGATCGTGCGCTTTGCGGCGCTGGGCGATCCCGATCACTATTCGGTGCAGGGCTCGGGCGTGCAGGTCCGCGGGCTGACCGGCGTGGCATCACGCCTCAACGGGCGCGAAATTTTTAGCGCCAACAATGGCCGCGCGATTCTGTGGAGCGACGTTACGCCGGAATTGATGTCGGCCGTCGACGTATACAAGGCGTCCACTGCCGATCTGATCGAAGGCGGCACCGGTGGGCAGATCGATCTCCGCACCAAGATGCCGTTCGACTTCAACGGCAAGTTCCATGTTGCCGCGACGGGCGAACTGGCGCTTGGCGACATGGCGCAGCAAGCGGACCCATCGGCTTCGGTGCTCGTGACCGACTCTTTCGATACGCCGATCGGCCGCATCGGCGTGCTGGCGGATGTCGCATACAGCCAGTTCAGCTCGCTGTCGCAGTTCATCCGCGTGAGCCCCTATTTCAAGACCGCGCTGGGCGACGGGGTCGATCGTTACGTGCCGAGCGGCTTTGCTTTTGGCGACGAAGCATTCCGCTATCGTCGCACCGGTATTTACGGCGCGGTGCAGTGGGCGCCTTCGGACGATCTGACGTTCACCGGCAGCTTCTTCCAGTCGCGTTACAAGAGCCAGTCGAGCGACTATGGCACGCAGCTGGATTCGCAGACCTTGGCGGTCGATCCGGCCAGCAGCACGTTCGACGAGAATGGCATGCTGGTGAAAAGCAGCGCGCTGTTCAACCGCGACACGACCAGCTTCGCGCCGACCAATGGGCCGGTCAACAGCAGCGGCAACAAGGGGTTTGTCGAGAGCAACACGGTGACGCGCGATTATTCGCTGTCGTTTGCCTGGGCGCCGGCCGATGGCCCGTTATCGCTCAAGGGGTCGCTCCAGCGCGTCGACTCGAAGCAGATCTACGATCGTCTTGATATCTTCCGTGACGTCAGCTTCGGGCAGAGTTTCGGCCTGGATCTGAGTGGCGATCTGCCGCAGATTTCGGTGGGGTCGGGCACGCAGGCATCGTTTGCGGACCCGTCCAACTATTTCTGGACGGCATCCATGCCGCACAATGAAAACAACACCGGTCGGCTCGATGCCGGCCAACTTGACGCGGAATACAAGTTCGACGGCGATTTCTTCCGCTCGGTAAAGGTCGGTGGCCGCTATGCGCAGCGCAAGGAGCGGGATTTCCAGAACGGGTATAACTGGGCCGCGCTCGGTCGTGGCTGGAATGGCGACCCGCAGCTGACCTATGCGAATGCGGCGCCCGGCGACACCGAATTGCACGCGTTCAAGGACTTTTTCCGCGGCTCGGCCATCCTGCCCGGCAATCTGATGTTTGCGAGCGAAGGGCTGGCGTCGCGCTTCGACCGCCTGCAACTCACGCAATCGCCTCCAGCGGGCTTCTGCACCGGCAATGAGTTCAACTGTTCTTCGGCGGGTCCGCTGCCGAGCACTGGATATGGCGGGCAGCGTAACGCCGATGGTTCTCTTGCCATCCGTCAGCCCGGTTTCGTGCTGCCCGGCGACCAGCTCGACAACCGCACCAAGAATCTCGCTGGCTATGCGCTGGTGCGTTTCGGCCCGCAGGACGGCGCCCCCGGGATCGGCGGCAATGTCGGCGTGCGCGTCGTGCATATCGAGAACCAGGGCAATGGCTTCATCCAGCAGAATGGAGGCACGCCGTTCATTCGCAACGGCCGGACCCAGACGCTCGCGCCGACCTTTGTCGCGCGTTCGGGCAAGGCGGAATTCACCCGCGTGTTGCCGTCCATCAACCTCGATTTCTCTCCGACGGAGAAGATCAAGCTGCGCGGCGGGTATAATATCACGGTCGATCTCCCGACATTCAACGCGCTGCGCTCTTCGGGGACGGTCGGTGTCTCGACTGTGACCAATCCGGGTGGCTCGGGGCTGCCGGGGGTGTTTACCAACTTCACTGCAGAAACCGGCAATCCGTTGCTCAAGCCTACCCTGTCGAACAATTTCGATCTGTCGTTTGAATATTATGCGCGACCGGGCACCTCGTTCCACGTTGCGCCATTCTACAAGCGGATCACCAACCTGCCGATCTACTCGCTGACCAACCGCGAGGTGAACGTGTTGTTTACCGATGGCACTACCGAGACAGTGACGGCGTCCGCATCGGATTATGTCAACGCCACGAAGGCGGCGACGGTTAAAGGCGTTGAAGTGGGTGGCCGCTTCTTCCTCGATATGCTGCCGGGCGTGCTCGGTGGTTTCGGCTTCGAGGGAAATTACACCTTCATCGACAGCAGCAACCCGGGTGACCTGTACCGCGACATCACCGGCGCCATTAAGAATGACGCGCCGTTGGTAGGCCTGTCGCAGCACAACGCTAATGCGACCTTGCTGTATGAGCGCAATCCGTTCTCGATCCGCTTGGCTTATTCGTGGCGCTCGCGCTATCTGCTGTCGACCAACAGCAACGGCACCAATGGCACGTACAGCTATTATAGCGCACCGGGCGTGCTGACCGATCTTGATGGCGGGCCCAACACAACCACTCAGATCGCCTTGCCGATCTACGGTGGAAGCTATGGCTCGCTTGACGCCGGCGTTCGCTTCAAGGTCACGGAAAACTTCTCGTTCGGCGTCCAGGCGACCAACTTGACCGCCGCAACCCAGCGTACGCTGATGGGCGGCTATCCCAACGGTAAGCTGGTTGGCCGTAGCTGGTTCCAGAGCGACCGGCGCATCAGCACCGGCATCAACCTGGCCTTCTGATGCAGGCGGGTCCGTCGGTATCCGGCGGACCCGTTCGGGAGACGGCAATGAGTAAGCGTATCCTTATTGTCGGTGGGGGCACCGCCGGCTGGCTCACCGCCGGCTATCTGGCGCGGCGGCTTAGCGCCGATCTGCCCGGCGGCGTTTCGATCCAGCTTGTCGAATCGAGCGAGATCGGCATTCTGGGCGTGGGGGAGGGGACCTTTCCCACTATCCGCCAAACCCTGGCGACGATCGGCGTCAGCGAAGTCGATCTGATCCGCAAATGCGGCGCCAGTTTCAAGCAAGGCGCCAAATTCGCGCATTGGCGCTTTACGCCGGGCACGGCGGGCCCGGACCATTACACGCACCCGTTCCAGATCGCACCGAGCGATGATGGGCTCGATCTGTTGCCGTATTGGTTGCTCGGTCATGGCGGTACGGCGAATTGGGACGAGGTATGCAGCCCGCAAAAGAAGGCGGCCGATGCGCATCGTGCGCCAAAGCTGCCAAGCCATCCCGATTATGTCGCGCCGCTCAATTACGCCTTTCATTTCGATGCCGTGGCGCTTGCCGCGCTGCTGCGCGACAAGGCGGTGGAACACGGCGTCTCGCATCTGGTCGATCGCGTGACCGAGGTGATTATCGGCGACGATGGCGCGATCGCCGGGGTGGATACCGAGCAAAGCGGCCGGCTAACCGCCGACCTGTATATCGATTGTTCGGGCTTTCGTGCCGAACTGATCGGCAAGGCGCTCGGCATCCCCTACCGCTCGTGCCGCGACGTGCTGTTCTGCGATACCGCGCTTGCGCTCCAGGTGCCGTATCGGAGCGCGCAGGAGCCGATCGTCTCGTATACCGTCGCTACCGCGCAGGAAGCAGGCTGGATGTGGGATATCGGGCTCGATCGCCGCCGCGGCATCGGCCATGTCTTTTCCTCCGCCCACACCGATGACACACGCGCCGAGGAGTTGCTGCGCGCTTATGTGGGTCCTGCAGGCGCCGATCACGACGTGCGCAAGATCCGCTTCGAGGCGGGCTATCGCGAGATCAACTGGCACAAGAATTGTGTCGCGATCGGCTTGTCGAGCGGCTTTTTCGAACCGCTGGAAGCCACCGGCATCGTGTTTGCCGAGGTAGCTGCGGGGATGGTCGCCAATCTCTTCCCATGGGGTGGCGATTGGGAAACCTCGGCACGCCAGTTTAACGCCAATATGCTCCGCCGCTACGATCGCGCGCGTGACTTCATCAAGCTGCATTATTGCATTTCCGAACGGCGCGATTCCGATTTCTGGCACGACAATGTCGCCGCTGCATCGATCCCCGATAGCCTGCACGAGCTGCTCGAGCGCTGGCGCTTTCGGCCGCCGACGGAGATCGACATCGACAGCAATGTCGATATCTTCACCGAGGCGAGCTGGCAGTACGTTTTGTACGGGATGGGATGGAAGACCGATCTGTCGGCGCGCGCCGGCGCTTATCGCTACGCAACGGATGCGCGGCGCGCGTTCGCGGAGATTGATCGGCAGGCGGCCTTCGCCGTCGCCAATCTTCCCAGCAATCGACAATTGATCGATTATGCGCGCCAACGTCCGTTTGGATCGCCCGGCTTGGCGGCGTGATGGCGCCGCTCAAGCGTATCGTTATAGTTGGCGGTGGCACCGCCGGCTGGATGACCGCGGCGGCGCTGGCGCGGCTGGCCGGTGCCGGCACCACGGTGACGCTGGTGGAGTCCGAGGAGATCGGCACGGTCGGGGTGGGCGAGGCAACGATCCCGTCGCTGCTGGATTTCAACCGCTATCTCGGCATCGACGAAGATGCGTTCGTGCGCGCGACTGGCGCGACGTTCAAGCTGGGCATCGAATTCGTCGGCTGGGGCAAGGCGGGCGGGCGCTACATGCACCCGTTCGGCACGTTTGGTCGTGATGCGGCGGGAATCAAATTTCATCAGATCTGGCGTCGGCAAGCCGGGCTTCAGGCGCCACTGAACGATGTCGGATCCCTCGAAGATTATTGCCTTGCCGCGGTGGCCGCGCGGCTGGGGCGCTTTAACCGACCGACGGGCGACCCTGCCGCCGTGCTGTCGTCACTGCGTTACGCATTTCATTTCGATGCCGGGCTATATGCGCAGTTTCTCCGCCACCTCGCCGAAGAGGGCGGCGTGAGGCGTGTCGAGGGGCGCGTGACACAGGTGGATCTCGCCCCGGATAATGGCTTTATCGATGCGATCGTGTTGGCCGATGGTCGTCGTATCGAGGGCGATCTGTTTATCGACTGCAGCGGATTTCGCGCGCTGCTGCTCGGCGATGCGCTCGGCGTGCCGTTCGTCAGCTGGCAGAAATGGTTGCCGTGCGATCGCGCTCTGGCGGTGCCCAGCACATCATCCGGCGCTCCCGTGCCGTACACGCGCGCCACCACAACCGAGGCGGGCTGGCGGTGGCGCATCCCGCTGCAGCATCGCGTCGGCAATGGTCACGTTTATTGCAGTGCATACATGACGGACGAGGCTGCGGCGGACGCCTTGCTGGCCGGGCTCGACACGCTGGCCACGAGTGAACCACGGCAATTGCGCTTCACGGCGGGCGTCCGCGAGCATTTGTGGGAACGAAATTGCGTTGCGATCGGCCTTGCCGGTGGCTTTCTCGAGCCACTCGAATCGACCAGCATTCACCTGATCCAGTCAGGCATTACCCGCTTGATGAGCCTGTTTCCGGACAGCGGCCACGCCCCGATCGAGCGCGACAAATACAATCGGATGCTGCGCCGCGACTATGAGCAGATCCGCGACTTTATCATCCTTCATTATCATGCCAACGGGCGGATCGACGGCGATTTTTGGCAGCAGTGCCGCGATACGCCGCCGCCGGATGCGCTGGTCGAGCGGCTGGCGCTGTGGCGGGAGCGGGGGCGCGCCATGCCCGAGCCCGGACAGCTATTTTCCGAAGACGGTTGGATCGCCGTGTTGATGGGACAGATTGGCCTGCCGCAATCCTATGACCCGCTCGTGGCGACGCTGCCGCCCGAAGAGGCGGCGCGCTTTTTGCAGCATTTGCGTGGCGTGATTGGCCAGACCGCTGCGGCAATGCCCGCGCATGACCAGTTCATTGCCAGCCACTGCGCCAGGCCGCTGTAATGCCGGCCCAGTGGTTGTGATGCGCAGTCGCGGCGGCGTTGCACGACACAGTCGCGACGGCGTCGCTCACCGTCTGGTGGTTGCCGCGGGCTGCGCCGTGGCAGCCGCCTGCCTGGGCTTTACGTAGCGATCCAGCCAGTCCGTCATCTGCCACAATGTCTCTTCGGTCGATTCCAGCGCGCGATAGCCGTGTGGCTCGTTCGGCAGGACGACATAGCGCACCGTCGCGCCATTGCCCTTCAAGGCGGCGTACATGCGTTCGGACTGGACCGGGAAGGTGCCGCTATTGTCATCGGCGCCGCCATGGATCAGCAGGATGGGCTCCTTGATGCGGTGGGCATACGTGAACGGGCTCATTTCCGTATAAGTCGGTGTCGCCTGCCAGTAGGTGCGCTGTTCCGCCTGGAAGCCGAAGGGCGTCAGCGTACGATTATATGCACCCGATCGCGCGATGCCGGCGCGAAACAGATCGGTGTGCGCGAGCAGGTTCGCGGTCATGAATGCGCCGTAGCTATGCCCCCCAACCGCCATGCGGCTTCGATCGCCGACGCCGATCGTGACCACCGCCTCGACCGCGGCCTGCGCATTCTGCTGGAGTTGCTGGATGTAGGTATCGTTCGCCTCCGCGCCGCCTTCGCCGATGATCGGCATGGCCGGATTGTCGAGGATCGCGTAGCCCTGCGTCAGCAGGAACAGATGGCTGATCCCGCGCGGGCGCACAAAGCGATTGCCCTGATCGACGTTCTGCCCGGCGACCTTGGCGTCGGTGAATTCCCCCGGATAGGCCCACAGCAACGTCGGCAGCGGCCCGTCGCGCTTGGCATCATAGCCCGCCGGTAAATAGAGCGAGCCGGACAATGGCAGGCCATCGGCGCGGGGATAAGTGATCGTGCGCTGCGTGACGCCGGCGAAGACCGGGGCAGGGTCGGCAAAGGCGGTAATCGGCTTGGCATTGCCGCGCTTCACGCTGCGGACCATGTAATTCGGGGCAAGCGTCGCGCTCTCACGCCGCGTCAGAATGCGATCGGCCTTGTCGTCGAGCAAGGCGACGACGGTTTCGTAATACGGCGCCTTGGCGGTCCATAGCCGCGTCTGTCCGCCCCCCGCCACGGGCATCGTAGCGAGGAACGGGAAGGCACCTGCCTTGGTCGCCCCCTCGCCGGAGACGTAGACGCGGTCACGCCCCGGCGTGAAGCGCATCACCGGTTTGCCGGCGGCATTCTCTTCCATAATCGGACGGCCGGGATCGCCATATTGATCCTGGTAGTTGCGCGTCAGCATGGTCCGCGTCTGGCCCGGGCGTGACGGCGCAACGGCAAGGCGATGCTCGGTACGCGTTCGCCATTCCCTGTCGATGACCATCGCGAAGCCGTCATCGCCCCACAGCGTCGTGGCATAGCGGGCGGGGGTCATGGCCAGCTCGACCGGCGCGCCGTCGAACGGAGCGGTCTGCATCATCACCTTGTCGTGAAAGGCGATCTTGGCGCGGGGGTTGCCGCCGTCCAGCGCCTCGGCCCAGACAAGCGTCGCCGGTGCGTCGGACCGCCACATCGCCTCGCGCGGTCCCTTGACCGTGGCGTCGAAATCGACCGGAAGGTCGTCGGCAAGCGGGCGATCGACAAGTGTCTTCACCGCTTGCCCGTCGATCATCGTAACCGCGATCTCGGTCGGGAAGAAACGCGCGGGGAGCAGATAGGAATAGGGACGCTTGAGCCGCTCGGTCAGCAGGTAGCGGCCATCGGGCGAGACACTGAATTCGGAAATCAGACCCGGTTTGCCTAGTGGCCGTGCGGTACCGGCAAGATCGATCCGGACCAGCTGGCCAGTGAAATAATGATCGAACAATGCTTCGTCATGCGCATCGCCAAGCAGGTCCTCATACGTGCGCGCAGCCGATGTCCGTCCCGCACTTTCCTGCACAACCGGGCCGCTCGGGGTGATGCTGGCTGCTGGCGCGCGGCCACGATCCGCCGGAACCGTATAGGCGATCAGTGCCTTGCTATCGGGCATCCAGGCGAACGGCGGCCCGAACGTGCCGTTGAGGTTATTTGCCACCGCGCGGGCGCTGCCGCTGCGGTCGGCGATCCACAATGACAGGCCCTGCGCGTCCTGCGCGTAGAAGGCGAGGCGGGTGCCGTCCGGCGACCAATCGGGCGATGCGAAGCGCAAGCCGGGGGGGAGCGCAACCTCAACCGTCCTGCCGCTGGCGATGTCCTTGAAGCTCAGCGCGTTCAGCCATTGCACGCGCACCTCGGCCTGGCCGTTGGTCGCTAGATCGATGCGATACCCGCCGAGGCGCAGGATCGGCTTCGACAGGTTGGCGATCGACGGCAGATTTTCGCGGCCAAAGATCGCGAGCGTGCGATGATCGGGACTGACGGCGACGCCGGGGGTCGGCGGCGTCTCCAACGCTTTCGCAATCGCGTTCGGTGCGCGATGATAAGCGGTGCCGGGGGTCTGCGCCATGGCCGTGGTGGTGAACAGGAGAGCGATCAGACAGGCACCGGCGCGCATTCGTAACCCCTTGTTACAGTTGTGACTCAGCGTGTGGCACGTCGCTGCGATCGACACTAGGAGAGACTGGATTCAGCTCCGGCGGTCCAGCGCCGGCCTGGATCAGCCGCGGTGCGCGGGTCGTGTCCTTAGTGGGTGGCTGCCGGCGCGTCGGTCTTTGCCGTCAACCCATAGGCGCCGACCACGAAGACCAGCGCGCCAATGATGTTGCCCAGCGTCACGTACACAAGGTTGTGGATGATCCCCGGCATCGCGATCGTCTCGCCAGGGGAGAACAGGCCGAGCGTCAGCGCGGTCATGTTAGCGACGGAATGCTCGAACCCCGCGGCGACGAAGGCCAGCAGGATCCACGCCATGGCGAAGATCTTGGCGGCATCGCCGGTCACGCGCGCCGCGGTCCAGATCGACAGGCATACCAGCCAGTTGCATAGAATCGCCCGAGCCAGCAGGGTCACCGCGTCGGCCTCCACCTTGTGCGCGGTATAGGCGTTGAACATCGTCGTCGCGTAGGCAAACACCTGCCCACCGCCGCCGGCAATGAACAACGCCGACAAGACGAGCGCGCCGATCAGGTTGCCGATCCACACGACGACCATCAGCACGCCGGCATCCGCCCAGCTCACCGTCCGGCGCATCAGCCCGAACCCCAGATACATCACATAGCCGGTGAACAATTCGCCGCCTGCAAACACCGTCAGCAGCAGCCCGAGCCCGAAGGTCGCGCCCATCACCAGCGGCCGGACGCCGGCGGGCAAGCCACCCGCCGTGCTGATCGCGAGAATCATGGCGATGCCGATATAGGCGCCCGCCAGCATCGCGCCGACGAAGAAGCCCGCGGGCGAACGGCGGATCGCGGCCGCGTCCACCGCCGCGCGGTCGGCAAAGCCGGTAATCGTCGATGCGTACATGAAGTCAGGCTTTCGCAGGAAGATGCCGACCCACGACGCCGGCGCGTTCGACCAGACGTTCGGCGCCATCGTCGGTTCCCGCCGGATGGATCTGCACCGGGACCGACTTATACGACGGCGTCAGGCTCTGCGGATCATGATCCTCCAGCGCGATCAACGGCTGCGTCTCAGGATAATAAGAGGCGCAGCAACCGTCGGGCAACGTGTGTTCGACCAGGATCAGCCCCTGGACGATCCGGTCGGAGCGCTTGAAGTCGAGCGCGGTGGTGATGTCGATCACGTCGCCTTCGGCAAAGCCCAGCCGCGCAATCTCCTTGGCGTTCATGAACAGCACGTCGCGGCGACCGAACACGCCACGATAGCGGTCGTCGAGCGCGTAGATTGTCGTGTTGTACTGGTCATGCGAGCGAAGCGTGGTCAGGCGCAGAACGGTCGGATCGCGGGTGGTTTCGTCCTCTTCAACGCTTGGTGCGACCATGAAATTGGCCTTCTTGGTATCCGTCAGCCACACGCGCTCGGCCGCGGCGTTGGGCAGATGGAAGCCGCCCGGCTCGCGGACGCGGACATTATAGTCCTTGAACGCGGGGAACACGGCCTCGATCTTGTCGCGGATGCGATCGTAATTGGCGACGTAGCCGTCCCAGTCGATCCCGCCCTTGCTGCCCAGCGTCGCCTTGGCGATCCCGGCAACGATCCACGGCTCGGACCGGACATTTTCGCCCGGCGGCATCAGGAAGCCGCGCGAGGCGTGAACCATCGACATCGAATCCTCGACCGTCACCGATTGCGGCCCGCTTTCCTGCACATCGCGTTCGGTCCGCCCGAGGCACGGCAGGATATAGGTCGCGCCCTTGGCCATCAGCAGCTGCGTCCGGTTGAGCTTCGTGGTGATGTGCACGGCCAGTTCCATGTTGCGGAACCCCTGCGCACAGGCCTGCGGATCGGACGAGGCGATGGCGAGGTTGCCGCCCAGGCAAACCACTGCCTTGGCCTTGCCGTCGCGCATCGCGGCGATGCTCTCGACCACCGAATGGCCGTGCTCGCGCGGGGGTTCGAAGCCGAACACTTCCTGCATCTTGTCGAGCAGCATCGGCATCGGCCGCTCGGTGATGCCGACGGTGCGATCGCCCTGCACATTGCTGTGGCCGCGAAGCGGGCAGATGCCCGCGCCGGGGCGGCCGATATTCCCGCGGAGCAGCAGCAGATTGGCGATCTGCTGGACGTTGCTGGTGCCGGTGCGGTGCTGCGTGATGCCCATGCCGTAGCAGGCGATCGCCGCGGTCGACTGCGCATAGAGCCGCGCGACTTCCTCCAGATCGCTCTGGCCGAGCCCACTGGCATGGACGATGTCGGCCCAGTCGCTGGTTTCCAGATCGGCGATCAGCGCGTCGAAGCCGGCGGTGTGCTCGGCGATGAACGCGTGGTCGATCACCGACGGGGCCCCCGCGGCAGCAGCGGCCTTGTCCAGCGCGACGAGCGCCTTGCAGATGCCCTTGATCGCCGCCGCGTCGCCGCCGACCTTGACCTGCAGATAGTTTGTCGCGATCGGCGTTGCCGTTCCCGTCGCCATCTCGATCACCGACTGCGGCGATTCGAAGCGCTCCAGCGAGCGTTCTTTAAGCGGGTTAAAGGCGATGATCTTGCCGCCGCGGCGCGCGATCTCGCGCAACGTGGCCATCATGCGCGGATGGTTGGTCCCGGGATTATGACCGATCGAGAATATCAGATCGGTATGATCAAAATCCTCGAGGCTGACGGTGCCCTTGCCGATGCCGATCGACTGCGGGAGGCCGACCGAGGTCGCCTCGTGGCACATGTTCGAACAATCGGGGAAATTGTTGGTGCCGTAGAGCCGCACGAACAGCTGGAACAGGAACGCCGCCTCGTTCGAGCAGCGGCCCGAGGTGTAGAATTCGGCCTGGTTGGGGTCTTCCAGCTTGGCAAGGCCAGCGCCGATCTCGGCGAACGCCTCGTCCCAGCCGACCACTTCGTAGTGATCGGTGGCGGGGTTATAGCGCAGCGGATCGGTGATGCGGCCTTCGCCTTCGAGCCAGTGATCGCTTTTTGCCCAGAGGTCCGACACCGAATGTTCGGCGAAGAACTCGGTACCGATGCGCTTGGCGGTCGATTCCCATGCCACGGCCTTCGCGCCATTCTCACAGAATTCGAACGAGGATGTGTGCTTGGGGTCGGGCCACGCGCAGCTCGGGCAGTCGAAGCCGTCGGGCTGGTTCGACTTCAACAATGTCTGCGCGCCGCGCTGGACGATCTGCTGCGCCTTCAGCGAGACAGCCACCGCCTTCAGCGCGCCCCAGCCGCCGGCAGGCCCGGTATAATCCTTGATGCCCTCTGGGCGTGGCTTACGCATACTCGAACTCCAGGATGCGGGCCTTGCCAAGCGGCCCGGATTTTCCGTGGGTAATGAAGGACTAAGACTTTGGCGCAAGGATAATCGACGCCCGCCCGGGCAAGAAATTGTTCACGGCAGGTCTACTCCGCTTCGTGCCGCGCGGGATCGGCGCTGCTCGGGCGCGGCTGAGGGCAGCGACGATCGTGGCGTGACGTTTTGGCGTCGCTCTGCCAGATCATGTGCGGATGAACACGCCAGCTACCCCCACCGAGCCCGATGGCGCGCCGCGTATCGCGGTGCTCGATATCCTGCGCGGGATCGCCATTCTCGGCATTCTGTTCATGAACATCAACGATATGGGCGGATCCTATTGGGCCTCGTCGGAAGAAATCCGTCATTTCGGCTGGACCGCGGCGGACCAGATCTTCTGGTGGCTGCGCGAGATTTTCGTCAGCGGCACGGCGCGGTGTTTGCTGGAAATGCTGTTCGGTGTCGGCATGGTGATCCTGACGGATCGTGCTGCAGCGGCGTTGGGCGGCCAGGCGGTGTGGCGCGGCTATTACCGCCGCAATATCGTCCTTTCCCTGTTCGGGCTGGTGCACATCTTCATCCTGCTGTGGCCGGGGGACATCCTGCATACCTATGGCGTGGCGGCGCTGATCGCGTTTCTGTTTCGGCGGCTGGCGGCGCCGGCGTTGCTGGGGATCGGGCTGCTGATGGCGTTGTCGCAGCTGTTCGGGCTGGGAATGGCGCTGGAGGAGGCGCAGCGGGCGCGGATCGAGGTGCCGCGGCTGCAGGCCGAGCGCGCAGCGGGGCAGGCGCTGACCCCGATCGAGGCCCGCAGGGTTACGCGCTACACCGCGGCGATCGCCGAACGGGCCAGGCAAAAGCACAATGAGCGCCGCCGCATCGCCCGTGAGGACCGAGATCGTGCGGCCGCCACGGGCAATTTCGCCAGCTGGGCCAACAATGCCTGGAGGACGATGATGGTCCTCTGGGGAAGGTCCGACGGGATAGCCGCGGGAAGCTTTCTGGAGCCGTTGTTCGTGTGGGAAGCGGTGGCGACGATGCTGATCGGCGCCGGCTTGTTCAAATGGGGCGTGATCCAGGGGCAGCGCTCGCGGCGCTTCTATCTCTGGCTGACGGTGCTCGCTTATGCTGTGGGGCTTCCCGCCCGCGCGATCGATGCTTACTGGACGACGCGCTTCGACGGCTATCCGCATCTGATCTACGCCACGGGGGAACTGACCCGGCTGGCGACGACGCTGGGCCATCTCGGGCTGATCAATGTGATCGTGATGAGCGTCAGCGGCGCGGCGCTGCTGCGGCCGTTCGCCGCGGCGGGGCGCACCGCCCTCAGCCTGTACGTGTTGCAGACGCTGATCTGCCTGTGGGTGCTTTATCCCCCGTTCGCGCTTGGCCTGTACGGGAAAAGCGGCTGGGCAGTGCTGATGCTCACCGCGCTGGTGATCAATATCCTGTTGCTGGCGCTGGCCAATCTGTGGCTGCGACATTTCGACATCGCGCCGGTCGAATGGGCATGGCGCTCGCTTGTCGAACGGCGCCGGTTGCGGTGGCGCAAGCGCCTAAAAAGCGGCGACAATCGCTTGGCCGACGGTATAGCGGCGGCGTGATGTCGCAAGATTTGGAGAAGCGTGATGGCGAAACCGTGGTTGCTGGCAGGCGTGATGCTGGCCGGGCTGGGGAGCCCCGCTTTGGCGGCTGACCCAGCAACACCGCCGCCGCCGCTGACGCTCAAGCGCGTGTTCGGCTCGCCCGATCTGTCTGGCCCGCAGCCGCAATCGCTCAAGCTGTCGCCGGACGGCACGCTGCTCACCTCGCTCAAGCCCCGCGCCGATGAAAAACAGCGCTTCGATCTGTGGGCGCTGGATACGCGCACGGGGCAGGAGCGCATGCTGGTCGATTCGAAGAAGGTCGGCAGCGGCGCGGAATTGTCCGAGGCGGAGAAGATGCAGCGCGAGCGCGATCGCAGCATCAGCGGAAAGACCGGGATCGTCAGCTATGAATGGTCGCCGGATGGCAATACCATCCTCGTGCCGATCGATGGCGATCTGTATCTCGCCGGGCTCGACGGCACGGTGACGCGGCTGACCGAGAATGTCGGCGGCGCGCTCAATCCCAAGATCAGCCCCGGCGGCGGGTTCGTCTCCTATGTGCGCGATCAGAATCTCGTCGTGCAGCCACTGGGCGGGGCGGCGCGCATGCTAACTGACGACGGCAAGGGCACCGTGCATTGGGGCGAAGCGGAATTCGTCGCACAGGAAGAAATGAACCGCCGCACCGGTTATTGGTGGGCGCCGGGCGACCGGATGGTGGCGGTCGAGCGGTTCGACGAGGCGCCGGTCGGGGTGATCACGCGCGCGGCGATCGGCGCCAACGGCACCAAGACCTTCGATCAGCGCTATCCCGCGGCGGGCAAGCCCAACGTGCTGGTCGATTTGTATGTGATGAAGCCCGATGGCACGGGCCGGGTGAAGGTCGATCTCGGGCGTGATACCGACATCTATCTGGCGCGGGTCGATTGGACGCCGGATGGCAGCGCCTTGCTGGTGCAGCGACAGAATCGCGCGCAGACCGTGCTGGACGTGCTCAAGGTGGATCCGGCGACGGGCAAATCGAGCGTGCTGTTCAGCGAACAGGCCAGGCCCAACAGCTGGGTCAATCTCAGCGACGCGTATCGCCTGCTCGATGACGGCAGCCTGATCTGGAGCTCGGAACGCGACGGCTATGCGCATCTGTATCGGCTCAAGGGCGGCAAGTGGACGCAGCTGACCAAGGGCGACTGGGTGGTCAACGATGTGGCCGGCGTCGATCAGGCCAGGGGGCGGATTTTCTTTACCGGCAACAAGGACGGGGTGCTCGAAAGGCACCTCTACAGCGTCGACATCGCGCAACCGAACGTGATCACGCGGCTGACCGAGCCGGGCTGGTGGAACGGCGCGACGATGGACAACGCCGCTTCGCGGATCATCGTCTCGCGCTCCAATCCCGATCAGCCGACGCAAGTGTATCTGGCGGACGCGAGCGGCAAAAGGCTGTCCTGGGTCAACGAGAATGCGCTGACGGCGGGGCATCCGTATTATCCGTATGTCGGGCAGCATCAGCCGACCAAGTTCGGCACGCTGAAGGCGGCGGATGGCAGCACGCTCCACTGGGAAATGATCACGCCGGTACTCGAACCGGGCAAGCAATACCCCGTCTTCTTCGAACATTATGGCGGGCCGCATTCGCAGACCGTGAGTCGCAACTGGGCTGGGGCGCTGCACCAATATCTGGTCGCGCAGGGCTATATCGTGTTCATGATCGACAATCGCGGCTCGGCCAATCGCGGCATGGCGTTCGAAAGCCAGCTGTACCGCGCGGCCGGGACGGTCGAGGTGGCGGACCAGCTGCTTGGCGCCAACTGGCTCAAGCAACAGGCGTTCGTCGCGTCCGATAAGATCGTGACCTATGGCTGGTCCTATGGCGGCTATATGACGCTGAAGATGCTGGAGGCGGCACCGGGCATGTTCGCCGCCGGCGTGGCGGGTGCGCCGGTGACCAAATGGGAATTGTACGACACGCACTACACCGAGCGCTATATGGGCGATCCGGCGACCGACGCGAAGGCCTATGCGGCATCGAGCGCGCTGACCGACGCGCCCAAGATCAGCGATCCGCTATTGCTGATCCACGGCATGTCGGACGACAATGTGTTCTTCGAGAATTCGACTGCCCTGGCGGCGCGGTTGCAGGCCTCGGCCACGCCGTTCGAGATGATGTTCTATCCGGGCTTCACCCACCGCGTATCCGGGCCGCAGGTCGGCGAACATCTGTGGACGACGATTCTGGACTTCTACGCGCGGCGCATGGGGAAATAGGGGCGCATACGGTACCGTCACCCCGGACTTGGTCCGGGGTCCAACGGCCCGCACACGCACCGGCCATTTCTCATGCGGCACGTTGGACCCCGGACCAAGTCCGGGGTGACGGGCATGTGGGGGTCAGGCGCCTGCCATAGTAAGCCGCTCGACCTGCTCGGGCGTCAGCTCCAGCGTGATCGCGCCCAGCAGCTCCTGCACCTGCGCGACGCTCGTCGCGCTGGCGATCGGCGCGGTCACGCCGGGTTGCGCGGCGAGCCAGGCCAGGGCGATCTGCGCCAGGCTGGCGCCGGTCTCCGCGGCGACGGCATCCATCGCCGCCAGCACGTCCTTGCCCTTGCCCTCGAGCAGCGCGCCCATCCGCCCGCCGCGCACGCTTTTGCCCAAATCGTCGGCGCTGCGATATTTGCCCGTCAGGAAGCCCGAGGCGAGACCGTAATAGGGCACCACGCCGATATTGTTGGTGACGCAGTAATTCTGCAGCTCGCCTTCGAACTTGTGCCGGCTGACGAGATTATATTCGGGCTGCAGCACATGATAATGCGGCAGGCCGTGTGCCTTGGCCGCATCGTTGGCGGATTTGAGCCGGGTGGCGTGGAAATTGGAGGCGCCGAGCGCGCGGATCTTGCCCGCGTCGAACAATTTGCCGAACGCGGCGAGCGCGTCCTCCTGCGCCACCGCGTCGTCGTCCTGGTGCGCGAAATAGAGGTCGATCGTGTCGACGCCGAGCCGCTGGAGCGAGGCATCGCAGGCGGCGGCGATGCGCGCGGGGGCGAGTTTCTCGCCACCCTCGCCCGGCAGCATGCCGACCTTGGTGGCGATCAGCACGTCGGCGCGCTTGCCGCTGGCCTTCAGCCACTCGCCGATCACGGTCTCGGATTCGCCGCCGTGATGGCCCGGCACCCAAGCGGAATAGGCGTCGGCGGTGTCAATCATCGTGCCGCCACCGGCAACGAATGCGTCGAGCACAGCAAAGCTGGTATCCCGATCCGCGGTCCAGCCAAACACGTTGCCGCCCAGCACCAGCGGGGCGATGTGGAGATCGGTGGCGCCGAGGCGACGGAGATCGGTCATTGTGATTGGCTCTCATTGTCGCCGTCAAACCTGACGGCATTGGCATCGACGCTGTTGACATCAAGCATCGCGGCGGCGTCGTTCAATTGCTGTTGTTCGCTCTGGCTGACGGCGCCCGGCGCATCGTCGCTGGAGCTGCAGGCGGCGAGGAGGAGCAAGGCGAGCGCCGCCGCGGGCTTGATCGTCATGCGTTGCTCCTCCCGTCTCACGCTTAGTCTTCGATCGCGTTGCCGGCGTCTTTCAACGCGGCGCCGGTCGCGTCGGCGGCATCATCGGCGGCATTGCCGAGCGTCGCGGCGCTGTTATCCATCGTCGCTTCGGCCGAGCCAAAAGCGCGATCGGCAGCAGCATCGGTGTCGTTGATCGCTTCGCCGAACGTGGCGTTGGCGTCGGCCGCGATCTGATCGCCGGCCTGCGCCGTCTCGTTCTGCGCGGCAGGCGAGCAGGCGGCCAGCATCGCGGCGACGGCGCCGATCAGTACGGGGGCAATGAACTTCTTCATGAGGTACTCCTGCAAGAAACGGATAGGATGAATGGCCGCCAACGCTAGCGCTACCAATTTAGCTCCGCAATCGCTTGCGCGTTGACCTCATATAAAGATATCTTTATATGTGGATCATGACGATCGCTCTCGATATCTTCCGCGCGCTGGCCGATGCGACGCGACTGCGCATCCTGGCGCTGCTGCGCTCGATGGAGTTGTCGGTCGGCGAACTGGCGCAAGTGCTGGGGCAAAGCCAGCCGCGCGTGTCCCGGCATGTGAAGATCCTGTGCGATGCCGGGCTGGCCGAACGGCGCAAGGAGGGCAGCTGGGTGTTCGTCGGCGTGGGCAGCGCGGCGAAGGTCGCGCCGGTCGTGGCGGCGCTGGACGCCTGGCATGCGATCGAGCCGGATCATTGGGCAGTGGCGGATGCGGCGCGGCTGGCGGCGGTGCGAGCCGATCGTGCATCGTCGGCGGCGGGCTGGTTCGAGGCCAATGCCGGGCAGTGGGACGCGATCCGCTCGCTGCATATCGCCGAGGAGCAGGTCGAGGCGGCGATGTTAGAAGTGCTGGGCTTTGACGACGAGAATGGGCCTCCGATCGGGCAGCTGATCGATATCGGCACGGGCACCGGCCGGATGCTCGAACTGTTCGGGGCGCGCGCTAAACAGTCGCTCGGGATCGATCGCAGCTCGGAAATGCTGCGGCTGGCGCGGGCGAAACTGTCCGAGCGCGGGATCGCCAATGCCGATCTGCGCCAGGCCGATCTGTATGCGCTGCCGCTGGGCGATGGCGAGGCGGATGCCGCGATCATCCATCACGTGCTGCATTTCGCGCAGCAGCCGGGCGCCGCGATCGCCGAAGCGGCACGCGTGCTGAGCCCGGGCGGGCGGCTGCTGATCGCCGATTTCGCGCCGCATGATCGCGAGGAATTGCGCGCGCGCGATGCGCATACGCGGCTTGGCTTTTCGGACGAGCAGATCGCCGCCTGGTTTGCTGCCGCCGGGCTGATGCCGGCGCGGACGGAGACGCTGGAGGGCGGCGAACTGACGGTGAAATTATGGCTGGCGCGTAAAGGCGCCGAGCAATTGCATGAGGTCAAAGCGGCATGAGCATTTCGGTTAATCAGCTCGAGGAAGCGCGCCGCGCGCTGGACGCGCCCCTGTTCGCCGATCTGGCGGGCGACGCGGAAATGTCGTTCGAATTCTTCCCGCCCAAAAGCGAGAAGATGGAAGAGACGTTGTGGGAGTCGATCAAGACGCTCGAGCCCTTGGGGCCGCGTTTCGTGTCGGTGACCTATGGCGCCGGCGGTTCGACGCGCGAGCGGACGCATGCCACGGTGGCGCGCATCCAGCGCGAGACTTCGCTCGGCGCGGCGGCGCATCTGACCTGCGTCGAGGCGACCAAGGACGAAATCGATCAGGTAGCGCGCGACTATTGGGCGGCGGGCGTGCGGCATATCGTCGCCTTGCGGGGCGACAGCCCGACCAGCGGGCAAGCCTATGCGCAGCATCCCGGCGGTTATGAGAATGCCGCGGCGCTGGTGGCGGGGCTGAGCAAGCTGCATCCGTTCGAAATCTCGGTCGCGGCGTATCCCGAATGCCATCCGGATTCGCGCGATGCGCAGGTCGATCTGGATAATCTCAAACGCAAGTTCGATAACGGCGCGACCCGGGCGATCACGCAATTCTTCTTCGAGCCGGAGACCTTCTTCCGCTTCCGCGATGCCATGGCCAAGGCCGGCATCGATGCCGAGGTGGTGCCGGGGATCATGCCGGTGACCAACTTCGCCAGCGTCCTCCGCATGGCGGCGATGTGCAACACCGCGGTGCCGGCGTGGATGGGGCGGTTGTTCGAGGGACTGGAGGATCATGCCGGCGCGCGCCAGCTGATCGCCGCGACGCTGACCGCCGAGCTGTGCCGGAAGCTGTATGCCGGGGGCGTGAAGCAGTTTCACTTCTACACGCTCAACCGCGCCGAGCTGACCTATGCGATCTGCCATTTGCTGGGCGTTCGGGCGGCGGCTGGCGCTGCGGTCAACGCCGTGGCGGCTTAGTTTAATCCCCCTCCCGCTGGCGGGAGGGGTTAGGGGAGGGCGTGTCCTCCCGCGGGCCGGGCGTTGGCGACAGGCCCTCCCCCAGCCCCTCCCGCAAGCGGGAGGGGAGTAGAAGGATAGAAGATGACCATTCGCGAGACATTTCTGGCCGAGGCCGCCAAGCGGGTGCTGATCACCGATGGCGCGTTCGGCACCGAGATCCAGAACTGGAAGCTGACCGAGGCGGATTATGCCGGCGATCTCGGCCTCGCCAAGGATCAGAAGGGCAATAACGACATCCTCGCGCTGACCAAGCCCGAAGTGCCGGAGACGATCACGCGCGAATATCTCGATGCGGGATCGGATATCGTTTCCACCAACACATTCAGCGCGAACCTGGTCAGCCAGGCGGATTATGCCGCCGAGCATCTGGTGCGCGAGATCAACCTGGCCTCGGCGCAGATCGCGCGTCGGCTGGCCGACGAATACGCCGCCACGGACGGGCGCCCGCGCTTCGTGGCGGGGGCGATCGGGCCGACCAACAAGACCTTGTCGCTCAGCCCGGACGTCAACGATCCCGGTTTTCGTGAGATCACCTTCGATTACCTCAAGGATGTGTATCGCGAGCAGATCGATGCGCTGATCGAGGGCGGTGTCGATTTCATCCTGATCGAGACGGTGTTCGATACGTTGAACGCCAAGGCCGGGATCATGGCCGCGCTGGAAGCCGCCGATGCGTTGGGGCGCGAGGTGCCGATCATGCTGTCGATGACGCTGACCGATCTGTCGGGGCGCAATCTTTCGGGGCACACCGTGGAGGCGTTCTGGCATGCCGTGCGGCATGCCCGCCCGGTGACGATCGGGCTCAATTGCTCGTTCGGCGCGGAGCAGCTCAGGCCGCATGTGCGCACGCTGAGCGGCATCTGCGACACGCTGATCATGGTCTACCCCAATGCCGGCCTGCCCAATGAACTGGGCGAATATGACGAGCAGCCCTCGACCACGGCGGGGCTGGTGCGCGAATGGGCGGCGAACGCGCAGGTCAATGTGCTGGGCGGCTGCTGTGGCTCGACCCCGGCGCATATCGCAGCCATGGCCAAGGCGGTGCAGGGGCTGCCCGCGCGCGCGATTCCGGTGCCGCCGGTCAAGACACGGCTGGCCGGGCTGGAGCCAATGACGATGGCGGCGTAGCGCCCATCCGCCATACCCGTCACCCCAGTGCACGCTGGGGTCTCGTGGTAACCAAGCGCGCCCTTGCGGCACCGAGATCCCAGCGTTCGCTGGGATGACGATTAGGATAGTTTTTTGACCACCATTTCCGCCACCAATTTCGTCAATATCGGCGAGCGCACCAACGTCACCGGCTCGGCACGCTTCAAGAAGCTGATCATGGCGGGGGATTATCCCGCCGCCGTGGAGGTCGCGCGGCAGCAGGTCGAGAGCGGCGCGCAGGTGCTCGACGTCAATATGGACGAGGGGCTGCTCGACGCCGAATTCGCCATGACCACGTTCCTCAAGCTGATCGCGGCGGAACCGGATATCGCGCGCATCCCGTTCATGGTCGACAGCTCCAAATGGAGCGTGATCGAGGCCGGGCTGAAATGCGTCTCGGGCAAGCCGATCGTCAATTCGATCAGCATGAAGGAGGGCGAGGAAAAGTTCCTCTACGAGGCGCGCAAGTGCATGCAGTACGGCGCCGCCGTCGTCGTAATGGCGTTCGACGAGGCCGGGCAGGCGGACACGCAGGCGCGCAAGATCGAGATTTGCGAGCGTGCTTATAACGTGCTGATGGGCATCGGCTTCCCGCCCGAGGACATCATCTTCGATGCCAATGTGTTCGCGGTGGCGACGGGCATCGAGGAGCATGACAATTACGGCGTCGATTTCATCGAGGCGGTGAAGGTGATCCGGCAGCGTTGCCCGTACGTGCATTTCTCGGGCGGTCTTTCCAATCTCAGCTTCTCGTTCCGCGGCAACGAGCCGGTGCGCCGCGCGATGCATTCGGTGTTCCTGTATCATGCCATTCCGGCCGGGCTCGACATGGCGATCGTCAATGCCGGGCAGCTCGATATCTATGACGATATCGATCCCGAGCTGCGCGAGGCGTGCGAGGATGTCATTCTCAACCGCCCGGCGCGCAAAGCAGACGAGACGCCGACCGAGCGGCTGATCGCGCTGGCCGAGAAGTTTCGCGGCACCGATGCGGTGGCGGAGAAGGCGGCGGCGGAATGGCGCTCGCTCCCGGTGACCAAGCGGCTCGAATATGCGCTGGTCAAGGGCATCGACGCGCATGTCGTCGATGATACGGAGGAATGCCGCCAGCATTTTGCCCGGCCGATCGAGGTGATCGAAGGGCCGCTTATGGACGGCATGAACGTGGTCGGCGACCTGTTCGGATCGGGCAAGATGTTCCTGCCGCAGGTGGTGAAATCGGCGCGCGTGATGAAGAAGGCGGTGGCGCATCTGCTGCCGTTCATCGAGGCGGCCAAGGAGCCCGGCGCGCGCGGCAAGGGCAAGATCATCATGGCGACCGTGAAGGGCGACGTGCACGATATCGGCAAGAATATCGTCGGCGTTGTGCTGCAGTGCAACGGCTTCGACGTGGTCGACATGGGCGTGATGGTGCCGTGGAGCGACATCCTGAAGGCGGCGAACGAGAACGATGCCGATATGATCGGGCTCAGCGGGCTGATCACGCCCTCGCTCGACGAGATGGTCACGGTGGCCGAGGAGATGAAGCGGGCAGGGATGACCATGCCGTTGCTGATCGGCGGCGCGACGACCTCCAAGGTGCATACCGCGCTGCGCATCGCGCCGGCTTATGACGGGCCGGTGGTGCATGTGCTGGATGCCAGCCGTGCGGTGGGCGTGGCCTCGACATTGGTCAGCGACACGATCCGCGACGATTTCGTGCAGAAGACGGCGGATGAGTATGAAGCGGTGCGCCTGGCGCGCGCCAATAAGGGGCAGAGCGCGCTGGTGCCGATCGCCGAGGCGCGCGCCAACGCTTTCCCCGCCGACATGGCGATCAAGCCGCCCGCGCCGAAACAGCCCGGGCTGCATGTGTTCGATGATTGGGATCTGGCCGATCTGCGCGAGCTGATCGATTGGACGCCGTTCTTCCGCGCATGGGAACTGGCCGGCAATTATCCCGCGATCCTCACCGACGAGGTCGTCGGCGAGAGCGCGACCTCGCTGTTCGCCGATGCGCAGAAGATGCTCGACCAGATCATCGCCGAGAAATGGCTGACCGCCAAGGGCGTGGCCGGGCTGTGGCCGTGCCATCGCGATGGCGATGACGTGTTCATCTGTACCAGCCATAGCGAGGCACGACGCAGCCCCGATGGCGCCAGCTTCCCGCCCGATCTGCACACCCCCAACCTCGATCGCACGCATGAAGCGAGCGTGCGCATGCCCTTTCTGCGCCAGCAGGTCTCGAAGCGCGAAGGCCGTGCCAACATGTGCCTGGCCGATTTCATCGATCCGGCGGGGGACTGGATCGGCGGCTTCGCAGTGACGACAGGGCACGGCATCGAGGAGCATCTCGCGCGGTTCAAGGCGCAGCATGACGATTACCAGGATATTCTGCTGAAAGCGCTGGCCGATCGCCTCGCCGAGGCGTTTGCCGAGCGGCTGCATCAATATGTCCGCACCACGCTTTGGGGCTATGCCGAGGGCGAACAACTGACCAACGAGGCGCTGATCCGCGAGCAATATCGCGGCATTCGCCCGGCACCGGGCTATCCCGCCTGCCCCGATCACAGCGAGAAGCCGATGCTGTTCGAATTGCTCGGCGCTACCGAGGCGACCGGCATCACGCTGACCGACAGTTTCGCCATGCTGCCGAGCGCGGCGGTGAGCGGCTTTTATTTCGGGCATCCCCAGGCGGAATATTTCGGCGTGGCGCGCGTCGGGCCGGATCAGGTCGAGGATTATGCCATGCGGCGTGGGGTCGATCTGGCCACCGCCCAGCGTTGGTTACGGCCCAATCTGGAATAAACCGCGGCGGTACCGCGGGTTGTCGAGGAAACGCTTCACGCCGATCCGGCCAGCCTGGCCGGGCCGCGGGCAATGCCGATGATGATGATCCAGATCGCCGGCTTATCTGGCGCAGGGCGCGCCCGCGCGCGTCAGATCCAAGCACCGGCCATCGACGCCGGGCAGGCTTAGCCCGATCGTGTGCGCCAGCGTGGGGGCGATATCCACCGTCTCGATTCCCGCGGCATGATCGAACCCTGCCATGCCCGCGCGCCAGAACAGGATCGGCACGCGGCGATCGTAATTCCACGGCGAGCCGTGGGTCGCGACATAGCCACGGGTCGGATCGGGGATCGGCGTGACGCGAGGTTTCAGAAACACCAGCAGGTCGCCCGAACGGCTGGCGTCGAACGACGCGCGCGCTTTTTGTGGAATGCTCCAGTTTTCCGGCGCGCCGCTCGGCATCGGGGTGGCGGCGATCTGCGCTGCGGTGAGCACCGAATGGACCTGCGGCAGCGCCTTGTAGCGCGCGACCGCCTCGGCCAGCACGGCCTTGCGCTGCGCCGGCGTCAGCGCGGTCGAGACCCACACATCGCCATTGGGAATATCGCCGAACAGCGTTGGCCCGGTGATGCCGAGCTGGTCGCCGATCGCCTTGCCCATCACCGCGGGGGCGAGCGCGAGTTCGGCGCGCTGCGCCTCGGGCATGCCCACGGTGATCTCGCGTTCGGGCAGATCGTTGCCACCATGATCGGCGGTCAGCGCGATTTCGTAATCCACCCCGGTGGCGTCGAGCACATCAAGGAAGCCGCCGAGGTTGCGATCGAGCTCGGCTATCTGCAGGCACATTTCGGCGCCATCGGTGCCGTAGGTGTGCCCGATATAATCGGTTGCCGATGCGCCGACGGTGATGATGTCGGTCTGCGGGCCTTGCCCCAGCTTCATGTCCTGCACGAGCCCGGCCGCGAGCGCGAACACCGCGCTGTCAAACGCGGGCGAGGCGCGGAAGCCCTTCGCGTCGCCCGCGGCACGGTCGAAATGCCCGGTGCCGACGCTTTTGCCGGCCCCGATCGAAATCGCCTTGTCCTTGGCCAGGCAGTGCGCCGCAACCGGCAGGGCAGGCTGCGCGCGCGCGATCAGGCCAGCGACCGCGGCGTTGGCGCGCGTGACGACAGCGGGCGCGGCGCGACCGGCATAGCTGACAAAGGCCTTGCCGCTCCACCACCACAGCTGATCGACGTTGTGACCACCCATCATCACCGCGGCGCGATCCTTGCCCGCGACCGACACGACGCGCGTGCGCGGATCGGCGATCTTCATGCGCTCGCCGAGCGTCGGCACCTTCAGATGCTTGTCGGAGACGGTATAATTGCTCGAATCGGTGCCGGGGATGGTTTCGTCCTCGGCGCAATAGACGGTCTTGTCCTGGCGCGGCGCGGCCTGATCGATCCAGTTGTTGGCGATGATGCCGGTCTGCGCGGGGCGATAGCCGGTGGTGATGGTGGAATGGCCGGGGCAGGTTTCGGTCGCGGCATGGCTCTGGAAGCCCGAGGGGAACACCGCGCCTTTGGCCAGACGGGCGAGCCCATCATCGAACGTGGCACGATATTCGTCGAACAAGTCGGCGGAGAATTGATCGACCGACACGACGACGATCAGTTTGGGCTTGGGCTTAGGTGCGGCGGGCACGGGCAGCTGCGCGGGCGCGTCTTGCGCGGCGAGGGGCAGCGCCGCGGTGGTGGTGAGCGCGAGCGCGAGGATGGCTGCCGTGGCTTTCATCGAAACATTCCTTCGAGTGCAATTCGGTCGTGCCCCCGCTATGCGCGATGGCAGTGATGGGGACAAGAATGCCGATGCGCGGTTTATGGGTCAGATTTGTGACGCTCTGGGTCATGCTGGGGGCGATGGCGGCGGGGTCCGCGACGGCGCAGCCATTGCCACCGATGGGGCGCGCGCCGCATCTGGCGATCCGGCTGGTGGCGGAAAGCGATCGCCCGGCGGCGGGATCGACCGTGACACTGGCGCTCGACACGCGGCCCGAGCGCGACTGGCACGGTTATTGGTCCAATCCCGGCGATGCGGGATTTCCGGCGACGCTCGACTGGACATTGCCCGCCGGGGTGACGGCAAGCGCTCCGGTCTATCCCGTGCCGGGCACGCTGCTGATCGCCGGGCTGATGAATTACGTATTCGAACGGCCGTATGCGCCGCTGGTGACGCTTAGCGTACCGGCCGGCCTGGCGGCGGGCACCAGGCTGCCGGTGCGGCTCAAGACGAATTATCTGGTCTGCACCAAGACGCTGTGCGTGCCGGAAAGTGCCGCATTGGCGCTCGATCTGGTGGTCGGCGACGGGGCGGTGAGGCCGGCGGATCGCGCCCGTTTCGATGCCTGGCGGCGGGCGATCCCCAAGCCGCTCGATACCAAGGCGACGTGGCAGGTGATGGACGGCGTGGCGACGATCGCCGTGCCCTATCCGGCCAGCGCGCCGCTGGCCGACGGCTATTTTTTCCCTAAGACCAACGCCATCGACAATGCCGCGCCGCAGACGATCGCGCGCGATGGCGATCGCGTGCTGGTGACGACCAAAGCGAAATCGGGCGGACAGCCATTGGATGGCGTGTTGCGCGTCGGGCCGGATCTGGCGCTGGCGGTGACCGCGCTGCCCGGCACCGTGGCGGGCGCGACCGGCGGCGGCACAGGCGTGTGGCTTGCAGCGTTCCTGGCCTTTGCCGGCGCGGTGCTCGGCGGCCTGATCCTCAACGTCATGCCGTGCGTATTCCCGATCCTCAGCATCAAGGCGCTCAGCCTGGCGCGCGGGCATCTCGACGAGCGCGCGGCGCGACGCGAGGCGCTGGGCTATGCCGCCGGCGTGATCACGGTATGCGTGGGGCTGGGGGCGTTGATCCTGGCGCTTCGCGCCGGCGGCAATGCGGTCGGCTGGGCGTTCCAGCTGCAGGATCCGCGCGTCGTCGTCTTGCTACTGTTGCTGACGGTGGCGCTCGCGCTCAATTTCGCCGGGCTGTTCGACATCCCCACGCCGCGCTTCGTCGGCTCAAGCGGCGGGGTGAGCGGCGCGTTTGCCACCGGCGCGCTGGCGGCATTCGTCGCTACACCGTGCACCGGCCCGTTCATGGGCGCGGCGCTGGGCGCGGCGCTGGTGCTGCCATGGGCGGCGGCGCTCGCGGTGTTCGCCGGGCTGGGTCTGGGGCTGGCCCTGCCGTTTCTGGCGCTCGGTTTCGTGCCCGCGCTGCGTCGGCGCTTGCCCAGACCCGGCGCGTGGATGGAGACCTTCCGGCATGTCCTGAGCGTGCCGATGTGGCTGACGGCGTTGGCGCTGGCCTGGGTGCTGGGGCGACAGGCGGGCGTCGACGGGCTGACGCTGGGGCTGGCCGGCGCGCTGTCGATCGGGCTGCTCTTGTGGCTTTCCGGCCGGCGGCAGCGGCGCGGGCTGCCTTTTGGGCCGATCGCCACGCTTGCGTTGGCGGTGGTGGCGGTGGGCGCAGCGGCGTTGGTCCAGCGCGCGCCGGCATCGGCCGCCGCGGTGGCCGAGGGCGAGGGATTCAGTGCGGCGCGGCTCGCCACCTTGCGCGCCGAGAAGCGTCCGGTGTTCGCCTATTTCACCGCCGATTGGTGCGTGACGTGTAAGGTCAACGAGGCGGCGGCGATCAATACCGCGGCGACGCGCGATGCGTTTGAAAGGAACAACGTGGCCGTGCTGGTGGGGGATTGGACCGATGGCGATCCGGTGCTCGGGCGCTTTATCGAGGCGCATAACCGCGCCGGCGTGCCGCTCTATCTCTATTACGCGCCCGGCGCCGCCGAGCCGCAGGTGTTGCCGCAGGTTTTAACGCCAGGGTTGCTGGCGGGGCTAGGGGCTTAAACTCATTCGTCATCCCGGACCAAGTCCGGGGTGACGGGCTGGTTTGGGGCAGCGTGCCGGCGACGCTTCGCTTGCCGAGCAGCGGCCGAGATGTGCCGCTGTTACTCTGGCGCTACATTTCCGGGCGCCGGTGCTTGTGCGCCGCAACAATATGTCCCAGCATGGAACTCAATTGATACGGGGGCATTACGATCCGATGGGGAATCGCCAGGCGTTCGACGAAATCATGGGGAATGGCGGAACAATGGTTCCGCGCGACGAGCTGGCCGCATTGGGCCAGTGGATCGACGATACGCCGCCGCAGGAATTGCGCCGTCGTCAGGAAAGCGCCGAGGCGACGTTTCGCCAGCTCGGCATCACCTTTGCCGTCTACGGCGAGAGTGAGGCCAGCGAACGGATCATCCCGTTCGATATCGTGCCGCGCATCTTCTTGGCCGACGAATGGACGCGATTGTCCGACGGGCTGGTGCAGCGCGTCGAGGCGATCAACGCGTTTCTCGATGACATTTATGGTGCGCGCAAGATCATCGATGCGGGCATCCTGCCGCCCGATCTGATCTTCGGCAACGCGCAGTTCCGCCCCGAGATCGCCGGGATGCGGCCACCGCACGGCATCTGGGCGCATATCTGCGGGATCGATCTGGTGCGCACCGGGCCGGATGATTTCTTCGTGCTGGAGGATAATGCGCGCACGCCCTCCGGCGTATCGTACATGCTGGAAAATCGCGAGGCGATGCTGCGGCTGTGCCCCGAGCTGTTCCGCGAATTCCGCGTCGCGGCGGTCGATTCCTATCCCGATCGGCTGCTCGAGACGATGAAGTCGGTCGCGCCGCATGGGGCAATGAACCCCGTCTGCGTCGTGCTGACGCCCGGCCATTATAATTCGGCCTATTACGAGCATTCGTTCCTGGCGGATTCGATGGGCATCGAACTGGTCGAGGCGGCTGATCTGGTGGTCGATGACGATATCGTGTGGATGCGCACGATCGGCGGCATGGTGCGCGTGGACGTGATCTACCGCCGCATCGACGATGATTATCTCGATCCGCTGGTGTTCCGGCCGGATTCGATGCTCGGCGTGCCGGGGCTGATCGCGGCCTATGCGGCGGGCAACGTCGCGTTGCTCAACGCGCCGGGCAACGGCATCGCCGACGACAAGGCGATCTACAGCTACATGCCCGATATCGTGAAATTCTATTCGGGTGGCGAGGCCAAGCTGCCCAATGTCGAGACGTGGCGCTGCCGCGAGCCACAGGCGTTGAAATACGTGCTGGATAATCTCCCCGAGCTGGTGGTGAAGCTGGTCGACGGATCGGGCGGCTATGGCATGCTGGTGGGGCCGACCGCGTCCAAACAGGAGATCGAGGATTTCCGCGCCGCGCTGATCGCCGAGCCGCATCGCTATATCGCGCAGCCGACGCTGGCACTGTCCACCGTGCCGACGCTGGCGGACAGCGGGCTGGCCCCGCGCCATGTCGATTTCCGGCCGTTCGTGCTGACCGGCGCCAGGGGCGTGCAGGTGGTACCCGGCGGGCTGACGCGGGTCGCGCTGAAGGAAGGATCGCTGGTGGTTAATTCCTCGCAGGGCGGGGGGACGAAGGATAGTTTCGTGTTGATGGATGGCGGGCGCGGGCAGCAGCAACAGACGATGGGCGGCATGGCGCAGGCGCAAACGCTGGGCACGATGACGCAAGGGCAGCAACAGTGAGCGCCGGGGCATGATGCTGTCGCGCACCGCGTCGTCGCTCTATTGGCTGGGGCGCTATATCGAGCGCGCCGATTTCGTCGCGCGGCTGGTCGAGGCGACGGTCCGGCTGGATGTGCTGTCACCACGCCCGGCGGGCGAGGCGGCGTGGCTGAGCGCGCTGCGCGTGACCGAGACGGACACGGCGTTCGAGGCGACCGGCGCGACGCTGTCGCAGCAGCGCGTGGCGCAGTTCCTGACGATGGACAATCGCAACCCCGGATCGATCGTGCGCTGCCTGGATATGGCGCGCAACAACGCGCGCGCCGTGCGCACCGCGCTGACCCGGGAGGCATGGACCGCGGTCAACCGCGCCTGGCTGGTGTTCGACAAGCGCGCCGCCGCTGGCGGCGCGGTGGCGACGCTCAACCTGGTCGAAGCGGTGCAGACCGAGGCGCGCGGGTTCGAGGGCGCGGTGCACAAGATGCTGCGCAACGCCACGACGCAGTTCATCAGGCTGGGCCAGGCGGTGGAGCGCGCGGACAATACCGCGCGGCTGCTCGACGTGAAATATCATCTGCTGCTGCCCGAGGGCGAGCGCATCGGCGGGGTGGTCGATCGCGATCAATGGACCACGATCCTGCAGACCGTGTCGGCCGTGACCGCCTATCGCTGGCTCTATTCGGAAGGGTTGAAGCCCGCCAACGTGATCGACCTGCTGATCGCGCGGCATGAATTGCCGCGCAGCCTATCGGCCTCGGTCGAGGAGACGGTGGATATTTTGAGCTTGCTGGCCAAACGCACCGGGCTGCACGGCGAAGCGGACCGGATGGCGCGGATGCGGCACATGCGCATGGCCAAGACGCGCACCGGCGAGGTGATCGTCAGCGGGCTGCACCAATATCTCCAGGCTTTCCTGACGGAAAACGATCTGCTGCACGCGGCGATCGGCCGCCAGTTCAAGTTCAGCTGATGCGGCTCAGCATCGATCATCACACGATCTATCGCTTCTCCGCCCCGCAAGCGCGGCTGACGCAGATGCTCCGGCTGACGCCGGAAAATACCGATGATCAGACGGTGGCGTCGTGGAACCTGCATGTCGATTGCGACGCGCGGCTGCGCGCGGGGCGCGACGGGTTCGGCAACAAGATCACGATGCTGTATGTTGCCGGGCCGATCGACAGTATCGAGATCGCCGTGTCGGGCGAAATCCTGACCAACCGCACGGATGGGGTGGTGCACGGCGCGCATGAAGTGTTGCCGCCCGAACTGTTCCTGCGCGCTACACCGCTGACCGCTGCAGACGGCGCGCTTACCAGCTTCGCGCAGGATGCTGTGGTGGGCGGGACGGATACGGTGGGGCGGCTGCACCGGCTCAATCTCGCGCTCAACGCGCAGTTCGTGGCCGATCGCGCGCGTCCGGTGATGGGGCGCAGCGCCGCCGAGGCCTTCGCGCTGCCCAAGGCCACGCCGCGCGATCTGGCGCACATGTTCATTGCCGGGGCGCATGCGCTGGGCGTGCCGGCGCGCTATGTCTCGGGCTATAGCCGCTTCGCCTTTGGCGGCGAGCATCGCCCCGCGCCGCATGGCTGGGCCGAAGCCTATGTCGCGCGGCTCGGCTGGGTGGCGTTCGATCCCTATGCCGGGCGCTCGGCGGACGAGGCTTATGTGCGCGTCGCGGTGGCGCTGGATGCGGCGGGCGCCGCGCCGGTGGCGGGGTCACGGCTGGGCGAGGGGGATGAGGAAATGGATGTCGACGTAACGGTGGCGCCAAGCGCGCCGTGATCGCATACCCTAGAGCGGGATAGTCAAGCCAGTTCGCTTTCCCGCGCTTTCTGCACGTTGGCGGCGATGGGCGTGGCGTCCGGCAACAGCGCCCAGCCGCCCGGCCCGAGTATTTCGAGCGGGCGATACCGCGTTTTATACTCCATCCGCGGCGAGCCCTTCACCCAATAGCCCAGATAGACATAATCCAGCCCGACCGCGCGGGCGCGCAGGATGTGATCCATGATGATGAAATTGCCCAGCCCGGCAATATCCGGATCGAAGAAGCTGTAGATCATCGACAGGCCATCCGCCTGCTGATCCGTCAGGCAGCATCCGATCAGCGTGCCCGGCCGGCCATCGACTGCGGGCTGGCGATATTCGACGATGAAGCTGTTGACCGGCGAATGTTCGACCATGTCGGCGTAATCGCCGTCGTCCATCCCCACCATGCCGCCGCTTGGATGCCGCGCGGCAAGATAGCGGCGCAACAGCTGGAATTGCTCGTCGGTCGCCCAGGGGCGGCAGGCGGCGACATCCAGGGTCGACAAGCGCTTGATCAGCTTGCGCTGCGTGGCGTTGGCGATGAATTGGGCCGCGACGACGCGCACCGAAACGCAGGCGGTGCAGCCCGCGCAACTCGGGCGGTAGGCCACCGATTGGCTGCGCCGAAAGCCGATCCGGCCCAGCGCGTCGTTGAGCTCGCCGGCATGCGGGCCGTTGAGCTCGGTGAACACCTTGCGCTCCTGCCGGCCGGGCAGATACGGGCAGGGCGCCGGGCTGGTCACGAAAAACCGAGGGAATCGGAACGGCGCGGTCACGGGTCGGCTAGCCCTTTTCAGCGCCGCACGGTGGCGTGGGCGTGGTGCCATTATGCGTGGCTTCGCGAGTCATTAAAAGGCGATTTACCATCATTGTAGGTTAACGGGAGCATGGCGATCCCGGTGCGCGCGGCTCCCCTGCCGCAGCAGGGGAGCGCGTCAGGCGAGCTCGACCGGGCTCGCTTCGTACCCCGCCTCGTTGAGCGCCGCCATCAGGCGATCGAGATGCGCGCGATCCCGCGTCTCGCATTCGATATCGGTGATCAGCCCCTTGGCGGGCAGCGTGGTGAACACGCGCTGGTGATACACTTCGATGATGTTGACGCGCTGCTGATCGAAGATCCGCGCGACGTTGAACAGCGCACCGGGCTGATCCTGCAGCCGGATACGCAGCCGTGCGAGGCGCCCCGAGCGCGCGAGATCGCGCAGCAGCACGTTGGCGAGCAGCCGCGTGTCGATATTGCCACCACACAACACGACACCCACGGTCTTGCCGCGGAAGCGATCGGGATGCTGGAGCAAGGCGGCGAGGCCGGCGGCGCCAGCGCCTTCGACCACCGTCTTCTCGATCTGCAACAGCAGGCTGACGGCCCGTTCGAGATTGCGCTCGCTGACCAGCACGATGTCATCGACCAGCTCGGCCACCAGCGCGGCGGTGATGGCGCCCGGCTCCTTCACCGCAATGCCCTCGGCCAGCGTGTCGCCGGCGCAGGGCAGCTTGGTGCCGTTGATGCGATTGTACATCGACGGGAACAGCTCGGCCTCCACGCCGATCACTTCGATCGGTCGCCCGGCAGCGCGCGCCACGGTGGCCATGCCCGAGATCAGCCCGCCGCCGCCGATCGGCGTGATCAACGTATCGATCGAGGGCGCGTCGGCAAGCATTTCGATCGCCACCGTGCCCTGGCCGGCGATCACGCGGACGTCGTCGAACGGATGTACGAAGGTCAGCCCATTGACGGCCTCGAGCTCGCGGGCATGAGCGTATGCCGCGTCGAACGTTTCGCCATGCAGCACCACGGTGGCCTTGTGCCCCTCGGTCTGCGTGACTTTCACGGTCGGCGTGTTGGTCGGCATCACGATTGTCGCCGGAATGCCCAGCCGGTTGGCGTGATAGGCGAGGCCCTGCGCATGATTGCCGGCCGAGGCGGCGATTACGCCGGGCGTGCCGGCGGGCAATTGCAGCAGCGTGTTGAGCGCGCCGCGCTCCTTATAGGCGGCGGTGAACTGCAAATTCTCGAACTTGAGAAAGACGGTCGCGCCGGTCAGTTCGCTCAGCGTGCGGCTGATGAAGGTCGGCGTGTGCACGATCTGATCGGCAATGCGCGCATGCGCGGCGCGGACATCGTCGATCGTCACGGGGAGCGGGGCGGTGGTGCGAGGAAGGCTGGCCATAGAATAGTGCGCCTAGACCATCTGGCGCGGTGGGGAAACACTGACTATCGCGGAACGATGGCAACAATCGCATTCATCGGTACCGGCGTCATGGGCGCGCCCATGGCGGGGCACCTCGTTTCGGCGGGACACGCCGTAACCGTTTATAATCGCACGCGCAGCAAGGCGGAGGCGTGGGCCGCGCACTATGGCGGCGCGGTGGCCGACACCCCGGCGGCAGCGGCGGCAGGCATGGATGCCGTGATCACCTGCGTCGGCAATGACGATGATCTGGCTGCAGTAACGCTGGGCGCGGAAGGCGCGTTTGGCGCGATGCGCGAGGACGCGGTGTTCATCGATCACACCACCGTGTCGGCGGATATTGCGCGGCGATTGGCGGCGGCGCGATCTTTGGTGGTCGATGCGCCGGTCTCGGGCGGGCAGGCCGGTGCTGAAACGGGCGCATTGTCGATCATGTGCGGCGGATCGCCCGCGGCGATGGCAGCGGCCGAGCCGATCATCGCGGTCTATGCCGCGCGCATCGTGCATGTCGGCGCGGCGGGGGCGGGGCAGACCACCAAGATGGTCAACCAGATCGCCATTGCCGGCGTGTTGCAGGGGGTGAGCGAGGCATTGCGCTTCGCGCAGGCCAGCGACCTCGATCTGGCGAAAGTGTTCGAGGCGATTTCGGGCGGCGCGGCGCAAAGCTGGCAGATGGTCAATCGCTGGCAATCGATGGGCGAGGAGCGCTTCGATTTCGGCTTCGCGGTCGATTGGATGCGCAAGGATCTGGGGCTTGCGCTCGACGAGGCAAAGCGCAACGGGGCGGTGCTGCCGGTCGCGGCGCTGGTCGATCAATTCTATGCCGAAGTGCAGAAAATGGGCGGGTCGCGCCAGGATACGAGTGCGTTGGTCAGGAGATTGCCGAAGTGATGCGTTTTGTACTGGCGACGGTGTCGCTGCTGGCGCTGGCCACCCCCGCTTTTGCCGATGCGTTGATCGATAACGTCAATGGCGTGACAATGGACAAGGATGGCAAGCCGATCCAGTTCACCGGGCTGTTGATGACGCCCGACGGCAAGGTGACGAAGCTGCTGCAGCGTGGCGACAAGCGGCCGGAAAAGCTCGATTGGCGCGCCGATCTCAAGGGCCGGACATTGCTGCCCGGCTTCGTGGATGGGCACGGCCATGTCATGGAACTCGGCTTCCGCGCGCTGGCGCTGGACCTGTCGGACACCACATCGCTGGACGCGGCCAAGGCCAAAATTGCGGCTTATGCCAAGGCCAATCCGGATCGCAAATGGATCCTGGGCGGCGGCTGGAATCAGGAAGTGTGGGGGCTGGGGCGCTTCCCCACCGCGGCGGATATCGATGCCGTGGTCAGCGATCGCCCCGTCTGGTTGTCGCGCGTCGATGGCCATGCCGGCTGGGGCAACAGCGCCGCGCTGAAAGCCGCAGGTGTCACCGCCAGGAGCGTGTCGCCGGCCGGCGGGCGGATCGAGAAGACGGGCGCGCAGCCGAGCGGCGTGTTCGTCGATGCCGCGCAGCAGCTGGTCGAGAAGGCCGTGCCGCAGCCGCTGCCGTCCGATCGCAACGCCGCCTTCGTCAAGGCGCAGAGCATCCTGCTGAGCAACGGTATCACCGCCACCGCCGATATGGGCGCGACGATCGACGATTGGCTGGCCTATCGCCGGATGGGCGATCTCGGCGCGATGCGCGTGCGGCTGATGATCTATGCCAGCAGCGTCGATACCGCGGTGCAGATCGCCGGGCGTGGGCCAACGCCGTGGCTATACGGCGACAAATTGCGGCTGGGCGGGGTGAAGCTGTATGCCGATGGCGCGCTGGGTTCGCGCGGCGCGTGGCTGAAAGCGCCCTATGCCGATGCGCCCAAGGAAAGCGGGCTCGGCTTCATGGCGGAGGATGTGATCCGCAATCTGATGAGCCGCGCGTCGCTCGAGGGTTTCCAGGTCGCGGTGCACGCGATCGGCGACAAGGCCAATGCACAGGCGCTCGACGCGATCGAGGCGATGTCTGATACCTATAAGGGCGATCGCCGCTGGCGCATCGAACATGCGCAGATCGTCGATCCCGTCGATCTGCCACGCTTCGGCAAATTTGGCACGATCGCCTCGATGCAGCCGGTGCACGAAAGCAGCGACCGGGTGATGGCCGAGGCGCGGCTGGGGCCGGCGCGGCTGGTCGGCGCCTATGCCTGGCATACGATGCTCCAGAACGGCGGGAAACTGGCGTTCGGCTCGGATTATCCGGTCGAAAGCCCCGATCCCTTCGCCGGCTGGGCAACCGCGTTCACGCGCACCGATGCGGCGGGGCAGCCGTTCGGCGGCTGGCGACCGGAAGAGGCGGTGACGCGCGAACAGGCGTGGTGGGCCTTCACGCAGGGCGCCGCTTATGCCGGCTTTGCCGAGGACAAGTTCGGCCGCCTGGCACCGGGGCAGCGCGCCGATTTCATCATCGTCGATCGCGATCCGCTGCTCGCAAGCCCGAGTGAGTTGCGCGCGACCAAGGTGCAGGAGACATGGGTCGGCGGCGAGAAGGTGTGGGAGCGGAAATAGGACTGCCGCCGCTCCCCTTGCCGTCATCCTGAACTTGTTTCAGGATCCAGGCGCGGTCGATCGCAACGGGGGCAAGGTCGTTGGAACGCACACCCGCGGTTTACATTCTGGCGAGCCAGAAGCGCGGCTCCTTGTATATCGGCGTTACCTCGGTGCCGGTGGGCCGCATGGTTCAGCATCGCGACGCGCTGATTGAAGGCTTCACCAAGCGTTATGGCATCAAACGGCTGGTCTGGATCGAGTTCGCTGGCGTGATGGAGGCCGCTATTATGCGCGAGAAGCAGCTGAAGAACTGGCATCGCGACTGGAAGATCAATCTGATCGAGGCAAACAATCCGACATGGCGCGATCTGGCGCTGGATTACGGGCTGCCGCCATTGTCGGCGCCGCGGTGGAAGATGTGATACCGTCAGCCTGAATTTAGGGTTCCGCATCCAGGCGCGGTCAGTTGTCCCATAGGCGGTGTCCGTGAGGCGGATGATCGCGCCTGGATCCTGAAACGAGTTCAGGATGACGGTAGAATTTGGGCAAGCGCGCGCCCACGCCCAGAAAAAAAACCGCGGCACCCCCCGATGCCGCGGCCATTGGCTGCGGGTAGCAGCGCTACACGTCCGTTACGCGACTTCGGCGATCGGCATGCCCATTTCGTCCGGATCGCGCAGCACATAGCCGCGGCCCCATACCGTCTCGATATAATTTTCGCCGCCGCATGCCATGCTGAGCTTCTTGCGCAGCTTGCAGATGAACACGTCGATGATCTTGAGCTCAGGCTCGTCCATCCCGCCATACAGATGGTTGAGGAACATTTCCTTGGTCAGCGTGGTGCTTTTGCGCAGGCTGAGCAGCTCGAGCATGGCATATTCCTTGCCGGTCAGATGCACGCGGCTGCCATCCACCTCGACCGTCTTGGCATCGAGATTGACCGCCAGCTTGCCGGTGCGGATGACCGACTGGCTGTGGCCCTTCGAGCGGCGCACCACGGCATGGATCCGCGCGGTGAGTTCTTCGCGGTGGAACGGCTTGGTGACGTAATCGTCCGCGCCGAAGCCGAAGCTGCGGACCTTGCTATCCATTTCGTTGACGCCGCTCAGAATCAGCACCGGCGTCTGCACTCGGGCGACGCGCAGCTTCTTGAGCACGTCATAACCATGCATGTCGGGCAGGTTGAGATCGAGCAGGATGATGTCGTAATCGTAGAGCTTGCCCAGATCCAGGCCTTCTTCGCCAAGGTCGGTCGTGTAAACGTTGAAACCTTCGGTGGTCAGCATCAAGTCGATCGCCTTGGCGGTCGTTGGCTCGTCTTCAATCAGCAACACGCGCATCAGGCTGTCCCCTGTTCACTCGCAGTCGATCAAGCCACAATGCCTCGATCCGATTACGCATAAACTATTAACCTCATCACAGATGAAGGTAAAAGGTTAATTTCGAATTAATTGGCCTAACTCGAGATTCGGGAACAGATTTTTGCAAAGTCACCAATTCGCCAAAACGACTGGCGCACCGAATGGTTGCGGCGCAGCAGCGGTATTGCACCATGAAGTTAACGATCGGTTCGCTCAGGCGTAACTATCGGCGGTGCACACGGTGCGCATACGATCGGCCAGGAAGGCAATCAGCGTTTCGACGCGCGCGGGCCGCAAGTTGCTTGGGGGGGTGAGCAGGTGAAGCGCGATCGGGGGCAGGCTCCAGTCGGTGAGGATCGCCTCCAGCGTCCCGTTGACGAGATCCGGGCCAACGATGAAATCGGGCAGGATGCCGATGCCGAGCCCGGCGCGCAGCGCGGGGAGCAGCGCGTCGCCGCTATTGGCGCGCAGCGGGCCGGTCGGCCGCACCGCTGCTTCGCCGCCCTCGGGGCCGGTGAAGCGCCACGGCCCGGTAACGTTGGTATAGGCAAAGCAGGGCCGCTCGCCGAGCTGCGCCGGATGGGTCGGCCGACCGTGCAATTGCAGATAGGACGGCGCGGCGACAATGTGCGCGGTGACGGGGCCGAGGCGCCGCGAGCGCAGCGAACTGTCGGGCAGATCGGCGATGCGCAGCGCCACGTCGAAGCCATCGGCGACGATATCGACCTTGCCGTCGGTGAGGTTCAAATCGATCTCGATGCCCGGGTGCAGCGTCAGGAATTCGGCGATCAGCGGCGCCACGTGCAGCAGCCCGAGCGTCATCGGGGCGGTAAGGCGGACCAGCCCGGTCGGCGCAGTGGCGGCGTCGCGTGCGGCCTCCTCGGCGGCATTGGCCTCGGCCAGGATGCGCGCGGCGTGTTCGGCCAGCGCCTTGCCGCTCTCGGTCAGCGTCAGGCGCCGCGAGGTGCGGTGGAACAGGGATTGGTTGAGATGCGCTTCCAGCCGCGTGATCGCCTTCGACACGGTCGCCTTGGAGACGCCGATGGCATCGGCGGCGCCGCTGAACGAGCGATGTTCGACGACCTGGGCAAAGATCGCCCAGGCTTCGAGGTCCGGCAGGCGCATAACGAATCCTTTTCCAATCGGTTCGGTCATTTACCAATCGAAACGATTGGTTTCCAGCGTTTCCATTTACGGTGTGATCCAAACGCTTATCTTGGCGGCAACAACTTCTTCTTGAGGATTGCACCATGTTCGAGACCAAGAGCAAAATTGAAAAGCGCGCGTTCGATAGCCTGGGCCATGCCAATCACGGCTGGCTCAACGCGCGGCACCATTTCTCCTTCGCCAATTATTATGATCCGGCGCGGATGGGCTGGGGCGCGATCCGCGTGTGGAACGATGACGAGATCGGCGCCAATAGCGGCTTTCCGGCGCATCCGCACAAGGATATGGAGATCATCACCTATGTCCGCAGCGGCGCGATCACGCATCAGGATTCGCTCGGCAACAAGGGCCGCACCGGTGCTGGCGACGTGCAGGTGATGAGCGCGGGCACCGGCGTGCGCCATTCCGAATTCAATCTGGAAAACGAGACGACGACGATCTTCCAGATCTGGATCGAGCCGACCCGCAAGGGCGGCGCGCCCAGTTGGGGCGCGAAGCCTTTCCCCAAGGAAGCGCGCAACGGCGAATTCCAGGTGCTGGCGAGCGGCTTTGCCGAGGATGTCGGCGCGCTGCCGATCCGCACCGATGCCCGCGTGCTCGGCGCTACGGTAACGGCCGGTGACAGCGTCACGCATAGCGTCGGCGATGGGCGTCATGCCTATTTCGTGCTGGCCAAGGGCGCGGTCGAGATTGACGGCCAGCGTTTCGATGCGCGCGATGGCGCGGCACTCGAAGGCGGGCAGACCGTTGTGATCACGGCGATCGAGGATACCGAGATCGTGCTGGTCGACAGCGAATAACTACACCATCACCCCAGAGAAAGCTGGGATCTTGTTGGGGCGCGTAACGCGCGTCCCCCATTGAGACCGCAGCGTGTGCTGAGGTGACAACCAATTCTTACGTCCTTTTTATGGAGTGTAGCTATATGTAACCCCCTGCAGCCAGAACAGCCCGAGCCGCGCCAGATCCCGCGCGGTCGTGCGCCTTCCGCCACCGCGCATAGCCCGGACGGTGGTTCGGCGGCGGCGCGGGCCTGAACTTATTTGGCCCCGCCGCGGTAGAGCTTGTCGGCGGCGAGCGCGAGGAACATGTAGTTGGTGGCGCCGCCGCCCATGACATATTCGGTCTGCTGCCAGAAATACGGCCAGACCTTGAGCTCGGGCAGATCGGGGCGGATCAGATTGGTGCCCGAGATAACCCCGCCCGGGACATAGCTCCAGTCTGCGCGGTTGATCCCGTAGGCGGTGGTGGCGGATTTCGCGCCGACCCCGGACACGAAGCTCGCCGTATTCTCGCCCGGGTGGACGCCAAGCACGAAGTTCAGCGCGTTGACATAGCTGTCCGTGCTGGTGACGCCCGGCCAGCCCTTGTGAAAGAAATACTGACGCACCCCGCGTTCCTGGATCTGCCAGCCAGCGCCCCAGATTTCCGGCTTGTAGGGCACGCCATAGGGGGAATCGGTGCGGGCATCGGCGGCGACCTTCGCCTGATAGGTCGCCACCGCCTGGGCCAGCCGTTCGCGGAACCCGCTCGGCAATTGCCGCTGTACGGTGTGGAGCATCCAGCCGGTCCGCTCGATTTCCTGCAGGATCTGCGGCTCGAGCGCGCTGAGCTGCGCGGCATAGCCTTGCTCGCCGGTCGCCTGCAGCAATTCGGCGAGCGCGAAGACACGTGGGGCAAGCTTGGCCCGCGCGCCCGCTTTGGCGGTGAGATCGCGCGCTGCGGCGAGCGCCTCGGCGGCAAGCGCCGGATTGCTGGCGCGCAGCACGCGTGCCGATGCCGCCAATCCCGCCGCAGTATCCAGCTCCCGATCGGGATTGTCCTCAGTGAACACCCAGCGATCATCGGCGGTGACCGGCGCGCCATTGGCATCGACGCCCAACTCGGTGCCCCCGCTACCCGGCACGTTGTCGGTGACGTTCACGGTATCGCCGAGCAGGGCATATTGCCGCAGCGACGGGGTTATCACGCCGCGATAGAGCCGGCCCATCGCCCGATAACCGCCAAGGACGGTCAGCAGGCCATGCTCGATCTGCTGGAGCGCATCGTTCTTGCCATCGGGATCGCGGATCTCGACCAGCTTGCGCGCCTGATCGATGCGCGTCGCATCATGATCGAGGCCGAATTCCTCAACCATCTTGGACAGGATCCAGACCTCGCCGATCTGCGATTCGACGCGCAGATCGTCATCGCCCGCATCATGCCAGCCGCCCGCATCGAGCTCCGGCACATGATCGCCGGGCTTGTATTTGGTCAGCGTCGCAGGGCCTTGCGCATAGCCATCGAAATGATTGAGATTGATCGGCGCCATCCGCGCGTCATCCAGATGATCGCGCCCGTGCCAGACACGGTATTTCTCGCGCACCAGCATGTGGCACATCTGGATCGGCAGGAAATATTCCAGCGTCGGCTGCCAGGCGTGGCGGGCATAGACATCCGCGTCGATGCGGAACGGGTGCGACAGCGCGCCGCGATAGCCGATCTGGTACATGCCGGGCTGCGTGACGCGGCTGAAATCGAATTGCAGATAGCGGTAGCGCAGGAAATCGCCCCAGCCTTGCGGGACCGACGCCATCACCTCGCGCCGGCCCTCCGGCGTGAGGCGGAAGAGCTGCGCGGGGGCATCGGTCGGGTCGGCGGGATCGAGCTCGATCACCGCGCGCTTGGGCTGGCCGGGCGCATAGCCGATCTGTGAGACCTGGATCACCGGCTTGGAGCGCCAGTTGGGCATCACGTTGGGCGTGACGATCCATTCGACCGCGCCGCGCGTGGCCCCGGCGGCGACCGCCTGCCGGACGATATACCAGCCATTATTGTGCGCGGATCGCCCGTCGCGCAGCTCGAGCTGGCCGTTCACGCTCTCGATGCGGATGCGCTGGCTGTCTTCTTCGGGCGCGACGACCAGCGCGCGACCGCGGGCGAGGGGCCGCGCGAGTGCCTGACCATTCAGCGACTGGACGGGACCGTTGGGCTGCGCATTGCGCGGCACCGGGAGTTGGGCGTCGGCGGACTTGTCGACCGGACCGTTCGGCTGGCGCGGGAAAATGCCGCTCTGATCGTCCAGCGTCCACGCTTTGCCGAACAGTTGCGTAGGGAACAGCTCGAGATTGAAGCCGATCTGGCCGACGCGGTCGCGCGGGATCGGCTGATCGAGATCGACCGAGATGCGGAAGCTGTTGCCGCCCGCGGGCGTGACGCGAACGCGGTAATCGAGTTTCAGATCGGGGTAGAAGATCGGATTGAACCCGCGCCCGTTCTTGCTCGCATCGGGATAGGTCAGCGCTTGCGTGATCGTGCCGGTGGCCGGATCGATCACGCGCTTGCCGGCGGAGGCGGGCATCGGGGACCATTGGCCGGGCTCCGGCTCCAGCCGGAGATCGCCATTGGCGGCAACCCGCGTGCCGTGCTGGATGATGGTCACCCCGGTCTGATGACCATCGGGATAGATATCGTCGAAGACGATGACGTCGAGCCCGGGTTCGGTCAGATAGCCCTTGGGGCTGAGCGTGAGCCGGGCGTCATCGGGCGCGGCACCGATGAGCAGCAGCATGGGCAGGGAGCCTAAAGAGCAACCGAGCGCTCGCGACATTCGGGGCATAACCTCTCCTAAGTCCGCCGCATTTTCGGCGTGTCGCGGCAAGGGTGCGATGACTATGGGCCTCGCGTCAAGCAGTTGAGACGTGATCCGGATCAGGGCCGTGCCACTGGATGTTCACGGCAGATCTTAGGAGATGGGTGATCGGCGCGTGCTTGCGGCCCGGTTCCCCCGGCACCGCGACAGGCGCCGGCTTTCCAACCCGATCCATTTTACCGCCGATCCGCCATTGGGACCACCGCGCCACCGCGCCAGCCGCGCCTGATGCGGGCCGGCTGGTGCGGTGGGCGCGGGGAATGTTGCGTGACATCTGGATCAGACCCTGGCCGGGTTTGCGACGCCAGCGATGCTTGCCTCACCCGGCCCGTTTCGGGGTCAGGCGCAGCAATCGCCCGTTAGGGCCGTCCTCGAGCAGCCATAACGCGCCATCCGGGCCGGCCATGACGGCGCGGATGCGCGCGCCCATTTCCCACCGCTCCGCTTCGCGCGGCACCGCCCCGTCAAAGTCAATCCGGACCAGTGCCATCGATGCCAGGCCGCCGACAAAGGCCGAGTTCTGCCATTCGGGGAACATGTTGCCGCGATAAAAGGCCAGGCCTGCCGGCGCGATGATCGGATTCCAGTATAATACCGGCTGCTGATATTTGGCATTGCCGCTGTGCGCGGCGATCGGCGTATCATCATAATTCTTGCCGTAGGAGACGACGGGCCAGCCATAATTCTTGCCCGGCTCGATCAGATTCAGTTCGTCACCGCCCTGCGGCCCCATCTCGGTTTCCCACAATCGCCCGCGTGAATCGAAGGCGAGCCCGTAAGGATTGCGATGACCGGTGCTCCAGGTTTCCGCCGGCGTGAGGTTCGGGCTTGGCATGGTGGCGGTGCGCACCGCGGCGGTGGCGGCGGCACCGGTATTTTCCGGCGGATCGATCACGCCGATGGTGGTGGCGCCGGTCTTGCCCGCACCGGGATTGCCCGGTGCGGGCTTGCCGTCGAGCGTCAGCCGCAGGATCTTGCCCAGCGCCTGATCGGGATCCTGCGCGGGCGTGAACCGCTGGCGCTCGCCCGAGGTCAGGAAAAGGTAGCGACCATCGGGCGAGAACGTGATGTATCCGCCGAATTGACCGCCTTTGCCGCGCGGCAATTGCCGCCAGATGACACGGACATCCTTCAGCGTCGGCTGAGCGGTGCTGCTATCCAGCGTGGCGCGGGCCAGCGCCAGCCCATCGCCGCCATCGCCCGGTTCGGAATAGGTAAGGTAGATCTGCCGCGTCTGCGCGAAGCTGGGTGCGGTCACCACGGCGAGCAGACCGCCTTGCCCTTCGAAATGGACCTTCGGCACGCCGCTGACTTCGGTTTTTACGCCGGCCGGGGTTACCAGCCACAGATGGCCGGGCTTTTCCGTCACGAGCATGCGCTGGTCCGGCAGAAAGGCGAGCGCCCAGGGCGTATCGAAGCTGGCGACCGGCGCGATCTTGAACGGCTGGGCGGTGGCGGGCGTTGCCGCCCCGTAATTTACGGGGGGCTTGGATGCCTCAGAGGCTTCCGATGCATTGGACGCAATGGGAGGCTGTGCGGGGCCGGCCGGCCCGCAGGCCGCCAGCAGCAGGGTGGTGGCCAGGCCGATCGATGGGTTACGCAACACAGGGACATCCTCTCATCGGGAGCGGCGGATCTGCCGCAAAAGCGATTGATATGCTATTGGATTATACCGGGAAGCGCACTGTACCGATCCTCACCTACCGTGCCGATGGGACGATCGCAGGAACGAGAGATTCGACTGATGGCCGACACCCGGCGCAGTTATCGCCGCGAGGTGGTGATGAACGCGGCAATGCTCGGGACCACGCCGGGCGCCAGCGGCAGGCTGGGATCGGCATAGGTTGCGATGTTGGCATTACGCGCATCCGAGGTCACGGTCTTCAGGACATGATTTGTGTCGCGAAGCAGGACCAGCTTGGCGGTCGGCGCCGCCTGCTTGAGCAACTGCGCATCGTGCACCCCGACCTGGATATCGCGCTCGCCCTGCAGGATCAGGACGGGCTTCGGAAACGCGGCGATGAGCTTTGCCGGATCCTGGGCCATGGCATCGATCAGGTAGTTCTGCACGGCGGGACTGAATAGCGGCAGCAGCGCGGGATGCAGGTTGGAAGGCTCGACATGCTGGCCCCCTTCGAGCGTGGCGATCGCCGACAAGGCTTGATCCAGGATCGGCGTGTTGGCCGGGTTGGACTTCAATTGCTCCGCCAGCACCGCGCCCAAAGGGCGGCCCGCGGTGGATACCAGGATCAGCCCGCAGATATCGGCGCTATCGCGGCCGGCGGCGAGCGCGACCAGACCACCCTCGCTGTGCCCCAGCACCCAGATGCAGTTGGCACCCGACCGGCGCCTGATCGCGGTTGCCCAGGCGTGCACGTCGGACGCATAATCGCCGATCGTGACGGCATTGGCGTTGGGGATGGCGGCGGCGCTGGCGTACATCCCGCGCTTGTCGATCCGCACCGAGGCGATGCCGTTCGCCGCGAGGCCCTCGGCGAGCAGCTTGAGCGATCGGGCCTTGAGCCCCGCCGGGCTGTTGCCATCGCGATCGATCGGGCCGGAACCGGGGATGATCAGGACGATCGGCGCGTCGGGCGTAGCGGGCGACACCATGGTTCCCTTGAGCGGACCCGACGGGCCTTTGGCCTCGATATAGGTTTCCGCCGGGATCGGCGCACCGGCGACCGTCACGGACGCCGACAAGACCGCAGCAAGAATGCTCATGGCGCGCCTCCTATGGGGTTACGCGACCTGGGTACGATTGTAATCACCGCCGTACAATCATTTCGCAGCGTGGGGGGCGGCGCGCCCAACGGACAACCAGAGCCATATGTCGTGTGTGAGGTCTGCCGCTGTGGCCGCTGCGGGCAGGATGAGCGCGGGTTCGTCGGCGCCCGGCCGTTCCAGTGCGGCGAACTGGCTGTCGAGCAATGTCGCCGGCATGTAATGCGCGGTGCGCGCGGCAAGGCGGCGGGCAATCTCGTCACGCGTGCCATCGAGCAGGACGAACCGCAGCGGCACCCCGGCAGCGATTTCGAGGCGGCGGCGGTAGCTGCGTTTGAGCGCGGAGCAGGCGGCCACGGCGATACCATCGCGCGCGACCGCTGCGCCGATTGCCGTGCCGAGGCGATCGAGCCACGGCCAGCGATCGGCATCGTCTAACGGGTGACCCGCGCGCATCTTGGCGATGCTGGCGGCGGCGTGATGATCGTCGCCCTCGATCGGCGCGCAGCCGAGCTTGGCGGCGAGGCACGCGGCAAGCGTCGATTTGCCGCTGCCGCTTACTCCCATGGCGATGATCGCCACGCGCGGCAGTGCCTTCCGATCGTCTGCGTGCACCGCGCTTCCTTGCGTTTCAGCGCCGATCTCCCGCGAGAGCGGCTGGCGGCAATGCTATCGGGTGTGTGGCGGGGCTTGACCATTACGACCTTTGTCGCGGTCGCGGCGGCTGTTGCGCATCGCCTATGCGGCATAGCATGGAGCGGCATAACCGCAGCGGTCGGGAACACGGGCGAGGGGCAGCATGATGGCACGACAAATGGGCTGGGGGACGACCTGGGCGGTCGCCGTGCTGATGCCGGTGTTGCCGGCGGCGCCGGCCTGGGCGGGGCCATCGGCGTTCGCGACGATGCCGTCCGATCCAAGCGCGATCATCGCCCGGGGCATGGGCGATGGCGTGGCGGACGATACCGCGGCGCTGCAGGCGGCGATCGATGCGGCGGGAAAGCCGGGCGGGGGGATCGTGTTCCTGCCCGCGGGCCGTTATCGACTGAGCCGCACCGTCTATATGTGGCCCGGCGTGCGCCTGTTCGGGGTGGGCAAGACGCGGCCGACCTTCGTGCTGGCGCCGGCGACGCCCGGCTTCCAGCGCGGCGTGGGGAGCATGATCTTCTTTACCGGCAACCGACCGGGCGGCGCTGCACCGGGGCCGGGCGGGGTGGTCGCTGCACCGCGCGTGGCCGTGCCGCCGCCGACCAGCGTGCCGTTCTATGCCAACATTGCCGATGCCAATTCGGGCACTTTCTATTCGGCGATGAGCAACGTCGATTTCGAGATCGGCGCGGGCAATCCCGCGGCGACTGCGGTGCGTTCGCACACGGCGCAGCATGCCTATCTCAGCCATATCGACTTTCGCCTGGGATCGGCATTGGCCGGGATCTATCAGGTCGGCAATCTCGGCATGGACCTGCATTTCCAGGGCGGGCGCTATGGGATCCTGACCGAGAAGCCTTCGCCCGCCTGGCCCTATACATTGCTCGATTCGAGCTTCGAGGGGCAGCGCGATGCCGCGATCCGCGAGCATGAGGCGGGGCTGACGCTGGTCAACACGGTGATCCGCAACGTGCCGGTGGGGATCGAGATCGACCGCGGTTACGGCGACTGGCTGTGGGGCAGCCGGGTGCGCTTCGAGAATGTTTCGCGTGCCGGAGTGGTGATCAGCAACGAGGGCAATGCCTATACGCAGATCGGCTTCGAGGAGGCGACGGCGAGCGCCACGCCGGTGTTCGCGCGGTTTCGCGATAGCGGCAAGACGGTGGCAGGGCCGGGGCCACGGTACGGCGTGAAGGAATTCACTTACGGGCTGACGCTGCCCTCGCTGGGGGCCACGGGCACGTATCAGACGCGGATGGCCGCCGCGCCGCTGCGCGCGCTGCCGCACCGGCCGGCGGCGGCGATCCGCGCGTTTCCGGCGGTATCGCGCTGGACCGATGTGCGCACCCTCGGCGTGAAGGGCGATAACGTCGCCGATGACACCGCGGCGTTGCAGCGCGCGATCGACACGCACCGCGTGCTCTATTTCCCGAGCGGCTTCTACCGCGTGAGCGATACGCTGAAGCTGCGCCCCGACAGCGTACTGATCGGGCTGCACCCGAGCCTCACACAGATCGTGCTGGCGGACGACAGCGCGGCGTTTCGCGGCGTCGGCGCGCCCAAGGGGCTGATCGAGAGCGCGCAGGGCGGCGACGCGATCGTGACCGGTCTCGGCATCGCCACCGGCGGGGTGAACCCGCGCGCGGCGGGGATTGTGTGGCGCGCCGGCGCCGCATCGCTGATCGACGACGTCAAGTTCCAGGGCGGGCATGGCACCAACCTGGCCGATGGGAGCCGCTTCGATCCCTATAATGCCAATCACACCGGCGATGCCGATCCCCGGAAGCGCTGGGACGGGCAATATTCCAGCCTGTGGGTGACTGATGGCGGCGGGGGCACGTTCAACGGGCTGTGGACGCCCAATACCTATGCGCAGGCCGGACTGTACGTGTCGAACACGAGCACGTCGGGCCACGTCTATCAGATGTCGGCCGAGCATCATGTGCGCGCCGAGATCGTGCTCGACGGGGTGCGCAACTGGGAGTTCCTCGCGCCGCAGACCGAGGAAGAGGCGGGCGAGGGGCGGACGACGGTGGCGCTGGAGATCCGCAATTCGCGCGACCTGCTGTTCGCCAATTTCCATGGCTATCGCGTGACCCGCTCGCTGCAGCCGGCGCCGGCCGCAGTGACGCTGACCAATTCGAGCGGCATCCGTTTCCGCAACGTGCATGTGAATGCCGAAAGCGGTTTTGCGACGTGCGATGCCAATGGCTGCGGCACGTATTTGCGGGCGAGCAAGTTCCCGTATGAAAATGCCATTCGCGATGTGACGCGTGGCCTTGACGTGCGCGAGCGCGAGTTCGCCGTGCTGGACGTCACCGACGCCCCGGCGGGGGCAGCGACGGCTTCGCTGAGCGCGGTGCGGAAGTTGGCCGACGGTTTCTATTCGATCGGCGGCGGCGCGGTGGATGCCGCGGGCAAGCTCTATTTCGTGGATCGCCAGTTCCAGCGCATTCATGGCTGGTCGGACAAGGAAAGACTCTCCGTGGTCGCGGATGCGCCGCTCGATCCGGTCAATCTGGCGGTCGATGCGTCGGGCAAGCTGCTCGTGCTGTCCTCCGACGGTCCCGAAGCGACGGTGTATAGCCTCGACCCCAAGGATCCGCTGGCGGTGCGCGTGATCGCGCCGACGCCGGTGGCCGAGCGGCGGGGCGCGCGCATCGCCGTGCCGGGCAGTTTCTGGAATAATGGCGAGTTTCGCGATCAATATGATCCAGCGGCGGACCATTTCACCACGCTGGCCGAGATGTTCGCGCGGGACATGGGCGTGGCCAAATCGCGGGAATATGTCTCACCCGATGGCAGCGTGGTGCTGCCAGCGTTTCGCGTGTGGCAGCAGGGGCCGAGCGATCATCTTGGCTGGCGCTTTTCCGATACGCTCGACACGTACGGCTTCGTGAGCGGCAAGGTCGGCGAACGCATCCATCTCGCCAACGCATCGGAGGCGCGCACTTATAGCGGACTCCTTGGCGCCGGGGGCACGGTAACCGATCTCAAGCCGTTCGCGCCGCGCGGGGGCGAAAGCGTTGCCGTAGGGCCGGACGGGCGCGTGTACGTCGCCAATGGACAGGTGTTCGTCTACGGCGCGGACGGCAGTGAACAGGGGCGGATCGACGTGCCGGAGCGGCCGTTACAGTTGCTGTTCGGTGGGGCGGATGGGCGCACCTTGTTCATCCTCGCGCATCATGCGCTGTACGCCGCGCAGCCATAGGATTTGCGACCATGGTCGTAGATGTCGCTGCGATCGCGATCCGATAGAACGACTCCACGATGGCGCGACGGCTCGACAGAGGCCGCCCGCCTTACCTTGGAGGGGATGATTGATGCGCACCGTTTCGAGCGATCGGCGACTGCTCGCTGGCATTAGTGATACCGCTATCAGTCTGGCTGCGCTGGCGACCGCGCTGGCGGTGACGCCGGCGGCGGCGCAGACCGCACCGGCCGCGCAGGATGCAGCGTCGGTCGCCACGCCAGCGCAGGCGCCCGACGACGATACGGCAACACCGGACCGCGAGATCATCGTCACCGGCACGCGCATCCGCACCAGCGGGTTCACCGCGCCGACCCCAACGACGGTAATCGGCGAGGATCAGATCGCCAAGAATGCGCAGCCCAATATCTTCAACACGATCGCGCAATTGCCCTCGCTGCAGGGGTCGACGGGCGCCGCCACCGGCACGTTCAGCACGTCGAGCGGCACGCAGGGGCTGAGCTCATTCTCGCTCCGCGGCCTGGGCGCGATCCGCACGCTGACTCTGCTCGACGGCCAGCGCGTGGTCGGCGCGAACGTCACCGGCGTGCCCGATATCAGCATGTTCCCGCAATTGCTGGTCAAGCGCGTCGACGTGGTGACCGGCGGTGCGTCCGCGTCATACGGCTCGGATGCAGTGGGCGGCGTGGTCAATTTCATCACCGATACGCGGTTCGAGGGCTTCAAGGGCAATGTGCAGGGCGGCATCACCAATTATGGCGATGATCAGCAGGCGCTGGTGCAGGCCGCGGTCGGCAAGTCGTTTTTCGATGATCGGCTGCATGTCATCGTCAGCGGCGAATATGATCATGAAGACGGCGTCGGGCCGGGCGATTTCGGCACCGATCTGGCGGGCGGGCGCGACTGGTATCGCGCCACCACCTTAATCAATACCGGGCAGACCAATAACGGCTCGCCGCAATTTCTGTATCGCGACTATGCGCAGCCGTATCAATATGCACTTTACGGACTGATCAATAACGGTCCGCTGCAGGGCATCGCGTTCGACCAGAATGGCGCACCGTACAATTTCAATTACGGATCGGGTGGGCAGCCAACCGGCACGGGCAGGGTAACCGGCTGTTTTCCCGCCGCCAGCTTCTGTGTGGGCGGCGATCTGAGCGGTGCGCCCGGCTCCGGCGCATCGCTGAAATCGTCGCTCGAGCGGATCAATGGGTTCGGGCGCATCGGGTTCGATTTCGCCGAGAATAACGAGCTCTATTTCACCGCCAATATCGCGCAGGTGAAGACCGCCAACCAGCCGAGCCCGGGCTATAACCGGCCCAATCTGACGGTGCAGTGCGCCAACCCCTATCTGCCGCAACTGGTGCGCGATCGTTGCGCCACCGCCGGCATCACGCAGTTCAATTTCGGCTCAAGCAACGGCAATTTTCCCGATCCCCACGTGCAGACCGATCGACGCCAATATCGCTTCGTCATCGGCGCGCAGGGGCAGTTCGAGGTCGGCGGATCGACCTGGGACTATGACGCATATTACGAGCGCGGCACGACGCTGTCCGATATCGACGTGGACGATATCGTGCTGCAGAACCGCTATGTCGCCGCGACCAATGCGATCACGCTGAACGGCGCGATCGTGTGCGCCGACGCCGCGGCGCGCGCCGCCGGTTGCCAGCCGATCAACATCTTTGGCGGCGCGGCACCCTCGGCGTCGGCGCTGGCCTATGTCACGCCGGAAAACGGGCCGTTTCAGCACACGAAGCTGAAGCAGGATGTCGCCAGCCTCAACTTCTCCGGTCAGCCGATCAGTTTATGGGCGGGGCCTTTGTCCGTGGCGTTTGGCGGCGAATATCGGCGCGAGTTTTACGAGGTGACAGGCGATCCCTATGGCGCCGGCGTGACCACGATCAGCCCGAACAGCGCCGATTATCCGGCCGATCCGGTGCTGAATTCCACGCTGGGCAGCAATTGGGCGGCGGGCAATTACAAGAATGGCAGCGGCAAATACGATGTGTACGAGGGCTTTCTCGAGCTCAACGTGCCGTTGTGGAAAAGCACCGCGGCAGGGCAAGCCAATCTGAACGTTGCGGGCCGAGGGACGCATTACAGCACGTCGGGCACGGTGTGGACCTGGAAGGTCGGCGGCACCTGGGAAACCCCGCTCGACGGCATCCGCTTGCGCGCGGTGACGTCGCGCGACGTGCGCGCGCCCAACCTGTCCGAACTGTTCGCTGCGCCGACCGTGACCACGTTGCCGAACTTCAACGATCCGTTCCGCAATGTCGGCGTGCAGGCGTTTCAGAATACGATCGGCAACCCCAATCTGCAGCCCGAAATCGCGCGCAACACCGAGATCGGCGCCGTGCTGTCGCGCCCCTCCTGGTTGCCGGGGCTGGGCCTGTCGTTCGACTACTACACGATCAAGCTGAGCGGCGTGATTTCGACTTTGTCGGCGGACCAGATCGTGCGCTTCTGCTTCGAGGGCAATCAGGCATTTTGCGGCGGCTTCGTGCTCAACAGCCCGACGCAGGGTGGCAATTTCATCAACGTCCAGCCGTTCAATCTCGCCTCGTGGAAGACCAGCGGGTTCGATATCGAGGCGAGCTATCAATGGCGCCGGCCGCTCGGGCTGCCGGGCCTTTTCACGATCCGTGCGCTCGGCACCCATGTCCGCGAGTTTCTGGTCGATGCCGGCATTGCCGGGGTGGACACGGTGGATCAGGCCGGGGCCAACAATGGCAACACGCCGAACTGGAAATGGCTGGCGACGCAGAGCTACGACAATGATGCATTCAGCCTGACGGTGCAGGAGCGCTGGTTCTCGGACGGCGTATTCGGCAATCAATATGTGGTGTGCACGACGGGATGCCCGGCCTCCACCGCCAACCGCCCGACGATCGATTACAACAAGATGAAGGGCGCCTTCTATGTCGACATCGCCGGATCGGTGAACATCAAGGAGGGCATCAGCCTGTTCGGCAAGGTCGATAACGTGTTCGATCACGATCCCGCGCCTTCGCCGCAAACAAATACCGGGCTCGACGTCAATCCGGCGCTGTACGACACGCTGGGGCGCATCTATCGTCTGGGCTTGCGCGCCAAGTTCTGAGAATCGCGCTGGTAAATCGGCAGGGGGATGATGATGGAGCGACTGAACCGACGCCATATACTGGCAGGAATCGGCGCGGGGCTGGCGGTGTCGGCTGCGGGCGCGGCGCGCGCACAGGCCGGTGGGCACAAGCTTGGCTATGCGATCGTCGGGCTGGGCAGTTACGCCACCAAGCAGATCATGCCGCGCTTCGTGGAATGCGAGCATTCGCAGCTCGTCGCGCTCGTGAGCGGCACGCCGGCCAAGCTGACGCGCTATGCCGCTGAATATAACATTCCGGCGGCAAACTGTTATTCCTACGCTGATTTCGATCGCATCCGCGACAATCCGGCGATCGACATCGTCTATATCGTGCTGCCCAACAGCATGCATGCCGAATACAGCATCCGCGCGGCGCGCGCGGGCAAACATGTGATGTGCGAAAAGCCGATGGCGGTCAGTGTGGCGGAATGCCAGGCGATGATCGCTGCCTCGCGCGGCGCCGGGCGCAAGCTGATGATCGGCTATCGCAGCCGGTTCGAGCCGTATAACAAATTGGCGATTCAACTGGCGCGTGGCGGGCATGTCGGCCCGACGCAGCTGATCACGGCGGAGCATGGCTTTAACGCGCAACCCAACCAGTGGCGGCTCGATCGCGCGCTGTCGGGGGGCGGATCGATGATGGATATCGGCATCTACAGCCTCAACGCCGCGCGCTATCTGACCGGCGAGGAACCGCTGACGGTCACCGCGGTCGAGACGACCGATCGCACCGACCCGCGCTTCCGCACGGTCGAGGACCGGATCGATTTCACGCTGAAATTCCCCTCCGGCGTGATCGCCAACTGCCTGTCGAGCTATAGTTCGGGGCATAACAGCTATCATGTCATCGGCACCGAGGGATATATCGATATGGAGCCGGCCACGTCGTATGAGGGCCATCGCATGACGATCCGCCGGGACGGCAAGACCGAGCCGCGCGTGTTGCCCAAGCCCGCCAAATCGCAATTTGCCGGGCAGCTCGATCACCTTTCCGAATGCGTGCTGGCGGATCGCCAGCCGATCGTGGCGGGGGAGGAGGGGCTGGCCGATCTGCGCGTGATCGAGGCGATCTATCAGTCGATGCGCGAGGGTCGCACCGTGCGGCTCGATCGGGCGTGAGCGTGATGCCATGGTCGCGTCGTCGCGTCGTTCAGGCGGCGATCGCTGCGCCGTTCGCGCTGCCCGCCGTGCTGCATGCGGCGCAACCGGGCCGCGGGGTACAGCGGCTCGATCCAGCGCTCGATGCGGTGGTGGACGTCTCCGCCGAGGTCGAGGTGCTGGGCACCGGCTATCGCTGGGCCGAGGGGCCGGTATGGGCGCGGCGGAAAAATTGTCTGCTGTTTTCCGACGTGCCGGGCAACACGATCTGGCGCTGGCGCGAGCGCCAGGGGCTCGACGTGTTCATGCGACCGTCCGGGTTGCAGGGAGTGGTGCCCGAGGCGTTTAACGAGGCTGGCGCGAACGGGCTGGCGATCGACGGCGCGGGCCGGCTCGTGATGGCCGATAGCGGCAATCGCGCGATCGCGCGGCTCGATCTGGCCACCAGGCGCAAGACGCTCCTGATCGATCGCTTCGAGGGCAAGCGGTTCAACAGCCCCAACACCGTGGTGGTGGCCAAGAGCGGCGCGATCTTCTTTACCGATCCGCCATACGGGCTGAAGGATCAGGATCATTCGCCGCTGCGCGAACTCGATTTCCAGGGGCTGTTCCGGCTGGATCCGGATGGCCGCGTGCATTTGCTGGATCGGTCGCATCGCCGGCCAAACGGGCTGGCGCTGTCGCCGGATCAACGGACGCTGTATCTCGCGCTGTCGGACGAGACGCGCCCGGAAATCCTGGCCTATCCGCTCGATCGACGCGGCAATATCAGCCCGGCGCGGCTGTTCTGCGACATGCGCGCGGCGCAGGCGGCGGGCGGATCGGGCTTGCCCGACGGGATGGTGGTCGATGCCGCGGGGCGGTTGTTCGCTACCGGGCCGGGCGGTGTGCATGTGCTGACGCCTGAAGGCAAACGGCTGGGCGTGATCTCGACCGGCAAGACGATCGCCAACTGCTGCTTTGGCGGCGCCGATGGGCGGACGTTGTTCATGACCTCGCACGACATGCTGGCGCGGGTGCGGATGCGCACGTCAGGGTGGGGTCGCGGCTGACGCCCGTTCGGGGCGGAGTTTATCAGGGACAGCGGCGGTTTTACGGCTAAGTGGGCGGACCTTGTTCCCCTGTCGAAGGTTCAGCCCGGCATGCGCCGCTTCCTCCTGCCGTTGATCGTCCTGATATTGCCACTGCGCGCCTTTGCGCAGGAAGCGCCAGCCGAGACGATCCCGGATATCGTCGTGATCGGCAGCGGCTTGCCCCTGCCACCGGGCACGCCGGCTTATGGCGCGTCGATCATCGATCGTGACCGGCTGACCAACGAGGCCTCCGATCGCGTCGAAAATGTGCTGAAGGACGTCGCGGGGTTCCAGCAATTCCGCCGCTCGGACAGCCGCTCGGCCAACCCCTCCGCGCAGGGCGTGACGCTGCGCGCGCTGGGTGGCAACGCCTCGAGCCGGGCGTTGGTGCTGCTCGATGGCGTGCCGCTGGCCGATCCGTTCTTCGGCTATATTCCGTTCAGCGCCCTCTCGGCCGATCGCTTGTCCGGCGTGCGGATCACGCGCGGCGGCGGCGCGGGGGCGTTCGGCGCGGGCGCGGTGGCGGGGACGGTCGAGCTGGTCAGCGCGACGCGGGCCGATCTGCCCACGTATTCGGGCAGCGGCTTTTATGGCAGCAACGATGCAATGAGCGTCGCCGGATCGGTCTCGCCCAATTTGGGGGGCGGCTATGTCACGCTCTCGGGCCGGTTCGAACGCGGCGATGGCTTCTACACCACGCCCGAGGACCAGCGCGTGCCCGCCACTGCGCGGGCGCGCTATCGGGACTGGTCGGGGGGCATACGCGCGGTCGCGCCGATCGATGCGGAGACCGAGCTGCAGTTTCGCGGGTTGGTGTATGGCGATCATCGCACGCTGCGCTTCCGTGGCGCCGACAGTTCATCGGCCGGGCAGGATGCCAGCATCCGCCTGATCCATCGCGGCGAGTGGAAAGTCGATGCTCTGGCCTATGTCCAGGCGCGCAATTTTAGCAACAAGGTGATCAGCTCGACCAATTTCCGCCTGACGCTCGACCAGCGCAATACGCCTTCAACCGGGATCGGCGGCAAGATCGAGATCCGCCCGCCGGTCGGGCCCGATCACGTGCTGCGTATCGGCGTCGACGCGCGGATCGGCGACGGCGAATTGTTCGAGGATGCCTATAATGCCACCACCGGGCTGGTAACCGCGCGGCGCAACGCCGGCGGGCATACCAGCACCACCGGACTGTTCATCGAGGACGACTGGACGATTGGCAGGCTCGTGCTGACCGGGGGGGTGCGCGGCGATCGCTGGACGATCAGCGATGGTTTTTACCGCGAAAACAACGCGGTAGGATCAGCGATCAGCGACTTGCGCTACGTCGATCGCGACGGGGCCGAGGCGACCGGGCGCGCTGGCGCGCTGTTCCAGGCGAGCGATTCACTGGCGCTGCGGACCGCGGCGTATACCGGCTTCCGCTTGCCGACGCTCAACGAACTGTATCGCCCGTTCGTGGTGTTTCCGGTGACGACGCAGGCCAATGCCGATCTCGGGCTGGAGAAGTTGCGCGGCCTGGAGGCGGGGATCGATCTTGCGCCGGTGCGTGGCGTCAAGATCGGGGTGACCGCGTTTTACAACCGGCTCGAGGGGGCGATCGCCAACGTCACGGTCGGGCCGAATCTGCGCCAGCGGCAAAATGTCGATGCGGTGGTCGCCAAAGGGATCGAGCTGACCGCGCAGGCCAATGTCGGCCAGGTGTTTTTCAACGGCTCTTACGCTTTCAGCGATTCTGCGGTGGACGATGCCGGGGCGCTGGACGGCTTCGCGCCATCGCAAAGCCCGCGTCATGCCGGCAGCGCCACCCTCGGCTGGGCGCCTGCCGCCAATTGGTCGCTCTCGGGCACGCTGCGCTATGTCGGCAAGCAGTTCGAGGATGATCTGGAGACGGACGTGTTGCACGATGCGCTGACCGTCGACGCGGTGGTCCGCGTTCCGGTGACGCGGCGGGTGTCGATCGTCGGGCGGGTCGAAAACGCCTTCGACGTTGATGTCGTGACGCGCAACCAGGGCGGGTCGATCGATCTCGGCACGCCGCAGACGCTGTGGATCGGCCTGCGGCTGAATTGAGCCCGCCGGCGGTGATCATCTTGCGGTAATTATCGGTTCGCGCTGGACTATTCAGCTCGAACGCAGGACAGCAGCGTGCCGAACACAGGATATGACGACGATGCGTTTCAGTAAGCCTTCCCTTCAGCCGCGACGTATCGCCATCATCGCGCGCGCGACGGCGCTCGGCGCCGTGCTTGCCGGCGTGCCGCTTGCCGCGCAGCAGGGGCAGCCGCCCGTCCCATTGAGCGTGCCGCAGACCGTGCCGACGCTCCCCGCACCGGCGCTGCCACGGACCGAGCTGAGCGAAAAGCAGGCGCGTCAGCTGGCACAATTGCTGGATCGCGATGCGGTGGCGCAGGGCTTGCGCGAGGATGCGACCCCGCGCGCCGCATCGATGGACCGCGAGGCTTTGGTCGGCGCAGCGCTCGATCATGCGCGCGCGGTGCATGCCGGGCGGCTGGCGCCGAGCGACTTCCAGCCCGAATGGGGCATCCGGCCGCAGCAATATGATCCGTTGCCGGGCTTTTCGGACGCGGTGCGGCGCGATCGGCTGGCAGCGTGGATCGCCGCGCTGCCGCCGCCTTATGCCGGATATGACACCTTGGTCGCCGGCCTTGCGCGCTACCGCGAGATTGCCGCAGCTGGTGGCTGGGCGACTTTGTCCGCCGGACCCGAACTCAAGCCGGGCGCGAGCGGCGCCGCGGTGGCCGCGCTGCGCAAGCGGCTGGCGGTAGAGGATAGCGAGTTTGACGCGAGCGGCGATCGCTATGACGCCGCGTTGATCGACGCCATGCGTCGCGCGCAGCGACGCTATGGGCTCAACCCGGTGGGCCTCGCCGGCGCGCAGACGATCGCCGCGCTCAACGTGCCGGTGCAGGACCGCGTCCGTCAGATCATGGCCAATATGGAGCGCTGGCGCTGGTTGCCGGCGGAGATCGAGCAGAACCGGGTGCAGGTGAATATCGCCGCCGCGGTGCTGACCGTGTTCCAGGGCGATTCCCCGGTCATGTCGATGAAGGCGGTGACCGGGCGGCCGGGCGATGAAACGCCGATGCTGGTGTCCAGGATTCACAGCGTGGTGCTCAATCCGCCCTGGAATGTGCCGACCTCGATCGCCATGCGCGAATTGTGGCCCAAGGAGAAGGCCAATCCCGGCTATCTCAAGCGCAACGGCTTTCGCGTGATCGACACCGGCGATGGCGGCAAGCGGCTGCAGCAATCGTCCGAACGCAGCGCGCTGGGCCGCTACAAGTTCGATTTCGACAATAATTTCTCCGTCTATCTGCACGATACGCCGGCGCAGGCGGGGTTTGCGCGGTTCGACCGACTGGCCAGCCACGGCTGCGTGCGGCTCGAAAAGCCCGCTGATCTCGCCAAACTGCTGCTCAAGACCACGCCGGAATGGCAGGAGGCGCAGATCGACACGACGGTGGCGGCGGGCAAGACGGTGCGCGCCAAAATGGCCGACCCGGTCGCGGTATATCTGCTATACTGGACGGCGTTCGCCAATCCCGCCGGACAGGTCAGCTTCCGTGCCGACCCGTATCGCTGGGACGGCACGCTGGCTGCGAAAATCGAAGCCCGCTCGGCGCGTCAGGCGCTGGCGGCGGTGAAAGGATGATCATGAAAAAGACCCGTCTTCTGCTTGCCACTGCCGGCGCCTTGCTCGCGCTGAGCGTCGGTGCCTGTTCGAACGGCGATTCCGACGCCGCCACGATCGAGAATAATGCCGCATTCGACGAGGTGGCACCGCTATCCGAACCCGAGCCCGCACCAGCTGCGCTGCCGACGCCCGAGGCGGAACAGACCACGGACGCCAATGCCAGCATGGATCTGCCGCCCGAGCCGATTACCCCGCCCGACGAGCAGATGCTCGACGACGCCTCGGCCACGGGCATGACCGCGCGCGCGACACGCGATGCGGAGGCTGTGGATAACAGCCAGAGCGGCGGGGAAGAGGAGCAGCGGTAATACGCCGCCGCTGATGTCACCCCAGCGAACGCTGGGGTCTCGTGGAGCTTCGGTCCCGCGCCTGCCGCTTGAGATCCCAGCTTTCGCTGGGATGCCGCTGATCAGTTCGCTATCCGCTCCCTACCGCCAGCCGCCGCCCATTGCCTGATACAGCGCGACATAGCTCGTCAGCCGATCGGTGCGCGTCTGGACCAGCGACAGCTCGGCGGTGAGCAGGCTGCGTTGCGCGTCGAGTTGCTCGATATAGCCGGAATAGCCGGCGCGGTAGCGGTTCGAGGCGTTTTGCAGCGCGCCGCGGGCTGCCTCGGTCTGGTTGGCGAGCTCTGTCGCCTGTTCGCCGGTGCGGCGCACGCCGGCCAGCGCATCATCCACCTCGCGAAAGGCGGTCAGCGCGGTGCGGCGATAGGCGAAAGCGGCCTGATCGCGGCGCGCGGTGGCGGCCTGCTCCTGCGCGCGCAGGCGACCGCCGTCGAAGATCGGCGCGAGGATGCTGGCGCCTAGCGAGAACACGCCCACCGGGTTGGCGAGTGCGGTCGACAGGACGATCCCGGCCGATCCGGTGAGCGACAGATGGGGCAGCATGGCCGCGCGCTGGCTGTCGAGCGAGCGATCGGCGGCGACCAATGTCTGCTCGGCCTGGAAAATGTCCGGGCGGCGCCGCAGCAGATCGCTGGGCAGGCCATCGAGGATTGGCGGGGGCGTCAGGCGATCGAGCGGCACGCCGCGGGGGATCGCGCCGGGCACGGTGCCCGTGAGCAAAGACAGCGCATTTTCCTGGCGGCTGATGGCCAGTTCGGCGGCAGGGACGAGCTGTGCAGTGGCGCTGTATTCCCCTTGCGCCTGGCGATATTCGAGCCGCGAGGAGTACCCCGTCTCGTAACGGCGGCGGGCGATGCGCAGAGCGTCGGCGCGCGCGGCAAGCGTCGCCTGCGCAATCGACAAGCGCTGATCGAGCGCGCGCAGCGTGATGTAGCCCGAGGCGGCGGTAGCGGCGGTGGCGAGGCGCACGGTATCGCGCGCCGCTTCGCTGGCGAGCAATTGTGCGCGCGCGGCGCGCGAGGCGACGCGCAGGCGACCGAACAGATCGAGATCGTAGCTCGCGCTGAGCGATGGTTGCGCGCCGATCGCACGGCTGGGCGTGCCCAGCGGGCTGACCGTCTGGCCCTGTGTCTCTGCGGCCACACCGCCAAGCTGCGGTAGCAATTGCGCGCGCGACAGGGCTTCGGTCGCGCGTGCTTCCTCGACGCGACCGGCGGCGATCTGGATATCGATATTGTTGGCCAGCGCGCGTTCCACCAAGGCGGTGAGCGCCGGATCACCGAAACTCCGCCACCAATCGGCGCGTATCGGGCCATCGGACGGTAGCGGAGTGCGCCAATCCGCCGGGGGCACGACAGCGGTGGTACCCGGCGCGTCAGTGCGTTTGCCGGGCAAGGTGCAGCCGGGTAAGGCGACCGCCAGCAGCAGCGCGGCGCGTTTCATCGGATGGCCGGCGACGTGGAGGAATCGACGCGCGCTTGCACCGACATGCCGGGGCGAAGGCGATCGGCCAGCTTCTGCCCCGGATCGATGCGGATGCGCACGGCAATGCGCTGCGGCACCTTGGTGAAATTGCCCGTCGCATTATCCGATTTAAGAACGGCGAATTCGCTGCCGGTGGCCGGCGAGATACGCTCGATCCGGCCCATGATGCGGGCATTGGCCAGCGCATCGACGGTGAAGCTGGCCGGCTGGCCGACCGCGATCCGCGCGGTCTGCGCTTCCTTGAAATTGGCGATCACCCACACATCGGCGGGAACGAGGAACATCAATTGCGAGCCGGCGGTGACATATTGCCCGGTGCGGACCCCGACTTCGCTCAGCCGCCCCCCCTCGGGCGCGCGCACCACGGTGTTGGCGAGATCGATCTGCGCGAGTTTGAGCGCGGCTTCGGCGCCCGACACGCCGGCCTGCTGCCCGCCACGCCCGACCTCGACGGTGCGGATATCCTGCCGGGCAATTTCCCGCGCCGCCCTGGCCTGGGCGACGCCGGCCTGCGCCTGGCGCAATGCAGCAAGCGTCTGATCGCGTTCGCGCAAGGAGACCGAGCCATCGGTGACGAGATCGTTGACGCGGTTCATATCGGCTTGCGCCCGCATCAGCTGCGCGGCGGCATTCTGCACCGCGGCATCCTGCGCCTGCAGGCTGGCGGCGCGGCTGGCGGCGGCCTGGCGGCTGTTGGCAAGCGTGGCCGCCTGACCGGACAACGCCGCCTGGGCCTGCTCGACGCGCTGCGCATAGATGCGGCGATCGATCTCGATCAGCGGCTGGCCCGGGGTGACGGCCTCGAAATCGCGCACCAGCACGCGCGTGACGTAGCCGGATACCTGCGGCGCGATCACCGTGACGCGGCCGCGGACATAGGCATTGTCGGTCGATTCATTGGCCGTGGCAAAAGGCCAGATGCGCCACGCGGAGAGGACGGCGAGCATTCCGGCCAGGCCAAGCAAGAGAATGATGACGATGCCGAGGCGCGAAACCTTGGGCGGCGACCAGCCCGAGCCGTCTGGTGCAGCAGGGGCGGCGGCCTCCTGCTCAGCAAGCTTTTCCTCGCTCATCGGCGTGGCAGAAACGGGGGAACGGGCATCGGTCATAAACGGGCCTCTCGCCGCGCGCGGCGCGTGCGACGTATCAAGATGAAGGCGAGATAGGTGAAGGTGAGCGCAGCCAGCAGCGCGACAAGCCGAAACACATCGTCATAGGCCAGCACGTTGGCTTCGCGGGTGGCGGTTTGCGACAGCAGCGCGCCGCCCTCCGCAGTGCGCAGCGCCGGATCGCCGATCACGCGCGCGACGCCGCCGGCGCCGGCCTGCAACCGCGCCTGGACTTGCGGGTCGGTCGGATTGATCGCCTGCACGATGGCGGCGCTGTTGGCCTTTTCGCGCACCACTTGATACGTGCCGAGCAGCGCTGATCCGGCCAGCCCGCCGATCGAATTGACGATGCCGAACAGCGCCAGGAAGCTGATGATGTGCCCGCTGCCTTGCTGCATCGCGCGGGTCAGCCCGAACAACAGGGCGGGGCCGACGAAGAAGGCACCGGAAAATGCGATCACGGCTTGCGTGGCATATAGTTCCGGCGCGCGCGTCAGGCTCGTCGAATGCGAATCGGCGTACGCCGCGATGGCGACGAGGCCGATCGCGAGCATCACCGAATGGGTCAGTTTCTCGACATTGATCGTCGCCGCGCTGGCCAGCACGCCGGCGACGGTAGCGGCGAAGATGATGAGGAAGAAGACGATCAGCTGATCATTATTCTGCCCCAAGACGGTGAGCAGCCCGATCGCGCCAAAGGTCTGTTCCGATAGGACGATGCGCGCCATGACCGTGACCACCGCAAAACGCAGGATGTCCGCGCTGGCCAGCCAGCGCGTGTTGAGTAGCGGATTGGTGCGGTCATGTTCGATCAGCAACGCGGCGGTGAGCATCGGGATGGCGACGAGCAAGGCCCAGCCGATCCACGCGCTTTCGGTCCACCAGACGATCCGGCCAAGCCCAAGCACCGCGCAGAACAGCGCCATCGAGATGGCAAACAGCGGGAAAGTGACAAAATCGAGCCGTTCGAACGCCTTTTGCCGGACGGTCGGCGGCAAGCGGAAGGCGAGCACCGCAGCAAGGCTGATCGTCGCCAGCCCGAGCTCGAACAGATAGACGGTGCGCCACTGGCTCATCGCGAGCAATTCGGGCGAGAACAACCGCGCCAGCGGGGTGGCGCAGGCCGGGATACCGATCCCGATCACCACGGCGCGCAAGCGCCAGGCGGGCTTGAACGATTGCATCAGATAATAGAGCGCCAGGCTAGTGAGCGGGGCGCCGGCCATCCCGCTGGCCGCGCGCACCAGCACCGCAGACCAGAAATCCTGCACAAACAGATGCGCGAAGGTCAGCAGCACATAGAGCAGGAGAAAGATGATCGCGAACGGGCGGAGCCCGAATTGCTGGCGGAATTTGATCAGCAGCAGATTGATGCTGACATTGGTCATCACATAGACGGTCGGCAGCCATGCGATCTGCGCGGGATCGAGCCCGAGCGCGCCGCCCAGAGACGTCGTGTTGGCCGAAATCAACGCGTTGCCCAGCCCGCCGGTCAGCCCGACCAGCACGCCGACCAGCGCATACGCGATCTTGCGGCGCTGAGGGTGCGCGGGGGAACCGGGCGACCCGGGCATGGCCGGCGCCTCGTGCGGGGCGAACGCCCACTCTTCCTCGCTGAAAAATTTGCGCACCCGCCCGGCGATTCCCATCGCGCCCCTCTATAACCCCAACTCGCTAACGTCATGTGCATACTAAGCCAAGAATATTTCATAACGATATCGCAATGATTATTCGTTGTTGACAATGCCTCGCAATAGCGGTTTTACGGGGCAACTCTTTCGCTGGTGAAACGTCATCCAACAATCTGCCGCTCGCACGCCAAAAACCTCCAAACGCAAATGGCGCGGCTGGTGGTTAAAGCAGCTGCATATGTGGCACTGGATGAGCGCTGCGGTATCGCTGATGGCGATGCTGCTTTTTTCTGTCACGGGGATCACGCTCAACCATGCTGCCTCGATCGGCGCGACGCCGGTGGTGGTGTCCAGGGAAGCCGTGTTGCCAGGCCCGCTATTGTCCGCCTTGCCCAAAACGCCGGCGGCCAGCGCGCCGCTGCCGGGGCCGGTGGCGGCGGCGGTCGTTACCGCGGTAGGCGTCGATCCCACAGGCCGGGCTGGCGAATGGTCCGATGACGAAGTTTATGTCGCATTGCCGCGGCCGGGGGGCGATGGCTGGGTCAGCATCGATCGGACGAGCGGCAAGATCACCGCCGAAACGACCGATCGCGGCTGGATTTCCTATCTCAACGATCTGCACAAGGGCCGCAACGCCGGGACCGCCTGGTTCTGGTTTATCGATATTTTTGCCGTCGCGTGCATCCTGTTCACGCTGACCGGGCTGCTGCTGCTGCAGCTCCACGCCCGGCACCGGCGCTCGACCTGGCCCCTGGTGGGCCTGGGGCTGGCGCTGCCGGTGATAATCGCCATCGTCTTTCTACACTAGGAGCATCCCATGCGCGCGACCCTGCTGACCGCCCCCGTTCTACTCACCGGCCTGGTCGCCGCGCCGGCGCTGGCGGGCACCGTGACGATCACCATCCCGCGGCTCAGCGTGGCGGAATATCATCGCCCCTATGTCGCCGTATGGGTGGAGCCCGCCGGAGGGGGCGCAGCGCGCACGCTGGCCGTGTGGTACGACATCAAAAAGGGCGGCAAGGAGCCGGGCACCAAATGGCTGTCGGATTTGCGCGCCTGGTGGCGCAAAGGTGGGCGCAGCCTGAGCCTGCCCGCCAACGGCGTCAGCGGGGCGACACGCGCGCCGGGCCAATACCGGCTTGCGCTGCCCGCCGATCTCAAGCCGGGTGCCTATGTACTGCACGTCGAGGCAGCGCGCGAGACGGGCGGCCGCGAGCTGGTCAGTGTGCCGCTCACCGTGCCCCGCATCGCCGGCAGCGCCGCGGGCAAGAGCGAACTCGGCGCCATCACGTTATCCGCCCGCTAACAGGAGATCCGATCATGACGCCCTTCACTCGCCATCTGCTTACCGCCGCCGCCTTGCTGTCGATCCCGACCGCCTTGTCCGCACATCGCATGTGGCTGCTGCCCTCGGGCACGGTATTTTCCGGCACCGAAAGCTGGGTCACGGTGGATGCCGCTATCTCCAATGATCTGTTCTTCTTCGATCACCAGCCGGGCCGGCTGGAGAATATGAAGGTATGGCAGCCGGATGGCACGCCGGGCGAACTGAAGAACCCGTCGACCGGCCGCTATCGCTCGGTGTTTGACGTGCAGCTCGACAAACCGGGCACTTGGAAGATCGGGCTGGAAATGTCCGGCGTGATGGGCAGCTTCAAGGTCGATGGCGTGGAGAAGCGTGTCGGCGGGCGCGGCGGTCCGCCGCCGGGCGCGTACGCCGGCGGCCCGGCCGGCGGGCGTCCGGCGCCCGGCCAAGGCGGCGCAATGCGGCAGCCGCCGCTCAGCGTCGCCGATATTCCGGCCAATGCCACCGACGTGAAGCTGACCGAAACGTCGAGCCGCAATGAGATCTTCGTCACTGCCGGCGAGCCGACCACCATAGTGTTCAAGCCGACCGGCAAGGGGCTGGAATTCGCGCCGATCACGCATCCGGATGAGCTGGTCGCGGGTGAAGCGGCGCGCTTCCGCTTCCTGGTCGACGGCAAACCGGCGGCGGGCATCAAGGTCAGCGTGATTCCCGGCGGCAAGCGCTATCGTGACGCCGAAGGCGGGATGGAGCTGACCACGGGCGCGGACGGGGTGCTTACCGTTACCTGGCCCACCGCGGGCATGTATTGGCTCAACGCCAACCTCACCGACGGCAAGACAAGCGTGCCGCGTGCGACCGAACGGCGCATGGCCTATTCCACCACGCTCGAAGTGCTGACGCCCTGAGCGTGATGCGCATCGCGCTGCCGCCGGTGATCGACGGCAGCGCGTTTGCCGGGCACGATCCGGCGGCGCCGATCGTCACGCTCGACGGGTTGACGATGGGAACCCGTTGGCGCGTGCTTTTCGTGCCTCAGCCACGCGCCGGTGCGGCGGCAATACGCGCGGCGATCGTGGCGCGGCTGGACGGCATCGTTGCCGAGATGAGCCACTGGGAACCAGGCTCGCTGCTCAGCAAGTTCAACCGCGCGGCGGCGGGAACGTGGATGGCGCTGCCGCCTGACTTTGCGCATGTCATGGCTGCGGCCCTGCGGATTGCCGCGCTGAGTGAGGGCGCGTTCGATCCGGCGATCGGGCGGCTGGTCGATCTGTGGGGCTTTGGCCCGCCCGGGCCGATGCCGGCGCCCGACGCCCCCGGCATTATCGCGGCACGCGCGCAATCGGGCTGGCACCGCCTGGCCTATGATCCGGCATTACGTCGCTTGCGCCAACCGGGCGGGGTCGGGCTCGATCTGTCGGGTATCGCCAAGGGCTTTGCCGTCGATGCGGTGGCTGGGCTGTTGCAGGCTGCGGGTATCCGTCACGCCCTTGTCGAGATCGGCGGCGAGCTGGCCGGGTTCGGCATTCGGCCGGATGGCGATCCGTGGTGGGTCGATCTGGAAACACCGCCGGGCATCGATCTCCGTCCGCTGCGGGTGGCGCTGCACGGTCTCGCCGTCGCCACCTCGGGCGATTATGCGCGCGGCGCGCACAACCTTGATCCGCGCACCGGCTACCCGGCGTCGCACGGCGTCGTCTCGGTCAGCGTGCTGCATGCAAGCGCGATGGAGGCGGATGCCTGGGCCAGCGCGCTGACCGTGCTCGGGCCGGCGGGGCTGGCGCTGGCCGACCGCGAGCGGATTGCGGCACGCATCGTCACGCATGACGGTGGCGCGGCGCGTGAGCACTTGTCGGCTGCGCTCGGCGGGATGCTGTAGCACTCGCCAAGCTGCGGTGGGGCTGATACTTCTGTACTGTGCGTAGCCTGATCCTTCCGATGCTTGTCGCCGCCACCGGCGCGGCGGCACAATCGCTGCCACCGCCCACAGCGCCGGGGGCAGCCGTGGTCATGCCGGCCGCCATTCTCGAAACGCCGGCCGATGCGTTGGCGCGCGACGGCGCGGATTACGCCCGGCAGTTCGGCGTGTCGCCGGGCGAGGCGGTGCGCCGGCTGGCCGCGCAGGAGCAAAGCGTGGCCGCGACTGACAAACTGGCAGAGAAATATCGCGACCGGCTGGCCGGGATCGTCCTCGAGCATCGCCCCGATTATCGCATCGTCGTGCATTTGACCGGCGATGCGCCGGTGCGCCCGACCCGGATCAGGACGGAGGCGATGAGCGTACCGGTGCTGTTCGAGACCGGCGCACGGGGCACGCGCGAGCAGGGCATCTGGGCGCTGACCTGGCATCAGGCCGAGATTCGCGCGGCCCTGCCGCGCGCGCCCGGCATCGGTTTCGATCCGCGCACGGGCGAACTCGTCGTGATCGTGCCCAGTGCGCAGGCGGGCGCGGGGGCAGGGGCGTTGCGCGCGCAGCTGGAGGGAATTGCCGGCGTGCCGGTGCAGGTGCGCATTCTCAATCAGGTCGATCGCAACATGGACATTGCCGGGGGAGCGCGGCTCGAGGGGGTCAGCCCGACGGATGGCAGGCGCTATGTCTGCACCACCGGCTTTGCCGTGTCCGATGGCGTGCAGCACGCGGTGACCACCGCGGCGCATTGCCTTGATCAGATGAGCTATCGCGATCCGCAACGCGGCGTGCTGCCGCTCGATTATGTCGGGCAATGGGGCTGGGGCTACCGCGATGTGCAGATCAACGCCAGCGCCGCGCCGCTGGCGCCGAGCTTTTACAGCGATACCGGCAAGACGCGGCTGCGCGCGGTGACCGGGCAGCGCACACGCGCGGCGACGCGCAGCGGCGACTTCGTCTGCCATCGCGGCGAGCGCACCGGTTATAGCTGCGCCTTGGTGGAATTGACCGATTTCGCGCCGGCGGGCGACATTTGCGGCGGCGCGTGCCTGCCGACGTGGGTGACTGTTGCCGGGCCGACCTGCCAGGCGGGGGACAGCGGATCACCCGTGTTCAGCGGCGGCACTGCGTTTGGCATCCTGAAAGGCGGCAGCTATCGCCGCGACGGCTCCTGCGCCTTCTATTTCTACATGTCGGTTGATTACCTGCCCGCCGGTTGGGCACTGCTGCGCGGATAGCTTGTCGGATGCGAGCCGACTCCCCATCTTCAGCGTCGCAATGGAGAAGCCCATGACCAGCTATAGCAAGAATCAGGACGCCATCGCGGCGCTGACGCCCGAGCAATATCATGTGACGCAGGAAAGCGGCACCGAGCGCCCCGGCACCGGCGCGCTGCTGGGCAATAAGGAACCCGGCATTTACGTCGATATCGTCTCCGGCGAGCCCTTGTTCGCCAGCGCCGACAAATATGAATCCGGCTGCGGCTGGCCGAGCTTCACCAAGCCGATCGAGCCCGCCAATGTCGCCGAGCTGGTCGATAATTCGCTGTTTATGCGCCGCGTCGAAGTGCGCTCCAAGCATGGCGACAGCCATTTGGGGCACGTGTTCGAAGATGGCCCCCGCGATCGCGGGGGCCTGCGCTATTGCATCAATTCCGCCTCGCTCCGTTTCGTCCATCGTGACGATATGGAGGCCGAGGGATATGGCCAATATCTCAATCAAGTGGAGAATGTCGCATGAGCACCGAGCGTGCTGTTTTGGCCGGGGGCTGTTTTTGGGGAATGCAGGATTTGATCCGCAAGCTGCCGGGCGTGGTTGCCACGCGCGTCGGTTATTCGGGCGGCGAGGTGCCCAACGCCACCTATCGCAACCATGGCAACCATGCCGAAGCGATCGAGATCGTCTATGATCCGGCGCAGACCACGTACCGCGCGTTGCTGGAATTCTTTTTCCAGATCCACGATCCCTCGACCGCCAATCGCCAGGGCAATGACGTCGGCGCGAGCTATCGCTCGGCGATCTTCTACGCCGATGACGCGCAGAAGGCGGTGGCCGAGGATACGATCGCCGATGTCGATGCCTCGGGTCTGTGGCCGGGTAAGGTCGTGACCGAAGTCGCGCCGCTGGGCGATTTCTGGGAAGCCGAGCCCGAGCATCAGGATTATCTCGAGCGACTGCCCAATGGCTATACCTGCCATTTCGTGCGGCCGGGCTGGAAGCTGCCGCGGCGCGAGGCGGCGTAAGCTGCGCCAGGGTGGCGTTTAAACGCCACCCTCTCTGTCACCCCGGACTTGGTCCGGACCCCGGAACAGGTCCGAGGTGACGAATGCTTGCTAAGGCCCACATGACCCACAGCTCGATCCGCGTCGCCCTGATCGGCTACGGCTTCTCCGGCAAGACCTTCCACGCGCCACTGATCCGCGCGATCCCGGGGCTTGAGCTCGCCCTGGTCGGCTCAAGCGACGCCGCCAAGGTCCATGCCGACCTGCCGGACATCACCGTCGTCGCCAATCCGCTGGCGGCCGCCACCGCCGCCGACATCGACCTGGTCGTCATCGCCACGCCCAATGACAGCCATGCGCCGCTGGCCGATGCCGCACTCAAGGCGGGCAAGCACGTCGTCGTCGACAAGCCCTTCACGCTTGATCTGGCGGAAGCGCGCGCTTTAGCCGCGACGGCAGCGATGCACGATCGCCTGCTCGCCGTGTTTCATAACCGGCGCTGGGACAGCGATTTCCTGACCGTCCGCAAGGCGATCGACGATGGCTTTATCGGCCGCGTCACGCATTTCGAATCGCATTTCGATCGTTTCCGCCCAGAGGTCCGCGACCGCTGGCGCGAGGGCGACGGGCCGGGGAGCGGGATCTGGTTCGATCTCGGGCCGCACCTGCTCGATCAGGCGCTGCAACTGTTCGGCGTGCCCGATTCCATCACCGGCAATCTGGCGACGCTACGCGATGGCGGGCGATCGGACGATTGGGCGCATGTCGTGCTCGATTATCCCTGCCGGCGCGTGGTGCTGCAGGCGAGCATGCTGGTGGCGGGGGGATCGCCGCGCTTTATCGTGCACGGCGATGCCGGCAGCATGATCAAGCAGGGGATGGATGGGCAGGAGCGGCAATTGCTGGCCGGCATGACGCCCGGCGCGGCAGGGTGGGGCGAGGATGACGATGCGCTGATCGTGCATGATGCCGAGGGCGGTCCCAGAGAGATCGGGGCGACCGCTGGCGATCAGCGGCTATTCTATCACGGAATCGTAGACGCGCTGCACGGGCGCGCACCCAATCCCGTGCCGCCGGTCCAGGCGATCGCGGTGATGGCCTGTCTTGAGGCGGCCGCCAAATCCGCGCGGGCGCTGCGTTCGGTCGTGCCGGCGCTGAGCGAGGCAGAACGCGCGGGCTATGCGCGCGGCTAGCGCGCCGCGTTGATACTGAGCGCGACCGCTTCCGCCACCTTGATCCCGTCCACCGCGGCGGAGAGGATGCCCCCGGCATAGCCCGCGCCTTCACCGGCGGGAAACAGCCCGGCGGTGTTGAGGCTCTGGAAATCGTCGCCACGCGTGAAGCGCACGGGCGAGGAGGTGCGGGTCTCGACGCCCGTCAGCACGACATCGGGATGATCATAGCCGGGGATCAGCCGCCCGAAGACGGGAAGCGCCTCGCGCATCGCGGTGACCGCAAAATCGGGCAAGCATTCGGCGAGATCGGTTAAATGCACCCCCGGTTTGTAGGACGGCACTACTGCGCCCAGCGTTTCGGAGGCGCGCCCGGCCATGAAATCGCCCAGCTTCTGCGCCGGCGCGGCATAGCTTGCGCCGCCCGCGACATAAGCGGCGGACTCCCAGTGGCGCTGCAGCGCGATGCCCGCGAGCGGATGGCCGGGATAATCGCGCGCGGGGTCAATGCCGACCACCAGCCCGGAATTGGCGTTGCGCTCGTTGCGCGAATATTGGCTCATGCCGTTGGTCACCACACGCCCGGGCTCGGATGTCGCCGCCACCACCGTGCCGCCGGGGCACATGCAGAAGCTGTAGACGGTGCGGCCGTTCGAGCAGTGATGCGACAGGCTGTAATCCGCCGCGCCCAGGATCGGGTTGCCCGCGCATGGCCCGAACCGCGCCTCGTCCATCCAGCTTTGCGGATGCTCGATGCGCACGCCGATCGAAAACGGCTTGGCCTCGACATGAACGCCCTGCTCATGCAGCGCCGCAAACGTATCGCGCGCGCTGTGGCCGATCGCCATCACCACATGGCTGGCCTCGAGATAGCCGCCATCCTGCAAATGCAGCCCGCGCACGCGCCGCGCGCCGCCGCCGATATCCAGCCCGTCGACGCGCGTCGAAAAGCGATATTCGCCGCCCAGCGCCTCGATCGTCTCGCGCATGCTCTCGACCATCGTCACCAGCCGGAAAGTGCCGATATGCGGGTGCGCCTCGGTCAGGATCTCGGCCGGGGCGCCCGCCTTGACGAACTCGGTCAGCACCTTGCGCCCGAGATAGCGCGGATCCTTGATCTGGCTCCACAATTTGCCATCCGAAAACGTCCCCGCGCCGCCCTCGCCAAACTGCACGTTGGAATCGGGATTGAGCACGGCTTTGCGCCACAGGCCCCAGGTATCTTTGGTCCGCTCGCGCACCACCTTGCCACGATCCAGAATAATCGGCTTGTAGCCCATCTGCGCGAGGATCAGCCCGGCGAAGAGACCGCACGGGCCTGCCCCGATGACGACCGGCCGCGGGGCATCGGCGGGCGCCTGCGCGACGAAGCGATAGCGCGTATCGGGCGTCCGCTGCACGCCCCGATCCTTGCGGCAGCGCGCCAGCACCGCATCCTCGTTCTTGACGTTCACATCGACCGAATAGACCAGCAGGATATCGGTCTTGTCGCGTGCGTCGTGCGCGCGCCTGGCGATGACTTGCTTGATCAGATCGCGCGGCGAGATGCGCAATCGCTTGCAGATCGCCGCGGGCAGATCCTCATCGGCATGAAACAGCGGCAGCGTCAGTTCGGTGATACGGAGCATCGCCGCGCCTTAGCGGCTGGCGGCGCGCGACGCCAATAGCGTCAGCCGCGCGCCATCCATTCGTCTCCGATCTGCCGCAGCACATCGAGTGGCACGCGGCCATGACGCAGCACCGCGCTGTGATAGGCCTTGAGATCGAACCGCACACCCTGCTTCGCCTGAGCCCGCGTGCGGATATCGGCGAATACCGAATGGCCGATCTTGTAGCTGCACGCCTGGCCGGGATTGACCGTATAGCGCTCCACTTCGCGCGCGGCGAAGCCCGGCGTTTCGCCTTCCTGCTCGACGAAGCGACGGATGGCCTGCTCGCGGCTCCAGCGCAGATGATGCAGCCCGGTATCGACCACGCAGCGATTGGCGCGGAACAGCATGAATTTGAGATAGCCCAGGCGCCCGAGCGGATCATCGTCATACAGGCCGATCTCGTCGGCGAGTTGCTCGGCATATAGCGCCCAGCCTTCGCCATAACCGGAAAAGCCGTTGATCTTGCGGATCAGGGGCAGGCCGGCGTTGGAGAGCGCGAGCCCGCTTTCCAGCTGATGCCCGGGCAGGCCCTCGTGATATACCGTCGTCGCCAAGCAGAATTTGGGCCAGTCGCCGGCGTCCTTGAGGTTGAAATAGACCAGGCCGGGGCGTGAGCCATCGATTGCCGGCGCCTGGCTGAACGCGGCGGCAGCGCCGGCCTCGGTTTGCGGAGGCACGCGGCGGACTTCGAAGCTGTAGGGTGGCACACGCTCGAATACACTGGGCAAGCGGCTGCGAATGGCATCCAGCTTGGCGTTGCAATAGGCGATCGCCTGTTGCTTGCCGGCATCGGTATTGGGGTAAAGCTGGTCGGGGTTCTTGTACAATGCGGCCATGCGCTCGCCGACGCTGCCTTTGGTGAAGCCCTGTTTCTTGAGCTCGGCATCAAGCCGCGCGGACAGCATCTCGGCCTGATCGAGGCCGAATGTGTGGACCTCCTGCGGGGTCATGCTGGCGGTCGTCGTGGCCTTGAGCGCCACCGGATAGAAGGCCGCGCCCTGCGGCAATTTCCACACGCCGGCATCGTGCGTCGCCTTGGCGCGCAAGTCGCGGGCATAGGCCAATTGGCGCTGCAGCGCGGGGAGGGCGCCGGCGGTATAGATCGCCGCCGCCTGCGTGCCATAGGTATCGCCGAGCCCCTTGGCAGCGGCGCGGCGCGCGATCGATTGGACGACGAGGGCATCGTTGGCCGGCACCGCGGTCTTGCTCAATTGCTCGATCGTCAGATCCAGAATGTAATCAGGCGGCACCACGCCGGCGGCGGCATCGTGCCGCATCCGCTCGGTCTGCTCGTCGATCTGCCGGCCAAAGGCCTGCACGCGCTGCAGATAGGCGTCGGCATCGCCCCTGCTCTCGATCTTGTGTTTGGTATCGAGAAAATCAGGCACGGATTGATACGCGCCGGATTGCTGGGACACGACATAGGGGCTGGGGCCATAGGCCGATCCGCCGAAATCCAATGCCTGGATGGCAACAGCGGAGCGACGCGTGAACAGGATGCAATCGAGGTCGACGCGCTGTTCCGGCGTCAAAGCGGCGCGGTCGATCGCCTCGAGCCGCTTGAGCTGCGCGCTGATTTCCATCTTGTGGGCGGCGATGCCGGTGGCGGATTGATCGCTGAGCTTGGCGCGCAGATCAGCATTGGCGGCGGTATCGAGCCCCAATTGCGTCGCGCTTTCCGGGCTGCGGCGGAGCTGCGTCTGAACCAGTTCGTCGAACAAATCAGACAGTGGCGCGCGGGCTGGGGTCGCGGCCCAGGCTGGTACCGTGGCCAACGCCGCCGTGGCGGCAGAACCGGCGAGAAACTGACGGCGATCAGCGTGCATCGGCAAACTCCTCAAACGAATCATCCTATTGTCATAGGCATAGCCGCCGCTGCTCGAGGTTTCGATGGCGAACAAATCGCGCTTGCCAATCGCACGACATCGGGCATCTTTCGCCCGGTATCAAAGGAGATAACCGTGCGCCTTACGCTCGCCTTGCTGTTGCTCGCCGCCACGCCCGCCATCGCGCAGCAGCAATCGTCCGCACCGCCTTCCGAGGTGCCGAGCCGTAGCTTCACGGGCAGCGATCTGTTCGGCCTGACCATCGCCGCGGACCCGCAGATCAGCCCCGATGGACGCACGATCGTTTATGTTCGGCGCACCGGCGACGTGATGACCGACCGTCTGCAATCCTCGCTCTGGCTGATCGACGTGGCGAGCGGGCGGCAGACGCCGTTTGTGGCCCAAGGCAGCAGCCCGCGCTGGTCGCCCGATGGCACGCGGATCGCCTATTCCGCGTCGGACGGGGACAATGGCCAGTTGTTCGTGCGCTGGGTAGCCGGTGGACAAAGCGCTCGCATCACCAGCTTCCCCGGCGATCCGCAGGCGCTGGCCTGGTCGCCCGATGGCACCAAGCTCGCATATATTGCAACCGTCGCGGGGGAGGGCACCAAGCTCGGCACCAGCCCGGCCAAGCCGGAGGGCGCCAAATGGGCCGAGCCGCTGACGGTTATCGACCGTGTGAACTATCGCAATGACGGGCCGGGCTATGTGAAGCCTGGCTACGACCACCTGTTCGTGGTTGGCGCCGATGGCGGCGCGGCGCGGCAATTGACCTATGGCAAGTTCGATGATGGCGGGCCGCTATCGTGGACGCCGAATGGGCAAGGCATTGTCTTCGCCGCGATCCGCGGGCCGGAGGCGGACCGGCAAGTGATGAATTCGGATGTCATTGCAGTCGATATCGCCAGCGGCGGGCTGCGCACGTTGACGACGCGCGATGGGCCAGACGCGCAACCGCGCGTATCGCCCGATGGCGCGAAGATCGCGTGGCTCGGGTTCGACGACAAGCGGCGCAGTTACGAGAACACGCAGCTTTATGTCGGTGATGGTGACGCGGGCGCGCCTCGGTCGTTGACTGCCAACCTTGACCGCGCGATCGAGGATGCGGTGTGGGCGGCAGACGGCCGCAGCCTGTATGCGAGCTATGACGATCATGGCCGGCGGCATGTCGCGCGGATCGGGCTCGACGGCCGGTTGACGTCGCTCGTCGATAATGTCGCGGGGGGTGGACTGGATCGGCCCTATACCGGCGGCGACTTTTCCGTCTCGCGCGGGGGCACGCTCGCGTATACGGGCGGCGATGCCAGCGCGCCCGCCGATGTGTGGGTTTTCGCCGGGGGAAAACCGCGCCGCCTGACCAATCTCAACGCGGTACTGACTGGTGCCAAGGCGTTGGCGGTGGTGCGCAAGATCGCCGTCACCGCGCCCGATGGCCGGGCGATCGACGCATGGCTGGCCACGCCGCCGGGCGCGACGCCGGGAAAGCGCGTGCCGCTGGTGCTGGAAATTCATGGCGGCCCGAACAGCGCTTATGGCCCGAGCTTCGCCACCGACGTCCAGCTGTATGCGGCGGCGGGTTATGCCGTGCTGTGGACCAACCCGCGCGGTTCGACCTCGTACGGCGCGGAATTCGCCAATCTGATCGACAAGAATTACCCCTCCGCCGATTATGACGATCTGATCGCGGCGGTCGATGCGACGATCGCCGAGGGCACCGCCGATCCCGATAACCTGTTCGTCACCGGCGGCTCGGGTGGCGGCGTGCTCACCGCCTGGATCGTCGGCAAGACCAATCGCTTCAAGGCGGCGGCGACGCAGAAGCCCGTGATCAATTGGATCAGCGAATCGCTGACCATGGACAATACCCTGTTCACGTCGCGCTACTGGTTCGCGAAGCTGCCGTGGGAGGATCCAATGAGCTATTGGCAGCGCTCGCCGCTGAGCCTGGTCGGCAACGTCAGGACGCCGACGTTGGTGGTGGTCGGTAGCGACGATTATCGCACGCCGGTCAGCGAATCCGAGCAATATTACGCGGCATTGCAGATTGCCGGTGTCCCGACCGCCCTGGTCAAGGTGCCGGGGGCGAGCCATGGCGGGCTGGCCGCGCGGCCATCGCAATCCGCCGCCAAGGCATCGGCGATCATCGCGTGGTTCGATCGCTACCGTAAGCGCTAATCGGGCGATGCCGGTGCCGGGCGCGTGAGGATATAGGCGGCGCACGCCATCATCGCGGCGGCAACCAGCGCCGCGAGCGGCCAATGCGGGCGCGCGCCGAGCACGAAGGCGGCATATCCCAGCGTGATGCCGGTGCAGGCAGCAATCTTGGCGCGGCGGGGAATGGCACCTTGCTCCCGCCAGGCGCGCAGTGTCGGGCCGAAACGGGGGTGGCCGAGCAGCCACGCTTCGAGCCGTGGCGAAGAGCGCGCGAAGCAGGCGGCGGCCATGATCAGGAAGATCGTCGTCGGCATCAGGGGCAACACGGCGCCGATGATGCCGAGCGCCACGTTGATCAGGCCAAGCGCCAGCCAGCCGGCGCGCACCGCCGGATGCGCGGCGGAGCGCTCAGTTTCGGGCATGGGTCTTGGCGGTCGGGTCGGTGGGGGCACGGAGACAGGAACACGTCATCGAATCATCTATCCGCACCAGGCAAAGGTCTTTGCGCGCCCCACTATAGGGCGTGATCCGGCATCCCATAGCAAAGAGCGGCGGCCGGCCGACGCGGTGGTTGCTCTGGCCTGCCGCACTAGAGCGCTTGAGCCGGCGCGCGCGCTCGCCTAGATCGCATCCCATGACCGCACATTTCATGTCCACCAACGACATCCGCCGTTCGTTTCTCGACTATTTCGAGAAGGCCGGACACGCCCGCGTGGCATCCGCGCCGCTCGTGCCGCAGAACGATCCGACGCTGATGTTCGTCAATGCCGGCATGGTGCCGTTCAAGAACGTGTTCACCGGGCTGGAAACGCGGCCTTATGGGACCGCGGCATCGAGCCAGAAATGCGTCCGCGCCGGCGGGAAACACAACGATCTCGACAACGTGGGCTACACCGCGCGGCATCATACCTTTTTCGAGATGCTGGGGAATTTCTCGTTCGGGCAATATTTCAAGGATCAGGCGATCACGCATGCCTGGACCTTGCTGACCAAGGTGTGGGGCCTGCCAGCGGACAAGCTCACCGTCACTGTATACCACACCGATGACGAAGCCTTCGATCTGTGGAAGCGCATCGCCGGCCTGCCCGACGATCGCATCATCCGCATCGCCACGTCGGACAATTTCTGGACGATGGGCGATAGCGGACCGTGCGGGCCCTGCTCGGAAATCTTCTACGATCATGGCGATCATATCCCCGGTGGCCCACCGGGCAGCCCGGACGAGGACGGGGACCGGTTCGTTGAGATCTGGAACCTCGTGTTCATGCAATATGAGCAGCTCGACAATGCCATTGTCGGTGATCTGCCCAAGCCCTCGATCGATACCGGCATGGGGCTGGAGCGCGTCGCCGCGGTGCTGCAGGGTTGCCACGACAATTATGATACCGACACGTTCAAGGCGCTTATCGCCGCGTCGGGCGCGCTGACCGGCACCGCCACGACCGGCGACAACCAGGCCAGCCACCGCATCATCGCCGATCATTTGCGCACCAGCGGCTTCCTGGTCGCGGATGGCGTGCTGCCGGCCAATGAAGGCCGTGGCTATGTGTTGCGCCGGATCATGCGCCGCGCCATGCGCCACGCGCATCTGCTGGGCGCGAAAGAGCCGTTGATGCACCGGCTGGTGCCGTCGCTGATCGCCGAGATGGGCGCGGCCTATCCCGAGCTGCTGCGCGCGCAGGCCTCGATCGAATCGACTTTACTGCAGGAAGAGAGGCAGTTCCGCCGCACGCTGACCAACGGGCTGCGCCTGCTCGACGAGGCGACCGCGACCATGTCGGCCGGCGATACGCTGCCCGGCGACACCGCGTTCAAGCTCTACGATACGTTCGGTTTCCCTTATGATCTGACCGAGGATGCGCTGCGCGGCCTAGATATGCACATCGACCGTGCCGGCTTCGAGGCGGCGATGGCCGAGCAGAAACGCGCGGCGCGCGCTGCCTGGAAGGGGTCGGGCGCCAAGGCATCGGACGACATCTGGTTCGATATCGCCGAGCAATCGGGCAGCACCGAATTCCTCGGCTATACCGCCACGGCGGGAGAGGGGCAGGTCGTGGCGCTGGTAAAGGACGGCGCGCGCGTGGAACAGGCTGCGGCGGGCGATACGGTTTCGATCGTCGTCAACCAGACGCCCTTCTACGGCGAGAGCGGCGGGCAGGTCGGCGATACCGGCACGATCTCCAATGACGAGGGGCTGCGTGCGCAGGTCACGGAGACGTCGAAGCAGCTGGGCCGCATCTTCGTGCATCACGCGATCGTCGATGCGGGTGGCGTCAAGGTCGGCGATACCGTCAAGCTGGAGATCGATGTGGCCCGCCGCGACCAGATCCGCGCCAACCATTCGGCCACGCATCTGCTGCATGAAGCGCTGCGCCAGCGGCTTGGGCTGCACGTGGCGCAGAAAGGCAGCCTGGTGGCCCCCGATCGGCTGCGCTTCGATTTTTCGCAGCCTACCAGCATTGATCCCGCGCGGATCGGCGAGGTCGAGACCGATGTGAATCATCACATCCGCGCCAATTCGCCTGTCTCCACGCGGCTGATGACGCCCGACGAGGCGATCAAGGAAGGCGCGATGGCGCTGTTCGGCGAGAAATATGGCGACGAAGTGCGCGTCGTCTCGATGGGCGCCGCGGACGACAAGACCTATTCGCTCGAATTGTGCGGTGGCACGCATGTCACCGCGCTGGGCGATATCGGACTGTTCAAGGTGGTCGGCGAAAGCGCCGTTTCTTCGGGCGTGCGGCGCATCGAGGCGCTGACCGGCGAAGCCGCGCGCCAGTATCTGGCATCGCGCGACGAGAAGCTGCGCGAAGCGGCTGCGACGTTGAAGTCGACGCCGGACGAGGTGCCAGCGCGCGTCGCTGCGTTGGTCGAAGACCGCCGACGGCTCGAGCGCGAACTGGCTGAGGCCAAGAAGGCGCTGGCGCTTGGCGGCGGCAGTGGCACGGCGCCGGCCGGGCCGGAACAGGTTGGCGGGGTCAATTTCGTCGGCCAGGTGCTGCAGGATTTCGACGCCAAGGGGCTGCGCGGCGCGGTCGACGAGGCCAAGCAGCGTGTCGGTTCGGGCATCGCCGTGATGCTGGCGGTGAATGAAGGCCGTGCCTCGATCGCCGTGGGCGTTACGGGCGATCTGGCAACCACGCACAATGCCGTGGATCTGCTGCGCGTCGCGGTGGCCGTGCTGGGTGGCCAGGGCGGCGGCGGCCGGCCCGATATGGCGCAGGGCGGCGGGCCGGACGGCGCCAAGGCGGAGGACGCACTCGCCGCAATCCGCACCGCGCTGTCCGCCTGATCCATGTTAACGATCTGCTGGAACGGCCTGCGATAGGCTGACAATCGCATGGCATATTACGGGCAGATCAGGATGAGCATATTATACCGGCACTGGCCAGCGACGGCGGCGGCCGTTGCGCTTGCGATGATGCCCTGCGCTGCTGCTGCCGAGACACCGCGCGACGTGCTCACCACCGCGGTGTTTGCCGACCGCGACAAGGCCGTGGCCTTGGCCAAGATCGATCGCGTGCATCAGGTGACCGGCGCGATGCTGGCGCGATCGGGCGATGATCAGGAAGCGGCGATCGTTCAGGCGACCGCGATCGGCTATCGCGCGCAGCTGACCGGCAACCGTTCGGGCGCGGTAGAGGCACGGCGCCGGTTCGAGGCACTGGTCGCCCGCTATCCCAACAATCCCGAAGCGCATCTGGCGCTGGGCGCGTGGCATATCGGCGTGATCGCCGCGGTCGGCCAGTTTGTGGGCCGCGCCGCGGTCGGTGCGCAGAAGAAGGTGGGGCTGGCCTCGATCGATCGTGCACTGGCGCTGGGTGGCAATCGCGCCATGTATATCGGGCTGGCAGCGTTGCTACGGCTCGAAATCGACGGTGCCGACGTGCGCGGCAAGCAATTAGCCGAGGCGGCGACGCGCGCTAATGCGCCGACAGCGCTGGATCGCATCATGCAGCGCTCGGCCAATTTGTTGCTCACACCGCTCATGAACGGCAACAGCAAGGCGACACAGACGCTGGCTGACCGCTTATTGCCGCTCGGGCAGATTGCCAAGAAATAGCTTCAGGCGATGTTTTCGCCCAGCGTACTCGGCCCGTTGGTCCGCCCGCGCAGCCGCTTCAATCGCGGATCGCGATCCATTTCGGCCGAGGCGCGGATTTCCTGACGGAGTTCATCGCGCTTCTCATGGATCGAGGCGATCACCGGACCAACGGCGACGCCGAGATCGACCAGCACCGCCTCCGACAATTGCAGCGAGCTTTCCAGCGTCTCCGGTACCGCGTCGGTGGCGCCGGCCTGATAGAGTTGCGCGGCGTGATGCACATCGCGCGCGCGCGCAACGATCGTCAGCCCGGGCACCCAACCGCGTACGCGACGCGTGAGATGTACCGACAGAACGGGATCATCCATCGTCAGGATCAGCGCCTTGGCACGGCCCAGATTGAGCCGATCGACCAACTCGCTGCGCGCCACATCGCCGAAGATCACCGGATAGCCGTCTCGTCTGGCGGACGCGACAACGTCGATATCGGCCTCTACTGCAATGAAGGGCTGGTTATGGACCTTGAGCATGTCGGCGACCATTTGGCCCACGCGGCCGAAGCCGATCACCACCGTGCCCGGGCCTTCCGCCGGAATCTCCGTATCCGCCGGATCGCCGCTCGCGCGGCGCTCGATGCCCCTGGAAACGCGCTTGCCGAGCTGGGACAGCAGCGGCGTTATGGTCAGCCCGATCGCGGTGACGGTCTGCCAGAAGCTGGCGGTGGTGGCGCTGATCAGGCTTGCTTGCGCCGCCGTCCCCAGCACGATCAAGGTGGTTTCGGACGGGCTGGCCATCAACAGGCCGGTTTCCGCCGCAACGCCGTTACGAATGCCGGATAGCTTGAGCAACAGGAAAGTGACCGCGGTCTTGATCGCGATCACGCCGGCAATGGCGGCGAACAGCCCAACCCAATTTTCCGCGATCATGCGGATATCCAGGCTCATGCCGACCGTGATCAGAAACACGCCGAGCGCGAGCCCCTTGAAGGGCGCCGTGATCACCTCGACCTCGTTGTGATAGTCCGTCTCGGCGATCAGCAACCCGGCGAGCAATGCGCCAACGATCGGGGACAGACCCGCCGCCGTGGTGGCGAGGCTGGCGGCGATCACCACCAGCAGCGAGGCGGCAAGGAACAGTTCGGGGCTTTTGGTGCGTGCGGCTTGCGCGAACAGCTTGGGGAGCAACAAGCGCCCGCCGACAAAGATGATCGCAACGGTCAGCGCGCCGCGACCGAGCACACCAAGCACATTGGACAAGCCATCACCGGCCGAGCTCGGCGCCAGCGCCGCCAGCACGAAGATGATGGGCACCAGCGCCAGATCTTCGAACAGCAACATCGAAAAAGCCGAGCGACCGACGGGGCTTGTCGTCCCGGCGATTGGCAGCACCAAGGCGGTGGATGAGAGCGCCAGCGCGATGCCCAGCGCTGCGGCGCCGGCAAAGCCGAACGTGGTGACGTTGATCGCCACTTGCTCGTAAAAATACAGACCAAGCCCGATCAGCACGCCCGACACGAGCAATTGCGCCGCGCCCGTGCCGAACACCAGCGCGCGCATCGCCCAAAGGCGCTTCAGGGAGAGTTCGAGCCCGATCGAGAACAGCAGCATAGTGATGCCGAATTCGGCAAACGGCTCAATCGAATGCGCGTCGGAGATGGTGAAATAATAGAGCCAGGGATAACGATCGACGAACGTTCCGAGCCCCGAGGGACCAACCAGCAAGCCGACGAGGATAAACCCGATGACCGGGCTGATCCTGAAGCGGGCGAAGGCGGGGATGACGATGCCGGCCGCGCCAAGAATAACCAGCGCGTCGCTGAATCCGCTGTTGAGTAAGGGTGCTGCCATACGCCCGTCTAAACGGGATGCGACGTGATTGTCAGCCCGTGAACGACCCGTGGCCGAATGATGTTGCCACGTCGGGTGCCATCGCGATGTTACGCATCACGACGGCACCCAGCCTGGGCGAGGCTTAACCGCGCGCGCCCATCTTCTGTTCGAGATTGAGACGGACCTGTTCGAAGAACTGCTCGGTGGTCATCCACGGTTGTTCCGGGCCGATCAGCAGCGCCAGATCCTTGGTCATGTGACCATTCTCGACTGTCTGTACGCAGACGCGCTCGAGCGTCTCGGCGAACTGCGTCACTTCAGGCGTACCGTCGAACTTGCCGCGATACTTCAACCCGCCGGTCCAGGCGAAGATCGAGGCGATCGGGTTGGTCGAGGTCGCCTTGCCCTGCTCGTGCTGGCGGAAGTGGCGTGTGACGGTGCCGTGCGCGGCTTCCGCCTCGACTGTCTTGCCATCCGGCGTGAGCAGCACCGAGGTCATCAGGCCGAGCGAGCCGAAGCCCTGCGCGACCTGGTCCGACTGGACATCGCCGTCATAGTTCTTGCACGCCCAGACGAATTCGCCGTGCCACTTCAGCGCCGACGCGACCATGTCGTCGATCAGGCGATGCTCATAGACAATGTCCGCTTCCTTGAACTTGTCCTTGAATTCGCTCTCGAAAACCTCGGCGAACAGATCCTTGAAGCGGCCGTCATAGGCCTTGAGGATGGTATTCTTGGTCGACAGATACACCGGCCACTTGAGGTTCAGGCCGTAATGCATCGATGCACGCGCGAAATCGCGGATCGAATCGTCGAGATTGTACATCGCCATGGCGACGCCGGGCGAAGGGAACTGGAACACTTCCTGGTCGATCTTGGTGCCGTCGTCGCCCTCAAACACCATACGCAGCTTGCCCGGGCCGGGAACGAGGAAATCCGTCGCACGATACTGATCGCCAAAGGCATGGCGGCCGACGACGATCGGGTGCGTCCAGCCCGGGATCAGGCGGGGGACGTTCTTGATCACGATCGGCTCACGGAAGATCGTGCCGCCCAGGATGTTGCGGATCGTGCCGTTGGGCGACTTCCACATCTTCTTGAGGCCGAATTCCTCAACGCGCTGCTCGTCCGGGGTGATCGTCGCGCATTTCACGCCGACGCCGTATTTCTGGATCGCCTTGGCGCTGTCGACGGTGATTTTGTCGTCGGTGCCGTCACGGCTCATCATCCCGAGATCGTAATATTCAAGATCGATATCGAGATAGGGGAGGATCAGACGCTCGCGGATCCACTGCCAGATGATCCGTGTCATCTCGTCGCCGTCGATCTCCACGACAGGCGTCTTTACCTTGATCTTCGCCATGTGACTCTTTCCGTAAGGGGGGAGGTTTGGCCAAGCGTCTAGGAGCATGGGGGCTGGCGATCAACCGTCTGGATCGGCTTTGCCGACATGGCAGGTGGGCGTTGGGCGTTGTCAGCCGGTATCCTGGTGGGTAGAACGGAAGTTATGGCATCATTAGACAAGCCGCCTTTGGCGACGACGACCGTGAAATGGCGGTTCCCTGGCATGCACCCTGAGGGGCGCAAATATGTGATGATCGCGCTGGCGATCACCTTGTTGTGCACGTGGCTGATTTCCAACGTGCTGTTCTGGCCGTTGCTGGGGGTCACCGCCTGGGTGGTGACCTTCTTCCGCGATCCGGTACGCACCACGCCGCAAGGCGACGACCTCATCATTGCGCCCGCCGATGGGTTGATAACGATGATCGAGCGCGTCGCCGTGCCGCGCGAACTGGCCGGCGAAAACGGCTTGGGCGATGCACCGCTGCTGCGCGTGTCGATCTTCATGTCGGTGTTCGACGTGCATATCAATCGCACGCCGATCGCCGGCACGATCCGCCAGGTCGTGTATATCTCGGGGAAGTTTCTCAACGCCGACCTCGATAAGGCAAGCGACGAAAACGAACGGCAGCACATCGTCGTCGAGGGCAAGGATGGGCGCCGTGTCGGCTTCACCCAGATCGCAGGGCTGGTCGCACGCCGCATCCTGGGCTTCGTCAAGCCGGGTGACATGGTTGCCACCGGGCAGCGTGTGGGGCTGATCCGCTTTGGCAGCCGAGTCGATGTGTTCCTACCCGATGATGTCGCGTGCCAGGTCTGCCTGGGCCAGCGCAGCGTTGCCGGTGAGACCGTGCTGGGCCGGGTCGGCGGCGTTGTGCCTAGCGGCATCGCGCAGTGATCGGCGCATGATGCGGCCAATGCCGCGCAAGCCGCGCGGGCTTCCGCTGCGCGCGGTCGCGCCCAATGCCATTACCGCTTTGGCATTGTGCTCTGGGCTGACCGGGATCCGTTTTGCCATTGCGGGCAATTTCCAGATCGCGGTGCTGATGATCATCATCGCCGCAGTGCTCGACGGGCTCGATGGCCGGGTCGCGCGCATGTTGCATGGCGAAAGCCGTTTCGGCGCCGAGCTCGATTCGCTGGCCGACGCGATCTCGTTCGGCGTATCGCCAGCGCTGATCATGTATCTGTGGTCGCTGCAGGATCTGCCCCGCCTCGGCTGGCTGTGTTCGCTGGTGCTTGCAGTATTCTGCGCGCTCCGCCTCGCGCGCTTCAACGCGCAAATAGACGAGACTGAACAACCGCATAAATCTGCAGGCTTCCTCACCGGCGTTCCCGCACCGGCGGGGGCAGGGCTGGCGATGCTGCCCTTGTTCTTCTGGGTGTGGACCGATGAGCCGTTGTTTCGTTCGCCGTATCTGGTCGCACCGTGGGTCGCGTTGGTCGCGCTGCTGATGATCTCCAGCATCGCGACCTATTCCTGGGGATCGCTCAAGCTGCGCCGCAACATTCGGTTCGAAGCATTGGCGATCGTCGTGCTCGTCGGTGCAGCGATCGTATCCGCGCCGTGGCATACCGTGTCGCTGCTGGCCGCCGCCTATTTCTTGTCGATACCATTCAGCATGCGATCCTATGCCCGGATCAAGCGGCTACGCGCTGCGCCGGCTGCGTCTTCGGCTGCACCGAGCGCGCCCGCGATACCTGACGACGATCTCTGAGCACGAGTCGCGGCATGGCAGCAAGATCTTCGCGGCCGTGGAGCAAGGCAATGATGCGCGGTAGTGCCGGGGCCACAGTATAAAACATCACCGCGACGGATGCTGCCAATGTGGTGGCGAACAGCAGGTATGAAACGATCGTCATCATGGCCCAACTCCTTGAACATCCGGGCTGAAACTTGGAACGTTAAACCTGTAGCAGGCTTTGAAGGTTCCGTACCCCCGTTACGGGCCCTTTATGTTCCACGTTCGTTCCGTATGTCAACGCTTGATTTCGGAGGAGGCGCGCGGTAGAACGCGCATCTTCAAACCGCATGGGAAGCATACATAGCCGGTGTCCGGTGGGTTTTACCCGCCCCATGGATCACTCGCTTCCCAGAGGCTCAACCGGAAAGGAATTATCTATGGCGGCACCAGTCGTCTCCATGCAGGCGTTGCTCGAAACGGGTGCGCATTTCGGACACCAGACGCATCGCTGGAACCCGAAGATGAAGCCCTACATCTTTGGCGATCGCAACGGCGTTCACATCCTCGATCTCTCGCAGACCGTGCCGCTGTTCGCACGCGCACTTGAATTCGTCGCTGCCTCGACGGCAGCCGGCGGCAAGGTGCTGTTCGTCGGCACCAAGCGCCAGGCGCAGGAACCCGTCGCTGAAGCAGCGCGTCGCTCGGGCCAGCATTTCGTCAACCATCGCTGGTTGGGCGGCATGCTCACCAACTGGAAGACCATCTCGGGCTCGATCAAGCGCCTCAAGACGCTCGAAGAGCAGCTGTCGGGCGATACGCACGGCCTGACCAAGAAGGAAGTGCTGCAGCTGACCCGCGAAAAGGACAAGCTGGAGCTTTCGCTCGGCGGCATCCGCGATATGGGCGGCATTCCGGATGTGATGTTCGTGATCGACGCCAATAAGGAAGAGCTGGCGATCAAGGAAGCCAACACGCTGGGTATCCCCGTCGTCGCGATCCTCGATTCGAACGTCTCGCCCGATGGCATCGCCTTCCCGGTGCCGGCGAACGATGACGCCAGCCGCGCCATCCGCCTGTATTGCGAAGCGATCGCGATCGCCGCGACGCGCGGTGGCCAGGAGCAGCAGGCCCGTCACGTCGACGTGGGTGCGCTCGATCAGCCACCGGTCGAGGAAGCGCTGACGGTCGCTCCGGTCGAGGCATCGTCTTCGGTCGCTGCCGACACGTCAGTGACGGAAGCTGACTTTGCGGCAGCCGATCCCGAGACGCCGGCTGCATCGACGGAGCCGGAAACGGCCGCCGAAGGCGAGCGCCAGCTCGACGCATAAGCGTAACCTTGCTGATCTAGCGGGCGGGGTAGGGCAGATGGCCTTTCCCCGCCCGCATCACATTTGCAGACTGAAAAAGGATTAGAGACATGGCCGAGATCACGGCAGCAGCGGTGAAAGATCTGCGCGAGAAGAGCGGCGCGGGCATGATGGACTGCAAGAAGGCTTTGACCGAGTCGAACGGTGACATGACCGCGGCAGTCGATTGGCTGCGCGCCAAGGGTCTCGCGTCCGCCGCCAAGAAGTCCAGCCGCACCGCGGCCGAGGGCCTGGTCGGCGTCGAAGTGTCGGGCACCAAGGGCGCGGCAGTCGAGGTCAATTCCGAAACCGATTTCGTCGCCAAGAACGAGCAGTTCCAGACTTTCGTGCGCGATGTGACCTCGGTTGCGCTGGCGCTCGGCGATTCGCTCGAGACGATCAAGGCGGCATCGCTGGGTGAAAAGACCGTCGAAGAGACGCTGACCAACAACATCGCGACGATCGGCGAGAACCAAGCGATCCGTCGCGCCAAGCGGCTGGAAGTCAGCGCCGGCGTGGTCGTGCCGTATGTGCATAACGCCGCGGCAACCGGCCTTGGCAAGATCGGCGTGCTTGTCGCGCTCGAGAGCGAAGCCGATGCCGATGCGCTCAACGCGCTGGGCAAGCAGATCGCCATGCACATCGCCGCGGCCTTCCCGTTGGCGCTGAACGAAGAAGATCTCGATCCCGAGATCATCGAGCGTGAGCGCGCCATCGCCACCGAAAAGGCCGCCGAGAGCGGCAAGCCTGCGGACATCATCGCCAAGATGGTGGAAGGCGGCATCGCCAAGTATCGCAAGGAAAACGCGCTGGTCAGCCAGCTGCTGGTGATGGACGGCAAGACCAAAATCTCCGACGTCGTTGCCAATGCGGCAAAGGCAGCGGGCAAACCGATCAAGCTGGTCGACTATGTCCGCTTCCAGCTCGGCGAGGGCATCGAGAAGGAGACGAGCGATTTCGCCGCGGAAGTCGCTGCTGCATCAGGCGTGAAGCAGCCGGTCTGAAATCGGCTTTTCTGACCAGGCAGGAGAGGCCGCGTCGCGAGACGCGGCCTTTTTGTTGGCCCCACGGAATGCGGGCCGGATTGGCAGATTCGCTTTTCCGGCTGCACCTCACCACGCGCCGCAAATGATGCGGACCGAGGCTAATCCCTAACATATGATAAGATGCGTGGGGAATTCCGCGGCATTATCTGGTCTCCAGGAGAATCACATGTGCCGATATGACGATAGCTTAGTTGCCTTGAACACCGCCTTGAACCTGATGGTGGATGAGGGCGATACCTTGCTGATCGCAGCGATCGCGCATCCGATGCAGATCGTTTCCGACCGGATTTCGTATGAGGATGATACAGTCAGAGAGACGACCGTATATGCGGCCGGCGGGTGCCCGGGATCGATTTCGATCCGGTAAGCGGCAGCGCAACGGCCAGCGCCCCGCCCGAGCGAGTGGCAGGCGGATCAGACCGCATTATGCAGAGACGGTCATGCCTGGCATCGTGACAACCCGCATATAGCGCGACACCGAGCCCAGCGCGATCAGCTCAGCGTACCGCTGCGCCATCTCGAAATGAATCGCGGCAACCTTGGGATTTGCGGACGCGCGCGCCATAGCCCGCTCGCGCCCTTCGCGGACACGATAATATTCCATTGCGCTCACGTCGTTCATGATATCGCCTCCCACAATGAGGTCCATGGATAGCCAGTGCTGGCTGCGGCTTTACAACATACATCAATAGTTTTTGTGGAAGTTTTTCGCAGGGACGACCTGCACGCGATGGCCCGGCGCGGCTGTTGGCTATCGCGGCGCCCCACGATCGCGATCAGCGAAACGCCGGCTCGTCGATTTCTGTTTCGTCGTGCGGCGACCCGACACAATCTGACGCTATCTTTGTGGCGTCGATGAACGACCGCGTCGGATGATGGCCCACAAGAGCGTCGCGACTTGTCCCTGGGGAGGCAAGATCGCGATCAGGACCCGCTCTAACACTGGAAATATTGCAGTCGAAAGGATTTGATCATGCTCACAATTGCGAACAGCTGCGACGCGGCGGTGCAATAATGCTGCGTATTTCACGATATGTATTTATACATATTTTCCGTCTCTAATACGTCGTGTATATTAACATTGAACAATAAAGCCCAACAATATTAAATGCTGTTGAGCCGTGCGAAAGGTGTCGCATGGGGAACCGCTTTACCGACAAGCTGCAACGCTTTCACGATCTTGGCGACGACGGGGCCGCGGCATTGGTCGCGGCGACGTCTCGGCCGCGCAAATTTGCCCCCAAGCGTGACCTGATCCGCGAGGGTGACCGGCCGGGGCCTGTCTTTGTCATGCTGGATGGCTGGGCGGTGCGCTACAAGATTCTGCCCAATGGCCTCCGTCAGGTTTTGGCCTATCTGATGCCTGGAGATTGTTGCGATCTGCATGTCGGGCTGCTCGCGGAAATGGATCACAGCATCCAGACGATCACCCGCGCCGATGTCGCCACGATCGATCGCATCGAGATGGACGTTATCCTCGACCATCACCGCGGCGTGGCCAAGGCGATGTATCTCGCGCAGTTGGTGGATGAGGGCACAATGCGTGCCTGGATCACCAGTATGGGGCGGCGATCCAGCATCGAGCGCGTCGCACATCTGATGTGCGAATTGTATATCAGGGCGCGCGCCATCGGGCTGACTACCGAGATGAGCTTCGAACTGCCGCTGTCGCAACTGTTGCTGGCCGATTCGCTGGGGATGACCCCAGTTCATCTCAACCGGGTGTTGCGAGAACTGCGTCGAACCGGCGCCATGACGCTGAAGCGCGGCAGCCTGTTGATCGAGCAACCTGATCTGCTGGTGCAAATCGCCGGATTCGACGAGAATTACTTGCACCGCCGCTTGCGCCGGGCCGCCTAGCCAGCGCGCCTTCCCGCTTTCAATCCGGCGCCCGCGCCACTAAGGTTCGCGCCGCCCCCAGCAGCATATTGGACCCCCGTGACGATACCCCGCTACAAACGCATCCTCCTCAAATTGTCAGGTGAAGTCCTGATGGGCGAAAATGGTCTGGCGATCGACCCTGCGGTTACCGCACGGGTCGCTGGCGAAATCGCCGACGTAAAGGCACAAGGCTATGAGCTTTGCATTGTTGTAGGAGGCGGCAACATCTTCCGCGGGCTTGCCGCAGCGGCGAAGGGCTTCGAGCGCGCCACCGCCGATCACATGGGCATGCTCGCCACCGTGATGAATGCGCTGGCGGTGCAGAATGCGCTCGAGCAGATCGGCGTTTCGACGCGCGTGCAATCGGCCATCTCGATGGACAAGATTTGTGAGCCGGTGATCCGCCGACGCGCTGAACGGCATCTGGAAAAGGGGCGTGTCGTGATTTTCGCCGCAGGCGTCGGCGAACCGTATTTCACCACCGATAGTGGCGCCGCCTTGCGCGCCGCGGAGATGAAGTGCGATGCGCTGTTCAAGGGCACTTCGGTGGACGGCGTGTACGATGCCGATCCGAAGGTCGTGCCGACTGCGACGCGCTACGAAACGGTCAGCTACGATACCGTGCTGGCAAAGAATTTGAAGGTTATGGATGCCAGCGCTATCTCGCTGTGCCGTGACAATGATATCCCGATCGTCGTCTTCAATATCCGCGAGCATGGCAATTTCGCCGCCGTGCTGGCCGGCGAAGGCATCTCGACGACCGTACAGAAGGAGCAATAATATGGCCGCTTACGATAAGGCCGATCTCGAGCGGCGCATGGCCGGTGCGGTCGAAGCGCTGAAGCACGATCTTTCCGGCCTGCGCACGGGCCGTGCCTCGACCTCGTTGCTCGATCCGGTGACGGTGGAAGTGTATGGCGCGCAAATGCCGCTCAACCAGGTTGCGACCGTGTCGGTGCCGGAGCCGCGGATGATCTCGGTGCAGGTGTGGGACAAGGCCAATGTCGGCCCTTGCGACAAAGCCATCCGCTCGGCCGGGCTGGGTCTTAACCCCATCGTCGATGGCACCACGCTGCGTCTGCCGATTCCCGATCTGACCGAAGAGCGCCGCAAGGAGCTGGCCAAGCTGGCCGGCAAATATGCCGAGGACGCGCGCATCGCCGCGCGCAACGTGCGTCGCGACGGGATGGATTCGCTCAAGACCGACGAAAAGAAGGGGCTGTTCGGCGAGGACGATCGCAAGAAGCTCGAAACCGAAGTGCAGAAGCTGACCGACAAGACGATCGCCGATCTGGACGCGGCGGCGACGGCCAAGGAAAAGGAAATCCTCGGCAAGTGAGTTCGGCTCCCGCCCTGGCGTCGGAGGCCGCGCCCGGCTCGATCGGCGGCGCGGGTACGGCATTGCCACGCCATGTTGCGATCATCATGGACGGCAACGGACGCTGGGCCAAGAAGCGCTTCCTGCCCCGCTTCGCCGGGCACAAGGCCGGCGTCGAGGCAGTGCGCGCCGTGACGCGCGCCGCCCGCGCGATCGGCATCGAGGCGATGACGCTATATGCGTTTTCGTCGGAAAATTGGCGTCGGCCGGAGGAAGAAGTCAGCGACCTGATGGGGCTGCTGCGTATTTTCATCCGCAGCGATATCGATGAGCTGGTGCAGGAAAACGTGCGGTTGCGCGTTATCGGCGATTATCGCCGTTTCGCCCCCGATCTTGTCAAACTGGTCGACGATGCGATTGCGCGCACGGCAGCCAATAGCGGGCCGATCCTCGTCATCGCGCTCAATTATGGCGCGCAAGCCGAGATCGCCGCGGCCGCGCGGTCGTTGGCGGCCAAGGTCGTGGCCGGCGAGATGGCCGTCGAAGCAATCGATGATGCGGCGATCGAGCGTGAACTTGATACGCACGATCTGCCACCGCTCGACTTGCTGATCCGCACCTCGGGCGAAGTGCGGTTGTCCAATTTTCTGTTGTGGCAGGCGGCCTATGCCGAATTGCTGTTTGTCGACACCTTGTGGCCCGATTTCGACGCCGCAGCGCTGCATCAGGCGGTGACGACGTTCGCGCAGCGCCAACGGCGTTATGGCGGCCTGTGAGCGCTCCGCAGCGTAAATCGGACCTTGCGGTTCGGGCGAGTACCGGCGTGCTGATGATCGCGATCGCGGCGATCGCCTTGTGGCTGGGCGGGATCGCTTTTTGGATTTTGTGTACGGTCGGCGCGCTGTTCATGATGGCGGAATGGTCGGATCTGGATCAGGCCGGGGCGCGGAACAAGCGCGTGGCGCAATTCGCCTTGTCAGTGCCGCTGGCGACGATGGCGCCGGCCTCGTTGATCATCGAGGTGCATTACTTTTTTACGCTCGGTCTGTTGGTCGGGGCGGCATTCTTCACGGTGATCGTCACGCGCAAGCCGCGGCTGGCGGCGGGGGTCCTGTATTGCGGGCTGCCGGTGCTGTCGCTGGTGTTCCTGCGCCGCGCTGATGGCGGGCTGCTCTTTGCCTTCTGGGCGCTGGCACTGGTATGGGCCTGCGACATCGGCGCTTATTTTTCCGGACGGTCTATCTCCGGGCCAAAGCTCGCGCCGGCGATCAGCCCGAACAAGACCTGGGCCGGGCTCGGCGGTGGGGTGATTGCGGCGGGGCTGTTCGGCGCGCTGCTGCATGTTCAGTTCGGATTGCCATGGCGCATGGCCGTGGCCACGCCGTTGCTCGCAGTCGTGGCGCAGGGCGGTGATCTGTACGAGAGTTGGTTGAAGCGTAGGGCGGGGGTTAAGGACAGTGGTAACATGTTGCCAGGGCACGGCGGCGTGCTGGACCGGCTCGACGGGCTGGTGCCGGTGGCCCCGCTGGCGGCGTTGTTGCTGATCTTGCCGAGGTTTTATCCGTGAAGACGGTAACAATTTTGGGCGCGACGGGCTCGGTTGGCAGCTCGACCCTGGATTTGATCGAGCGCGAGCCGGATAAGTTTCGCGTGTTGGCGTTGACCGCCAATTGCGATGTCGAAAAGCTGGCGCAGGCCGCGTTGCGCACCAACACCAGGCGCGCTGTGGTGGCGGACGAAGCGTGCCTGCCCGCGCTGCGCGAGCGTTTGGCCGGCTCCGGCATCGAGACGGCGGGCGGGCGGCAAGCGCTGCTCGATACCGCGGCGATGAGCGCTGATTGGACGATGGCGGCGATCGTCGGTTGCGCCGGGCTCGAGCCAGTCATGGCCGCAGTAGAGCAGGGCGGCACCGTTGTGCTGGCCAATAAGGAGCCGCTCGTTTCGGCCGGCGAGATCATTCTGGCGGCGGCGGCGAAACACGGCGCGACGCTGCTGCCGGCCGATTCCGAGCATAATGCGATCTTCCAGTGCTTTGATGCGACGCGACCTGAGCGCGTGCGCCGGATCATTATCACGTGCAGTGGCGGGCCGTTTCGCGATTGGTCGACCGAGCAGATGCGCGATGTGACGCCCGAACAGGCGGTCGCGCATCCCAATTGGTCGATGGGCGCGAAAATCTCGGTCGATTCGGCGACGTGCATGAACAAGGGACTCGAACTGATCGAAGCGGCGCGGCTGTTTCCGGTGCCGCACGACGCGATCGAAATCGTCATCCACCCGCAATCGGTGATCCACTCGCTGGTCGATTATGTCGACGGCTCGGTGCTGGCGCAGCTGGGGCCGCCCGATATGCGCACGCCCATCGCGCACTGCCTGGCCTGGCCCGACCGTATGGCAACACCAATGCAGCCGCTCGATCTGGTGGCGATCGGTCGGCTCGACTTTGCCGCACCCGACGAGCAGCGCTTCCCGGCGCTCAGGCTGGCGCGCGATGCGCTGAACGCGGGCGGCGCACGGCCGGCCATTCTCAACGCCGCCAACGAGATCGCGGTGGCGGCTTTTCTTGACCGGCGTATCGGCTTCCTCGAAATTGCCGCAATCGTGTCCGATACGTTGCTGCGTTATGATCCGCCGGCGCCCACAACGCTGGCCGAGGTCCTGGCGATCGACGCGGGGGCGCGTGCTGCAGCGAACGAGCTTGTGAAGGATCGCGTAATTTGATCGAGACCCCCGGCCTGTTTCTTACCGTATTGGCGTTTGTGCTGGTGATCGGCCCGCTCGTGTTCGTGCACGAAATGGGGCATTATCTCGTTGCGCGCTGGTGCGGCGTAAAGGCCGAAATGTTTTCGATCGGCTTCGGTCATGAAGTTTTCGGGATCACCGACAAACGCGGTACGCGCTGGAAGTTCAGTTGGTTGCCGCTTGGCGGTTATGTGAAATTCGCCGGTGACCTCAACCCCGCTAGCCAGACAGATCCGGCGTGGCTCGCGCTGCCCGCCGCGGATCGCGCGCGAACTTTCCCGGCCAAGCCACTGTGGCAACGCGCGCTGATCATCGCTGCCGGCCCGGTCGTCAACTTCCTGCTCGCGATCCTGATCCTGATGGGGTTCGCCTTGCTCTACGGCGATGTGCGTACGCCGCCGGTGGTGCGAGAAATTGTGCCCAACAGCGCGGCCGTACGCGCTGGATTGCAACCCGGCGATCGTATCGTGTCGCTCGGCGGGCGCAGCGTGGAAACTTTTGACGACGTTTCCCGCTACGTGAAGATCCGCGCCAACGAGACGGTGCGGATCGAGCTCGAACGCAGCGGCACGATTGTGCAGCGCGACGTGGTGATCGGCACGCAGGAGCAGCGCGACCGCTTTGGCAACGAATATCAATTAGGATTGCTAGGCATTGCGCCGGATCGTCCGGTATTGCTCGAGGTCGGGCTGCTCGAAGCGCCGGTCGTCGCGCTGCGCCAGACGCGCGACATCGTGGTGACGATGGTCGAAACATTGGGGCAGGTGATCACCGGGCGCCGCTCGGTCAAAGAACTGGGCGGGCCCTTACGCATCGCCAAGATTTCGGGCGAGCAGATTAGCGTGGGGCCAGAGGCGTTCGTTTTCCTGATCGCCTTGGTATCGATTAACTTGGGGTTCATCAATCTGTTGCCAATTCCCATGCTGGATGGCGGGCATCTGTTTTTCTACGCGATCGAGGCTATAGGGCGACGACCGGTAAATCCTGCCGTACAGGAGTGGGCCTATCGCGGCGGCGTGGTGGCGCTGTTGATGTTCATGATGTTCGTGACGTTCAACGATCTCGGCGCTTTCGGCTTATGGAAGAACCTCGCTGGCTTGATCGGCTGAGGCAGGTAAGGCAGGGCGGGCGCGCCATAGTGGTGACCCGCATAATTTCTCCGGTTTGGGGTAGGTAGTGACAAGCATGGTTTCGACATTCGGCGCACGCGCCACGACGGCATTGCTGGCCGGCACGATGCTGTCCGGCCTGCCCGTCGCAGCATATGCGCAAGCCGCCCCCCAGACCGCGCCGACGCTCGCTCCAGCGCCAGACAATGTTGCCCCCGCCATCGTGCGCACGATCAAGACGCTGCGCGTCGAAGGCTCGCAGCGCATCGAGCCGGATACGGTATTGTCGTACACCAAGCTGCGCGTCGGCCAGAACTATACCAACGAGACGCTGGACCAGGCGCTGCGTGACCTGCTGGCGAGCGATTTCTTCGCCGACGTGTCGATCGCTGGCGTCGAAAGCGGTGACATCATCATCCGCATCCGCGAAAATCCGGTGATCAACCGCGTTATCCTGGAGGGCAACAAACGCCTCAAGGAAGACAAGATCCGCAAGGAAATCAAGCTCGCGCCGCGGCAGATCTTCACGCGCACCGCGGTGCGCCAGGATATCGCGCGGATCGTCGAACTCTATCGTCGCCAGGGTCGCTTCGCCGCCTCGATCCAGCCCAAGATGGTCAATCTCGATCAGAACCGCGTCGATGTGGTGTTCGAGATCAGCGAAGGGCCGAAATCCAAGGTTCGCCAGATCAACATCCTCGGCAACGAAGTGTTCGACGACGACAAGCTGCGCGAGCAGATGGCAACGAAGCAGGCGCGGTTGTTCCGCCTGCTCAGCTCGGCGACGAGCTATGATCAGGACCGCATGGCCTATGACCAGCAGAAGTTGCGCCAATTCTACCTGACCGAGGGCTATGCCGATTTCCGCGTCACCTCGGCCGTTGCCGAGCTGACTCCCGACAAAGAAGATTTCATCATCACCTATGTGGTGGAGGAAGGGCAGCGCTACAAATTCGGCGACGTGACAGTCGACAGTTCGATCCGCGATTTCGACAATACCAAGCTCGCCGCCGGGCTAACGATGAAGAAGGGCGATTGGTATGACGCCAAGAAGGTCGAGAATTCGGTCGACCAGCTGAGCGAGACGGCCGGGCTGTTTGGCTATGCCTTTACCGAGGTGAACCCCGAATTCCAGCGTGACAAGGACACGCTGACCATGTCGATCAACTTCAACATCGCCGAGGCTAAGCGCTCGTATGTCGAGCGCGTCGACATCAACGGCAATACCAATACGCAAGACAAGGTGATCCGTCGCGAGATCCGCCTGTCGGAAGGCGATGCGTTCAACAGTTTCCAGGTCAAGCGCTCGCAGGACCGCATCAACTCGCTGGGCTATTTCCAGGACAAGTTCGAGCTCAAGCAGACGCCGGGCTCGGCGCCCGACCGCGTCGTGCTCACTGCCGATGTGGAAGAAAAGTCGACCGGCGAGCTGCAGCTGTCGGCGGGTTTCTCGAGCCTTGAAAGCTTCATCGTGCAGGCCTCGATCCGCCAGCGCAATTTCCGCGGCAAGGGCCAGGAATTACGCGCCAGCGTCAATTATTCGAGCTATTCCAAGTCGGTCGAACTGGGCTTCACCGAGCCCTACCTGTTTGACAAGAATATCGCGCTGGGCGGCGATATCTTCCGCCGTGACTACAATTCGTTCAACCTGACCGCGAGCGGCGATCGCAACACGACCTACACACAGGTGTCGACCGGCTTCCAGATCCGCGCCGGCGTACCGCTGACGGAATATCTCTCCTTGTCCGGGCGTTACGGCCTGACCTTTGATGATGTCGGGCTCGATGAGGGCACTTACTATACCAATGGCGTGTGCGATCCGATCCTGGCGGGTCGGTATCTGTGCGACGCGATCGGCAATCGCGCCACATCGTCGATCGGCTATTCGTTGATCTACGACAGCCTCAACAGCCGCTTGCGCCCCACCGCTGGCCACCGTGTGGTGCTGAGCCAGGATTTCGCCGGGCTGGGTGGCGACGTGCGGTATATCCGAACTAAATTCGACGCCGATAAATATTGGGGTCTGGGTAGCGGCTTTACGCTGGGCCTGAGCACCGAAGGCGGGTTCATTTATTCGCTCGAAAATTCGCGTGGCCCGGGCATCGACAAGATACGCATCACGGATCGCTTCTATCTCGGCGAGCCGGAATTCCGCGGTTTCAACATTCGCGGCGTCGGCCCACGCGTTCAACGCGTGCCGTATGGCACTGATGCCAATGGCAAGCAGATCCTGGTCACCGACAAGGATCAGATCGTCGATGATGCGTTGGGCGGCCGGGCTTATTATTCCAGCCGGCTCGAGCTCGAGATTCCGCTTGGTGCCGGTGCGCGCGAGTTGGGGTTGCGGCCTTCGATCTACGTCCAGGCCGGTGCGCTGTTCGGCGTGACGCGCCCCTTGCCGACGGTCGAGTTTGAAACGATCGATGGCGTCGTACAGCCGCTGTTCCGTCCGACGCTGGATGGCAACGGCAATCCGCTTTATTCCTATGTCGGCGCCAGCGGCACCGCGATCGCCACGACTTGCGCCGCGGGCATCCCGGACAGTGCTGGCGGATGTAACGGCGTCGTGCCCAATACGCCTTATGGCAACACGATCGCGCCGTTCCTGGAACGGTTCGTCGGCGATAGCGCAAAGCCGCGCGTGTCGGTCGGCGCCGGCGTCAACTGGAATTCCCCCTTCGGCCCGCTGCGCGTGGATATCGCTTACGCGCTGCTCAAGGATAAGGGCGACGACGACAAGCTCATTACATTCAACGTAGGGACTGCATTCTGATGAATACGTACAAGAAAATCCTGCTCGCGACCGTTCTGGCCGCACCGGCCACGCTGATTGCCGCTTCGGCCAACGCCCAGGCCACCAACGTCGCGATCGCCGATCCCGATGCCGCGATCGCCAATTCGAAGGTGTGGGCCGCGGCACAGACCGAGATCGGCACGACCTACAAGCCGCAGCTCGACCAGGCGAAGGCCCGTAGCGAAGCGATCGCGGCTGAGCTGCAGCCGCTGTACAAGAAGCTCGACGGCAATGGCGACAACCAGCTGAACCAGCAGGAAATCGACGCCGCGCGTACCGCGCGTCGCCCCGAGATCGCGCAGATCGAAGCCAAGGAAAAGGCCGGCCAGGAAGAGATCGGCCGCATGACCGTGCAGGCATCGCGCGCGCGCGCTTATGCCGCCGAGCAGGTCGCCGGGAAGGTCAACGACGCCGTCACCAATGTCGTCAAGGCACGCCGCATCACCCTGCTGATTCGCCCCAACGCGGCATATTTTGCCGATCCGGCCGCCGATATCACGCCGGCGATCAGCACCGAGATCGACCGTCTGATCCCCAAGGTGAGCATCACGCCGCCGGCCAACTGGCAGCCGGGCCAGCAGCGTGCTGCCGCAGCACCGGGCACCCCGGCGCCGGCTGCACCAAAGGCCGCTGAGCGTCCGCGTTGAGCACTGAGCTGACCGAAGCGGGTGATGCGGGGGAACTGGGTGCGTTCGATATCGGACGCATCATGGCGGCGCTCCCGCATCGCTACCCGATGCTGCTGGTCGATCGGGTCACGCGGCTAACGCGCGACCGATCGATCACCGCCATCAAGGCGGTGACGATCAACGAGCAGTTCTTTCAGGGGCATTTTCCCGGGCGTCCGATCATGCCCGGCGTGCTGATCGTCGAGGCGATGGCGCAGGCCGCGGGCATTCTCGCCGTCGAATCGCTGGGGCTCGCGGGCTCCGGCAAGCTGGTCTATTTCATGGCCATCGATGGGGCGAAGTTCAGAAAGCCCGTCGAACCCGGTGTGCTGCTGCAGCTCGATGTCGAATTCGTCCAGAAGCGCTCCAGCGTGTGCAAGTTCTCCGGGCGCGCGACGATCGACGGCCAATTGGCGGCGGAGGCGAACTTTACCGCCATGATCGCCGATCCGCCCCAGGGCTGATCAAAAGCAAAATGCTTGCTCTACCGAAGCGCGGCGTGTAGTGCGCCGCGCTTGTCCGGCTGGTCGGAAACCAGCCACTGACACACAAGGAAAATGCCATGAAGAAAGATATCCATCCCGATTATCACACCATCAAGGTGCAGATGACCGACGGCACCGTGTACGAGACGCGCTCCACTTGGGGCAAGGAAGGCGACACGATGACGCTCGAAATCGATCCGCTGGCGCATCCCGCCTGGACTGGTGGCCGTGGCACGATGCTCGATACCGGCGGCCAGGTCGCGCGCTTCAACAAGCGGTTCGGCGGCATGTCGTTCGGCAAGAAGTAATTGCTGCGCCGCGTCTGCGGCCACGATGATTCTACTCAAAAGGGCGCCTCTCTCGCAACCGCGAGAGAGGCGCCCGTTTTGCGTTTGAGCGATACGTTCCGGACGATAACTGGCGGAAGAGGTGTCCTTAGAACTAATACTTTATCAGATGTTACAATATTCCGGATTTACTGCCAACCTGATGAATTCAAATACATTTCAACTGTCGGTTGAAAGTATGGCGATTGCCTATCCCGCCAGATATGATAAAGATCTTGTCCATCTTGTTAGCCTTTGGTGGGGCAGACGGGTGGCGAATCAGATCAATCGGCTGAGTGCTGTGTTCGTTCGGACAGTTACTGAGCCGGGGCAATACGCCGATGGTGATGGTCTCTACTTGCTGACAGCGAACGGCGGAAAGCGATGGATTTTCCTCTACCTCTGGAACGGCAAGCGGCGGGAAATGGGGCTGGGTTCGGCCCACGATATTACCTTGGCGAAAGCGCGCGAGGCTGCTGCGGCTGCCCGCTCTCCGTCGGCAAGCTCGCATGACTCAGTAGAGGTGCTGAAGGCCGGTCGGCAGGGGAGTTAACGCCAGAGGTTGATGTGCGAACCTTCGGAAAATTCGCCGAGGAATATATCGCTTCGATTGAGGCTGGATGGCGAAACGCGAAGCACAAGGATCAGTGGCGCAATAGCCTGCGCGCCCATGCAGCTGGTCTGAAAGACAAAGCGCTCGCCGACATCAGCACCGACGATGTGTTGGCCGTCTTACAGCCAATCTGGGCTCGATTGCCGGAGATGGCCAGTCGAGTGCGCGGTCGCATTGAGAAGATTTTAAGCGCCGCCAAAGCAAGAGGATTCCGTTCGCGAGACGCGGCAAACCCTGCTCAATGGCGGCGACACCTTGAGGTGCTTTTACCGAAGCGGCAAAAGCTGTCACGTGGCCACCATCCGGCAATGTCATATGAAGATGCTCCCGCGTTTATGGCACAGCTTCGCGATCGGCCTGCAATGGCTGCGCGCACTAGAGTTTGTGATCCTGAACGCGTCACGCTCCGGTGCCAAGTGGTCCGAGATGGCAGGGGATGTTTGGATTGTTCCTGCTGAGCAGATGGGCTCAGTGGTGCAAACGACGGAAGCGCGAATTGCCGTTGTCCGTAACACTCGCGGATGCGGGAAACATCGCCCTGCACGAAGCACGCTGCCGGGCCCAGATTGCGCTCGTCACGGGGAAACCCGCGGCGGTCGCGCTCCCGATGATGGTCTGTCGCGGCGCCTACCTCTGTGAGCCAACGTTCATCCTGACTGATCCGATGGATTGGCACCTCTGGCAGAAGCTGAAACATATCGACGGCCTGCTTCGGCCACTTATCCAGCCCGACGTCTAGGACAGGTTCGCCGCTCCATCTAAGGGCCCTTCCGCCATGAATATCGCGATCCTTCGCGACGAGTTCGACTCGTTGATCGGTACCCTTTTGTCTGTCGTTACCGATGACTTCGACGGCTTGCTCAAACCGTCGCCGTTAGATGTTCCGATTGCCGTCACCCGCTTCCCGACCACCGGGGCGGGTCGGAAGTCTGAAACATTTGTGTCGATGCGGCAGTTGGCGTTCACAATTCAAAATGAGCATGCTGACCGCAAAGGTGGGCTGCCGTGGTTCAAGCTTGGCCGTTTTGGCAATCACCGCAGTGGTAAAGGTAGTTTACGCAATAACGCGAACGTCATTTGCGTTACCGGTGTCGAAGGGGGCTGGGACGGCGGGGAGATCTCGCTGGGCGAGGCGGAGCGGTTGGTACGCGCTGACGGCATAGCTGCATTGTTCTTTCCTATGCCGCCTAGTACCGAATCGTCCCCAAGGTGGCGCATATTCGCGCCGCTTTCAGCGGAGCGAGAGCCTCAAGACCGCGACCGGTACTTCTTCGCGCACTCGTGAAGCGTCTGCGGAACGCAGCCGATCTTCTCGGCAATCGATACCACGGTCGCCCATCTGGACGGGTGATCCCGCTCGTGATCGAAAACCATCCGCACCGCTCGCTCGCGGACTTCGGACGCAAACTTGTTGATCGTCTTGCTCGTCATAGCTCCACCTTCTCACTAGTTGGAGCCTCCGACAAACCCGGGACGGTTCGCTGCCACCATATAATGAGACTATTTTTTGCAATGCGCTAATAGCCTATTAATTAACAGTTCGATAATTTAAGGAACTTGTCTATTAACTTCATCCGCATTTGTGAGGAAGTGATAGATATGACCGGTTGTAGGCCGCCACTCGTTCATTTATAGTTAACTTGACTTTGCGATAGTCGACTATAGGGGACGATGGACATGAAGGCATTACTCATTGCATCCGCTGTAATATCTTGCTTATTCACTCCAACAACCGCTCAGGCATCTCAGTTTACGCGCAACTCGCCGACGGGCGGCACGTTGCCTTCCGGTGTCACTGAAATCGGAGGAATAGTTCTCGACCTTAAGGGAACGAATGGTGTCCGGGTTGTCAGCCAACTTGCAGCTTCCTCGCTTTACCGCGGATTTGCAAACGCACCGGAAAATGGTCCACCGGCCGGATCGGCCGGTGGAAACCCGCTAGTTATCGGAACGCAACTTGGTTTCACTTCAGCAACGCTGGCCGCTTTAGGGGGCGGCCTCAGCTCGGCATCGGTGCGCTTCACGCTATTTGACGGTGATAGCGGCCCGTTTGACTTTGATTCCGGGATGGACAACAGCCTGGGCCTGAACGGGATCAACTTTGGATACTGGTCGGGTGTTTCAACGCAAGAGACATCATCCGACGGCTTGACTGTGTTTAGTTCCGGTTCGGGTTTTGGCAACAATATCCTTTCGACCGGTTTTTTTACCAACACGAACTCAGCTGATCTTAGTACGTTTTTCGCTACATTGACGGGTGGCTCTGTTGCATTCAGCCTAACGGACGTCGACCCCTTTGATAATTTTTACGATTTTACTCAGGGCATCGACGGCGGGCTGATCGACGTCGGGACAGGTCCCGTGGTGACACCAGTCCCAGGCGTGCCTGAGCCGGCCACGTGGGCGATGATGCTGCTGGGTTTCGGTTTTATAGGTGCCGCCATGCGTCGTAAGATTCGCGTGTCTGAGGTCAATTTCAACAAGGTGATCCAGGCGCTGTCTGAAGCCTGAATCGTCGCGCTATGAATTTACCAGAGCCGCCGGTTCCAAGACCGGCGGCTTTGTATTTCGCAAGCAGAGCTTCGCACAGATTTGTGCTTGCCTATCGCATAAACGGACAGACCGGACGCTATGCGAATTGGTTACTCGTCCGGCTTCGGCGTTGATCCTGCATTTATCCGGTTTTAGTTCCTTAAGCCATTTATCTTGCTTCGCGCTGACAGGTTCGGGCGCTGGATAATCCATCGGGGCGAGGTCGGTGAGCAGATCATTGACGTCCCCCCTGTTTTTTAGCCCGTTTGAGCGAGAGTTTTCCGGCCTTGTGAAGCCTTTGGGCAAGGAGCTGGAATGAAGAAATCTAGGTACTCAGAAGAGCAGATTGCCTTCGCGCTGAAGCAGGCGGAAACCGGCACGCCGGTGGCCGAAGTCATCCGGCGAATGGGGATTTCCGAGCAGACGTTCTACCGCTGGAAGAAGGTGTACGGCGGTCTCGGGGTTGGTGAGATGAGGCGCCTGAAGCAGCTTGAGGACGAAAACCGGCAGCTGAAACAGCTGGTCGCCGACCTAAGCCTGGACAAGCACATTCTGCAGGACGTTCTGGCAAAAAGCTCTGACGCCTGGACGACGACGCGAGCTCGTCGCGTACGTCCAGGCGTCTCATGCCGTAAGCGAACGGCGCGGTTGCTCGGCGCTGGGCGTCGAGCGGTCGTCGGTGCGCTACATCTCCCACAGGCCGGACCAGACACCGCTTGTGATGCGCATCCGTGATCTGGCGGCAACGCGGACGCGCTATGGCTATTTCCGGATCTACATCCTGCTGCGCAGGGAGGGATGGGTCGTGAACCACAAACGCGTCGACCGGCTATATCGGAATGATGGACTGAGCCTTCGGCTCAAGAAACCGAGACGCAACGTCAGCGCTGCCAACCGCGAACGGCAACCCACGGCACTGGCGGCGAACGAGATGTGGTCGATGGATTTCGTCTCGGATGCCCTGTTCGATGGCCGGCGCTTACGAGCGCTGACCGTGGTTGACGCCTTCACCCGCGAAGCTCTGGCAATTGACGTCGACCAGGGGATCAAAGGCGAGCAGGTGGTCGAGGCGATGGCACGGATCTCATCAATCCGCGGCGCGCCCAAGACCATTCGTGTGGACAATGGGCCGGAGTTCATCTCGAAGGCGCTCGACCGTCGGGCGTACGAGAACGGCGTGACGCTGGACTTCAGCCGACCCGCAAGCAGGCGCTAAACTATCGTGCGCGGCGACGCTTGGCGACTGCTCGTCAGATATTTGGAACGAGGCGTGCTACAGCTCCTTACACGGCTTGTCCATGCCGAGGTCAGACGCAGAAATGGGTGTCCGCTGACACTCAAACACCAATCTGAGGCAATCATTAGCGGCCCGTTAGGGCAATGGGTGGGGCAAGGGTGCGCTTCCCGTGCTAACCTATTGATTCTAAACATAATTTGGCGGAAGAGGTGGGATTCGAACCCACGGTGAGCTTACACCCACGACGGTTTTCAAGACCGTTGCCTTAAACCACTCGGCCACTCTTCCTGTGTGCCCCGCATATCCGCGCTGCGCCGCTTTGTGCAAGCGTTGCGACCATTTGGGGTTCATGGCCGCGCCGCGCTGTGCCAGTGTCGCCGGCATGGGTAAGCTTTTTCGCACGAACACATGGATCGCCGCCGCACTCGCCAGTGTCGCCGCGCTCACGGCAACGCCGGCGCTGGCGCAGGACGAGGCGGGGTTTCAGGCCTATCTGCAGACGCTGCGCGGGCAAGCGCTGGCCACGGGGGTTAGCGTGCGCACGCTGGATCAGGTGCTGCCGACGCTAACGCTCAATACGCGCGTGATCGAGCTCGACCGCCAGCAACCCGAAGCGGCGCCCAACGCGGCTATCCCGCCGTTCGCGCCGTATAAGGCGAGCCATGTAGACGCTTCCCGGATCAATCGCGGGCGGGCCGCCTATCAGGCGCAGCGCAGTCGGTTGGCCAGTATCGAGCGGGAACAGGGCGTACCCGAATCGATCATGGTGGCGATCTGGGGGCATGAGACCAATTACGGCAACGTGATGGGCAATTTCGATCTGCCCCGCGCGCTCGCCTCGCTGGCCTATGAGGGGCGGCGGCGCGAGCTGTTCGCCGGCGAATTCATCGCCACGCTGCAGATCATCGATCGCGGCATTCCGCTCTACCAGATGAAGGGCAGCTGGGCCGGCGCGTTCGGCGGGCCGCAATTCCTGCCCTCAGTCTATCTGCGGCTGGCGCGCGACGGCGATGGCGACGGCAAGGCGGATATCTGGAACAGTGCCCCCGATACGCTGGCGTCGATCGGCAATTATTTCGCCAATGCCGGGTGGCGCGCGGGCCAGCCCTGGGGGCTGGCGGTGCGCGTGCCGGCAAGCCTCGATCGCGCCTCGATGACCAGCCGATTGATGTCGCCGCGCTGCCCGCGCGTGTTCGCCCGGCACAGTGCGTGGAAGACGATGGCGGAATGGCGCGCGCTGGGGCTGTCGCCCGAGACCAAGACCTGGCCTGACGATGGCGTGCTGGCGACCTTGATCGAGCCCGATGGGGTGGGGCAGACGGGATACTTGCTCACCGGAAACTATCGCGTCATCCTCGATTACAATTGTTCAAACTTTTACGCGCTTTCGGTTGGGTTGCTCGCGGATGCCATTGAACAATAGATATTTTTCGGATTGACCCGCATGCCAGTTCGGCCCTGGTAAAACGCGCCGCCAAGCAACGCGCGCGTGACGCGGTCGCCCGGCGCGGCTATGATACTGTTTGGCTCGTCATACGAATTGAGTTCCCCACCTCTTAGCGCCACGGACTGACAATGAAGAAACTGCTCGCTGCCACCATTCTCACCCCTGCGCTGCTGATCGCCAATCCCGGCCTGGCCGAAGCGCCCGATTTCCCGACGCCGGCGCCCGTTGCGTATCTGACCGATCTGTCGACCGGCGCGGTATTGTTCTCGAAGGACGCCGATCGCCGCATGCCGCCGGCATCGATGGCCAAGATGATGACCGTCTATGTCGCGTTCGACATGCTCAAGAAGGGCGAGATCAAGCTCGGGCAGAAGTTCGAAGTGCGCCCTGAGACGTGGCAGCGCTGGCACGGTCCCGAGGCAGGCTCGACCATGTTCCTGTCGACGGGCGAGCAGGTCAGCGTGGAGAATTTGCTCAAAGGCATCGTAACGTTGTCGGGCAACGATGCCTGCGTCGTGCTGGCCGAAGGCATTTCCGGTACCGAGCCCGCCTTCACCTCGCGGATGAACGAGGCGGCCAAGCAATTGGGCCTCACCAACAGCCATTTCGGCACGTCGAATGGCTGGCCTGATAACGGCGTGACCTATGTCACGGCGCGCGATCTCGCCAAGCTCGCGGCCGCGACGATCCAGAACTTCCCCGACTATTACAAGAAGTTCTATTCGCTGCCGAGCTTCACCTGGGGCAAGACGCTGGGTGCGGGCGCCGACATCACGCAGCAGAACCGCGATCCGTTGCTGGGGCGCGTCGCCGGCGCCGATGGCCTGAAGACCGGGCATACCGAGGAAGCGGGCTATGGCTTTACCGGTTCGGCCACGCAGGATGGTCGCCGGTTGGTAATGGTCATGGCCGGTCTGACCAGCTCGAACCAGCGCATCGAAGAATCGGTCAAATTCATGAACTGGGGCTTCCGCTCGTGGCAGGCCAAGCCGATCGCCGCCAAGGGGCGCAAGATCGAGACCGCCGAAGTGCAGTTGGGCGATGCCACCACCGTCGGGCTGGTCGCGCCGACCAATCTCACCGTGACGCTCCCCGCCGGCGCCGCGCCTGCGCTGTCGGGCAAGGTCGTCTATAACGGCCCGATCAAAGCACCCATCAAGGCCGGGCAGCATATCGCCGATCTGATCATCAGTTCGCCTGATCTGCCGCCGCAGACCTTACCACTCGTGGCCGAGAACGACGTTGCCGAGGCGGGCTTTTTTGGCCGCGCCTGGGCCGGGCTGACCGGCCTGTTCGGCGGGTGATCGGACGCTTCATCTCGCTCGAGGGCGGCGAGGGAGCGGGCAAATCGACACAGGTCCGTGCGCTTGCCGCCGCACTCGACGCGCGCGGCATCCCCGCCTTGGTCACCCGCGAGCCGGGTGGCAGCGAAGGCGCCGAGGCGATCCGCACGCTGCTGATGGAAGGTGCCGTCGCACGCTGGAGCCCGCATAGCGAGGCATTGCTGTTCGCGGCGGCGCGCGCAGATCATGTCGAAAAGACAATCCGCCCGGCACTCGGCGCCGGCACCTGGGTGATCTGCGATCGCTTCATCGACAGCAGCCGGGCCTATCAGGGCGTCGCCGGCGGGATCGACGACGCCGCGGTGCTGGCGCTCCACGGCTTCGGGTCGCGAGGGCTGCTGCCTGATCGCACCTTTGTGCTGGAAGTGCCGGTCGAGCAGGGGCGGGCCAGGGCCGAGGGGCGGGACGGCGCGGGGGCGGATCGCTTCGCCGCGCGGGGCGATGCGTTCCATGAAGATGTCGCCAGCGCCTTTCGGGGCTATGCGGCGCGCGAGCCGGATCGCGTGCGGCTGATCGACGCCTCGGTCCGTGCGGCGGCGGTAACCACAGCGCTCCTCGCGGGGCTGAGCGACTTGCTGCCATGAGTCTGCCACTCGGCAATGACGCGGCGCATGACGCCTTCTTGTCGGCGATGGCGAGCGGGTCGTTGCATCACGCCTGGTTGTTCGCGGGGCCCGAGGGCGTGGGCAAGGCGACGTTCGCGCGCATCGCCGCGCGGCGGCTGCTCGCCGATGGCGCTGCCGGTCCAGCGCTGCCGCCGGGATATGACGTGCCCGATAGCCACCCGACCAATCGCCTGATCGAATCCGGCGCGCATCCCGATTACCGCGTCCTGGCGCGCGCGCCGAAGGACGATAAGGGAAGCGCCGAGCTGGCGCGCTCGATCCCGATTGCGCAGGTGCGCGCGCTCAATCCGATGTTTGCCATGGCGCCGTCGCAATCATCGCGTCGCGTGATCATCATCGATGCGATCGACGAGGTCGAGCGGCCCGGCGCCTCCAACGCGCTGCTCAAGAATCTCGAAGAGCCACCACAGGGCACGATCTTCTTGCTGATCAGCCACGCCCCCGGCCGCCTGCTGCCAACGATCCGCTCGCGCTGCCGCTTGCTGCGCTTCGAGGCGCTCGATGACACCACCATGCGCCAAGTGCTGCGCGCGCAGCAGCCGACCATCGCCGACGATGAATTGGCCGCGTTGCTCAAAGCGGGGCAGGGATCGCCCGGCCGCGCGCTCGGCTTTGCCGGTCTGGATCTGGCGCAGCTTGACGGCGCCATGAGCGCGATCGCTACCGATGGCGACCCGAGCAACGCACGCCGCGCCAAGCTGGCGAAATTGCTGTCGCCGAAAGCGGCACAACCCAGGTACGAGGCATTCCTTGATCGCGCGCCGGCGTTCATCGCCGCGGCGGCGCCGGGCCGGCAGGGACCGGCACTGCGAACCGCGCTCGACAGCTACGATGCGGCACGGGCGCTTTCCGCCAGCGCGCGTGGGCTTTCGCTCGACGCGCAGGCCACGGTTTTCGAGATGGCTGGGTTGGTCGCGACGCTGGCACCGCACGGCTAATCGACCCCAGGACCATGTGCGGGGTGCTGGAATGGCCGGCGGCAGTTTCACACCTGCAAAAACCACGCTACAGCCGCCCGCATGACCCCTTACTACATCACCACCGCCATCAGCTATCCCAACGGGCGCCCGCATATCGGCCATGCTTATGAAGCAATCGCTGCCGATGCCATCGCGCGGTTTCAGCGCCAGGCGGGGCGCGATGTGCGCTTCCAGACCGGCACCGACGAACATGGCCTGAAGATGGTTCAGGCCGCGCGCGACAAGGGTGTCTCCGTCGCCGATCTGGCAGCGGAAATGTCCGGTTATTTCCGTGCCATGGATGATGCACTCAACATCAGTTATGATCGCTTCATCCGCACGACTGAGCCAGCGCATCACAAGGCCAGCCAGGCGATCTGGCAGGCCATGGCCGATGCCGGCGATCTGTATCTCAGCCGCTACGAGGGCTGGTATTCGGTGCGCGACGAGGCGTTTTACGAAGAGAAGGAACTGGTCGACGGGGAGGGGGGCAAGCTTTCCCCGCAAGGCACGCCGGTCGAATGGACTGCCGAAGAAAGCTGGTTCTTCCGCCTGTCGAAATATCAGCAGCCGCTGCTCGATCATATCGCCGCCAACCCCGACTTCATCCGCCCGGAGAGCCGACGCAACGAGGTGACCAAGTTCATCGAGGGTGGGCTGATGGATCTCTCCGTCTCGCGCACCAGCTTCGATTGGGGCGTCAAGGTGCCCGGTAGCGATGGCCATGTGATGTATGTCTGGGTCGATGCACTGACCAATTATCTCACCGGCGCGGGTTATCCCGACAATGCCGGTGAACTCGCTACCTGGTGGCCGGCCGATCTGCATCTCATCGGCAAGGATATCGTTCGTTTTCATGCGGTTTACTGGCCGGCATTCCTTCTCTCTGCGAACCTCGCGCTGCCCAAATCCGTGTTTGGCCATGGCTTTTTGCTCCATCGCGGCGAGAAAATGTCCAAGTCAATCGGCAACGTCGTCAATCCGATCGCGCTGGCTGAAACATTCGGTGTCGATGCATTGCGCTATTTCCTGCTGCGCGAAGTGAGCTTTGGGCAGGACGGATCCTATTCCGCCGAAGCGATCGTCACGCGTGCCAACGCCGATCTGGCCAATGGGCTGGGTAATCTCGCGCAGCGCTGCCTATCGATTATCGCCAAGAATTGCGGCGGGGTGCTGCCGGCGGACACCGTCGATACGCCGGAACCGGAATTGGGCGACATTCTCGGCACGGTCACTGCGCTGATGGCCGACCTCAAGCTCAACGAAGCGTTGGAGGCGATCTGGGAAGGCGTGCGCATCGCCAATGGCTATTTCGCCGAGATGGCGCCCTGGGCGTTGCGGAAGACCGATCCCGCACGCGCCGATGGCGTGCTGTACCACACCGCCGAGGCGGTGCGGCAACTTGCCATCCTGGTGCGCTGGGTCGTCCCGGCTAGCGCCGACAAATTGCTCGACCTGCTTGCCCAAACGCCCGATGCGCGCGGTTTTGCCGCGCTGGCCGTGCCGCTGCAGGCGGGCATCGCTTTGCCGCCACCGCAGGGCGTGTTCCCGCGGCTTGATCTTCCGGTGGAACCAGCCTGATGCTGGCCGATAGCCATTGTCACCTCAATTATAAGGGCTTGGCCGAGGATCAGCAGGCCGTGCTCGAACGCGCCCGGGCGCGTGGCGTGACGGCGATGCTCAACATCGCGACGCGCGAAAGCGAGTGGGATGATGTGCTGGCCACCGCCGAGCGCGAGGCCGACGTGTGGGCGACGGTCGGCATCCATCCACACGAGGCAGACAAGCATCCGCATATCGACACGGCCAAGCTGGTGCAACGAGCGCAGCACCCCCGCGTGGTCGGCATCGGCGAGAGCGGGCTCGATTATTATTACGATCATAGCGACCGCGAGCGGCAGCAGGCGAGCTTTCGCGCGCATCTCGCGGCCTGCCGCGAAACGCAGCTGCCGATCATCGTCCACACCCGCGATGCCGAGGATGATACCGCGACGATCCTGCGCGAGGAACTGGGGAAGGGGGCCTATCCCGGGGTGATCCACTGTTTCACCGCCAGCGGCTCCTTCGCCGATATCACGCTCGATCTCGGCTTCTACATCTCGATCTCGGGCATCGTAACGTTCAAGAATGCCAAGGATCTGCAGGAAACCGCCGCGCGGCTGCCGCTGGAACGGCTGTTGATCGAAACCGACGCGCCTTTTCTGGCGCCGGTGCCGCATCGCGGTAAGACCGGCGAGCCGGCGTTTGTCGCCGATACCGCGGCGTTTCTGGCCGAGTTGCGGGGGGTGAGTGTGGAAGAATTGACCGAGGCGACGGCGCGCAATTTTCACCGCTTGTTCGCCAAAACGGTTCAGTGAGCAATATGGCCGTCCGTCATCCCAGCGACAGCTGGGATCTCAAGCGGCACCTGCGGGACGGGAGCCGCACGAAACCCCAGCTGTCGCTGGGGTGACGCAATCAGGGTAGGGACCCCATGAAAATCCGCATCCTCGGCGCCGGCACATCCTCTGGCGTCCCTCGCATCGGCAATGATTGGGGCACCTGCGACCCTGGCAATCCGCGAAACCGCCGTACGCGCGCCTCGGCGATCGTTGAAACGGCGACCACGCGCATACTGATCGACACCAGCCCCGACATGCGCGAACAGCTGCTTGCGGCAGAGGTTGGCGACGTCGATGCGGTGATCTGGACACACGATCACGCCGATCATTGCCATGGCATCGACGATCTGCGGCAGGTGTATCATGCGCGCGGCGTGCCCGTCCGCGGGCTGGCCCGCGCGGAAACGCTGGCGCATCTCACCACGCGTTTTGCTTATGCATTCAATGGCCGTGCCGGGTATCCGCCGACCATCGCCGGGGAACTGCTGCCCGATGCGTTGCGCATTGGCGACATCGATATCGCGGTCATCGATCAACCGCACGGCAGCATCTATTCGGCCGGACTGCGCTTTGCATCGGACGGCAAGGTGATCGGATACGCGACCGATTTCAACGTTTTAACCAACGATATGCGTGTACTGTATAAAGATCTCGATGTCTGGGTGGTCGATGCGCTGCGCCGCAAGCCGCATCCGTCACATCCGCAATTGTCCGAGGTGCTGGACTGGATCGAGCAACTCGGCCCGAGCCGATCGGCATTGATCCATATGGACCAGTCGATGGATTATGCCACCTTGCGCGACGAACTGCCGCCGGGCGTAGAGCCGGGATATGACGGGCTGGAGCTGACGGCATGAGCGACGGGGCAGGGATGGCGTTCTTGCTCCTGACGTTGATCCTGCCCGTAACGGCACTGGTGGCCCGCCGAGTGCCGCTCGGCCAGTTGCTCAAGATGGCGTCTGCCTGGGTCGTGATCTTTTCCATACTAATGCTGCTGGTCGGGAATTGGGAGCGTGTCGCGCCGGCATTCCGCTCATTGGGTGATATGCTTGGGATCAGTGATCAATCGGTGTCCGGCGGCACGGTCAGGATCCGGATGGCCGAAGATGGCCATTTCTGGGCGCTGGTGCGGCTGAACGGCGTCGAACGCCGCATGCTGATCGATAGTGGCGCCACGACAACCGCGATTTCGACCGACACGGCGGCGGCTGCCGGGCTCGATCTGGACGCCGCGGCTTCAATACCCTGATCGATACGGCCAACGGCACGATCAGCGCGCGACGCACGAGCGCGGCGACGCTGCAGATCGGCAGCATATCCGCACGGGACATCGGCGTGATCGTATCGCCTGCGTTTGGCGAAACCAATGTGATCGGCATGAATTTCCTGTCACGGCTCAAATCGTGGCGAGTCGAGGGCAACATCCTGGTGCTCGAGCCACGAACCACCCCGACGTCAAATACCGGCCTTATTTAACATAATGTATATTATCGGATCGACGTTTTAGTTAGGCTGGCATGGCGCCTAAGGGTTTTCCCCGATAGTCTCACCGACAGCGAACGACGACGGACTCGACGCTGGCTTTCGGGCGCAATCGTGCACCGCGATCCAGGCGCCAATGAGCAACCCTGCGCTGTGCGGGCAACCCGGAGACGATGATGCCTGGCCCATTATCCGACGAGCAACTCGCCACCATCGATGCGTATTGGCGTGCCGCCAATTATCTTTCCGTCGGGCAGATTTACCTGCGCGGCAATCCGCTGCTGGAGCAGCCGCTGACCCGCGCTGACGTCAAGCCGCGCTTGCTCGGCCATTGGGGCACCACGCCGGGGATCAATTTCGTCTATGTGCATCTGAACCGGCTGATCGTCGAGCACACGCTCAACATGATGTACATCATTGGGCCTGGCCATGGCGGCCCCGGGCTCGTCGCCAATGCCTATCTGGAAGGGTCCTATACCGAACATTATCCCGCGATCGAACGCAGCCGTGGCGGCATGGAGCGGCTGTTTCGCCAGTTCTCCTGGCCCGGCGGCATTCCCAGCCACGTTTCCCCCGAGACACCCGGATCGATCCATGAGGGTGGTGAACTCGGTTACTCGCTCGCGCATGCTTATGGCGCCGCATTCGACAATCCCGATCTGATCGTCGCGTGCATCGTCGGTGATGGCGAGGCCGAGACCGGCCCGCTGGCGGCGAGCTGGCATAGCAACAAGTTCATCAACCCGGCGCGCGATGGCGCGGTGCTGCCGATCCTGCATCTCAACGGGTATAAGATCGCCAACCCCACGATCCTCGCGCGGATCGGGCGCGACGAGCTGACCGATCTGCTGCGCGGTTATGGTCACGAGCCCTATTTTGTCGAGGGGGACGACCCCGCCCTGCTTCATCAGATCATGGCGCAGACGCTGAAGCTGGTGCTGGCGGAGATCCGGTCGATCCAGGCCGCAGCGCGCAACGGGGCGGCCCCTCCCCCTCGGCCACGCTGGCCGATGATCGTGCTCAAGACCCCCAAGGGCTGGACGGGGCCGAAGGTTGTCGACGGCCTGCCGGTCGAAGGCACATGGCGCGCGCACCAGGTGCCGCTTGCCGATTTCTCCAAGCCGGAGCACCTGCACCAACTCGAAGAATGGCTGCAAAGCTACCGCCCCGACGAGCTGTTCGATGCCGACGGCAAAATTCGCGATGCGCTCGCCGCGCTGGCGCCGACCGGCCATCGGCGGATGAGCTCCAACCCGCATGCCAATGGCGGCATGCTGCTCGAGCCTCTGTCGTTACCCGATTTCCGCGATTTCGCGGTAACGCTCGACCGGCCGGGGGCGGTCGAGGCCGAGGCTACCCGCGTGCTGGGCCAATATCTGCGCGAGGTGATGCGGCTCAATCTCGATCGGCAGAATTTCCGGCTGTTCGGGCCGGACGAGACAGCATCGAACCGGCTCGATGCCATGTATGACATCGCCGACAAGGCCTGGATGGGCGAAATCGACCCCGTCGACGAGCATCTCAGCGCAACCGGCCGGGTAATGGAGGTGCTGAGTGAACATCTCTGCCAGGGCTGGCTCGAAGGGTATCTGCTGACCGGGCGGCACGGCTTCTTCTCATGCTATGAAGCGTTTGCCCACATCGTCGACTCGATGCTCAATCAGCACGCCAAGTGGCTGAAGGTCAGCCGTAATATCCCCTGGCGGCGGCCCATTGCCTCGCTCAATTATCTGCTCACCTCACATGTCTGGCGGCAGGATCATAATGGCCTGTCGCATCAAGACCCCGGCTTCATCGATCAGGTCGCCAACAAGACCGCCGAGGTTGCGCGCGTCTATCTCCCGCCCGATGCCAATTGCCTGTTGTCGGTCGCGGCGCACTGCCTGCGCAGCCGCGATTACGTCAATCTGATCGTCGCGGGCAAGCAACCCGAATGGCAATGGTTGGGCATCGAGGAGGCGGTGCGGCATTGCACCGCGGGCGCCGGCATCTGGCATTGGGCCGGCACTGGTGACGACGGCCCCGACGTCGTGATGGGATGCGCGGGCGATGTGCCGACTCTAGAAACCCTCGCCGCGGTCATGCTGCTGCGTGAATATGTCCCCGATATCCGCATCCGCGTCGTCAACGTCGTCGATCTGATGGTGCTGGAGTCGCGCAGCGAGCATCCGCACGGACTCGACGATCGCGGTTTCGATGCTCTTTTTGGCACCGACATCCCGGTTATCTTTGCCTTTCACGGTTTCCCGGCGATGATCCACAAGCTCACCTATCGCCGCACCAATCACGCCAATATCCATGTGCGCGGCTATAAGCAGGAAGGTACAACGACAACGCCGTTCGACATGGTCGTGCTCAACGATCTTGATCGCTTCCGGCTGGCGCTCGACGCGATCGAGCGCATCCCGCGGCTGGCGGATCGCATTCCTGCGGCACGCGATCGATATTGGGCGACGATCGAGCGGCACAAATTGTACATCGCCGAACATGGCGAGGATATGCCGGACATTCAGAACTGGCGCTGGTCGGCATGAGCGCAAAGCACGGCGCAACTCACCCTGCGAGCGTGTTGACCTTCAATAGCGGATCATCGTCGCTCAAATTCGGGCTGTTCGATGTGCGCGGCGAGGTAGTGACGCCACACCTCACTGGTGAAATTGAGAGCCGCGGTGCCGCGTTGGTCCAGCTGCACGCGACCGATGCCAACGGGCGCCTCTGTGCTGACCACGCGCTCGACCGGGTGGCGCGCGGGCAATGGATCGGCGAGATCGTCGCATTGCTCGACCGATCGGGGCTGTCGCCGCCCGACGCTATCGGCCACCGCCTCGTCCATGGCGGCCCCGACTTGCTGCAGCCGGTACGGATCGATGCCCAGGTGCAAAAGCAGCTGGAAGAGGCGCAGTCATTCGCGCCGCTGCACCTGCCCGAGGCGCTGGCGATCCTCGGTGCCGCCCAGGCGCATTTTCCTGATTGTCCGCAGATTGCCTGTTTCGACACCGGGTTTCACGCCAGTATGCCGGCGCTGGCCAGCACCCTCCCCCTCCCCGCGCCGCTCCGGGCGCACGGCCTACGCCGCTATGGCTTTCACGGGCTGTCATGCGAATCGATCCTGGATCAGCTCGGGGCTGCTGTTCCCGAGCGACTGGTGATCGCGCATCTCGGCAATGGCGCGAGTGTCACGGCGGTGCACGCCGGTCGCTCGGTCGATACCAGTATGGGCCTGACCCCGAGCGGCGGCGTGCTGATGGCCCGACGCAGCGGTGATCTCGATCCCGGCGTGCTGATCCACCTCCTCCGCCATCACGGCTTCAACGCCGACACGCTCGAACGCCTGGTCAACCGGGAGAGTGGCTTGTTCAGCCTGTCGGGCATCGACGGCGATCTCCGCGTCCTGGCCGCGGCGGCCGCGGACGATCCCGCGGCGCAATTCGCCATCGACGCTTTTTGCCGCTCGGTCGGCAAGGCTATCATGGCCATGGCACAGGCGCTGGGCGGGGTGGATTGCATTGTCTTTACCGGCGGGATCGGCGAGCATGATATCGCCGTACGTGCGACGGTGGCGCAAAGCCTGCGCTGGATCGGCGTGCGCCTGGACGATGTGCGGAACAATTGCGGCGCCGCGGTGATCAGTGCGGAGACGTCCGCTGTGACGCTCCAGGTGCTGCCCTCGCGGGAGGATCAGCGCATCGCCATGCTCAGCGCCGCCGCGCTACGGTAACCTATCGCCAACGTGACTAGAGGATCACGGGGTCGGCCAACCGCTCGCGATCCAGTTCCGCAACAATCAGCCGCGCCTGCACGCGCAATTCCTCCAGATGCTGATTGGCGAATGCCGCTTCCATATCCGGCGTGACATGCCCGAAATGATGATGGCGCGATGGCTTCATGTCGAAGGCGTGTTCGATATAAAGATCGAAGCATTGGATGAGCGCACGCATCTGCCCCATCTGATCGAGCCAGATCGCTTTCAGCCCGGATGACGTAAAGCTGATCATGCGTTTGCCGGCGAGCACGCCTTGCGCAGCACCCTCGAAGACGGCGCGTGGCGCGACAGCACTGCCCAACACGCGCTCGACATAGCCCTTCAGCATGGCCGGCGGCGTGCCGAACCAGATCGGATAGACCAACACGAAGATATCGGTATCGCGCAGGATGGCCAGCTCGTCTTCAACGTCCGGAAAGCCGTGAAAGTCGACGCCGGGCCGTTCGATCGCCTTGAGCACGGGATGAAACCCCATGGCGTAAAGATCACGCACGATCACGTCATGCCCCATCTCGCGCACGGTGGCCGCATAGGTGCTGGCGACCGAGGCATTGAAGCTGTCCTGGTCAGGATGGCACAGGATGACCACGTGGCGCGGGTTAGATCGAGCGGCGGCGTGGGGCATGGGCAATCTCCTGCTACCCGCAATACGCCGCTGCGCCGCTTGTCACCCTCCGTAAAACTACGGAGCCCGGCGCGCTTAGGTACTTTACCGAGGTGCGCTGACCATTCGTTCGCGGTTGATTGGCGTTATGTTGGGCGGAGAGCAACCATGATCAAGGATATTCTCGGGCTTGTTGACGATGGCCGCACTTGCGCGCCGTTTCTGCGCGATCTGCTCGGCAGCGCGCTCACGCTGGAGGCGCATACCGAGATCGCCGTGCTGACGCCCGTCCCGCTTGCCTCGAATGCCTTGGCGCCGCTCGGCGCGTATTACATTCCCGAATTCGCGCTGCGCGCACAGGCCCGGCTCGATATGGCGCGGGTGCAACAGTTGGTGCGCGACTGGGGTGGCCGGGCTGAGGTCTGGGGCTTGCATGACGATGTTGCGTGGTTGCCGAGCGATTTGCGCCACAGCCTGCCGATCGCCGATCTGATCGTCGCGGGCAGCGCCGGCACTTGGGAGATCCCCTGGCTCCGACGCCGCATTCTCGAAAGCGTCATTCTCGATTCGGGCACGCCATTGCTGCTATTGCCCGAAGGATCGCCGCTGCCGCATATCCGCCACGCAGTGCTGGGCTGGAAGCCATCGGCCGAGTCGTTGCGCGCGATGCACGAGGTGGTGCGGCTGGGCCAGCCCGGCCTGCGGCTCGATCTCGTCACGATCGGGGCCAAGCCAGAGTTGCAATACGAGGCGCATGATCCGGAACTGGCGGTGATCCAGCATCTTCGGCGCCACGGCGTAGTGGTCGAGCACCAATGGCTGCGTGACGAAGGAGCGCCTGCCGAGCAGCTCCAGGCCTTTGCGCTACGGCAGCGCGCCGACCTGCTGGCGGTCGGCGCATTTGCCCATTCGCGCGTCCGCGAGATTTTCCTTGGCGGCGTCACGCGCGATATTCTCGAAACCCCGCGTTTGCCCGTATTGTTAGTGCACTGAGCGATAGTGGTCACACGGTCGCCTAGCCGTGACTGCACCGCACATTCTTTAGCTGCGCAAACCGATGGTTAGTCAGTCGCCATTGGCGGTCAGCCGAGTGCCCGCGCCGAGGCATTATCAGTTCCCGTGGCGCGGGCGGCACGGACGGTTAGAGCCGGATGCCCAGCCCGATGCCGACCACCAGCGGATCGATCGCCGTGTTTACCCGGTTGACCAGCGCGCCGGTGTTCAGCCGCCCCTTGGTGTCCATGTCGATATATTTGACATCGATATTGGCAAACAGCTTCTTGGTGATGTCAAAATCCAGCCCCGCCTGTAGCGCGTAGCCAACGCTGTCCTTCAGATGCACGTCGGTGTCGCCGATGGCGGATTTCAGCGCCCCACTGGCCTTGGTCGAATAGAAGATCGTGTAATTGATCCCTGCGCCGACATAGGGCCGGATCTTCGCGCGCGGCAGGAAGTGATATTGCAGCGTCAGCGTTGGCGGCAGCACCCAGGTGCTGGCGACCTTATCGAGCGCGGAGAGCGTGCCGCGCCCCTGCAGCTTATGCTTGCTCGTCGCCAGGATCAACTCGGCCCCAATATGATCGGACAGCATATAGGTGAAATCGAGTTCGGGCGCATAGCTGTCGGTGACGCCGATGCGGGCGCCGGGGAAGCTGGGCTGCACGCCGCTGGAACTTTCGTTGGGCGCGACCATGATCGCGCGAAGACGGACCAGCACGTCGCCCTTCTGCTGCGCCATGGCCGGGGCGGCAGCGCCCATTGCGGCAAGCGCCAGCAGCGAGGCGGTGGAAGAAATGAGGCGCATCGTGATCTCCTTGGTAAAGCGATTCGCGCTGCCTATGGCGCGCCGCGCTCCGCGGCCTTGATCCCGCGCAAACCGGTCGATGCGGCGTTTTGACTCACGTCAAAGTCGTTCGTGGCAGGCACTGGCACGTTGCCGTCATGCACCAGTATCTGCCCGATCTCGCGACCCAGACGGTCCCTCGCTACACCAGCTACCCGACTGCGGCGGAATTTCACGACGGTGTCGGAGCGATCGAGCAACACGCCGCGGCCACAGCGCTGGCGCCACACACGCCCGTCTCGCTCTACGTTCACATCCCCTATTGCCACGAAATCTGCTGGTATTGCGGCTGCAATACCGGCGCCATCGGCAGGTCCGATCGGCTCGCCGCTTATCTCGCCGCACTCGAGCAGGAGATCGACGCCGTGGCGGCGGCGCTGCGGGGCCGGGTCACCGCTATCCATTTCGGCGGCGGCAGCCCCAACGCGCTGTCCTCCGCGCAATTCGTTGCGCTGACCGCGCGGCTGCGCATGCGCTTCGACTGCGCCGAAAATCTTGAAATCGCCGCCGAACTCGATCCGCGCACGCTGAATGCGACCTATGCAGCGGCGCTCGCGCTGTCGGGCGTGACGCGCGTTAGTCTGGGCGTGCAGACCTTCGCGCCGGCGATCCAGGCGCGGATCAATCGCCATCAACCATTAGCGCTGGTGCAGCGCGTGGTTGGAGAGCTTCGTGCGGCGGGCATCGCCCGCATCAACTTTGATCTGTTGTATGGCTTGCCCGGTCAGGATAAGGCAGACGTCGTCGAAACCATTGCCGCGACTCTGGCGCTCGCGCCCAATCGAATAGCGCTATTCGGCTACGCCCATATGCCCCGCCTCCTGCCCCGGCAGCGCATGATTGACAATGCCGAGCTTCCCGATGGCCCGGCGCGGTTCGCGCAACATATGCTGGGGCATGATCTTCTGGTGTCCGCCGGTTACGAGGCGATCGGCTTCGATCATTTTGCCAGGCCGGACGACAGCCTCGCCCGCGCCGCGGCGGAAGGGCGGCTGCGGCGCAATTTTCAGGGCTTTACCGATGAAAGTGCGGAGGCGATCATCGGGCTCGGGGCCTCAGCGATCAGCCACTATCCCGGCCTGCTTGTGCAGAACGAAAAGCATGTCGGGCGCTATCGATTGCGCGCCGCCAATGGCGGCTTTTCGGGTGCGCGCGGCGTGGTGCGATCCGCCGATGATCGCCTGCGCGGCGCGGTGATCGAACGCTTGCTGTGCGACGGTGCGGTCGATCTGGGCGATCTGGCCGGGCGATACGGTGCACCGGTGATGGCCCTGATGGAGTTGCTGCCGAGCCTTGCGCGCTTCGTTGCGCGTGACCTGATCGCCGTCACTAACACGCACGTCACCGTACTCCCCGCCGGCCTCCCCTACGCGCGCCTGATCGCCGCTGCCTTCGACCGCTATCGCACCCCCGCGCCGCGCTTCAGCCGAGCGATTTGAGAACATTGCGGATCCCCCGCTCCTTTTGGCGGGCAGCGCATTTTTGTCATTTCTGCGCGCCGCGATCGGCTATGGCGGTTTCATGCTGCAACGCTGCGAAGAATGCACCGACCCGATTCAGCCCTGCCGGGTCGCCGGTGCGCGCACTGCCGGCGCCGCACTGTGACCCCCACGCCGCTGCAAGCCGAGCCATTCGCGCTGTTCATCAACAGCTGGACCGATCGCGCCTTATTCCTTCTCGACAAGAACGGGCGGATCACGACGTGGAACCAGGGCGCGGCATTGCTCACCGATTGGGCCCCGGCGGATATTATCGGGCAGCCGTTCGCGCTGCTCTATCCGCCTGAAGACGCTGCGCGCGGTATGCCAGCCGCCGATCTGGCCGAGGCGCGACACCAGGCCACGGTCCGCAAGGACGCCTGGCGCATTCGCCGCGATGGGTCGGAATTTCTCGCCGATGCAACGCTGGTCGCGCTGCATGACACCGATGGCGTTTTCCATGGCTATGGCCAGAGCCTGTACGACGTCACCACGCGCAAGGCGACCGAAGGCGCGCTGACGGACAGCGAGCAGCACGTTCGCTCGATCCTGGCGACGGTCCCCGATTCGATGATCGTGATTGACGAACGGGGGAAGATCCTGTCGTTCAGCTCTGCCGCCGAACGGCTGTTCGGTTACCGCGAGGCCGAGTTGATCGGTCGCAATGTCAACGTGCTGATGCCAAGCCCGGATCGCGAGCGGCACGATCAGTATCTGGAACATTATCTGACGACCGGTGAAAAGCGCATCATCGGTATCGGCCGGGTGGTGGTCGGCGCGCGCCGCGACGGCAGTCAGTTCCCCATGGAACTGTCGGTGGGCGAGACCCAAAGCAAGGGACGGCGCATCTTCACCGGGTTTGTCCGCGATCTGACCGAGCAGCAGCGCGGCGAATTGCGGCTCAAGGAGTTGCAGTCCGAGTTGATCCACGTCTCGCGCCTCAGCGCCATGGGCACGATGGCCTCGACCTTGGCGCATGAACTCAATCAACCGTTGACCGCCATCGCCCTGTATATGGAGGCCAGCCGGGACCTGCTCATTGCACCGACGGCGGCAATGCTCGACGATCTCCGCGAAGCCGTGACGGAATCTGCCAAGGAGGCGCTGCGCGCGGGCCAGATCGTGCGCAAACTGCGCGATTTCGTGCAGCGCGGCGAGGTCGAGACGCGGATCATCGCTCTTCAGCTATTGATCGAGGAAGCGAGTTCGCTGGCGCTGGTGGGCGCGCGCGAGCGCGGCGTGCGTGCCTTTTTCCGCTTTTCCCCCGAGGCCAAGCAGGCGGTGGTCGATCGCGTGCAAATCCAGCAGGTGATCGTCAATCTCCTGCGCAACGCGGTCGATGCGGTGGAGACGACCTTGGAACGCGATGTCACCGTAACGACGGCGCGACGTGAGGCAGGAATGATCGAGATCGCCGTCGCCGACACGGGCAGCGGAATCGATCCCGCGCAATTGCCGCGGTTGTTCGATGCCTTTGCCACGACCAAAGCGAACGGCATGGGGCTGGGTCTGTCGATCTGCCGAACGATCGTCGAGGCGCATGGCGGCCGCATCTGGGCCGAACCGCAAACGGGCGGCGGAAGCGTCTTCCGCTTTACCGTCCCCAGCCCCGAACCCGCACCTGACGAAGACGAAGACGAAAACGACGACGGCGGGCCGTCTGACCTGAACGATCCCCGGGCCATTACGTAGCGACAGGAGCGCAGGGGGAGCGCACTGACGGGGCTTCATCCGTGTCAGGTGTCTATGGCTGCTTCCCCCCCCTCGATCGACCCGCACCGCCCCAAAGTGATCCTGATCGATGATGACGAAGGGGTGCGCCGCTCGCTGCAGCTGCTGCTGCACTGGCGAGGGTTCGAGGTGCGGTCTTTCGGTACGGCGACGCCGGCATTGCAGGATCATTGCCCCGCCAGCGCGGATATCCTGATCGTCGATTACGTCCTGCCCGATGGTGACGGCATCGGCGTGCTCGATGCGTTCCGCGCATTGGGCTGGCGTGGTCGCGCCATATTGATGACAGCGCTGCCCTCGTCCGCCTTGTCGCAACGCGCGCTCGCTAGTGGCTTTGATGTGGTGCTTGAAAAGCCCTTATATCATCAGGATCTGCTGGCCGCGATACTGCCCAGGTCCACTCCGTAAACATACCGATATTAGCATGCCCGGCTCCGCTCTACGACGTGAACAATCAACGGAGGTGGTGATGAAGAATATTCTGCTCCTCGTACACGATGATACTGGCCAGGAAGCGCGCTTCCAGGCCGCGCTCGATCTGGGCCGGGCGGTCGGCGGTCATCTCTCCTGTCTCGATGTGTCGATCATGCCCGCTTATCTCGGGGGGGACGGCTTCGGTGGTTTTCCCGCGACGGCGTTGTTGGCGGAAGAACGCGAGCGGGAGGACGAGAATCGCACGCGCCTGGAAAGCCGCTTGGGCCATGAGGATGTTCCCTGGGACTGGACCGCGATAACCGGCGCACTGGCGCCCTGTCTGATGGACGCCTCTGCGCTCGCCGATGTGATCGTGGTCAATCGGCAGCTGGATGATTATCCCGTGCCCGATATGCGAGCCGCCGTGAGCGAACTGGTGGTGAAATCGGGCAAGCCCGTGCTTGCCGTGCCGCCCGATCTCAAGCGGCTCGATTTGTCACGGGCAATGATCGCCTGGGATGGCTCGCCCTGCTCCGCCGCCGCGTTGCGCGCCGCCGTGCCGCTGCTGCGGTTGGCGGATCAAGTGACGATCCTCGAAGTGGAGGACGGGTCCGTCCATCCGCCCGTCGAAGAAGCAGCGACTTATCTGTCGCGGGAAGGCATTCACGCGACCATCCGGCGCGCAGCGCGGACCGGCGAGCGAACCGCCGCCATAATCGTCAAACAGGCGTCACTGATCAGTGCGGGGTATATCGTGATGGGCGGATTCGGTCATCGTCGTTTTGTTGAAGCGCTGTTCGGCGGCACGACCCGTTCATTGTTGTCGAACAGCCCCCTGCCGTTGTTTCTCGCGCATTGAGCGTCGAGCTGACGGGTAGATATCGCCATGCCGACCAAACACCGTCGGCTTCAAGCGCCACCTCGCAGTGCCGGGATGAAGGTCACGATGCCGCGCCGAATATCGTCGATTTCGCATAGCTTCGCCGCCCTGGCGCGCGCTCAACCGCGTGCCATGATCGGTGGCATCATGCTGGCGTGCATCGTCGCGGCGGAAGGCATATCGGCGCTGCTCAGGTCGGGCATGTAGGAACGGACGCCGCCATGCCTGAAGGCAAGCCCCACGATTTGCGCCACATCGTCATCCTGGCCAACCCCAACTTAGGAAGCTTCAGCCACGCAATGGCGGAGGCCTATTGCGCCGCGGTGGCGGATTGCGGGCAGACCGCCGTGATCCGCGATCTCTATGCCCTGCGCTTCAACCCGCTGTTGCAGGCGTCCGAACTTCCGCCGTCGCCGTCACCGCCCGCCGCCGATGTCGCAGCCGAGCTCGACGTGCTGCGCGACGCGGCGGTCATCGTCTTTGTTTATCCTCTGTGGTTCGGCATGCCCCCGGCGATCATCAAAGGCTATGTCGACCGCGTGCTGGGCGCGGGATTTTCGGGGCGGGACATGCTGGCCGGCACGCGGCCTTCGGTCATTCAGGGCAAACGGCTGATCAGTTTCAGCACGTCGGCTTCCACGCGCCCATGGATCGAGGAACGGGGGCAGTGGATAGCGCTGCGTCAGGGCATCGACAGTTACCTGGCGGCGGTTTTCGGCCTGATCGATGCCGGCCACAGCCATTTCGATGCGATCGTCGCGCCGCTATCGGAGCGATATGCGCGGGAATGCCTGCTCGAAGTCGGCGAGCAGGCGCGCCAGGTCAGCGCCACGATCCTCAGTGAGCGCCATGCGCGCCAATTGCTGGCGTATCGTCAAAGAGCTCGATCATAGCGCCAACCGCGACGGTTGCCGTTGTCGCTGGATCGGCTACAACATGCCGGGGGCGGAACCGGCAATGACTGAGGCAAGACTAATTCACGTCATCGACGATGAAGAGTCCATCCGGCGATCAGCCAGCTTTATGCTGAAAACCTCTGGTTTCGAGGTTTGCACCTGGCCTTCCGGGACGGCGTTCCTGAAAGAGGCGCGTCACACCACGCCTGGCTGCGTACTGCTCGATATCCGCATGCCCGATATGGATGGGTTGCAGGTGCAGCAGGCGATGAACGAGCACGGCATTGCCATGCCAGTGGTGATCCTCACCGGACACGGCGATATCTCGAGCGCCGTGCGCGCGATGAAGGCGGGCGCGATCGAATTTATCGAAAAGCCGTTCGAAAAAGCGCTGTTGCTAGATGCCATCGACGCGGCCTTTGCCCGGCTCGATCGCTCTGCGACAGACGTCGCGCGCTCGGCCGACGCCAACATCGCCATTGCCGGTCTCACAGCGCGTGAGCGCGAGGTCCTCGAAGGGCTGGCGCAAGGCCTGCCTAACAAAACGATTGCGTATGATTTCGGCATTTCGCCACGCACGGTGGAAGTCCACCGGGCCAATATCATGGCAAAGCTGCATGCGCGCAGTTTGTCGGACGTACTGAGAATCGCCTTCGCCGCCGGATTCGGCACCCAGCAGACGTAGCACGCGGCGGGTGGCGGGCGCGAGGCGCGGCCTAGGAAGCGCGCGGTGGCAGTGGCATGGGGCATCGACAGCCACGAAATGGTCGTGCTGAGCGGAGTCGTGTCTATGGTCGGAGAAATCGCTTCGGGTGCCGCCACGGTGTCGTCGGCTCAAGCGCTGCCAGCTGCAATCGATCGACTGGTTCGCGTCATGGCGCGCTTGCGCGATCCGATCTCGGGATGTGAATGGGATGTAGCGCAGGATTTTGCGTCGATCGCGCCCTACACGATCGAGGAAGCCTATGAGGTTGCCGATGCGATTGCGCGCAACGACATGCCCGATCTCAGGGACGAACTGGGCGATCTGCTGCTACAGGTTGTCTTTCACAGTCGCATCGCCGAGGAGGCAGGCCATTTTGGCCTCGCCGATGTCGCGACGACGATCAGCGATAAGATGGAGCGCCGGCATCCCCATATCTTTGGCGATGCGGCGGCAGGCGGCCATTATTTGTGGGAGCAGATCAAGGCCGAGGAGCGCGCCGACAAAGGCGCGCAGGGCGCGCTGGATGGGGTGGCGATCGGTCTGCCCGCACTGCTGCGCGCGGAAAAGCTGCAGAAGCGCGCCGCCCGCACCGGTTTCGACTGGCCCGATGCGACGGGCGCACGCGCCAAGGTAATCGAGGAGATTGCCGAGATCGATGCAGCATCGGCGCAGGAACGCGCCGAGGAGATCGGCGATCTGTTATTTTCGGTGGTCAATTGGGCGCGTCATCTGGGCGTCGATCCGGAGGCCGCGCTCCGCGCCGCCAATGCCAAGTTCGAGGCGCGGTTTCGCGGTATGGAGGCCAAAGCGGGCGCGCGTTTTGCCGGCCTGACGCTGGAGCAGAAGGAAGCGCTGTGGCAAGCGGTCAAGAAGCAAGCTCAGCAATGACCGCGCGCGCATAAAGGGGGAGCCAGATCTACGCTCAACGCCACGAGCCCTCCTCAGGTGTCTAAAACACCGGTTGATCGTCCCCATTGATAGCAAAGTCTGCAGGCCAGGCCATGGTCAGCCTTTGTTCTGATCTTAAAGAAAGTGGATCTGCGAGTTCATTCCATGGCCAGCTTTTCGGCCAATGCCCTCAACATGGAATCGTAAAAGCTGGCCGTGGCATTGGCTTCAGGCTTAACGCCGTCGAAGCCGTGATAGGCCCCTTCGACGACATGCGTAACGCAGTCTATGCCAGCGCCCCGGAGCCTGTTGCCATATTCGACGTCTTCGTCATGAAACAGGTCGAGCGTACCAACGCCAATCCAGGCCGGTGGCAAACCCGTTAGGCTGGCGCGCCTAGCGGGAACTGCATAGTTGGGGAAATCGCCGGTCTTGGGATCGCGACCGAGGTAGCTAGTCCAGCCGAAGATGTTGTTTTTCGGTGTCCAGAGGAATTGGCCCCGCGCTCCGTGATCGGAGCGTCCAGTCTGGGCATCCAGCATGGGATAGACGAGCAGCTGGAACGCCGGAACAATCGGCCCGTTATCCGCGACGCGCTGCACCAAGGCCGCTGCCAGGCCGCCGCCTGCGCTCTGCCCGCCTATGGCAATTCGCTTTATATCAATATCAAGTTCGGACGCGTGCTCGACTAGCCAGCACAGGGCGGCATGGCAATCGTCCAGCGGCGCCGGAAAGGGGTGTTCGGGCGCCAGACGGTAATCGATACTGATGATCGCGATGTCGATGCGATCAAGAATGCGGGAAACGATTGCCATGTCCTGCTCTGGCCTGCCGACGACAAAGCCTCCACCATGCATCCACAACAGCGCTGGTCTGGTACCCGCCGATAGGGCGCGTTCGAACATGACGAGCCTCACTGGAGGCGCGGACCCATCTGCTGGAACGACGTGTTGGGACATTCTTACGCCCGGGGGAGCCTTTGCCGCCAGCGCGAGGGCCATCATCTTTCTTATGAGTGGGGTGGTCAGCGACGTGAAGCGCGGCGAGGCCATTAGCATTGGGGAGCGCAATTCGGCCGGGACGATCCTCGCCCGGTTAGCACGACGCATTGCCGCGACCGTCAAGGCACTCGCCCCGACGATCGAACCCCAGCGCAGAACGTTTTTGTAATTCACAATTGTCTCCACGAGCCGCTACGCTGTCGTCCCATTATGACGCGGTTCGGTAAGCTCGGCTATTACCTGCATGCCCACGTTTGGAGCGCGAATGGCCTGACGATAGACACCCCGGCCCGCTGTCTGACCAAACGCGTCCACGATTATCCCGAGCGCTGCCCGAAGCGCTCGAAATCGCGCGGTGCCATGCGCACGTCATAGCTGGCGCGATCGCCATCGATGTCCTGGCCCAGCACATCGCCGTGCGCGTGCAGCCAGGCGGCACCGGCGCCATCCCCGGCGTCGAGTTCGATATGATAATCGCGGTGCCCTTCGGTCACGAGCTTAGCGATCGTCTCGAGCAGCGTCGGGACCCCTTCCCCGTCAAGCGCCGAAACCGCCACCACGTTATCGCGCCGCGCCGCTTCGCCGAGCAGTTCGATGCGCTCTTCCTCCGCCAGCAGATCGAGCTTGTTCCATGCCTCGATCCTGGGCGTCGTCTCGTCTACACCGATATCGCGCAGCACCGCCTCGACATCGTCGCGCTGCGCCATCGTATCGGGGTGGGCGATGTCGCGAACGTGGATCAGCAGATCGGCCGAGACCACTTCCTCGAGCGTCGCCTTGAACGCGGCGACCAATTGCGTCGGCAGTTCGGACACGAAACCGACCGTATCCGACAAAATCACCTTGTCGATGCCCGGCAGGCTGATCTGCCGCAGCGTGGGATCCAGCGTGGCGAACAGCAGGTCCTCCGCCATCACCGCGGCGCCGGTCAGGCGGTTGAAGAGCGTCGATTTGCCCGCATTGGTGTACCCCACCAGGGCGATCACCGGCCACGGCGCGCGCTGGCGCCGATCGCGGTGCAGCCCACGCGTGCGACTGACCTTTTCCAGTTCTTTCTTCAAGCCCGCCATGCGGTCGCGGATCAAGCGCCGATCGGCCTCGATCTGCGTTTCCCCCGGGCCGCCAAGGAAGCCGAAGCCGCCACGCTGACGCTCCAAGTGGGTCCAGCTGCGCACGAGGCGACCAGCCTGATAATCGAGATGCGCCAGTTCGACCTGCAAACGGCCCTCGGCCGTCGCCGCGCGCTCGCCGAAGATTTCGAGGATCAAGCCGGTGCGATCGATCACCTTGGCTTTCAGCGCCTTTTCGAGATTGCGCTGCTGCACCGGCGTCAGCGCGGCATCGAACACCACAAGGTCGGCTTCTTCCATCGCCACGGTGGCAGCGAGCATCTCGACCTGCCCGCTGCCGAGCAGAGTCGAGGGGCGCCGCTCGCGGATGCGGAACGAGACCTTGTCCGCGACGACCACGCCGATCGCCGCCGCCAGGCCTGCGGTTTCGTCCAGCCGGGCAGCAACGTCGCGCGACGACCCGCCCTGTTCGGGCAACACCACGACGCAGCGTGCGCCGCGGGCGAAATCCTGTGCGTCGCGGTCAAATCCAGTGGTCAATCTTCGGCCTCATCGGTGGGTTCGTCGGCCAGGTTCAGCGGGTGCGCCGGCTGGATGGTGGAAACGGCATGCTTGTAGACGAGCTGCGACATACCATCGCGCTGCAGCAACATGCAGAACAGATCGAACGCCGCGATCTGCCCTTGCAGCATCACGCCGTTGACCAGGAACATCGTCACATTATCTTCCGACTTGCGCACGGCGTTGAGGAATATCTCCTGCAACAATGGCGCGCGCTTCTGCGCCTCGCCCACTGCATTGACGATCGCTGCGACATCCACCGTGCCCGATGGCATGATCGTGGAAATGGCGTGCTTGTAGATCAGTTGCGACTGGCCATCGCGGCGCAGCAGGACGGAAAAATTGTCGAACCAGGTGACGATGCCCTGGAGCTTGACGCCCTTGACGAGAAACATCGTGACCGGGGTTTTCGAGCGCCGCAGCGCGTTCAGGAACAGATCCTGAAGGGAAGTTTGCTTGTCGGCCATCGGCACGATCCTTTATTTTTGGCGGGAGTTTCCCGCATGGCGCCGTTTCCCGGCGTCGGATTGCAACGGTCGCCCGTGCTGCGCTAATCTAGGGATGCATGGTGCCGCCGTCCACCTCGACGGCGAATAATAGCAGTTCCCGGCAGCGACCCACGGGTCGTGCCCCCGGCGAAAGTCGCGAAAGTCGCGCGCTCTTCGTGCGCGCGTCGACCGCCGCGTGACGGTATCCTCACGTCAACTAACACAGGCGCAGTTGGATAATTAAATCAACATATTCAAATACTTATGCGGCAGTCCCTATTCGTCGCGCGTCTCGGTGATGCCGAGCAGCTTCAACTTGCGGTGCAATGCCGAACGCTCCATGCCGATGAAATGCGCCGTGCGCGAGATGTTGCCCGAGAAACGCCGTATCTGCACCCGCAGATACTCCCGCTCGAACGTCTCCCGCGCCTCGCGAAGCGGGCTCCCCATGATCGCCGTGCTGCCACTGCCCATATCGCCCGTGTCGCCAAGCACCTCGGCGGGAAGCAGATCGATATCGATCCGTCCGATCCGATCGCCTGGCGCCATGATGATGGTGCGCTCGACTACGTTGCGCAACTGGCGCACGTTGCCCGGCCACTCGTAGCTTTGCAGTGCGACCATTGCATCCCCGGCGATCTCGGGCGTCGGCACGCGGCGTTCATTGGCATAATGCGCCATGAAATGATGGACGAGCGGGGGAATGTCCTCGCGCCGCTCGCTGAGATTGGGGATCAGCACGGGCACGACGTTGAGCCGGTAATAGAGATCCTCGCGGAAGCGCCCCTCGGCGATTTCGTGGACCAGATCGCGCGCCGTGGCCGAGACGACGCGGACATCGACCTTGACCACGCGTTGCCCGCCGACCCGCGTAAAGCTCTGATCGGTCAGCACGCGCAGGATGCGCCCTTGCGTGGCCAGCGGCATGTCGGCGATCTCGTCGAGGAACAAGGTGCCGGTATGCGCCTGTTCGAGCATGCCGGGACGGACCAGATCGCCGCCCTCCTCGATGCCGAACAACTCTTCTTCGACACGTTCCGGTGTCATGCGCGCCGCGCTGACGATGATGAACGGGGCATCGGCGCGCTGACTCCAGCCGTGCAGCAGCCGCGCGGCGACTTCCTTGCCGACCCCTGCCCCACCCATGACCAGCACACGGCTGCCGGTAGCCGCGACACGCTTCAATGTCGCGCGCACACCGTTGATCGCGGTCGAATTGCCAGTGAGATCGGTATCGCGGCCGACAGTGGCGCGCAGCGACGCCACTTCGCGACGCAGCGCTTCGGTTTCGGTCGCGCGGGCGACCATCAACAGCAATCGCTCGGCCTCGAACGGCTTTTCGATAAAGTCGACCGCGCCGCGCCGGATCGCCGCCACGGCGGTGTCGAGATTGCCATGGCCGGAAATCACCAGCACCGGAATCGATGGATCGCGGCGCTTGAGCTCGTCCAGCAGATCGAGCCCATCGAGTTTCGAGTTCTTCAGCCAGACGTCGAGCAGGACCAGCGACGGGCGGCGCGCGGCGATCGCCTCCAACGCCGCATCGCTGTCCGCTGCGCTGCGCGTGGCATAGCCTTCGTCTTCGAGCACGCCCGAAACCAGCTCGCGAATATCGCGTTCGTCATCGACGATGAGAATATCAAGCGCCATGATTATGTCCGTAATCTGGTTAGATCGGCGGGAAGCCGATCATTTTGGTGGGGTAGGTCTTCATCGCCTGCATCCATCCGCGCGAGCGCCGCGGTGTCGAAGCGCATCGTGACCACGGTGCCCCCGCCGGGCCGATCGCCAAACGTCATCGTGCCGCAATGCTCCTCGACGATCTTGTTGACGATGGCGAGGCCAAGCCCGGTGCCGCGCGCGCGCGTCGTCATATAGGGTTCGGCGATGCGGTCGCGCGCTGCCGGCAGGCCGACGCCATTGTCAGCGACTTCCAGTACGACCGATCGTGCTGGATCGCCCGCGATCGTCATGGCGACTTCACCGCTGACGCCGTCCCCTTGCGCCTCGATTGCCTCCACCGCATTCTTGATGATGTTGGTCAGCGCCTGGCCGATCTGGCGGCGATCGCAGACAAAATCTATCGTGGCCGGCGTGCTGACCAGCGAGAAGGTGACGCCGGGGTGCGCGACCTCGTGCAGGAACAGAGATTGCCGCGCGATATCGACCAGCGATTCATGCTTGAACAATGGCTTGGGCATGCGGGCAAAGGACGAAAACTCGTCCACCATGCGGCGCAGATCGCCGACCTGACGGATGATCGTCTCGGTCAGGCGGCCGAACGTGCCATCATCGTTCTCGATTTGCTTGCCATAGCGCCGTTGCAGCCGCTCCGCCGCAAGCTGGATCGGGGTCAGCGGATTTTTGATCTCGTGCGCGATGCGGCGGGCGACGTCGGACCAGGCGGCGCGTCGCTGATCGAGCAATTGTTGCGTAATGTCGTCAAAGGTGAGGATCGGCCCGGCATCGGCGCGGGCGATGCGTACGGCCAGCGTCCGCACTTCCCCCCCGGCGTCCACCTCGACGATCGCATCACGTTGATCGGTGTTGATCAACGCCGCCAGTTCCGGGGCGATATCGGCAAGCTGGCGCCCGACAGGGCTGTCCGCACTGGTTTTCAGCAGATCGCTGGCCGAGCGATTGATCAGGCGAATGGTGCCGTCACGCCCCGTCGAGACGACGCCCGCGCTGACCCCCGACATCACCGCTTCGATCAGCGCCCGACGGGTTTCCAGCGCGCCGGTCTGCTCTTCCAGTTGCCGTGTCATCTGGTTGAAGGCATCGGCCAGCACGCCGACTTCGTCGCGCGTCTTGGGCGATGGCACGCGCGCGGTCAGGTCGCCGCCCGCCACCGCGCGCGCGGCGCCGACCAACTCGCCAACCGGCCGCACCAATCTGTCGGCCACTTCCAGCGCAATCCACACCGCGATCCCGACGATGAACAACGACACCAGCAGCAATGCGGCGTTGAAGCGGATTTGCAGCGATCGGGAGCGCGCCAGCAGGTCACGATAATCCCCTAGCACCGCTTCAGCGCGCTCGGTCTGCGCCGTCATCGTCTTCGAGTCGGTCAAACGTGCAGTATAGAGATAGAGGTCTGTCGCACCGGGCAGCATCGTCACGGTTTGGATACGGTCACCCATGTCCGTGATGACGCTTTTCTGCCCGCCTTTCAGCGCGGCAATGGTCTTAGGGCTGACCTGCTGCGTGAGATTGCGCTCGTATGGATTGACCAGCGCCAGCGATTGGATGCCGCGCGTCGGTGACACGGTGAAAATCGCGCTCTCATTAAGATTGCGGTAATACACTTGGCGACCGAAGAAATCGGGAAAGCGCGGATCATCGATCGGCTGTTCGCGCAGCACGCCGGCGATGTCTTCGGCCATGGCCAGCGTTTCGGTGTTCCAACGATCCAATTGCTGCTGATACGACACCCGCGCGAGCACGGTGGCGTTCTCCAGCATCCCGCGCGCTTTATCGGAAAACCAGAATTCGACGCCATATTGAAACAGCAGCGACGCGAAGATCGTCACCAGGAGCATCGGCACCGCGGCAACGACCGAGAATAGCGCGACCAATCGGACGTGCAGCCGACCATTGCCACCGATCGGCGAGCGGGCGGCGCGCCGCATCGCGATGCGGCGACCGAGCAAGACCAGCAAGGCGACGCCTGGAACAAGGTTCGATACAAGGAGCAGAGCCACTACCGGCGGGGTCAGCAAGCGCTGGGTCGATTGTTCGCCAGCGATGATGAAATAACTGACCAGCGCGATCGCCACAGCGCCTGCCAGCACGAGCAACTCGACAAACGGCGTGACGCTGAACCGTGGGTTCTTCGTTTCGGGGCGGTCCATCGCTGCAGTGTCGGCGATCATCGTGTCCTTCGTACAACGATCTTGTGGCTAATAGAACACACTTTCGTGCGTCCTGCCCTGATCAGGGCTCGCTCGGTCGCCCGGCACCGGTGCTGATGCCCAGCGTATCGAGCCGTTTACGCAGCGTGTTGCGGTTGATCCCGAGCGCGCGGGCCGCGCGCAGCTGGTTGTGACCGTGCCGGGCGAGCATCGCCTCGATCAACGGGCGTTCGACCTTGCCGATGACGTGATCGTAAAGCGTGCCATTATCCAACACGGCCGGCTGCTCGCGCGCCAGACGCTCCAACAGACCCCGTACGGCAGCCTCGATCCCGGGGTCGAGATCGGGGGATGGCGCAGCCCCCGCCGTGCCGAGCATGGCGCGGACTTCGCCGGCATCGATGCGTTCGTCGCGGGCGAGCACGGCCATGCGGCGCATGATGTTTTCCAACTCGCGGACATTGCCTGGCCAATCGTAATGCTCGAGCGCGGCGATGGCCTGCGGCTCCAGCTGCTTGCGCGGCAGACCGCTTTCCGCCGCCTTGTCGAGAAAGTGCCGCGCCAGTAACGCGACATCCTGCCGCCGGGCACGGAGCGCGGGGAGCGCGATCGGCACCACATTGAGCCGATAGAACAGATCTTCGCGAAACTGACCGCCAGCCACCAGAACGCCCAGATCGCGATTGGTCGCGGCGACAATGCGCACGTCGGCGCGGATCGTGCGCGCACCGCCCACGGTGGTGAATTCGCCCGATTGCAGCACGCGGAGCAGGCGCGTCTGCGCCTCCATCGGCATATCGCCGATCTCGTCGAGAAACAGCGTGCCGCCCGCTGCCTGTTCGAATCGGCCAGCCGACCGCGCCTGCGCACCGGTGAAGGCGCCCCGCTCATGGCCAAACAATTCGGCTTCGATCAGTTCCCTGGGGATCGCCGCCATATTCAGTGCCACGAACGGTGAGCGACGCCGCGGCCCCAGATCATGGATCGCCTGCGCGACCAGCTCCTTGCCGGTGCCCGATTCGCCCGAAATCAGCACGGTGAGGTCGTTGGAAACGACGCGGGCGATGACGCGGTACACATCCTGCATCGCCGGTGACCGGCCGATCAGCGGTAACGCGCCGGCGTCCTGGTCGATGGCGTCAAGCGGCCCACTCGTGCGGCGAGCGAGCGCGCCTTGCACGGCGTGTGACAGCGCGTCGAGATCGAACGGCTTGGGGAGATAATCGTACGCACCAACCTCGGTCGCGCGCACGGCGGTGGACAGCGTGTTCTGCGCCGACAACACGATCACCGGCAATGCGGGGCTTTCGCGCGTCAGCTGCGCAATACGATCCAGCCCGTTGCCGTCGGGCAGGACGACGTCCGAGATCAGCACGTCCGGTTTGACCAGCGGGAATTGCAGCTCGAACTCCGCCAGCGATGCCACCGTCGTCACGCGGTGACCTTCGCGGCGCAGCGACTGGGCCACCACGGTACGGATCGCCGCGTCGTCGTCGACCACGAGGATTGTGCCGATTTTATGGATCTCCCCGCCCATATCAGCTTCCCCGTGGCAGCAAGACGCGGAAGATGGTCGCCTCGGGCGATCCTTCGCGCGCATATTGGACGATCCCACCCATGTCGCGAACCAGCTTGTCGACCAGCGCCAGCCCCAGCCCCTCGCCTTCCGGCTTGCCCGAGATGAATGGGTCGAACAGATTGTCCGCGATATCGTCTGGCGCACCGGGGCCATTGTCGATCACGCTGATCTCGATCGGCAGCGGCCGACGTTTGCGCCCCGGCGCCGCGCTGACGGCCATGCCGTGGCGATAGGCGGTGGCGAGCGTGATACGGCCGTCTGGCTGGCCGCTCAGCGCCTCGGACGCGTTCTTGAGCAGATTGAGGATGACCTGCACCAGCGCATCGCGATCGACCAGCACCGAGGGGAGGGACGGATCGAACCTTTCCTCGATCATCACATCACGCGCAAAGCCCGCCGATGCGACCCGGCGCACGTGATCGAGCATTGGATAGATATTTTCCGCACCGATGGTCAGCGGGCGGGTGTCGGTGAAATCCTGCATGCGATCGATCAAGGCCGCGATCCGGTCTACCTCGGTGACGATCAGCGTCGTCAGTTCCGCCGCACAGGCGCTCGCTTCCCGACCGAGCAATTGCGCCGCGCCGCGAATCCCCGAGAGCGGATTGCGGATCTCGTGAGCGAGCATCGCCGCCGCGCCCACTGCAGCACGCGCGGCGGACGCCCGATCCGCGCTATGTCCCAGGCGGCGCGACGCGGCGGCGTGATGCAGCGTGATCATGCGCCAGCCGGGGCGATCGGCAACCCCCGCCTCGATGAAATCGACGCGGACCCGGCCGCCACGAACCAGCTCGATTTCCACATCGAACGCAGCGAAACCATGGCTGTCGTGCGCGGTCGCATCGCGCGGCGAGTGCAGGATGGCATCGAGCGGCTGGCCGAGCATTGCTCGCTCCGATAGATTGAGCAGCGCCTCGCACTCGGCATTGGCATGGACCACGCAATCCGCCGGATCGAGCACCAGCACGGCGACGGGCAAGGCGGCCAGCAGTTCGGAAAAGCTCGGCCCCCCGTTGCTGGCTTTACCGCGCCCAGTGACCATCAGGCCGCCGCGCGGCTGCGATAGGGCGCGTAGAACTCGGCCAGCATGGTCTGAACAAGCTTGGGGTCGGGGATCTGGTTTACCCGGTTGCGAAACTCGGCCGAACCATGAATGCCCCGCGTGTACCAGCCGATATGTTTGCGCGCCATATTCACGCCGACCTCATTGCCATAATGCTGGAGCATAGCATCGTAATGCTCTGCAATAACGTCATATTGCTCGCCGAGATCGGGGTCGGGCACGCGACGGCCGGTGGCGAACCACTCCATCACCTGGCCCAGCAACCATGGCCGCCCGTAAGCACCGCGCCCGATCATCACGCCGTCTGCACCGGATTGCCCCAGCGCCGCTTCGGCATCCTCGATCGAGCATATATCGCCATTGGCGATCACCGGCAGATCGACCGCGTCCTTGACCTTGCGGATGAACGCCCAGTCCGCATTGCCCTTGTACATCTGGTTGCGCGTACGCCCGTGGACCGCGATCAGCTTGACGCCCAGATCCTGCGCAATCTTGGCCAGTTCGGGCGCATTGAGGCTGTCATGACACCAGCCCATGCGCATCTTGAGCGTCACCGGCACGGTAACCGCATCGACCACACCGCGAATGATCGCCGCGGCATTGTCCAAATCGCGCATCAGCGCCGATCCGGCATCGCCGTTGGTCACCTTGCGCACCGGGCAACCCATGTTGATGTCGATGATGGCTGCGCCGCGATCCTGGCTGAGCTTCGCCGCCTCGCCCATTTCGTACGGGGTGCAACCGACCAGCTGCATCGACACGGGATTTTCGCTGGCATGCCAGGCCGCCTTTTGCAGCGACTGGCGTGTCTCGCGGATCGCTGCCTGGCTCGCGACCATTTCCGTCACGTTGAGCCCGGAGCCATAGCGCCGCACCAGCGTGCGAAACGGCATATCGGTCACGCCGGTCATCGGCGCGAGCATGACGGGCCGGTCGATCCGCACCGGGCCGATCTGGATGGGAAGAAGCGTTGTCATAATGTGCCTGAAAAATGGGCAGTAGCAACTGGCACGCAAAATGGCAAGGCTGGCGACCCTGCTTCAGTTGGGCTAGGCGAGCACCATGACGACGCCCCGCACAGCCGCCATCATCGTCGCCGCCGGCACCGGCACGCGCAGCGGCAGTGAGATGCCAAAGCAATTCGCCTGGCTGGCCGGCAAGCCGCTGATCGCGCATAGCTTTGCTGCGCTCAGCAACCACCCGGCGATCGATCGCGTGATCGTGGTGATCGGTACGGGGCAGGAGGCGGCGCTTCACGCAGCGATCGGTGACGTGGAGTATGTGATGGGCGGCGCGACGCGGCGGTTATCGGTACTGGCAGGACTGGAGGCGCTGGCCTCAACCCCTACCCGTCACCCCGGACCAGGTTCGGGGTCTGCCACGCCACATATGCTGCAGGCGGTGAGTATGAACCACGGCAGACCCCGGACCAAGTCCGGAGTGACGGAGGAGGAGTCGGTCGAGCGGGTGTTGATCCATGATGCCGCGCGCCCGTTCCTGCCCGCCGTGGTGCTCGATCGCCTTTTGACCGCGTTAGACAACCACGAGGGCGCCCTCCCCACCTTGCCGGTCGCCGATACGTTAGCCGACGCGCAGGGCGGCACGGTGGACCGCAGGGGCCTGTCGCGCGTTCAAACGCCACAGGCTTTTCGCTTTGACGCGATCCTCCGCGCGCATCGCGACTGGATCGGCGAAGAACCGACCGACGACGCGCAAATGCTGCGCCGGCTTGGCGGCAGCGTCGCGATGGTCGAAGGAGACACGATGCTCGACAAGATCACTTACCCTGCCGACTTTGCCGCGGCCGAGGCGCGATACGGCGCCGCGATGATTTCGCGTAGCGCCAGTGGCTTCGACGTCCACCGGCTCGAAGTCCGCGAGGAACTGTGGCTCGGGGGCATCCTGATCCCGCACGACAGGGGCCTGTCCGGGCATAGCGACGCCGATGTCGCGCTCCACGCGATCACCGACGCGCTGCTAGGAACGATTGCCGCAGGTGACATCGGCATGCATTTCCCGCCCAGTGACCCACAGTGGAAAGGTGCCAACTCCGCCCAATTCCTCGAACATGCCGCCGGCCTGGTCCGCGATGCGGGCGGGATCATCGACTTCATCGATCTCACCCTGATGTGCGAGGCGCCCAAGATCGGCCCGCATCGCGAAGCGATGCGCACCCGCATCGCCGCATTATTAGGGCTGTCATTCACGCAGGTTAGCGTGAAGGCGACGACCACCGAGCGACTCGGCTTCACCGGTCGTGGCGAAGGGATTGCGGCGCAAGCGGTGGCGACGATCCGGATTGGGGCGGCGTGATGCGCGGAAAAACGATTACCACTGGTCTCGCTCTGTGGCTGAGCCTTGCCGCGAGCACCGCGCAGGCGGCCGCTCCGTGCATTACCCAGCCCGAAGCCGAGAGCCTCGTCATCACCTTGCTGCCGGACCTGATCGAGGCCGCCGGGCAGAGTTGCGCCGCGAGCCTGCCCCCCGAAGCAACATTGCGCATGGGCTTGGCGCCGACGATCGCGCGCTATCGTGCCGCAGCGCCCGCGGTGCTGCCACAGGTTACGTCCGCCATCGCCAAGCTGGTTGGCAGCAATATGGCGGGTATCGACCCCGCCTTGCTACGCCCGCTGATCAGCACGGTGGTCGCGCCGCTACTGGCTACGGAGATCGAGGCGGCTGATTGCCCCCAGATCGATCGCGCCGTAACCTTGCTGGCCCCGCTCCCGGCGCGCAGTGTGGCAGGTATTGCCGTGTTGCTGTTCACGCTCGGCACCGACGGCCGGAAGAAGCAACCGCCGTTCAAGATTTGCCCACTCTCGCCCGCGCAGCCAAGGCCATGACGATGGATACGATCCTTCCCCAGGAACTGGTCGACGCCGCGCGAAAGGTGATCGAGCGAAATGTCGCGCTTGGCCGCCGTATCAGCGTTGCGGAAAGCTGCACCGGCGGGCTGGTTGCCGCCGCACTCACCGAAATTCCCGGCTCATCCGATGTGCTCGAGGCGAGCTTCGTGACCTATTCGAACGATGCGAAGCTCGATCTGCTCAAAGTCAGTTCGGACGTGATCGAAACGTTTGGCGCAGTGTCTATCGCCGTTGCCTGGAGCATGGCGCAGGGCGCGCTGGAAGCTTCCGGTGCTGATGTAGCGGTGGCGATCACGGGGATCGCCGGACCCGGCGGCGGCTCCGAGAAAAAGCCGGTCGGCACCGTGGTGTTCGCGCGGGCGGAAAGATGCGCGGATCCTGGCGATATCGTCGCCGATCGCAAGAATTTCGGCGATTTGGGCCGCGGCGGGGTGCGGCTTCAGGCGGCGCTCTGCGCACTCGAACTGCTGATGCCGCCCGAGGGCGACGCGTAAAGCACTGCAGCGCGCTCCTCGAACGCGCCGATCATCTTGCGCAGCGCCGTGCCGAACACCTGCCCCGCCAGCATCTCGAACACGCGGTTCTTGAACGCGAAATCGACCGTGAAGTCGACGAAGCAAGCGTGGTCGCCATCGGGGCGGAAGGTCCAGTCGTTACGCAGATATTTGAGCGGGCCATCGATATAGTCGACCGACAGATGCCCCGGGCGCTGCTTCTCCACCTTCGACGTGAAGGTTTCGCGCAGGCCCTTGAAACCGACAATCATGTCCGCAAGCATTTCCGTCTCGCTGTTCGAGCGCACGCGGATCGCGGTGACCCAGGGCAGGAATTCGGCATATCGGCCGACATCCGCGACCAGATCGAACATCTGCTCGCAGCTATAGGGCAGCCGCCGGGTTTCGGAATGTTTGGGCATCAAGCGCGCGCGAGCTTTGCCTCGCGCGCTGCGCGGAGCCGGGCAAAATCGTCACCAGCATGATAGCTGGAGCGCGTCAGCGGCGAGGAGGCGACGAGCATGAAGCCCTTCGCGCGCGCAATCTGCGCATAGGCATCGAACGCCTTGGGCGTGATGAAATCGAGCACCTTGGCATGGCGCGGCGTCGGCTGGAGATATTGGCCCAGCGTCAGGAAATCGACATCGGCGCTGCGCATGTCGTCCATCACCTGGTGAACCTCCATCCGCTCCTCGCCCAGGCCCATCATCATGCCGGATTTGGTGAAAATCGACGGATCGTGTCGCTTCACGCTCTCCAGCAGCCGCAGCGACGCGTAATAGCGCGCGCCGGGCCGGATCGTGGGGTACAGGCGCGGCACCGTCTCGAGATTGTGATTATAGACGTCCGGCCGCGCTTCGACGATCGACTCGATCGCGGCCTGCGCCTTGTTGCGGAAATCAGGCGTGAGGATCTCGATCGTCGTGCCCGGCGTGGTGGCGCGCAACGCCTGGATCACGCGCACGAACTGCGACGCCCCGCCATCGGGCAGATCGTCCCGATCGACCGAGGTGACGACGATGTGCTGCAGACCCATCTGTGCCGCGGCATCGGCGACATTCTGCGGCTCGGCGCGGTCGATCGCGCGCGGCATGCCGGTCTTCACATTGCAGAAGGCGCAGGCCCGCGTGCAGGTGTCGCCGAGGATCATCACCGTCGCGTGCTTCTTGCTCCAGCATTCGCCGATATTGGGGCAGGCCGCTTCCTCGCACACAGTAGTGAGACTTTTCGAGCGCATTAGATCGCGCGTGGCGGCAAAGCCGGCCGAAGTCGGCGCCTTCACGCGAAGCCAGTCGGGCTTGCGCTGACGGACGATGGGGGCGAGCGGAGACATCTCGTTCATGAGGTGCATCTAGCGATGGGTTGAAGCCGTTACAACACACGCTAGAACTGCAGCCATGACCGATTTCACCGATCTGCTCGATGGCTATGCGCGTTTCCGTTCCAGCGAATATCGCCGTCATCGCGCGCGTTGGGACGAACTCAGCGAAGGGCAAAGCCCGCGTGTGATGGTGATTGCCTGCTCGGATAGCCGCGTCGACCCCGCACAGGTGTTCGATACTGTGCCCGGCGAAATTTTTGTGGTGCGCAACGTGGCCAATCTCGTGCCACCGTTCGAAACGGGTGGCGGCCGTCACGGCGTGTCCGCCGCGCTGGAATTTGCGGTGACACAGCTCGAAGTGCCCGAGATTGTCGTGATGGGGCATGGCGCCTGCGGTGGCGTGCACGCCGCCGTGTCGCGCCGCTTTGAGGGCGAGGCGCCCGGCGCGGGGGGCTTTATCGCGCATTGGATCGATATGCTGGATGAAGCTCGCGACCGCATCGTCGCGCAACACGGCAACGGTCCTGAAGCAATCCGGGCGCTCGAACTCGAGACGGTTCGGGTTTCGATCGCCAATCTCCGCAGCTTCCCGTTCGTTGCCGAGCGGGAAGCTGCGGGGAAGCTGACGCTCCACGGTGCCTATTTCGGGATCGCCGATGGCATACTGCATGTGATGGACGGCGCGGGCGCGTTTGCCCCCGCGCAATCCAGTCCCAACGGCTAGTCCTTCTGGAGCGCCTTCCGCGCCAGCTTCACCAACGCCGGATCCAATTCGGGCGGCGTCATGTCAATATTGGCTTCAAGTTGATCGGCGATGACGGTCAACGCGGCAATCCGGGCCGCTTTCTTGTCGTTGCCGTCGATCGCATACCATGGCGCCCAGCCTTTATCCGTCCGCAGGAACATCTCCGCCATCGCATCGAGATAGGCGTCGCGCTTCTCGCGGTTGCGATAATCGTCGGCGCCGGTCTTCCAGCGCTTCCACGGATGCTCCAGCCGCGCCAGCAACCGTGCGTCCTGCTCCTCCTGCGTGGTATGGACGAAGATCTTGATGATCTGCGTCCCGGCATCGACCTGCTGCGCCTCGAACTCGTTGATCTCGTCATAGCCGCGGCGCCACTGCGACTCGGTGGCGAAGCGTTCGACGCGTTCGACCAGCACGCGACCATACCAGCTGCGATCGAACACGCCGATATTGCCGTTCTCGGGCAGCCGTCGCCAGAACCGCCACAGAAAGTGCCTCGCCGCCTCCTCGGGTGTCGGCGCCTTGATCGGCCAGACCTCGAAATTGCGTGGATCCCAATCGGCGGTCAGCCGCTGGATGATGCCGCCCTTGCCCGCCGCATCCCAGCCTTCGAACAAGACGATCGCCCGCCGACGATGCACAATATGCGCGACCTGGATCCTGGCCAGCCGCTGCTGCACCGCGGCCAGATCGTCCGAATAGTCGCCGGGGTGTTTCTTGCCGGCTTCATAATCGGAGAGATTGATCGTCATGCGCGGGCGCCCTTCAGCCGGATACCGTGTCGCTGACGGTCTTCGCAACCACCGGAGCCACCGTTTTGAGGTTCAGTTCCTTCAACTGCTTCTCGGTTGCGAAATTGGGCGCGCCCATCATCAGATCCTCGGCCTTCTGCGTCATCGGGAAGGTGATCACTTCGCGGATATTGGGTTCATCCGCGAGGAGCATGACGATACGATCGACGCCCGGCGCCGAGCCGCCATGCGGCGGCGCGCCGCATTTGAACGCGTTGATCATGCCGGCAAAGTTGAGATCGACATCGGCCTGCGTATAGCCGGCGATTTCGAACGCCTTGTACATGATCTCGGGCTTGTGATTACGGATCGCGCCGGACGACAATTCGATCCCGTTGCAGACGATATCGTACTGGTACGCCAGAATATCGAGCGGGTTCATCGTCTCCAGCGCGTCCATCTCGCCCTGCGGCATCGAGAAGGGATTGTGGCTGAAATCGACCTTTTTGGCGTCCTCGTCATATTCGAACATCGGGAAATCGACGATCCAGCAGAATTCGAACGTCTTGTCATCGATCAGCCCGAGCTGATCGGCCACGCGGGTGCGCGCCAGCCCGGCGAGCTTGGCCGCCTGCGCTTCCTTGCCCGCGGCGAAGAAGATGCCGTCATTGGGGCCAAGGCCCAAAGCCTCGGCGATCGCCTTCATGCCTTCCTGCCCGTGATTGTTGGCAATCGGGCCGCCGAACACGCCGTCCTTCTGCGTGGCATAGCCGAGCCCCGGAAAGCCTTCGGACTGCGCCCAGCTGTTCATTTCATCGAAGAATTTGCGGCTCTTCTCGTGCGTGTTCGGCGCGGCCAGCGCGCGGACCACGTCGCCGCCCTCGACCATCGACGCGAAGCGGCCGAAGCCCGAGCCGCGGAACAGTTCGCTGACATCGTGGATCAGGATCGGGTTGCGCAGATCGGGCTTGTCGTTGCCGTATTTCAGCATCGACTCGCGGTATGGGATACGCTTGAACGGCAGCGGGCTGACCTTGCGGCCCTTGCCCTGCCAGTCGGCGAATTCCTCGAACACGCCGTGCAGCACCGGTTCGATCGCCGCAAACACGTCTTCCTGCGTGACATAGCTCATCTCGAAATCGAGCTGGTAGAACTCACCCGGGCTGCGATCGGCCCGGGCATCTTCATCGCGGAAGCACGGCGCGATCTGGAAATAGCGGTCGAACCCGGCGACCATCAGCAGCTGTTTGAACATCTGCGGCGCCTGCGGCAGCGCGTAGAACTTGCCAGGATGAACGCGGCTGGGGACGAGATAGTCGCGCGCGCCCTCGGGGCTGCTGGCGGTCAGGATCGGCGTCTGGAATTCGGTAAAGCCCTGCCCGATCATGCGCTGGCGCAGGCTCGAAATCACGTTCGACCGCAGCATGATATTGGCGTGCAGCCGTTCACGCCGCAGATCAAGGAAGCGATAACGCAGGCGGATATCCTCGGGATATTCGTTCTCGCCGAACACCGGCATCGGCAATTCCTGCGCCGAGGACTGCACCACCACGTCGCGCGCGCGAATCTCGATCTCGCCCGAGGGCAAATTGGCGTTCACCGTCTCGGCCGATCGCGCCACCACGTCGCCGGTGATCGTCACCACCGATTCCGCGCGCAACTTGTCGAGCATGGCATGAGTCGGGCTGTCGCTGTCGGTAACGATTTGGGTGATGCCATAGTGATCGCGCAGATCGACGAACAGCAGATTGCCGTGATCCCGCTTGCGGTGAACCCAGCCGGAGAGCTTGACCGAGGTGCCGACATCGGCGGCGCGAAGCTGGGCGCAGGTGTGCGTGCGATAGGCGTGCATGGTTCTACTCTCTTATCGTCACCCCAGCGCAGGCTGGGGTCTCATGGGGTGGGCGCCACGCGCGCCCCATGGAGATCCCAGCTTTCGCTGGGATGACGGTGAATTGGATGGCCCTGCGCTTCCCTTTCCAGCCCGCCTTTGTCAAGCCGCGCGCGCCTCGCTATGGCACGCCCATGCATATCCATCCGCTCATCACCGACAGTGCGACTCTCGCCAATCTGTGCGCCCGTCTCGCCCAAGCCGACTTTGTCTGCGTCGATACCGAATTCATGCGCGAGAACACGTTCTGGCCGGAACTCTGCCTGATCCAGATCGCCGATGTGAACGAGGCGGCGGCGATCGATCCGATGGCGCCGGGGCTCGACATGAAGCCCTTGCTCGATCTGATGACCGAGAATGACGAGGTGCTGAAGGTATTCCACGCCGGCGGGCAGGATTTGGAAATCATCTACAATCTCACGGGCAAGACGCCCTACCCGCTGTTCGACACGCAGGTTGCGGCGATGGCGCTGGGGCAAGGCGAGCAGATCGGTTATTCCAACCTGGTCGACGCCTATCTCGGCATCGTCGTCGATAAGGGCGCGCGCTTCACCGATTGGAGCCGCCGGCCGCTCGATGCCCGCCAGATTGAATATGCCATCGGTGACGTGACGCATCTGGCAGAGATTTTCCCCAAGATGCTTGGCCGGCTGCGCAAGACGGGGCGTGGCGCGTGGCTCGATCAGGAAATGGAGCGGATCGGCGATCCCGCCAATTACGCCAACGATCCCGAAGAGGCGTGGAAGCGCATCAAGGTGCCCGGCCGCAAGCCCGATCTGCTTGGTCGGCTGAAAGCGCTGGCGCGCTGGCGCGAGCTGGAAGCGCGGCAGAAGGATCTGCCCCGCGGCCGCATCGTCAAGGACGAGACGATCGCCGATATCGCCGGGCACCCGCCGCGCAAGCAGGGCGATCTGGCCAAGGTGCGCGGGCTCTCCCCGGCCTGGGCCAATAACGATATCGGCGCGCGCATGATGGCGGCGCTGGACGCGGCGGTGCCGATGGATGCGGACGAAATGCCGCAGCGCGACGATCGCAAGCCGGGGCTGGGCAAGGATGGCGCCTTGGTCGCCGATCTGCTCAAGCTCCTGCTCAAGATCCGCTCCAAGGAAATCGACGTCGCCGCGCGCTTGCTCGCGCGGAGCGAGGATCTGGAAGCACTGGCGGCGGGCACGCGCGACAATCTTTCGATCCTGCAGGGCTGGCGCTTCGAACAGTTCGGGCGTGATGCGCTCGATCTGGTCGAGGGGCGGCTGGCCTTCGCCGTGGTCGGCGGCAAGCTCAAGATGACGCGTACGGAGGATGTGGCATGAAGTTGGGGATCGTTGCTCCCGCCCTGGTATTGTTCGCTGGCTGCGCGCAGCACCATCCCGCCCCGCTCCCCGCGCCCATCGGCGTGTGCCAGGCAGCGCCGGTGCAGCGCTTCGTTGGTCAGCAGGCGACGCCGGCGCTGCTGGGTGAGGTGCAGCGCATCTCTGGCGCAGCTACGGCACGTCGCATCACGCCGGAAATGCGCGTGACGATGGAATATAGCGACGCCCGCGTGAACGTGTGGGTCGGGCTGAAGGGTGAAGCCGAACGCATCACCTGCGGGTGATTTTCCTGCCTTCGCCCTAATCCCACCATCCCGGACTTGGTCCGGGATTCAACACGCGGCTTGGCCATCACCGGGGAAGCCGAAGCGCCAGCCAGGCCGGTGCAGTGGATCCCGGACCAAGTCCGGGATGACGGCGGGGGTTGGGTCAGCTCGCCACCACTGCCGTCCGCCCCACGCCATTGCCGAGCGCGGTATGCCGCCGCTCGACCGCGTCGCCGTACAGCGCACGGTCCGCCGCGGCGAGGTGCAACGTCACCGCCACCGCATCCTGGCTCAGTCGCGAGCGCTGCAATGGGCCGGCCAAGCCGCCGCTGAGCCTTTGGCCCAGGCGCATCGCCAGCCCCCAGGTTACCGCGCATTTCAGATCCTCGGCCGGGGCCAGCATCGCCAGCGGCGCGGGCGTGTTGGTCCCGCCGCCCAGGCTGGTGAACAAGGCCTGCGCCATCAGCGCCCGCCCGCGAGCGTCGATCGCCACCCAGTTGCCGTGCAAGGCGATCTCCACGCCACGCTCGGCGCGAAACTCGGGGTTGGCGCGCCAGCCGACATCGGCGAGTTGGCACGCCGCATGGCGCAACCGCGCCATCTCGCTGTCATCGCTACCAAACAGCGGCGCGATCCACCGATCCAGCAGATCGCCATGTTCGGGAAAACGCCCGTGCCGCCGGCCCTCGTCACGCGTGGCGACGATCAGGGGATCCTCGTTCTGCGTCGCCGCGTCGAGTGCGCCGTACAACAGCCCCTCGCGCAGGCCGAAGGCCGAAACGACGGTGCGATCGCAGCCGATATGCTTGAGCAAAGCCTTCAGCAACGCCGCGCTATCGCCAAGCGTCGAAGCACGACCCGACGACAGGCCCGGCACTGCGCGCAGCCATTGCTTGTTAACGTGCGCAATCGTCCGGCCCATGCGTGCAATAGCTTCAGCCGGCATGGCATATTGGTGGATCACCGGCAGCGGATAACTCGTCAGGTGCATGTCGAGGCGCCCCAGCGCACGCCAGGATCCGCCGACCAGATAGAGCGGCAGACCGGCGCCCCGGCCCAGCCAGCCGGCGTCGCTGAGCGCTCCGTGAACCTGGCGCTCAAGTGCCCCCGGTCCTTTTGCACGCACAGCACCGATGCGCAGCACGCCCAACGGAAACGACACACGTTCGCCGAGTTCGCCGCGCTCGACTCGGATCAGTTCCAGGCTGCCCCCGCCCAAATCGCCGACGATGCCCTCGGCTTCCGGGATGCCGGAGAGCACACCGTGCCCGGCGGCCATCGCCTCCTGCTCGCCGGACAAGGTTTCGACGTCGAGCCCCAGCCGTCGCACCGTTTCGAGTAGCGCAGCGCCGTTCGACGCATCGCGAACCGCGGCCGTGGCCACGGTCCGCAGCCGCGTAACGTCCATCTCGCGTGCCACCGCCGCAAAGCGCGCCAGCGCCTGTTCGGCCAGATCCAGCGCCGTCTGCGAGATCGCGCCATCCTGTGCGAGACCCCGCCCGAGCCCGGCCATGACCTTTTCGTTGAACAGCACGGCGGGCACCCGCTCCGGCCCCTGATAAACGACCAAGCGGATCGAATTGGAGCCGATGTCGATGATCCCGGTGCGGGGCTCGCTGGAGAGTTCGGTACGCGATTTACGAAACAAGGTGGCCATGTCCAGGGTCAGCGTCCGCGCCGCAGCGACAATTTGGGCACCGATTTTCCTTTGAGCGCAGCGCCCCGCCCGGACAGTGACGGATTGGTCATGAAATAGCGATGCAGGTTGAACGGCCGCTGGCCGGGAGTCTCACGTACGTACGAGCCATCCGCTTTCAGATCCCAGCTCTGCTCGTTGTCGATCAGATTGGCCACCATGACCTGATCGAGGATCTGATCATGCACGGTCGGGTTGAGAATCGGCAGCATATATTCGACACGCCGATCGAGATTGCGCGGCATCCAGTCAGCGGAGGAGATAAACAGTTGGGCATCGTCATTAGGCAATGCCTTGCCGTTGCCAAATGCCCAGATGCGGCTGTGTTCAAGGAACCGGCCGATCACCGATTTGACCCGAATATGCTCGGATAGGCCAGGCACGCCGGGACGCAGGCAGCAGATGCCGCGGATGATCAGATCGATCTCCACGCCCGCCGCACTGGCCTCGTACAATTTCTCGATCATCGCCGGATCGACCAGCGAGTTCATCTTGGCCCAGATTGCCGCCGGCTTGCCCGCCTTGGCATTGGCGATCTCGCCGTCGACCAGATCGACCAGTTTGGGCCTGAGGTCGCGTGGGCTGAGGCTGACCAATGCCATACCGTCCGGCTCGACATAGCCGGTGATGTAATTAAACATCTGCGCGGCATCCTGCCCGATGCGCGGATCGGCGGTGAAGAAGCTCAGATCGGTGTAGATCTTGGCGGTGATCGGGTGATAATTGCCCGTGCCGAAATGGCAGTAGGTGCGATATTGCCCGGCCTCGCGGCGCACCACCATGGAGATCTTGGCGTGCGTCTTCCACTCCATGAAGCCGTACACGACCTGCACGCCGGCCCGCTCCAGCGCGCTGGCCCAGATGATATTCTGTTCTTCGTCGAACCGCGCCTTAAGCTCGACCACGGCAGTGACGGACTTGCCCGCTTCGGCCGCTGCGATCAGCGCGTTGATCACCGCCGGCTGCTTGCCAGCGCGATACAAGGTCTGCTTGATCGCCACCACATCGGGGTCGGCCGCCGCCTGTTTGAGAAAGGCGAGCACCACATCGAACGTCTCGTACGGATGGTGTACGACGATGTCCTTGGCCCTGATCGCGGCAAAGCAATCGCCGCCGAATTCGCGAATGCGCTCGGGAAAGCGCGGGGAAAAGGCCGTGAATTTCAGGTCAGGCCGATCCTCATCGACGATCGCTTCGAGATCGCCAACCCCGAGAAACGCGCCGCTTTCGGTAACGAAGGCGTGCCCACCCAACTCTTCCCGTAACGCTTCGCCGAGCGCCGGCGGCATGCCGCTTTCGAGCTCCAGCCGGATCACGCGCCCGCGCCGCCGCCGCTTGATCGCATTGGCAAAGTACCGAACCAGATCCTCCGCTTCGTCGTCGATCTCCAGATCGCTATCGCGCAACACGCGGAATTCTGCGCCGCCGAACACTTCGTACCCCGGGAAGATCAAGGGCGCGAAGCGCTTGACCAGCGATTCGACCGCTACGTACCGCGCCCGCTCGCCCGGCACGCGCACGAAACGCGGCATCTGGCTCGGCAGCATGATCAATTCGCGAATCGGCGCCTGATCGGACAGGCGAACGAGATCGAACATCACCGCCAGTCCCTTGTTCGACATGAACGGGAATGGGTGCGCCGGATCGAGCGCCTGCGGAGTCAGAATTGGAAATATTTGTTCGAGAAACTGGTTCTGCAGCCAGTCGACCTCTTCTTCGCTGAGGAAATCGTCAATCGTGCGCGACCCGAGAATGTCGATCCCGGTATCACTCAGCTGCCGGCGAAGATCGCGCCACACGGAACGCTGGCTCTCGATCAGTTCGTCCGCCTCGGCGACGATGGCAGCAAGCTGTTGCCCGGAGGTCATGCCGTCGGCCGACCGCCGATCGACGTCCTGCACCAACTGGCCCTTCAGGCCAGCAACGCGCACCATGAAGAATTCATCGAGATTTGAACCCGAGATCGACAGAAAGCGGACGCGTTCGAGCAAGGGATGCGCCGTGTTGCAGGCCTCCTCCAACACGCGGCGGTTGAACGCCAGCCAGGATAGCTCGCGATTGAAATAGCGCTCGCTGCCGTCTTCGGCGGCGAACTGATCGTCATCGTCTTCGGCCTCCGCTAGGCGCGCGATAAGGACGGGTCGGGTCATGGAACCTCGAATGGCAATGTGGGCGCGGGATCGACGATCAGGCTCGCCTCGCTCAATGTGGCCTTTGCCAGCGCGATCGACAAGCGTTTGCGCCGTTCGAGCACTTCCTGATCAAGCACGTCGACCGCGCGGATCAGCGCGATGTGACTACGCTCGACGCGCGTCAGCAGCCACTGGATCAGATCCGGCCGCGCATCCAGGCCGCGCTTGAGAAACAGGCGCTCGAACAATGCCTGCATCAACGCGTCATCAGGCGCGCCGATCTGCGCGACCGGGCTGGCGGCCAGGCGTGAGCGCAGATCGGGAAGTTTGGCGGACCATTCGGGCGGGGCATGATCGGCAATGATGACAAGCGGATGGCGCTCTTCCTGCGCGCGGTTCCAGGCATGAAACAGCATCGCTTCGGGCTGGCGCTCGGCATCGTCGATGATCGTGCCGCCGCTTTTGGCGGCGAAAATCCTGGCGAGCAGGCTGCGGCCGGATTTGCGTGGCCCTGTCAGCACCACGGTCATCACCGGCCAAGAGGCCCAATGTTCGAGCAACTGGACCGCCCGGCGGTTCGAATCGCTTACCAGGAATTCATCATCGCGGGGGTCGGCCGGCCATTCGAACGGCAGCCCGATCTGCCCGCCTGTGGGGGCAACTCTCATCCGCCGGTCGCATTATCCGCGGGGGGCGATGCCGTCGGTGGCGCCAGCGGGCGGCGGATCCTGAGCGTCGTCCCTGCCCCCTGCACGATCCAGCCGCGTGCCTCGAGCGCTGCCTGCAACGCCGCAGGATCGCCCTCGAAGCCGACGCGCATGACGGAAACGCCGCCCAGCGCCAAGCTGCTGGTCATGGCCGAGCGCACGCCGGGAACGACGCGCAAGGCCGCTTCGCCGGACGTGACTGCGGCCACGCCCGGCGTGTCGAACTGGATGTTGATCGTCATCATCGCGGCGCCGGGTGTCGTGATGGCCTGATCGATCGGTGCGTCGTCCTCGGATGGCGCGACGACGGTGCCCGGCGGTGGCGGCGGTACGTAGGACAGTCCGGCATCGGTTGATAGCATGCCGCCGCGCAACGCCGCCTGATACGCTTCGTCGATGCGCTTGACCCCGGCATCGAGCAGCGCGCGCAGCCCGTCCCCGGTGTTCACGCGCAAGCTGAACTTCGTCACCAGGCGGTTATCAGGGCCATGCCGTGCCTCGAACGCGCCGATCACTGGCCCGCCAGGCCATTGGCGATACAGCCGCACCGCGGGCACCAGCACGTCCAGCGCGCCATATTGATCGAGGATCGTGCGCCACCAATGCCGCCCGGGCCGCCCGGTCTGCCCGAGATTGAGCAGCAAGGCATCCGGCCCGGATCCCGCCGGGCGGACATAATCGACCACGCTGTTGCCGGTGCGATAGCGCGTCCACGCCTCGGCCCAGTCCGTGCGTTGTTCAAAGATCTGCCCGGTGCCGCCCGAATATTGCAGCGGCAGCACCAGCATTGCCGGTGAGCGCAACGACTGCCCGGCCACGCCGAGCAACGAACCAGCCCGCCCGCGATTGAACAGTACTCCCAATTTGGCAACATAACGGTTGGGCCCGATCTGTTCGTTTTCTACGACGATGCCCGATACCATCGCATCCAACGTGCCATCGGAAAGCCCGCTACTCCCCCCGCCCAGCTGCTTGGAGAGCATCGCCCAGCCCTTGCGCTGCGCCAGCCGCCAGCCGGCTTCGCGCGCCGCCACTGCGCTTTTGCCGGTAACGTCGACCTCGACACCGCTGACCTCATAGCTGCCCGATGCATCGCTCATCGACAGGCCTTGCGGGCCATTATCGTCTTGCGCCAGCACGACGCCGCTGCCGGTCGCGAGGAGCATGGCGAGCGCGATTTTGCGGCGCGACGTGGAGGTTTTGGCGAACATCGCGGCCCTTGTGGCGAAGCAGACGTGGAAATCCAAGCGCGATATGGCTAGGGGCGGCATATGAGCGATACTCCCCGACAGAATAGTCCCTACACTTATGCCCAGGCGGGCGTCTCGATCGCCGCCGGCAACGCGCTCGTCCGCGCGATCGGCCCGCTGGCCAAATCGACCCGTCGCAAAGGCGCCGATGCCGATCTCGGTGGGTTCGGCGGGTTCTTCGATCTCAAGGCGGCGGGGTTCGTCGATCCGCTGCTGGTCGCCGCCAATGACGGCGTCGGCACCAAGTTGAAACTGGCCATCGAGCACGACGCGCACGACGGGGTGGGCATCGATCTGGTCGCGATGTGCGCCAACGATCTGATCGTGCAGGGCGCCGAACCGCTGTTCTTCCTCGATTACTACGCCACGGCCAAGCTCGATTCGGCAGTGGCTGAACGTGTCATCGCGTCGATCGCCGAGGGCTGCCTGCAAGCCGGCTGCGCACTGATCGGCGGCGAAACCGCGGAGATGCCGGGTATGTACGCGCCGGGCGATTACGATCTCGCCGGCTTCTGCGTCGGCGCGGTGGAGCGTGACCGCGTGTTGACCGGGCGCGAAATCGCACCGGGCGATATGATCTTGGGCCTGGCCTCGTCGGGCGTGCATTCCAATGGCTTCTCGCTGGTCCGCCGGCTGGCGACCGACAAGGGCTGGAAGCTCGATCGCCCATCCTTGTTCGATCATAACGTGCGGCTGATCGATGCGCTGATGGCGCCAACGCGGATCTACGTCAAAAGCCTGCTCCCGCTGCTCGCTGAACAGCGCATCAAGGGCCTGGCGCATATCACCGGCGGCGGGTTGCTGGAGAATGTCCCGCGCGTACTGCCCGATGGCGTGCATGCGCGGATCGATGCCGATGCCTGGCCGCAGCCGCGGCTGATGGCGTTCCTGCAGGCGCAGGGCGCGATCGAGCCTGAGGAAATGGCGCGGACGTTCAATTGCGGGATCGGCATGGCAGTAGTGGTCGCGGCGGAAGCGGCCGCAGGCATCACCACGGCGCTCGAGGCGGCAGGCGAAACAGTGTTCGCGATCGGGGCACTCGAGGCGGGCGACAAGGGCTGCACCGTCACCGGCTCAACCGAAACCTGGGGTGCCCGCGCCGATTGGACCGCCACGCACCATGGCTGAGCGCGCGCAATCCCTCTCCCGCGTGTGGGGAAGGAAGCAGTGAAGCGGGTCGGCATCCTCATCTCCGGCCGAGGCTCCAACATGATGGCGCTCGCCGCCGCGGCTGGCACCGCCTACGAGATCGCGCTCGTCGCCTCGGACAAGCCGGACGCCCCCGGTCTGGCCTGGGCCGCCACGCACGGCATCGCCACCTTCGCGCAATCGCCCAAGGGCATGCCCAAAGCGCAATACGAAGCCGCGATCGACCACACACTGCGCGCCGCAGGGGTCGAGGTCATCGCGCTCGCCGGCTATATGCGGCTGCTGTCCGACGACTTCGTCGCCAATTGGCGCGGGCAGATCTTAAACATCCACCCGTCCCTGCTCCCCAAGTATAAGGGCCTCGATACGCACGCGCGCGCGATTGCTGCGGGCGATGCGGTGGCCGGCTGCTCGGTACACATCGTAACCGAGGAGCTGGATGGCGGCGAGATCCTTGGCCAGGCGCAAGTGCCGATCCTGCCCGGCGACACGCCCGACGCGCTGGCCGAGCGGGTACTGGCCGAAGAGCATCGCCTTTACCCGCAGATCCTGGCAGCCTTCGCGGCATGACCAACGCACCGCCCCCGCCCCCCGCCGAAACGCCTGCGCAAGCGATCGACCGCGCCGAGGCTGCGGCGACGCGCCGCCGCTGGGTGACGCTGGCCGAACTGGTCGGCGTGTGCGGCATGATCATCGCCGCGCTCGGGCTGTGGATGAACTGGTCCGATCGCCGCGCCGATGATCAGGCCAAGCGCGCCGAGCAGGCGACCGAACGCAAGGTCCGTACGCTGGTGATGCTCAAGGCGGCCGTTGACGGCGATGATCTGACCCTGTCCGATCCGGACCATGACGTGCAGACGATCGATATCCGCTTCCCCGCCGCGCTCGGCGTGGCGGCCAAGACGGATGTGGATCCCCAAATCGACGCAGGTTGGCTTTCCGCACCGGTGCTGAAGCTCACCGATGGTGGGGCGGACACGCAGAGCGGTCGCGTCCCGGTGCTCATCACCGCCAGTTATTGGGACGCGGATGTCGAGCGCCACGATGCCGCGATCTACGACGTGGTGTGGAACACCGAAGGCCGGGTGCTGCGGGGCCGCGCGTTCAAGCTCGAAGGACTGAAACTCAAGGAGCGGACGGCTTCCGCCGCGCGGCTGGAAGCGATCTGGGCGCGGGAAAAGCCGAAGGCGGCGAAGTAATCCCGTCATCCCGGACAAGCCGGGGATGACGGCGGGCTGATGGAGCGCCCTTACAAATCCCGCGCGTAGATCGGATCGTCGTGCGTCTCGTTGCCGACGGTGAACTGGCGCGAGCCAATCACGACGAAGCCGTGCCGCTCGTAAAACGCGTGCGCGCGAAAATTCTGGTCCCACACGCCTAGCAGCATCCTTCTACCGCCGAGCCGCCTGGCATCTTGGAACGCCTGCGCGATCAAGGCCGCGCCGATGCCCGCGCCATAAGTCTGGCGTAGCGTGTAGATGCGGCGCAGCTCGATATCGCCGGGCTGCGCCGCGATGGGAAAGTCGGGCGTGGTCAGCACGGCGTAACCGACAGGTGACCCCGTCGGTTCGAGCTCCGCCAGGGTAACTACAGAACCCGGATTGCGCGTCCAGCGCGCGAACGTCTCGGCGCGGTTATGCTTCAGGCAGTGCGCGACAAGGTCCGCGCCGTCGAGCGACGGCGCATAGGTATCGAGAAAACATGCATTGGCGACGAGCGACAGGCGATCGGCATCGTCGGCCCCCGCCTGTCGCACGCGCCACTGCATATCAGCCGACGATTTCTTCGGGCTTGAAGAAATAGGCGATCTCGATCTCGGCATTCTCGTCCGAATCCGAACCATGCACGGTGTTGGCTTCGATCGACTCGGCCAGCTCCTTGCGGATCGTGCCGGCGTCGGCGTTTGCGGGGTTGGTCGCGCCCATGATGTCGCGGTTGCGCTGCATCGCGTTCTCGCCTTCCAGCACCTGCACGACCACCGGCCCGGAGATCATGAACGACACCAGGTCGTTGAAGAACGGGCGTTCCTTATGCACCGCATAGAAGCCCTCGGCCTGCTCGCGGGTCATCTGGATGCGCTTGGAAGCGATGACGCGCAGGCCCGCTTCTTCGAGCATCTTGGTGACGGCGCCGGTGATGTTGCGACGCGTGGCGTCGGGCTTGATAATCGAAAACGTGCGGTTCGCGGCCATGACCGTGAAGCTCCTTGAGATGGGGGGATGAAGTTAAGTCGCGGCTAACTAGTCGCGCAACCGGAGCGATGCAAGTTAGGCCGCCTGCTCCCAGCGGCCGTTATCGTTCTGCTTCCAATAACGCCGCTCTACGCCGTCGCGCGCCGCGAGTGCTTTCCACGCCGCGCGTGCCTCCAGGATACGCTCGCCATCGAAAAAGTGAAACGCGCGCTCGAACCCGAGCGCCTCCTCGCGCCACGCGCCGTCAACGAGCGCAATACGTTGGGCGCCATTAACGGGCGTCGCTTCACTACTGATCAGCACCGGCTGCGCGGCATCGCTGCTGCCGCCTGCCTCGGCATGCGGCAGGAAGCTTTCGGGTGCATAGCTCCACAGCAGGCGATCGAGCGCCGCGCGCTGCGTCGCGCTCTCGGCCACGATCAGCAACCGTGCGCCGCTCGACAGCACTTTCTCCGCGATCTGCGGCAAAGCACGCTCGAGCGGCGTCGTGGTCAGATGATAGAAATCGACCTGCACTTAATTTTCGAAATTGGCCGCCACGAACCGGTCGAGCAGCCGCACGCCATAGCCAGTCGCGCCCTTATCGTAATTCGGCCCCGCCTTGTCCGACCAGACCATGCCGGCGATATCGAGATGCGCCCACTTTACGCCCGGGTCTACGAAGCGTTGGATGAACTGCGCGGCCGTGATCGATCCGGCGCCGCGCGGGCCGACATTCTTCACGTCGGCGATCGGGGAATCGATCAGCTTGTTATAGGCATCGGAGAGCGGGAAGCGCCACAGTTTGTCGCCTGTGGCGAGGCCCGCCTTGAGCAATTGGTCGGCCAGTGCATCGTCATTGGCGAACAGCCCGCCATGCTCATGGCCCAAGGCCACAATCATCGCGCCGGTCAGCGTGGCCAGATCGACGATCGTCTTGGGGCGATGCGTGCGCTGCACCCAGGTGACGCAATCGCACAGCACGAGGCGCCCTTCGGCATCGGTGTTGAGCACTTCGATGGTCTGGCCCGACATGCTGGTCAGCACATCGCCCGGGCGGATGGCGTTGCCATCGGGCATGTTCTCAACGAGGCCACACACGCCGATCACGTTGGCCTTGGCCTTCCGCCCGGCCAGCGCCTTCATCGCGCCCACGACCGCGCCCGCGCCGCCCATATCCCACTTCATGTCCTCCATCCCGGCCGCACCCTTGATCGAGATGCCGCCCGTATCGAACGTCACGCCCTTGCCGACCAGCGCGATGGCGGGATCGCCCTCCCCCGCGCCGCTCCATTTGAGCGCCAGCAGCCGCGCCTCGCGCGCGGACCCTTGGCTCACGCCCAGCAGTGAGCCCATGCCGAGCTTGCCCATCGCGGCCTCGTCGAGCACGGTGACTTCGAGCCCCAGCCCTTCGATCTCGGCCAGCACCTTGGCGACAAACGTTTCAGGATAGATGATGTTAGCGGGTTCGGCGACGAGCGTCCGGGTGAGTTCCATTCCCGCGGTCACTGCGCGCTGGTCGCTCCACGCTGCGTCCGTGCCCTCGGGTGCGTTGACGATGACGATCTCGTTCAGCGTGGGCTTCGCTTTGTCGGGCAGTTGGGTGCGGTATACGTCATGTCGCCAGGCGCGTTGCGCCGCCGCCGCGGCGAAATGCGCCGCGGCCGGTCCGCTTGCGCCCGCGCCGCCCAGATCGACCGTGACGCTGGCAGCGCCCGATGTCAGCAACTTCGCCGTAAGCGCGCCGCCCGCTTTCTCCCAAGATGCGTCATCGCCATTGCCGACCCCTAGCAGCAGCACGCGCCGCACCGACTCTCCGGCGGCCACGAACGTTTCCACCACCGCGCCGGCCTCGCCGTCGAAGCGGCTGCCCTGCGCGGCACCGATCGCCACACGCTTGCCCGCCTCGTCCAGCCCGGTGAGCGGTGCGCGATTCAGCGCGTCCTTCTCGATCGGCAAGGCAAGCGCGGCACCGGCATCGACGGGCGCGGCGGAGAATACGATCTGCATGGCAATCCTTGAGGCAACTTGGGGAATACGAGTCGTACCCTCTAGGCGGTCCGCAAAGCGCTGGCAAAGCCATGCGCGCATTGCGGCGCGCCGGCGGTGGTGCGATAGGACGGCCAATCGCGCGCCATCCCGGCGGGCCCGGGGGTGTGTTTCCCAACGTGAAGCGTTCCGATCTGTTCTCCACGTGCGCGCTCCCGCTCGCGATCTTTGCTGCTGGCGCCGCGCAGGCACAGGATCTCCAGTCGCGCCCAGTCGAGGCCCCGCCCGCGCAGACCATGCCGAGCACGACAGCGCCGCCGGCAAGCGGCGACGAGGTCGAATTTTCCGCCGGCGAACTGCAATATGACAATGCGGAGGATATCGTTACGGCAACGGGCGACGTGCGGATGTTTCGCAGCGGCGATCGCTTGCGCGCCGATCAGGTCGTATGGAATCGCAAGACAGGCAAGGTGACCGCCACCGGTCAGATCGCGGTGACCAACCCCGGCGGCGACACCGCTTATGGCGATTCGATCGAACTGACCGATTCGCTCAAGGACGGCATGGTCGATAACATGCTGGTGGTTCTGGAACGGGGTGGTCGCCTTGCCGCCCGGCGTGGCACACGCTCGCTCAACGAAACGATCACGCTGGACGACGCCGCCTATACCCCGTGCACGGTGACCAATTCGGCCGGCTGCCCGAAAGAGCCATCGTGGAAGATCAGCGCGGTGCGCGTCGTGTATCGCCCTGAGCGGGGGCGCATTTTCTACAGTGGCGCGAAGATCACGTTGTTCGGCTTGCCTAGCCTTCCGCTGCCAGCATTTTCGCATCCGGTGGGGGGTGAAAGCGGTGGCGCCAACGGGCTGTTGACGCCCGACATCAAATATAATCGCACCAACGGTTTCGAATATGCCCAGCCCTATTTCTTCAGCCTGGCGCCCAACCGCAATCTGATCATCACGCCGCATGTCTTCACCGGCGTGTTGCCGATGCTGCAGGCGGATTATAGCGCGCTGAGCGCCAAGGGCGCGTTCAAGCTGCGCGGCTACGCCACTTATGGCCGCCGCAGCGAAGATCTCAACACCGCCAATCCGATCGGCACCGAAACCGCCTTTCGCGGTTATATCGACGGCGTGGCGCGTTTCCAGTTCGATGAACACTGGAGCGCCAGCGCATCACTGCGACTGGCCACCGATCGCACCTTCCTGCGCCGCTATGATATTTCTTACGATGATCGTCTGCGCTCGACCGCCAGCCTGGAGCGGATCGACGCCAACAGCTATTTCGCGCTGACCGGCTGGGCGGTTCAGACCGTGCGCGTCAACGACCCGCAGGGTTTGCAGCCGATCGCCTTTCCCGAGCTGGATTATCGCCGCCGGATCGATGACGGATTGCTTGGCGGCAAGATCCAGCTGCAGGTCAACACGCTCGCGCTGACGCGCACCGAGGGCCAGGATACGCAGCGTGCTTTCGCCAGCGCGCGCTGGGATCTGCGCAAGATCACCCGTTTCGGGCAAGAGGTGACCTTCACCGCTTATGGTCGTGGCGATGTGTATCACGCCAACGATACGCTGCTGACGCCGGTGGCGAGCTATCGCGGCACCGAGGGGTATCAAGGTCGCCTGGTCGGCGCATTGGCGGTCGACGTGAAATGGCCGCTGATCGGCACGCTGTTCGGCGGCACGCAGCGCCTGACCCCGCGCGTCCAGATGGTTGCCTCCCCCAAGGTCGAGAATCTCGATATCCCGAACGAGGATGCGCGTTCGATCGATCTTGAGGATTCGAACCTGTTCGCGCTCAATCGCTTCGCCGGCTATGACCGGTTCGAGGATGCCACGCGGTTTACCTACGGCGCGGACTGGGCCCTAGATTTGCCAGGCATCGCGATCGCCACGAATATCGGGCAGAGCTATCGCTTGGGGACACGGCCGGCGATCTTCCCGGATGGCACGGGGCTCACCGATCGCTTTTCGGACGTGGTCGGCCGCACGGACATTCGCGTGCGCGATTTCGTCGCGTTCACGCATCGCTACCGGCTCGACAAAAACGGCCTGGGCATTCGCCGCAACGAGATCGACGCGACGATCGGCTCGCGCGGCACCTATGCCTTGCTCGGTTATCTGAGACTCAACCGCGACATTACCGGTACGGCCGAGGATCTTGCCGATCGCGAGGAAGCGCGGGTAGCGGGGCGCGTGCAGTTTGCCCGCTTCTGGTCGGTGTTCGGCTCCGCCGTAGTGGATCTCACCGATCGCAGCGAGGATATCCAATCGCTGTCGGACGGGTTTGATCCGGTACGCCACCGGCTTGGCGTGGCTTATGAAGATGACTGCCTGAAACTGGGCTTCACTTGGCGCCACGACTATCAGACCACCGGTGACGCCCGCAGCGGCAACGGCTTTTCGTTGAGCCTTTCCTTCAAGAATCTGGGCCGCTAAGCTTCCGTTCACCTGTTCCGCTTCATGGCCCGGTTGGCATCGGCGCGACGACGCTTCTCATGGGATTAAGAATAACGTGATGATTTCGATGACGAAGGCTACCCGTTTCGGACGCGTGATGACCCTGTGCGCCGGGATCGCGGTGGCCAGCGCCGCCATGGCGCAGACCGCGGGGGAAGCCGTTCCCGATACCGGGCTTAATATTCCCGATAATATGCAGGTTTTCGGCAAGGTCGATCCCAACGTCCGCAAGCCCACCGCGATCGTCAACGATACCGTGATCACCGGCACCGATGTCGATCAGCGCGTGGCGCTGATCATGGCCGCCAACCCGCTCAAGATCAGCGATGAGGATAAGGTCCGGCTGCGCACCCAGGTGCTCAACCAGCTGATCGATGAGGCGCTGCAGATCCAGGAAGCCAAGGCCAGCGACATCACCATTCCGGCGGCGCAGATCAATTCGAGCTTCAACGGCGTGGCCAAGAATTTCCAGCAGACTCCCGACCAGTTCCGCACCTATCTGCGCAAGGTCGGCTCGTCCGAGCGATCGATGAAGCGCCAGATCGAAGGCGAGCTTGCCTGGAACGGGTTCCTGCGCCGCAAGGTCGAGCCGAGCGTCAATGTCGGCGAGGAAGAAGTGCAGGCCATCCTGGCGCGGCTCGAGGCGAGCAAGGGCACCGAGGAATATCGCGTCAACGAAATCTATCTCTCGGCCACGCCCGATCGCGCCGAGCAGGTGTTCGCCAGCATGCGCCAGATGATCGAGAAGATTCAGAAGGGCGAGGCACCGTTCGGCTATTTCGCGCGCAATTTTTCCGAAGCAACGACCAAGTCGGTCGATGGCGATCTCGGCTGGGTGCGTGCGCCGCAGCTGCCGGAATCGCTCGCCAAGGTAGCGACGACCATGGCCGCGGGGCAGATCGCCGGACCGATCGAAGTGCCGGGCGGTTTCTCGCTGCTCTATCTGGTCGACAAGCGGCAGGTGCTTACCGCTGATCCGCGCGATGCGCGGCTTGCGCTCAAGCAGCTGACGGTGAACTTCCCCGCTGGCACCACGCAGGCGCAGGCCACCGATCGGGTCAGCGCCTTTGCCACTGCAGTAAAGCAAATCAAGGGCTGCGGCGATGTCGCCAAGGTCGCAAGCGCGCTCGGCGCCGACGTGGTCGATCGCGATTCGATCCTGATCCGCGAACTGCCGCAGGCACTGCAACAGATTATGTTGCAATTGCAGATCGGCGAGGCCACCCCGCCATTTGGCTCGGCGCAGGATGGCGTGCGTGCGCTGGTCGTGTGTGGCCGTGACGAACCACGCAATGGCGAACTGCCGCGTGCCGATCAGTTGCAGGGCCAGATTGAACAGCAGCGCGTCAATCTGCGCGCGCAGCAGATGCTGCGCGATCTGCGCCGTGACGCGATCATTGAATATCGTTGAGGCGGCCCGCGTGATCGCTCCGCTGGCGGTCTCCATGGGCGATCCCGCCGGGATCGGCCCGGAGGTGATCGCCAAGGCCTGGGCGGCGCGCGCTGCGCAGCGTCTGCCGTTATTCTTCGCAGTGGGCGATGCCCGCGCGATCGCGGCGGTGTGGCACGGCCCGGTCACCGAAATCGGGGATCCCAGCCAGGCCGCGGCAGCATTCGGCAGCGCGCTGCCGGTGCTCAATGTCGAGGATGGCGGCGCAATTACACCGGGTATGGCCGATGTCGATGGTGCGCGCTGTGCGCTGCATTCGCTCGAGCTGGCGGCGGGTCTGGCGCGTTCCGATGCGGTGAGCGCGCTGGTCACCGGCCCGGTGTCCAAGACCCAACTTTATCAGATCGGCTTCAGCTATCCCGGGCAGACTGAATTTATCGCCGAACGGTGCGGGATCGCGCAGGACAATGCGGTGATGATGCTCGCTGGGCCAACGCTGCGCGTCGTGCCGATCACCACGCATGTGCCGCTGGCGGCCGTTTCGGGGTTGCTGTCGATCGAGCTGATCCTCTCCAAGGCGCGCGTCGCCGCGCGCGGGCTAACACGCAATTTCGGTATCGAACGGCCGCGTCTCGCCTTTGCCGGGTTCAATCCGCACGCCGGCGAGCATGGCGCGCTGGGCCGCGAAGAGATCGATATCCTCCAGCCGGCGATCGCGCTGCTGCAAGACGAGGGCATTGACGCAACGGGGCCGTTCGCCGCCGATACGATGTTCCACGAGCGGGCACGCGCCACCTACGACGCCGCCTTGTGCTGCTATCACGATCAGGCGCTCGTGCCGCTCAAGACGCTCCATTTCGATGACGGGGTCAACATCACGCTGGGGTTGCCGATCGTACGCACCTCGCCCGATCATGGCACCGCCTTTGGTATTGCCGGTACCAATAGCGCGCATCCCGGCGCGATGATCGCCGCGATCCGCATGGCCGGTGAAGCGACCGCGCGCCGCGCAGCCGCCGAAGCGTGAGCGTCGATCTGCCGCCGCTGCGTGAGGTCATCGCGCGTTATGGCCTCAATGCCAGCAAGGCGCTGGGGCAAAATTTCCTGCTCGATCAGCAATTGCTTGCGCGCATCGCCAGGATCCCCGGTGACCTGCAGGACGCCGAGGTGTTCGAGGTCGGCCCCGGCCCCGGCGGGCTGACCCGCGCGCTGTTGCAGGCCGGCGCTCGCGTCACGGCGGTCGAGCGCGATCGCCGGTGCATCCCTGCTTTGGCGGAATTGGGTGAGGCTTTTCCGGGGCAGTTGCGCGTGATCGAAGACGACGCGCTCGAACTCGACACCACGCGTCTGTTTGACGGCAAGCCGCACATCGTCTCCAACCTGCCGTACAATATCGGCACGGCTTTGCTGGTGCGCTGGCTGTCAGCCGATTGGTTGCCGTGGTGGCAGAGCCTGACCTTGATGTTCCAGAAGGAAGTCGCCGATCGCATCGTCGCGGGCACGGATGACGACGCCTATGGCCGCCTCGCCGTGCTGGCACAGTGGCGCTCTACCGCCAAGCTCGCCATGCCGGTGCATCGCTCGGCCTTCACGCCGCCGCCCAAGGTGATGTCCGCAGTGGTGCATATCACCCCGCTCGCGGCGCCTGTGCAGGTCGATTTCCTCACGCTTGAGCGCCTCACTGCCGCGGCCTTCGGGCAGCGGCGCAAGATGCTGCGCCAAAGCGTCAAGGGTCTGTCCGGCGCATTGGCCGCGCTGGAAGCTGTCGGGATCGATGCCACGCGGCGCGCCGAGACGCTGAGCGTCGCCGACTTTACTGCCACGGCGGGCGCGATGACTGCCTAAGCACTTGGAGCGCGGCACGAGTTCGTTGTAGGCGAACGCGATGAACGACGCTCGATACGGCCTATCCCTCTGGCTGGACCGCCTGACGCTGCGGTCCACCCTCACCGAAGACGAACGCGAAGCCATCCTGGCGCTGCCGGGCGAGCTGGAGCTGATCCGGCCCAACCGCGATTTCGTCCGGCTGGGCGAACAGGTTAGCCGCGCTTGTCTGGTCGTATCCGGGCTCGCCGGACGCTTTGGCCAGACGCGCAATGGCGAGCGCCAGATGACCGCATTGCACATCGCGGGCGACATGGCGGATCTCCATTCGGTCGTGCTGCCCAAGGCGGCAACGGCGCTGCAGAGCGTCGGGGAGACGCTGATCTACCGCGTGCCGCATGCCGAGATCCACAAGCTCGTTGGGCAATCGCGTACGCTCGCCGAAGCATTCTGGCGCGATTGCATGGTCGATGCCGCGGTGCTGTCGCAGTGGGCGCTGGTCAATGCCCGGCTGTCGGCCAAGGGGCGCGTCGCGCATTTGCTGTGCGAGATGGCGTGCCGCTTCGGCAAGGGCCAATCGCACGACGGGCATGAGATCGATTGGCCGCTGACGCAAACTACCCTGGGCGACACGACCGGGCTGACCCCGGTGCACGTCAACCGCACGCTCCGCGCACTGCGCGAGGGGGGCGCGGCGCATATCACGGGCAAGACGATGCGCGTGATTGATTGGCCGCGGTTGCGTGACATCGCCGAGTTCGACGCGCGCTATCTGGTGCTCGAAAAGGCTGATTGAAGCGCGATCGATCGGTCCGGCCAAGCTGCGCACTTTATGATCTTAATCTCGAGGTGGCGAAACTTCGCTGGCCGCCAAACGCTTGCCCATGATGGCACGCTATTATTTCAATCTGCATGAATGCGGCACGGTGACCTCCGATCCCGAGGGTCGGGAGTTCGCATCGCTGGCGGCCGCGCGCGACGCGGCGAAGGAAGATGCGCGCGCAATCATGTGCGAGGAATTGGGTACGGGCTGTCTTTGCCTGTCCTGTCGGATCGAGATCACTGATGGCGAAGGCAGGTGTTTGGATCTGGTGCTGTTCAAGGACGCGGTGGACGTGGTGGGAGCTTAACGCTTTCCACGCTTCCGCCCATGGGGAGCGTTATTGCTTCGCCGTGGGGATCTTGTCCGGCAGGGTCGTCGCCGCCACGGTCTGCACCGGCGGGCCTTTAGCGATCACGGCCGCGAGCGAGGCCGCTTCGGGACAGGCGTCCCTGGCGCACAACGTGCGGATCTTGCCCAGATTGCCCTTGGCCTGTGCCACCGCGCCCTTACTGACCAGCGCGGCGCCTTCCCGCTCCAGCGCCAATCGATCATTGGGTTCGAGCAACAATGCCTCGCGATATAGCCGGATCGCCTTGCCCGGCAGTCCGCGCGCCTGCGCCAAATCGCCGAGCACGATAAAGGCTGGGCGGTTGCGCGGGTCGACTGCCAGTGCAGTTTCGATCAGATCGGTAGCGCCATCGAGGTTGCCCGCAGCCTGCGCCGCGCGGCCCTGCGCCAGCAGCGCCAGCGAGCGCGGATCGATCTGGTCGTCGGGTCGCTGGCCATGGAGCGAGGTCGATACGGTCAGCAGCGTCAGCGCAACAGCGGCGGCAACGGACGAATAACGCATGATGCTCTCCAGGGTAGGCACAGTGAATTTGGCTAGCATGGCCGCAGGAGGCGCGCGACAAAAAAGCCGTCGGTGGCGTCGTGCGCCGGCGTTAGCCGCATGCCGCCGCCATGCGCGCGACCGGCGGGCAGATCGAGCGGATCGACGGTCCAGCCAAGATGGTCGGCAAGGAATGCGGAGACCTGCCCCGCCCCTTCCTCATCGAGCAGCGAACACACGATATAAATGAGCGCGCCGCCGGGCTTAACCAGCGCGGCGCCGATTTGGAGCACGTGGGCCTGCGTTGCCGCCAGCCGCTCGATCCGGTCGGGCGTCAGGCGCCAACGCGCCTCGGGGTTGCGCCGCCATGTGCCGGTGCCCGAGCAGGGCGCATCGATCAGCACGCAATCCGCGCTGTCGTTCCAGTCGGCGAGCATCTCTGCCTCGGCACCGGGATTGAGCAGCCGCGTCTCGACCACGGTGGCGCCGGCTCGCGCCGCGCGCGGGGTGAGGCGCGAGAGGCGCGCGCGATCGGTGTCGGTGGCGAGCAATGCCCCGTCATTGCCCATGGCGGCGGCGAGCGTCAGCGTCTTGCCCCCCGCCCCGGCGCACAGATCGACGATGCGTTGCCCGGGCAGCGCGCGCGCCGCCAGCGCGACGATCTGGCTGCCGGCATCCTGCACCTCGATCGCGCCGTCCTTGAACGCATCGAGCTGCTCAATGCTGGTGCCCGAGGGCAGCCGCAATGCGTCGGGCAGACCGGCGACCGGCTCGGCACCGTCGATCGGCGCGGGCGTGGCGACCAATCGGTTGATACGGATATCGAGCGGCGCGCGATCGATCAGCGCGGGCAGTTCCTCGTCGCCGATGCCAGAGGCGAGCAGGTGTTTGAGGATCCATTCCGGCGCGATGCCCGGCGCGGCTGCGGCCTCGTTGCTGCCGATCGCGGCGGGTGCATGCGTCGATCCATCGAACAAGGCGGCGATCTCTGGATCCGTCGCTGCCAGCGCCAGCATCGCCGCGCGCCCACTCTTGGGACGCTCACCGAGTTGGCGGATCGCGGCATATACCAGTTCACGCACGGCGCGCCGGTCCTTGCTCCCGGCATAGCGGCGCTGCGCGAAATATTTGGCGATGATCGTATCCGCCGCCGCGCCCTGATCACGCGCGGCGATGACGATGGCGTCGAGCAGGTCGATCGCGGCCTGGATACGGGCGGAGGGGGTCATTGATCTGTCCTGACGTCGTCGTGTCGGTGAGAGCAGCGGGACTGACAATATATTTCGTCACCCGGACTTGTTCCGGGGTCCACCGCGCCGCAAAACAGTCGGCCGAAGCTCATGCGGCACAGTGGACCCCGGAACAAGTCCGGGGTGACGTTAAAGTCCCCTGCCACCGTACCTCGCGGCTTACCGCGTAGGGTAATTCGGCGCCTCGCGCGTAATCGACACGTCATGCACATGGCTCTCCATCAGACCCGCGCCGGTGATCTGCACGAACTGCGCACGGCGTTGCAGATCAGGGATCGTCGCCGAGCCGGTATAGCCCATCGCCGCCTTCACTCCCCCGACGAGTTGGTGGATCACATCGCGCGCCGGCCCCTTGAACGCCACCTGCCCCTCGATCCCCTCGGGCACCAGTTTCAGCTGATCCTTGATGTCGCCCTGGAAATAGCGATCGGCCGAGCCGCGCCCCATCGCGCCGACCGAGCCCATCCCGCGATACGATTTGTACGCGCGGCCCTGATAGATGAAGGTCTCGCCCGGCGCTTCCTCGGTGCCGGCCAGCAGCGAACCGATCATGACGCTGGAAGCACCGCCGGCCAGCGCCTTGGCGATATCGCCCGAGGTGCGGATGCCGCCATCGGCGATCACCGGCACGCCGCTCTTGGCGGCTTCGGCGGCGCATTCCATCACCGCGGTGAGCTGCGGCACGCCCACGCCCGCCACGATGCGCGTGGTGCAGATCGAGCCCGGCCCGATGCCGACCTTGATCCCGTCCGCCCCCGCATCGATCAGCGAGCGCGCAGCGGCGGCGGTGGCCACGTTGCCCGCGATCACCTGGACCGAATTGCTGAGCTTCTTCACGCGTTCCACGGCGCGCGCGACATCGCGGTTATGGCCATGCGCGGTATCGATCACGATCAGGTCGAGCTCGGCATCGACCAGCGCCTCGGTGCGCTCGAAGCCCTTGTCGCCGACCGTGGTGGCGGCGGCGACGCGCAGCCGGCCGCTCTCGTCCTTGGTGGCGTTGGGATAGGTCACGGCCTTTTCGATATCCTTGACCGTGATCAGCCCGACGCAGCGATAACTGTCATCAACCACAAGCAGCTTCTCGATCCGGCGCTGGTGCAGCAACCGGCGCGCCTCTTCCTTGCCCACGCCCGAGGACACGGTGGCGAGATTTTCGTGCGTCATCAGCTCTGACACGGGCTGGAGCGGGTTCTCGGCGAAGCGCACGTCGCGGTTGGTCAGGATGCCGACCAGTTTGCCGTCGCTCTCCACCACCGGGATACCGCTGATGCGGTTGTTGGTCATCAGCGCACGGGCCTCGGCCAGCGTCGCCCGCGGATGGATGGTGATCGGGTTGACCACCATGCCGCTCTCGAAACGCTTGACCTGGCGCACCGCCGCGACCTGCTCCTCGATCTCCATGTTGCGGTGAAGCACGCCGATGCCGCCGAGCTGCGCCATGACGATCGCCATGTCGGCCTCGGTCACCGTATCCATCGCCGAGGACAGGATCGGGATGTCGAGCGTGATGCCGCGTGTCAGCTGCGTCGCGGTATTGGCCTGGCTGGGGACGATATCGGACTCGGCCGGATATAGCAGGACATCGTCGAAAGTGAGGCCGAGGCGGATGTCCATGAGATGCCAGTTCCTGCGTAGGGAGAATCGTGGCGTGCCATGTAACCAAGTGGGCGCCGTTGCGCTAGGGCGGGCGTTGCCGCCCGCCCCGCCCGGCGCCGCATTTGACTAGGTTTGTCCAGATGATCTGCTAAATTACCAAGATAACTTCTGGAGCATCTGCCATGGGCTTGATCTTGAGTGCGATCGCGGTCGCGTTGGTGCTGGTCTATCTCATGACGAGCATCAAGATCGTCCGGCAAGGCTACCAATATACGATCGAATATTTTGGCCGCTTCACCACGACGGCGCGGCCCGGGTTCAATTTCTATCCCGCCTTCTTTTACCGCGTCGGTCGCAAGATCAACATGATGGAGCAGGTGATCGATATTCCCGGGCAGGAGATCATTACCAAGGACAATGCCATGGTCGCGGTCGATGGCGTGGTGTTCTTCCAGGTGCTCGATGCGGCCAAGGCGGCATATGAAGTGTCCGAACTGTATGTGGCTATCCTGCAGCTGACGACGACCAATCTGCGCACCGTGATGGGCTCGATGGACTTGGACGAAACGCTGTCGAAGCGCGACGAGATCAACGCGCGGCTTCTGGTGGTGGTCGATCACGCCACTGCGGCATGGGGCGTCAAGATCACGCGCGTCGAGGTCAAGGACATCCGCCCGCCCGCCGATATCGTCAACGCGATGGGCCGGCAGATGAAGGCCGAGCGGGAGAAGCGCGCCAACATCCTCGAGGCCGAAGGCAGCCGCGCGTCGGAAATCCTGCGCGCCGAGGGCCAGAAACAGTCCAAAATCCTCGAAGCCGAGGGGCGGCGCGAAGCCGCCTATCGGGATGCCGAGGCGCGGGAGCGCTTGGCCGAGGCGGAAGCCAAGGCCACCGAGCTCGTCTCGGTGGCGATCGAGCAGGGCAGCGCGCAATCGCTCAACTATTTCATCGCGCAGAAATATGTCGAGGCAGTCGGCAAGTTCGCCACCTCCCCTAACGCCAAGACGATCCTGTTCCCGGTCGAGGCGACGCAGCTGATCGGCACGTTGGGCGGGATTGGCGAGCTCGCCAAACAGGCGCTGGCCGATACGCCGGCGCCCAAGCCCCCCACCCCGCCGACGCCGCCAACTCGGCTGCGCGGTCCGTTCGAGCAAAACGGACAGTGACGGGCGGCGGGATCGGCGCAGGCACGCTCTGGCTGGCGCTGGCGCTGCTGCTCGGCCTTGCCGAACTGCTTATCCCGGGCGTGTTCTTGGTCTTTCTCGCGATCGCCGCGGCGCTGACCGGCGCGGCCACGCTGGTGCTGGCCGATCTGCCACTGGCCGGTCAGCTCGCCTCGTTCGCCTTGTGGAGCGGGGTGACGGTGCTCATCGGTCGCCGCTGGTACCGCGATTACCCGATCGAAACGGCCGACCCGTTGCTCAACGATCGCGCCGCGCGGCTAATCGGCGAGATCGTCACCGTGGAGCAGGCGATCGATGGCGGCCATGGCCGCGTGAAAGTGGCCGATGGCGTGTGGCCAGCGCGCGGGCCGGATTGCCCGGCGGGCACCCGCGTGCGCGTGCACCAGGTCGACCGCGGCGTTTTAGTGGTGGAGCCGCTGGCAATTTTTACGGCGCCCTGAATTCACGCCCCTGGTCAGCCGCCGGGAGCGCCGCGACATCCGGCGCGATGGCGCCGCGGCGCGCCGCGACCGAGCACAGGCGTGCGGGCGAGTAGAAACGCAGCGGCCAGTCCCGGCGGCCCATGGGCGACGCCAGCAGCGCGTTGACCGCGGCGACCAGCGACTCCCCTGCCGGTCGCCCCACCAGATGCAACCGCGCGCCAGCTAGGAAACACCGGGTGATCGTATCGTGATAGCCTTGGCTATCATCGTTCACGCCCCCCACGCTGGCATTATAGCCTGAAATGATGGCGGCAATTTCGGCATCGACATCGATATCGGGCCGTTCGCGCAACAGCCATATGGTTGCCGCGAGATGCGCCTCGTGGGTCCAGTCCGCACGCGGCAGCGTGCGGGTGAGCAGCCCTTCGCCAACCGCGCGGACCGCGGCATCGTCGGCGAAGGGGCGGAACGGATGATCGGTCATCGCATCGGACTTTCGCATTGGCCCGATGCGGTGATCGGGCTTCAAGCAGTTTCGGTGGTCTGCGGCGCTTGCGGTGCGGCTTGGCGCACGCCTTCATCGACATGCTCGGCGAATTGCGTGAAATTCTCGACGAACAGATCGACCAGCTTGGCCGCTGTCGCGTCATATGCCTCCTTGTCCGCCCAGGTTTGGCGTGGATCGAGGATCGCATCGTCCACGCCTGCCACGCTGATCGGCACCTTGAAGCCGAAATTCGGATCGGTGCGGAACTCGGCGTCATTCAGCGAACCATCCAGCGCCGCGTTGAGCAACGCGCGCGTTGCCTTGATCGGCATGCGATGGCCCGTGCCATATTTGCCGCCGGTCCAGCCGGTATTGACCAGCCAGCAATCGACGCCGCCCTTGGCGATGCGGCTTTTCAGCAGATTGCCGTAGATTGATGGATGCCGGGGCATGAAAGGCGCGCCGAAACAGGTCGAGAACGTCGCATCGGGTTCAGTCACCCCGATCTCCGTCCCGGCAACGCGTGCCGTGTAGCCCGACAGGAAATGGTACATCGCCTGATCGGGGGTCAGCTTGGCGATCGGCGGCAGCACGCCGTAGGCGTCCGCCGTCAGCATCACGATGTTGCGGGGCACCGGCCCCATATTATGCTCGGAGGCATTGGGGATGAAGTCGATCGGATAGGCGCCGCGGCTATTCTCCGCGAGGCTATTGTCCTCGAGATCCAGCGCCCGCGTGACAGGATCCATTACGACATTTTCCAGCACCGTGCCGAAGCGCTTGGTCGTGGCGAAAATTTCCGGCTCGGCATCGGCGGACAAGCGGATCATCTTGGCATAGCAACCGCCCTCGAAATTGAACACGGCGGTGTCCGACCAGCCATGTTCGTCGTCACCGATCAACGTCCGGCTGGCATCGGCGCTGAGCGTGGTTTTGCCCGTGCCGCTGAGGCCGAAGAACACCGCGGTGTCGCCGTCTGGGCCGATATTGGCCGAACAATGCATCGGCATCACGCCGTCGATCGGGAGCATATAATTGAGCAAACCGAACACGCTCTTCTTCATTTCGCCAGCATATTTGGTGCCGCCGATCAGAATCAGCTTTTCGGTAAAATTCACCGCGATCACCGTATCGCTGCGGCAGCCATGTTTGGCCGGGTCGGCGCGGAAGCTCGGCAGGTCGATGATGGTGTAATCGGCCGCGAAGCCGCGCAGTTCGGATTCCTCCGGACGCACCAGCATCGTGCGGATAAACAAATTGTGCCAGGCAAGCTCGGTGACGACGCGCACGCGCACCCGATTTTCCGGCTGCGACCCACCGAACAGATCCTGGATGTAAAGGTCTTCCTTGCTGCGCAGCGCGGTCATGAAATCCGCTTTCAGCGCGGCGAAATGCTCAGGGCTCATGCCCTTGTTGCTCTTGCCCCACCAGACCGTTGTTTCCGTCTCGGCATCACGGACGATAAACTTATCCTGCGCCGAGCGACCCGTGTGCGCACCGGTTTCGACGACCAGCGGCCCATCGGCGGACAGTTTTCCCTCGCCACGCGCGACGGCGGTTTCCACCAAGCGGGCAGTGACCAGGTTCCAGTGAAGATTGGCGCGGGTTTCGATGCCTTGCGCTTCTAGGCCGGCGTCGGGAATACGGTCGCTCAATTGCGCTCTCCTGTAAGGCGTTAGGGCGAATATCGCGTTAACACTTAACAGCAGCGCTTATCGCGGTCGGTTGACCTTTGTCTAGTTGCGAGAATTCGAGTATTTATCTGACAATTGTTGAAAGTGCGGGGTTCAGATCATGGATGATCGCGCGCAGTTGAGCAGTTGCAGCATTTGCCCTAATCGGGCTGGCGAACAGCAAGGCGACCCCATGACGGCCACGATCGCGCTCGTCGATGACGACCGGAATATCCTCACCTCGGTCTCGATCGCGTTGCAGGCCGAAGGCTTTGTGACGCGTCTCTATTCGGATGGGGAGACTGCGCTCAAGGCGCTGGTGGACAATCCGCCCGATCTGGCCATTTTCGATATTAAGATGCCGCGCATGGACGGGCTCGAATTACTCCGACGGCTGCGCGAGCGGCAGGCCACGCCGGTGATTTTCCTGACGAGCAAGGATGACGAGCTGGATGAGGCACTGGGCCTGGCGATGGGCGCGGATGATTATATCGCCAAGCCGTTTTCGCAGCGACTGCTGATCGCCCGCATCCGCGCGATTCTGAGGCGTACTGAATTGGTACAGGCAGGGCCTGCGGGGGCGGCGGAAGTTGCCGCAGGCGAATTGGTCCGTGGACGGTTGGCAATGGATACCGCGCGACACCGCGTGACCTGGAACGGCAAACCGGTCACGCTCACCGTAACCGAGTTCCTGATTCTCGAAACGCTCGCGCAGCGGCCCGGCATCGTCAAAACGCGTAATCAGCTGATGGATGCCGCATATCAGGACGACATCTATGTCGATGACCGCACCATCGACAGCCATATCAAGCGCGTGCGTCGCAAGTTCCGCCAATGCGATCCGGAATTTGACGCGATCGAGACGTTATACGGCGCCGGCTATCGATTTTCCGAGGAATGACCACGTTCGGGCGGGATGAAGATGATGTGCCGGATCTGCGCTGGTCCGGCCGCGTCTCGCTCACGCCGCGAATTTTGGCGGTCAATATTTTCGCCCTCGCCCTGCTGGCGGGTGGCTTCTTCTATCTCGATTCCTATCGTAGCCGGATCGTCGACAGCCGCGTCGCGCAATCGGTCAGCGAAGTGCGGTTGATGGCCGAGGCGCTGCGCTCCGTGGCGCCGGGGCGGCGCGATGCCTTGATGATCCGACTGGGCAACGATACCGGCGCCCGGCTGCGCTTGTATGACGATACGGGTACATTGCTCGCCGACACGCGCGCGCTCGGCTTGCGCAATGTCGTGCTGCGCGATCCCGACAAACAGGATTGGGGGCAAGGCGCGGCGCGGTTTCTCGATGCGGTCATCGACACCGTGGTGGGCGCGCCGCGCGCGCCGCTCTATCGCGAACGCAGCGATGGCCTGAGCTGGCCGGATGTCCGCGCGGCGCATGGCGCCAGCGCGCTGCCTGCTACCGTGTGGCGTGCTCCCGATCGCACGCCGGTGATTACCGCCGCTGCGGTCGTGCCGGGTCAGGGTACCGTGCTGAGCACCAGCAATGCGCGCGAGATCACGCAAACGGTGCGGGTCGAACGCTTCCGTCTCAGCGTGGTTCTGCTGATCGTTTCGCTGGTCTCGATCCTGCTGTCGCTGTTTCTCGCGCGCACCATCGTGCGACCGCTGCGGCGGCTGGCGCGCGCGGCCGTGCGCGTACGCCTGGGGCGGGCGCGCGAAGTGGTCGTCCCCCGCCTCCCCTCGCGCCGCGACGAGGTGGGCATGCTGGCGCGCGCCTTGTCCGACATGAGCCTGGCGCTGCGCGCGCGCATCGACGCCACCGAAGCGTTTGCGGCGGACGTGACGCATGAGATGAAAAACCCGCTCGCCTCGATGCGCTCGGCGCTCGATGGGCTGTCGCTGGTGCGCGATCCCGCCTTGCAGGAGCGTCTGCTGGCGATCCTGCGCGACGATGTGCACCGCATGGACCGCTTGATTACCGATATTTCCGAAGCATCGCGGCTGGATGCGCAGCTCAGCCGTGCCAAGTTCGAACCCGTCGATATTGGCGCGATGATCGCCGGGCTGCTGCTGCAGCGTGAGCAGCGCGGCGTGGAGCGCCATGTCAGCCTCGTCCTCGCGCCGCTGCCCGCCGACCCGCTGGTCGTGATGGGCGAAGGCGCCAGGCTGGAGCGGGTCTTCGAAAATCTCATCGAAAACGCGATTTCCTTTTCGCCCGATGGGGGTCGGGTGACGATCGCCGCGCAACGCCGCGCTGAGCGGGTCACCATCGGGGTGGAGGATGAGGGCCCCGGCGTGCCCGAGGATGCGCGCGAACAGGTGTTCAACCGCTTCCAGTCGCTGCGCCCGGAAAGCGAAGCGTTCGGCAAGCATTCCGGGCTCGGACTGGCTATTGCACGGACCATCGTGGAGGGGCATCAAGGCACCATTACGGCCGAGCCACGCGATGATCGGTTGCCCGGGGCGCGATTTGTCGTGCGGTTACCGCTGGTGGATGAACAATGAGCGACGCATATTTCTCGGAGACGCTGCACGCGTCGACCGTCGCAATCGGCGGTCGCGCGGTGTTGATCGAGGGCCGCTCGGGGGCGGGCAAGTCCGATCTGGCGCTGCGCCTGATCGATCGTGGCGCGCGACTGATCAGCGATGATTACACGGTCGTGGCGCGGGATGGCGATCGCCTGCTGGCCAGCGCGCCAGCCACGATCCGCGGGCAGATGGAAGTGCGCGGGCTCGGCATCATCGCGGTCGATACTCTTGCCGTGGCGCCGATCGCGTTGCTGGTCCGGCTGGACGACGTGGTCGAACGCCTGCCGGAGCACGCCGAGCGGGTCGTCGGCGGCCTTCGCATCCCCCTGGTCACGCTGAACGGGCTGGAAGCTTCCGCCCCGATCAAGGTCGAACTCGCACTGGCACGGACGGAATCTTGATGTCGCATCCCAAGCAGATCCTGCTGGTCACGGGCCTGTCCGGCGCCGGCAAGTCTACCGTGCTGCGAACGCTGGAGGATTTGGGCTGGGAAGTGGTGGATAACCTCCCGCTGCTGCTGCTCGACCGTCTGCTCAGCGCGCCGCTCCCCGAGGGGACAGAGAATAACGAGCGCCCGCTGGCAATCGGGATCGGTGCGCGGACGCGCGACTTCGACCCCGAGCGCGTCGCCAAACGCATCAAGACGCTGCGCGAGGAGCATGGCCACGACATCGGCACGCTGTTCCTTGATTGCGCGGGGAGCGAGCTCGAACGGCGCTATTCCGAGACTCGGCGCCGGCATCCGCTGGCGCTTGATCGGCTGGCCAGCGACGGCATCGCGCGCGAACGCGAATTGCTGGCGCCGCTCCGGCGTTGGGCCAACCGCCTGATCGACACCACCACACTGACTGCGAACGAGTTAGCGCAGCAGGTGCGCGAGAGCTTTTCGGGCGGCGGTCTAGGCGAGCCGACGCTGTCGATCCTGTCGTTCGGCTTTTCGCGCGGGCTGCCGCGCAATGCCGATCTGGTGTTCGACATGCGCTTTCTGCGCAACCCGCATTGGGTCGCGGCGCTGCGACCAGGCACTGGCCTCGATGCCGATGTCGCGGCTTATGTCGCCGAAGATCCAGCCTATGAGGCAGCGGTATCGCACATCGAATCGCTGCTGGAGCTGTTGCTTCCGCGCTACAGGGCGGAGGGGAAATCCTATGTGACGGTGGCGTTTGGCTGTACCGGAGGGAGACACCGCTCGGTGCATGTCGCCGAGCGCGTGGCGAAGCGGTTGCGCGACGCAGCATTTTCCCCCACGGTTCGGCACCGTGATTTGGCGGCGGCGCCCCAGGACAGCCTGGAGAGCCCTCCGGAAGACGCCCCTGGTAGTGGAACGCAGTTGTAATGATCGGCCTGGTTCTGGTGACACATGGACGGTTAGCGGACGAATTCGTCACCGCGATGGAGCACGTCGTGGGCACGCAGGAGCGCGTCGCGACAATCCCGATTGGCCCGGACGATGATATGGAGGCGCGCCGCGCCGACATCGCCACGGCGATTGCCGCCGTGGACGATGGCAGCGGCGTGATCGTGCTGACCGATTTATTCGGCGGCACGCCTTCCAATCTGGCCATTTCGCTGATGGAAAAGGGTCGCGTGGAAGTGATTGCCGGAATTAATCTGCCGATGCTGATCCGCCTGGGCTCGGCCCGCTCGAAGATGAAGGTCGTCGATGCCGTCGCCGCAGCGCGCGAGGCGGGACGCAAATATATTACCGTGGCGTCCGAAGTGCTGGGCGAGGCGGCCGCCTGATGCCCGTGCAGCGGACGGTGCTCATCACCAACAAACGCGGGCTGCATGCCCGGGCCAGTGCCAAATTCGTGACGCTTGCTTCGACGCAGGGCATCGAGGTGACGGTCGAAAAAGACGGTGCCGGGTCGGTGACGGGCACGTCGATCATGGGGCTGATGATGCTCGGCGCGGCAATGGGCGATTCGATCGTTATTTCTGCTGATGGCGATGGCGACGAGGCCGCCGTCGGCGCCTTGTGCGATCTGGTGGAGGCAAAGTTCGGCGAGGATTGACCTTCTTGCTCCCCTCCCGTTTACGGGAGGGCATGGGGGTGGGCTCGCGCCCACCGCGAACGTGCCAATTGAGGAAACCGGGAGCCCACCCCCGGCCCCTCCCGTAAATGGGAGGGGGGAAACGAGATGCCCCGCGAGATTACCGCCTTCTCCAACCCGCTGATCAAGCGCATGCGCAGCCTGCGCGAGAAGCGCCATCGCCGCGCCGAAGGACTGTTCCTCGCCGAAGGGCTGCGCATCCTGACCGAGGCGCGGGAAAATGGGCGGATCCCCGAATTTCTGTTCTACTCGCGCGAGGGCGCCGCGCATCCGCTGGTCCGCACGTTGATCTTCGATGTCGAGGACAGCGGTGGGCAGGCGATCGAGACGGTGCCTGATATCCTCACCAAATTGTCGGGCAAGGATAACCCGCAGGCGGTGGTCGGCGTGTTCGCGGCGTTCGACTCGGCCCTGGCCGTGCTCGATCGGAGCAGCGCGGATATCTGGCTGGTGGCCGAACGGTTGCGTGATCCAGGCAATCTGGGGACCATCCTGCGCACTGGCGACGCGGTCGGCGCGGGCGGGCTGATCCTGATCGGCGAATGCGTCGATCCGTTTTCGATCGAAGCGGTGCGCGCCAGCATGGGGGCATTGTTCACCGTGCCCGTCGTGCAGACGGAATGGGATGACTTCTTGCCCTGGCTGCGCAGCGGCCCCGGGCAACTGGTCGGGCTCAGCCTCGATACCGAGAACGACTATCGTGCCGCCAACTATGACAGCCCGACCTTCCTGCTCACCGGCAACGAGGCGCAGGGCATGCCGGCGGAGATGGCAGCAGCATGCGACCTGCTCGTCAAGCTGCCGATGCTGGGCAAGGCCGACAGCCTGAATGCGGCGGTGGCGACAGCGGTGATGGCTTATGAGGTGCTGGCGCAGCGGCGCGGCTGAGCAGGGATTGGTGGTATCGTTCGCATCTGATGTGGTATGATCACCGGCACCGTGAGTGAGGAAAAAACCGATGGATGTTGCGATCGGAGAACGCTGGGAAGGCTTCGTGCGGGAAGCCGTCAAAGACGGGAAGTTCGAGTCGGCCAGCGACGTGGTGAACGAAGGGCTTCGGTTGGTCCAAGCGCGCGAAGCGACATTGCAGGCGTTGCGCGAGACGATCCAAGCGTCGATAGCCCGCGGCGGCGCCAAGACCGGTGAGCAAGTTCTTGCCGCTGTCGAGGCCGAGTTGGACGAGTGGGAGCGCGAGAATATCGCGAAATGAGCCACCGCCTTCGGTATCTTCCGGCAGCGGAGGACGATATCCGCGGCATTGCGCGGTATATTGCCACCCACGCCGCCAGTCGCGAAATCGGCACCAATTTCGCCGTCAGGCTGCATGATAAGTGCGCTCGAATAGCCGAGTTGCCCGGCAACATCGGGACGCCGCGACCGGAAATTTTGCCGGGCCTGCGGAGCACGCCATTCCAATCCTATGTCATTTTTTTCCGCTATCGCGATGGGGACGTCGAAATCGTCAATGTGCTCCATGCCAGCCGGGATGCCGAAGCGCAGTTTCACGGCTAGCGCGCCGTCACTCGGCGCGTTCCTTTGATTCCTCGAGTAGTGCGGGCGTCGTGCCGTGGCGCGCGAGCGTCTCGATTGCCGGCACGTCTTCCAGCTCCCGCGCGCCGGTGTCTACGTTGAGCGCCTTGAACTTGCGGCCGGTCGAGACGAGCCGGGTGTTGAATGAGTTGGTGAACGTGTTGAAGTTGCTCACCGCGCTGTTCAGCCCCGAGCCGACCTTGCGCAGATCATCCGCCACCTTGGCGAGGCGATCATGCATTTCCTTGCCGAGCTCACCGATCTGGCGCGCTTCCTTGGCGAGCTTTTCCTGCCGCCAGACCGCAGCAACGGTGCGCGCGATGGCGATCAGGTTGGTCGGCGTGGCGAGCAGCACACGCTTGTCGAAGGCGAAATCCCACAAGGTGGGGTCATGCTCAAGCGCGGCGGAGAGGAAATGCTCGCCGGGCACGAACATGATGACGTAATCCGGCGCATCGGCGAACTGGCTCCAATAGGCCTTGTTGCCGAGACCGTTGACGTGCGCGCGCATCGCCGCGGCATGCGCGCCCAAGGCAACGATCTTCTCGGCATCGTCGGCCGCGCCGAACGCGTCCTGATAGGCGTTGAGCGAGACCTTGGCATCGATCACCAGCGATTGCCCGCCGGGGATGTTGATGATCACGTCGGGGCGCAGCCGCCCGCCATCCTCACCGGCGACGCTGACTTCGGTCTGGAAATCGGCATGTTCGGACAGGCCGCAGCTTTCCAGCACGTTCTTTAGCTGCTGCTCGCCCCAGCGGCCGCGCGATTTGGGGGCGTTGCGTAGCGAATTGACCAGTTTGGCGGCTTCAGTGGAGACCTTCTCCTGGCCGATGCGCATCTGCTCGATCTGGCCCTTAAGCTCGCTGAACGCGCCTTTGCGCTCGCTCTCGACCTTCGTCACGGCTTCCTCATAGCGGAGGAGGCGATCGCTGACCGGCTGGAGCATCGATTTGAGGTTCTGGCCCGCAGTTTCCTCGGATTGCTTGAAGCGTTCGTCGGCGCGGCGCAGGAACACCTCCTGCGCATCGTTGAGCAATTTGTTCGACACTTCGGCGAATTGCGTGGCGAGCAGATCCTTGGCGTGGAGCAATTCGGCGATGCGCGTCTCGTGCGTTTCGCGCACCATCTGCAACCGGGCGTCGTCCGCCTGGCGCATTTCGGCGAGGCGGCTTTCAAAGGCCGCCGTGTGCGTCTTGAGCGCGGTATTCTCCAGGCGCGCGACATCGCGTTCGTTGCGAATCACATCGAGCTGATCGCGCAGATAGGCGGTGGCCTTGCCGCGCTCCTCGGCGGCGGCGAGCTCGGTGATGGCGCGCTTGAATTCCTCGGTCCGCGCATCGCGCTCGGCGCGCGCCTGCGCCGCGGCGCGGCTGCCAAGCCACCAGCCGAGCGCGACCCCGAGAATCACGGCAAGCAACACAGCGAGAAAAATTTCCATCAAAGCAGTCCGGCGAATGTTGAGAATGTTGAGAGGCTCACGCGTATTTGGCGCTGGCAGGCGGCGAATGTTGACAATGTTGAGACGCTGGCGCCGTTTTCAGGACCAGCGCGGCGCATCCGCGGCGAGATGCATATCGGGCAGAGAAGTGCAAAGCGGCCGGCATGGCAAGGAACATAGATTGAACACTGGATGTAGGACAGAGCGAATATTCGCATCCGCCGGGCTTGCGGCGCAATTTCCGCTCGCTACGACATCCCCCATGCTGACAGACATCGCGATTTCGCGCGCCGCCACGCTCCAGCCCATCGGCGAGATCGCTGCCAAGCTGAATATCCCAACCGAAGCGGTTGAGCCTTACGGACATTTCAAAGCGAAGATCGATCTGGCGCGGGTCCCCGCAACGGGCCGGCACGGCAAGCTGATCCTGGTCACCGCGATCAATCCGACGCCCGCGGGCGAAGGCAAATCGACCACCTCGGTGGGGCTGGCGGACGCGCTCAACCTGATCGGGCGCAAGGCAGTGCTGTGTCTACGCGAGCCCTCGCTGGGGCCGTGTTTCGGCACCAAGGGCGGCGCGGCTGGCGGCGGCTATGCGCAGGTCGCGCCGATGGAGGATATCAACCTTCATTTCACCGGCGATTTCCACGCCATTACCAGCGCGCACAATCTGCTCGCGGCGATGATCGATAATCATGTCCATTGGGGCAATGCGCTCGACATCGACGTGCGGCGCATCGTGTGGCGCCGTGTGCTCGATATGAACGATCGCGCGCTGCGGGACATCGCGCAGTCGCTGGGTGGCCCCGCCAATGGATTCCCACGCGAGAGCGGGTTCGACATTACGGTGGCGTCCGAGGTGATGGCGATCCTGTGCCTTGCCGACGGGCTGGAGGATCTCGAGGCGCGGCTGGGGCGCATCGTCGTGGCTTATACGCGTGACCGGCGCCCTGTCACGGCGCGCGACCTGAAGGCCGATGGCGCGATGGCGGTGCTGCTGGCGCAGGCGATCAAGCCCAATCTGGTGCAGACGCTGGAGGGCAATCCGGCGTTCGTGCATGGCGGGCCGTTCGCCAATATCGCGCATGGCTGCAATTCGGTGATCGCCACGCGCACCGCGCTCGCGCTGGGCGATTATGTCGTGACCGAGGCCGGGTTCGGCGCCGATCTGGGCGCGGAGAAATTCTTCGACATCAAGTGCCGGCAATCGGGGCTGAAGCCGGCGGCAGCGGTGATCGTGGCGACGGTGCGCGCGCTGAAGATGAATGGCGGCGTGGCCAAAAGCGATCTCGGCCCGGCGGACGCAGCGGCGGTGCGGCGCGGCGGCGTCAATCTCGCGCGGCATATCGAAAATGTGCGGATGTTCGGCGTGCCCGTGGTGGTGGCGATCAACCGCTTCGATGGCGACAGTGCCGAGGAAATGGCGGTGATCCGCGAGATCGCCGCGGCGCACGGATCCCAAGCGGTGTTGTGCACGCATTGGGCCGATGGCGGCGCGGGGGCGGTGGCGCTGGCAGAGGCGGTCGCCCAGCTATGCGACCACGGCAGCCCGCAATTCGCAACGCTGTATGATGATGGCCTGCCACTGTTCGAGAAGATCAACACGGTGGCGACGCGGGTCTATCGCGCCGAGGAGGCGATCGCCGATCCCTCGGTGCATGCGCAATTGCGGCGCTGGGAAGAGGCAGGCTTTGGCCATTTGCCCGTCTGCATGGCCAAGACGCAGTATAGTTTCTCGACCGATCCGGCAAAGCTGGGCGCGCCGACGCATCATGTCGTGCCGGTGCGCGAGGTGCGGCTGAGCGCGGGCGCGGGATTCGTGGTGGCAATCTGCGGCGAGGTGATGACGATGCCGGGGCTGCCGCGCGTGCCGGCGGCGGAGGGGATCCGCCTTGGGGCCGGGGGCGAGATCGAGGGATTGTTCTAGGGTTTTCGCTCAAAGTGGTATTTTGAGCAAGTAGTTGGAGGCCCGCTCACCCCGCCTCATCGTCACCCCAGCGAAGGCTGGGGTCTTGCGCGGATACGGCGAGCCTTAGCCGCTTGAGATCCCAGCTTTCGCTGGGGTGACATATCCGCCAGCGGCCCCTGCCCTTAGCCCTTGCGCATCTTCGTCAGCTTTTTCATCAGCATGTCGCGCTTGAGCTTCGAGATGTGATCGATGAACAACACGCCGTTCAGATGATCGATCTCGTGCTGGATCGCGGTGGCCATGAGGCCGTCGAAATCCTGCTCCTGCGCGGCGCCCTGATCATCGAGCCAGGCCAGCCGGCAGGTGGCGGGGCGCTGGACCTCGGCATATTGCTCGGGGATCGAGAGGCAGCCTTCGTTATAGCTCGACAGTTCCGCGCTGACCGATACCAGTTTGGGATTGATGAACACATGCGGCGCGCGGACCGGCTTGGCGTCTTCGGCGTCCGATTCCGGCTCCTGCAGATCGATCACGACGATGCGCTGCTCGATCGCCACCTGCGTGGCGGCCAGACCGATGCCGCGCGCATCGTACATCGTGTCGAACATATCGGCGACGATCGCGCGCGTCGCGTCGTCCACTGCCGCGACGGGCCTGGCCACGGCGCGCAGGCCGGGATGGGGAACTTCAAGGATGTCTAGGATTGCCATCACGGCGAGCTAGGAAAGTGACGGTCCCGCGTCAAGTTTACTCCCTTGGCGTGTTCGCGTCTTTGCGCGAAAAAAGAAGGATCGTTCGCGCAAAGGCGCAAAGACGCAAAGACGCAAAGACGCTAAGAAGAACAGGCTGCCGCGCCTCCTTTCTCTTCGTGTTCTTCGTGGCTTCGTGCGCATTGGATTTTCGCACGAAGCCACGAAGAACACGAAGACGCAGTGGGCAGACTGGTTGCGCTCCGCGCGGTCAAGGGACGGGGCGGCGGGCGCGGAGCGCCTGGGCGAGCGTGCCTTCGTCGAGATAATCGAGTTCACCGCCGACCGGCAGGCCGTGCGCAAGCTGGGTGATGCGGACGGGGAAACGCTCGATGCGATCGGCGATGTAATGCGCGGTGGTCTGGCCTTCGAGCGTCGCGTTCATCGCCAGCACGACCTCGTCGATACCACCCGCCTCGATGCGGCGGACAAGCGAATCGATCGTCAGATCCTCCGGGCGGATGCCCTCCAGCGCAGACAGGCGCCCGCCGAGCACGTGAAAGCGCCCAGGAAACAAGCGCGAGCGATCGAGCGCCCAGAGATCGGCGACTTCTTCCACCACACACAAAGCGCGGGCGTCGCGGCGCGGATCGGCGCAGATGCCGCATGGGTTTGTCGTATCGATATTCCCGCAATTACTGCAGGTTGCGAGCGTTTCATCAACTGCGTTCAGCGCATCGAGCAGCGGCCCCAGCGCGGTTTCACGCTTCTTGAGCAGATGCAGCACCGCGCGTCTGGCGGATCGCGGCCCCAGTCCGGGGAGCTTTGCCAGGGCTTGCGTGAGCGCGTCGATCTGCGGGGAGGCCATGACGGAACAGATAGGGGGTTGCGCGAGCGATTGCCAAGCGGCCAGAGCATGCGCCATGCGGATTGTGTTTATGGGGACGCCCGAATTTGCGGTGCCGGTGCTGCAGGCATTGGTGGATGCCGGGCATGATATTGTAGCGGCCTACAGCCAGCCGGCGCGGCGCAGCGGGCGGGGAAAGGCGGTGACGCCCTCCCCGGTGCAGGCGCGCGCCGAGGCGCTGGGCATTGCCGTGCGCACGCCGGTGTCGCTCAAGGATGTGGCGGCGCAGGCCGACTTTGCCGCGTTCGGGGCGGATGTGGCGGTGGTCGCGGCCTATGGGCTGATCCTGCCGCGCGCCGTGCTGGAAGCGCCGCGCCTCGGCTGTCTCAACGTCCACGGCTCGCTGTTGCCGCGGTGGCGCGGGGCGGCGCCGATCCAGCGTGCGATCCTCGCCGGCGATGCCGAGACCGGCGTCGGCATCATGCAGATGGAGACGGGGCTGGATACCGGGCGGGTGCGGCTCGAGGAACGGACCGCGATCGGCGCCAAGACGGCGGGCGAACTGACCGACGAGATGAGCGCGCTCGGCGCGCGGCTGATGGTGCAGGTGCTGGCGGATATCAATGCCTATCCGGCCGTCGCGCAGCCTGAAGCGGGCGTGACCTATGCGCCCAAGATCGACAAGGCGGAGACGCGGCTCGATTTTGCACAGTCTGCCGAGGCGGTCGAGCGGCAGGTGCGCGGGTTCAATCCGCCGGGGGCGTGGTTCGAGGTGGCGGGCGAGCGGGTGCGCGTGCTGGCGGCGGAGGTGCTGCCCGACCCGCCTGCCGCGGGAGACCCCGGCTTGCGCCGGGACGACGGTCTGGTGGTCAGTGATGACCTGATCATCCAATGCGGCGCGGGCTACATCCGCCCGACCCTGTTGCAGCGCGCCGGGCGCGGCGTGATGAGCGCGGGCGAGCTGCTGCGCGGTTTCCCGATCCCGGCGGGCACCAAGCTTTGACGCGGTTTGCGCTGACCATCGAATATGACGGGCGGCCGTTTGCCGGGTGGCAGCGGCAGACGCATAGCCCGAGCGTTCAGGCGGCGATCGAGGCGGCTATTTTTGCCGTAACGGGCGAGACGGTGGCGGTGCATGCGGCGGGGCGCACCGACGCCGGCGTGCATGCCAGCGCGATGCGCGCGCATGTCGATGTGGCCAAACCGCTGACGGGATTTCGGCTGGCCGCAGCAATCAACGCCAAGCTCGCGCCCGCGCCGGTGGCGATCCTGGCGTGCGACGAAGTGGCCGAGGACTGGCATGCGCGGTTTTCGTGCCTCGGGCGGCATTATGAATATCGCATCGTCATGCGGCGTGCGCCGCTGACGTGGGAGCGCGGGCTGGCATGGCGCGTACCCGTGGCGCTGGACAGCGCGGCGATGGCGGCAGCGGCGGCGCGGCTGATCGGGCGGCATGACTTTACCACCTTTCGCTCGGCACATTGCCAGGCCGATAGTGCGCTTCGGACACTGGATCGGCTGGACGTGGTAGCGTCGGGCGACCGTATCAGCGTGTTCGCTTCGGCGCGCTCGTTCCTGCATCATCAGGTCCGCTCGATGGTCGGATGTCTCGGGCTGGTCGGTCAGGGCAAATGGTCGCCGGATGATATGGCGGATGCCTTGGCAGCAAAGGACCGCACGCGGCTCGGGCTCAATGCGCCCCCGGACGGGCTGTTCTTTATCGGGGCGGATTATTCATCATGACGTCATGCCAGCGGAAGCTGGCATCTCGGGGCAACCGTCGCGTCTTTGCCGCTGAAGACCCCAGCTTTCGCTGGGGTGACGATTAGGCGGGGCGCCGCGTGAACTTCGCCGCCAGCTCGACATGCGTCGACCAGCGGAACTGGCCGACGGGCTGGATCCAGTCGAGCGTGTAGCCGCCCTGGCACAAAAACTCTGCATCGCGCGCGAAGCTGCTGGGATTGCAGGAAACATAGGCGATGGAAGGTGCCTTTGACGGGGCCAGCAGCAACGCCTGTTCGCGCGCACCGGCCCGCGGCGGATCGAGCACGATGGCGTCGAAGCGGTCGAGCTCGGCGGTGGTCAGCGGGCGGCGATAGAGATCGCGATGGTCGGCAAACACCGGGCGGCGCGCCAGCGCGGCGGCGCCCTTGAGCGACAGGATCGCGTCGCGCGCAGCTTCGCCGGCATAGACTTTGCCGGGCAATGCGAAGGTGAAGGTGCCAAGCCCGGCGAACAGATCGGCGACGGTGGCGGCGCCAGCGGTGGCTAAGCGCACCGCCTCGATCAGCGCGCCCTCCCCGTCCTTGGTCGCCTGCAGGAAGGCGGCGACGGGCAGCGGCACGGGCACGCCGCTGAGCGTGACGGTGACCGGCTCGGGCTCCCACCGGATCTCCGGACCGACGCCGCTATCGATGGCGAAGCGCGCGACATTGTGGGCGAGCGCGAAAGCGCTGATCGCCTCGGCAGCGTCGAGACCCTCGGCTTCGATCCCTTCGATCAGCAGATCGAGCCCCTGATCCGCCTGGGTAAGATGCAGCCGGGCACGACGATTCTTGCGCAGGAATTTGGCCAGCAGGACGCGCAATGGCGCGATCACGGCGAATAATTCGGGGGTGAGCACCCAGCATTCCTGGATGTCGACCAGCGCGTGACTGGCATTCTCGCTAAAGCCGATCTGCACCCTGCCCTGCTTGAGCTCTGCCTGCAGCGCAGCGCGGCGGCGCGTTTTGGGTGGCGAGAGCTTTGGGGGGCGGATGTCGGTGCTCAGATTGTGCGCGGCGAGCGCGCCCTGGATGCGGTCAATGATGAACTGCGCGAAGCTCTCGTCATCGAGATGCTGGAGCTGGCAGCCCCCACAGGTGGGGAAATGGCGGCATGGCGGCACCTGATGATGCGGGCCGGGGATGATGGTGCCATCAGCGGCAAGCGTGTCGCCGGGCGCGGTCAGGGCGGCGCTGCGGCCATCGGCGGTCAGCCCGTCGCCGCGCGCGGCAACGCGAATGATCGTATCGGTCAGGTGGTCGGTCATTCGGTGGCTCTAGCGGCACTCAGCGCTTGGGCAAGGTCATCGGCGATAAAGGCGGCGCCGGCGCGGTGTGCCGCTTCGCCATGAAGCCATACCCCGGCCGAGGCGGCCTCGAGCGGCGCGAGGCCACTGGCGAGCATCGCGGCGATCGCGCCGGCGAGAACATCGCCAGTGCCAGCGGTGGAAAGCCAGGGGCTGGCGCCGGGCGCCACGCGCACCGCGCCGTCGGGGCCGGCAATGACGGTATCAGCGCCCTTGAAGACGATGACCGCGTTCGCCTGAACGGCGGCAGCGCGGGCACGCTTGATCTTGCTGGCATCCGATGCACCAAACAAGGCATCGAACTCGCCAGCATGCGGGGTGAGGATCAGGGGGGTATCGCGGGTGGCGAGTGTCGTCAGGCGATTTCCCTTGAGCAGGTGCAGCGCGTCCCCATCGATGACCAGCGGGTGATCCGTGACGAGCGTGGCATCGAGTTTCGCGACCGCATCGGCGTCGCGGCCGAGGCCCGGGCCGATGAGCAGCGCGCCGATGCGCGGATCGGCGATCGCTTGCGGGGCGAAAGGCTTGTGCACCAACGCGTCGGGGCCGCTGTGATCGTCGGCGAGCAGCAGGACATACCCCGCCCCGGCGCGCATCGCGGCGATGCCGGCGAGGCGCGCGGCGCCGGGCATGCTGCCGGCAACGATCGCGACCATGCCGCGGGTATATTTGTGCGCGTCCGGGCCGGGGGGCGGCAAATTTGGGCGGGTGAGCACCTGTGCGGCAGAGGTCGTCGCGACGCCGATATCGAGGATGCGGATCGTGCCACAGTGGCGCGCGGCGGGCTGGAGCAGGTGGCTGGGCTTGGCAGCGGCCAGCGCGAGCGTGATGTCGAACACGGGGATGTCGCTCAGCACGCGGCCGTCATCGGTGGTGACGCCGCTGGGGAGATCGATGGCGATGGTAAGCGTTGCCGCCTGCGCCAGCGCGCGCAGCTTGGCGGTGATGGGGGTTGCCGCTGCGCCATTGCGCGCCATCACCCCAGCGGAAGCCGGGGTCTCTTGCGGCGGCTGTTCCGCGCTTGCCGCTTGAGATCCCAGCTTTCGCTGGGATGACGGAAGGGGCACATCTGGGGCGTCCAGCGGGCGCGCGAGGCCGGTGCCGAACAGCGCGTCTACCAGGATCGAGGCGGGTTGGGCGTCGGCGACGGGTTCGACGCCCCCCGGCCACGCCGCCCGCGCCGCTTTGGCGGCGTCGGTCTTGGGCTCGGCGAGCGCGGCGACCCGCACCTTCAGGCCCGCTTCGCGCAACAGCCGCGCGGCGACATAGCCATCACCGCCATTGTTGCCGGGGCCGCACACCACCAGGATCGCATTGGCGCCCGCGAGACGCCGGACCGCAACGGCGATCTGCTGGCCGGCGCGCTCCATCAGGCTGTCGACCGTGGCGCCCGCGGCCATGGCCGATGCCTCGGCGCCGCGAATTTCGGCGGCGGTGAGGATCGGGCCGGCGAGCGGGCTCATGGAGTGTGCCCGCTGGTGATCGTGAGCGCGACCTGCTTGCCGCACGCGGTGAGCAGGCCGGCAACCGACAGGACAGCTAGCCGCGCGCCGGCATCAGATATCCGCATAGACATGGGTTTCGGCCGCGGCTCCCGGGTGCGTGACCGCGCCCTTATAGGCCGGGCCGACGTTGCGGGCATAGCGCCACAGCGCGCCGGATTGATAATCGTTGGCGCGTGGCACCCAGGCGGCGCGGCGCGTGGCCAGCACGTCCGCCTCGACGAGCAGGTCGATCGTGCCTTGTTCGGCATCGATGCGGATCAGATCACCATTTTCGACCAGGGCGATCGGCCCGCCATCCGCGGCCTCGGGCCCGACATGACCGATGCAGAAACCGCGCGTACCGCCGGAAAAGCGGCCATCGGTGACCAAGGCGACCTTTTCGCCGAGACCCAGGCCATACAGCGCGGCGGTGGTGGAGAGCATCTCGCGCATGCCGGGGCCACCCTTAGGCCCCTCGTAGCGGATCACGATCACTTCGCCGTCGGCGATCTCACGCGCTTCGACCGCGGCAAAGGTATCTTCCTCGCAATCGAACACGCGCGCCGGGCCTTCGAACACCAGCCGGTGCATGCCGGCAACCTTCACGATCGCGCCATCGGGGGCGAGCGAGCCGCGCAAGCCGACGACGCCGCCGGTCGGCGTGATCGGCGTGTTGATATCGTAGATGACCTTCTGATCGGGGTTCCAGGTGACCTGATCGATATTCTCGCCCAGCGTCTTGCCCGTCACCGTCCTGCAATTGCCGTCGAGAAAGCCGCCGCTGAGCATCGTCTTCATCAGCATATAGACGCCGCCGGCCTCATACATGTCCTTGGCGACATAGTTCCCGCCCGGTTTGAGATCGGCGATATAAGGTGTTGATTTAAAGGCTTCCGCCACATCGAACAGATCGAAATCGATGCCCGCTTCATGCGCCATGGCGGGCAAGTGCAGCGCGGCGTTGGTCGAGCCCCCCGTGGCCGCCACGACGCGCGCCGCGTTGATAAAGGCTTCGCGCGTGCAGATGTCGCGCGGGCGGAGATTCTGATGGATCAGCTCCATCACCTGCGCCCCGGCGGCAACCGCGATTTGTTCACGCGTGCTATATGGTGCGGGCACCATGTTGCTGTTCGGCAACGATAATCCGATCGCCTCGCCGACACAGGCCATGGTGTTGGCGGTGAACTGACCACCACATGCGCCGTGGCCGGGGCAGGCAACTTTTTCGAGCTCGTGCAGCTCGGCGATCGGGCAATTGCCCGCTGCGAACTGCCCCACCGCTTCGAACACATCCACGACGGTGACGTCCTTGTCGTGATAGCGGCCCGGCAGGATCGAGCCGCCATAGACGAAAATGCTCGGCACGTTGAGGCGCAGCATCGCCATCATCATGCCGGGGAGCGATTTATCGCAGCCGGCGAAGCCCACCAGCGCGTCGTAGCAATGACCGCGCACGCTGAGCTCGACCGAATCGGCGATCACCTCGCGGCTGACCAGCGAGCTTTTCATGCCCTGATGCCCCATGGCGATGCCATCGGTGACGGTGATGGTGTTGAAGCGCCGCGGCATGCCGCCGGCGGCATTGACCCCGGCCTGCGCGGCATCGGCCTGTGCGTCGAGCGTGGTGTTGCACGGCGCGCTGTTATTGCCGGCAGAGGCCAATGCGACGAACGGGCGGGCAATCTCCTCCTCCGAGAGGCCCATAGCGTAATAATAGCTGCGGTGCGGGGCGCGTTCGGGGCCAACGGAGACGTGACGGCTGGGGAGGCGCGATTTATCGAAAACATGAGTCATGCGCACGCCTATGTCGCGAGAGGCGGGTTTGACGCAAGTCTGTTGCGCGAAAAAGGCGACGTGCTGGTGCACGCCGCCTTTCCCACATTGATGATGCCCGGGAGGATCATCGGCGGACGCGCGCGGAGCGTCGGACCCGTTCGGCTTTAGACCAGCAAGGTGTGTGCCAATGGCGGATTTGCGTGGCCTGGCGCTGCGGACGGGCGCGGGTGTCCCGAAATGACGAATATGTGTTACGCGAGTGTCGATTCGAGACACCACCATTCGGGATGGCGGTGTCGTACGGCGGCTGCGGCGCTGCTGCAATCGGCAGCGCTCGCGTACAGCGCGAAACAGGTGGCGCCGGAGCCGGACATGCGCGCAAGCAGCGGTTTGGTGTTGTCCAGGCGATCCAGCACCGCAGCGATGTCCGGGACCAGCGCACGAGCAGGTGGTTCGAGATCGTTGCGCCCGGCGCGGGCGCGATCGAGGATGGCCCCCGCGCCGATCGGACCGCGATCGACGCTATCCCACGCCTTGAACACGGCGGCGGTCGAGACGGCGACGCCGGGATTGACCAGCAGCACCGGTATATCGGTGAGCCCGTCGAGCGGCATAAGCTGCTCGCCCCTGCCCGTGCCCATCGCGCTTCGCCCATACAGGCAGGCAGGCACATCCGAGCCGAGTGCGTTGGCGCAAGCGAACAACATGGGATGATCGAGCGGGATGTGGTTGAGCCTGGCCAGCGCGCGCAGCGTCGCCGCGGCATCGGCCGATCCGCCACCGATGCCCGACGCGATGGGCAGGTTCTTGGTCAGCGTGATTGCATATTCCGTTGCGATAACAAAGCTTTGCGCGAAGATCGTGACGGCGCGTGTGACGAGATTGTCGGCGTCGACATCGAGACCGGCAGCAAAGGGACCGTCTATGTGGAGCCGCCCGGGACCGGGCGCCACGCGGATGTCATCGCCATCGCGGAGAAAGGCGAACAGCGTTTCGAGCTCGTGATAGCCATCCGCGCGGCGGCGGCGGACGTGTAGCGCAAGGTTGATCTTGGCAGGCGCGCGTTCAACGATCATCGCTTCAACCTTAGACGCTTGCCGGCCTGCGTCAGCCGGCGACGCAGGGAGAGGCCCATAGCAACGGGGCGCGCCGCGGCAAAGCCGTGTCGTCGGTCGGCGCTTGAGCGCCGCCGGCCGGACGCGCCTTGAGGCGCGCCGCAGCTTCGCTGCGTCTGGCCTGGCGCGTCACATATTCGGATAGTTCGGCCCGCCGCCGCCTTCCGGCACGACCCAGTTGATGTTCTGCGTCGGATCCTTGATGTCGCAGGTCTTGCAGTGGACGCAATTCTGCGCGTTGATGACGAACTTCGGATCGCCCGTCTCCTCGCCGACGATCTCGTACACGCCGGCCGGGCAATAACGCTGCGCCGGTTCGTCGTACATCGGCAGATCGTAGGCGACCGGGATCGCGGGATCCTTGAGCGTCAGATGGACCGGCTGGTCCTCCTCGTGATTGGTGTTGGAGATGAACACCGAGGACAGGCGATCGAAGGTCAGCACGCCATCGGCCTTGGGATACTCGATCTTCTTGACCAGATCCTTGCGCCACAGGCTTTCGTGATCCGCGTGATGATGCAGCGTGAACGGCATCTTGAGCCCGAGATGCTCGGCCCACATCGTGGCGCCCGAAAAGATCGTGCCCAGAAAATCGCCGAACTTCTTGAGCAGCGGCGCCACATTGCGGACGACCGACAGCTCCTTTTTAACCCAGGATGCCTCGAACGCCGCGGGATAAGCGGCAAGCTCGTCATGCTGGCGCTGCGACAGCACGGCCTCGACCGCCGCCTCGGCCGCCATCATGCCGGATTTCATCGCCGTGTGCGTGCCCTTGATGCGCGGCACGTTGAGGAAGCCGGCGCTGTCGCCGATCAGCGCGCCGCCGGGGAAGACCAGCTTGGGGATCGATTGCAGCCCGCCATCGCTGATAGCGCGCGCGCCATAGCTGACGCGCTTGGCGCCCTTCAGCAACGCGGCGATCTGCGGATGCGTCTTCCAGCGCTGCATTTCCTGGAACGGCGAGAGATAGGGATTGGTGTAATTGAGCCAGGTGACGAAACCGAGCGAGACCTGGCCATTGGCCTGGTGATAGATCCAGCCGCCGCCATTGGAGCCATCGGTCTCGGTCAGCGGCCAGCCCTGCGTGTGAATGACGCGACCGGGGACATGCAAAGCGGGATCGATATCCCACAATTCCTTGACGCCGAGCCCGTAGACCTGCGGATTGGCATCCTTAGCGAGATCAAAGGTGCGGATCAGTTCCTTGCTCAGATGCCCGCGCACGCCTTCGGAAAAGAACGTGTATTTGGCGTGTAGCTCGAGCCCCGGGGTGTAATCGCCCTTGTGCGTCCCGTCGCGCGCCACGCCCATGTCGCCGGTCGCGACGCCCTTGACCGAGCCATCCTCGTTGAACAGGATTTCCGCCGCGGCAAAACCGGGGAAAATCTCGACGCCAAGTTCCTCGGCCTGGGTGGCGAGCCAGCGACACAGATTGCCGAGGCTTCCGGTATAAGTGCCCTTATTGTGCATGAACGGCGGCGAGAGCAGATGCGGCAGCTCATATTTCTTCGCGCGGGTCAGCACCCAGTGATGATTTTCGGTCACCGGGACTTCGGCCAGCGGGCAGCCGTCATCGCGCCATGTGGGCAGCAATTCGTCGAGCGATTTGGGATCGATCACCGCGCCCGACAGAATATGCGCGCCGACTTCCGAGCCCTTTTCGAGCACGCATACCGAAATCTCCGCTTCCTTCGCCGCCGCCGCCTGTTTGAGGCGGATCGCCGCGGACAGGCCGGCAGGCCCGGCGCCGACGATCACGACGTCATACGGCATGGATTCGCGTTCGCTCACTCTTCGTCTCCATCAGCGGCGTGCCCCGCGCGCGCTCGTCGCGCGGCAACCACGTCCTGTCCAAGTTGCGGTGCCAGCAAGTTGACCTTCACGTCAACATCCCGCCATAAGGATATATGGGGGCTGATCAGAATTACGACTGGAATCAAGCCGCTGCGAGTACGCTCGATTGGTGGCAAGAGGCCGGGGTCGATACCGCGATCGACGAGGAGCCGCGCAACTGGCTGGCGCGCGCCGCGCCGGTGTCAGCGGCGGCCCCCGTCGACCTGGTCGTGGCCGATGTCGCGCTGCCGGAAACGTTGGACGGATTCGCCGCGTGGCGAGCCGGCCCCGACGCCCCCGAAGCAAGCTGGCATGGCCGCTGCATCGTGGGCCAAGGCGATCCTGCCGCCACCCTGATGATCCTGATCGACATGCCCGAGCGCGAGGATGCCGAGAGCGGCGTGCTGCTGAGCGGCGCGGCGGGCCGGCTGTTCGATCGCATGCTGGCGGCGATCGGGCGCAGCCGCGAAACGGTGTATCTGGCCGCGGTGTGCACGACGCGCCCCGCGGCAGGCCGCGTCGCGCCCGAGATGGAAGCGCGGCTGGGCGAACTGGCGCAGCATCATGTCGCGCTGACGGCGGCGAAACGCGTGCTGGTGATGGGCAATGCGCCGAGCCGTGCCTTGCTTGGGGCGGATGCGCCGCATGCCAGGGGCCAGTTACGGACACTTAACCTTAAAGCTGGCACGGTGGCTTCGACGATAGAAGTGGTAGCGAGCTTTCACCCCCGCTTCCTGCTCGAAAAACCGGCGGCCAAGGCCGAAGCATGGAAAGACTTGCAGATGCTGATCGAGGGATTGGAATCGTGAGAACATTATTAGCTTGCGCCATCGTCGCGGCGCCGATGACCGGCGCCTATGCGGCGGTGTCCGCCCCTGCCCCGGCCGCCGCGGCGGATGTTGCGCCGCAGAAAGGCGCGGCACGGGGGGCACAAGGAATTCCCGACCAGCTCGATGCCGGGCAGCGCGAGGGGTATCGCACAGTGTTTTCGGCAATCCGCGAGCAACGCTGGCTCGACGCGCAACTGCAGCTCGATTCGATGAAGCCGGGGCCGCTGCACGCGATTGCGCGCGCGGAATTGCTCACCGCCAAGGGATCACCCAAGGCGGAGCTCGATCCGCTGCTCAAATTGCTCGCCGAAGCGCCCGAACTGCCGCAGGCGACGCAAATCTATGCCATGGCCAAATCGCGCGGCGGCGTGGATCTGCCGCCATTGCCCGAAGCCAAGCGACTGACCTGGCTGGGCGGCGCGCCGGTGCGGCAACGCGCCAAGAGCATCAAGAGCGACATGATCGCGGCCGAGCTGGCGATCAAGATGCAGCCCTTTGTCAAAGCAGATGACGGCGCATCGGCGCAGGCGCTGCTCGAGTCGACCTACGGCCTGACACCCGACGCGCAGACCGAATGGCAGCAGAAGGTCGCCTGGATCTATTATCTGCAGGGCAATGATCGCGCGGCACGGACGATGGCGTCGAAGGCGGCGCTGGGCTCGGGCGACTGGGCGATTCAAGGCGAGTGGGTCAACGCGCTCGCGGCCTGGCGGCAGAAGGATTGCGCGGGCGCCGGCCAATCGTTTGAACGCGTTTCGGCGCGCGCGGGCGATATCGAATTGCGCTCGGCCGGGCTGTACTGGGCGGCGCGCGCCGACATGGCCTGCGCGCGGCCCGATCGGATCGAAGCGCGGCTGAAAAGCGCGGCGCAATACCGCGAGACGTTTTACGGGCTGCTTGCGCGCCAGGCGCTGGGCATTCGCGATGTGACGCCCAAGCCGGACAAATATGTCGCCACTGACTGGCAATTGCTCGCGCGGCGCCCGAACGTGCGCGTGGCGGCAGCGCTGGTGGAAATTGGTGAAACGAACCTGGCCGATGAAGTGGTCAAGCAGGAGGCAAAGCTCGGCAACCCGCAGGAATTCCCGGCGCTCGTGCGGCTATCGAACAGCTTCAATCTGCCGAGCACGACCGTGTGGCTGTCGTATAACGGCCCGGTCGGCGCGACGACGACGGTGGCGGCGCGCTATCCGCAGCCCAACTGGACGCCGGATGGCGGCTGGCGCGTCGACAAGGCCCTGGTCTACGCCCACACGCTGCAGGAATCGCGCTTCCGCACCGATGTCGTCAGCCCGGCCGGCGCATATGGCCTGATGCAGGTGATGCCCGCGGCGGCGACCGATATCGCACGCAAGCATGGCCGCCTCTATGATCGCGCAATGCTGTCGCGGCCGTCCGTGAACATGGAGGTCGGGCAATCCTATCTCGAGCAATTGCGCGATCTGCCGTTGACCGGCGGGCTGCTGCCCAAGGTGATCGCGGCGTACAATGCCGGGCCGGCGCCGGTGCAGATGTGGAACGCGCTGTCGCGCGATGGCGGCGATCCGCTGCTATACATCGAATCGATCCCCTATTGGGAAACGCGTGGCTATGTCAGCACGGTGCTGCGCAATTACTGGATGTATGAAAGCCAGAGCGGCAAGCCCGTCTCGCCCAGCCGCACCGCGCTGGCGCAAGGGCTGTGGCCGCGTTTCCCGGGTTTGCCGGGGGCCAGCGGCGTGCGGTTGACCGCGGCACCAAAGGGCCTGGTGCTCAGTGCCAATTGACGACAGCGCGACATTCAAGCCGGTCCGCATCGCCGTCTTGACGATCTCCGACAGCCGCGTGCTGGCCGACGATCGTTCGGGCCAGGCGCTGGTCGACCGGCTGACCGCGGCAGGGCATGTGCTGGCCGATCGCGGTATCGTGACCGATGACGTGCCGGAGATCGTCACGCGGCTGCATCGCTGGATCGATGATGAAACGGTCGATTGCGTTATCACCACCGGTGGCACCGGGGTTACGGGGCGCGACGTGACGCCCGAGGCGATCGAGCAGGTGCAGGACAAGCCGATCCCAGGGTTCGGCGAGCTGTTTCGGTGGCTTAGTTTCCAGACCATCGGCACCTCGACGATCCAGTCGCGCGCCTGCGCCTGCGTGACGCGCGGCACCTATATCTTCGCGCTCCCCGGCTCGACCGGCGCCGTGAAGGATGGCTGGGACGGGATACTCGTGCACCAGTTGGATAGCCGGTTCAAACCGTGCAATTTCGTCGAGCTGATGCCGCGGCTGATGGAGCGCTGACCGCGTCGCTGGGCCGGCCAAGCGAGCCCGGTGCCATGGGGTGGCAGGGGGGATGTGATGACATTTGCCGGTAAAACTACGGTGCTTGCCGTGGCAGCGTTTCTCTCGCTGGCCGCCGCGCCAGCGTGGGATCCTGCCCCCTGGCTTGCCGATCTCGCGCAGTTTCGTGCCGCGATCGTGCGCGATTATCCTAATCTCGAGTGGCTGACCGAGCAGCGCGAGGTTTCGCTCGACACCTGGATTGCGCGTACCGCCAGCGAGATCCGCCGAGGCAGCAGTGACGCGGATGCCCGCCGCGCGATGGATCGCCTGGTCGAACGCTTCAACGACGGACACCTGGCATTGCGCTGGCCCGCCCCCTCGTCTCCGCCCAGCCTCACACCGCCAGCAGCACCGGCCTTGGCTCCCACGGTGGCCCGCTTCTGCGCCGCGCGTGGTTATACAGCGGGCCAAGTAACCGCGGGAACGGCGGCCGCCTTGTCGGGCTATCGGCCGATCGATGCCGGCGGGCCGTTCAACGCAGGCCTGGTCGATGCGCGTGGCGGCACGATCGGCGTCGTGCGCATGGGGATTTTCGCGCCGCACGGCTACCCGTCTTTATGTGCACAGGCGGTGGCGACCACGCGAACGGCAATCACGCAGCCGTGCGACGCCGGGTGCGACGATCGGGTGCTGACGGAAGCATTTGCGCAGATGACGCGCGCGCTGATGACGACCATCACACAGCTTCGCGCCGCAGGTGCAGACGTGTTGCTGGTCGATCTGACGCGCAATGGCGGCGGTACGGAATGGGCCGAGGCGGCGGCGCGCATCGTCTCCCCCGTGGCGCTGCACTCCGCGCCGATCGGCGTGCTGCGCAGCCCCGCCTGGGTGGCGCGCTGGCAAGCGTTGGCGGCCAAGCTGCGCAGCGAAGCGGGCAAGGCACCGCCGCACGATCGGGCGATGCTGCTGGATTTTGCCGGGCAGGCCGAGGCGACCGCGGACCAAGTACGACCCTGCGACGGTGCGGCATGCCCGCGTTTGGCGCGATCCGGCTTCGCCAGCGGGCTGCTGCCGCAATTACCGGCCGGCACGCTGGATGGCCGGGGGTGGGCGCCGGAAGTGTTCAGCGCGGCACAATTTCCCTATCGCGACAGCGTCTGGCAGGGGCCGGTGATCGTGCTGATCGACAGCGAGACATGGTCGGCCGCGGAGCAATTTGCCGCGCTGCTGCAAGACAATGGCGCGGCGATCATAATGGGTACGCGCTCGGGCGGCGCGGGCTGCGGGCATCTCGATGGTCAGGAGCCGACGACGCTGTCGCATAGCGGCGCCGTGCTCGACATGCCGAATTGCGTGCGGTTTCGCAAAGATGGCAGCAACGAGGTCAGCGGGATCGTGCCGGATATATCCACGGGGGTGCGCGCGAACGACGGCGCCAGTTTCGCCGGACGGTTGACGGCCGCCCATCTGCCGATGGCGGTGGAGCAAGCACGTGCCCTGGCCCTAAAGCGGTGATGATCGTTCTTGATCTGTTCTGATCGTGTGCCTATGCTTGGCACATGGCCAACAAGCGGGCAGTGCGCGGCGCGACGATCAACGCGGAAAGTCGGCGGTTCAATCTGCCGCAGATCGAGGCTGACGGCGATTGGCTGGATGAGCGCACGGCGATCGACGGGGCCAGCCCAACGCTGCGCACCACGGTAACCGCGGAGGCCGCGCGGACGATTATTTCTCGGAATAGTTCGCCGGACATCGGCTTCGATCGGTCGATCAATCCGTATCGCGGCTGTGAGCATGGCTGCATCTATTGCTTCGCGCGGCCCAGCCACGCCTATCTCGATCTGTCGCCGGGACTGGATTTCGAGAGCCGGCTGTTCGCCAAGCCCAATGCCGCCGAACTGCTGCGCGTTGAACTGGCCAAGAAGGGCTATGTCGTACGACCGATCGCGTTCGGGACGAATACCGATCCCTATCAGCCGATCGAGAGCGATTGGCGCATCACCCGCGCGTGTATCGCGGTGCTGGCCGAGCATGATCATCCGCTGACCATCACGACCAAATCGGACCGCGTGACGCAGGATATCGATCTGCTGGCACCGATGGCGGCGAAGGGGCTGGCGGCGGTGTGCCTGTCGATCACCTCGCTCGACCCGCGCATCGCCATGACGCTGGAGCCGCGCGCCCCCGCCCCCGCACGAAGGCTGGCGGCGGTGCGTAAGCTGAGCGATGCCGGCATCCCGACCTATGTGTCGATCGCGCCCGTGATCCCGGCGATTACCGATCACGAGCTGGAACATCTGATCGAACGGGCGGCGGCGGCGGGCGCGCGAGCGGCGTTCTTTATCCCCGTGCGGCTACCGCACGAAGTGGCGCCCTTATTTCGCGCCTGGCTGGACACGCATTTTCCCGAGCGCGCCGGCAAAGTGATGGCAGTGATCCGCGAGCTTCGCGGCGGGCGCGATAACGATCCGGACTTTCATTCGCGGATGCGCGGGCAAGGGCCGTGGGCAGAGCTGCTACGGACAAGGTTTCAGATTGCCTGCCGCAAACATGGCCTCACCGGAGAGCGGTTGACGGTGCGCTGCGATCTCTTTCGGCCGCCGAAGGGGGCGCAGGGCGAATTGTTCTAAGCGGCGTGCGCGGTACGTGGGACGGCGGGCAGCGCAAAGGCCGGCAACTGTTCGAAAGCCGGCTTGGCGAGCAGATAGCCTTGCACCAGATCGACACCGATCGAGCGCACCGCATCGAGCTCGGCGCGCGTTTCGATGCCCTCGGCGACAATGCGGATGCCAAGCCGCGCCGCGAGCCCCACCACCGCCTCGACGATCATGCGGCGCGGCAGGCTGATATCGATGCCGCGCAGTAACTCCATATCGAGCTTGATCACATCGGGCTGGAAGCGCGCCAGCAGACCGAGCCCGGCATGGCCCGCACCGAAATCGTCAATCGCGGTGGTGAAGCCCATCGCGCGGTAGGAATCGACGATGCGCTGGACGTGTTCGGGATCGTCCATCCGTTCCTGCTCGGTGAATTCGAACATGAGACGATCAAGCGGCAAGCCGGTCGCCTTGGCGGTGCGCAGGGTGAGCTGAATGCAGGCGGCGGGCGAATAAACCGCGTTGGGGAGAAAGTTGATCGACAGCAGCGCGCCGGTATCGACGATCCCGGCGGCGACCGCGCGCTCGATCGCGGCAACCCGGCAGCGCTGATCGAAGGCGTAGCGATTGTCATCCGTAACTTGGTCCAAGACCGATGCGGCCGAAGCGCCGTCGGCGCCGCGCACCAGCGCTTCATAGGCCCAGGGCCGACCCGTCGTGATGTCGACGATTGGCTGGAACGCCATCGATATTTGGATGTCGAACGTCGCGCCATCGCGACATCCGGCACAGGGGGGAAGACGATCAGTCATCATCTGCTCTTATGCCAGAGGACTTAACGGATCATGCCACACCTATGTTAATTACCGCATCGATAATCTTTGTAGCGGGCGCGCAGCTCGGTCTTGAGCAATTTGCCGGTGGCGGTGTGCGGCAGGCCGTCGACAAACAGGATATCGTCGGGCAGCCACCATTTGGCGACATGGTTCGCGAGATGCGCGGTGATCTCCGCCGGGGTGACCGTGCTGCCGGGTTTGCGCACCACCAGCAGCAACGGGCGTTCGTCCCATTTGGGATGCGCGATGCCGATCGCGGCAGCCTCCGCTACCCCGGGGCAACCCACCGCGGCGTTTTCGAGATCGACCGAGCTGATCCATTCGCCGCCCGATTTGATGACATCCTTGGCGCGATCGGTGATCTGCATCGTGCCATCGGGGTGTAGCACAGCAACATCGCCAGTATCGAACCAGTTATCGGCATCAACGGCGTCTTCGGCGGCGCCGAAATAGCGCTGCACGATCCACGGGCCGCGGACCTGCAAGCGGCCGGAAGAGAGGCCGTCGCGTGGCTGCTCGCGGTCCTCATCGTCGATCACGCGTAGCTCGATGCCGAACGGGATGCTGCCCTGGCGCTGGAGCATATCGAGTTGCGCGTCGCGGCTCATCGCGTCCCAGTCGGGCGGCGGGGTGGCGGCGGTGGCGACGGGGGACGTTTCCGTCATGCCCCACAGATGGATCACCTGTATGCCCATATCGAGGAAGCGCGCTATCATCGCGCGTGGCGCGGCCGATCCGCCGACGGTGATCTGCTCGACCGTGGCGGGCTGCTCGCCGGTGGCGTCGATATGCTGGAACAAGGCGAGCCACACGGTAGGCACGCCGCCGGCCAGCGTGACGCGCTCGCGGTTCATCAGCCCGCACAGCACCGCGGCATCGTTGACCTGGCTGAACACCATCTTGCACCCGGCGAGTGGTGCTGCGAAGCACAGGCCCCAGGCGGCGGCGTGAAACAGCGGCACGATCGGCAGCATCGTGGTGCGCGCGCTGAGCGTCATCACCGCCGCCGACGCGGCATGCATGGCGTGGAGCAAGGTGGAGCGGTGCGTATACAATACGCCTTTGGGGTGCCCGGTGGTGCCGCTGGTATAGCACAGCATGCACGGCTCGCGCTCGCCGCCTTCAATCCAGGTGTAGTTGCCGTCCTCAGCCGCCAGCAGCGATTCGAACTGGCCATCGTCGAAGCAGATATACTGTTCGATGCTGGTCCAGTGCGGCTTGAGGCGATCGACCAGCGGCTGGAAAGCCTTGTCATACATCAGCACGCGATCTTCGGCGTGGTTGGCGATGTAGATCAACTGCTCGTCGAACAGCCGCGGATTGATCGTGTGGATTACGCCGCCCATGCCGATCGTGCCGTACCAGGCGATCAGATGGTGGTGATGGTTCATCGCCAGCGTGGCGACGCGGTCGCCGGGTGTTATGCCTAGTTTTTCGAGCGCCTGGGCGAGTTTCTTCGCATCGCGGGCAATACCGGCCCAATTGGTGCGGGTTTCGCTGCCGTCGGCCCAATGACTGACGATCTCTCGCGCAGCATGTTCGCGCGCGGCGTGATCCAGCAGACGAGGCACGCGTAATTCGAAATCCTGCATTCCACCCAGCACGTTGCTCTCCTCGTCCGCTATCTTGCGGTGTTAGCGCGCCAGCATAGGCGCGGGGGCGCTTGGGGCAATCCCGCGACTGTAACGAATTGCTTCGGCGAGTGGCGGGACAGACCTGTCGCGCGCACGGAAACGTCGTCATCCCAGCGAAAGCTGGGATCTCGCAGCCCGCAGCGGACGGAAGCCGCATGAGACCCCAGCTTTCGCTGGGGTGACGCGTGATGGCGAGAGTGGAACCGCCTCAGCCGACCAGCGCGAGCCGCGTCTCGGCGGGTTTCAGCTCGACATGATCGACATCCTGCAAGCTCTCGATCCGCCCGGCGAGTTCGCCATCGAGCAGGAAATCGCGCCCCAGCAGCAGGCGCGCGGCGCGGCCATCGGGGAGCGCCGCGTTGACCCATACCTCACCACGCGCGCCGCGATGATCGGCCAGCATTTCCGCCAGTTGGCGCATCGCGGCGATGCTGTGCACATCGGCGACCAGGTTGAAACGCGCCAGATTGGCGAGCTGCTCGAACGGCTGGATGCGCTTGACGGTGACGCGCGGCGTATCCTCGCCGGGGCGGCGATCGAGCTCGACGGTGATCACGCCGCAACCGCCGTTGCGCGCGGCTTCCTCGAGATCGGCGGCGACATTGTCATCGAAGCAGGTGGCGACGAACTGGCCCGAGGGATCGGACAGGGTCGCCATCATATAGCGTTTGCCGCGCGCCGAGGTGCGCCACTTTGCGTCCTCGACCAGCGCCGCCATCGTTGCGCCGGCGCGCGTGCCGTCATCGGGGATCTGCAGATCGGCGAGGGCGGAGAACTGGCGCGCGCCGTGCGCCTTGGCGAGATGCGCGTGGCGATCGACCGGATGTGCGGAGAAATAGAAGCCAAACGCCTCCTTTTCCTGCTCCATGCGCTGCGCCATCGTCCAGCGCGCGCTGAGCGGCAGCTTGATATCGGGCTCGGCCGCCTCGTCGCCGCCGAACAGACCGCCCTGCCCGCTCGCCTTCATCTCCTGCGTGCGCGCGGCGGTGGCGAGCAAGGTCTCGGCGACGGCAAAGATGCCCGCGCGATTGGAGTTCAGGCCATCGAACGCGCCGGCGCCGGCCAGCCCTTCCAATTGCCGCTTGTTGAGCAGCCGCGGATCGACGCGGCGGGCGAAATCATCGATGCTGGCGAAATAGCCGTTCTGCTTGCGCTCGATGACGAGCTTTTCCATCGCGCCCTCGCCCACGCCCTTGAGCGCGGCGAGCGCGAAACGGACGGCAAGTCCGTCCTCGGTCGCCTCGACGCTGAACTCCGCCTCGCTGTTATTGACGCACGGCGGCACGCAGGCGACGCCGAGGCGGCGCATGTCGTCGGCAAAAATCGCCAGCTTATCCGTGAGATGCAGGTCGTAGCACATGGATGCTGCGAAGAATTCGTGCGGATAATGCGCCTTCAGATAGGCGGTCTGGTAGGTCAGCAGCGCGTATGCCGCGGAGTGGCTCTTGTTGAAGCCATAGCCGGCGAACTTGTCGATCAAGTCGAACAGTTCATTGGCCTTGGCCGCGCCGATATTGTTGGCGGTGGCGCAGCCCTCGACGAAGGTGGCGCGCTGATCGTCCATTTCCTTCTGGATCTTCTTGCCCATCGCGCGGCGCAGCAGATCGGCGCCGCCCAGGCTATAGCCGGCGAGGATCTGCGCCGCCTGCATCACCTGTTCCTGATAGACGAAGATGCCGTAGGTTTCCTTGAGGATGCCTTCCAGCAACGGATGCGGATATTCGATCGGCTCGTCGCCGTTCTTGCGCCGGCCGAACATCGGGATGTTGTCCATCGGGCCCGGGCGATACAGTGCGTTGAGCGCGATGATGTCTTCGAACACCGTCGGCTTCACCGCGGTGAGCGTGCGGCGCATGCCCTCGGACTCGATCTGGAACACGCCGACGGTATTGCCGCTCTGGATCAGCTTGAAGGTCAACTCGTCGGTCCATTCAAGCCCGTCGAGATCGATCGTGATGCCCCGCTGGGCGAGCAATTGCACCGCCTTCTTGAGCACCGACAGCGTCTTCAGCCCGAGGAAATCGAACTTTACGAGGCCAGCGCCCTCGACATATTTCATGTCGAACTGCGTGACGGGCATGTCGGAACGCGGATCGCGGTACAGCGGCACGAGCTGCGCCAAAGGGCGATCGCCGATCACCACGCCGGCGGCGTGCGTCGAGCTGTGCCGCGGCAGGCCTTCCAGCTTCATCGCCAGATCGATCAGGTGACGGACGTTGGCGTCGGACTTATACTCATGGTGGAACTCACTGACGCCGTTCAGCGTGCGCTCCAGCGTCCACGGATCGGTGGGATGGCTGGGGACGAGCTTGGCCAGTCGATCGATCTGGCCATAGCTCATCTGCAGCACGCGGCCGGTATCCTTGAGCACCGCGCGGGCCTTCAATCGCCCGAAGGTGATGATCTGCGCGACGTGATCGCTGCCATATTTCTGCTGCACGTAGCGGATCACTTCCTCGCGCCGCGTTTCGCAGAAATCGATATCGAAATCCGGCATCGACACGCGTTCCGGATTGAGGAAGCGTTCGAACAGCAGCCCCAGTTTCATCGGATCGAGATCGGTGATGGTCAGCGACCAGGCGACGACCGAGCCCGCACCCGAACCACGGCCCGGGCCGACCGGGATCTCGTGATCCTTGGCCCATTTGATGAAATCGGCGACGATCAGGAAGTAGCCTGGGAAGCCCATCTGGATGATCACGTCGAGCTCGAAATCGAGCCGTTCCCTATAGGGCGTGCGCCAATCCTCGCGCTCGCTCTCCGTCACCCCAGCGGAAGCTGGGGTCTCGTGCGACTCCTGTCCGGCGCCTGCCGCTGGAGATCCCAGCTTGCGCTGGGATGACGCGTGGGAATGCTGGCGCAGGGCTTCGATCCTGTCGAGGCGTGCTTCCAGCCCGGCATGCGCATCGGCGCGGAGTGCGATCGATTCCGCATCGCGGTCGCCGGCGAGGCTCGGCAGGATCGGTTTGCGATACGGCGCGGACACCGCGCAGCGCTGCGCCACGACGAGCGTATTGGCGATCGCCTCGGGCAGATCCTCGAACAGCGCCCGCATGTCCTTGGCCGGCTTCATCCAGGCATCGGGCGAGCTGCGCGGGCGATCGTCGCTGGCGATGTAGGTGGAATTGGCGATGCACAGCAACGCATCATGCGCCTCGCTGAAATCCTCTTCGGCGTAGCAGCACGGATTGGTTGCGACGATCGGCAGGTTGCGCGCATAGGCCAGATCGAGAAGCGCGGCCTCGGCCTTGCCCTCGATCTCGTCGAGCCGGCGCGTGAGCTCGATATAGAGGCGGTTCGGGAACAGCCGTTCGAGCCGATCGGCATAAGCCTCGGCGCGGTTCAGCTGACCCTCGGCTAGCAGACGCGTCAGCCCGCCCTCGCGGCCGGCGGTGAGCGCGATCAGGCCCTCGGCGTGTTTGGCGAGCGTTTCGAAGCTGACATGCGGCGAGAGTTCGAGCGGGCGGCCGAGATGCGCCTGGCTGACCAGTTCGCACAGATTGTTGTAGCCCGTCTCATCCTGCGCATAGAGCGCGATCCAGTCGAGCGGGACGTCCACGCTCTCGGGCATGTCGGGGCGGCACAGGCCCAGCATGGTGCCGATGATCGGTTGCACCCCCGCACCCTTGCACGCATCCGAATACGCCATCGCGGCATAGAGCCCGTTGCGATCGGTCAATGCGGCGGCGGGGTAGCCCAGTTCGGCGGCGCGCTTGGCGATCGCCTTGGGTTCGATCGCGCCGTCCAGCATGGTGTAAGAGGAGAAGATGCGGAGCGGCACGAAGGCGGAATGCGACATGTGTGTGACTATGCCGCCTTTGCTTGATTCGCGTAACCGCCTGCTTGCAAAATTGTTGTGGGAATAGGGTCGACGGAGCCCCTGCCCGTCACCCCAGCGCAAGCTGGGGTCTCGTGCGGCTTCTGTCTTGCGCCGGCCGCCTGAGATCCCAGCTTTCGCTGGGATGACGGTTGTGACTAGGCCTTCAGCAGCTTTTCGATGTCCGCCTTGATGTCCGCCGGCTTCGTTGTCGGGGCATAGCGCTCCACCACCTGGCCGTCCTTGCCGACGAGAAATTTGGTGAAGTTCCACTTGATGCCCTTGGTGCCGAGCAGACCCGGGGCCTGCTTCGTCAGCTCGACGAACAGTGGCGCGGCGTTGGCGCCGTTGACATCGATCTTGGCGAAGACCGGGAAGGTCACGTCATAGGTCAGCGCGCAGAAATTGGCGATCTCCGCGGCGTCGCCCGGCTCCTGCCCGCCGAACTGGTTGCACGGGAAGCCGAGCACTTCGAAGCCGCGGTCCACATACTCGCGGTGCAGCGCTTCCAGACCCTCATATTGCGGGGTGAAGCCGCATTTGGACGCAGTGTTGACGATCAGCAGCACCTTGCCGGCATATGCCGAGAGATCGGCGGCGCTGCCATCGGCATTCTTGACGATGATGTCGGTGATCGCGGTCATGCGTGTTTCTCCAGCTGGTGGTCGAGATTCTGCCGCACGCCGGGCCATTCGTGCGCCAGGATCGAATAGACCACGGTGTCGCGCGGCGCCCCGCCCGGCGTGATCATATGCCCGCGCAACACGCCATCGAGCCGCGCGCCGAGCCGCTCGATCGCGGTACGAGACGCACGGTTGAACCAGTTGGTGCGCAGCTGGACGCACTGGCAGCCGAGCGTGTCGAAGGCGTGGCTCAGCAACAGCCGCTTGGCTTCGGTGTTGAGCCCGGTGCGCTGGACGCGCGGGGCATAGACCGTGCCGCCGATCTCGAGCCGGCGATGCGGCTCGGCCATGCGCATGAAGCGGGTGACGCCGGCGACCTGGCCGTCGGCATCCAGCACGGTGAAGGGCAGCGCCCGGCCCGCCGCCTGTTCCTGTTCGAGCCGATCATACCAGCCATCGATGCTGGCCTCGTCGGGCACGATCGTGGCGAAGACATGCTCGAGGCCGTGCGCAAACGCGGCGAGGATCGCGGCGCGATCGGCGCGATCGAGCGGGCGGAGCGTGACGTGACGGCCGATCAGCGTCGGCGTGTCACGCCACACGCTCATGCCAGCCGGCCCTCGTGCAACCGCACCACGCGGTCCATCTTGGCGGCAATACGCTCGTTATGCGTGGCGACCAAGGCGGCCGAGCCTTCGTCGCGGACCAGGCGAAGAAATTCCGCCAGCACGATATCGGCGGTGGCTTCGTCGAGATTCCCGGTCGGCTCGTCGGCCAGCACCAGGGCGGGGCGATTGGCCAGTGCGCGCGCGACGGCGACGCGCTGCTGCTCACCGCCCGACAGCTGGCTGGGGCGATGCGTCAGCCGGTGGCCAAGCCCAAGAGCAGTGAGCAAGGCGACGGCGCGATCGTCGGCCTCGGAGCGCGTCTTGTCCTTGATCAGCTGCGGCAGGACAACATTCTCCGTCGCGTTGAAATCGGGCAGCAGATGATGGAACTGATAGACGAAGCCCAGTTGATCGCGGCGCACCAGGGTGCGGCCATGCGCATCGAGCTTGGCCGCTTCCTTGCCGGCGATCTCGATCGAGCCGGCAAACCCGCCCTCCAGCAGCCCGACCGCCTGCAGCAGCGTGGATTTGCCCGAGCCCGAGGGGCCGAGCAACGCGATGATCTCGCCTTTGCCGACCGTCAGATCGATGCCGCGCAGCACCTCGATCGTGACATCGCCCTGGACGAAACTGCGCTGCAGCCCGGTGACGCGGAGGATCGGCTCATTCATAACGCAGCACCTGCACGGGATCGGTGCTCGCCGCCTTGAACGCGGGATAGAGCGTGGCGAGGAAGCTGAAGATCAGCGCCATCAGCGCGATCGTGACGATTTCGACCGGATCGGTCTTGGAGGGCAGTTCGGTGAGGTAGCGGATCGATGGATCCCACAGATTCTGCCCGGTGACCAGCTGCACGAAATTGACCACGCCCTGGCGGTAGAACAGGAAAATGAAGCCGAGGATCAAACCGGCGAGCACGCCCAGCGCGCCGATCGTGGTGCCCACGACCATGAAGATGCGGATCAGCCCGACGCGCGTCGCCCCCATCGTCCGCAGGATGGCGATGTCGCGCGTCTTGGCGCGCACCAGCATGATCAGTGACGACAGGATGTTGAACACCGCCACCAGGATGATGATCGACAGCACGGTGAACATCGCCACGCGCTCGACCGCCAGCGCCTGGAACAATTGCGCGTTCATCTGCCGCCAGTCCTGGATCTGCGCCTTGCCCTGCATCTGTTCGGCGAGCGGCGCGAGGATCTCGCCGACCCGATCGGCATTGTTGGTCTGCACCTCGATCATGCCGACATTGTCGCCAAGCAGCAGCAGCGTCTGCGCATCCTCCAGCGGCATCATCACATAGGTCTTGTCGTAATCGTAGACGCCGATCTCGAAGATCGCGCCGACCGTGAAGCTGATCGAGCGCAGCATCGTGCCGAACGGCGTGGCCGGGCCTTGTGGATTGATGATCGTCACCTGGCTGCCAACCACCGCACCGAGCGATTCCGCCAGCCGCGAGCCGATCGCGATGGTGTTCGATCGCGGGGTGACGCTGTTCAGGGTGCCCATCACGATCTTGCTGCTGATCACCGAATTGTTGCGCAGATCCTGCGCGCGCATGCCGCGCACCAATATGCCCTCGGAGCGGCCGTTATAGATGGCGAACAAGGGCTGTTCGATCAGCGGGATCGCCGCGGTAACGCCGGGCGTGGCCCGCGTTTTGGCCAGCGCATCCTGCCATTCGGGCAGGCGACCGTTATAGCCCTGGACGACGGCATGGCCATTCAGCCCCACGATCTTGTCGAACAATTCGGCGCGGAAGCCGTTCATCACGCTCATCACGATGACCAGTGCGGCGACGCCGAGCATCACAGCGACAAGGCTGATGCTGGCAACGAGAAAGATGAACGCCTCGCCCTTGCCGGGCAACAGATAGCGCCGGGCGATCATGCGTTCGTAACGGGACAGGATCATGAGGGTATGGCTGCACTTTGGCCCGAGGAGAGACGCGCTTCTCTACGGCGGCGTGGGAGGACTGGCAACTAAGGCACGACTGTGGCGGATTCGACACAGGACGGGCGCAATCAAACGCGTCGCGGCACATAGCCGATGACAAGCGCCGGTACACAACCTAGCAACATACATACTGAGACACAGGCAATGGCCGTGGTTCGGGGACTTGGCTTTCAGCTCCGCCTGCAGAGGCGTGTAGCGGAAGTATATTGGGGGCTGACGAGCGATCGTCACGCAGGACGCCCGGGCTGGAAACAGTTCGGGCGTTTGCTTTTGGGCGAAGGCGGCGATGACGCCGCGGTCCGCAGAGCGGATCGCCCAAAACCGACGGCGGGCGGCGCATCCGCCGCCCCGACCGACGGCTTTGCCGTCGGCGTTTTAAATTTCCCAGACAAAAACAAACAGAAGAAGAAGGCCCTCACCCAACCCTCTCCCGCGAAGAGCGGCAGTGCTGGGTTCAAAACGACTTGCTGATCGTCAATCCGTAGGTCCGCGGGTCGCCAGGCTGGCCGACGATCAGCCCGGTGCTGCCCGATTGCGTCGAGAGCAGTTCGAAATACTGCCGGTCGAATGCGTTGCGCACCCAGCCGAACACGTTGAGACTATCCTTGCGGTATCCGGCGCGGACGTTGGACAGCGAATAACCGTCGATCCAGGTGTAGGCCGATGGCGACGGGTTGGACGAGAAACGCGAGCGATAATTGCCGTCATAGCCGAGATAGACTTGGCCCCCTGCCCCGCCGACCGACAAATTATATTCCGCACCATAAGAGAACGACCATTTGGAGATGCCCGGCAGGCGTTGGCCGGAGATGTCGCAAAAGGAAGGGCTGCGCCCGCCCGCCGTGCCGACTGGGTCGGTAACCCCGCCGGGCGCGGTGGCGCTGCCGCCGGACAGTTCTGGCGGGCACGGCGCATTGGTGAATTTGCGGTAGGTCGCATCGGTATAAGCGCCGCTGAGGTAGACACTGAACCGCCGGCTCGGCCGAAAACTAGAATCGAATTCGAACCCCCGCGAGCGGACCTTGTCAGCATTGGCCAGATAGCCGCGGATCACGTTGATCGCATTGTTGTTTACCGTTGCCTGATAGTCGCCGATCTCGGTCCAAAAGGCAGCCGCGTTGACCGTCACGCGGCGATCGAAGAACTGCGTCTTCAAGCCAATTTCGAAATGATCGACCTTTTCGGGCTTCACGGTCTGCGTGGCGAGATCGACGCCGGTGCTGGTCGCATTGAGCGGGAGGCCGGAGAGGTTGATGCCGCCCGATTTGAAGCTCTTTGCATAGGTCGCATAGCCGTGAACATCGGCAGTAAGATCGTACGAGACGGTGAAATCGCACGACATGTTCCAATCGCTGAATTCCGGGCTGTAGCGCTGCGGTGCCAGCGTGTTGATCTGATTCTGGAAGGTCGTCCGCGCGGCACCGACGGGTCGCGCCGCGAGCAACGCCGCAACATTATCGGCGGTGGCGACGAAATCGTACTGGCTGTTACGGATGCTGACGATCGATTCGTAAAAGCCTGATTTCTTGTCATAATTAACCCTGACGCCGGGCTGAACGTGCAGCCGGTCTGTCAGTGCCCAGTTAAGCTTGCCGAAGACGGCGAAACTGCTGTTGTCGAAACTGATCGTGTTGGTCGAGGTCAAGCCGTTGAGCACGTTGGGATTGGAGGCGTCCGCGCCGGACAAGAGGAAACGGCTCGCCGCCGGCCCCTGAACTTGCGAGCCCTGCGTATCGATCGTCTGGTGAAAGAAGAATGCGCCGACGGTGTAGTCCAGCGTGTTGCGGCCCTTGGACGCGAGGCGCACTTCCTGCGAGACCTGTTTCTGCTGCGACGGGTTCTGCGACACGGTGGTGATCGGCAGGCCGATGAAATCGCGGTCGTTCTGCGGCTGCCAATCCCAATAGCGCCATGCGCTAACCGACGTCAGCGTCGCGGGGCCGAGATCCCAATTGGCCACCAGCGCGGCACCGCCGATTTCCTGGCGCGAGTTGATGCTGGCATCAAGATCGATGACGCGGTCGAACGGATCGGTGCTGGGCGGCGCATAGCCGAATGCCGCGGCCAGCGCCGCATATTGCCGTGCGATCGGCCGCTGCGTCGCGCCGGTGCGGGCATAATATTGCACGCAGCAGAGCGGGTTCTGGACGTTGAAATCGCCCGATAGCGTTAGATCGAGCGTATCGGTCGGCTGCCATAGCGCCTGGCCGCGAATGCCCAGATTGCTCTGCCGATGGAGCCTTTCGTCGGAGGTGACGTCGTAGACCGTGCCGCGGCGCGTGGTGGCTGAGGTCGACAGGCGCAACGCAAGCTTGTCGGTCAGCGGACCGGAGACCGAGGCCTTGCCCTGCACAAAGTGATAATTGCCACCACTCAACTCGACCCGCGCTTCGGGGGTGAAGCTCGGCGGCCGCGTGGTGATGTTGATGGCGCCAGCGGTGGTATTTTTGCCGTAGAGCGTACCCTGCGGCCCGCGCAGCACCTCGACCTGCGCGACATCGACGAAATCGAACGTCGAGGCGCCGATGCGGCCGATATAGACGCCGTCGACATAAAAGCCGACGCCTTGCTCGATCCCATCATTGGTCAGGCCGAACGGGGCGCCAAGCCCCCGGATGTTGATTGCCGAGTTACGCGGGTTGCTGGAGTAGAATTGCAGGCTCGGCTGTTGCTGCTGCAGCCGATTGACATTGAACGCGCCGGTTTTCTCGATTTCATCGCCGCCGATGACCGACAGCGCGATCGGCACCTCCTGCGCGCGCTCGGAGCGCCGACGCGCAGTAACAACGACGTCGCCGGTACGCGCGTCGCTGTCCGGTGCATCCGCGGTGGCGGGCTGCTGCAGCGGCTTTACCAGCAGCGGCACAACAGCCAGCGGCGAGGCGGTGGAGGCCATTAGAACATGCCAGGCGTGTGCAAACATCATCGTCCCCCTGTCGCCAAAGCAGCGGCCGGGAAAGAATGCCGAGTAATTCGATAGGATATAAATTGGAGAAACTTTCTGTGCCCCAAGCCCGACTTTAGAATGCTTAAAAACCTTGATATTCTGGAAATGTGCGGCGACGGGGCGCGCCACTTTTGCGCCAAAGGGAGGCTAACGGTCGGGTAACCGGGCTCTGACGACTGTCGTAGTAAGGTTGTACAGACCACGGAACATTCGACGCCGGACAGCATGAATTTTTTCTAATGCGACCTCTTGACGCTCGAACAGTCCGTTCCAAAATTCTTGCTGCGTGGTGCCTGCGGGGCCGCGCGGGAGTGACGTCGCGCAGCAGGCGGACGTCGATGCATCAATGTGAATTGCTCAAAGGAGAATTTTCATGCGTCAGTTCGATTTGACCCCCTATCGTCGATCGACCGTTGGTTTCGATCGGCTGTTCGACATGCTCGAAACCAGCGCCCGGCAGGCGCCGGTGGAGAATTACCCACCCTTCAACCTCGAGCGGCTCGCCGATGATCGCTATCGCATCACACTGGCGGTGGCCGGCTTTGGCCGCGACGAGATCGAGATCGTCGCGCAGCAGAACCTGCTGCAGGTGAAGGGCAAGAAAGACGAGAAAGACGGCAACAGCGCCGCCTTCCTGCATCTGGGCATCGCCAATCGCAGCTTCGAGCGCCGCTTCGAGCTGGCCGACTTCGTCCGCGTCGAAGATGCGCGGCTGAACGACGGTCTGCTCGCGATCGAGCTCGTGCGCGAAATCCCCGAGGCGATGAAGCCCAAGACCGTCGCGATCAAGACCGGCGCGCCGCCGGCCGCGGTCGAGGATCAGACGTCGCAGGCGGCGTAAGCCATTCGCCCTACTGGTGTTAACATGGCGTCCGGGCTTGTCGCCCGGGCGCCTTTTTGTTCAAACCAAGCGGCTTTGCTTGACCGCCGCTGCCACAAAGCTGGCAAACAGCGGATGCGGGTCGAACGGCTTGCTCTTCAGTTCAGGATGGAACTGAACGCCGACGAACCACGGATGATCAGGGCGCTCGACGATCTCGGGCAGCATGCCGTCCGGCGACATGCCGGAAAAAACCAGACCGCCCGCCTCCAGCGTTTCGCGGTAATGCGTGTTGACCTCATAACGATGGCGATGCCGCTCGCTGATATCGTCCGACTGATAGATCGAGGCGACCACGCTGTTGCCGGTAAGCTTGGCCTCATAGGCGCCGAGCCGCATCGTGCCGCCCAAATCGCCATCCGCCTCGCGCTTCTGCACGCCTTCCGCGGTCATCCATTCGGTAATCATGCCGACGACGGGTTCGGACGTGGGGCCAAACTCGGTCGACGAGGCATCGGCAATACCGCCCAAATTACGCACGCCTTCGACACAGGCCATCTGCATGCCGAAGCAAATGCCGAAATACGGCACCTTGCGCTCACGCGCGAAGCGGACGCTGGCGATCTTGCCCTCCGCGCCGCGCTCGCCGAACGCACCCGGCACAAGGATGGCGTGCAGCGGCTCGAGCTTGGCAGCGATATCGCTGTCTTCGCTCTCGAACAATTCGGCGTCGATCCACTGGACGTTGACCTTGACCCGGTTGGCCATGCCGCCATGCACCAGCGCCTCGTTCAATGACTTATAGGCATCGGGCAGGCCGACATATTTGCCGACCACGCCGATCGTGACCTCGCCTTCGGGATTTTGCAGGCGATCCATGATGTCGGCCCAGCGATCCAGCCGCGGCGCGGCGCCGGGTTCGATCCCGAACGCACGCAGCACTTCCGAATCGAGCCCTTCGGCATGATATTGTTCGGGCACGGCATAGATGCTCTTGGCATCGAGCGCAGGGATCACCGCGGCCTGCGGCACATTGCAGAACAAGGCGATCTTGGCGCGGTCGCTGGCCGGCAGCGGCTGTTCGCAGCGGCACACCAACACATCGGGCTGTACGCCGAGGGCGGCGAGCTCGCGCACCGAATGCTGCGTCGGCTTGGTCTTCAGCTCGCCCGCGGCGGCGATATACGGCACCAAGGTGACGTGTATGCTGACCGAATTGCCGCGGCCCAGATCGTTGCGCAGCTGGCGGATCGCCTCGATGAACGGCAGCGATTCGATATCACCGACCGTACCGCCGATCTCGCACAGCACGAAATCGAGATCCTCCGTTTCGGCCTGGGCGAATTCCTTAATCGCATCGGTGACGTGCGGGATGACCTGCACCGTCGCGCCCAGATAATCACCGCGCCGCTCCCGCGCGATGATCTGCTGATAGATGCGGCCCGAGGTGATGTTGTCCGACTGGCGCGAGGGCACGCCGGTGAAGCGCTCGTAATGGCCAAGATCGAGATCGGTCTCCGCGCCATCATCCGTCACATAGACTTCGCCGTGCTGATACGGCGACATCGTGCCCGGATCGACATTCAGATACGGATCGAACTTGCGGATGCGCACGCGATACCCGCGTGCTTGCAGGAGAGCCGCGAGGCTCGCCGCCATGAGACCCTTGCCGAGCGAGGAGACCACGCCGCCGGTGATAAAGATAAACCGCGCCATGGGAGCAAATGCCTAGCGTCTATCGGGCCGCGGCGACAAGCGCGCGACTCCGGGAGGTGAGTAATAAAATTGCGAGAAGCGGTGGGCGCTTATTGTGCGAGTGGCACGGCTTCGTTCGAGGCGGGCGCCGGTGCCTGGATCGCCGTGCCGTTCTGCTGATCGACCGCGAGCGGCGCCGCCGGCGCCGCTACGGCGGGCTTACGTGCCAGCGTGGGATCGATCGTCACCGTCTGGCGATTGGCCGCCAGCACGGCGAGCACGATGCTGAGGGCGACGAACACCGAGGCCAGCACCGCAGTCGAGCGAGTCAAGAAATCCGCCGCGCCGCGCGCCGACATCAGCCCCGATGGACTGCCGCCGGTGCCAAGGCCACCACCCTCCGACTTCTGCATCAGGATAACCGCCACCAAGGCAGCCGCGATGATTGCGTGAATGACGAGCAGGAAAGTGAACATGGGGTGCTGGTACGTTTCTTGGCTGTGCTGAAAGCGGGCACATAGGCGAGGCTGCGCCGCCAATCAACCGTCGAGCCGAGCCGCCCCGCCGCGTGGCTGATCTTAACAATTCGTTGCTGGCCTGAAACCACCCGCGATCGCGGGCGTTATGAACCCGATGCCGACGGACTGCAGGCATCGGGTAACGGTGGAAGTTCATTGTGGCGACTGTACTGGAAAAACCCTCTTTCGGCTCAGCACTCGGATCCTGGATGCAGGCGCTGGTCGATTACGTGCGATCGGGCGAACCGGATCTGACCAACCGGCAGATGGCATTATTGCTCGTGGTGTACCTGAAACCCGGGCCACATACCGTGCGCGGATTAGCGCGCGCGCTTAATGTTTCTAAGCCCGTGGTGACGCGCGCCTTGAACCGCCTTGGCAGCCTGGGCTATCTGCGCCGGCAGCGTGATGATAGCGACAAACGCAACATCTTTGTCGCGCGCACCACTGAAGGGGCAGATTTTCTTGAAGAGTTCGGGCATTTTCTCGGCGAGGCCGATCAGCCAAGCCCCCGCCACGCCGTCGCTTAACGATACCCCGTCGCCGGCACGCAGCAGCTTTGCGCTCGCTGGCCGCTCGATGACGCTCGACCCGCGGACGCATGCCGTACGCGGCGACCTTGCCGATCTGCGCCTTGCCGACCGCGTTTTTGCGCCGCATTATGCGGCGCCCATGGCCGTCATTCTCACGCAGGATGCCAGCTTGAGGGAAGCGGCCGCCGCTGATGCTGCCGAGATCGCGCAGTTAATGGCCGGCGACACGTTTGAGGTGCTCGAACTGGCCGGGATGAACGCCTGGGGCTTGGCGCCCGCCCAGGGGTTGGTCGGCTATATTCTGGCAGATGCGATTGGGCCACGGGCATGACGGTCAGCGTATTCATCGATGGCGCCGAGGGCACGACCGGGCTTGAAATCCGCGAGCGGCTCGCCGGACGCGACGATATTGCGATAATCCAGCTCGACGAGGCGCTGCGCAAAGACATTACGGCCCGTACGCAAGCGCTCAACGACGCCGATTTCGTTATCCTGTGCCTGCCGGACGATGCCGCGCGCGATGCCGTGGCGCTGATCGCCAACGACCGCACGCGCGTGATCGACGCATCGAGCGCGCACCGTGTGACCGAGGGCTGGACCTATGGTTTCCCCGAACTGGAGCCGGGTCAGCAGGCGATGATCGCCGAGGCCAAAAGGGTCAGCAATCCCGGTTGCTATCCCACTGGCTTCCTTGCGCTGGTGCGGCCGCTGGTGCGCGCTGGACTGGTGCCGGTTGAATGGCCACTGAGCGTCAACGCCGTGTCGGGTTATTCCGGCGGGGGCAAGGCGATGATCGCCAACTATCGTGACAGCGCCACGCCGCCCGCAGCGCGCGCTTACGGCCTTGGCCTGGCGCACAAGCATGTTGCCGAGATGCAGAAACATGCGCGGATCGAGCATCCGCCGCTGTTCGCGCCCTCGGTCGCCAACACCTATCGCGGCATGATCGTCGAGGTGCCGCTGCCGCTGCACGCTTTTTCACGCCGCCCGAGCCTGCACGTGTGCGAAGCGGTCCTGGCCGAGGCGTATCGTGATTCACCCTTGATCCACATCGGCGACAACGATGCCAAAACCGTAGCAATCGAGGCCGATGCCGGCAGTGATCGGCTGACGCTGCGCGTATGCGGCAGTGTCGATACCGGGCAGGCGCGATTCATCGCCACGCTGGACAATCTCGGCAAGGGTGCCGCCGGCGCGGCCGTACAGAACCTCAACATTATGGCGGGATTCGATCCGGTCGCCGGGCTGACGCTCTAGTCACTCTGCCGCAGCCGGATTACGGCTCACCCCAATAACGGAAAGCAAGCCTATGCCGACGACCCGCACCCCGGTGAGCAAATTGCTGCTGTTCGGCGCGACCGGCGATCTGGCGCAGCGCATGTTGCTGCCGTCGCTTTATGGGCTGCACGCCGATCATCTGCTGCCCGAGGGGCTGACGATTACCGGCACCGCGCGCTCCGAGCATGACGACGCCAGCTACCGGGAATTCGCCAAGGCCGCGCTCGACGAATTCCTGCCGGAGGATCGCAAGGACGCAAATGCGGTGCAATCGTTTCTCGAGCGGATCGGCTATCAGGCGCTCGATGCAACGGACATAGCGCATTATCAGGATCTGGCCGCCAAGGTCGGTGACGTGGCCGGCGGACTGGCGATTTTCCTGTCGACCGCGCCGTCGTTGTTCGAGCCGGTCATCAAGGGCCTCGATTCCGCCGGGCTGGCCGGGCCGACGGTGCGCATCGGGCTGGAAAAGCCGCTCGGCTACGATCTGGAGAGCAGCCGCACGATCAATGATACGGTGGCGACAGCTTTCCCCGAGGAGCGCACGTTCCGCATCGACCACTATCTCGGCAAGGAGACCGTGCAGAACATTCTGGCGCTGCGCTTTGGCAATTCGTTTTTTGAGCCGGTGTGGAATGCGCGCGGGATCGACAATGTGCAGATCACCATTGCCGAGACGGTCGGGCTGGAGGATCGCGCGGGCTATTACGAAACCGCCGGCGCGCTGCGCGACATGGTCACCAACCACATGCTGCAATTGCTCGCGCTGGTCGCGATGGAGCCCCCTGCCCGGTTCGACGGCACCGCGATCCGCGACGAAAAGGCCAAGGTTTTCCGCTCGCTGCGCCAGATGCGTTCCGAGGACGTGCCCAATCTGACGGTGACCGGCCAATATGGCGAGGGCGCGGTGAGTGGCGAGATCGTCAAAAGTTATGCCGACGAATTGGGCAAACCATCGACCACCGAGACGTTCGTCGCGATCAAGGCGCATGTCGATAACTGGCGCTGGCAAGGCGTGCCCTTCTATCTGCGCACCGGCAAGCGCATGGCGACCAGGCGCTCCGAGATCGCCATCCAGTTCAAGCCGGTGCCGCATTCGATGTTCGCCGGGCGCGGCGGCACGCTGCAACCCAACGTGCTGGTGATCCGCCTGCAGCCCGAGGAATATGTCCAGCTGCTGGTCATGGCCAAGGAGCCGGGGCTCGATCGCGACGGCATCCGGCTGCGCGAGGTGCCGCTCAATCTCAGCATGGACAGCGCGTTTGCCGGATCGCGGCGGCGCATCGCTTATGAACGCCTGCTGCTCGATCTGATCGAGGGCGATCCCACTCTGTTCGTGCGCCGCGACGAGGTCGAGGCGCAATGGGAGTGGACCGATGCGATCCGCGCCGGATGGGAGGCGGGCGCAGTCAAGCCGAAAAGCTATCCGTCGGGCAGCTGGGGGCCATCGGCGGCGGTAGCGCTGAGCGAGCGCGACGGGGTGACCTGGCAGGACGATTGACTTTCGACGCCCTCTCCCGCCTGCGGGAGAGGAGCGAGACTTGGTCGGCATTCTTCATGCCGGCCTAGTCGCAGCGGTGAGGGTCTTCTTTTTTGGCGGGCGTCCGAAAAGAACAAGACCCTCACCCAACCCTCTCCCGCGAAGGGCGGGAGAGGGCTAAGAGATACGAGAAGATTGGAAACATCATGAGCGACGAACACGAAATCGAATGGTGGGATTATGACGATGCCGAGGAGATGGCCGCGGCCGTTGCCGGCGACATCGCCTTCATCATCGAAAGCGCAATCGATGCACGCGGCGCGGCGGTCATCGCGCTGTCCGGCGGCAAGACGCCGATCCCGATCTACGCTAAGCTGGCCGAAGCCAAGATCGACTGGAAGCGCGTGACGATCATCCCCACCGATGACCGTATCGTGCCGCTCGGCGATCCGCTGAGCAATGTCACGATGATCGCCAAGACCTTCCTGCCCAAGGGCGCGCGGGTAATGCCGATCGTCAGCGACAAGGCGGCAGATTATAAAGCAGCAGGCCGCTCGGCCGATGCGCTGTGCCAGGATCTGCACTGGCCGCTCGACCTGTGCCTGCTCGGCGTCGGCGGCGACGGGCACACCGCCTCGATCTTCCCCGGCCCCGATTTCGATGAAGCGATTGCCGGGCCGAAGGAGCGCCGCGCGCTGGGCGTGCTGCCCGATCCGCTGCCCAAGGAAGCACCGGTGCCACGCGTCACGCTGTCGCGCGCGGCGATCGTGTCGGCCAAGGCGCTGCTGATCGCGGTGACCGGCGCGGAGAAGCGCAAGGTGATCGAACAGGCGATCAAGCAGGGGCCGTCCTCCGCCTATCCCATCGGTCGCGTGCTCGCTGATGCCGAACTGCCGGTCGATATCCACTGGAGCGAATGACATGACTGCGCTCAATGCCGAAATCGGTGCCGTGACGGACCGGATGATCACGCGATCGAAGCCGACGCGTGACGCCTATCTGGCGCTGATCCAGCATGAGCGTGATCATGGCCTGGAACGGCCCAGCCTGGGCTGCGCCAATCTGGCGCACGGTTATGCCGGGACGGACGAGGATCGCGATGCGATGCGCCCCGGCAGCGCCATGAACATCGGCATCGTCACCGCCTATAACGACATGCTCTCGGCGCACGCGCCTTACTATCGTTATCCCGAGCAGATGAAGGTGTGGGCGCGCGAGGCGGGCGTCACCGCGCAGGTTGCGGGCGGCGTGCCGGCGATGTGCGACGGCGTGACGCAGGGCTATCCCGGCATGGAGCTGTCGCTGTTCAGCCGAGACACGATCGCCATGAGCACGGCAATCGCGCTCAGCCACGGGCTGTTCGAGGGCGCGGCGTTGCTCGGCATCTGCGACAAGATCGTCCCCGGGCTGCTGATGGGCGCGCTGCGCTTCGGCCATCTGCCGATGTTGCTGATCCCCGGCGGCCCGATGCGTACCGGGCTCGCCAACAAGGCCAAGGCAGCGGTGCGCGAGCGCTATGCGGTCGGCGAGGCCAGCCGCGAGGAGCTTCTCGATGCCGAGATCGCCGCCTATCACGGCAAGGGCACCTGCACCTTCTTCGGCACCGCCAATTCGAACCAGATGATGATGGAGATGATGGGGCTCCACATCCCCGGTGCCGCCTTCGCCAATCCGGGCACCAAATTGCGCCAGGAACTGACCCGCGCCGCGGTGCACCGCATCGCCGCGATCGGCTGGCAGGGCGAGGATTATCGCCCGATCGGCCAGTGCATCGACGAGCGCGCGATCGTCAACGCCGCGATCGGGCTGCTCGCCACGGGTGGCTCGACCAATCATCTGATCCATCTGCCGGCGATCGCCGCGTGCGCCGGAATCGTGATCGACTGGGAGGATTTCGATCGCCTGTCTAAGGTCGTGCCGCTGATTGCGCGCGTCTATCCCAACGGCGCGGCGGACGTGAACCAGTTCGAAGATGCCGGCGGCATGCCGTATGTGATCCGCGAATTGCTCGGCGAAGGCCTGATGCACGGCGACGTGCTCACCGCCGGTGGCGCGACGATGGCGGATTTCGGCACGAAGCCGGACATCGCCAACGAGCTTCTCAAGTGGAGCGATCCGGGCCCAAGCAAGGATGACACGATCGTCCGTCCCGCAGCGACGCCGTTTTCCGCCGAGGGCGGCTTCCGCATCCTCGCCGGCAATCTCGGCCGCGCGTGCATCAAGGTCAGTGCGGTCGACCGCGATCGCTGGACGATCGAGGCACCGGCGCGCGTCTTCTCCACCCAGCAGCAAGTGCAGGATGCATTTCAGGCGGGCGAGCTCGATCGCGATGTCGTGGTGGTGGTGCGCTTCCAGGGGCCGCGCGCCAACGGCATGCCCGAACTGCACAAGCTGACCCCGCCGCTGGGCGTGCTGCAAAACAAGGGCTTCCGTGTCGCTTTGGTCACCGACGGGCGCATGTCGGGTGCCAGCGGCAAGGTGCCGTGCGCGATCCATTCCAGCCCCGAGGCGCTGGGTGGCGGTCCGCTGGGCAAAGTCCGCGACGGTGATGTCATCCGACTGAGCGCCGAGACGGGCGAGCTGGTTGCCTTGGTCGATCCGGCCGAGTGGGCGGCGCGCGATTTTGCCCCCGCCCCCGCTCCTGCGGTCGGCATGGGGCGCGAATTGTTTGCGCTGATGCGCGCACAGGCGAACGAAGCGGAGCGCGGCGGATCCGCCATGCTCGCGGCGATGGGTTGGTAAGGAACACAACGATGAGCGATATTCAGACGATCATGCGCACCAGCGCGGTCATCCCGGTGCTGGTGATCGATGATGCGGCAACCGCGCGGCCGCTGGCCGAAGCCTTGGTGGCAGGCGGCCTGCGCGTGCTGGAAGTGACGATGCGCACCCCCGCCGCATTGGAGGCGATCCGCGAGATGAAGCAGGTGCCCGGCGCGATCGTCGGCGCGGGCACCGTCGTCGATACAGGACAGTTCGAGAAGGTGATGGCGGCCGGCGCGGAATTCATCGTCTCGCCTGGCCTCACCGAGCGGCTGGGCACAGCCATTATCGATAGCGGCGTGCCCTACCTGCCCGGAATCGCCAATGCCGGCGATATCATGCGCGGGCTGGATCTGGGCCTCACGCATTTCAAATTCTTCCCGGCCGAAGCCTCGGGCGGGCTCAAGGCGCTCAAGGCGCTGGCCGCACCCTTTTATCAGTGCAGCTTCTGCCCGACCGGCGGGATCACCGAGGCAAGCGCGCCTGAGTGGCTGGCGTTCGCGCCGGTGCTGTGCGTCGGCGGGAGTTGGGTGACCGGCGGAACGATGGCCGAGGTCGAGGCAAAGGCGAAAGCGGCGAGCGCGTTGCGCATCTGAATTCCTCCCCGAGTTTAGCTCGGGGAGGGGGAAAATTCGTGTTCTTCGTGCGAATGGTGGAGGGGTACCCGCCAAGCGCTCCGCCTGCTGCGAGAACCGCACCACCACCCGGCTGCGCCGGGCGGTCCCCCTCCCCCAGCAAGCTGGGGGAGGAATAAGAGCTACATCTCGCCTCTGGCGCGCCGGATCGCATACCATTTCTGCACATTGGCGTTGTGCTGCTCCAGCGTGTCCGCGAACACGTGTCCCCCCGTCCCATCCGCCACGAAATACAGCGCGCTGGATGCTGCCGGATCGAGCACCGCATCAATGCTCGCGCGCCCCGGATTGGCGATCGGGCCGATCGGCAGCCCGGTCTTGGCATAAGTGTTATAGCCGTTATCCGCCTGCAGCTCGGATCGCAGGATGCGGCGCCCGAGCGGGCGGCCCTTCGTCACCGGATAGATCACTGTCGGATCGGCTTGCAGCGGCATGCCGCGCTTAAGCCGGTTGGAATAGACCGCGGCAACGGTGCGACGCTCGGCTTCCTTGCCGGTTTCCTTTTCAACGATCGAGGCAAGGATCAGCGCCTCACGGGGCGTGGCCACGGCAATGCCGGGTTTGCGCTTCTCCCAGGCGGCGGCGAGATAGTCGCTCATCGCGCGCTGCATCCGCGCCACTATCGCCGGTCGGGCTTCGCCGCGCTGGAAGCTGTAGCTGTCGGGTAGGATCGAGCCCTCGGCGGGCGCGTCGATCGTGCCGGTCATGCCCGTGGCGTTCATCACCGCATCCTGCACCATCACCGACGGCCAGCCCTCGGGAATGGTGACGAAGCGCTGCAGCGTGCGGCCGCCCTGCAGCAGCTTGAGAATGTCGGCCTGGCTGACATGCGCCGGAATGCTGTATTCGCCCGCCTTGATCCCCGTATTGCCACCGAAGAGGCGGGCGAACAGCTTGAACGCGCCGGCGGACGAGATCGCCCCGGCCTTTTCGAGAGCGCTCGCCGCGCCGGACATACTGGTGCCAGGGGCGATTTGCACCGTGGTGGCACGCTGCAGCGGACCGCTGCCGCTCCAGCGCTGCAGCACGAGAAAGAACACTGCCACGGCGAGCGCGGCGACGATCAGCGCCGCGTATCCGAGCTTCTTCATGCGTTTACACCCCGGCGTGAAGAATAGATCACATCGCCTTCATGACAAGTGAGGCATTGGTCCCGCCGAAGCCGAAGCTGTTGTTGAGCACGGCTTTTACCCTACGCTCCTTGGCCTTGTGCGGCACGAGATCGACGCCGGCGCAATTCTCGCTCGGATTGTCGAGGTTGAGCGTCGGCGGCACGATACTGTCGCGCATCGCCAGAATGCAGAAGATGCTCTCGACCGCGCCGGCGCCGCCCAGCAGATGCCCGATCGCCGACTTGGTCGACGACATCGACAGCGTCTCGATATTGCTGCCGAACAGCCGGCGCACGGCGTTCAATTCGAGCTCGTCGCCAAGCGGCGTCGAGGTGCCGTGCGCATTGATGTAATCGATATCGGCAAGATCGAGCCCGGAGCGTTTCATCGCCATCTGCATCGAGCGAAACGCGCCCGAGCCTTCGGGATGCGGCGCCGTAACGTGATAGGCGTCGCCCGACAGGCCATAGCCGATCACCTCGGCATAGATTTTCGCGCCGCGCGCCTTGGCATGCTCATATTCCTCCAGGCAGACGACTCCTGCGCCCTCGCCCATGACGAAGCCGTCACGGCCCTGATCCCAGGGGCGGCTGGCGCGCCATGGCTCATCGCGGAAATTGGTCGACAGCGCGCGCGCCTGGCCGAATCCGGCGATGCCGATCGGGCAGATCGTGCCCTCGGCACCGCCGGCGAGCATCACATCGGCATCATCCATCGCGATCATCCGGGCGGCATCGCCGATCGAATGCGCGCCGGTCGAGCAGGCGGTGACCACGGCATGATTGGGGCCCATCAGCCCGTATTTGATCTGCACCTGCCCGGTGATCAGGTTGATCAGCCGGCCATGCACAAAATGCGGGCTGACGCGGCGCGGGCCCTTTTCGTGCAGCACGATCGATTCGCTCTCGATCCCCGGCAGACCGCCAATGCCCGATCCGATCGAGCAACCGGCGCGGAACCGCTGTTCTTCGGTCATGTCGAGCAGGCCGGCATCCTCGAGCGCCTGGCCGGCGGCATCGATGCCATAGATGATGAACGGATCGACCTGCCGCTGGACCTTGTGATCGACGCGCTTGTTCGGATCGAAGCCATAGGCGTGATCGGCCGGCTTCACTTCACAGGCATAATTACTGTGATAGTCGGTCGCGTCGAAACGCGTGATCGTCCCCGCGCCAGATTTCGCGGCGAGAATATTCGCCCAGGCGGTTTCGACATCCGCGCCAAGCGGCGTGACGAGTCCAAGTCCGGTTACGACAACGCGGCGCATGGGCGTTCTCCATTAAGTCTCAAAATGCGAACGGCCCCCCACCCCTGGACGCTGTGCCGGGACGGAGAGCCGATCCTATGGTCGTCTCGGTCCGATACCGCCGACACCGGATGGCATCAGCGGCGACCGGCGATCAGGCCTTGTTCTCGTCGATGAAGGTGATCGCGTCCTTGACGGTCGTGATCTTCTCGGCAGCATCATCGGGGATTTCGACGCCAAACTCTTCTTCGAAGGCCATCACCAGCTCAACGATATCGAGGCTGTCAGCGCCCAGATCGTCGATGAAGCTCGCGTCCTCGGTGACCTTGTCGGCTTCGACGCCGAGATGCTCGACGACAATCTTCTTAACGCGGTCTGCGGTGTCGCTCATTGTATCTTCCCTCTATCGCTGGGGGTTTGGGTAATTCCTGAACGCACCTAGAACGGGGTTGGTGCCCTTGCAAGGGGGCGTTGACGGTTCGTTCACCCTTGGGCCCACGCTAGATCATGGCCATTCCGCCGTTTACGTGCACGGTTTGTCCCGTAACATAGCCCGCCTCGCGGCTGGCGAGATAGACCACCGCAGCGCCGATATCGGCGCCCTCGCCCATCTTGCCCGCTGGAATGCGCGCGTTGAGCGCTTCCTTCTGCGCTTCGGGCAACGCATCGGTCATCGGCGAGGCGATGAACCCGGGGGCCACGCAATTGACCGTGATGCCGCGACTGGCGAGTTCCTGCGCCAGCGCCTTGGACATGCCGACCAGCCCGGCTTTGGAGGCGGCGTAATTGGCCTGGCCGGGATTGCCCGTCGTGCCGACGACCGAGGTGATCGACACGATCCGCCCGAACCGCGCCTTCATCATCGGGCGTGCCGCGGCACGCGCAAGGCGGAACGCGGCTTCGAGGTTGACGCGGATCACCATGTCCCACTCTTCATCCTTCATGCGCATGACGAGATTGTCGCGCGTCACGCCGGCATTGTTGACCAGGATATCGAGCTTGCCGAGTGCGGCGACCGCCGAGGGCACCAGCGCATCCACTGCCGCGCCGTCGGACAGATCGCACGGCAGCGCGACATGATCGCCGCCAAGGCCATCCCTGAACGTCTCAAGCTTGGCGAGATTGGAGCCGGACACGGCGAGCCTGGCCCCCTGTGCCGCCAGCGCCTGTGCCACGCCCGAGCCGATCCCGCCGGATGCGCCGGTGACAAGGGCAGTCATGCCTGTAAGGTCGAACATTAGTCTCTCCTGTTGATTGGTTCGCGCAGAGGCGCGGAGGACGCAGAGACGTGGTTATTCACCAATCTGCGTATCCCTTCTTTCAGCGTGTCGCCGCCGAAATTTATCAGCAGCCCGACGGGCTGATGTGTCAGTCTTAGATATGTTAGCAATTGCTTGGCATGGACGGGCAACAGCCGTTCGATCGATTTGAGTTCGACGATCAGGCGACCATCGACCAGCAGGTCGATCTTGAACGCCCCCTCGAAATGCATCCCATCGAAGTCGATGCTTATAGGCTGCTGCCGCGCGACAGCGTAACCCATCTTTATCAATCTAGCCGCTAATAATGCCTCATAAACGCTTTCCATAAGGCCAGGGCCAAGCTCGCGGTGCAGCCGCAAAGCGACATCGATTACGTCACCGCTGACCTCGTCGATGTCCTTCACGTCTTCTCCGCGTCCTCCGCGCCTCTGCGTGAACAATCCTTGCTAAAGCATCCTAGCCAGCCCCTCGATATCGTCCATCGAGATCAGGCTGATTGCCTCGACGTCCGGCGCGATGCGCTTGACCATCGGGGCGAGCACTTTGCCGCCGAATTCGACATGGCGCTCGACGCCCGCCGTCGTCATGGCCAGCACCGATTCTCGCCAGCGGACCATGCCGGTGACTTGCTCGACGAGCAGGCGGCGGATCGTATCGGGGTCGCTGACGGAGGCGGCGGTGACGTTGGCGAAGACGGGGACCAGCGGCGCCGCGATGCGGGCATCTGCCAGCGCCTGTTCCATCGCATCGGCGGCAGGCTGCATCAGCGGACAGTGAAACGGCGCGGAGACGGGGAGCAAAATGCCGCGTTTGGCGCCCATTTCCTTGGCCAGCGCGATAGCGCGCTCAATCGCCCCGCGGTGCCCCGAAATGACGACCTGGCTGGGGTCGTTATCGTTGGCGACGGTGCACACCTCGCCCTCCGCCGCGGCATCGGCGATGGCCTGCGCCTTTACCAGATCGGCGCCGAGCAAGGCCGCCATCGCGCCCTCACCCACCGGCACCGCGGCCTGCATCGCCTGACCGCGATGCTTGAGCAGCTTGGCCGTGGTGGCGAGATCGATCGCGCCCGCGGCGCACAACGCGGTATATTCACCGAGCGAGTGGCCGGCGACATAATCGGCCTTGTCGGCCAGACGGATACCGCCCTCCTGTTCGAGCACGCGCAGCGTGGCGATGGCGTTGGCCATGATCGCGGGCTGGGCGTTCTCGGTGAGCAGAAGCTGGTCCTCCGGCCCTTCCGTCATCAGGCGGAAAAGATGCTGGCCAAGCGCCTCATCGACTTCCTGGAACACCGCCCGGGCGACCGGACTGGCCTCGGACAGCGCTTTGCCCATGCCGACGGCCTGGCTGCCCTGCCCGGGAAAAATGAATGCACGCATCACTGGTCGCTCCTGATTGCAGGGGTGCGGCCTAGAAAAGAGCACGCGATCTGGCAAGCTTGCGACACTTTGTTACGCTTTCGCGCGTTCGGCGGGACAAGGCTGCGACAAGCGGCTCCTAAATATGTTTTCGACGCCAACGACGGCGCCGAGTTTTTCGGAGACAGTTCATGAAGAAGTTCATCCTCGCCGCGCTTGCCGCATCGGTTGCCTTGAGCCCGATCGCCGCATCGGTCGCCAGCGCGCAGGGCCGCCAGCAGGAGCGCCAGACCACCGTCGTGCAGCGCAACAATGGCAAGGTCGTGAAGCGCACCGTGGTCCGCCAGCAGGCGCCGAAGTACCGCAGCGATTGGCGCAAGGGCCAGCGTTTCGACCAGCGCCAGGCACGCAATTATCGCCAGATCGACTATCGCCAGTATCGCGGCCTGCGGGCGCCCCCGCGCGGTTATCGCTATGTCCAGTCTGACCGCAACGTCATCCTGGTCAGCAATGGCGGGATCATCTCGCAGATCTTCAGCGGCCTGATCCGGTAAGCGGCAGCTGTTTTAACCCAGAAAAGGCGGCCGGACCTCGGTCCCGCCGCCTTTTCTTTGTGGGTGCGCCGCCCCTGCCGATAGGACAGCGCCTTGCCTTCTCCCGCAATGTCGCTATTGAATACCGCTTCGAAGCGGCAGCGACATGCTATGCCGCCTCGTTTGTATACCAAGACGATAGCCGGAGGGGCGTCACGCATGGTGCGGGCGTCAGCGATCGGCCAAGACGAAGGACAAGACATGGCTCTGTATGAGCACGTGTTCCTTGCGCGCCAGGATCTGGCTCAAGCGCAGGTGGACGCCCTGGCGGAAAACGCCAAGAAGATCATCGACGATAACAATGGTCGCGTCGTAAAGACCGAAAATTGGGGCCTGCGCAGCCTGGCGTACAAGATCGCCAAGAACCGCAAGGCGCATTACGTGATGCTCGAAATCGACGCCCCCGGCGATGTTGTCGCCGAGCTGGAGCGCCAGACGCAGATCAACGAAGACGTCATCCGCTACATGACCGTTAAGGTCGACGGCCATGAAGAAGGCCCCAGCGTGATGATGCGCAAATCCGATCGTGACCGCGAGCGTCGTGGTGACCGCGAAGGCGGCCGCCCTGACCGTGGTGACCGCCCCGAGCGCTCCGAGCGCCCGCGTCGTGATTTCGACGGCGAATAAGGAGCATATAGACAATGGCACGCCCATTTTTCCGCCGTCGCAAGTCCTGCCCGTTTTCGGCCAAGGATGCCCCACGGATCGATTACAAAGACGTCCGGTTGCTGCAGGGCTTCGTGTCCGAGCGCGGCAAGATCGTCCCGAGCCGTATCACTTCGGTGAGCGGCAAGAAGCAGCGCGAACTCGCCCAGGCGATCAAGCGCGCCCGTCATCTGGGCCTGCTGCCCTATATCGTTAAGTAAGGAAGGACTGACCCATGCAAGTCATCCTGCTTGAGCGCGTCGAGAAGCTCGGCGCCATCGGCGACGTCGTCACCGTGAAGGACGGGTTCGCCCGCAACTTCCTGCTGCCGAACAAGAAGGCGCTTCGCTCCAACGAAGCCAACCGCAAGGTGTTCGAAAAGAACAAGGAATCGATCGTGGCGACCAACGCGGCGCGCCGCGGTGAAGCCGAGATCGAAGCCAAGACCATCGACGGCATCACGCTGACGTTGATCCGCCAGGCATCGAACACGGGCCAGCTGTACGGCTCGGTCGCGGTTCGCGATCTGCTTGAGCTGCTCGAGACCGAGGGCCACAAGGTCCCCAAGTCGTCGATCGTGCTCAACAAGCCGATCAAGGCGATCGGCCTCTACGAAGTGAAGGTCGCGTTGCATCCGGAAGTGTCGGTGACCGTCAAGGTCAACGTCGCGCGCTCGCCGGAGGAAGCAGAAATGCAGGCCTCGGGCGTGAACGTGATGGAAGCGATGTTCGAAAAGGACGAAGCTGGCTTCGTCGAGGATTACGATCCCAACGCCGAGCCCGGCATGACCGCCGAAGTGTCGTCGAACGACGACGCGCCGGTTGCCCGGAACGACGACGAGACGACCGAAGGCTGATCTTCAGCTTCTGGTTGGTTCAAGAAAAAGGCCCGTCCGGAGCGATCCGGGCGGGCCTTTCTTGTTCGAGTTCCGGCCGGCGAGGGGGGCGCCGGGGAACACTCAGTTCATGGACAAGCGACGCAGGCGCCGACGACGGCAGCCAGCGGGATCAGCGCGAATACGAGGGGGAGTATCTGCTTCATGATCGGTTCGCTTTTCGTGAACTGAGGACCTGAAGCGTGAAATGCGCGAGCGCCGAAAAGGTTTCCGGGAGATGAACGGCCCGTTGGCCACAACCCGGACTATGCCCTCTCCCGCCCTTCGCGGGAGAGGGTTGGGTGAGGGTCTTCTTCCTTCTCAACCTAAAAAAGGAAGAAGAAGACCCTCGCCCAATCCTCTCCCAAGGATGGGATAAGGCATGGCAAACGACCAAGCTCACTTCCGCCCGAACAGCTTCTCCACGTCGCCCATCTGCAGCTTCACCCATGTCGGCCGACCGTGATTGCACTGCCCCGAATGCGGCGTGATCTCCATTTCGCGCAGCAGCGCGTTCATCTCCGCGACCGAGAGCACGCGCCCTGCCCTGACCGAGCCGTGACACGCCATCGTGCCGGCCACCGCATCCAGCCGTTCTTTCAGCGACAGCGCTTCATCAAACGCGGCAAGCTCGTCGGCCAGATCGGTGACCAGGCCGATCACGTCGCTTTGCCCGAGCAACGCGGGCACGGCGCGGACCAGCATCGCGCGTGGGCCGAAACGCTCGAGATCGAGCCCGAACTCTCCCAGCTCCACTGCCCGCGCCTCGAGCCGATCGCAGGCGGGCTCATCGAGTTCGATCACCTCGGGAAGGAGCAGCGCCTGTGACGCGACGCCGCCATTGGCCATCGCCTTGCGCATCCGCTCCAGCACCAGGCGTTCGTGCGCGGCGTGCTGATCGACCAGCACCAGACCGTCCTCGGCCTCTGCGACAATATAGGCCTTGGCGACCTGCCCGCGGGCGACGCCGAGCGGATGCGCGATGGTCTCGGGCGGCGGGGCGTAGGAAGGCTCGGCGCGCCCCTGAGGCGCGGGCATCGTAAAGCTTTGCCGACGGTCAAACACCGCGTGTCCCGCCGTCAATCCCGCCCAAGCCGGCGCTTCGCTTGCTGGCGACGGCGTGAACAGCGAAGCTGCGGGACTTCCGTCGCGCGGATTCCGATCGGCGGGTTCCGCTTGCCACGCCGCCATCGCATCCTCGGCGGGGCGTTGCACGCTGCGGTGCCCCGCCGCGTCGAGCGCGCGGCGCAAACCGCTGACGATCAGCCCGCGCACCAGCGCCGGTTCGCGGAATCTGACCTCGGTCTTGGCCGGATGCACGTTCACGTCGACGGCATCCGCCGGCACATCAAGGAACAGCGCGACCATGGCATGCCGATCGCGCGGCATCATCTCGGCATAGGCACCGCGGATCGCCCCGATCAGCAGACGATCCTTCACCGGGCGCCCGTTGACGAAGAGATATTGGTGATCGGCAATGCCGCGGTTGAACGTGGGCAATCCGGCGACGCCGCCGAGCGTGAGCCCTTCGCGCGCAAAATCGATGGGCACGCCATTATCGATCATCCCGCGATCGGTGAGCGCGGCGACCCGCTGCGGCAGGCTCTCGCCGGCCAGCACCTGCAGCGTGCGCCGCCCGTCATGCTCGAGCGAAAAGGCGATATCGGGCCGCGCCATCGCCAGCCGCTTCACGACATCGAGACAAGCGGCATATTCACTGCGCGCCGTGCGCAGAAACTTGCGCCGCGCCGGCACGCGCGCGAACAACCCATCAACGCGAACGCGCGTGCCGGGCGGCACACCGGCGGGCCCCTCCGCGTCGACCACGCCGTTATCGACCACGCGCATCCAGCCCTCGGCCCCACGCACGCGGCTCTCCAGGGTCATTCGCGCAACGCTGGCGATCGAGGGCAGCGCCTCTCCGCGAAAACCCAGCGTGCTGACCGCCTCGATCGCTTCGTCCGGCAGTTTCGACGTCGCATGCCGCTCCAGCGCCAGCGCCATGTCGGCGGGCGTCATGCCGCATCCGTCATCGATCACTTCGATGCCGTCGATGCCCCCGCCGGTGAGCCGCACATCGACTCGCGTCGCGCCAGCATCAATTGCGTTTTCAACGAGTTCCTTCAACGCGCTGGCCGGTCGTTCAACCACTTCACCGGCGGCGATACGATTGACGAGATGTTCGGGCAGCCGGCGTATTGACATGCTGTTTTCCCTAGACCAAGCGACGGCATCCCGCGACCCGCATTCGCCAAGTCCTGAGCGCGCAATTCCCGCTCAGTTTTTTGGCATAATGTAGATACCGCGCGAGTTGGCAAAGGCTGCCGCTCCAGTCGGGGCGGCCAAGTACGGAACGATCAATGGCATTCTTCTCCCGCTTCTTCCGGATGATGTCGCAGGACATGGCGATCGATCTGGGGACCGCCAATACCGTGGTGTATGTGCGCGGGCGGGGCATCGTGCTCAACGAACCGTCGGTCGTCGCGGTCGAGACGATCAACGGTGTCAAGCGCGTCAAGGCGGTCGGCGAGGATGCCAAGTTGATGATGGGCAAGACGCCCGACAGCATCCAGGCAATCCGCCCGTTACGCGACGGTGTCATTGCCGACATCGACGTCGCCGAGCAGATGATCAAGCATTTCATCCATAAGGTGCATGGCGGGCAGCGGCGCTTCCTGCGCTGGCCGCAGATCGTGATCTGCGTGCCCTCGGGCTCTACCTCGGTAGAGCGCCGCGCGATCCGCGATGCCGCGTCCAATGCTGGTGCCAGCCAGGTGTGGCTGATCGAAGAGCCGATGGCGGCGGCGATCGGCGCCGACATGCCGGTGACCGAGCCGATCGGTTCGATGGTCGTGGATATCGGCGGCGGCACGACCGAAGTCGCGGTGCTCAGCCTGCGCGGGCTGGCCTATACCACGTCGGTGCGCGTCGGCGGCGACAAGATGGACGAAGCGATCGTTTCGTATGTGCGCCGCAACCACAATCTGCTGATCGGCGATTCCACCGCGGAGCGGATCAAGCAGGAAGTCGGCGTGGCCAAGCCGCCAGCGGATGGCATCGGGCTGACCATTCACGTCAAGGGCCGCGACCTGGTCAATGGCGTGCCCAAGGAAATCCAGATCAACCAGGGGCAGATCGCCGAGGCGCTGTCCGAGCCGGTCGGTCAGATCGTCGAGGGTGTGCGCATCGCGCTGGAGAATACCGCGCCCGAACTGGCCGCCGATATCGTCGATCAGGGCATCGTGCTGACCGGCGGCGGCGCGCTGTTGCAAGGCATCGACGAAGTGCTGCGCGACGAGACCGGTCTACCGGTAACGATCGCTGACGATCCGTTGATCTGCGTTGCGCTGGGCACCGGTCGCGCGCTCGAAGATCCGGTCTATCGTGGTGTGCTGCACAGCGCCTGAGCTTAGGATGCGGTGCGCCGCGTGACGATGATCTGGCGCCCGATCGGCCATCGCGGCGGTCGCGGGCAACTTTAAAAGGGGGCAAGATGGCGCCGTCTCGCAATCGGCGTCCGGGGTTTTCGCGGCGGGCGCAATACGGGCTTTTTCTGAGTTACGTGATCGCCGGCGCGGGGGCGCTGGTGGCGTTGGTGCTGTTGGCCCTGTCGTCCGTAAATCCCCCTGCTTACGCCGCCGCGCGCGCCACTGTCGCCGAGCTGACCACGCCGCTATCGAGCGGGCTGGCCGCGATCGGGCGTGGGCTTGGCTCTATTCCAGCGGGCATTGGCGAGCATTTCGCGGTCAAGGCACGCAACGCCGAACTGCGCCGCGAACTGGCCGACGCGTCGCGCCTGCTGCAGCGCGCGCGGACACTGAATTACGATAATCGCCGCTTGCGGGCGTTGCTGCATTTTCGCGAACGGGCGGTGCAACCGGTGGTCACGGCGCGTCTCGTTAGCTCCACCGCGTCGAGCACGCGGCGCGTCGCCGTGCTCAATGCCGGCAGTTGGCAAGGCGTGCGCGAAGGGCAACCGGTGCAGGGGCCCGAGGGGCTGATCGGACGCATCCTTGAAACCGGGCCGAACACCGCGCGCGTGCTGCTGATCACCGATCCGGAAAGCATCGTGCCGGTGCGGCGCACGCGCGATGGTCTGGCGGCGCTGGTCGTGGGGCGTGGCGACGGTATGCTTGATGTTCGCTCGGTCAGCCTCGCCAACGCCGCGTTCGGCGCAGGCGATCTGTTCGTGACATCCGGCACCGGCGGCATTTTCGCGCCCAATATTCCGGTGGCGCGCGTCGTGCGGCGGGCCAGCGACATCGCGCTGGCACGCGCACTGGCGCAGCCCAACACGCTCGATTTTGCCTTGGTACAGCAGGCCTTTCTCCCTCCGCCTGCACCAAAGCCGGCGCCCACGGCCACGCCCACGGCCATGCCGTCCCCTAGCCCCACCTCTGCCCCCACCCTCGCCCCGAGCGCGCCGGAATGATCCCGCCCCGCCCCCGCGCCGGGCCGTTTGACCCCGCCCCGCTCAGCCCGGTCGCCCGCTGGCTCCCTGCCTTCAGCGTGTTGGCGGGGTCGCTGCTCACGATCTGGCCCGTCATCGCCGGGATCCCGCTGTTGCCTCCGTTTGGTTTGCTCATGCTGCTGGGCTGGCGCCTGCTTCGTTCGGATTCATTTCCGATCTGGGGGGCGTTGCCGCTAGGCTTGTTTGACGATCTGCTCAGCGGCCAGCCGCTGGGCAGCGCGATGCTGCTATGGCAATTATGCCTTTTCATGATCGATCTGATTGATCAGCGCATGGTGTATCGCGATTTCTGGCAGGATTGGCTGATCGCCGGTGGTGCCATCGCCTTTTGCCTGCTCGCCGGCCGAGCGGTGGCCACGCCGCTTGCCGCGCATGTCGATACCGCGCTGATGCTGCAGCTGGCCATGACGATCATGCTGTTTCCGCTGATTGCGCGAATCTGCACATGGCTTGATGGCAAGCGCGGGGACGCATAGATCGTCCCATGCGGATCGCCACCGAACAATCCCAAACTTACAGTTTCACCCGCCGCGCGCTGATGCTTGGCGGTGGCCAGGCGGCGGTCGGGCTGTTGCTCGCCGGCCGCATGACGTGGCTTTCGGTGGCCGAAAACGAACGCTATCGCGTGCTATCCGAAAGCAACCGCGTCAACATGACGCTGGTGCCTCCACGGCGTGGCTGGATTGTCGACCGCAACGGTGCACCGATCGCCAACAACCGCACCGATTTCCGCGTCGATCTGATCCCTGACCGGCTGGTCGATGCCGAGCAGGTGCTGGCCGAACTGGGCCGGATTCTCAGCCTGCCGCCCGAGGAGCTCGAGCGGATCCGCACCGATCTCAAACATGCGCGTGGGCTACAGCCGGTGCAGGTGATGGAAAATCTGGATTGGGAGCGGTTCGCCGCGGTCAGCGTGCGACTGCCGGAATTGCCGGGCGTTGCCCCCACCCGCGGCTTTGCGCGCAATTATCCCGCCGGCGCGGCGGTAGCGCATCTGACCGGCTATGTCGGCGCGGCCACGGCGGTGCAATATCAGAAAACCCGCGATCCGCTCTATGTCACGCCCGGCTTCAAGCTTGGCAAGGACGGGCTCGAAAAGACGCTGGAGCGCACGCTGCGGGGCGATGCCGGCGCCAAGCGCGTCGAAGTCACCGCCCGCGGCAAGCTGGTACGGGAGCTTGAAACCAAGATCGACGCGCCGGGCAAGACCGTGCGGCTGACCATCGATGCGGGCTTGCAGGAATATGCCGCGCGGCGGCTGGGCACCAACAGCGGCTCGGCGGTGATGATCGATTGCGACAATGGCGATATTCTGGCGATGGTCTCGATGCCGGCTTATGACCCCAACAGCTTTTCCGACGGCATCAGCCATATGGAATGGAAGATGCTCTCCGACGATGATCACGTTCCGCTGATGAACAAGACGCTGCAAGGGCTGTATCCGCCGGGATCGACGGTCAAGCCGATGAACGCGCTGGCCTTGCTCCACGCCGGCGTAGATCCCGCCACCCGCATTGTGTGCTCGGGCGCGATGCGCGTCGGCAGTGGCGTGTTCCATTGCCACAAGCGTGGCGGGCACGGGCCGCTCGATATGAAGAATGCGGTGATGCAGAGCTGCGACATCTATTTCTACGAAATGATCCGCCGCGTCGGCTATGATGCGATCGCGCCGATCGCGCGCGAGGTCGGGCTGGGGCAGAAATTCGAACTGCCATTCGATTCGCAGCGTTACGGCACCGTGCCGGACAGCGCGTGGAAGCTGAAGAAGTACAAGCAGAAGTGGACAGTGGCCGACGGGCTCAACGCCTCGATCGGCCAAGGTTATGTGCTGGCCAATCCGTTCCAGCTGGCGGTGATGGCGGCGCGGATCGGCTCGGGGCGGCAACTCAAGCCGCGCCTGATCATGAACGGTACCCCGCCCCCGGCCCCGCCGCTTTCGGCGACGCCCGAGCAACTCGCCATCGTGCGCGATGCGATGTTCGGTGTGATCAACCAGGGCGGCACCGGCGGGCGGGCACGGCTGCTCGTCCCCGGTGTGACCATGGCCGCAAAAACCGGCACCGCGCAGGTCCGCCGTATCACCATGTCGGAGCGGGCCGGCGGCGTGCTCAAGAACGCGCAATTGCCCTTCAAGATGCGCGATCACGCGTTGCTCGTCTGCTTTGCCCCGGCCGATAAGCCCAAATATGCGCTGGCCGTGGTGCTTGAACATAACGGGCATATCACCGCCAATCTGGATACGCCGCTCACCGGACGCGACATCATGACCTATATGTTCGATCGCGACCGGGCGATGGCATCGCTGGCCGAATTCGAGCCGACCTGGGGCGGTGACATCCCCACGCGTGCCGCCGCGCAGGCCGCGGCCTTCCGCGCGGCGGCGAGCGCACCGCCGCCGACCGTCGCCGCGGCCACCGAGACGCGCGCCACGCAGCCGACCGCCGCCCCCGCGGTGGAAGCCGCGACCGACGCCGCCAATGCCACCGCCGATGCGTTGGCGCGGGACGCGGCGACGGGCAACGGCATCGCGCAGATCACCGGCTCGCCGGAACCGCAATGATGCGCAACGGGCTCGATTTCGTCCCCGCGCCGCTGGCGCAGCTGCCTTGGCGGGTGATCTTTCTGGTTATGGCGATCGGCGCGTTCGGCCTGATCGTGCTGTATTCCGCGGCGGGCGGCAGCGTGCGCCCCTGGGCGCTCAGCCAGGGCATCCGCTTCGTCATCTTGCTGTGCGGCGCGATCGCGCTGTCCCGCATGCCGGAGGGCTTTCTCGCGCGCATCGCGCTGCCGGTCTATGCTGTGCTGGTCGTCGCCCTGATACTGGTCGAATTGCTCGGCGCGGTGCGCGGCGGCAGCCAGCGCTGGCTCGATCTGGGCGTGATCCGGCTGCAACCGTCCGAATTCATGAAACCGTTCATCGTGATGGCCTGCGCAAAATTCTATGATCTGCTGCCGCCAAACGAGACACGGCGCTTCGGCGCGATCTGGCCGGCGGCGTTGCTGATCGGCATTCCCGCGGGACTGGTGATGCTGCAGCCCGATCTGGGCACCGCGCTGATGATCTGCGCCGGCGGGGTGACGGTGGTATTCCTGGCCGGCGTGCCGCTACGACTGTTTGTCGGCGGCGCGCTGGCGCTTGGCGCCGCGATACCGCTGGCATTCAATTTCGCGCTGCACGATTACCAGCGCAACCGCATCCTGATCTTTCTCGATCCGGAAAGCGACCCGCTTGGCACCGGCTATCATATCAGTCAGTCCAAGATCGCCATCGGATCGGGCGGTATTTTCGGCAAGGGCTTCCTCAACGGCTCACAAAGCCATCTCGATTATCTGCCCGAGGGGCATACCGATTTCGCGCTGGCGACGATGATGGAAGAATGGGGCCTGGTCGGCGGTGTGCTGACGATCATTGCCTTTTTCTGCATCATCTTCTGGGGTGCGAGCGTTGCGCTCAACGCGCCGACGCGCTTCTCCCGGCTCACCGCAGCGGGGCTGTCGGCGACGATCTTCTTCTATGTCGCGATCAACATGTCGATGGTAATGGGGCTGGCGCCGGTCGTCGGCATCCCCCTGCCCTTCATCAGCTTCGGCAGTTCAGCACAGCTCACCGTGTTGTTGTGCCTGGGAATCCTGATGTCGATCGACCGTCAAAACCGACAAACCAGCCGGTTGTGAAAAAAAGCGCATAAAAGGGTTTGCAATCTCCGGGGGCGATGCTAGTTCGCGCCCTCCCCGAACGCGGCGGTGCCCTCCAACGCACCACCAGACGCCGCATCGGACACGGACGCATAGCTCAGTTGGTAGAGCAGCTGACTCTTAATCAGCGGGTCCTTGGTTCGAGCCCAAGTGCGTCCACCACCACAAACCCCAGAAAACCGTCTTTTTTGGCCGCACCCTAGACGGAGCGTCATTACACGACGCTGATCGTGCACCCACCATGCACCCACGGTAATCATTCTTTGCCGGGCGTAGGGCTGCCGTTGTGTCAGCGCTGCGATAGCGTGTACGCTATTTCCCTGATTTTACTCGTTGTGCAACCGTCGCCGCCAATGTCTCCATGGCAGTACCGACTGCCAGGCGTCGATCGGAAAGTTCCGTAAAAGATTTCGCATTCAAATAGCCGCTTATCGCTTTGTATAACTCATTCTGCGCGGTGTCGGACAAGTCGAGACAAAGTCTCACTCGGTGATTTAGGTGGTCAGTTCGATAGACGCGTTCTCTTTCATCGGCCCGGAGAGCTTCGACGTCCTTTATTCTTTCCCTTATTGCTACGACCTGCATCCATACAGCTATCAATTCGGCAACATCACTTCTGAGCGCATCAAGCCATGATTGCTGAGTGGCAGCCATAAGCTTTCGTTGCTCATTGCGACCGGCAAGACGGGGCGCCAAAAATAGTGCGGCAATCGCCGAGCACGCTGTCATCATCTGTGCCAGCGCCCCCCAATTTACGCTTGTCATAACGGCTTGCATACTCACAGCGCTGGGGCTCCTACGATATCGCCAAACAGACTCAATACCATCGGCTGTGATGGATCACGGCAGACGCGTTGAAAGGATATATGTTTTCCAGTTAGGCTGGTGGCGTTTCCAGGCGCCTCTATAGGTTCTCTGTCCGCGCTAGCTTTCATTTGTTGCCTCCTCCGCGCCGCCGAAGGGATCGAAATTCCGTATTCGTCAACGCTTATCTACCATTAAGAATGGCGGCGTTCGATTTTCACGAAACGAACATCGCCTCGACGATCGCCTGCATCAGCACGCCCCGCGGCACCGGCACGCTAACCGATGTGTAGCCGTGATTGGCCGCTCGCCGTATCCCGTAGAGCCCAATCCACTGCCGCCCATGCTGGCGCCAAGCACGTTGTAGCGACGGCACGGGCAGCAGCACGCAGGTTGCGGCCGGCGCATAGGCATAAGCTATGAAGTCGCACGCCAGCGGCTTTTGCACCCAGCCCGGCAGCTGGCGCTTCTCGTCGGACCAGCGCTCTAGCAGCACGTCGGGCCAATCCTGCGTGCGGATCTTCTCGTCCACGGTGAAGGTGCGCCCGCAGGCCAGCGTGAGCAAGCGATCGATACCCGCCCGCTGGGCCCACCCATCTTGCTCGATCGCGACGGCCGACATCAAGGTAGGGAAGACTTGCCGATAGATCGGGATCCACCAGTCTGATCCGTACTGCGCTGACAGATCGTGGCTGTCCTGGAATCGATGGACACGCGACCAACCCGCCGACCGCGATCTGCGAACGACGGGCGGGTGCTGCTTGGGCCGGGGCGTTGCCTCGGGCCATGAGGCGGGGCTAGTCGTAAGCATCCTCCTGTTCGCAGTCGTAACTGTCTTCCCAATCCTCGCGCAGATGCTCAAGGTCCGGATCGCCGTCGATCTCGTCCATTCGGTCGATCATGCAGGCGGTGAGCCGGGCCAAAGCGGCACGTGGCAACGAAGGCATGATCGCAAGCAGGCGGGTGGCGGATGGTATGTCATTCGGCCGAGCCCACCGGCGCCGGCGCGACCGTTGCCAACCAACACGAGGCGGGGCTGGTAGGCGGGGCGGGATTGAGGGGTGTGCCATCACCGCACGTTGCCGCTTTGGCGTTGCTCGATCGTGCATCGGACTGCCTCGACGCGTTCCGGGTGCCCGACAAGCTGCGCCATCACCGGGGTCAACTCGTCGGCAGCGCAATCCTGCACGACGAGCCACAACTTGCGGCCGGATGCGAGGGCATAGCCGCCG